>NZ_CP029346.1:1122500-2322500 GCF_003143535.1 Aquirufa nivalisilvae
ACTAGCTGATAGCCAGAATGTAATTTTTTTGTTTTCCGTTGCCAATTAATAAGTATTTATTACGCAATAACGGAAAATCAATATTTGCTTGTGGATTATTCACTTTTACTTTATTCACACTTATCGCATTTCCTTGGATGGCTTTACGCGCTTCTCCTTTAGAACTACAGATTAAATGATTACATCCTACACTGATTAAATCCGTTAAATTTTGGCACTCCGCCATTGCCTCCGGACTCACTTGGTAAATCGGGAGCTGTTGGAATACACTCTCCGCCGCCGCTTCCAATTGCTCAATCGCATCTTTAGCAAATAGAATCGTGGATGCCTCCATTACTTCCTCACATACCTGAGCACCATGTACCCGCGTGGTTACCTCCTGACCCAAGGCCTTTTGCAACAAGCGCAAATGAGGAGCCTCTGCATGCTGTTTTTCCATGGATTCTATTTCTGCTTGCGTAAACAAGGTAAACACACGCAATAATCGAGGAACATCGGCATCTGCCGTATTCAACCAAAATTGATAGAATTCATACGGGCTAGTCTTGCTTGGATCTAACCATACATTGCCCGATTCCGATTTACCAAACTTAGTACCATCAGCTTTGGTAACCAATGGAGTAGTCAAAGCAAATGCGCGATCCGTTTCATCTTCTCCAGTACCTTCCTTCCGACGAATAATTTCCGTACCCGTAGTAATATTACCCCACTGGTCAGAACCACCCATTTGTAAACGGACATTCTTGGTTTTGTACAAATGATAAAAATCGTAACCCTGTAATAGCTGGTAGGAGAATTCCGTAAAAGAGAGTCCCGTTTCCAAGCGGTTTTTTACCGAATCTTTCGACATCATGTAATTCACCGTTAAAAACTTACCTGCTTCGCGTAAAAATCCCAAAAAACTAAATTCTTTGAACCAATCGTAATTATTCACTACTTCCGCAGAATTTGCTCCTGTATGGAAATCTAAAAACTTCTCTAATTGCTTTTGAATCCCAATCTGATTTTCGCGTAAGGTATCTTCGGATAAAAACTCCCGCTCAGCATTCTTACCTGATGGATCACCAATCATACCGGTAGCGCCTCCCACCAAGGCAATGGGCTTATGACCGGCCAATTGGAAATGCTTTAACAACATAATAGCAGCTAAGTTTCCGATGTGCAAACTAGGTGCAGTAGGGTCAAAGCCAATATAAGCCGTCGTCATTTCTTTAGCTAATTGCTCTTCTAAGCCGGGAATCATGTCATGTAACATGCCTCTCCATCTCAATTCCTCGATAAAATTACCTTGCATTTTCTTGGGTTGTCATAAATAAAATGGTCGCAAAAATAAGCATATTTGCTTGAATTCGTCTACTGTTTGAATAACAATGACGTATCTCCGTAACTTAAAAAGCGATAACCCTGTTCTTGGGCCTCCGCATAGACCTCTTTCCAATGGTCGCCAATCAAGGCAGCAACCAAAACCAATAGTGTTGATTTAGGCTGATGGAAATTGGTAATTAAGGCATCACATAGGTGTAATGTATAACCTGGCATAATCAATAATTCCGTTTCCGCTATCCATTGATCTTGTCCATGGCCTTGTAAATAAGCGATGACTTTTTCTAAGGATTCTTTGACCGAATAGGATTCAGCTCTTGGCAAGTAGGCAAATTCTTTGGCCAAGACAAAGCCCTCAGAAGGGATTTCTCTTTCTTCTAATAAATATACACCTGACCAATATAAGCTTTCTAAGGCTCTTAAAGCCGTTGTGCCAACGGGCACAATCGGACCCTCATGTTTCAGAATGGCCTCCATCATAGGAATGGAGAAAATCAATTGTTCCCGATGCATGGGATGATTGGCCACATTTTCTTCTTTTACAGGAAGAAAGGTTCCTGCGCCCACATGCAAGGTGATAAAAGTACTTTGATGTCCTTTTGTTGGTATTTGGTCCAATAAAGCCTGTGTGAAATGAAGACTGGCCGTGGGGGCCGCCACCGCACCTAATTCTTTGGAAAATATGGTTTGGTACCTTTCTTGATCTTCTTCATCTAAATCTCTACCTAAATAGGGTGGAAGTGGGATTTGACCAAATGCATTTAATATCTCGGCAAATAGATGTGTGCTGTTCCAGGTTATTTTGACCCAATTTTTCTCTCGGTCTATCCAATGCAATGCCAATTGAATTTCTTCGTCACCAATTAGAAGTTCATGTCGCAAGATTTCTCCATCTTTCCACCGTTTTTTATTTCCTACCAAGCATTCCCATTCCACTTCATGCTGTGACTCCATGGTTAGCTGGGTCGCAATTTGTGATGCCAACGGTTTTAGTAAGAACAGCTCTATGGTAGCTCCCGTTGATTTTTGGAGATGTATTCTAGCTGGAATGACGCGTGTATTATTAAAAACGAGTAAACTGTTTTTCGGTAATACATCTAAAATATCATAAAAATGATGGTGCGAGATTTGTCCATTTTGGGAAACCAATAGTCGAGAAGCATCTCTGCTAGGACTAGGATGTAAAGCAATGCTGGATTCAGGTAGATGATAATCAAATGCCTGAATCGATAAAGGGGCTAATTCAAGCTTCATTATTCTTCCAAATAATCCGAATAGGTTAGTAAGCGAACAGGTAGGTAGGCAATCCAAATAAGCAATGCGATGATGCCTATATAAGGATAGAAGGAGAAATCTTGGTTATAAGTTCTTTCATCGTTCAATAAAAGTAGCGCCCTTAATACCAATATCATGTAGGTATTAATCAAAGCGGGTAACATGTGTAACCAATGTCCAATGGTTTCTTTAATCTTAGTTCCTCCTTTTTTCTTAAAAATGGAAAAAAGGATAGTGAATTGATTATCAGGTATTTTCTGAATGTTTTTGATCAATAGCAAGGCCAACATATTAATCAAAGTCATGATACCTGCTGTCAAATAGAATATTTCTTCTTTGGGTAAAAATCCATCGCCACGACCTGTTTCACCAAAATGTACCGCCGTAGGATCAGGTAAGCCACGGTATATAAATAGGAGAGAGACGCCAAATCCAATAATGGATATGATGCGCCATACTCGAGAAAAGAAATGATCGATCGACATACGTTGATTAAAATGTCCACAAAATTAGGTCTGAAAATCTAACTGACCTAATCTTTGTATTCTTTCCATCAGGAAAATGATAATTATGCCTCATTCTTGTAATTCAGGCTTGAAAAAAGTAAATTTGTACCTTATACTATATAGCCATGGCGATCTATACTAAAAACGGAGATAAGGGTTTTACTCGACTTGCTGATGGGAATGGTGTATCTAAATCGGATTTGCGAATTGATGCCATTGGGGATATCGATGAGTTAAATTCCTATTTAGGATTATTGAATACACAACTGTCGGATTCATTGAATACCAAAGTGTTGGGGATTCAAACGAGTTTATTTGTCCTCGGAGCCCATGTGGCTAGCGACTCTACTGAGTTTTTAGGAAATATGAAGCTCATTGAGCTGCATGATATTGTAGCCCTAGAAGGATTAATTGACGAGATGGATGAGGTACTAACACCCATGCGAGTCTTTATTCTGCCCGGTGGTCACGAGACAATTGCCTTGGCACAAGTTTGCCGCACTGTTTGCCGCCGTGCAGAACGCAGCCTAATCAGATGGGTTCAAGCTGAAGAAAAAGAAGAAGCTTATCAAATATCCATCGCTTATTTAAATAGATTATCGGATTATTTATTCATGATGTGCCGCTATCTCCACCATTCATTGGGAATCCCTGAGATTCCGTGGAACTCTGGCAGATAGCTAATAAGATTTAATATGATGCAAATAGAAATAAAACGCATAGCCCAATCTCGTATCAATGAGGTTGATTTTGATCACTTAGTTTTCGGTCGCAGTTTTGCTGACCACATGTTAGTAGCGGATTATGCCGATGGAGCTTGGCAAAAAGTAAGCATTCAGCCTTATGGTCCATTGACTTATCAACCCGCCATGATGTCGCTGCATTATGGACAAGCCATTTTTGAAGGAATGAAAGCGTATCGTTCTAAGCAAGATGAGATTTTAGTTTTTCGACCAGAAGAAAATTTCAAACGCTTCAATAAATCTGCCGTTCGGATGTGCATGCCGGAAGTCCCAGAAGAGATTTTTATGGGTGGCTTGAGACAATTGTTGCAAATGGATAAGGCATGGGTTCCTGCCAAAGAAGGTTGTTCCTTGTATATCCGTCCATTCATGTTTTCTACAGATGAGTACGTAGGTGTTTCACCATCCAATACTTATAAGTTTATTATTTTCCTTTGTCCTGTAGGTTCTTACTATGCTAAGCCATTGCGCGTTCGTGTGGAAACAGAATACATTCGTGCGGCTAAAGGAGGTGTAGGATTCTCTAAAAATGCAGGAAACTACGGAGGTTCGTTATTCCCAACACAGGAAGCCAATAAAGCTGGTTATGATCAGATTATTTGGACTGATGCTGCTACCCATCAATATGTAGAAGAAGCAGGAACCATGAACTTGATGTTTGTGGTGAATGGAGCTTTGGTTACTGCACCAACTGGCGATACCATTTTAGATGGTGTTACGAGAAAGTCGGTGTTACAAATAGCAAAAGACTGGGGCATGAAAGTAGAGGAAAGACCACTTTCAGTAAAGGAACTAGTAGAAGGGATTCAGTCAGGTGCTGTTACCGAGGCTTTTGGCGCGGGAACCGCAGCGGTGATTGCTCCCATTCAAGTCATTGCTTTTGAGGGTAAGGACTATGAATTACCTGCTAGAAAAGAAAGCGATTTCTCCTCTAAAGTTTTCCATGAAATCAATCACATCCGCTTGGGCGAGGTAGCCGATACCCGTCAGTGGATTTGGAAAGTTTAGTTTATCTTAGAAAAAACAACTTGAATACCTGGGTCTTTGGGAGTACCAACATCTTCCAATATGACCTGGGTATTTTCGTTTTTCCAAACAATCTTTTTGGCACTACCTCGGCCATTCCCATAAATATTTCCTAAATACTCTTTGAAATTGGCAGTTAAGTCCAAGACATCATCTTGCTCCTCTAGAAAGATATTTAATATGATTCCTTTTACCTTATTATTTTCATCAGGTAAATAGGTGATGTCCACAAAGTTCAAATCCGTATCATCGAAGAATTGAGTATAGGATTTTCCTACGCTAGGTTGAGTTTCGGATAGTTCCACCTTTTCTCCAATTGTCGACATATCTTGTCCCCAAGTAACATTCCGAATAATACCTTCAGATCCCAAGGTGATTCGTTGCAATAAAGGCGTGCTCTCATCCCAGGCTTTTTGCTTGGCTTGCTTTTTTGATTCCAGATTACTCTGATTTGCTTCTTGTTTATCGGAGGTAGTTTGACAAGCATTTGAAATTATCAAGAAACTGATAATGAGCGCAAATGCTAAATTTTTTTGTAATAAGCTTGTTTTAGGGTTCATTTGAGGGAGAATCAACAATGTGATGTAATTGAATTTCTAAAATTAAAAAAATTCAAATTTGATATATTCTGTTTTTAGAAAAATAGTGTTATTTTTGTTCAACGATTTTTACGTTTGATTCGTCAAACTAACAATATTTAAGATTATTAGTGGTTAGGTATTTTAAAAAGGAGCCGGTCTTTGACTGGCTTTTTTTTTAGAATTCACGGCCTAATCCCACCACAAAGCCATATTTTCCTCCATTGTTAAAGGGCAGCGCCATCTTCAATACGAAGTTATAATAGGTCACAATATCCAAACCAACCCCATACCCAAATAACCATTTATTGGCAAAATTACTTTTTGTCTCTACTCGATTCGCTTGATTCACATAGGCCAAATCCAAAAAAGCAGTTGGATAAATGGATAAGGGCATCTGATTAAATTGCTTATACGGGATGAAGGAAAGGGGAATAATTTGTTTGTACAATTGATATTTCAAGGTGTTTCGAGATAAGAAATAATCCGTCCCGTCCACTACTTTGAGTTCAAAACCTCTCACTACTTCGTTGCGATATCCCAATCCTCGCTGGTTTGCGTAAGGTACGGTCGCCCCATCTTGAGTGATCTTTCCTTTGAATTGACTACTGAAATAAAACTTTTTACCCAAATCGAAAAAATAGGATAGTCCAGCATTGATCTCCCAAAAATTGATTTCATCTTGAGCTAATACGCCATATTTTTGAAAACTGATGTCGATTTTTTTACCAACCAAAGGATACACCACATAATCTCTAAAATCATAGGAAAAAGTATAACCCAACTGCATGAAGTTTTGCTCATTGGATTTCCCTTGAAAATAGGCTGGATTGAGTTTGGTTATGGTATCAGACACTAAGTTATGGCTGTATTTGACTTCGAAAGTCTGGAAATCATAGAAACGAAAGCGCTTTCTAAAGCTGATCCCACCACTCCATTTTTCGCGTAAAATATTCTCAGAGCCTAAGTAAACTAAGGTGTCTGCTTGTGTTTTATAGGCAATGTTTTTACTGGTCAAATAATCCAAATTAAAGCCTATTCCTAGTGTTTTTTTTCGGTCTACGTAAGGATTATTATAAGAGAACTCCAACCGTTGAGTGAAGCCAGTTTCGGCTTTTAACATCAATCTCTCGGCTCTTCCTCTGAAATTATTATGCAATAAGTGAATCCCATAAATGGCTCTGTCCAATGGATGGCCACGGGCCCACCATTCATTTAAATTACGGTCGGCCAATTGGAATACGGGATAGCCAAGAAAATACCATTGTTCTAAGACATCAAAATTGATGGACAATTTCCCTGATTTGGTTAAGTGATATTCGGAACGAACCCAAATGAATAAATTGGTATTCATGAGTTTCCTTCTGCTGAATTCCAATTTTTTATCAATTTCATTTAAATCCAGCAAATCACCTTCTTTAAAATCTAATTCTCGCCTTAAGATGCTTCTTTTACTACGTTCGTTTCCTTTGAATTGGATGCTATCTACCTCCACCATTTGCCCACAAAGACTGGTGGATAAACCAAGTCCTAAGCAAATGAAAATGCTGAAAATGAAAACATTAGGCGGTAAAATACGTCTCATGCCTCTAATTTAGTCAAAAAGCATAGCTATTAATTTACCCTTGGATGAATTATTCAAAAAGAATGGATGCAGGATGTTGATTCCAGGCTTCTATTTTATCTTGAAATTTTTTCTCGATGGCCTGCCTTCTGATTTTTAGCGTAGGAGTGATGCAATTGTTCTCAATGGTCCAATCTTCTTTCAATATGACCATTTTCGACAAATGTTCATATTTTTTAAAATGCGGCTTTAAACTACTCTTAATGCCATCTAAAGCTAATTCTAGGCTGTTTTTATCAGCTTTTTTACCTTCCTCATTTAGAATGATTAAGGCAATAGGTTGTGGTAAATTGGTCCCAACTACACAGGCTTGTTCAATCCATTCATGAGATAAAATCATGTTTTCAATCGGTGCAGGGGCTACATATTGACCTTTGCTGGTTTTGAAATTATCTTTCACGCGTCCGATGATGGAAATAAATCCATCGGAATCCAATTCGGCCATATCACCCGTTTTTAGCCAAGTACCATCAAAAAGCTCTTGGGTCAAGGTGGGTTCTTTGTAATAGCCAGATGTAATGTAGGGGGCCTTCATGAGTAATTCATGCGATTCAGGATCTAATTTTACTTCACAAGTAGGCCAAGGTTTCCCAACAGTACCCAATCGAATTTGGTCTCGTGGCATTAGGGTATTAAAGCCCATATTCTCCGTCATACCATAGGCCTCTTGAATAGTAAGGCCGATTTTTTGAAACCATTGCAACAATTCGGTGGGCATTGGTGCGGCACCTGTTACATTCATTTTGGTTTGATCTAGACCTAACCCTTTTTTGATTTTCTTTTTGATAAAATGATTCAGCAAGGGGATGGATAGTAAAAGTTGTAGGCGTTGTTGTCCCCCTATTTTTTGTAAAATCCCTTCCCTGAATTTAGCCCAAATTCTAGGCACAGCTAAGAAATGGGTAGGTCGACAGGCCACTAAATTATCCTTAAAGCTCTCCAATGTCTCTACAAAATAAATGGTTCCTCCTGATGCTGTGCCTGCGAACTCGACAAAGTTCCGCTCGGCGATATGGCTCAAAGGAAGATATGAAATGAATCGGTTGTTAGGCTGTTGCAAAAGTGCGGCCTCTTTGGCTATGTTGATGACATGAATGATCCCTTCATGGTGTAGCATGACGCCTTTAGGGGAACCCGTGGTTCCTGAGGTGTAAATGATGGTACTTAGCTCACGGGCATCTGCCTGATGAAAAGAATCGATGGGTTCATACTGAGCTTCAATACTTGTCCAGTGTGATTCTGAAATTGGACTTTGGTGCTCAGGAGTGAAAATCAAGGTGATATTGGAAGGAATTCCTGATCGTATGCTTTCCCAATGATCTAGTTTTCCAACGAAGAGTATTTGGCAGTCGGAATGCACCAATACCTGATTTAATTGATCGGCTGTTAATGTGGGATAAAATGGCACAGAAACAGCACCTGCCGCAGCAATGGCCAAGTCAGCCATGATCCAGTGGGCACAGTTTTTCGACAAAATACCTACATGGTTCGGGAGCTGGTCATCTAATGTTTGACGCAGGTAATTGGCTATTTTGCTGATTTGACTAGCAACTTCTTGATAAGTAAAATCTTGATATTGCTTACCAACGGGCTGCTTTAGATAAACAGCCTCTGGTCGATGTTCTGCCCAATAAAGGAAATTCTCTAAGTTGCTGCGGTATTGGTCTATCATGAACAAGTTTTATTTCAAAGCTTAGTCCTTAAAAATAAAACTTAATTCCTTTATTTCATAGGCTTGTTCTCCTCCTGGTTTTTCCATGATTAAAAGGCCTTGAGCATTGACTCTTAGAATCTTACCAATAAACTCCTGTTGATTGTCCTGATAAGAATGCCATTCTTGGAATCTAAATAATTTTTGGTGGTAAGCCTCATCCAACAAATGGAATTTTTGCTCTAAAAAATATTCATATTCCTTTTCTATACCTTTGCAAATATGCTTGTAAATGTCATGTAAATCGAAAGATTGCGGAGACTTCATCCAGGATTTTAAGGAACAAGCTCGTAAATCGGCAAAGTTGGTTTGATTGATGTTCAGCCCAATTCCTACGATAGAAAAAGTCCATTGGCCCGCTTGAAAATTGTTTTCAATCAATATACCGCCTAATTTTTTTCCATCTAAATACAGGTCATTGGGCCATTTGATGGCTAATGGAAGTTTTTCTCCATAGTTTTCAGTTGCCCACTGTTGTAATCCATTTAAAATACCTAATGCTGCCGCTTTACTGAGATAAAATTGATTTTCCAGTAGAGAATGGGAGGGTTTTAGGAGAAAGGAAAGTAATAAATTTTGATCTGGTTCTGCCTGCCATGTATTCCCTCTTTGTCCTCTACCTGCACTTTGATGTCCGGCTACCCAAGCAAACCCTTCAGGAATAGTACTTTCTAATGACTCTTGAAAAGCCATGGAATTGGTGGACGGACAAGTGGGAATGTATTTCGCCAATTTGCCTATGAACCGAGTTGGTGCGTGGTAATTGTTCAAATTTATTTGTAATTTTAAGCTTGTGTAGAACAAATTTAAATTTTTAATCGTTAAGATAGTTCTCTATAAACATTTAGATCAAAACAATATATGCGTAAAAGTTCCATTAAGTCCCCCAAGCAAGATATCTCGGAAGACATTGTGAATTGGGTAGTCAAGGGGATGCAAGAAAAGAAGGCACAGGAAATTATGGTATTGGACTTGCGCGGTGTACAAAATGCATTCACGGATTTCTTTGTGATTTGTTCCGGTACTTCAGATACCCAGATTGATGCAATTGCCGATTCTGTAGATAAAGAAATATGGGAAGCAGGTAAATTGCATGCCCATTCTATTGAAGGAAAAGCGAATCGTGAGTGGATATTGATGGATTATTATGATGTCATCGTGCACGTGTTTTTGAAAGAGAAAAGATCCTTTTTTAAACTAGAAGAATTATGGGGAGATGCTAAATTCACGATTGTTCCAGAATTATAATCTGGAATTTTTAGAATTTTTCCTCGAAAAGAAACTTAATCACTCCGCTACATTGTTACAAGCCCAAATAGATAACCAATGGCAAAACAAGTAAACAATTCAAAGAATACCAAGAGGTCAGGAATTCCCCCTCGATTACCTAAAAAACCGGTTGGAGGCATGCAAAGCTGGATGGTCATTGGTTTGATGATCGCCGTAGTGAGTATGTTCTTTTTTACTAAACAACGCACACTTCAAGAGATTTCTCAGAAACAATTTGAGTCCATGTTGATTCAAAAAGAAGTGGAAGGCGTGACCATTGTCAATGATAAATTGGTTGAGGTTAATCTGAAACCAAATTATGTAGCTAAGTATTTCAAAAACTCTCCTCAAGGCCTTATTTCAGTGAAACAAGGTCCACATTTTGAGTTTCAAATAATTTCAAAAGAAGGTTTTGAACGTTTTTTAGAAGATAGACAAAAGGCCTTTCCTCGTAATGAGCAGATTATGGCTAAGCCTGAAACGCGTACGGGTCCATTGGATTGGTTAGGTACTTGGGGCTTCTTTATCTTAATGGGTTTAAGCTTCTATTTCCTTTTCTTCCGCATGGGCGGTGGTGGCGGTGCCGGTGGACAAATCTTCAATATCGGTCGTAGTAAGGCTACCTTGATTGAAGGGGAGTCGAAAGTTCGCGTGACCTTCAATGATGTGGCTGGTTTGGATGAAGCGAAAGAAGAGATTCAAGAGATTGTGGAATTCTTAAAATTCCCTAAAAAATTCACGGATTTAGGAGGTAAAATCCCGAAAGGTGCCTTGTTGGTAGGCCCTCCGGGAACGGGTAAAACCTTGTTGGCGAAAGCCGTAGCTGGTGAAGCGGGCGTACCGTTTTTCTCCCTTTCTGGTTCTGATTTTGTCGAAATGTTCGTTGGGGTAGGTGCTGCCCGTGTACGTGATTTGTTTAAGCAAGCCAAAGAAAAGGCTCCTTGTATCATTTTCATTGATGAGATTGATGCGGTAGGCCGTTCTCGTGGACGTGGTTCTATGCCAGGTGCTAATGACGAAAGAGAAAATACCTTGAACTCCCTATTGGTGGAGATGGATGGTTTTGCTACGGATTCAGGAATTATCATCATGGCGGCAACGAACCGTCCCGATGTATTGGATTCAGCGTTATTACGTCCGGGTCGTTTTGATCGTACTATCAGTATCGATAAACCCGATATCATTGGTCGTGAGGCTATTTTCAAAGTACACATTAAGCCATTAAAATTGGCTAATGGAGTTGATGTGAAAGAATTAGCGGCGCAAACTCCAGGTTTTGCTGGAGCTGAGATTGCCAATGTATGTAATGAAGCAGCTTTAATTGCTGCTCGTAGAAATAAAGTTGCGGTGGAAATGACTGATTTCCAAGAAGCTATGGACCGTGTTATCGGTGGTTTGGAAAAGAAAAACAAATTGATTTCTCCAGAAGAGAAGAACATTGTAGCTCACCATGAAGCAGGACATGCTATTGCTGGTTGGTTTTTAGAACATGCCAATCCTTTAGTAAAAGTGTCGATTGTTCCTCGTGGCGTAGCGGCTTTGGGTTATGCTCAATACTTGCCGAAAGAGCAATTCTTGTATCGTACTGAGCAATTGATGGATGAAATGTGTGTCACCTTAGGTGGACGTGCAGCGGAAGAAATCATTTTTGGTAAAGTATCTACAGGTGCTCAAAACGACTTGGAGCGAATCACCAAATTGGCTTATTCCATGGTGACAGTTTATGGTATGAATGATAAGTTGGGAAATATTTCTTACTATGATTCTAAAGGAACTGAATACCAATTCAATAAGCCATATTCGGAGACTACAGCTCGTGAAATTGATGAAGAGGTACGTAAGATTATTGCCGAAGCCTACAAGAGAACATTAGCTTTATTACGTTCTAAGAAAGCTAAATTGATTATTCTAGCGGAACAATTGTTGAAAAAAGAGGTGTTGTTCCAAAGCGATTTAGAAGCTTTAGTTGGTCCTCGTCCATTTGAGCAATTAACTTCTTATCAGGAGTATATCAAGGGTGAAACAGAAAAGAAGCGTAAGGAAGCGAAGGATGAACGAGATTTAGCTGAGAAAGCAGAATCTGCACCGGATGTACAAGAAGTCAAGAAGACAACTAAAAAGCCTCGAGCTAAAGCTGTAAAAAAGGAAGAAAGCATAGCTTCCGATGATGCTTCCAGCGAATCGGCCGTTTAACTCATGTTTGGGGTGGCTTGGCCACCCCTTTTTTTATGAAACATATTCAGGTAGAAGCCAGTAAAAAAGTTTATTTCGCCTCTGATTTCCATTTGGGTTTCCCCAATGAAAAGGAAAGTAGAGAGAGGGAGGCTTATTTATTGGATTGGTTGGATCAAGTCAAACAGGATGCTCAAGCTTTATTTTTGTTAGGGGATTTGTTTGATTTTTGGTTTGAATATCGAAAAGCTGTTCCAAAAGGATATGTTCGTTTTTTAGGCAAGTTGGCAGAGTTAAGCGATGCTGGTATTGAATTACATATTTTTGTAGGTAATCATGATTTGTGGATGTATGATTATTTTCAAGAAGAGTTAGCAGCCACGATTTATCGCCATCCTGAGCGTTTTCAGCTAACCTTTAGCGATGGATCAAACAAATCCATATTCATTGGTCATGGGGATGGCTTGGGGCCTGGCGATTATGGATACAAGGCTTTGAAGCAAGTATTCACCAATAAGCTTGCTCAGTTTTTGTTTCGTTGGCTACATCCAGATCTTGGAATTCGATTAGCACATGCTTGGTCTAATACCCGAAAGACGAATGCCATTACGCAAGGAGCTGTACCCTTTCATCCAGAAACAGATTATATTCTTCAATTCGTTCAGGAGCAATTTCAAAAAGACCTTATTAAACAACAAGTATCATCGAGTTATATCTTTGGCCATCGGCATCATCCTGTTGCTTGGGAATTAGGAACTGATGCTACTTATTATAACTTAGGGGATTGGTTTAGTCCAGCATTATGTAATGCTTACTTTTTACGTATTGACGCTCATGAAAATTCTTTCCAAAAGTATTCCGCTTCCTAGCATACTAGTTAGCTTATTGATGCTCATTTCTTTGACTATTTCAGCTCAAAGCCCTACTGAACATTGGAGGCCATCCATTCACTTTTCTCCGAAAAAGAACTGGATGAATGATCCCAACGGATTGATCTATTTTAAAGGATATTATCACTTGTTTTTTCAGCATAACCCCAAGGGAAATGACTGGGGGAACATGAGCTGGGGACATGCCCGAAGCAAAGATTTATGGCACTGGGAAGAGCTTCCTGTGGCTATTCCACACGGAGAAGAATTTATTTTTTCTGGTTGTGTGGTTTGGGATAAAGACCATGTGTCGGGTCTGGGAGATGCTAGCAAAGATCTATTAGTTGCCATCTATACGGCCGATTATCCCAATAAAAAACAAGAACAACATCTCGCTTATTCCAATGATGATGGTTTGACATGGAAGAAATATGATCAAAATCCGATTTTAGATATTCAATTATTGAATTTCCGAGATCCCAATATCATCTGGCATCATTCTAGTAAGCAGTTTATTATGTCAGTGGCAAAACCCTTGGATCGTTCCGTTCAATTTTATGGATCTAAGAATTTATTGAAATGGGATTTACTTAGTGAATTCAGTAATCAAGGGGAATTAGAAATGATATGGGAATGTCCTTCCTTGGTTGAATTACCCATTGAAGGCAGAGAAAAGGAGAGTAAATGGGTATTGTTTAACTCCTCTCAAGGTGTGCAAAAGGGTTTTGTGGGAATGCAATATTTTGTGGGAGAATTCAATGGTAAGACCTTTATCAATGAAAACACAAGTGATACCAAATTATTTGTGGATTATGGTAAAGATTTTTATGCTGCTATTCCTTTTTATAACACAGCTCCCAATGAAGTTATGTGGCTAGGATGGGCACTGAGCTGGCAATATGCCAAAGAGCAACCAACTTTTCCTTGGAAAGGCCAGATGTCGTCGGTTAGAAAGCTGAGTTTGGTCGATACCCATGAAGGCTTGAGATTGAAACAAGATTTTCAACCCGATTTTAGTTCACTTGAACCTACTTTTCAGGCAAAAGACATTTCTATTTCTAAGCCTAAATTCTTGAATGGGATGAAGATGTTACAAGGGAAATCTTATCTGATTGATTTAGAAATAGAGTCAACGAATGCCGATCGTTGGGGATTAAAGTGGCAATCAGTGGATAATCCGAAAGAGTATACGGTGGTCGCTTTTGATGAGAATAAAAAACAATGGTTCATCGATCGTTCTCATTCTGGGAAGATTCTAAGCCCTGGTTTTTTCAAATTGGATGCTGCCCCATGGGTTGAAGGGAAGGCAAAACATGTACGTGTATTGGTTGACCATTCAATGCTTGAGCTATTGGCTCAGGAGGGTACTGTGGCTATTTCTTCGCTTCGATTCCCTCATTCTATCAGGGAAAATCTTTCTGTTTTTTCGGAGAAAGGTAAATTAGATTTAAAACAAATTACGATTTGGGAGGTGAAATAAGGTTCATTCGCACACTTTATTTTCGTATCTTCGTTTAATTTAATAATTCAAACTAAACACATCTCATGTCTCAATTTGCTAATCGTGTGGAGGTCATGTCTGAACTTGCCAAAAACATGGACGCTTATGTCCAGGAGTATTTGAATCCAATTGATTCCAATTGGCAGCCTTCTGATATGTTACCTGATTCAACGAAAGAAAACTTTTTGAATGAGGTAAAATTATTGCAAGAAGCTGCTCAGGAGCTACCTTATGATTATTGGGCAGTATTGATTGGAGATACGATTACAGAGGAAGCTTTGCCTACTTATGAATCGTGGTTAATGGCGATGGATTCGGTGAATCAAGTGGAGGATCAAGGTCAAGGTTGGGTTCAATGGATTCGTAGCTGGACAGCTGAAGAAAACCGTCATGGTAATTTGTTAAGTACTTATTTGTATCTATCTGGTAAAGTAGATATGCGTGCCATGGCCGTTTCTACTCAATATTTAATTTCAGATGGATTTGATATTGGTACATCTTCAGATCCATATAGAAACTTTGTGTACACCTCTTTCCAAGAGATGGCCACCAATATTTCACATCGTAGAACAGCTTCATTGGCTAAGCAGCACGGTAACCCTCAGTTATCTCGTATGTGCGCTCAAATTGCCGCTGATGAATTACGTCATGCCAAAGCATATCGTCGATTTGTGAGTGAAATTTTCAAATTAGATCCTTCTGAAATGATGTTGGCATTTGCTGATATGATGAAGAAAAAAATTGTCATGCCTGCTCATTTCTTGAGAGAGATCAATGGTCAAAAAAGTTCTTTATTTGAACATTTTTCTGATGCAGCACAACGTATAGGAGTTTATACAACACAAGATTACGTAACCATCATGCAAGGATTAATCCAAGACTGGGAAGTAGAGAAAATCACAGGCTTGAATGATGCTGCTGAAAAGGCGAGAGATTATGTAGCTGCTTTGCCAGCTCGACTTGAGCGTTTGGCTGATCGTATCAAAATTCCGGAATTAGCTTATCCATTTACTTGGATTGCCTAATTAATTCGAAGAAAATATGTCTAAGAAGTTATCCATGGACGAGCTCAATCGGCTCGATGTTCCTGCTTTTAAAGCTTTGGAGAAATTCCCCTATGTGCTTGTCATGGATGACATTCGTAGTATGAATAATATTGGCTCTGCCTTTCGAACGGCAGATGCCTTTCGTTGTGAGAAAATTTACCTTTGTGGCATCAGTGCCCAGCCTCCACATCGAGAAATCACTAAAACGGCTTTAGGGGCAGATGAATCGGTTGATTGGGAATATTGCGCTTCGGCAGCTGATTGCATCTCACTATTACAGACCCAAGGATTTAAAATTGTTTCGGTAGAGCAAGTGGAAGCATCTCAATCGCTGCAAGATTTCACGCCTGTTGCTGGAGAGAAATACGCCTTTGTTTTTGGGAATGAAGTGTTCGGTGTTCAAGATGAGTGGATTGCCGTCAGCGATACCTGCCTAGAGATTCCCCAATTTGGCACCAAGCATTCGCTAAATGTATCTGTCAGCTTAGGAATTGTGGTTTGGGATTTTGTCTCAAAAACCCAGTTTAAATAAGATTCATTCTTATTTGTCTTTTTGCACAAAAACTTAACACAAATAAATTTTTATTCCTGTAAATCTTTTCTAGATTTAGGCCTATAGTAATAAACATGTATGAGCAAAGCTGACAAAACATTAATCGAACAACTAGCACTATCTATTTTGCCAAAATTAAGTGGCTTGAATGACAAGAATGCTAAAAAAATGGTCAATACTGCAGATAAGGCCATTGCAATCATCGTTAAAAAATTCCAGAAATTGAAAGACCAACAAGTGAAAGCCTTGGCGGAATTGAAAGAAAAGGAAGCAAAGAAAGCAAAAAAGCAATTGGAAAAAGAGGCTAAAAAGAAAGATAAATTAGCCAAAAAAGCTGCTAAGGATAAGCAAATTGCTCTGCTCACCAAAGGTACTAAACTAGTAAGCGCTGAGGTGTCCTCAAGTGCAACGGCTAGCCCCAAAAAATCAATTGCGAAATCAAAAACTGCCTCTCCAAGTCCAGCACGAAAAAAGAGAACGGTTGTAGTTAAATAGAGCTATTTCGTTTATCCCTTATATTTTGCGTTCATCCATTTTTACACCAATGGGATGAACGCATTTTTTATTTTAGATGAAATTTAACATACCCTAACATGATATTATCTATTCAAGACGTTGTTAAACGTTATTCCAGCCATGTGGCCTTAGATCGGGTAAGTCTCGAAATCCCCAAAGGCAAGATCTTTGGTTTATTGGGACCCAATGGTGCTGGCAAAACGTCATTAATTCGTATCATCACTCAGATTACTGCTCCTGATGAAGGACAAATCCTTTTTGATGGAGAAAAGTTGTCATCCAAGCACGTGGAGCAAATTGGCTATTTACCTGAAGAGCGAGGTCTGTACAAGAAGATGAAGGTAGGGGAGCAGTTGATTTATTTGGCACAATTAAAAGGCCTATCCAGACAAGAATCTATCACAAGATTGAAGGATTGGTTTATTCGATTGGATATCAAAGATTGGTGGGATAAGCAAGTGGATGATTTATCCAAAGGAATGCAGCAGAAGACTCAGTTTATATCGACGGTGGTTCATGAGCCTAAATTATTGATTTTAGATGAGCCATTTTCTGGTTTTGATCCAATCAATGCCAATATGCTGAAAGATGAAATTTTGGCCTTGAAAGATCGAGGAACCAGTATTTTGTTCTCTACTCACCGTATGGAGTCGGTGGAAGAATTATGCGACTCCATTGCTTTGATAAATCATTCTAAAGTGGTTCTAACGGGTGAAAAAAATGAAGTTCGCAATCGATTCAAAGCTCATCAATTTGAGGTGTTATTTGACGGTAATTTGACCCAGGAATTGCAAGGAGTGGATTTGGTTAGTTTAGAAATGTCAGGAGATCAAGTTTCCAAGAAAGGTATTTTTAAATTACAAGAAGGAGCTAGTCCCAATCATTTGTTAGGTCAATTGATCAATCAAGTGCAGGTTCAAAAATTTCAAGAATTGATACCTTCTTTCAATGATATATTCATTCAAGTAGTCAACGAAACCAATTAATCGAATCAACATGAACAAGATATTATTAGTTATAAAAAGGGAGTACTTGACTCGAGTAAGCAAGAAATCTTTTTGGATAGCCTCCTTAGTAGCCCCATTGTTATTAACAGCTATTTATGCAGTACCTATTTGGTTAGCTACGCGCGACAAAGAAGTAAAACAAGTGGCTATTTGGGATGGAAGCGGGTTATTTGAGCAAAAAGACTTGGCAGATAAAGAAATCGCTTTTCAATTATTGAAAGGTGATGTTTCTCAAATTAAGAAAACCTTTGATAAACAAGGTTTTGATGCTTTTGCCGCCATTCCAGTGGATATTTTAAAGAATCCTGAGGGGCTGAAAATTTATTCAGAGAAGAATTTGAGCTTGTCATTGAAGAATGATATTGAGCGAATGGTTCAGGATAAAGTGAGAGAGATTTTGCTGCGTAATGCGGGTATTTCAACGGTAAAATACAAGGAAACTCAAGTAGATATATCCAGTGATACCATTACCGTTTCTAAGCAAGGTGCCGAGACGACTTCTAGTTCGGGTGGAGCCATGATTCTGGCAGCCATCTTAGGCTTTTTATTGTACTTAACCTTATTACTTTATGGCTCTCAGGTGATGAATGGGGTTATAGAAGAGAAGAGTAGCCGGATTATTGAAGTTATTATTTCGTCGATTAAACCATACCAATTAATGTTGGGCAAGATATTGGGAGTAGGTATGGTGGGATTGACCCAGTTTTTGCTCTGGATTGTATTAACAGTGGGCTTATCCACAGCTACAAGTAAGTTGTACAATGCCCCTTCTAGAATGGCTACAGTGGCTAATTCTAGCCATTCTGAGGAGTTGAAGAAAAGTGTTGCCAAGGCTGAGTCGAGCACACAGCCTATGGAAGAATTAAACAAAGTGATTGAAAGTACTAATATCCCTTTGATTTTAGGCTCTTTCTTCTTCTACTTTTTGTTTGGGTATTTACTTTATAGCTCTTTATTTGCGGCCATTGGCTCAGCAGTAGAAAGTGCGGCAGAGGCCCAGCAATTCACATTTCCTGTGATGATTCCAATTATTTTGGCTTTCATTTTAGCTCAGTTTACCATGCAAGATCCTGATAGTAATATTGCATTTTGGGCCTCAATTATACCATTTACCTCACCTATCAATATGATGGTTCGTCTACCTTATGGAGTTCCAGCTTGGGAGATTGTCCTTTCTATGGTCTTGTTAGTGGGCGGGTTCTTGGCTTGCAGTTGGTTATCTTCTCGTATATATCGAGTAGGTATTTTGATGTATGGCAAAAAAATGACTTGGAAAGAAATTAGTAAATGGGTGTTTTATAAAGGATAGTTAATTATTTAGACAATCATTTAATTTATTTAATATTTGACTCAATTTTAAAAAGCGCTGAGGAGTTCCTTAGCGCTTTTTTGTTTATATCTGTCGAAACTTAATAAGCAGATACTTATTAGTCAGTAAACAATGTAGTTAAGGTCAATTAGTTAGCATGTAATTGTTGAGTTGAGCGAAGTTTGGTTTCCTATTTACTTATTCTCAAAAAGAATTTTAAATTTCATTGTAAATCCTTGAATATTAAGTATATATGTTAAAATATTACGGGGATGCCGAAAACCGAATAGAGTAGGCTACATGTTCTATCATCATTCATCATGGCAACTTACCTCATTGAAAGAGAAATTCCTGGAGCAGGAAATCTTACCAACGATCAATTGAAATCCATTTCACAAACATCTTGTGGTGTATTGAATAATATGGGACCAGAAATTAAATGGTTACAGAGTTATGTAACCAATGATAAGATATATTGTGTCTACAAAGCTCCCAATCCTGAAATGATTCTTGAGCACGCCCGCATGGGAGGCTTTCCAGCTAATTTGGTAAGCGAAGTCTTCACCATCATTGACCCTACTACGGCGGATTAAATTATCAAAGAGAGAATTTCTAGTTGGAAGGGAAGCGTATCTTTTCTCCACTGTCAATTTATATGCCAATAGAATATTTTATTTACAGGAATCCTATGTAATTTGGGCGTTCAATTTGCTCACCATAATTGTTGTTTCTTGGAAAATTATTTCACCATCTTGATCGATTTCATTGGAACATTTGCCTTTGCTGTCAGTGGTATTCGTTTGGCTTCAGGGAAGCAAATAGACTGGTTCGGAGCCTATATCATTGGGCTCGTTACCGCTATTGGTGGAGGAACAGTTCGTGATTTATTATTGGGTATTCGACCTTTTTGGATGTTGGATGGGCGTTATTTTTTGACAACTGCTATTGCTTTGTTGGCTGTGCTTCTTCTCAAAAGTCAATTGGTCAAATGGTGGAATACCTTGTTTCTTTTCGATGCGATTGGTTTAGGCCTAGTTACCATTGTGGGTATTAGTAAATCCATGGACGCTCATTTACCTTTTTGGGTATGTATTATCATGGGAACCATCACAGGTTCAGTAGGGGGCTTGTTGAGAGATGTTTTGTTGAATGAAGTCCCACTCTTATTAAGAAAGGATATTTATGCGTTGGCATGTGTAGCTGGTGGATTGGTCTATTTCGCTTGTCAATATTTCGACTTCTCTGTTCCAATAACGGAGTTGATTGCCGCATCAGTTGTCATAACTGTGAGAATTCTTGCCTTCCGATTTCATTTACATTTACCCGTTTTGAATTCGATGGATTCCAATCAGGTGAATAAGCCTTAATACCTACTAATTTATTTGAGAAGCGTCGGCTGTTGTAGATTGTCAAGGAAAGCAATGGTTAGTTATTTGTAATGATTTGATATTTAAATACTTATAAGGAATAATTAGTATTTAAAATTAATTCTTACATTGTCAATTCATTTCTCGGTGTATTCATATCTTCTAAATATGGTAAAGTTTGAAATGTCTTCTACCTCTCAAACCTTCTCAAATTATGACACAGCCAACAACTACCAGAATTGCATCCATTGATTTATTAAAAGGTTTAGTCATGGTGATTATGGCCCTTGACCATGTTAGGGACTATTTTCATTATGATGCGTTTGTGTTTGATCCAGCAGATCCTACTCAGAGTAACTTAATGTTGTTTTTCACTCGATGGATTACACATTTTTGTGCTCCTGCATTTAGCTTTCTGGCTGGTCTTTCAGCCTATATGTTGAGTAAGCGAAAAACAAAAGGAGAACTGTCAGTATTTCTAATCAAAAGAGGATTCTGGCTCGTGTTTGCAGAATTGATTATTATCGGATTTGGTTGGTATTTTAACGTCCATTTCCCAGTATATGCTCTCTCCGTTATTTGGTCACTTGGGATAAGTATGTTGGTCTTAGCGGCTCTTATCCATTTGCCAACTGCCTATATTGGGCTTATAAGTTTATCGCTTATTCTATTTCACAATCTTTTAGATAACCTGCATTTTCCTGGAAGTATGATTTGGTCCATTTTACATGAACAACAATTTTATACAATATCTTCTCAAATTCAATTGATGGTCGTGTATCCCCTTATTCCTTGGATAGGAGTTATGGCATTGGGATATTGTATAGGAAGTGCCTATCAATCAACTGTAGACGCCCAAAAACGGAAGGTTTATTTTACTTTTTTGGGTATCATTTCCATCGTACTATTTGTGATACTTCGTTGGACTAATTGGTATGGGGATCCGAATCCATTTCAGCAGTATTCAACCATATCGCAAGACTTGATTTCATTTTTTAATCCTTCTAAATACCCACCATCTTTACAGTACTTGTTGATGACTTTGGGAGCAAGTTTCTTGTTTTTGGCATATTCGGAAAAATGGAAAGGAAAGGTTGTTGACTTTTTTTGCACCTTTGGTCGTGTGCCCTTTTTCTATTATATCCTTCATATCTATGTTATTCACTTAATTGCCTTGCTTTTTGCTGAGCTTTCAGGATTGGGTTGGCAAAAGATGATTTTATCTACTTGGATTGGATTTGAACCTAATTTGCAAGGATATGGATTTAGCTTGTGGGTTGTTTATGTCATATGGATCGCCCTGATACTGGGATTATACCCACTATGTAAGAAGTTTGATCAATATAAGTTAGATCACAAAGAAATGTGGTGGTTAAGCTATTTATAGCATATTATTTATTCAACCAAGCATGCATTTTTTCTTCGTCAAATCCTGCTAAAATTCTTTCTCCATCGACTAATATGGGTCTTTTGATAGCAGACGTTTTTTGTTGAAGAAATTCAAATAGGCTATCTGGATTTTCTAAGCTTTTTTTAGTGTCATCATCTAATTGCTTATACGTACTTCCATTTTTATTTAATACCGTGGCTGGGCCAAGTTTTTCTAAAAAGAGAGACAGCGTTTCAGGGGAGATGCTTTTCTTTTTGTAATCATGAAATTCGTAAGAAACGCTTTGATTTTTTAAAAAATCAAAGGCCTTTTTCATGGTATTGCAGGCAGGTATTCCGTAAATGGTGATCATGTTAGCTATTTATTTTAAAAAGGTGTGCGACTTGTTTGATTTGGTGGTATTTTTGTTTTTTCCTTACAAATTTAACACAAAGCTACCTTATGGAGTACAGAATAGAAAAAGATACGATGGGTCAGGTGAAAGTACCTGCACACGTGTATTGGGGTGCACAAACCCAACGTTCCATTGAGAATTTTCCCATTGCTCAAGACATCAATAAAATGCCTAAAGAGATTATTCGTGCATTTGCTTACTTGAAAAAAGCAGCTGCTATCACGAATTTCGAAGCAGGGGTTTTGGATGAATCTAAAAAAGATCTTATTGCCAAAGTTTGTGATGAAATTTTGGAAGGTCAATGGGCAGATCAATTCCCATTGGTCGTTTGGCAAACAGGTTCAGGTACGCAATCCAATATGAATTGCAATGAGGTAATAGCCTACCGAGCGCATGTTTTGCAAGGTGGAAATTTGATGGATGAGAAGAAAGTGGTACATCCCAACGATGATGTGAATAAATCCCAGTCATCGAATGACACTTTCCCAACGGCGATGCACATTGCAGCCTATCAAATTTTGATGGAAACGACTATTCCGGGCATTACTAAATTACGTGATACCTTAGCCGCTAAAGCGAAAGCATTTAAGGATGTGGTGAAGATTGGACGTACTCACTTTATGGACGCCACACCATTGACTTTAGGACAAGAGTTTTCTGGATATGTATCTCAGTTGAATCATGGTTTAAAGGCCATCAATAATACCTTAGATCACTTGAGCGAATTAGCTTTAGGTGGAACAGCAGTAGGAACGGGAATCAATACTCCAGCAGGTTATTCTGAGAATGTGGCGAAGCACATTGCTACACTGACAGGATTGCCATTTAGAACGGCTGAAAACAAGTTTGAAGCCTTGGCGGCACATGATGCCATAGTAGAAGCGCACGGAGCTTTAAAAACAGTTGCTGTGAGTCTAATGAAGATAGGTAATGATGTACGTATGTTATCTTCTGGTCCTCGTTCAGGAATTGGAGAGATTTATATTCCAGATAATGAACCAGGTTCTTCTATTATGCCAGGTAAAGTAAATCCAACTCAGTGTGAAGCTATGACAATGGTGGCAGCTCAGGTATTAGGGAATGATGTGGCCATCAATATTGGTGGAGCTTCAGGTCATTTTGAGTTGAACGTGTTCAAGCCTGTGATGATTTATAATTTCCTACATTCAGCTCGATTGATAGGAGATGTTTGCGTGGCATTCAACGACAAGTGTGCTGTGGGTATCGAACCATTGAAGGAGAACATTCAAAAGCACGTGAATAATTCATTGATGCTAGTTACTGCATTGAATACGAAGATTGGTTATTATAAAGCGGCTGAAATTGCTCAAACTGCGCATAAAAATGGCTCTACGTTGAAGGAAACAGCGATTTCCTTGGGTTATTTAAGTGCCGAAGAGTTTGATGAGTGGGTTCGCCCTGAGAATATGGTAGGAGAAATTAATCTGTAATTAGCTCTTAAATAAGCGATTCTCAGCGATTTATATTAAAAATGCCCTATACGTTGCGTATAGGGCATTTTTTGTACTATTAAGCCATTTCACGTAATTCAATACTGTAAAATGGGCTAACAAAGGGAAAACTGTTAGCAATTCTCTGGGCTTCTTCCCAGTCGGATAATATGAGGGTGACAATCTGGGATATTTCTCCACCGTCAATTTGATTGATCAATTTTGAATCCAATTTTCCTGCTGCCGTGAGGTGCAGTTGTTGACCTGAAAATTTCTGATACAACATGTCCTCATAACTGGATTTTAATCCTTTCAGCCAGGTTCTAATTTGCTCTAATTCCTCTTCTGTGGCGAGTGAATTTTCACCTGAAATTCCTGCTACTGGTCCCCGAATGATGATGACAAATCGTTTCATTAAATTAGTATTATTCTAAGATTAAAATTCGCTTTGAAATTTCTCAAAGGGATTACTTTCAGTTTTGATTTTGGGTTTTTGGCTTCGCTCTCTTGGGGCAGATTTGGGCTTTTCTATGGCAGAGCCTAGGAGAGGAGCTAACCAGTTTTGTATGACATGTAAGGCTTCCTTTTCTAAGGAATAATAGATGAATACACCGTTTCGGCGGGTGCTCACTAAACCAGCTTCTTTGAGCACAGATAAGTGCCTGGAAATGGTAGGTGCAGCATAGTTGAATTGTTCAAAAATGGTACTGGCAGGCAGCTCACCGTCCTTCAAAAGCTCCACAATCTTTCTCCTCGATTCATCACCTAATGCTTTGGCTATAGACTCTACTTGCATATTAAAATTATCTATTTAGCTAATTTAGTACAATTCAACGTATTATCCAAAAACCGTATTTAATGACAATAGAGAAAGCTTATTTAGCCCTTCAAACAATTAATTGCCTGTTAGGCTAAATATATTTCGCTATAAAGCTAATTAATTGTTTATATTGATAATTATAATTAAACAAATTGCTAATAATGGTTTATTTGATGCTAAAGCTAATTTGATAGAAATTTCAAATAAAGTCATGATTCTTTGTTGAATTCGATTTCTAGAATTCCATTGTTATGTTCTGAAGTGTTAACTGATTGGTTAAAAAAAATACCCCAGAATTTCTTCTGAGGTATCAAGTATATAAAGCAAGTTGAATATTAAGAACGAATGGATATTTAGCAGAAATTAGTTTTTAACATAGACTCTTTTAACGCGTTCGCTGATGTTAGTCATGAGTTCATATGGAATCGTTTTCGCTTGGTGAGCTAAATCGGTTAATTGTATTTTTCCACCAAAGGCAATAGCCTCATCTCCTTCCTTCACAAGGGGTAAATGGCTGATATCTACCATGCACATATCCATGCAAATAGCACCTACTGTGGGGCACAAATACCCATTGATTTCAAACATCCCTTTACCCATTCCAAGGCTTCTAGCATAACCATCAGCATAGCCTAAAGCCAGGGTGGCGATGCGTCCGTTCGACTTTAATTTACCCTTTCTACCATAGCCTATGGTTTCATTTTTCTTGATGTCTTTGATTTGTGAAATGTATGTTTTTAAGGTTAAGACATTTTCTAAGGACTTCTTTTCTATTTTATTTTCTGAAATTCCATATAAACTGATACCTAATCGGACCATTTCATACCGAGCAGAAGGGTAATTTTTAATGGCTGCTGAATTAGCAATATGTCGCAAAGGGGTATATCCCAAGGTTTGAATGATCTTTTGGGTCATCTTCTCAAATAAATCCACTTGTTTTTCTGTGAATTTTTGATGTTTGGGCGACTCGGAAGCTACTAAATGACTTAACATACTCGCTACCCAAACTTGTGGCATACTGGCTATCTTTTTAGTTAATTCTTTGCATTGATCAGGACTAAAACCAAGTCGTTTCATACCTGTATCTAGTTTTAGATGAATTTTGATGCTTTTATTATGCGCATGACTATATTCGTCAATGGCTTCCAGCATGGTCATGGAATAAACTTCTGGTTCGAGCGCATAATTGCTTAACGTATCTAACTCTCCAATTTGTGGATTCATGACCATAATAGGGCAATAAATGCCATTTTTACGCAATTGTACTCCTTCATCGGTGTAAGCAACGGTTAGGTAATCTATTCCCTGTTGTTGTAATACTTGAGCAATCTCTACAGCACCAGCTCCATAGGCAAATGCTTTGACCATCACCATGAGTTTGGTATCAGGTCCTATGGTTTCTTTAAAGTAGGTAAGGTTATTCTGTAAAGCGTCTAAATTGACTTCTAATTTAGTACAATGGGTCTTGGTCTCTAAAAGCTGAGTTATTTGTTCAAAATTAAACTTACGCGCTCCTTTTAATAGGACAACAGCATCACTAATTTGATTTAAGATTCCACTACCAATGAGATCTTCGGTATTATAAAATACTTCAATTTCCTTGAATGCGTCTTGGTATTTAATCAAGTGATCCCCGACACCAATTAGTTGATCAATTTTTTGTGATTGAATCAATGTAGCGATTTTGGGATATAATTCGGGTGCAGGGATACCGGCTTCAATGAAGTCACTAATGATTAAAACACGCTTTTTATGTTCGTATTTCTTCAAAAGGGGTAAAGCTAATTGTAAGCCATCCAAATCGTTATTATACGAATCATCGATGATCTGGTTATTCCTGAGTCCTTCTTTGATCTCTAGGCGCATAGAAATCGGACGAATCCATTTGGTTCGAGCTTGAATTTCTTCGACACTCAATCCTGCTACATGCGCCATAATGAGGCAATGACACAGGTTTTCCAAATAGGCTTCATCGGTCAGTTCTGTTTTGACATCTAAGAACGCTTCACTTTGTGCCGGTTTTTTAATCCGTATATGGGTTTCTTTAGGACTTATTTTCCAATAAACATACATGCAGTTAGCCAAATCTTCCGTACTCCAAGCTATGAGTTCAGCTTGTGGATTAATGGACTGCATTTCTGATTTTATAACATCCTGATTGATGTTTTTACGCCGATAGACCAATTTTTCTACATGAGCAAATAGTTGTAGCTTCTCTTGTAGTTTTTGATGATCTGATTCAAAATTTTGGCCATGGGCTTCTCCAAAATGCGTGAATACACCCCAGGTAGGTTGAATGATTTTTTCAATGCGCTGCATTTCACCAACTCGAGAAATGCCAGCTTCAAAAATGGCAATTTGATGTTGAGCTTTTAAGCCCCATACAGATAATGGAACTCCGATTTGAGAGTTGAAACTTTTGGGACTTTTAACGATGGAAAATTTAGTTTGCAATAAGGTTGCTAACCATTCTTTACAGGTGGTTTTTCCATTAGAACCGGTAATGCCAATAACAGGAATCGAAAAACTTTTACGATGAATACGAGCTATTTCTTGTAGACAATTGATGCTATTATCTACGACCCAAAAATCAGCTTGAGTCCATTTTTTTGCTTTTTCTGCCAATAAACCAGACCAAGCATCACTTTCAACAATAAATTCTCGGATGCCTAAATGGTATAAAGGCTCGATGTATTGATGCCCATCATGATGTACCCCTCTTACGGCAAAAAAGGCCGTTTGTTGAGGTAAATAGATTTGACGGCTATCAAGACTAAGTATGCTTGATTTTAATTGTGTGGGCGATGAAAAATGAATCATGTATGGAGGTCAAATTGGCAATTAGCTAAAATACAAAAAGGCGAGGAATACTTCCCTCGCCTTTAACGCTATTTTATATAATTATATTGGTATTAAGCTTCTAATGCTGCTACACCAGGTAAAACTTTACCTTCCATGTATTCTAATAAAGCACCACCACCGGTAGATACATAACTTACACGGTCGCCATATCCTGCATTATTAATAGCAGAAGCAGAATCTCCTCCTCCAATTAATGAAAATGCACCATTTTCTTCTGTCGCTTTAACTACGGCATCTGCAATGGCATTGGTTCCTTTAGCAAAGTTCGGGAATTCAAATACTCCCATAGGTCCATTCCAAAGGATTGTTTTTGATTCAGAAACAACTTTTTGGAATAATTCAATGGTCTTAGGACCGATATCTAATCCTTCCCAACCATCTGGAATTTCGCCTCTATTCACCGTTTGTCTGTTGGCTGAATTACTAAAATCATCCGCCACTACATTATCAACCGGCATGTATAAATTAACTCCTTTTGCCTTTGCTTTTTCTAACAAACTTTTTGCTAAATCTACTTTATCAGGCTCTGAGATTGATTTGCCAATTTTTCCACCTTCTGCTAAAGAAAAGGTATAGGTCATGCCACCACCGATGATCAAATTATCCACCTTATCTAATAATTGCTCGATAATCAAGATTTTATCAGAGATTTTAGAACCTCCCATGATAGCCGTAAACGGTCTATCCGCAAATTCTAATATTTTTTTAGCGTTATCAATTTCTGCTTGCATGACATAACCACTTACTCGGTCGTTCAAGAATTTACCCATCACAGCAGTAGAAGCATGTGCACGGTGAGCAGTTCCAAACGCATCATTTACCCACACATTACCAAGACTGGCTAATTTTTTCGCAAATTCCTCATCACCTTTTTCTTCCTCTTTGTAAAAACGAAGATTTTCCAATAATAGAATTTCACCAGCTTGTAATTCACTAGCTAATTGAGCCGCTTCCTCACCGATACAATCTGGAGCAAATTTTACTTTGATACCAAAAACGATAGAAAGGGGAGTCACTAAGTGTTTCAATGAGTACTTTTCTGTAGGACCATCTTTGGGTCTGCCTAAATGAGACATCAGAATAACCGAACCTCCATCTTTCAGAATTTTCTGAATAGTAGGGATCGTGGCTTTTATACGCGTATCGTCAGTGATTTCGTACCTTTCGTTTAAAGGGACATTAAAATCAACACGAACTAAGGCTTTTTTACCAGCAAAATTGAAATTGGCGACTGTTTGCATACTATTTTTGTTTCAAATTGTAAGTGGATACGTATGCCTCAGATAAGGCAGGCAAATATACCCAAGTTTTATTAATTGTTGAAAAAATCTAATTTTCTGTTGAAAATCTCGAAATTAATCATCGAATAGTACAATTTTTATCCTTTGAACGCTTCTACCTATATGGATAATAGTCCCAATCTCAATTTATCGCCTACCTATTATTGGGATTATTTTCAATATGTATTACGCTATGTAACAAATCATTACAGCCAATTATTGGATGATCAAGAGCAAACTTTTATACGTGATTTTGAAACATCCTCCTTTTCGGCTCAATGTTTGTATTTACGTCTTGCTTCAAGAAAAACTATTTGGTTTCAAGAAAACTCACTTCAATACCCAGAGATTTCTTCTTTGGATGAGGCTAAGACGGAGTTGTTTCATATGAATTTATTGGAAAGAATTGGTCAGACAGAGGGCCAGTCCATATATGCCTGTTTGAATAATTTGAATAAGGCTATTTGTTTCGACTTAATTCAAGTGTCGGGAGAAAAAAGTCCCATAGCTAAATCGGTTTCTAAGCCTGCATTGCTTCAGTATATCGTTGAAAACCTGAGTGAGAAGGAATTGTTAATGCGCTTGGAGAAGCTTCAAATTGGCTTAATTCGGCCATTGCAGACCACTTATTTTCATTTTATCCAGTTTTTATTTTTTGGAAGTCGAAATCATGATTTAACGGATTTTGTGGTTCGTGATTTAGGGCATAGACAATTCATTGATATCGATGAAGCGGATTTAGTACCATATTTTTCTACTCGGGAAGAAGCTATTCAGAAATGGCGCATCAGCATTTGGCGAGAATGGTTTTTTGAGAAGTCGAAAGAGGAAAATGCCGTAGAAGAAGTAATGACTAGTTGGCAAATGAATATGTGGCCCCTAGCTCCGGAATTATTGGAGTTATGCATTGGAAGTTTTGAGAGAACTTTATTTCATGTGGCGCGCTGGTTGGAACGACAAGGTGAATTGGAAATGGCGCTATCAATGTATGAAGAGAGTTTGGCGGGTGCTTCTTTGGAACGAAGAGTCCGACTATTGGTTAAGTTGAAGCGAATCGATGAGGCCAGTATGTGGGCTAGAACAGGTCTGGAATTGATTACCAATCCCAAGGAAAGGCATTTTTTTGAAGATTATCTTTGGAAGCAAGCATCGAAAAAGCAAGTTAAACAAGTGACGGCCAGTTTAAAGGAAGCTGAGAAATTGGCCATATCGATGGAATGGAAAGACCAAGTAGAGGAAGGTGTTGTGGATTATTTTATAAATCAGGGCTATTATGCTGCTTTTACGGAGAATCGTGTTTGGAAAAATATGATGGGACTTTGGTTTTGGGATTTAATATTTCATCAAAATAAAACGGGTTTTCATCATCCTTTTCAATATGCCCCTAGTCATTATGCCAGAGAGAATTTTGCTTTGGATTTACAGGATGAATTCAAAAACTTATTAGGTCTATTGGAAGATGTGACTAGTTGGTTAGCCTTGTTGCAACAGAATGCAGCGCGAAATCAAGGAAAAATGAATCCTTTGGTCGATTGGCAAAATCTGGACTTTGATTTAATTCAGCGCCTAGTGCAGGTGATACCTCATGCTGCTTTAACGGAAGTGGTGACATATATGTGGCAAAATTTGGCTACACATTCCAAGGGTTTCCCCGACTTATTTATTCAAAAAGGGGATGAATATGCCTTTGTAGAAGTGAAATCGCCTAACGATCATTTATCTGCTATTCAGTTTTTTTGGCATGATTTTTTTAGAAAGCAAAATATCTCCATCAGGTTAATTCGAGTAGAATGGATTTAATGATTTGATTATCAAAATTTTCAGTTTTAGTTCCATTTGTTTCAAAAAAATACTTAAGCGTTTATTTCAAAAATATTTGTTAAATGCTTGACATCGTTTTGAAAATATTCTACATTTCCGATGAATCTAGAACGTTCTTTATGTTGTAGGCTTTGTCGGATTCCCAAAGCATTATTTCACCTTTAAATTTCAAGCTTATGAAAGTGCAAGTTCATGCCATCCACTTTACAGCGGATCGTAAATTAGTCGAGAGTATCCAAGCTAAGTTGAACAAATTAGAAACCTTTTATGATCGAATAACCAGCGGAGAGGTATTTCTTAAAATAGAACAAGGGGAGGGGAAAGTAAAAGAAAAGTTACTTGAAATTAAAATATCTGTACCTGGAGCCATTTTGTTTGTCAAAGAGAAAGCCAGGTCTTTCGAAGAAGCCTTAGATTTGGCATTAAATGCCATCGCAGAACAGATTAAGCGCTTTAAGGCTAAAATAACCCAAGTGAAAGTAGCCAAAACGGCTTTGGATATATCAGAATAGTCTGAATATGAAAATGAAAAAGGGGACAATTTGTCCCCTTTTTTTATGCTCTAAAATGGTTTATTAGATTTGAAAAGCAGCTTTTACTGCATCTACGTAATCTAATTTTTCCCAAGTAAATAATTCTACTTCTTGACTGATTTTTTGTCCATTTGGTCCAACGAAAGTCTTGTTAACTACTTCGTTTTTACGTCCCATGTGGCCATAAGCAGCTGTTTCTGAGTACATTGGGTTTCTTAATTTCAAACGTTGTTCGATGAAATAAGGACGCATGTCAAAAATCTCTTCTACTTTTCTTGCAATTTCGCCATCTGTCATGTTCACTTTAGCTGTTCCATAGGTATCGATGAATAAACCGCATGGTTTAGCCACACCAATGGCATAAGAAACTTGAACTAAAACCTGATCACATAAACCAGCAGCAACTAAGTTTTTAGCAATATGACGCGTAGCATAAGCAGCAGAACGGTCAACTTTGGAAGGATCTTTTCCTGAAAAAGCACCACCACCGTGAGCACCTTTTCCACCATATGTATCTACAATAATTTTACGGCCAGTAAGACCTGTATCTCCGTGAGGACCACCAATCACAAATTTACCAGTAGGATTAATGTGATAGGTAATGGCATCATTGAATAAAGCCTGCAATTCCGGTTTTAAGTTGGCTTTTACGCGTGGAATAACGATTTCAACAATATCTTTCTTGATTTTAGCTAACATTTCTGGTTCAGCAGCAAAATCATCATGTTGAGTTGAAACTACAATCGTATCGATACGTTGAGGTACGTGATCATCTGAATATTCAATCGTAACTTGAGATTTAGCATCTGGACGCAAATAGCCAATTAAATTTGGCTCATTGTTGCGAATATAAGACAATTCTTGAAGAATTTTATGGGCTAAATCCAATGCCAAAGGCATGTAATTATCTGTTTCTTTGGTAGCAAAACCAAACATCATTCCTTGGTCACCGGCACCTTGCTCTTCTGGCTTAGCACGCTCTACCCCTTGATTGATGTCAGCCGATTGTTCATGAATAGCAGATAAGATACCACATGAATTGGCTTCAAACATGTATTCTGATTTAGTATATCCAATTTTACGTATAACTTCACGTGTAATCGCTTGAACATCCAAATAGGTATTTGTTTTCACCTCACCAGCTAAAATCACCTGACCTGTAGTTACTAGTGTTTCACATGCCACTTTAGATGTTGGATCGAAAGCCATGAAGTGATCAATAAGTGCATCTGAGATTTGATCGGCCACCTTGTCTGGATGTCCTTCAGATACCGATTCAGACGTGAATAAGTATGCCATTGGCGAAACAGTTTATATGTTTGATGTTATAATTCTGACAAAAATACCATTTATCTTGCGAAGCTACAAGTGCTAGATGAGCTTTTGGATACTTATTTAGAGCTACTTATTAAATGGTACACAGCCTTAATAAAAGGAAGGGGTGGGACGCTCGCCATCAAGCTGAGGTCCTCCCAAAAATTGGTTTTCTCATCTAAAAAGCGTAGCATTTTATGTCCTTTATTTTTTTGAAATAAGGCCTCAAAAACGTCACTTCCAGCCACAGATTGTTCTAAAAGTACTTGTAAAAAGACTTTATCTAACCAGATCTTGAATCGATTAGCTGGTAAGACTAGATGATTGGTTTGGTCTTTTTCTAGCTCTTTAACAAGTGCTTGATTGATGCGTTGGGTACGTAAAAAGCTATATCCTGTAGATGCCTTAACAAAGCCACCTGAGGTGCCAATGCGCAGAATATTTTCAGCTATTTTTTGCTTTTGCCTTGAATCCAAACACATTGGAATAATCCCTTTTTCTTCTTCCTTAATTTGGTAGTCTTCCTCACCTAAATTATAATAGGCTTGTAAATAGGATTTAATTTTATCTTGATAAAAATTAGGCTCTCTAACTTGCGCGGAAAAGAATGTATATTCAAATAATGCTTTGGTAGAAGAAGTGGGAAGGATGTACATAAACTCACATTCTTTTCCCTGTGCCACTCTAAAATCAAATAAGTGGACAGCATCCGATTTAAATATGGGGAAATGGCACTCGATTTCCCAGCCTAGAAAATGCTGTTTGAGATGCTGAGGATTGTTAATTTCACAAGGATAAGGGGAATATGAGTCAAATACTTTATCACTAGCGATAAATTCTCCTGATGTACTGAGCACTCGTGCACCCTTATTTTCTGGAATGATATCTAAAACTTCTGCTTGTAAAAATTCGATGTTGGGAAATAGACTTAGCTGCTTTTTGATAAAGGAATACCAATCGATGCTTCGAATTTTATGGTATTGAAAAGGAGCAATATCTAAAGCTATACTTTTCCCATTCGGACCATGAAACCATAAATTTTTCCAACTTTTTTGAGCCAGAGCATCAAACTCTTCTGGTTTATCTGACCAATAGCACCAAGTTTTATCATTTTCTGATTTACTAGATGGGTCTATGATTAACATGGGTTCCTTTGAAAGGGAACTTTTACTTAAGTAATAGACCAAAGACAGGGCAGACATTCCACCTCCAGCGAAAATATATCGATATGATTTACTGGAAAGTTGAGCAATACTCATGTGGCATTAAATATGGCGTTCTGCGTGATAACTAGAACGAACCAAAGCCCCAGATTCTACATAAGCTAGACCTCTTTTTAAACCTTCCTCTTTATACATGGCGAATGTATCTGGATGAATCCATTCAATCACTTCATGGTGCATTTTGGTGGGCTGTAAATATTGACCAAGGGTTAACACATCCAATCCATGAGCGACTAAATCATCCATTGCCTTGAATACCTCATCTTGTTTTTCTCCTAAACCTAACATGATGCCAGATTTCGTTCTTTTGCCAAAGTCTTTAGTACGCTGGATTTGCTCTAAACTACGCTCATATTTAGCTTGTGGACGTACATAGCGGTACAAGCTCGCCACGGTTTCCATGTTGTGAGAAACAACTTCTTGACCAGCTTCTATCATGCGAATCAAGGCATCCCAATTACCTTTAGTATCTGGAATTAATGTTTCAATGGTCGTTTGTGGTGTACTTTCTTTAACAGCGCGTACAGTTTGATACCAAATTTCAGCTCCTTTATCTTTCAGCTCATCTCGATTAACAGAAGTAATGACTGCATGCTTTACTTTCATTAAGCGAATGGCCTCTGCTACTCGTCTTGGTTCATCCTCATCATATTCTGGCGGTCTACCTGTAGCAACTGCACAGAAAGTACAAGAACGGGTACATACATTTCCTAAAATCATGAATGTTGCTGTACCTTCTCCCCAGCATTCTCCCATATTGGGGCAGTTACCTGATTGACAAATAGTGTGTAATTTATATTCATCCACAATCTTTCTAACATTCGTGTATTTCTCACCAATGGGTAGTTTAACACGAAGCCAATCCGGTTTACGTGTATTAGCTGTGGGATTTATTTGAGGTAATTCAATCATCTTATATCAATATGTTCTTCCAAAGAAGAAAGTTAAATAACCAGTTGTATAAACTGATCTTGGACTGGTTTGGTTAAGGATTTCAACGGGATTTTGGAATACATCCACTATAAAGCCAACTTCCAAACTCAAATAATTACGCTTAATGGTATTGAGTTCAATATCAAAACCAGATTTCAGATGCCAACCGGGCACCATTTTAGAATCTCCACTTCCGGCAAAATAACCACCTTCTCCAACTATCACCGATCTACCTGTCGGGGAATTAGCCATTGTTTCTGTATAAGGAATAGATTTAATGATGGTTCTACCTGAATTGGGGTCTAAATAAGAAACATCCACATAATAGGGGATTTTGATTCCTAAACTAGGACCTGTTGCCAAGATTCCTTTTAAAGCTGCACCGCCTTCGCTCGATTTTTTAAACAACATCCACTGCATGCCAAACTCCGGTCTAACAATCAATAAATTATTTAATTTCCCTTCAATATAGCTTCTTCCATTGTACGAAAAAGGAGAAGTGAATTCACGATAATCCTTTAAATTGACAATGTCTAGGCCAATGATAGGTTGCCGACTTGGGTTTTTATTCCAAGATTTCCGCAAATTAAATCCTCCAAAAATCCCCGAATTGGTAGTCGTGGTTAATCCTATTGCCCAAGTTCCTCGTTCAACGAAAGAACTGGTACCTGCGTTGGAATTAGGCGTCTTAGCAGAATTACTAGCTTTACTTGGTATTTGATTGGGGCTGGTGGTCGTGCTAGGACTACCACTTCGTTGAGCCCATATCAAAGAGGGCATTAGTAAAAGTGCCAATACATACTTAGGTAAAGCCTGCTTCATGTTAACGGCTAGTATATGGTTTCAAATCCTCATTGGATATGTCCCAATGAGAGGCATGGTATGTACATTTACCTCCATCAATCACTAAAACTTGGGGAGATTGATGTTCCACTTGAAATGTTTCAGCAATTTGATTAGAAATAGGGCGAAAAGCAATTAAATCTAATAAATATGCCGGGGTAACATCTTGATCCCAGGCCCTCTCTAGTCTATTCAAAGAAGTGGCAGAGATGGAACAACGGGTGCTATGTTTAAAAATAACGACAGGTTGTTTTTGAGAATCTTCTAAGATTTGATCAATTTGTTGAGTTTCGTTTAATGTATTCCAGTTCATAAGAATGATGCAGGTTTTCTGCATATTTCGTAATTTTAAAGATTCACCTTCAAATTTAAGAAAAACTTGAGAGTTTGGCTGTATTCTTTTGCCTTGTTTTTGTATCGTCAAACCCTAAGAGGCTTGTCAAAGTTCCATACCAAGGCTAATCTTTGGAATCAAGGGCAAAATGAAGTTTGGCAAGGTCTTGAAAATACGTTTGCCCATCAAAATAAACCTGTTGCTTGGTTTCATACGGCTTCTATGGGGGAATTTGAACAAGGAAGACCCATTATTGAAGCATATAAGAAGCAATTTCCATCGCATTTTATCTTAGTAACCTTTTTTTCGCCTTCTGGTTATGAAGTTCGAAAGAATTTTGCTGGGGTGGACTTTGTCTCTTATTTACCTTTAGATGGAGCTCAATCAAGTGCCCGTTTTTTAGACTTGGTCAAACCTCAATTAGCCATTTTTGTTAAATATGAATTTTGGCATTTTTACCTAACTGGATTGGCAAAGCGACAGGTTCCTTTATTGTTAGTGTCTGCGATATTTCGACCAAAACAAGTCTTTTTTGCTTGGTATGGAGGTTTTTATCGGAACTTATTAAGGCAGTTTACTCATTTGTTTGTCCAAGATGAAGCCTCGAAAGATTTATTAGAAAGTATTGGGATAAAACAGGTACAAGTAGCGGGGGATACTCGCTTTGATCGAGTTTATGCTCAGTCTAAACAGGTGAGCTCTTGGGATTTATTGGACCAGTTTTTAGATGGACAAGCCTTTGCTGTGTTAGGTTCTGTTTGGCAAGCCGACATGGACCGCATTATTCCATTAATCAATAAACAATCTTTACCCATCAAATGGGTGATTGTTCCCCATGAAATACATGATACGGAACTAGAAAAATGGAAGAAAAGCATTCAGTTGTCCTCTGTTTATTCACAAGGTGATTCCGCTGAGCCTTGGTCTAATCATCAAGTATTAATCGTCAATGAAGTGGGACGTTTATCCTCCATATATCAAGGGGCTGATTTTGCTTTTATCGGTGGTGCCTATGGTGCTGGATTACATAATACTCTGGAAGCGGCCGTTTTTGGGCCTGTCATCGCTTTTGGAGATTTGAACTATCTCAAATTTAGGGAAGCATGTGCATTACTTGAAGAAGGAATTGCATCGACGGTTTCTAGTACAGAAGATTTAGAAAAATATTGGTTAGACTTGTGGAATAATCCCAGTCGAAGAGCTCAGATTAAAGCAAAATCAGTAGCCTTTATTAACAAAAATAGGGGAGCAACGGATGCCATTATGCACGTTTTAATATCCAATCAACATGACTGAGCTAAAGAATAAAGGGTTGATTATTCGCTCCACGGGCTCTTGGTACGAGATTCGTTCGGAAGAAGGAAAGGTATATAATGGGCGTTTGAAAGGGAAATTTAAATTAAAAGGTCCTCAAACCTCGAATCCTATCGCTGTGGGCGATTGGGTAATGTATGAAATGGAGGATGAGGTACATCAAACGGTTTTGATTGTTGAGATTTTGCCCCGACAAAACTATTTGATCCGTAAATCGGTACATAAAACGGGTCAAGGGCAATTATTAGCCGCCAATATTGATCAGGCAATTTTCATCATGACGTATAAAATGCCAAAGACTTCTTTGGGTTTTATGGACCGATTTTTAGTAACGGCCGAGGCTTTCCGAATACCAGTGCAAATTGTGTTTAACAAGATGGATTTGCTCAATGAGGAAGAACAAGATCAGGTTTTTGAATGGGCAGGATTGTACCAATCTTTGGGATACGGGATTTTATTTACTTCCATTCCCAATAAACAAGGGATAGAGGAGTTTAAAGATATGTTTCAAGGAAAAGTATCTTTGATGTCAGGACATTCTGGAGTCGGGAAATCCAGTTTAATGAATATCGTAGCTCCCGATTTACATATCAAAACTAAGGAGGTATCCGATTTTGCTAAAAAGGGAGTTCATACCACCACCTATGCTACCATGTGGGAATTGGGGAAGGATACCTACTTGATAGACAGCCCAGGAATCAAGGAATTGGGGATTTTAGAGATTGAGAAAGAAGAATTGGCGCATTATTTTCCCGAAATGCGTGAACTTCTAGGCAAATGTAAGTTTAATAATTGCATGCATTTGTCGGAACCTGGCTGTGTGGTGCGAGAGGCATTAGAAGAGGGTGAAATAGCAGAGTCGAGGTATTTTAGTTATTTGAGTATGCTTGAAAATAATGATAATAGACGCTAAACCTAAAAAAACGATGAACAAAGAATTATTATGGGGGATTGATTTGGGGGGGACAAAGATTGAATGTGCGGTTTTGGATAAACAGAACCCAAGTCATGTGGTTGTAAGAGAGCGCATTGATACTGAATCAGCTAAGGGATATGATCATATCATTGCACAAATTAAGATTTTGGTTGACCGAGTAACGGGCATCATCGGCGAAAAGCCTAAGGCCATTGGATTTGCTACACCTGGTGTGTTAAATCCATTGACCAATACCATGAAAAACTGCAATACCGTTTGTTTAAATGGACAAGCTTTAGCTACGGATTTAGCCAATACGCTAGGGTGTGAAGTAAAACTTGCGAATGATGCCAACTGCTTTGCACTAGCAGAAACCTTGTTAGGTGCTGTACAAGATGTTAATCCAAATGCGGAAGTCGCTTTTGGTGTTATTATGGGAACAGGAGTAGGAGGAGGCCTGGTGGTACATGGTAAAATCATCAATGGCTTACATGGCATTGGTGGTGAATGGGGGCATAATATTTTGGAAGATGATGGAGATTCTTGTTATTGTGGTAAATCGGGTTGTGTGGAAACCGTTATTTCAGGACCTGCTTTGGAGAAATATTATGAAAAGCATTCGGGTAAAAAAATGAAATTGAAGGAGATTTTACAGGCGGCTAAGGATCATTCGGATGCAGCTGCAGAAGCGACTGTCGAGCGTATGGTAGATTATTTTGGGAGGGCTATTTCCACATTAATCAATGTAATTGACCCAGATGTCATTGTGATTGGTGGCGGCGTTGGCAATGTAGATTTATTGTATTCAGAAGGCTACGAGCGCATTAAAAAGTATATTTTTAATTCTAGAGAGGTGCATACACCGGTCGTAAAGCCTAAGCTGGGAGATAGTGCAGGGGTATTTGGTGCGGCTATGTTATATAGTTAGGTATTTGTTACTTTATAAAAAAGCTCATTAGAATCCCTAATGAGCTTTTTTTATGGATGGTAAATCTAGTTCTACACTTTTAAAAACCATTTTTTGCGGTAAAATACGTAGCAAATAATCCAACATACCAGTACAAAACTGATGGCATAAGCCAAAGAACCGTTGTATTTGCCTAATACTGGTTCAAATAGGTGCCAATACATCCAATTGCTAGCCGAAGTAGTGCCATCTCCTTCTGCTATTTGCCATTTGTTTAATTGAATGGCTAAAAGCTCTGAAATACCATAGGCTAAAATCGAATTGGTACCAAAGACCAAGAAAAATGTATTAGCAAATTTCCTTTCTTTGATTTCAATCCACCAATAGATCAAGGCAATTAAGATAAAGTCAATACCTGCACATAGGAGGACAAAAGAGCTAGACCACAGCTTTTTGTTGATAGGAAAGGCAAAATTCCAAATAAGTGCCAAGACAATTAGACCAGCTCCAGCGCTCACTAATGGAAATGTAACTTCCTTGCCATCTACTCTTCTTTTCTCTAAAAAGAGGCTCACTTGATAACCAAATAAACAGGTAGAAAAGGCCGGTAAAGTACTTAATAAACCCTCTGGGTCAAAGGCGATGCCATCTCCGTGATATAAATGCGAAGGACCAAATAAGAATAAATCAAGCTTGCGGACAGCATTAGTTCCTAAATCAAAGGCTGCACCATGATCTCCAAATACAAGCATCAAAATCCAATAGAGTAATAAAATGGCCACGTTGACCCCTGTGAGCCATTTTTCCTCAACAAGTAAAACAATGAAAGAAATGGCGCAATAGGAAAGTGCAATCCTAGGTAATACGTTTAGAAAACGCATGTTTTCTAAGGAAAAATCTAGGAATGGAAAGTAAAAAATGAGGTAATTGATGAGAAATAATAGGACAGTTCTTTTTAAAATCTTATTCCTTAAGGTTGGCGTTAACTGAAATTGAAATGACTTAAATGCAAAGCGCATGGCGACACCAACCATGAACAAGAAAGAAGGAAAGACTAAGTCGGTAGGAGTAAAACCATGCCAACTAGCGTGTTTTAATGGAGCATAGGTAAACTCACCATTTCCAGAGGTATTGACCAATATCATCATGGCTAGTGTAATACCCCGAAAAATGTCTAGGGAAAGAAAGCGTGTTTTCATGTAGGTTTAGTTTGAAAAATAAAATGGAATCACTTGTTGAGTGATTTTATCTGTAAATCTAAAATAATATTTGCCAGAAACGAGGGGAGGTGGGTAAAAATCTTGTTGGGTATTGGTCCATAAAAATTCATGAATGATTGCTCCCCAATTACTAATTAATTCCACTTTGATCTCAGTATTCTGTTCCCTTTCTAAGTGAATTACTTCCCCCAATCGTAGTACATTGGGGTAAATCAGGATCTTTGGCTTTTCTATTTCTTCTATACTTAAAATGGGATTCAATAGTTTGTCAATTCGGTTGAAGTTGGGTACCCCATATCCCAAAGAATTATCAGGATTACTACTTTGATGACCTGATTGTCGAATGGCATTCATCACTTGCCATGGAGATTTGTTAGGATTAGCTTGAAGTGTTCCAGCTACTAGACCTGCCATCAATGGTGCTGCAAAAGAAGTGCCATTGGAAGTTGTATAGGTTCCTAAATAACTGCCAATGGCGGTTGCCAGTCCCATAGCTGCTACATCCGGTTTAATCCGTCCGTCCGAACTAGGGCCCCAAGAACTAAAGTTGGCCCGAAGCATGGATTTATCTACAGCCGCCACGGCTAAAATGGAATCAGCATCGGCAGGTGAAGAAATGTATTTCCAACTAGCAGCTCCTTCATTTCCCGCCGAAATGGTACAAATGATGCCTCGCTGTGCCGCCCAAGCTGCCGCTTTACTGCTTAAGGCAGTTTTACCATTCATTTCGGCATAAGTATGATTGCTTAATTTAAGATCAAATATGGTGTAGCCTAGAGAAGAACTAATAATATCTGTGCCTAAACTGTCGGCCCATTCGGCCCCTCGCAGCCAATTGACTTCTTCTACTATTTTCTCGGTACTGCCTTCTTCGGTTTGCGCAAGGGCAAATTGAGCCTGATATGCTGTGCCAATCAGTTTACCTGGAGTAAATGCAGCTATAGTACTCAAGACATGCGTTCCATGTGAACCCTGGCTATATACGTCGCTCAATCCGGGCGTAGTTGTTAACGTGGCAATAATTCTTTTCTCAGAAAAGGCTCTCAAAAGAAAGGGGGTATTGTTTGCATTTTGAAAACCTTCATCTAATACGCTAATTAAAATACCTTCTCCATGAAATCCTTTGAGATGCATGTTATTGACACCCAATTGACTAATCTGCGTGCTTGAATTTCCATAATCTAAACTATCAGCCAAGGTGATGGAGGCTTGAGGCAAATCAGGGAGTTTGGGTCTTTTCTTTGAAATTTGAAAGCTTGAACTGGAATCGATGGGGTAGGCATAGTATAAGCCTTTAACTCCAGCCTGACTTAGGGTCTTGGCCAAATCTTTGGGCTTTTGTTGTATAAGGGCTCCATTAATCCATTTTAAAGAGAATAATACTTTGGCACCACTTTTTTGAACGTTTATGAGATAATCTGGGTTTACAGGTAAGTCTTGTTCTTGTAAGGCAATCTTGAATTTCTTCCTACGTTCTATGGAGCGAGTACTTAGAAACTTGTCAGGTTGAGCAATAGAATAAGGTGAGTTAGCTTTATCTTTAAACAAAATGAGGTATCGGTAGCTGTCATTCTGCGCCAAGGTATGGGTACAGATTAACAGAAAACTGATAAAAAAAAGGAGATCAAGTGGTTTAATGAATGACATTAAGCTAATATATTTAATTAATGTGTAAATTTGGTTGTTTCAAACGTAATTTGATGAAAAGCGCGATACAACGTTTTTTCTTGGTGTTCATGTCGGCATGGCTTTTGATAGGTCATGTGGGCTTTGCCTACCGTATATCAGATTGTTTGGTAACTGGGAAAAAGAAAGTTACTTGGGCTACTCCATCATCATCTTCATCCTCATCCAAAGAAACAAGCATTTCTCGGGCTGCTTGTTATGAATATGCCCATATTCAGGTCAAATTTAGTTTTGATCAACAAATCAAAAAGGTTCAAAATACCCTAGATCAAACACAAATTTGTTCGGAGGTGTTCGTTCCAACTTTTTCCAATCCAGCTAATTTAATAGCCATTGATCGGGAAGGAACTATTCAGGAATTTCCTTATTTAAAGCCATTGCATGAGCGACTGGCTTTTATTCAACGTTACAATATTTGATTGGGCTAAAATTCAGATTGAATTTTTTCTCATTCTTATTGTAATCTTATGTCAATTCACCGAATTATATTGTTGGGATTGCTTTTTACCTTCTCGGTAGCAGTGCCCTATAGCTTTGGACAAGTGGTTCAAGGCCGAGTTATGAGCTTGGATGCTCAAGGAAACATGGAAGACCTCGTTGGAGCTTCCGTTTATTTCAAACCTATAAAGAAAGGGACTTTAACTGATGTTAAAGGGGCTTTTTCTTTGGATGTACAAGGTAAAACAGGTTGGATGATTTTTAGCTCAACGGGTTTTATCAATGATTCCATTTTTGTCGATAAAAATCAATTTTTGCACGTACACTTAAAGCCTGCGAATAAAGAGCTAAGCGAAGTGCGTGTTATTGCTGCACCCGGTAATCATGATGATGTTGCCACGCTGCATACGGAAATTTTGACAATGAAGACATTGGCCAAAGCAGCTTGCTGTAATTTGTCGGAAAGCTTTGAAACCAATGCCTCTGTATCCGTGAGTTTTGCCGATGCCGTGACGGGTGCCAAGCAGATTCAATTGTTAGGTTTATCGGGTACTTACGTGCAAACCAATGTGGAGAATATCCCCTCCATTCGAGGATTAAAAACCACATATGGATTGAATTATTTACCAGGTACTTGGATTAAATCCATTGATTTAGCCAAAGGTCAAAGCTCCGTAGTCAATGGCTATGAGTCGATTACCGGAGGAATTAATGTAGAATTAGCTAAGCCAGATACGTCTGAAAAGTATTTTTTGAATGTGTATACCAACTCTCAAGGTCGTTTTGAGATTAATCAGCAAGGAGCACATAAATTCAACTCGCGATTGTCTACAGGGCTTTTTACGCATTATTCGAAGCAAGCAGCTCGTTTGGATGGAAATGGGGATGGATTCATAGATTTGCCGCTTTTCGATTTATGGAATGTGCTAAACCGCTGGAAGTATGCCACGGATCGTTGGATGGTTCAATGGGGCGCTTCGTATTTATATGAAAATCGTTTGGCGGGTCAAAATAACTTTGATGAAAATACGTCTAATCGATTTTTGGTATATGGATTTGGAAGTAAGACTTCTCGATTTGAAACCTTTGCCAAGATTGCGCGATTATTCCCTGATAAACCTTATCAAGGTTTAGGCTTGATTTTAAATATGGCTCAGCATCAAAATGACTCCTATTTTGCTTTCAAAAATTATGTAGGCAGGGAACAAAGTATGTATGCTAATTTGATTTACCAATCCATCTTTGATAATACCAATCATAGCTGGAAAGCAGGAGCTAGTTTTTTATATGATTCGTATCAAGAACGTTATATTGATTCATCTTTTGCTCGGACAGAATTAGTACCAGGAGCATTTTTTGAATATACTTGGACAGTGCCCAATCACCTAACCATGGTGGTGGGAAATCGCATCGATTGGCACAATCAATTTGGAGCACAATGGGTACCTAGATGGCATTTGAAGTGGGATGCGGCGGAAAATTGGATTGTGCGATTATCAGCAGGAAAAGGCTGGCGACGGGTGAATCCTTTGGCAGAAAATATGGGATTCTTGGCTAATGGGAGACGATTGCTGCTTTTAGGCGATCTGAATCCATTGGAAAAAGCATGGAATTTTGGGGCTACTTTGACGAAGAATTTCCAAATTGGTACGCGAAAAGGAAGTTTAGTATTGGATGCTTTCCGTACAGATTTTGAAAAGCAATGGATGGTGGATATGGAAAATGGGGGCGAACTTCGAATGTATAGTAATCCGGGAGTATCTTTTGCCAACAGTTGGCAGGCAGAGTTAAATTATAGTCCTATAAAACGATTAGAGTTGAAGGCAGCTTATCGCTACCAAGATGTTCAGGCGGATTACTTGACGGTTCAAGGGGCCTTAAATCGCCTGCCTAAGGCCTATTTGAATAAGGATCGTGTATTGGTGAATATAGCTTATGCCACACCATATGAAAAGTGGAAGTACGATTTGACCTGGCAGTGGAATGGCAGCCGAAGAATTCCGAATGGAAGTTTAGCTCATGTACATGATGGAGTGAGTCCATCATTGACAGCTCCGGCATTCTCCACCGTATATGCACAAGTAACTCGCCAATTCAAAAAGTGGGAAATGTATGTAGGTGCTGAAAATCTTTTTAATTTTACCCAATCTAATCCTATCATGTCTGCCAAAGATCCATTTAGTCGGGGATTTGATGCTACCATGGTCTGGGGACCTATTGTAGGTAGGATGATTTATACAGGAATGCGTTATAAAATTCAATAAATAGAAAAACAATGAAAAATGTAATCATGATGGCAGGTCTTATGTTGGGAACATATGGCTTGATGGCACAGGAAAAACAAGAGCATAAGCACGACACCAGCAAAGCAGGTGCGGATAAGAAAGAAGTATATCAATGTCCGATGAAATGTGAGGGGAACAAAACCTATGCAAAAAAAGGGAAATGTCCTGCTTGCACCATGGAAATGAAAGCAGTTAAAAAAGCAGCCTAATGAAAAAACTAATTTTAGCGGCCTTATTGGCTTTACCTTTTGCAACATTGGCAGGGCCTAAACAAACGGTTAAAATCAAGACTTCGGCCATTTGTGAAATGTGCAAAGAGCGTATTGAGAAGAACTTAGCTTTGAGCAAGGGGATTTCTAAATCGGATTTGGACTTGAAAGACAAGACCATTTCGGTAGAATACAATCCTAAAAAGACAGATGTGGCAGCCATCAAGCGAGCCATTGCTGAAGTGGGATACGATGCAGATGAAGTCGTGGCGGATAGCAAGAGCTACGAGAAACTACCTTCTTGTTGCAAGAAAGGTGCTGCTGCTACGGCTCATAATTAGGATAAAAAACTCAACATCAACGCTTTTTTTCTAACGCTGGCAAGGTTCCAAACCTTGACAGCGTTGAGCGTTGTAACGTTTTTCAACACAATTTTGTTGTCCAATAACTTGATAACGTTGGATTAACGAGCTTTCATGCTCAGGGCAATTCGCTTGCGAGCCTCATCTACTTCGGTGACAGTAACCAGTACTTTTTGTTGGACTTTCACCACCTCATTCGGGTCTTTGACGAATTTGTCAGCCAGTTGACTCACATGTACCAAACCATCTTGGTGTACTCCAATGTCCACAAAAGCACCAAAATTGGTAATGTTGGTCACAATACCTGCTAGCTTCATTCCCACGCGTAAGTCCTTGATGGAGTTGACTCCCTCCGTAAATTCAAAAGCCTCAAACTGCTCCCTAGGGTCACGTCCGGGTTTAGCTAATTCTTGAACAATGTCAGTCAGGGTAGGGATCCCCACCTCCGTGCTGACATATCGACTAATTTGTATTTGCTTCCGTAAGGCTTCGTTTTGAAGGAGATCGGCCACTTTACATTGCAAATCCTTCGCCATTTGCTCCACTATGGGATAACGTTCAGGATGAACAGCACTGGCATCCAAAGGATTACTCGCTTTTCGAATACGTAAAAATGCAGCGGCTTGCTCAAAGGCTTTTTCCCCTAAACGCGGCACTTTCTTTAGATCGGATCGACGTAAGAATGGACCATTTTTTTGTCGGTAATCAATGATATTTTGGGCCAACTGTGGTCCTAAACCCGAAATATAGGATAGGATTTGTTTGGAAGCAGTATTCAATTCAACGCCCACTGAGTTAACGCATGAAATAACCGTATCGTCCAATGATGCTTGTAATTTCTTTTGGTCAACGTCATGTTGGTATTGCCCTACGCCAATCGACTTAGGATCAATCTTCACCAATTCAGCTAAGGGGTCCATGAGTCGGCGGCCGATGGACACCGCTCCACGCACCGTGATATCTTTATCTGGAAACTCCTCTCGAGCTACCTCTGAAGCGGAATAGATAGAAGCTCCGCTTTCATTGACCATGATGATGCTAACGCCATCAAGTCGGAGATTTTTCACAAAGCTTTCGCTTTCTCTTCCTGCTGTACCATTACCAATGGCGATGGCTTCTATTTGGTATTTCTTCACCCAAGAACGTAGCGTTTGTTCGGCTTCTTGAGCCTGACCTGGGCCTGTATGCGGGTAAATGGTGGTATTCTCGATCAAGTTACCTTGTTCATCTAAATAGACCAATTTGCAACCTGTTCTAAAGCCAGGATCTAAGGAAAGGATGCGTTTTTGTCCAAGGGGAGCTGCCAACAGTAATTGACGCACATTCTCGGCAAATACTCGGATGGCCTCTTCGTCGGCCCGTTTTTTAGCCTCGGCCCGCATTTCCGTTTCCATGGCGGGCTGTAGGAGTCTTTTATAACCATCTTGTATGGCTAATTCCACCTGATCAGCACAGGCATTACGACCCGTTAGGAATCGTCGTTCTAATCGGTCTAGCACATCATTGTCGGGACCTTCTAACGCTAGTGTCAAAACACCCTCATTCTCCCCACGAAACAAGGCTAATACCCGATGGGAAGGAGCTTGGGCTAAGGACTCTGACCAATCGAAATAATCTTTGTACTTTATGCCAGCTTCTTGTTTGCCTTTACTAACCTTGGATTTCACCTGAGTTTTTCGAGCAAAAAGCTGACGCGCATCTTCTCTAGCTTCCGCTTTTTCCATCATTTCTTCGGCCAAAATATCCCGCGCACCTGCCAGTGCAATATCCAAAGAAAGTACGCCTTTTTCTTCGTCTAAAAACTTCTCGGCTAGGTCTTCTGGAGAGAGGTTTCTTTGTTGAAATAGGGCATTGGCTAATTCCTGTAAACCTTTTTCCCGAGCAGCCATGGCACGAGTCTTGCGCTTAGGTTTATAAGGCAGGTACAAGTCTTCCAGCTTGGCCAAGGTTTCAGCCGCACGAACAGCTCTTTCGAGGTCTGGACTAAGTTTATCGAGCTCTTTCAAAGACTTTAAAATGGCTTCCCGACGTTTTTCTAGTTCGATGGAAAGCTCCATCGCATCCCGAATATCACGGATTTGAACCTCATCCAAACTCCCGGTCATCTCTTTTCGATAACGGGCAATGAAAGGAATCGTAGCGCCTTCTTCTAACAGGGCAATGGTTTTACGAACGGCATTCTCGCTCAGCTGTAAGCTAGCGGCTATTTTTTGAAAGGGAATGGGCATAAAAGAAATAAGAAATAGGCCTTGATTTATTCGTTGGTTTCAGGGAATTCATTGTAGAAATACCCAGCGAATTTCCAGATTTCCTGGATTTCAGTGCCTAGGATAGGATAGGGGTCGTAGAGTTTGTTGGTTGACTTTAAAATCAATACATTTTTCTCTTGCAGGTGGTTGATGACTTTTTTCAAAACCACTCCGTCTTCGCGGGTCACAACGATGCAGATGGTGCCATCTTTGATGTCTTTCCAGTCTTCCACGTATTCGGCAAATACCAATGAGCCGGATTGTAAGGGTAACATGGAATCTCCTTTAATGGGGAATACGCGGTATTTACGGTCTTTGGTTAAAAAGGGAACATGGAAAGTCGGTAATTCTTTGATGAACTCAAGGTCGTCATAGGAAGTCGTATAACCAGCCAAAGCTTTTACCGGGACCATTTCAATGTTTTCTTCATTGTCCTCATTCACGGTGGTGGCTAAAATACGTAGCTTAGGTTTATTGGATAGGCCAGGGATTCTTTTCGACAAATCTTCCTTGAGTAATTCGTCTACTTCCACCTCAAAAAAGTTGGCCAACAAGATCAAATCCGCATATTTAGGTTCTGCTCTTCCCGACTCATAAGAGCCCAAAGTAGGTTTTTTTATTTGTAAGATTTCAGCCAGTTTTTCTTGGGAAGTTTTCTCCGACATTTTGCTGCGTAAGAATCGTAAATTCTGGCTAAAAAAAGTGCTCATGTATGTTGCTTATTAATGTAAAATGAATAAAATTCGTATCCAATTTTGGATATCATTTGTATCGAAATTACAAAAGGTATTCAGAATACCCAAATATCTATCAATTTTATGCAAGAGCGCGCCATTGTTCACATGGATTTGGACAGCTTCTTCGTCTCTGTCGAAAGACTCCGAGACAGTGCCTTGGTGGGTAAGCCCGTGATTGTCGGGGGCTTATCTGATCGTGGTGTCGTGGCGGCTTGTAGTTATGAAACCCGTGCTTTTGGAGTACGCTCTGCTATGCCGATGCGGATGGCCATGCGACTTTGTCCAGATGCCATTGTGTTACGAGGCGACCTAGAAGCCTATTCTCAATATTCAGAATCGGTGACATCTTTGATTATGGAGCGAGCGCCTTTGGTAGAAAAGGCTTCCATTGATGAGTTTTATTTAGATATGACGGGTATGGAGCGCTTTTTTGGGGCTTATCGTTTTGCCACCGATTTACGTGAGCGTATTCAAAAACAAACAGGCTTACAGATTTCCTTTGGTTTGTCGGTCAATAAAACGGTATCTAAAGTCGCTACCAACCATGTGAAACCTGCGGGCCAGCATCAGGTCTTGGCGGGAGAAGAAAAGGCTTTTTTGGCACCTATGCCAGTGAGTAAAATCCCTATGATAGGGTCGGTGACAGCTCAGACGCTTCGGAATATGGGAATTGTCCATGTAGGTACTTTGAGTCAAATGCCCCTGAAAGTGTTGGAGCGTAGTTTTGGTAAGTCGGGCGTGATGCTTTGGGAGCGCGCGAATGGGATCGATTTACGCCCTGTAGTGCCGTATTCAGAACAAAAGTCTTTGTCGAAGGAAATGACTTTCGACCAAGATAGTACCGACGTGGTTTTATTGAGACGGATATTGGGTTCATTGACCGAGCAGTTGGCTTATGATTTACGGACTTTGGGACAATGTACTTCCTGCGTAACGGTGAAGTTGCGCTATTCTAATTTTGATACGCACACCCGACAAATCACCTTGCCTGCTACGGCGAGTGACCATCGCTTGATTCCAGCGGTGGTGGAACTGTTTGAAAAACTCTATGATCGCCGTTTGTTGATACGTTTGATTGGTGTGCGTTTCTCTAAATTATTGCAAGGACAAGAGCAGTTGAATCTATTTGATGATGGTGCTCGTTTGGCTCCTCTCTACCATGCCATGGACGGCTTGAAAAATCGATTTGGAGAATTCTCTATTGTACGAGCCAGTGGTTTAATGGGTCGCCATGAACGCCGTAATATCTTACCTAAATCGGAGGACTAATGTATCTTAACTGCCATTCTTATTATAGTTTGCGTTATGGGACGCTCTCTCCTGAGGCTTTGGTGGAGGCGGCTGCCGCGCAGGGGATTAAGGCCTTGGCATTGACTGACATACATCGAGTGTCGGGGATTTATGACTTTTTTCAGGCTTGTCGAGTGGCCAATATCAAGCCCGTGGTGGGGATGGAATTCCGGCAAGTGGATGCTTGCTATTATATTTGTTTGGCTAAAAATGCTGCTGGATTGGCTCAAATCAATGCTTTTGCGAGTCAACATCTATTGCATTCTAAGCCTTGGCCAGTGAGACCGCCTAGTTCGCCAGATGTGTGGACCATCTTTCCTTTGGCACGTCGAGAACAAGTTAAAAGCTTAGGCCCTCAGGAGCGCTGGGGAGTCAGAGCGAGTGATCGAAACAAATTGTGGAAAGAGCAAGACTGGGCTTCTTTGGTATGGTGTCACCCTTTTACTTTTTTGGATAAAAAGGCATTTTCCATGCACCGTTTGTTGCGGGCTATCGACCACAATGTCTTATTGAGTAAGTTGCCGCTGGAGGCACAAGCCCAAGACGACGAACGTTTGTATAGTCCAGCGGAATTAGCGGATTTTTGTGCCGACTTTCCAAGCTTGCTGGAAGAAGCTGAGTGTATCTTGGAGAGCTGTGAGTTTTCTTTTGAGTTTAAGGTTACCAAAAATCGGAAATTATTTAGTGCTAGCCAGGAAGACGACCACGCTTTATTGGCTAAACTGGCCTATGAAGGAATGCTTTACCGCTATCCCCAACGCTCAAGAGAGGCGAAAGAACGGATCAAAAAAGAGCTACAGGTGATCCATGACCTAGCCTTTGAGTCTTATTTTCTGATTACTTGGGATATCATTCGTTATGCTCGTTCGAGGGGTTATTTCCATGTGGGTCGAGGAAGTGGCGCTAATTCCATTGTGGCTTATTGTTTGGGTATTACGGATGTGGATCCCATTGAGTTGGATTTGTATTTTGAACGCTTCATTAATCCTCAGCGTACGAGTCCTCCTGATTTTGACATAGATTTTTCTTGGGATGAGCGAGATGAGATCATAGATTATATCTTCAAACGATACGGCGCGCAATATGTCTGCCTTTTGGCCACTTATGTGACTTTTCGGGATCGTTCTATTTACAGGGAATTGGCGAAGGTCTTTGGCTTACCCAAAGCGGAGATAGATGCTTGGATAGCCCCCACGGCCGAATTGCGGCAGTCGAATTCCCAGATTCATCAATGGATTATTAAGTACGGAAATCTTTTGATCGATTTTCCCAATTACCTGAGCATTCATGCGGGTGGAATATTGATTTCAGATAGACCTTTGTCGGAATATACCGCCTTAGAACCTATGCCTAAGGGCTTTCCTATTTGTCAATTTGATATGTATGTGGCCGAGGAAATTGGTTTTGCGAAGTTTGATATTTTATCTCAACGAGGTTTGGGGCATATCAAAGAGGCGGTGGAGATTATTCGTCAAAACCGTGGGGTCGACATCGATATCCATCGGGTGGCAGACTTTAAGCAGGATGAGCGGATCAAAATGCAGCTGGAAAGCCATGAAACGATGGGCTGCTTTTATGTGGAATCTCCCGCTATGCAGCAGTTAATCAAGAAGTTGCATTGTTCGGATTACTTGACTTTGGTAGCAGCAAGTTCCATCATTCGTCCGGGAGTAGCTAGCTCGGGTATGATGAAGGCTTATATCGAAAGGCATCATGCGCCTCATTCCTATCAGCCTGTGCATCCTTTGATGGGGGAGTTGATGCAGGAGACTTATGGCGTGATGGTGTATCAAGAAGATGTGATTAAGGTGGCGCATTATTTTGCGGGTTTGAGCTTGGCGGAGGCGGATGTCTTACGTCGAGGGATGTCGGGCAAATACCGTTCTAGAGGAGAATTTGAACGTATTCGGGAGCAGTTTTTTCTGAATTGTGCTGAAAAAGGCTATGAGGAGGCGGTGGCGAAGGAGGTATGGCGACAAATGGAAAGTTTCAGTGGTTATTCGTTCAGTAAGGCGCATTCGGCCAGTTTTGCAGTGGAGAGCTATCAAAGTTTGTATTTGAAGGCCTATTTTCCTCTGGAGTTCATGGTGGCGGTAATTAATAATTTTGGAGGGTTTTATCGGACAGAGTTTTATGTGCATGAGGCGCGTAAAGCAGGAGGATGGATGGAGGCACCTGAGATCAATGAAAGTAATTATTTGACTCGCTTGGATGGTCGGGTTGTTTATTTAGGCTGGGTGCATGTCAAAGGCTTGGAGAAAGGATTGATACGGGAATTATTGGAAGCCAGAAAGCAAGGTCCCTTTTTGTCGTGGGAGGACTTTTGTCGGCGGGTGAGCGTGGGATTAGAACAAGCGATTATTTTGATTCGAGTAGGGGCTTTTCGCCGATTGGGAACTGGGAAAAAGAACTTGATGTGGGAGGCTCATGCCCGTTTTCAAGGGAAAGTGTCCGAGGTGGTGGCCATGGAAATGTTTGAGGATAGTACGGAGATTGGTGTTTTACCCACCCTGGTACATGAGCCGCTAGAAGATGCTTTTGATGAGTGGGAAATCTTGGGTTTTCCGCTTTGTTCGCCTTTCGACTTATTGGAAGAATGGCCTGTCACAAGTTTGGATGCACGCTTGTTGGCCGACCGAGGCGATATTTTAGGTTATCTGGTAACCTTAAAACCTACCTGGACGAAAAAAGGGGAGAGGATGTATTTTGGCTATTTTTTGGATGCGCAAGGTGCCTTTTTTGATACGGTACATTTTCCTTCGGATTTAAAGAAATATACTTTTAAGGGTGGAGGCGTTTACTGGATGCAGGGGCAAGTTATGGAGGAATTTGGTCAGCGCTCCTTGCGGGTTTTACAGATGCGCAAGCTTGGCTGGAAAGCGGATCCACGGTATTAGGAATGTAGAATGAAGAATGTAGAATTGATATTCAAGTCTAATTATTGATAATTCTTCATTCTACATTCTTCATTATCTCAGCTTATACGCCACAATCGATTTTTTGAAAAAAGTAGGGACATAGACCATGTGTTGCTCTGGGTTATAGCCAATGTCGGCCGTATTGTATTTTTTTTCACGCGTGTCTAGCATCGTGGTTAATTTACCTGCTTGGTCCATGTAGTAAATCAAACCTGGCCAGCATGAAACCACAAAATCTCCATTGCCTACAGGCTCAATACCATCACCCCCAATTTCTGTAGTAGCAACAGGTACCAGTTTTTTATCGGCACCCGCTTTGAAAACAACGTTGGCTGTTAGCATATACAAATCATCACCTACGGCTTTAAGTCCATTAACTCCTTTGAGATCACTTAAATAGAGACTTGCTTTGCCATTTTCAATGCGGTGAACTTTTCCTAATTTGGAATCAGATACATAGACAATGCCTTGCTTGTCAACCGTGATGTCGTTTAAGCCAGTAGCACCTTCCACTGGTATTTTAGACGTGATTTTTCCTGTAGCTAATTGGATAATGACCACTTCCGAGACGTCGGCCACATATAATTGTTGCTTCCAAATCCCCATTCCTTTGGGTGCATTTAAGCCAGTGACCCATGATGCGTTCAGAATTTTACCATTTTTATCAAGTTTGGCAATTTCACCTTTGCCATCTACGTCCCAAGGTTGACCATCAATCAGGGCAGCATAAAGGCCACCTTGGTGGTATAAAACTGACTCAGGTACGGCGAGTGTGGTATCACTTTCCCAAACTTTTTCTAAGGTATGTTGGGCTTGTGTAGTCCAAGAAAGCAGCGCTAAGAGAGCAATAAGTAGTTTTTTCATGATAAAAATGGATAAGTAGAATAGGAAATTTGGCAAGTAAGGCTTTCAATATACAAATTTTTGTTACACAATGTAATCAGCTAATTGGCAAATCCATTAAAATCTACTTATTGATTACCCCAATCACTTAATCTAATTTAAATACAACTCGCACTTCTGTTTCTACTAGAATCTTCTCAAATTCAATGTCAATGGGAGGGAGGCTATCATTTTCTTGGGATGCTTTGGCAGTTTTCATTTGTATGCCTAGCATTCGGTTGTTATATGGATTCATGAAATTGGAATTGTCTGAAATATACAGCGCATTTCCTAGTGCTTGATTCAGCGGTTTTGTCATCGCTAAAGCTTGCATTTTGGCTTTTTTAATAGCTTTACTTTTTAAAGTTAAAAGCAGTGATTCCATATTAGCATATTCTGTTTTTTCTAAGCTGATATTGGAAATATTTATTTGCTCCAAACCCATCATTACTTTACCAGCCGTGAGGGCACTATTGACCACTAGGCTATAATTTTTACTTTTTTGAATATCTTGTTGTTTAAAAAAATACTTTTGGAAATTGCTCGATAAGTCTTTTAAAACGAGTTGCTTATCGGTGGCTATTCCCATTGATTTTAATTTGTTATTCATGTTGTTTTCTAATTCCTCTGGGGATATTTTACCTTTGGTATCTTTTTCTGAAATGGTGATATTCAGGTAAATTCTGTCAGGACTTACGAGCGTATCTACTTTGGCAGTCGTCTCTAAATGGGCTTGATCGATGAAGTTTTTTGTTTGCGACATACCGCAAAAACTGATGAATGGAAGCAGAAATAGGGCTAATTTTTTCATATGACTAATAAGTATTTTAGGCGGTTAATAGATGTTGGAAAGATGATTGTGTTGGTTCGATAAAGCACATCTAAGATTCTATAGAATTGAACATGGATGGGAAAACTATTAACTCCTTTATTTGGAAAATATTGCTTCTCCGAATGTCAACAAATTATGATCAGGGTCAAGTAAGGAAAACTCTTTTTGTCCCCAAGGTTTTGATTCTAATGGTCCATTGGGATGGATTTTCACCTGTTTGTCTAGTAATGATTGATAAAAACCTGCTATATCTTTCGTTCTGATGTATACTTGTCCATAGTTTTCAAGAGGGTTCAAGTCTTTGAATTCGAAAAAATGGAGTTGAATTTGATCTTTTTGTAACATCAAATAGCCATCGTAATCTACTTGTCCCACTTCATGAAAGCCTAATTGGCTCATGTAATAATCCCTAGTGACGAATTTATTTCGCATGGGTAATTTAGGATGGATATCGGTGAGCATAGCTGTCAGTTTTTGAGATATGAAGGTTATTGATTTATCTGTAATTCTGCTAAGTAAAGAGTAAGTTTTTCGATGTTTTCTTGTTGACCTTTATCGGCCTGATGAGCTTTCACAATAATCTCATACATCTCTTCACTGTCAAATAGTAGAGACCAATCTAGTAGAACAGAATCACCTTGGTTTTCGAAGCTTACTGTGGTAATGAAATGAGGATTGAAGTGCTCAAATACGATTTTTTTATGAGGAATAATCTCTTTGAAAATACTTCGGTTCGGGTAATTGGTTCCATCGGGGCCGTGCATGGTCATTTTCCATTCTCCCTCATTTTGAAAATCCCACTGGTGAATGGTGTTGGTAAATTCTTTAGGGCCCCACCAATGAATGAGGTGGTCTGGCTCAGTCCATACTTTCCAAAGAAGATCAATGGATACTGGAAAATGTGCATAGGTACGCAATTCTCTATTTTTCATGTATTTAGCTAGATGAAAATGTATTCAAAAGGTAGTTTTTTTGTGAGAATATCATGTAGCATAATAGATAGAGGATAGGGCTTTTATGCAAAGAGTTGGATTTGATCTCCCATATTTTTGACCTTTTGGGCCTGCATACTATTGCTTTCAAATGGCTTGAAAAAGGATTTAATCTTTTCAGTCGACATGGGGGCTAACCAATCCCTTTCTTGGTCTGCAGAAAGGATTAGGGGCATGCGCTTTTTGGTATTGTGAATTTCCTCCATGAGCTCATTGGCAGGAGTGGTGATGATGGAAAAAGACGGCTCTAGCATGCTTGTTTGAGGATTATGCCAAATCGCATAGATTCCAGCTAAAGCAAAAGGACCGTTTGATTTTAAATGAACACGGTATTCGATTTTATTTTTACTCACATGTTGCCATTCGTAAAAGCCATCCACTAGTACGAGGCAGCGTTGTTTTAAGATAGAAGGCTCAAATGAAGGTTTTTCAAAAATGCTTTCTGATTTAGCATTTAAGGTGTTTTTGGGCAATTCTCGGGCTTGTTCGGTATTGGCCCAGGCAGGAATTAAGCCCCAAGGAATTAATTGTATTTGATCTGGTTTAGCTTGTGTGATGATTGGTAATGCAGCTCGAGTAAACCCTGAAATCTTACCTTTTTGAGCCATTGATTCATCATATTTTGCCTGTGCTTTGAACCTGTTTTCTAAGGCTTTATTGGAGCTAGTTTGGTCAGTGTAGTAGCACATAGGAGAAAATTGTAAATGGTAAATTATAAATTATAAATGGGGAATGACGAATGGTAAATTATCTTTCCAATTTAGTACCTTTTAATTATTAATTCCAATTGAAATATAATCCTCATTATTCTTTCATTTTTTAAGTTACTATCTATTCATATTTTTTATTTTGTCAATGCCTGAAATAGGTTGACCGTTTAAAAGTAAAATTTTAAACTTAAAATCTATTAATTATGGCCAACAAAAAGTTGTATCTTCAAAGTGTGTCACAAAGACGTCTTCGTCATTTTAGTGACAGTTTTAAAATGGAGAAAGTTCGAGAAATAGAACAAGGTCGAACTCGAGTTTCAGAAATTTGTAAGCAATATGAAGTATCTGGGACCAATGTGTACAAATGGATTTCTAAATTCGGTACAATGAAAACCAATAAGACCCGAGTTATAGTAGAGACACAGAGTGATACACAAGAGTTGTTATTACTCAAGAAAAAAGTGGCTGAACTAGAGCGTATCGTAGGTCAGAAGCAAATCTTGCTTGACTTTAAGGATAAAATGATTGATCTAGCCGAACAGGCATATGGGGTTGATATTAAAAAAAAATTCGATTCCAAACCCTGCGATACTACTGGCTCACCCGAGAAAAACATCACTTCAGCTTAAATGAATTGTATCGAAGTCTTGGAATGAGTAAGCAAGCTGTACATCAACAGTTAAATCGACAAATCAAGCAGGAAAAAGTTCAACATCATTTATTAAAGGTCGTCGATGAAATTCGAGTAAAACACCCCACTATGGCTATTCGCTACTTGTACTATATGATAAAACCCGATCATCAGCAGATGATGGGAAGGGATTTATTTGAGGTATTTTGTAAGCAACAACATTTAACTAGGCCTAGAATACACTCCTTTATCAAGACGACAGATAGTCAAGGAGTAGTTCGGTTTGAGAATTTATTGATACATCAAAAACCGAGTCGAATAGACCAATATTGGCAGAGCGACATTAGTTATTATCAAGTCAATGGAATCTATTATTACCTTACTTTTATCATAGATGCCTATACACGTCATATAGTGGGTCATCACACCTCTAAAAGACTATTGACTACTCACACGACCATTCCAGCCTTACAAATGGCCATCAAGCTTAGAAAACAGAGGCGATTTGATGATTTAATACTTCATTCCGATGGAGGAGGTCAATATTATGCCAGAGAATTTTTAAGCGTGACTCAAAAATATGGGATCAAGAATAGCATGTGCAAATATCCCTGGGAAAATGGGAAAGCAGAACGCATCAATGGTATTATTAAAAACAATTATTTAAGGCATCGTAAAATCAATAACTTCGAAATGCTAGTCAAGGAAGTTGACCGCGCAGTATCACTTTATAATCTAGAAAAGCCGCATATTGAGTTAAATAAAATGTCTCCTATTGCATTTGAAAAAAAACTACTAAATTTAAATCAAGCTATAAGCTAAATACCTAAAATAATTGAATATGAATCAAGTATAAGTGACACAAAACGGTCAACGTCATTCAGGCATTCACAATTCACCATTTATCACTTACAATTTATCATTCACCATTTACCATTTATAATTTGCCATTCTCCAAAGACTACTTTGTGAGTGTAATTGAAACAATCTCCTTTTTTTCTCGTTATTTGTAAAAAAAAACATTTATGAAATCTCTATTTATTTCTTGTATCGTTTTTTTATGTTTTCAAGCTTGTGGTCAAAGACCCAAGGATGCTGCTCAAGCAAATATACCTATGAAAGATTTACCACATTCAGAGGCCGAATGGAAGGCCAAATTAACGCCAGACGAGTATTATATTTTACGTCAAAAAGGGACAGAAAGACCTTTTACAGGCAAGTTTTTGATGCACAGTGAAAAAGGAGTATATACTTGTAGAGGTTGTGGTGCTCATTTATTCTCCTCCAATTCGAAATTTGATGCGCATTGTGGATGGCCAAGTTTTGATAAAGAAATTAAGGCTGGAGTGATTAAAGAAACAGTTGATAATTCACTAGGTATGCGTCGCATTGAAATAACCTGTGGAAAATGTGGTGGCCATTTAGGTCACGTTTTCGATGATGGACCAACCGAAACGGGTTTACGTTATTGCGTGAATTCGGTTTCTTTGAGCTTTGAAGCAAGCAAATAAAGAATGGGGAATTGTAAATGGTGAATGGTAAATGGGAAGCGTTTCGGATATCTTAATTATTCAAAATATATCATTTATCATTCACCATTTACCATTTACCATTTACAATTTATCTAGTTCTTCTCTCCCAATTAACCCAACGTTTTTCCAAGTTAGTTTTCCGTTTTGGTATAGTTCCAAATAGGGAATAGCTTCAATGTTTTTGGCTTTAGCTAATTCTGGATTTGCATCTACGTCGATTTTAATCAATTCGACGGCCCCCTTTTGATCTTTTACATAAGCTTCTAAGATGGGGCTTAGTTGTTTGCAAGGGCCACACCAAGTGGCGTTATAATCAATGATTACTCTTTTCTTGCCTTTAATTTGAGTTTCAAATGCAGTCAATGTCATGCCTGCTTGTTGAATAGGAGCTCCAATTTCCGTTGATAGTGGCAAGCTGGCTGCATTCCAAGCTAAGATACCGCCACCTAAATTATATACTTCTTTGAAACCCATAGAAACTAATTGTTGGGCTGCTTGAGAAGAACGACCTCCCGATAAACAATAAACATATATCGCTTTGTTTTTATCCAAAGCATCTGCTGTTTGTTGAAATGCCTCGGAACTGATATCTGCCGAAATGGCTCCAGCAATATGTCCGCCGGCAAATTCTTCAGGAGTTCTGACATCCAATACTTGCTTTGCAGGACTAGTTTGTAAGGCTGATTGAAAATCTGTAGCACTTAGGTCTTGTAGCCCATTCCCCGCTGGCGTGGAGCAAGAAAAGAGAATTAAAGAAGTTAATAGGGAAAATAGAAGGGATTTCATATAAATGTAGAATGTAGAATGTAGAATGTAGAATGTAGAATGTAGAATGTAGAATGTAGAATGTAGAATGTAGAATGTAGAATGTAGAATGTAGAATGTAGAATGTAGAATAATTTGTTAAGTTATAGATCTTTTCTCTGTTTGGTTAGAGATAATTCTACATTCTACATTTTTAATTCTTCATTGATTTAGCTGTACTGCTGAATGATTCCTACCAAGGTATTCGCTGGAATAACGCCTGATTGTCGCCAGACGGATTTACCATTTTTGAATAAAATCATAGTGGGTACTGAGCGAATCTGGAATTTTTCTGCTGTTTTGCGGTTTTTATCCACATCCACCTTGATGATTTTTGCAGAATCTCCAATTTTGGCTTTTACTTGTTCCAAAATAGGTTTCAACTGTTTGCAAGGTCCGCACCATTCTGCCGAAAAGTCGACAAGTACTGGCTGCTCTGATTTCAATAATTCTGAAAAATTGCTCATAACATTGGCTTTTTATATAGACTAAACTATCTTAATGACATCCAAGTTCCACCATTGTGTACTTGTTGGAATCCATGTGATTTCAACAAACGTTTGGCTGCTCCACTACGCATACCTGAGGCGCAACAAGTGATGATTACATCATCTTTTTTCAATTTGCTTAAATTACTAGTCAAAGTCTGTAAAGGTAAATTTAATGAACCTTTCACATGCCCTTGTTTGTACTCTGCTACTGTACGGACATCCACAATTTTAGCACCAGATTTGATTAAAGCTGCTACATCTATTTTAGGTCCAAAACCCAATAAATTTTTAAGAAATTCAATCATGTTTTTGATTATTTATACTACAAAAGTAAGCTTGATTTTAGCCTTCTGGCGTGACAATTGTCTCTTCTTGATCGCCTATACCAGGCTTTTACTAGCAAGAAAATCAATGACATAAGCCTTGCCTTGATGCAGTGGGCCTTCGTTTAACAAGGTTTCTTTTACTTTGGAATATTCTTTGGTCAACCCTGTAAAATCTTCGTTTAACTCATCTAAATCGAATAACATATTTAAATCCTTTGGACCACCTGAGTTTAAGCCCATTTGATTTTTATGAAATCCCTCCAAAATGATTTTACCTCCAGGTTTTAACCATTTGATACATTGCTGATGGAATTTACGTCTTTCTTCAGGATTTTGATGGAAGTATACCAAAGCAATGGCATCAAAGGATTCAAAAGGATAACGTACGCTGGCAGCATCAATGCATTCATAATGCAAATTGACGGATTTTTCCCCAGCTAATTTATTGGCTTTTCCTTGGGCGGTGTCACTGCTATCAAAGGCATGAACTTCCCAACCTATTTGTGCTGCAAAAACAGCGTCTCTACCTTCTCCTGCGGCAGGCACAAGAAGTCGGCCAATAGATAGTTTTTGCAATTGTTTTTTAAAGAATTGATTCGGCTCTACACCATATTGATATTCTTTTGAATCATATCGTGAATTCCATATTGCTTTCATGTGTAGATTGTTTACTTTCGGAAAAAATTATGAAAATGAAAAAAATCGTCCTGTTTACTGTTATGGTGCTATGTGTAAGTTTACATGCATTAGCTCAATCTCCTGCTCATAAAATTGTGATTCAGGTGAATACTTCGGATACCACTGCTTGGCATGGTGTGGTACGTAATATTGGTAATTTGCAAACTGCTTTGGGTCCAAATACTTCTATTGAAGTGGTGGCCCATGGTTCAGGTATTGGTTTATTAATAGATTCAAAAACAACTCAAAAGGCCAAAATAGCTGAGTTATCAGCCAAAGGGGTGTCATTTGTAGCTTGCGAGAACACCATCCGCATGAATAAAATTGATAAGGCAACTTTACTTCCCCAATCTGGTTTTGTACCATCGGGTGTTGCTGAAGTTATTTTAAAGCAAGAAGCTGGTTGGTCTTATTTGAAGCCATAATCAAGTAACATGAGAGAAAGAGCTGGGAGCACAAAAAGCTTCCAGCTTTTTTACATTTTACCGGGTAATATTTCATTCCAATAGAGCCAAGGTAGTATTTTGGTTTTCAATTGGTACATGGACCATCTCTCTTTAGATTGGTCAAAAGGAAAAGTTTCAGTCGGTACATTATTATAATCAAATTCCGCTAAGACCAATTTCCCGTATCCAGTCACGATGGGGCAGGAAGAATAACCATTGTAGGATGCTTTTAATGCATCGCCTTTGATCAGCGATAAAAGGTTAGCCACCAATACAGGTGCTTGCTTACGTATAGCGGCCCCCGTTCTAGAGACAGGTATACCAGCTACATCTCCACATGAAAACACATTGGGGAAACGAACATGTTGTAAGCTATGTTTATCTACTTCTACCCAGCCTGCTTGATTTGCCAAGGTACTTCGACGAATGAAATCAGGGGCTGATTGGGGTGGGGTTACATGAATCATGTCATAATCCACCCAATATTCTTGGCCTTTATTTGTATCACCTAGTCCAACGAATTTCGCTTTTTTGGCGGGACCATCAATTTCTACTAATTGGACAAAAAAATGGGTTTTAATGCCGTAGCGATGTATGACTTGTTTCAACGTTTTCTCATATTTTTCTACGCCAAATACACGAGTCCCACCGCTCCAAAATTGGATATCGGCTAGTTTATGATGCTTTTTGAAATAATCAGATGAGAGGTACATCACTTTTTGAGGTGCGCCTCCGCATTTAACTGGGGTGGGAGGATTGGTAAAGATGGCCTTTCCGCCTTGTGGCAGGGCTTGTACACATTCCCAGGTATATGGAGCCGTTTCAAAGCTATAATTGGAACAAACCCCATTTTTACCTAGACTTTCTTTAAGTCCTTTAATTTCAGACCAGTTGAGCTGAATGCCAGGGCACACGATGAGGTAATCGTAGTAAATGGATTCTCCATTGCTCAAATCTACTTTATTTTTTTCGGCCTGCACATCTGTTACCATGGCTTTAATCCATCTAACTTTTTCTGGCATCACCGAAGCCTCGTCGCGAACTGTCTTTTGAATATCATACACACCGCCTCCCACTAAAGTCCAAGCAGGCTGATAATAATGTTTTTCAGCTGCATCAATCAGTGCAATGTCCACGGAGGAATCTTGTCGGAGTAGTTGACTGGCTACAGAAATTCCAGCATTCCCTCCACCAATGATGATGATTTGATGGTGAATTCTCATGTGGTTTTTGTTTTAATTATATGTAATATTATAGTATTCAAGCTTAGTAATTCGTGATATTTGTCACTACAAGAGGTAAATGGACCAACTAATTTTGAATGATTTACCACCATTATTAGATATGAAAACCAATTCCCCTAAGAGCTCACTGGATAGCTTAATTCAATTATTGTATGCCCTTGTCATCTTATTGCTTGGACTAATGGCGTATTTGTTTTTTGGACAGATCCGTTCACATAAAAGTGTAGCAGACAATACAGATTCGAGTGCTGTTTTTATTCAACTAGATTCCAATTTCACCCATGTGTGGACAGCGCCGTCCGACTGGCGTATGATGTATTTACCTGCTGGTCAAAAGGAATTGGTGCTCTATGGGAGGGAATTGATTGCGCATACATCAGATTATTTGGGACCTAAAGGCTCGGTTAGGGCGATGTCAAATGGCATGAATTGCCAAAATTGTCATTTAAAGGCGGGTTCTCAACCTTGGGGAAATAATTATTTTGCTGTGGAATCCACTTATCCTAAGTTTAGAGCTAGATCTGGGACGATAGAAAATCAAATTAAAAGGGTGAATGATTGTTTTGAACGCAGTTTAAATGGAATGAAACTTGACTCTACCAGTAAGGAAATGCAGGCCATTTTAGCTTACATTGCATGGCTTGGAAAAGATGTGGCTAAAGACATTAGGCCTAAGGGCTCAGGGATTTTTAAATTGAAATTCCTGAAACGTGCTACTGATCCTGAAAAGGGTAAATTAGTCTATGATGCCAAATGCCAATCCTGTCATCAGTCCAATGGGGAAGGGGTATTTGCTGAAGGAGGCAAGTCCTATACCTATCCTCCACTTTGGGGAATGCATAGCTATAACGAAGGGGCGGGTTTGTTTCGAATATCCAATTTGGCAGGTTATGTGAAATACAATATGCCCTTTGGTACGACCTATGAAAAAGCTCAATTGACTGACGAAGAAGCCTGGGATGTAGCTGCATATATCAATTCCATGCCAAGACCTGGCAAAGATTTATCTAAAGATTGGCCGGATATTTCAGGTAAACCCTTTGATCATCCCTTTGGTCCATATGTTGATTCTTTCCCGGAATCTCAACATAAATATGGTCCATATAAACCTATCAGTGATTGGATCAAAAAACACAAAAAATCAAAAAGCTAAACCGATGAACTCAAGAAGGAAATTTATACAAGGTGGATTACTGAGTAGTGTAGCTGCTTTAACACCACTTGCTTCCTTGGAAGCAAATGAGGCTTATCCACATTCTATTCCTGCAAAACCGAGTTCAGGCAAAATTACTATTTTACAAACAACCGATGTGCATTGTCAGTTGCATGCGCATGATGAGTTGTTTTGGGAGAAAGATGAGCTAGTCTTTCGAAAAACTGGAGGCTACGCGCACATGGCCACGGCCTTAGATCGCATGAAGCAGTCGAATCCGGAGAATACAATTACGTTAGATACTGGGGACATGTTCCAAGGTTCTATGTTATCAGTAAAGACAACTGGTCAGGCATTTGTTCCATTGCTGAATGCAATGAACTATGATTTATACCTACCTGGAAACTGGGAAGTGGTGTATTATAAGAAAAACATGCAAAAACTTTTGGGTGGCCTTTTAGCACCAAAAATTTGTGCTAATATGTATCACGATTTAGGTGATGGCAAGAAAGGGGAATTAATTTTTCAGCCCTATCAAATTATGCATCGATTAGGAGTGAAAATAGGTTTCTTAGGATACACGGATCCTTTGGTACCTCTTCGGCAATCACCCATGTATAGTAAGGGTATTTTATATACCAAACCGGAAGAAAATCTAAGAGAATATGTCTCAATTTTAAAGGAGCAAGAGCAATGTGATTTTGTCATTATTCTATCTCATTTAGGTCTTTCTCAACAAATTGCTTTAGGGAATAATCCGCATTGTGAAGGTGTAGATTATATTTTTGGGGCGGATACACACGAGCGAGTACGTAAACCCATTCAAGCAGCTTATACGAAAATTGTAGAGCCTGGAGCTTTTGGTTCCTTTATTGGGAAGTTGGATATTCAAGTCAAAGAAGGCAAAGTGATTGGCTCAACTTATGAATTAGTGGAAGTTGATCCCATAAAATATCCTGCTAAAAAGGAGATTTTAAATTTAGTAAATGATTTGGAAGGTCCATGGAAATCTCAGATTGACCAAGTGTTAGGTTATAGTACCTTGCCTTTGTACCGAAATTTTGTCGTTGAAAATACCATTGATACGTTAATTGTTGATGCTTTAAAATGGAAAGTAAATGCCGATGTGGTTTTATCCAATGGTTTCAGATTTTGTCCACCACGCATCCCTGGAAAAGATGGGAAAGTAGCAATTACTGAGGGGTATTTATTTGATATGTTACCAGTGGATTCCATGATTCGGACGGCGAAAGCGACAGGTCAACAAATCATGAATTGGTTAGAAAAGGAATTGCAGAATGTGTTTGCTCAGGATGCGTCATTACGTTTTGGCGGATGGCTCATTCGTTTTAAGGGAATGCAAGTTGAGTTTAAAGCATTTGAGCGAGTTGGTCATCGGGTTCAAAAAGTTATTATTGGAGGGGCACCCTTAGAGTTAGAGAAATCATACGTATTGTGTGCATGCGAACGCGACGGAGATCCCGAGGATATGCTTTGTCGCATGAAAGGGGTAAAGGAAGCAAAGAATACAGCCTATACATTACATGGTATGATGAAAGAGTATCTAGCTAAATTCTCACCAGTGACGCCTACCTTACGTCATGATGCTAAAATCCTTGATGGTCCGCAGTCTTTATTGAGTCAAGTAACAGGGGTGGATTATTCTTTTAGATAATTGAAGATTTAATATTAGTTGTTAGTTATCAGGGATTGGGTATTAGTTGTTAGGGATTAGTTATTAGAATGAAAGGCTCCAACATTTATAATTCATAATTTATCATTTACAATTCATCAAGCTGCGTTCCAACTAACCGTTCAATGTAAAATTTTTGATAGAAAACACCTTCTTTCAGTCCTGCGAAATGTGATGAACGCAGCGGTAGACGAGGTTTTGACCTCAGCATAGGCAATGTGCGTCGGCGTCAAAAGTATAGGCGATAGCGGAGTGAATCACGGTTCCGCGAAAAGGAATTCGCCTTGGCTGAACGACAAAAAAAGAAAATCCCTAGTATTTGCTGAAACATCGTGTTATTGTTAAAACAACATGAAATAGTCCTAAAAATAGCTTTGTCGAAGATTTAATTCATATGGTTTTTCTTTTTTTTAATAAAAAAAGAAACAAAAAAAACGGTAGGAATACGGTTAATCCAAAGACGAATTCTGCTGCGCAGAACCGATGTTCACTCCGCATACGGCTTTAATCTTTGACGCGATCGCACATGGCCAATGCGCAAGGTCAAACATCCGCCTGCCGCTTCGCTCATGCTTCATTCACATCTTTCGTAGGATTAACCTTTTAAAATAGGGATCAGGAATTAGTTATCAAGGATTAGAATCCATTTATAATTAATAATTTACCATTTACAATTCCCTTTCCGCTTCGCTCATGCTATGTTCCCATCTTTCGTAGGATTAACCGTTCAACGTAGAATGAAGAATGTAAAATTTTGATGGAAAACATCGTCGTGCAGCCCTGCGAAATGTGATGAACGCAGCGGTAGACGAGGTTTTGACCTCAGCATAGGCAATGTGCGTCGGCGTCAAAAGTATAGGCGATAGCGGAGTGAATCACGGTTCCGCGAAGAGGAATTCGCCTTGGCTGAACGACAAAAAGAAGTTTTTTTGTTTCTTTTTTTGTCCAAAAAAAGAAAATCCCTAGTATTTGCTGAAACATCGTGTTATTGTTAAAACAACAAGAAAGAGTTCTAAAAAATAGCTTTGTCGAAGATTTAATTCATATGGTCTTTCTTTTTTTGTCCAAAAAAGAAAATCCCTAGTATTTGCTGAAACAAAGTGCTATTGTTAAAACAACAAGAAATAGTCCTAAAAATAGCTTTGTCGAAGATTTAATTCATATGGTTTTTCTTTTTTTTCATAAAAAAAGAAACAAAAAAAACGGTAGGAATACGGTTAATCCAAAGACGAATTCTGCTGCGCAGAACCGATGTTCACTTCGCATTCGGCTTTAATCTTTGACGCCATCGCACATGGCCTATGCGCAAGGTCAAATATCCGCCTGCCGCTTCGCTCATGCTTCATTCACATCTTTCGTTGGGATTAACCTAATTAGGTATTAGTTATTAGGGATTGGGTATTAGGTATTAGTTGTTAGGGATTAGTTATTAGAATGAAAGGCTCCAACATTTATAATTCATAATTTATCATTTACAATTCATCAAGCTGCGTTTCCATCTTTCGTTGGGATTAACCTTATTAGTTGTTAGTTATTAGGGATTAGCGAAATGTAGAATGTAGAATGAAAAAATGTAGACTTGAATTATTGTTATTCGGTATTAGGGTGAGGATTATAGTGTACACCGATATTGTAGAGTTAATACCAAGCTAATGACACTTACAAAAGTTAATTTTTGCATGACGGGCAGTATGTCAAAAGCGCCTGCACCGTATAGGTATAAGGTTGTGTAGAAAATGAGTAAACAAATGACGCACAGGAGTTTTAAAAAGTGCTGTTTTGTTTTAAAGATAAAGACGGTGATGTAAAATAAGCAAACCAGAAATAGCGTACTTGATAATATCACCATGAGGTCATGGTAGGAGGTAACGATTAAAAAAGTAAACATCATACCTAGGGAACCCAAGTAACGAACGATTAATCTAGACCCTTTATGAGAAATTTTGGTGGAAAATTGAACAAAGAATGCAGTTAAGCTAAGAGAGAGAAAAATCATTCCAAAATAAGCCCAATATCGAGCAGGATTCTCATTACCATTGATGGCATTTTCAGCAAAGAGATTAGAAATAAAATTCTTAGTCCAATCAAAACCAATGGAGTTTTTGTTGGACATAGAACCACCTGGGTAATATTGAGTAGCTATTAATAGCAAGATGCTTGAAAGAATAATACCAATGAGAACGACGTGTTTTTTTAGCATGGGGCATCTAAATGTACATTTGGTAAAGATTTTGATAAATCTTCAATAATTGAATTAGTTAAATCATAATATTCATCTAATTTTTTTACGACATTCTGTGAAGATATTTTTTCATCAGATGTCATTATGTCGATTTTGCAAGACACATCAATATTATTAATGTTATATTCTTCATCAAAGTCAATTTCAATAGATTCATAGATTGAAGCATGTGCAAAAATATTCCGAATGGAAGCTGCTTTTTGGAGTTTACCAATTGTTTTCTGATCGAAATCTTTTACATTTTTAAGGATCTTGATTTTATTACCAAATGAAAGAATTGATGAGTTTAATATAATTCTTTCGAAATCTTCACAATTAACTGGTTTAATGTGATTGATAATAATCTGATTTATTTGAAATTCTATTTTGCAAAATTGCTCAATAATCCATCCTCTTAGCTCTAACGTATTATATTCAGACAAGGATTTTTTTTCTGATTTTGAAATACGATCATCATTCATTTGGAAATGGGAAATTCATTATTTTGATTTTCAAAATATAGTAATAATTATGCTAATTTTTGGTTTTAAATGTGACCTATTTAAAATTTTCAAACATTAATATTACAGTTTTGGCATATTGATTTCTAACTATGATTACTAAGTTTTTTAATTATTGAAATAATTTTGAAAATTTGGAATGGTATAATATGTTCAAATATTACTGCTCAATCACACAAAAAAGACCACCACCTTTCGGTAATGGTCTTCTATCCATTTGAACTATATGGGTATTAATGTGGAAGTTTATCGCGCAAGTATCCATATGTCCAGGTGCCAACAATGGCGCTTAAAATCACCACGGATATGGATAATACTCCCGTGCCCAGTTGAGCAAAAAGAGGACCAGGGCAAGCTCCTGTGATCGCCCAGCCGAAGCCGAACATCAAGCCTCCATAAATCTGGCCTTTGTTAAATTTCTTATCGCTAAATGTAATATCCTCTCCATGTATGGTTTTGACCTTCAATTTCTTAATCAAAAACACTGAAATGGCTCCCACCACTACTGCCGTACCAATTACCCCATACATATGAAAGCTTTGTAAACGGAACATCTCTTGTATTCTAAACCATGAAATAATCTCCGCTTTCACGAATACAACTCCAAATACGACGCCTACAGCTAAATACTTGAAATTATACCACCAAGGGTGCTTTAATTCAGATTCATTGATACACATGGTATCCAATGATCTTACTTCATAATCCATTGGGTCGCTATGTACTAAAGTCTTATTTTCCATGTCAATTATAAACTTAAAATGTAAGGTAAAATAAAATTGGCCATGATGAATCCTCCGACCATGAAACTGATTGTGGCTACCAAAGAAGGCCATTGTAAATTGCTCAAACCCATGATGGCATGTCCAGATGTACATCCTCCCGCATAACGCGTTCCAAAGCCCACTAAAAATCCTCCACCAATCATCATGATGAGTCCTTTGGCGGTAAATAAGTTGTCAAATGAGAACAACTGCACCGGTACTAATCCAGAAAAATCATCAATTCCATATCCTGCCAATTCTTTAGCTAGATCTGGATGGACTATAATTGGGTCACTTGATCCTAGGAATTGAGCGGATAAAAATCCACCAACTAAAATTCCTCCAATAAAGAATAAATTCCAAGATTCTTTCTTCCAATCGTATTTGAAAAATGGGATATTACTTGGAAAACAAGCCGCGCAAATATGCCTCAAATTGGACGATATGCCAAAGTGTTTATTGCCTAAGAGCAATAGGGCTGGTACTATTAAACCAATTAAGGTCCCTGCCACGTACCAAGGCCAGGGTTGTGTAATTGTTTCTATCATTGTTTTATTATGGTAAGCTTTTTTTTTATTGGTTGTTAGTTATTAGTGATCAGAAGTTCTCATAATAATTAAAATTAAGAGCTTTACATAAATAACTAATCCCTAATAACTAACCACTATTTACTGTTTACTGATTTTTTAGCACTAAAAAATCCACTAAAAATATAACCTAGAAAGGCAAAATACAAAGTACTATTCAGAGGCTTAGAAGTGAGTGGGCAAGTGCCTGTACTACATCCAATTTGTTGCCAATATAAATAGCCTACAATTCCACCCAAGAAGGTGCCAATCAGTGCTAATTTATGGTTTTGAATGAACTTCTTCATTTTCGGTTTCTTCTATATTTTGGGAAGAGGATTTCTTTGTGTTCGTTGGAATGCCACATCCTTGTGCACCACAGCCAATATTAAACAATGCTTGGATCAATAAGATTCCCGCCAAGAGTCCCAAAAATAATTCTTGTGTTTTAATGGCTTCAAACATCGCATAGCCGCCCATTAATAGGCGAGCCATGCGCATAAGATCCCAAGGTTGCTTGAGTGTGTTCCACATAGGATTAGTTGTTAGAATAGACCAACATATCTTGCAAAGCACCACCATTATAAACCTCTTGATACCCCATTTGCTTTAACATGGTTTGTGCTAATCCAGAGCGGTTTCCACTGCGACAATACACAATGATAGGGCCGTCCATGGTTTTAAATTTTTCCAATTGATTCGGAATTGTTCCTAATGGGATGTTGATGGCTCCTTCATAATGGCCTTGCATGAATTCCCCGACTTCACGCACATCCACAATACTGGTTTTCGGGTTGCTAATTAAATCTTGTATGTTCATGATTACAATAAAGTTGATGGACAAACATAGTCCGTGATGTGAAATTTCTCTGATTCTTTGATGGATTTAAAACCTCCATTGACGTCAATCAAGTTATGATATCCACGAGCTCTCAACGTAGAGTTGAAAATCATGGAACGATAACCTCCAGCACAGTGTACAAAGTATGTTTTGTTCTTATCTATCTTCAACATACTATCGTTGATGAAATCCAAGGGTGCATTTTCTGCTTCTTTCACGTGTTCGCTCAAATATTCTGAGTTCTTACGCACATCCAAAATTTCACCTTCACCTGCGGCAAAACGCTCGGCAGCTTCCTCAGCTGAGATGGATTCTATGTTGTCCACTTCTTTACCTGCCGCTTTCCATGCTTCAAATCCTCCTTTCAAGTATCCAATAGTAAAATCATAACCTACGCGAGCTAATCGAGTAATCACTTCTTCTTCACGTCCTTCATCGGTGATTAACAAGATTTCTTGTTTGATATCAGGAATCATAGCACCTACCCAAGGAGCAAATGAACCATCGATTCCAATATTGATGGAGTTTGGTACAAATCCTTTCGTAAATGTCTGAGGATCGCGCGTATCTAAAATCAAAGCTCCTGTTTCATTGGCAGCAACTTCAAAAGCTTCTGGTGACAGTGCATGCTGACCTCTCTCTAATACCTTGTCGATGCTATCATAGCCTTGAATATTCATCAATACATTCAAAGGGAAGTAGGATGGAGGAGCTACTAAACCCGTTAATACTTCTTTTTTGAATTCTTCTCGAGTCAAATTCGGATTCAAAGCATAGTTGGTTTTCTTTTGATTCCCCAAGGTATCTGTGGTTTCCTTGCTCATGTTTTTCCCACAAGCAGAACCAGCACCATGCGCTGGATATACGATGATATCATCAGCTAAAGGCATGATTTTGTTACGTAAGGAATCATACAAATGTCCAGCTAAAATATCTTCAGTTAATTCAGCTTTTACTTTTTGTGCCAAATCCGGACGACCTACATCACCAATGAATAAGGTGTCTCCCGAGAATAAACTGGTTTCTTTTCCATGCTCATCAATCAACAAGAAGCAAGTACTTTCCATGGTATGCCCAGGCGTGTGAATGACACGGATAGTAGCCTTTCCTAATGGAAATTCTTGTCCGTCCGTAGCTGAAATACAATCAAAAGCACAGGCAGCATTAGGGCCATAGACAATGGGGGCACCTGTTTTAGCAGATAAATCAATGTGTCCTGAAACGAAGTCAGCATGAAAGTGTGTCTCAAATACATATTTGATTTTAGCTCCATTGCGCTCAGCCTTTTGGATATAGGGCTCTACTTCGCGCAAAGGATCAATGATGGCAGCTTCGCCATTGTTTTCAATGTAATAGGCACCTTGTGCTAAACATCCTGTATAAATCTGTTCTACTTTCATTTTCTTAAATGGTATGTTGTTAATGTGTTGTTTTAAGGTAGTTATTGCTTATTTTAAAGGAAATGCCAATTGTTGAATTAGTATGTAAATACCCATAATGAGTACAAACCAACCAAAACCTCTTTTTAATTTATCATTATCTACATTTTTACTGAATTTATCCCCAATAAAAATTCCTGCAATGGCTAAGCCAGTAATGGTTAATAATAAAGGCCAATCGATGATTTGATGTCCTAAATCTCCCGTGAAACCTATTAATGATTTCATGGCAATGATGAGAAGGGAAGTCCCAACAGCCTGTTTCATAGGTAATTTAGAAAGAACTACTAGGGCTGGGATGATTAAGAACCCTCCGCCGGCACCCACCAATCCGGTTAATAAACCAACTACCGAACCTTCTAATAGAATGACAGGGTAATTGAATGTTTGAGCTTTAATTTCTTGATCTTCAGAACCTTCTTTTCCACAGTTTTCACAGTTGCCGCGAATCATGGAAATGGATGCGGCTACCATTAGTATGGCAAAAAGAACCATCATTAAGATTGATTTGGTAATCATTAAATCTCCTATTTGAAATATATCGGTAGGAATTAAGGGAACGATCAACTTGCGAGTGGCATAAACTGAAATGATGGAAGGAATACCGAAGATAATAGCAGTTTTTAAATTGACTAGCCCTTGTTTGTATTTTGGGAAAGCTCCAACCAAGCTACTGGCTCCTACAATGAATAGAGAATAGGCTGTGGCCAAAATAGGATTGATGCCAAATAAATAGACCAATACAGGTACTGTCAAAATGGATCCACCACCACCTATGAGTCCTAAGGAGATTCCAATCAGTAAAGAGGCAAAGTATCCAATAATTTCCATGTTGTGCTTTTCTTTTTTGTTGATGCAAATGTCCAGCAATATTTTGGCCTAATTCGTGATTTTTATCACAAGGGAAAAAAATAGTTATTAGGTATTAGTTGTTAGTTATTAGGGTTTATTCTTCCATTTTAACTTTCCAAATGATAGCTCTTTTGAACATTTTATCTATAATCTATAATTCATAATTTACAATGAAGTTGACTTGGCTCATATTCACTTTGTTGATGATGAATTTGTCTGCTTGAATTTCATTATCCAATAGTTTTTTATATACATAGAGCATAGAAAATTTCAAGTTTTGCCATTTCCCTTTTGGCTCAAAGCTTACATCAAAATTACTTTGTGAATAAGATGGCATAGCATATTTATTCAAAGTAAAATTAGTTGCATCGGGTAAAAGAAAATAACCATGTGCAATTTGGGTTTTTAATGGGACTTTATTCCATTGATAAGAGATTTTGGCTACATAAGCTTGTACATCCCCCAAACCTTCATTTCTTTCTCTGGGCATAAAGGTATAAAATGGATCTTTTCCCCATTCGCGAGGCATTAAATAACGTCCCTCACCCGTGATACGATTAAAGTTGAGGGAAGTTTTCCACTGTTTGTTTTCCCAACCAAATTTAGCCCCGAATGATCTCGATATGTCTCCAGAATGAATGTATGATTTATGGGATTCGAGATTTTCATTTTGCGTTAGTGCATGTTGCTCTAAGTATTGTAGACCTGCAACCCATTGGCTGTGTTTACTTGCGGCCCAAAGTGCATCAGCTTGTACCATGCTTGTGTGCATGATTTGATCGACATACATGTTCCAGATTTGAAGACTGATAGGTTTTATTTGTTTTAAGGTAATTCCTAACAAGCCAATACCATTTGACCGAACATTCCCAAAATAGTTGGATTTAGAACCATCCGGATTATAACCTTGTGGGTAAATACCAATGGATTCTCCAATTCCATACCACTGAGTAGTACTTCTTGGAGAAATGGAATTTATGAACCCAGCCTCAATTTTGGTGGATGAAATTTCATTCCAATCGATCCAAATTCCAGAAACCGCAGTAGGTCTTAATCTACCATCCTGTGGATTAATAAAGGGGGTATTGATGACTTGTCGACCGGCCTTAACATTGGATTTTATATATTGATAATTAACATATAACTTTTCCAGTCGCCCCAAAACACTACTAGCTTGAGGGTTCATTAGGTCAAAAAGTCCCATTTCATACCGATTGAGAATAGGAAATTTTGGGTCGGGAGCAAAAGAAGTGGAATGAATATTATACATCCATTGGCCACTTATCCCAAGACGAATATGTTTCCAAGGAATGGTTTCATAAGTAATACCTAAGTTTATACCATGTGCGTATGCATCGTAGGATTCACCTGCATTATCGGTATTCATGTAAAAATAGCGAAGGTTGGGACGTATTTTCCCATTAGTTACAGCATTCCAAACAGATAGGGAATCTGTTGCATGAGACGACCATGCATTTGCTTGAACAGTAGATAAAAGGAATACGGAACAGAATAGAATCAGGTATTGAATGGTTTTTGCAGGCATTTTGAGTTATTTAAAACACAAATTTCCTGCATATCTGTTGCGTTGGGCGTGATATGCATCACATGGGGGGTAAGAATTAAGAATGTAGAATTAGGAATGAAGAATTGGTTCAAAACGATTAAGCATTTTATTTCCAATTCTACATTCTACATTTTTCATTCTACATTTTCAAATGTAGAATCTCCACTTCGTTTTTATGCAATTTAACATGGCCTTTTTCCGCTAGTTTTTTCATGAGGCGGGAAATGACTTCACGGGAGGAGTTTAGCTCTAAAGCAATATCCGTGAAAGATGTTTTGATGAAATTACTTTTAAGACTCTTCTGGTGCTGTTTTAGATACCATAGCAGGCGCTCATCCAGGTTTCGGAAGGCAATGTGATCTAGTGTGTCTAACAGTTCCTCAAAACGGGAACGATAGGTTTCTAAGACAAATTGGTACCAGGAGCGATATTTGAGAGCCCATTCATCCATTAATTCAACAGGAATGGCCAAAACCTCTGTGTCCACTAAGGCTTTGGCCATAATTTGACTCGAAAGTTGACGGGCTGCGCAAGTCATGGATATGGCACAAGCTTCTCCAGGGTGGAGGTTGTACATAAAGACTTCGTTACCTTCATCATCCTCTCGAAATACTTTGATAACACCATCCAATACCAACACTGCCGAACGGATTTGTTGACCCGTTTGCATTAAATATTCCTCTGCTTTAAACTTGCGAACCAATCCTACCTGCTGTACTTTTTTGAGTAATTCAGGCTCAAATTGTTGGAATAATCTCTGGGTATTGCTAGCTGTTGCCATATTGTTAAGAAAGCGAGATGATAGCTTGTTGACGGTTACTTTCATAGGCCGCATCGATGATGCTCATACTACGAATTCCATCTTCAACAGATACGGCTGGTTTTTCGTTCCCTAATAGAGTTTGATATACATTTTCAAAAAAGGCCATGTAATTACCCGTTTCCGATGGAATAGCACGTGGACTCTCTTCTCCGTCTACCCAAATTTGACCGTAATCTTTTTCTGAATCTTGTCCCCAGTTAGAAGTATTGGGTAATATGGCAAGCTGTAAATCAGCTTCTTGTCGGTCTGAGCGTGTTTTTAGGAAACTGCCTTGTTTTCCATGTAATTGAAAAGAAGGGACTGGTAATTTGACAAAATATCCTGCCTTCAAACGCACGCGTAAATCAGGGTAATAGAGTAATATTTCAAAGTAGTCGTCTACTTGTGTATTTTTTCTGGTTTTGCGCAAATCCGCAAATACACGCTCAGGCATCCCAAATAAGGAAATGGCTTGGTCAATGATGTGTGGACCTAAGTCGGTAACGACTCCGACACCCACACCAGCTATTTCTTTATGGGCTTTGTAGGAAAGATTTCCATCAAATCGATCATAATGGAATTCAGCTTCCACCAAATCTCCCAAAATACCTGATTCTTTCACTTTTTTAACCGTTAAAAAATCGGAATCCCAGCGACGGTTTTGAAAAACAAACAGATGTTTGCCTGCTTTTTCCATGGCTGCTTTTAGCTGAATAGCTTCCTCAGCAGTTCGGGTGAAACACTTCTCAACTAATACATGTTTCCCAGCTTCTAAGCACTTTAAGGTAAAATCAAAATGGGTAGCAATCGGGGTATTAACTACCACCAATTGAATCTGATCGTTGGCTAAAACTTCTTCTAGCGAATCAAAGCTAGCCACTTCTGGGTACCTAGATTGGATGTTTTTTTGAGATCTTTCCCAACAGCCCACTAAATTAAATCCAGGATGAGTTGCTAGGAAAGGGGCATGAAAAACACGGCCCGACATTCCGTAGGAAAGTATGGCCGTGTGAAATATGTTCGATTGCATGTGATAGGTTTACGTTAGATTAGGTAAAAATAAGCAATTTATTTTTTACCTGAATCTTGATCTAAAAATTCATATCGGGCATCTTTTTCTCCGCGAATAACTTTAGATTCTACGTCTAACAACATCAATTCTGGTTTAGCTTCGATTTTGGCTGCTGGCCAATTCGCTAAATTACCTCCATTGGGGTTCCAGTTTTTAATGAAATTAGCGAAGTATTCTTGCATGACTTGAGATACTTTATAATCTTCTGGAGTCCAAGCGTAAGTAACATTAGTGGATAAATTGCCTAAAGCATATTCAATTTCAGCGGAGTGAACTGCGCCTTTGGGTTTAGGAGCTTTGGGTGCATTCGGGTCTCTTTTAACTACACCACCAGCAAGAGCGGCTTCTACGTCTTTTTGAGCCATATCAGGTCTAGGACGTGCGAAATAATAGCGATAAACAGGTTGTTGGCTGTGTCTGCGATGTAGATCAAACCATTTCCAAGTAGAGAAACCTAAGAAACGATCTCCTGCTAAATCAGTGGCTGATTGCTCTGCTTCTTCCGCTGAATTGGCAGGGTATAATTGTAAAATTTGATCAGCCTTATCTTTGTACAATTCTTTAACTACTTCTTTGAAAACTTCTGGAGTGGCTGCTTTTCCTTTAGTAATAGCACGGTAATTCATTTCTTCTGAATTCCAACCAAGCAATAAAGGAACTTGTGATTGTTCTCCAGCTTCAAAGATTTCACGTACAGTTTTTGGCATGAAATACCCATCAATATTACCAGGAAAGCTCAATGTCTTAGAATCAACCATTTTTTGATAGATTTCATAAGTCGACATAGCTCTCAATTCTTTCAATGAAGTAGCTCCAATTTTTTTTGTCCAATCAGCTCCAAATTTCTCCGAATCTTTTAAGCTCATCGGTGCTAAGGTATTGCTTAACCAACCACCACTTTCGCCAATAGCACCCTGGAATAGACCTTTTGCTAACGGTGAAGCCATTTGTGCAGAAACAGCAATAGATCCAGCTGATTCCCCAGCTATAGTCACGTGATTAGGATCACCGCCAAATTGAGCAATGTTCGCTTTCACCCATTTTAGAGCGGCAACCATGTCCATATATCCATAGTTTCCTGAAGCTTTATTGGGCGACTCTTGGGTTAATTCGGGATGAGAAAAGAAACCAAACAGGTTCAAACGGTAGTTAATCGTTACTGATACTACTCCTTTTTTTGCCATGGATTCTCCATCGTAACGAGGCTCCGAGCCATCTCCAGCCATAAATCCACCACCATAGAAATAAACCAATACAGGTAATTTAGCTCCTGATTCTACTTTAGGAGTCCAAACGTTTAGGTATAAGCAATCTTCGCTCATGCCATTGCTGCGGAAGCCCATATCTCCAAAAATGGGAGTTTGTACAGCTTTTGGACCAAATTGCTTAGCTTGCAATACGCCATTCCATGATTTAGGTTCTTGGGGAGCTTTCCAGCGTAATTCTCCAACGGGAGCTTGTGCAAATGGAATGCCTTTGAAACTAACGATTTTAGATCGAGTATCAAGTTCACCTTCTACAGTTCCGTTTTTGGTTTTAACTTGTACATCGATTCCATAGGAGTTTTTGGGTCCTTGTGCATGCATGGTCAACAGGGATAGGCTAAATAGGCAGCCTGTGGCTAGTTGTAAGATTCTTTTCATGTGTGTTAAAAGCTTTATTGTATCAGTTTGTTACAATAGTAGTTCTCGATTACTAGAATTGCAAATTTGACTATAAATTTTATTATTTGACGATAAAATAGAATAAAAATGGTAAAGATCCTGCAAGAAGATTGGGTGCAAAGTCACCGGAAAGAAAGAGCGTTGGATGGCCATAAGCGAAGTTTTGGTCATGTCTGGGTAATTGCTGGGAGTGAAGGTACCTTAGGAGCTTCTATTCTAAGTTCACGAGCAGCCTTACGAGCGGGTTGTGGTTTAGTAACAGCTATAATTCCCAAGGATGGAGTGACCGCTTTGTTGGCGAATAGCCCAGAAATCATGTATGCAATCAATGAGGGGAAATCAGTATTGGAGAATTTACCTTTGTATGAAGAAAATACAGCGATTGTTTTTGGACCTGGTGTGGGCTTGAGCGAGCAAGCATCGGAAGAGCTTCATTATTTATTAGAACATGTTAAAGTACCTATCGTGATTGATGCAGACGGTCTAACATTATTGGCCCAACATCCTGAATGGTATGCTTTATTGAGTCATAATCATATCTTAACACCTCATTTGGGAGAATTAAGTAGACTCGTTGGAAAAACAGTAGATGCGGAATCTGCTTTGGTGGAAGCGCAAAAGTTTGTTCAACATTATCCTGTTCAGTTGGTGGTTAAGGGTAGAAATTCCCAGATTTTCACTTCGGACAGAAAACAATGGATGAATAGTACGGGAAATGACGGTATGGCTACCGCTGGGAGTGGAGATGTATTGTCAGGCATCATTGCTTCTCTAGCTGCGCAATCTTATTCCCCCGATTTGGCGACGTGCTTAGGCGTCTATTATCATGGCCTAGCCGGGGATATGTATGCTAGTACATATTCTAAATCCAGTTTAGTTGCTGGGGATTTGATTGAGATGCTGAAGCAAATTAAAATATAATGGTAAATGGTGAATGGTAAATGGTGGATTCAAAAGTGTTACCATGGGTTGATTTTTGCCAATTTTAAATTAAAAAAATAGGTGGACAAAACTTTCTTTTTATACACCTATTCAATTCAATGATTGTTTTTTTTATGGTGAAATGAAATAGTATAATTTACCATTTATCATTCACCATTTATAATTTAAAAATCTGGCATTTTTCATGCCAGATTTTATTTCTATCCTACCAAAATAGTTTTTGCGTAAGCAACACATTTTTTAACTTCTGAAACTGGATCAGAGCCTGCAGGAATATCATATTCTAATTCGATGGTGGCGGGGAATTTGTATTTTTTCTCCTTCATCAAGGTAAGAATTTCTTTCAAAGGAGTATTTCCTTGGCCCCAAACTTGGTTTTGACCTCCATTCTCTTTGTTCTTTCTGTCCTTAATGTGCATCGAAGTAATACGGTCTGCTTTAGATTCGATTAATTTCAAAAGACTAGCCGTGGTATTATTTCCACCAGCAGCAATGTAGTGACCACAATCCAAGTTCATGGAGTTGTAAGGCGACTGTGCTAAAGCAACATCCCAAGCTGAATCAGTAGCTGTCAAGTGTAAGTGATAACCAATGTACATTTTGTGCTTAGCTCCTAAATCACCCAAACGTTGCGATTGAGCTGGATCTGTTGGTAATTCAATGGTTACAGACTTAGCGCCTAAGGCTTTACCTGCTTTTAACGCGTATTCAACTTCGGCATCTGTGTTGTTTGCTCCTAAAGCATTTGGTTTGAACGCATAAATGCTAATGCCTGCTTTATCAAACATTTGTTTCACTTCTTTGAACTTGTCCATAGAAACTGATGCTCTCCATTCAGCCACTTCTTTTTGATAAGCGGCCATTTTGGCTCTTTGCTCATCTGTCATTTGTGGACGTGGTTGGCCAGGAGCTGGAGGTCCCATCATCGGTCTTGGATTTGGGTTTTTAGGCTTACCTGCAAAATCTTCAGCAGCATCTCCCATTAATTCAATGGCAGAAATGTTACTATCGATGCAATATTGTAATACTTGCTCTATGCTACCGGGTAAACTACGGTATGAATAAGTAATAGCTCCGATTTGTACACCAGCAAATTTTGAATCTGGTTTAGCGGCTAAGAGTAAGGAAGAAGCATTGGCTTTTCCTGCCAAAAATAGGCCCATCGTGGCCAAGGATCCCGAAAGTAAAAATTGACGACGAGATGAGTTTTTTGGTAAATGAGTTGACATAGATATACGATTTAAATGAAATCTTTAGATGCAATATGTTTGCTATTGTACAATGTTAGAAAAAGTTTTCAATATTCTTATACGGCATTCCCTATTTTGCGACGAGTAGCGGATTACGTAGGTTAAAGTTTCACATTACCGCTGACTTTAATTGTATTTAATCGATCAAAGGAGTTCTTGACTTCCATCTTAAATTGGCCATTTTCTACTTGACAAGTCCAAACCCAATGATGAGGACTTTCAAAGAAGCGCAAGGTGATTTCCATCGTATTTTGATTTATCCAGCGGTAACTTGACGCCACTTTAAAAGGTGCTTGTCCTTCTAAATTGGCTTTAGCAGCTCTTAATAAATAAGGTCCAGGCATCTCCGTACTTGTCATTTCCCAAGCTCCATGTCCTACTGGAATCAAGTGCTTTTGTTGCTTGTTGTCAGTTAATTGTAAGTTTAATTTTTCACCCACAAACTGAAATCCAATTTGTTCGACATTCAGGGCATTTTTATCTAATTGAACCAAGGGATTTGACCAATTGGTAACTGCCACTGAATTTTCTTGAGGAGGAGCTACTAATTGTAATTGACGTAATTTGTTGGATAAATGTTTTTGAGCTGTCGGATTTGGCGCTAATGGATTCTTCTCAAAAGCAGGAAGTAAATGTTTCCAAACCATGTTTAAGTCATCTTGTAGCTCATGTGATTCTGAAGTTATAATAACTACGGCATCTTGCTCAGGCATCATAACGATGTATTGTCCATAAGCTCCATCGGCTCTAAAGGCACCATTTCTACAGCGCCAAAATTGATATCCATAACCCTGTAGCCAATCGGAATTCGCTTTCTTTTCTTCACTAGCGCTAGGGTCTTGATCAATATGTTTGGAAGTAGCTTCCTCTACCCAAGAAGCAGGTAAAATTTGTTTACCCTTCCATTTTCCATGTTGAAGGTATAGCTGTCCCAATTTAGCCATATCTTCTGTTTTTACTCTTATTCCCCAACCTCCAGTGTTTATTCCTTTTGGATCAACCTCCCAGTCTACCCCTTGAATATCAAGTGGTTTAAATAGACGAGGAGCTAGGTAATCCACAACTTTCTGTCCGGTTACTTTTTGAATGATGGCCGATAGCATGTAAGTGGCTAAGGTATTGTATAAGAATTTTGTCCCCGGTTTATAAGCTATACTAGCAGAAAGAAAACCTTTGACCCAGTCGGTCTGTGTAGCTACCACTCCACGTAGAGGTTCTACTTCATGTCCTACTGACATAGTTAACAAGTTCTGAATGGTCAAATCTGCGATGTAAGGTTTATTGGCTAAATCTTGGTATTCAGGAAAAAACTTGATCACCTTATCATTCACTTGAATTTTTTTCTCGGCAACAGCAAAACCAATAGCTGTAGAAGTCCAGCTTTTAGACACCGAATACATACTGTGTTTTAAATTGGCTGCGTAGGGTTTCCACCATCCTTCTGCAATGACTTTTCCATGACGTATAATCATAACAGAATGCAGCTCATGTTTTTTGGCATCAAATGAATCGATGAATTGTTCGATGGCCGTTGAAGAAACACCTTCTGCTTCGGGTGTGCTTCTAACTAAACCTTGGGCTAGGTTTTTACTTGTACTTAGACACAATATCCAAGCTAGGCAAAAGAGGAAAGATATTTTTTTCATATTCTACGGTGGGAATGCACGTTTTTTACAATTCAATTGTCTAAAGATTTCTAAAAATAATGAAATTATCAGTAATTTAGATTTTTATGTCTGGAGGTGAAGTGGAGAGAAGGGGAAGCAGGCAAATCAACCTATGAATAGAACTATGTCACAGAATGAAATAAGCGAAGGCTTTGATGGAAAGAAATTGCGTAAAGTAATTGCCGCCTCTTCCGTGGGTACCTTGATTGAATGGTATGATTTCTATATTTTCGGAAGTTTGTCGGTCATTATTGCTACAAAATTTTTCCCATCTGATAATCCTACAGCAGCCTTTTTATCTACTTTAGCCACATTTGCCGCAGGTTTTGTTGTTCGTCCATTTGGAGCCCTATTCTTCGGCCGTTTAGGAGATTTATTAGGAAGAAAATATACCTTCTTAGTGACTCTTTTAATTATGGGCTTTTCCACTTTTGCCATTGGTTTAATTCCCTCATATTCCAGTATTGGTTTTTTAGCACCGATTTTGGTTTTAACTCTGCGTTTATTGCAAGGATTGGCTCTGGGAGGGGAATACGGAGGAGCTGCCACTTATGTAGCAGAACATGCAGAACCCAATAAAAGAGGATTGAGAACGGCATGGATTCAAACCACTGCTTCTTTGGGCTTATTTATTTCCTTGTTAGTGATATTGGCTACCAAGAAATCAATGAGTTTAGAGGCTTTTAATGATTGGGGCTGGCGAATTCCTTTTCTAATTTCTATTGTGATGGTGGGGATTTCTTATTTCATCCGTAAAAACATGGATGAATCCCCTTTGTTTGCTCAAGCGAAACATGAGGGCAAGATTGTAGCAAATCCTTTGAAAGAATCTTTTGGAAAGAAATTGAATTTTAAGTTTGTGCTTTTAGCGCTTTTTGGTGCCACCATGGGGCAGGGGGTAGTTTGGTATACGGGTCAATTTTATGCGCTGTCTTTTTTGCAAAAAGTAGCCAATATTGAATTTGAACAAAGTAATTACATCATTGCAATCTCCTTAGCAGCGGGTACTGGATTTTTTATATTTTTCGGTTGGTTATCCGATAAGATTGGTCGAAAAGGTATCATGTTAGCTGGTATGTTGATCGCAATTTGTACTTACCGCCCCATTTATCAGGCTATGTATGAATTAGCCGATGTAAGTTTGAAGACAGAGAAACCTAATTCTCGTCAGGAAAGAACTGACTATCACTTGATTGATGGTACGGTGAATTTATCTAAGGTGACAAGAACTATTTACAGCTATACCGATGGGACTCAGTTATTGGAAGAGAGAACGGAGAAAGTTTCTCATTTACCATCTGTTCAAAGAGAGAAAATTGTATTCAAAAAAACAGTTCACGTAGGTCAGCATGCATTTTGGATGTTGATTTTGCTTGTTTTTGTTCAGGTATTGTATGTTACTATGGTGTATGGACCTATAGCCGCTTTCTTGGTTGAAATGTTTCCAACTGCGATTCGGTATACATCCATGTCGCTACCTTATCATATAGGAAATGGTATTTTTGGTGGATTACTTCCTGCAGTAGCTACTTATTTAGCTGCCAAAGCGAATACAGCCAATGAAGTTGCTGCCGCTGCGGGGCAAAGCCTGCCTTATGCGAAGCCTTATTTAGAGGGTTTATGGTATCCTATCATCATAGGTGGGGTCTGTTTTGTGATTGGATTATTATACATTAACGGTAAAGATCGCGAGATCAACGATTAAGATGAATAACATTAGACGCATAGCTGGCGCCATTTGGATACTTTTGGGCATCGCAGCTGCTTATTTTTTGATTGTCGAACAAGCTATTCCATTGTTTGCAAAAGGAGACATGGAGAGTTTAGTTCCTGCGATTATTTACACCTTTATTTTATCGCCCATTATTACAGGCGGTATGTGTGTATTTGGACTTTATGCCTTACAAAATGAGTATGAATTATAGATTAAAAACAAAATCCGCATGAAACTACAAGTAGAAAATTTTGAAGAATACCAAAAAGCGTACCAATATAGTGTCGAAAATCCTGAGGGTTTTTGGGGTGAAATAGCCGAAAATTTTGTTTGGAAGAAAAAATGGAATAAAGTACTGGATTGGAATTTCAAAGAGCCTAAAATAGAGTGGTATCAGGGTGCAACCTTGAACATTACAGAAAACTGTCTAGATCGTCATTTGGCGGATAAAGCTGATCAGCCAGCCATTGTTTGGGAATCTAATGACCCTAATGAGGCGAATAGAACCTATACTTATCGAGAATTACATCAAGAAGTTTGCACATTCGCCAATGTTCTAAAACAAAATGGCGCAAAGAAAGGAGATAGGATTTGCTTATATATGCCTATGGTGCCTGAATTGGCTATTGCCGTTTTGGCATGTGCGCGTATTGGTGCTATACATTCAGTGGTATTTGGTGGATTTTCAGCACAGTCAATTGCCGATCGTATTCAAGATGCACAGTGTTCCATGGTGGTGACAGCAGATGGCTCACACCGAGGAAATAAAGAGATATTCTTGAAGCATATTATGGATGAGGCGATTATCTCTTGTCCCTGTGTGAAAACCGTCATCGTATTGGAGCGATCTAAATCGGCAGTGAGTATGATCAAAGGCCGCGACCTGTTTTGGCATTCAGAAATGGAGCGGATGCGTAGTTTAGGTTTGACGGATTGTCCAGCAGAAGAAATGGATGCGGAAGATCCATTGTTTATTTTATATACTTCAGGTTCAACTGGAAAGCCTAAGGGCGTTGTCCATACTTGTGGAGGATACATGGTATTTACGGCTTATACTTTCCAAAATATATTTCAATATCAATCTGGGGAAATGTATTTCTGTACCGCCGATATAGGTTGGATTACAGGTCATTCCTACATTGTGTATGGTCCATTGATTCAAGGAGCCACAAGTTTGATTTTTGAAGGTATACCAACCTTTCCAGATGCTGGTCGTTTTTGGGATATTGTTGATAAACACGATGTCAATATTTTATATACTGCACCTACAGCGATAAGGTCCTTGATGCAGTTTGGCTTGGATTACGTTAAAGACAAGGATTTAAGCAGTTTACGGGTGTTAGGATCCGTGGGAGAACCTATTAATGAGGAGGCGTGGAATTGGTATAATGAGCACATTGGTAAAGGTAAATGTCCTATTGTAGATACTTGGTGGCAAACAGAAACGGGAGGGATTTTAATTTCTCCATTAGCTAATATCACTCCAACCAAACCATGTTATGCAACGCTTCCTTTGCCGGGAGTTCAGCCTATTTTGGTGGATGAAAAGGGAGAGGAAATAACAGGCAATGGGGTTTCTGGGAACCTTTGTATTAAGTTCCCTTGGCCAGGAATTTTACGAACTACGTATGGAGATCATGAGCGTTGTCGGACTAACTATTTTGCTACCTATGAAGACCTTTATTTCACAGGAGATGGATGCATGCGAGATGAGGATGGGTATTACCGAATTACTGGTCGAGTAGACGATGTCATGAATATTTCGGGGCATCGTATTGGAACTGCAGAAGTGGAAAATGCCATCAATATGTTTACGGATGTCATAGAATCAGCTGTAGTAGGATATCCTCACGATATCAAAGGACAAGGTATTTATGCATATGTCATCATGGCATCGACACCCAAAGATCCTGTGTTGGCACGTAAAGATATTGCTGCCACAGTTAGTCAGATCATTGGTGCTATAGCCAGACCAGATAAAATTCAATTTGTAACAGGTTTACCTAAGACTCGATCGGGTAAAATCATGCGTAGAATTTTACGAAAAATAGCTGAGGGCGACATCAATAATTTGGGAGATACATCTACTTTGTTGGATCCTTCAGTTGTGGATAAAATCAAGGAAGAAAGATTGTAGTATGGTAAAAATTTTGGCCGATATCCAGCACTTGAGTGCTTCTTATGGAAGCGCTCAAGTATTGGAAGACATTAGCTTTCAGGTCCTTGAAGGGCAAAATTGGGCTATTGTTGGTTCAATGGGCTCTGGTAAAACGACTTTAGCTAAAGCCTTAACAGGACGCTTGTTTCGAAAAGGTACAGTTAGCTTTTTCCAAGAAGGGGTCTCCACCTCAAAAGTGTATTGGATTGAGCAACAGCACCGCTTTAAGAACCGAAGCAATGTATCCGATTTTTATCTTCAACAACGCTTTAATTCACAGGATTCGGCAGACGCTTACACGATATTAGAGGAGTTAGTAGATGAGGATTCTGATGCTATCAAAACATGGTTAGATGTCTTTCATTTAACCGATTTGGCCAACAAGCCATTGATTCAATTATCCAATGGTGAAAATAAGCGATTGCAATTAGTGAAAGCCTTATTGAAACATCCAGATTGGCTAATTTTAGATAATCCATTTTTGGGTTTGGATGTAGATGGTCGTGTAATTTTAAGTCAATGTTTAGCCAAATTACCTAAGTTAGGGATTCACTATATTCTCATTAGTTCTGCTGTTGAATTGCCAGATAGTATTTCTCATGTGATGGTGCTGGAGGCAGGTAAAGCTGTTTGGCAGGGAGAAAAAATGGCTTATGAGCAAAGAAAATCTCTATTTTTCAATGAAAGAGAAGATAGTTGGAAAGCGAAATTGAAGGAGTTGATAGATACCAAAGAGTCCTTTCCTGCTTTTCAATGGGCCATTCAAATGAAGGATGTACAGGTAAAATACGGAGAAAAAGTGGTTTTGTCTGGATTTAATTGGGAAGTTAAGCAAGGTGAAAAATGGTTGATTTATGGTCCAAATGGAGCTGGAAAATCTACCATGCTAAGTTTGATTTCAGCTGATAATCCTCAAGCTTATGCTCAAAATTTATTTTTATTTGATCGAAAGCGAGGGAGTGGAGAAAGTATTTGGGATATCAAAAAACGGATAGGTTATGTAAGTCCAGAAATGCATTTGTATTTCCGTGCTCCTGGAACGGTAAGGGAAGTAGTTTCATCAGGCTTATTTGACATTATGGGTTTGGGGAAGCGAATGAGCATTGATCAGAGTGGTAGGGTGGAGGCTTGGATGGATGTTATGGGCTTATCGCATTTATCGGAAAGAAATTTTCAGCAAATCTCAACAGGTGAGCAGAGGCTTGTGTTATTGACTAGGGCTTTGGTAAAGAATCCACCCTTATTGATTTTGGATGAGCCTTGTCAAGGCTTGGATGAAGATCAAATTCAACATGTTAGAGATTTGTTGGATTTTATGTCTGAGCAAGATGATTTTACTTTACTCTATGTTTCTCACTATGAAAGTGATGTCCCACGTTGTGTTACTCAAAGAAAGAGTATGAAGTAGTTAATTATCAAGTAGTTGATTAAGAATATCAGTATATTTCACAAGAAGGTGGCCAGTCTTGTTTAGATTTGTTGGCGCTTTTATCTGATTTTTCAGATTTCTACTATTCAACTTTTCAGATATTCAGATATTCAAACAGATTTGACAACTTTTTAAAAGTTGTCAAATCTAAATGGTCCCTCAAAACAATTAATTAGAAATTTTTCTAATTATTGAAATGGAGCATCTATGGACGGACTAGGTTGAGAAAACCAACGTGGTCCATCTGCTGTCATATAAACACAATCTTCTAGTCGGATTCCAAATTCTCCAGGAATAGCAATGGTCGGTTCTATGCTAAAGCACATCCCTATTTGTAAAGGATCTTTATTTCCCTTCACCATATTTCCCCATTCATGTCCATTCATACCAATTCCATGACCAGTTCGGTGAGGCAATCCAGGTAAACGATACCCTGGTCCAAAACCAGCATCTTCCAACACTTTTCGGGAAGCTCGGTCAACTTCTTCACAAGGGCGGCCTAATTGAGCAGCTGCAAAACCCGCAGCCTGAGATTTTTTTTCTAAATCCCAGATTTTTCTTTGTTTATCATTGGCTTGTCCAAAAACAATGGTTCGAGTGATGTCAGAACTGTAACCACCAACGACGCATCCTACATCTAATAGTACAACATCACCTTGTTTTAATATTTGTGCTTTACTGCTCCCATGAGGAAAAGAGGTAGCAACACCTATGTTTACCAGAGCAAAATCATGTACCGCACCCATGCTTCGGTGAACTTGTGCAATCTTAGCAGATACATCTGAAGGTGTCATTCCTTCTTTTAAACTGGCAATTCCAGCTTTGATTGCTTCTACTGTTATATCATTAGCTCGTTGCATTAATGCTATTTCAGCAGGAGACTTAATCATGCGGCATGGAATACTAATAGGATCACCACTAACCAATTGAAATGTAGGCCCCGCTTTTCTTAAGCCATCAAAAATGAAAAATCGAGTTCTTTCTTCTACGGCAATCTTTCCGCTACGAATACCCAAATCTTTTAAAAGTTGGATTGTCATGGCAAACGGATTTTCATGCTCTTCCCAGGTACGAACTTGTTGACTGATTACATTTATTTCGCTGAACCGGTCCTCCTCAAAAGCAGGACAAATAAAGCTAAGCTCTCCTTTATCAGGAATGACTGCTAAAAGAGATCGTTCACTTGGATACCATTTCACACCGGTAAAGTATTCCATACTCGTTCCTGCATCCAACACCAATGCCCGCATGTTGTTCTTTATCAATAAACTTTGAGCCTTTTCAATCCTTTGTTTTCTTTCTTGAATACTTATCGGATTAAAGGTAGAAGGTATGACCTGTTGGCTAGAATGCATCAAGATGCTTGGTGCTAAAAAAGCTAGAGAAGAAGATTGGAGGAATTGTCGTCGATGAATCATAGAATTAAATGGATGTATAATCTAATTTCCTTCTTTTTTCTCAAAAGTCATTATATTAAGTATGATTTTCATCAAAATTCAGGGCAGGTCAGATTAAAAGTGGTCAAGGTGGAAATTTTCAAAATAATGCAGTTAAAGTACTATTTGGTCATTTTTTATTTACCACTAAATACATGAAATGGTACTTTTTTAATGAAATCTAGAAATTTTTTATTTTTTTCATAAGGATAGATAAGGACGGTTAGGGTAGTGGTATATTCTAAATTTCGACAGTTATTAATCACGTTGCTTTAAAACTCAGCTTCTGAATTAATCAAAATCACACATTTTTAACCTTTAATTTTTTCTCTATGAAAAACAAATTTTACGATCTACGAATGGGAAATCGGACTGGAGGCTTGCTTCTAGCGCTGATTTTCTTTTTGTCCTCGGTAGCAATGGCACAGGCCCAGAATCTTCGAGGTAAAGTAAGTGGTTCCGACGGGGAGCCATTGATTGGAGCTGCTATCACAATAGTAGGTACCACTCGTGGAGCAACCACAGATGGTTCGGGTAACTTTGCCATCGATGTTAAAAACAATGAAACTTTACGTTTTAGTTCAGTTGGTTTTATTTCTAAAGATGTAGTTTATTCAGGTCAAAAGACGTTGAATATTTCTTTAGCTGCGGATAACAAAACTTTGAACGAAATTGTAGTGGTAGGTTATGGTAGCCAAGTGAAAAAAGAAATCACGGGTGCTGTACAAACGATTGGTTATAAGGAATTGAAAGATTTACCTGTAACCCAAATTGGCCAAAAATTACAAGGTCAATTAGCAGGTGTTCAAATTAACCAAACTACTGGTCAGCCAGGTAAGGGTATGAACATCCGTATTCGTGGTCAATTATCAGTTTCTGCTGGTTCTGATCCTTTATACGTAGTTGATGGTTTCCCTATTACTGGAACAATTGGTGCTATGAACCCAGATGAGATTGAAGATATCTCTGTATTGAAAGATGCGGCTTCTACTTCATTATACGGTTCTCGTGCAGCAAATGGTGTGGTTTTGATTACAACGAAGAAGGGTAAGGGAAGCGGAACAAATGTAAGCTTTAATGTATATACAGGTGTTCAGCAAGTTCCAATGAAGGGACGTGTAAAAATGATGGATGCGGTTCAATTTGCGCAATTCAAGAAAGAATTCTATGAAGATGCTAAGCAACCAGTTCCTGTGGAATTCCAAAATCCTTCTCAGTATGCTGGAAAAAACAATGATTGGTTTGATGCATTGATTAATAAAAATGCACCTATTACTAGTTATAACTTATCCATTACATCAAATAAAGAAAAATCAAGAACCTCTTTAGTTGCTGGAATTTTGGATCAAAAAGGTGTAGTTATCAATACAGATTATAAGCGTTACTCATTACGTTTAAATTCGGCTTATGATATTTCTGATAAAGTGACTATCGGTTTTAACGTAGCTCCACAATTGACTTATGATAATACACCAAGAACAGACGGTGATCGTGGAACAGGTATCTTGTTCAATGCGTTGCACACTTGGCCTATCATGCCTATTTATGAGGCAGATGGTACTACATTAACCAAATTCAACCGTTTCCCAGCAAGTACAGGTAACATTTTTGCTTATGCCAACTGGGTGCGTTCTGCACAAGAGTTGGTGAATGAGACAACAACAACGAACTTATTGACAAATGCTTTCATGGAGTATGAGCCAATCAAAGGTTTGAAATTTAAGTCTAGTATCAATGGTGAGATCTTAAGAACGAAATTTTTCTTCTTTAATCCATCTACAGCTACTAGTGCAATCAACACGCCAATTCCAACAACAGCAGTTTCTATTCGTCAGAATATTGAAAACTTGTCTTGGTTGAATGAGAATACAGTAACTTTTAATAAGACAATCAACGAAGATCACAAGTTAGAATTATTAGGGGGTTATACTAACCAGTATTTCCGTCAAGAATCTACTCAGATTCAGGCAGATACTTATTCTGATGACCGCCTTCCAACAATCCAAGGTGCAATTAACATCAACCGCGGATCAACAAACAGTGGTGTTCAAGAGTGGGCATTGACTTCATTCTTAGCTCGTGCTACTTACAACTACAAAGGTAAGTACTTATTAAATGCAGCTATTCGTCGTGACGGTTCATCTCGTTTCGGTTTGAATAACCGTTGGGGTACTTTCCCATCAGTAGGTTTAGGTTGGGTAGTTTCTGATGAAGCATTTATGCAAGATATGCCAGCTATTTCTTTCATGAAGATTAGAGGTAGTTTCGGTGAAATTGGTAACAACAACATTGGTAACTACACGCAATATGCCTTGATTAACAATACAGTTAATGGTGTATTTGGAAATAACGTTGCAGCAGGTGCATCTGTAAGTTCATTGGCTAACCCTAATTTAGGTTGGGAAAAAACGCGTCAATTAGACTTGGGATTGGATTTGAATTTGTGGAACGATCGTGTAAGTTTTACATATGATTATTATTTGAAAAATACCTCTAACTTATTATATTCTGTTCAAATTGCTCAAGAATCAGGATTCTCTAACTTCAATGATAATATTGGCGAGATTAAGTTCTGGGGACATGAATTTGGGGTAAATACTAAAAATACAACAGGTGCAGTTAAATGGACAACCAATGCCAACATCTCGTTCAACCGTAACGTAGTAGTTGCTTTAGCTCCCGGTATTGACCGTGTGTATGGTACTTTCCACATCACTAAAGTGGGTCAACCTTTCGGTCAATTCTATGGTTTGATTTCTCAAGGTATGTACAAAAACCAAGCTGATGTAGACAATAGCCCTAAAGTTCCTGGTCGTTCTTTCCCAGGTACTATCAAAATTTGGGATGCTAACGGTGATGGTGTAATTACTTACGGTGGTAACAATGACGACCGTGTAATCATGGGTAATCCTTTCCCTGATTTCATTTATGGTATTACCAACAATGTAACATACAAGAACTGGGATTTCAATGTGATTGGATCGGGTTCTTATGGAAACCAAGTAATGGTTCGTCACATTTATTCTACAGCTAACTTAGACGGTCCTTTCAACTTATTGGAAGAAGTAGCTAATCGTTGGAGATCAGAATCTAACCCTGGTTTAGGTAAATATGGTACAACTGTCGGCGGTGGTAACGTAACGGGTATTGAGCGTGACTGGATTAACTCTCGTTTCATCGCTGATGCATCTTATTTCACGATTCGTAACATCACATTGGGTTATACATTTACCAAGCCATCTAAGGTGTACAAATCACTTCGTGTGTATGCTTCATGTCAGCAAGCATTTATATTTACTAATTATTGGGGTGGACCCAATCCAGAGGTTAGTTCTCAAGGAAACGGTCAAGGTGATGGTGGAAACTTAAGTCAAGGTGTTGACTTCTCAAGTTATCCTGTTCCTCGTACTTTCACATTAGGAGCCAACTTTAACTTTTAATTAGCCAGATAATCACGTTTATTTTTAGAAACAATGAAAAATAAAATAATATTAAGCTGTTTGCTGGCTGTCGGATTGACAGGTTGCACAGATAGTTTCTTGGATATTACTCCAGAAACAAGTTTAAGTTCGGTAACGTTTTTTAAGACGCAGTCCGATTTTGAACAAGCGGTGAACGCATGTTATGTTCCTTTGAGAACAATCTACAATGACCGTTCTTGGTTATTGTCTGAACAACACTCAGACAACACCTATTATGCTCGTAATACAGCATTTGGTGCTACTGAGCAGCAAGAAGACTTGGCGGATTTCTCTATTCCAGTATCAAATGGTTTGACTACGAATACTCACGTATTGAACCAGTATCGCCAAGATTACTTGATTATTGCTCGTGCTAATCAAATCTTAGCTTTAATTGATAAAGCTGATTTTGACGCTACAGCTAAGGCAAACTTGAAAGGTCAGGCTCAATTCATGCGTGGATTCGCTTACTTTGAATTGTATCGTTACTTTAATAAAGCACCTCTACAATTAACTCCAGTTACTACTCGAGAAGCTGCTGCTGCTAAAATGGGAACAGCTGCTGATTTAGAGAAAATCATCACGGATGATTTAACTGGGGCTGCTGCTAATTTAAAGCCAAAATCAACTCAAGAGGCTGGACGTGCTACATCTGGTGCAGCTAAAACAGTTTTAGCTAACTTGTACATCATCCAAAAGAAATGGGCTGAAGCAGAGAAGTTAATGAAGGAAGTAGTTGCAGAAGGAAACTATTCATTAATTCCTGATTACAACAACGTATTCTCTACTTCGACTACAAACAAAAACAACGCGGAAAGCGTGTTTGAAGTTCAGTTCCAAGAAGGGTCAAATGGATACAATGGTACTTTTATGTACAACTTCTTGCCTCGTCCTATGACGGAGACTGAGTTGAAAACATTATCTGGTACATCAAATCCACAGCCTCAAACAGGAGAGGGTAATAATATTCCTACACCTGATGTGATTGCTGCATATGAAGCAGGAGATTTACGTAAAGATGCTTCCATTGGATACATTACTTGTGCTACTACTTTGTGGGAAGGTAAAACTTATCCAATCATCAAGAAGTTTATGAAAACGCACTCATTGAATGGTAACCATGGAATGAACTGGCCAGTATATCGTTATTCTGAGGTTTTGTTATTCTTAGCTGAAGCTTTGAATGAGCAAGGAAAAACAGCAGAAGCTGCCACTTACTTAAACATGGTTCGTAAGCGTGCTGGTTTAGATAATACGACAGCAACATCTCAAGCTGATTTTCGTACTGCTTTGATGAAAGAGCGTCGTGTGGAATTAGCATTCGAAAACAAGCGCTGGCATGACTTAGTACGTACTGATACGTACAAAGCTGTCATCACCGCACGTGGAGAAGCTATCAAGAAGGATCCATTCTCTTATTATTACCAAAGAGGATATACTCTACGTAGTAACTCATTCTCTGTTATTGAGAAATATTACCCAATGCCTGCTGATGAAGCTGCATTGAATCCAAATATTAAGTAATCATTTAGTAGTTAGAATAGCTGTCCTAGATTATCAGGACAGCTATTTTTTTCTCATTTTCCATGAAAACGTTTACATACACTTTGAGGGTACTTTTGTTTAGTTTGGTTTTTGTTGGGTATGCCATGGGAGCTAATCATACGCCAGATTTTAAGAAAGTTATATTAAGTACAACTTTTCTTTCTGAAGGTGTTTGTGTTGGAGATGTAAATCATGATGGGAAAAAGGATGTGATGGCTGGAGCATTTTGGTTTGAAGCACCGAAATGGACCAAGCACACGATCAGTGATGATGATATTCGTTACGATAAATCATTAAAAGTTTTCCCGAAAGATCACATGTTTAAAGTTGATGAGGGATATAGTAATTCATTTTTAAATTTTGCTCAGGATGTAAACCACGACGGCTGGGTTGATTTGATTAAAGTGGGATTGCCAGGTGAAGCTGTTTATTGGTTTGAAAACCCTAAAAACAAAGCTGAATTATGGAAAAAACATTTTTTATACGCATCCATCGGAAATGAATCTCCACTTTTTGAAGATGTCAATGGAGATGGGTTGAAAGATATTATTGGCAACGATTCCAAGTCGAAACAAATGGTTTGGTTGCAAGCACCTAACACTAAAAAAGATACAATTTGGAAAGCACACGTGATTTCCTCTAACCCTAACTTAGGGACTCATAAATATACACACGGATTAGGTCATGGAGACATGAATGGTGATGGAAGAAAGGATATAGTCTTTAAAGAAGGCTGGTGGGAATGTCCACAAGATGTGTTAGCTAACGAATGGACTTATCATCCTTTGTCCCTAAGTTTTGATAGCGCGCACATTATGGTATTGGATTTAGATGGAGATGGATTAGTGGATTTACTCAATTCCTCTGCGCATGATTATGGAATTTGGTGGCACCGTCGGACAGCCACTGGTGTTGAAACTCAAGTAATTCAAAAAGATTTATCTCAAACACATGCCATGGCTATGGCAGATTTGAATGGAGATAAGCATCCCGATTTTGTAGTGGGTAAGCGCTTTATGGCGCATAACGGCAAAGATCCAGGTGAATTTGAGAAAGCTCTATTACGTTGGTATGAATTTAAACCGGGCAAAACTCCTACTTGGATTAGCCACGACATAGATGAAGATTCTGGCGCGGGTATTCATATCGTGATAGAAGATATGAATCAAGACGGCTTTAAAGATATAGTCATTTCGAATAAAAAAGGAGTTTTTGTCTTTTTTCATTATTCAAGGAAAAAGGCTTAAAACCATATAAAACATTATATATAATGCGGAATTTTTCACTAATTTTTACATATAATCTATATTACCTATGAGAAAACAATTATTGTACCTAGGCCTCGTGGGGCTGATGCTTCCATTCTTTGCGTTCCGCAATCCCTCGGTTGGTCAACAGGACAAGCCTAAGGAAAAAGGATTCAAGAAAATCTTTGATGGCAAGAGTTTAAAAGGATGGGAGGGAGATCCTGCGTATTGGCGTGTAGAAAATGGATCCATCATTGGTGAAATTACACCAGCAACTGTATTAAAAAGAAATCATTTCTTGATTTGGAGAGGCGGACAGCCAGCTGATTTTGAATTTAAGGCAGATGTTAAAATTACGAAAGCAGGAAATACAGGAGTAAATTATCGCTCTGAAGAATTATTACCAGATTTACCTTTTGCTTTGAAAGGATATCAAGCGGATATTGATGGAAGTAACCGCTATACAGGTCAAAATTACGAAGAACGTGCTCGTACAACCTTGGCTTATCGTGGAGAAATATCTGTGATAAATGAGCAAACAGATCCAGAATTAAAAAATAACTTACGCACATTGGCGCAAAGAAATAACTGGACAGCTCGTCAAGTAAAAGGATCATTAGGTCATACTGATTCTTTAAAAACAGCCATTAAATCAGAAGATTGGAATGAGCTACATATCGTAGCTAAAGGAAATCACCTATTGCATTATATCAATGGTATTTTAATGAGTGATGTGACTGATTTAGATCAAGTAAATGGTAAAGCCTCTGGTTGGTTAGGTATGCAAGTACACGTAGGCCCACCTATGAAAGTAGAATATAAAAATATCCGATTGAAAACTCTTAAATAAACACTGTTAATTATATGAAAATGAGACCTCTAGTTAAACTTGGAATGGTGTTTGCAGCCGTAATTGCTTTGGGCAGTTTTGGCTACAATTCACTCCACAAAGTACAACCCGCCCTAGCAGAAGGGGCTAATCCAAAGATCGATAAGATTCGTCTACAACCTGGATTTAAAGTAGAACACTTATTTAGCCCATCGGATGCCAAAATTGGTTCATGGGTAGCTATGTGTTTTGATGATAAAGGCAGAATGATTGCTTCTGACCAATATGGTGGATTGTTTAGATTAACTATTCCAGCTATTGGATCAAAAGACAATACTCCTAAAATTGAGAAATTGAAGTTCGGAAAAGGTGTGGATACATTGGGTATCGGAAACGCTCACGGATTACTTTATGCATTCAATAGCTTATATGTTATGGTGAATGCCCGTGTAGCTCCTGTTAATCCTCCTGCAGCTCAACCTGGTCGTAATCCTAATTTTGCTCCTAGCTATGCTCCACGTGGTAGTGGATTGTACCGTGTTCAGGATTTAGATGGTGATGATCAGTTCGATAAGATCACTTTGATGAAGGAATTCAAAGGTGAAGGAGAACACGGTCCACACTCAATCATTTTATCTCCTGATAAAAAATCCATCTACTTAATCAATGGTAACCATACGGATGTTCCTCCAATGGATGCTTACCGTTTGCCTAAAAACTGGCATGAGGACAACTTGTTCCCTTTAATCAAAGACCCTCGTGGACATGCTAATGATCGTTATGCTCCAGGTGGATATGTTGTAAACATTGATCCAGATGGAAAGAAATGGGAATTAATCAGTGCAGGTTATAGAAATGCATTTGATATTGCATTCAACGAAGTAGGTGATTTATTCGCTTATGATGCTGATATGGAGTGGGATTTTGGTTTACCTTGGTACCGTCCAACTCGTATCAACCACGTAACTTCTGGTTCTGAGCATGGATGGAGAACAGGTAACAGCAAATGGTCACCTTCTTTACCGGATAACTTACCTCCAGTATTGAATATCGGACAAGGTTCTCCTACAAGTTTATTGTCATTGCGTGATGCTAAGTTTCCTGCGAAATACAAAAAATCATTATTGGCATTTGACTGGACATTTGGTATTGCTCACTTAATCAAGTTGAAACCACAAGGTTCTACTTATACAGCTGATCGTGAAGAATTCTTGTCAGGTATTCCTTTACCATTAACAGATGGTCAAATTGGTCCTGATGGAGCTTTATATTTCTTAATTGGTGGTCGTCGGTTAGAGTCTGATTTGTATCGTGTATATTACACAGGTCCTGAAGAAGCTAATACCAAACCAGTTGTTTCTCAAATTACTCCATTGAATGAATTGCGTCGTAAGTTAGAGGTATTCCATAATGGACCAAATCCTGCAGCAGTAGCTACAGTTTGGCCACATTTGAATAGTCCAGATCGTTTTGTTCGTTATGCTGCACGTATTGCTCTAGAGCATAATCCTGCTGATTCTTGGAAAGATAAAGCTTTGAATGAAAAAGATCCAGTAGCAGCTATCAATGCTTTGATTGGTTTGATTCGTATGGATAAGCCAGAAAACAAAAATGCTATCAATGCAGCTTTATTGAAGATTGATAATAAAGGATTCAATGAGGCATTGCAAATTGATTACATCCGTGCATTTGAATTGAACATCTTGAGAAATGGTATGCCTGATGCATCTCAATCGGCTGCTATTGTGGCTAAGTTTGATGCCCTATATCCAGCGAAACAAATGAACTTAACTCGTTCTTTGAGCCGTATCTTGGTGACTTTGGAAGCACCAAACATCATCCCTCGTACGTTGAAGTTATTGGAAACAAAAGATACAGCTTCAGTAGCTGCTTACCGTGTTGAAACGGCAACTTCTTCTGCTGACTTAATCATGCGTAATCCTCAGTATGGTACAGATATCGCTCGTATGTTGGAGAAAATTCCACCAGCACAGCAGACTTATTTAGCTACGATGTTAAGTGCAGCTAAAAACAACTGGACACCAGAGTTACATGACCGTTATTTTTCTTGGTTCCGTAAAGGATTTGAGTATCAAGGTGGACGTAGTTATGTAGGTTTCATTGACCGTGCTCGTAAACTAGCATTGAAAAATGTAGCTGAATCGCAACGTGCAAAATATGATAAAATGTCAGGTGCTGATTTGTTGACTGCCAATGGTAATGATTTAGTGAAAGTGAACGCACCGAAAGGTCCAGGTAGAAACTGGAAAGTGGATGATGCCGTAGCGCTTTTGGATGCTCCTTTAACAAATCGTGATTTCCAAAATGGTAAATCGATGTTTGCTGCTACAACTTGTAGAAACTGTCACGCAGTTGGTTCTGATGGTGGTGGAAATGTTGGTCCAGACTTGACTAATTTGGGAACTCGTTTCTCTAAGAAGGATATCTTGGAATCAATCATTGACCCGAACAAAACGGTTTCAGATCAATATGCTGCTTCTCAGTTGATGTTGAGAAATGGAACATCCGTAGTAGGTCGTATCACAAACCAGGATAAAGTAGCATTCTATGTGTCGCAAAACCCATATGCTCCGGATCAAGTTGAAAAAGTATTGAAGAAAAATGTAACTTCAGTGAAGTATTCTGGAGTATCTCCAATGCTTGCTGGTTTGATCAATAGCTTGAATCCAGAAGAATTGAAAGATTTAATGGCTTATTTAATGTCAGGTGGTAGTGAGGCTAATGCCATGTTTGCTAAACCAGCTGCGAAATAATTGAATAGAAAAAGATGACGTATCCTTGGAAAGATAAAATATCCAATCACAAGCAACTCGGAGGCATTGAAACCTCCACATTAGATAACGGAGCAGGTAGAGGCGTTCGAATTGCTTGGATGGATACGGGAGCGGGATTTCGCTACAAAATTGTACTAGATCGCGGCATGGATATTGCCGAGGCCTTCTACCAAGAGAAAAGTTTAGCATGGATTTCCCATGCAGGCATTACCAGTCCACAGCCCCTGTCAGACCAGGGGCTGCACTGGTTACGCACCTTTGGAGGAGGATTGCTAACCACTTGTGGTTTAGACCATGTTGGTGGACCTGAACAAGATGAGTTTGGTAGTCGTGGTATTCATGGAAAAATCAGCAATCAAATTGCCGAAATCACTTCCATCGTTCAACCTGATATTCATTCAGGTCAATTAGACATGAGTATCTCAGGTATTATTCGTCAGCATGTGATTTTCGGACCATGCTTGACTTTAAAAAGAACGATTTCTGGAAGATTGGGAGAGGCTTTTTTGAAAATTGAAGATGAAATCATTAATGAAGGCAATACAGACGCCCCTTTGATGTTATTATATCACTTTAATTTTGGCTGGCCTTTGGTCAACGAAGGAACAAAGATTGTGGCGAATGGAACTTGGAAGTATCGTTTTGAGGGAACTCAAGACGCTTTGATTTTCAAGGAAGGAAATGATTACAAGACTTGTCCAGCCCCATTGGATATCCATTTGGGTGGTGGCGAAGAAGTAGCATTTATAGATGCAGCCACCGATGCACAGCATCAGGTAGCTTGCGGACTTTACAATGAACAGTTAGGATTAGGAGTTAAGATGTCATACGACAAAAGAGAATTACCTAGTTTAACGAATTGGCAGCATTGGGGTAAGGATGAATATGTGACGGGAATAGAACCAGGAACGAACCCTCCCATTGGCCAAAAAGCAGCTCGGGAAGAAGGCTCATTAGTATTTTTAGCCCCAAGAGCAATGAAGCGTTTTTCTGTGACTTTAGAAGTCATAGATCAACAAAAACAACCAGAGAAATTAACTAATTTTATACAATAAAAGATTGCCTATTCTTATGAAAAATAAAGCAGAAAAAGCCCTAGAGCAAGGAAAGGGCATATTGCGTTTAGCGCCAACTTGGGTACCAAGATCATTTTGTGTTCCAGGTCGTCGTATTAAATTGCATCCAGATGATTATTATGTACTCGGTGGAGTACGAGGAGGAATCGATGAGCGTTGGTTATCATCTACTACCCCTGCTAAAAATGGTCCATTAACAGGAGAAAACGAAGGTCTTAGTGCCATTGTTTATTCTGAAGGAGGAAAGGAAGAACAAATCCTTTTAAAGGATGCCATTGAAGAATTAGGTGGCCAAATAATTGGTGATCGTCTTTGGAATGAATATAAGTCTTGGCCAATGTATTCCAAATTTTTTGATAACATGGGACCTTTGCCTCATCACATTCACCACAATGATGAGCACGCTGCCAAAATTGGTCAATTAGGTAAACCAGAGGCGTATTATTTCCCACCTCAGTTGAATAACCATGGTGGAGACTTTCCATATACTTTCTTCGGAATTGCTCCAGGAACAACCAAAGAGCAAATCAAAGAATGTTTACAGAATTTTACCAAAGGGGATAACAAAATCACGATGTTCTCTCAAGCTTTCCCATTAATTCCTGGAACAGGATGGGATGTGCCTCCGGGAATGTTACATGCCCCAGGTAGCCTTTGTACTTATGAGCCTCAGAAAGCATCTGATGTTTTTGCCATGTATCAATCTTTAGTTAATGAGGCAATCATTCCAGAAGAATTATTATGGAATGGTACTCCTAAAGAAGAAATTGGAAATTATGACCAATTGATGGAAGTGATCGATTGGGATTTGAATACCAATCCTAATTTATTGGAAACACGCTTCATGGCGCCAATTCCAGTGAAAGATGAGGCCGAAATGGCTAAAGAAGGGTATTCTGAGAAGTGGGTTTGCTACCGTTCAGAGGCATTCTCTGCTAAAGAATTAACGGTATTCCCAGGTCAAACAGTAACCATCAAAGATGCTGCCGCTTATGGTTTAATCATGATGCAAGGACATGGTAAAATGGGTGTTTGGAACATTGAAACTCCAGCCATGATTCGTTACGGACAATTGACCAACGATGAGTTCTTTGTAACTGAAAAAGCTGCACAAGAAGGTGTTGTTATAACAAACCATTCTTCTACTGATCCAATCGTGATGTTGAAGCATTTTGGTCCAAACAATCCGGATTTAAAATTATAATTGATATAAACCATTTGAACAAATGACACAAATAAATAATTATCCAAAATTGCACAATGCCACTTGGCCTGGCATCGTGGGTAAGGGTCCTGATTCCGAACCAGTTATCTCTTTAGATCAAATGCTTGAAATGACTGCTGCGGCAGAAGTTGATGGTGTGAAATTCGATGGGGTGGACGTAGGTTTATTTGATCCGCATTTTGACATTAATTCAGGTAAAGAAGGAGCAAAACGCTTGGCTGACAAAGTAGCTGCTCATGGTTTAGAAATTGGAAGTTTGGTTGCTCCCATCTGGGGTGGCCCTGCTATAGGTTCTAAAGCAGATCAAGATACATTTGTAGACATGGTGAAAAAATCCTGTGAAATTGGTCAAACTTTACGTGAAATGGGTATTCGCCCGAACGGTATCGTTCGTATTGATTCGGCCAGTGGTGTATCTGATTGGGCAAAAGATCCAGTAGGTAATTCCAAGAAAATTGTGGAAACCTTCCAACGTGCTTGTGATGTAGCAGCTGATTACGGCGAGCGCTTAGCAGCTGAAGGAGAGATTTGCTGGGGTGGTATGCATTCATGGCGTCAAATGGTGGCTACTTTAGAAGCCGTTGATCGTAAGAATATTGGTTTTCAAGCAGACATGTCGCATACCTTGTTGTACACGATGGGGTATAATGCTCCTGAAGATCGTATTTTACCAGAAGGCTATGATTGGTCAGATCGTGAAGTATTGAAAGATGCTTTACGTCAAATTACTGCGGCACTTCGTCCTTGGACCATCGACTTCCACGTGGCACAAAATGACGGTACAGTTCACGGAACTGGTAGTCATGATAAAACGGGTAGACACTGTCAAGCCACTGATCCTAATGGAAAATTAGTGGTAGCAGAAGATGCTGGTTTCTGGCTTCGGGATGAGAACGGTGAATTGACCAAAGCATTCAAACATATTTGTTGGGATGGTTGTATGTTCAGCAATGAAGTTATGTTACAACAAAAAACTTGGAACGATATTTTAGCGACCATGATTAAGGTGCGTAATGCCCATGGTTGGTCTTAAGATTTTGAAATATATTTGACAATGGAAAAGAAGAAATTAAGAATAGGATTGATCGGAACGGGCTTCATGGGAAGAACCCATTCCAACGGGTTTAACCGTATTACTAACTTTTTCCCCAACTTAGCTTATGAGCCCGTAATGCAGGCAGTTTGCTCTCGTAATGAGGAAAAAGTAAAAGCATTTGCAGCACAATGGGGCTATGCTTCTTACGAAACAGATTGGCGTAAATTAATCGCTCGCGATGATATTGATGCTGTAGATATTTGTACACCCAATGATACTCACGCAGAAATCGCTATTGCTGCTGCTAAAGCAGGAAAAATGATTCTTTGTGAAAAACCTTTGTCTAGAACATTAGCCGAAGGAGAAGAAATGGTTAGGGAAATAGAAGCGGCTGGTGTGAAAAACACTACTTGGTATAACTACCGTCGCTTACCTGCTGTTACTTTGGCTAAACAAATCGTAGACTCAGGTAAATTAGGCCGTATTTTCCATTACCGTGCTAACTTCTTGCAAGACTGGACTATTAGTCCGGATTTACCTCAAGGGGGAGCCGGTACTTGGCGCTTAGATGTGGAAGCAGCTGGTTCAGGTGTTACGGGTGACTTGCTTGCACATTGTATTGATACAGCACTTTGGATTAACGGTGGAATCACCGATGTTTCAGCTATGACCGAAACATTCATCAAAGAACGTGTGCACACAGAATCTGGTCAAGTTCAAAAAGTAGGTATCGATGATGCTTGTTTGTTTCACTGCCACTTTGATAACGGTTCTTTAGGCTTATTTGAGTCTACGCGTTATGCTCGTGGACACAAAGCGCTTTATACTTTTGAAATCAATGGAGAGCATGCTTCTCTTCGTTGGGATTTACATGATTTGAACCGCTTGGAAATGTATGATCATGCGGATGAGTCAATTGTACGTGGTTGGAAATCTATTTTAGTGACGGATGGAGATCAACCTTACATGGACAAATGGTGGGTTCCAGGATTATCCATTGGTTACGAGCATAGTTTTGTACATCAAGCTGCTGATTTCTTGAAATCCTTGGAAACGGGAGAACCTTGTTCACCTACTTTCCGCGAAGCTTTGCAAACACAAAAAGTATGTGAGGCTGTGATTGATTCAGCGAAGCAAAAACAATGGAAGGACACCAACGTAGAGTGGCCTTGTTAATAATTTAAATGGAATGTAGGGTGGAAGGAGAGAAACCAGTTTTAGAGCTCAAACAAGTATCTATTGCTTATTCGGGAACTCCCATTTTACATTCCATAGATTTATCATTGTATCCAGGTGAAATCCATGCTTTAGTGGGTGAAAATGGGGCTGGTAAATCGACTTTAATGAAGACAATGCTTGGAATCATCTCTCCTGATAAAGGGGAGGTGATTTTTTTTGGTCAAAAACGACAACATCAAAGTTTAAAACAAATCATGGATAGTGGTATATCCATGATCCACCAAGAGTTGATGTTGATTCCAGAATTAAGCGTTGAAGAGAATATATTTTTAGGAAGAGAAAATGAATTAGGATTTTGGCCTTGGGAAAGGAAGAAAAATGCCCGATTGAAAGCCTTGGACTTACTGTCGGATTGCGAAATCCCCATGGATCCAAGCACCTTAGTCAAGAATTTGTCGATTGCCGAGCAACAATTGGTGGAGATTTTACGTGCTATTTCACAGCAAGCCAAATTGATCTTAATGGATGAACCCACTTCCTCTTTATCAGAAAAGGAAATCACCTTGTTCAGGCGTCTGATTAATAAATTAAAAAATGAAGGAGTAAGTATTTTATTTACTTCACATAAAATGGAAGAGATATTTGGCTTCTCAGATCGAATATCTGTTTTACGAGATGGCTATTTGATATCTTCCAAATGTCGGGAGGAATGTACCGAGCAGGAGGTCGTCCATCAAATGGTTGGTCGAGAAATGAATCAATTTTTTCCCCATCGGGAGGTGATAAAGGGAGATACATGCTTGAAAGTTAAAGGTTTGGGGATTCCTGGCTTATTTCAGGATATCGAGTTTGACTTACACCAAGGAGAGATTTTGGGTTTTGGTGGGCTTGTAGGAGCAGGAAGGACAGATATTGGGAAAGCTTTGTCAGGCTTATTAATTCCTCAAGCTGGAGAAATTCTTTGGAAGAATCAATCGGTTAAGTTCAAAAGCCCTCAAGAAGCTATTAAGCAAGGCATTGGCTACGTGAGTGAAGACAGAAAAGAAATGGGATTTATTCCTGAGTTTTCAGTTCAACATAATTTAACCTTGTCCTCCTTGTTAGAATTTCAACGTTGGGGTATATTAGATAAATCTAAAGAGAATGAAATAGCGACTGGTCATATATCGCGGCTTAAGATTAAGTCCAAAGGGCCAGACCAACAAGTGATGACCTTGAGCGGTGGAAACCAACAAAAAGTTGTCTTTGGGCGAGTGCTACAACATCTACCTGATGTACTAATTTTGGATGAACCTACTCGAGGAATTGATGTACAGGCGAAGTTTGAGATTTATACATTAATGGCAGAATTAAGTAAGCAAGGAAAATCCATCATTTTGATATCATCTGATTTGCCGGAATTATTGCACATGAGTGATCGGATTTTGGTTATATCTAAAGGGAAACAGACCGCCATTTTGAATAAAGAAGAGACCAATCCAGCAGAGATTATGTCTTATGCTATGAAATAGTAAGCACATGAATTTGAAAAAAATACTTATTGGTAGTCAGTCTGGAGGGATATTCCTTGCCTTGATTTTGATGTGTGTGTTAATCTCTAGTTTGACACCTCGATTTTTAACGGACACCAATCTATTGGTCATCCTAAACCAAGTATCCGTCAATGCGATTTTGGCTTTTGGTGTCACCTTTGTGATTATTTCAGGAGGGATCGACTTGTCATTAGGATCCATGTTAGCTGTAGCTGGAGTGGTTGCTGCATTATTTGCCAAATCAGACGGCGGAAATGTTTATATAGCATTGCTTATGGCACTTGGAGTAGGAGCCTTGATGGGTGCAATGAACGGTTTTACCGTGATTTTGTCCAAAGTTCCACCTTTCATTGTGACCTTGGGTACGATGACGATTGCTCGAGGTGCGGCTTTGATTATCTCTTCAGGTAGACCTGTATCTGATTTATCTGAATCGTTTAACTTTCTAGGAAATGGTGATTTATTTGGTTTACCAATTCCTATTTTGTTTTTGATCGCTACCTATGTCGTATGTCATTTCGTATTGACCCAAACAGTACTTGGTCGTTATGTAACAGCCATTGGAGGTAACGAAACAGCCGCATGGGTGGCAGGTATTCCAGTGGCAAAAGTTAAATGGTGGGTATATACACTAAGTGGGATATTTGCTGCCCTTGGAGGAATTTTACTGTCGGCTAGGATTAATACCGGACAACCCAATGCTGGATTAGGCTTTGAATTGGATGCTATAGCAGCAGTTATCATCGGAGGTACAAGTACACGAGGTGGAAAGGGAAGTATGACTGGAACCCTATTAGGTGTTTTATTCATTGGTGTTATCAATAATGGATTGGATTTATTAAATGTTTCAGCTTATTGGCAACAGGTTGTCATGGGGGGAATCATTATATTAGCAGTAGTATTAGATAGTGTTTATCAAAAAATGAAACGTTAACATGAAAATAAGTTTACGCATATTACTTACTTGTTTAGTTGTCTTATTCGTTTGGGCCTGTGGAAATAAAGAATCAGGAGGAAAGAAGAAAATCGTCATTGGGGTTTCCATGTTGAGTCTTCAAAATGAGTTTATTCAAAAAGTAAGTGCATCGCTCGAAAAACATGCCCAAGAAGCCGATGTTGAATTAATCGTGGTGGATGCAGAACGCTCGGCTTTGAAACAAGTAGAGCAAGTAGAGAATTTTATTAGTCAACAAGTGGATGCTATCATTTTAAATCCAGCTGAATTTGAGGCTAGTTCTCCCGCCATATTACGCGCTAAAAAGGCAGGCATTCCGATTGTCAATGTTAACTCTTCCACCAAAGAAAAACCAGATGCTTGGGTAGGATCAGATGATGCAGAATCAGCTAAAATGGCCATTGATTTTTTGGCAAAGAAACTAAATGGTAAAGGAAATATCTTGATCATTCAAGGCTATATGGGGCAAGCTGCTCAAATTGATCGCGAACGAGGAGCCGTGGAAGTTTTAAAAGCATACCCTAATATGAAGTTATTAGCTACCCAAACGGGAGAGTGGGATCGAGCCAAATCGATGGCTTTGATGGAGAATTGGATACAGTCTTATGGAGATCAAATCCAAGGGGTATTTGCCCATAATGATGAAATGGGACTTGGCGCTATGCAGGCACTATTGGATGCCAAGAAAAAGGATAAAGTGATGGTAGTTAGTGTGGACGGAATTGGAGATGCTATTAAAGCTGTGGATGCGGGAACTTTAGATGCGACAATTTTACAAAATGCAGAGCAACAGGGTGCGCAAGCAATTGCAATGGCATTAGATTTAATTCATAAAAAGCCTATTAAAGAAACACAGGTTTTGATTCCTTTTCAAGTTAAAACCAAAAAGTAACAGCTTTCAAATAAATCGATATTATGAAAAAGTTTCTCTTTTTTTGTTTGATAAGTTCAACGATGATGGCCCAGCAAAAACCTTTTGTAGCTAATTATGATGAAAGTAAAGTAGGTACTATTACTTTGCCAGATCCATTAATTATTGGTTCAAAGAAAATAAGTAGTCAAGCAGATTGGGAAAAAAATAGGGCTACTTGGTTAACTCTGTTTGCAGACCAAATGTATGGTCAAATGCCTAAAAAATCAGTTAAGCAGACTAATACCTTAATTTCTCAGAAAGAAATTTTGGGAGGAAAAGCCGTACAATCGATTTGGAAAATGGATTTTGCAGGTAAAGTTCAAGCAACGGTAGTGGTGATTTTACCCAAATCAAGTAAGAAGGTTCCAATATTTATGGGATTGAATTTTTGTGGGAATCAAACAATCAGTACAGATGATGGGATTCCGATATTTGATAAATATGTTGTTTGTAATAATGATCCAAAATTCATTAACAACATTTCTCAAGCTGCATCAAGGGGAGAGTGGGCTAGTCGCTGGCAAATAGAAAAAGTGATTGATGCGGGCTTTGGAACGATTACCGCTGCCTGTGGAGATTTTGAAGAAGATTTTGCCACGGGTTATAAAAATGGAGTAAGAACTAAATTGGCAATAGAATTAGGTTTAAAGCCGGAAGATTGGACGGCCAATGGAGCATGGGCTTGGGGCTTAAGTAGGATGTTGGATTTAGCTCAAAGTATCCAGCAGATCGACGGGAAAAAGGTCATATTACATGGACATTCTCGATTAGGAAAGGCTGCTTTATGGGCTGGAGCCAATGACCGTCGTTTTGCGGCTATTATATCTAATGAGTCGGGTGAAGGTGGAGCTGCTTTGAGTAGAAGAATATATGGAGAAACGATTTGGCGAATAACTAATAGTTTCCCTCATTGGTTTTTGCCTAGATATGCAAGCTATGCTGACCGAGAAAATGAATTACCTTTTGACCAACATATTTTATTGAGCTTGATGGCGCCGCGACCAGTGTATGTAGCCTCAGCCTTTGGCGATCAATGGTCTGACCCTAAAGGTGAGTTTTTGAGTGCCAAAGAAATGGAAAAAGTGTACGCTTTATACGGTAAAAAAGGATTAGGGAATATTGATATGCCAGGTTTAAATCAACCTGTAGGTAAGCTCATTAGATACCATATTCGAGATGGCAAACATGATATCAATGAATATGACTGGGAGCAATATATCAAGTTTGGGAAAGAAGAAGTGAAGTAAATTATAAATTATGAATTATAAATTGTAAATGGTGAAAAGTGAATGATATTGATTTACCATCATTTATTCTACATTCTAAACTCTTCATTTTACATTCCCTACAAACTGCCTTGCTTCGACTCATTGTACTTTTTTGTTTATTGATTCCAAGTTTAGCCTTTTCACAACAGGCTAAGATTAAAAAGCCCATTCCTGAAAAAAAGAATGCTCATTTGCCATATGCCTGTATTTTTGAAGATGGGGCATATCCTGCTACGGTTATTCAAAGAAATTCAATAACGAAAGATTCTACTGTTTTTGCACGAATTGCCGTAGAGATTGAAGGGTGTTTCGTGATTTCTATTAAGTTTCCTAAAGGCTCTAAATTCCTTCAGGATACCTTACAAATCAATGACATTGATGACTTGGGGAATTCCATCATACAAGGCAAAAATGGAAATTATTATGTCATTCAGGCAAAATATGAACCATTTTAAATTGTAAATGGTGAATTGTAAATTATAAAATGAGTTAATAATAAACCTAAAGTCAACCTATTTCAGGACAAGACACAATTCATAATTTACCATTCACAATTCACCATTAACAATTTACCATTCACAATTCACCATTAATAATTCACCATTTACAAGTAAATTTGCGGTAATTAAAAACTTATGACTGTTCAAAAAGTAGACGTTGCTATAAATGTGTATGGAAAACCTTATCAAACGGCCGTTAGTATCTGGTCTTTGATGAAAAATTCTGGACAGCATATACAGCATATTTATTTGACCTTAGAAAAAAGCCAGCCTGAAGGTTTTGACGAAGCCTTATTGCGCTCACTTTTGGAAGGATTACCTATCATTTATTTTAAGCCTAAATTTTTCTTTGGCTGGTGGGAAGGTAGAAGAAAAGGTCTACTCAACAAAATTCTATTGTATTTTAAGGACTATCGATATTCCATACGAAGCCAGTATCCTTGGGAAAATAGTCAATCGAATTGGATGTTTATGATGCATAATGACATGCTTTTTAATGGAGATCTAATTGGACATTACCTTAGTAAAATTGGAGACTCTGTTGGGATCGGTCAAGTAGGTCAATGCTGGAATTGCCCGGCACATGGAGATCTTTGTGATGGGAATCGCTATTGGGATTATCGACCGTCAATGGCCGAACTAAAGGATTTATATCAAACAAGACCAGAAGGTAGGGCAGTGGTGCATGGTTTGGTTCAAGATGGCAAATTAAGTTGGCCACTACCCGAGTGTCGTTTGAATGAACACGCAGCCTTAATTAATTTAAAATTAGCTCGCCCTTTAACCATTCCTCTAGGTTCAGTGGCTCCCATAGGATTAAAGAACAGTTTGGATAATGGCATTCCTTGGTTTCAAGGGATGACAAAGAAAGGCTACAAAATGGTGAATGAATCTTATATGCCATTTGCCAAGCATGCCTGGACGAATGATACTGATTGTGGACATGCCTCTTTGTTTGATAAAAACATGTACAATAGAGAAGAGGAAATAGCCAAATTTGAATTAGAAAAGTGGAGAGAATAATAACATCAACTAATTAAACCTATGAAACATTTACTATCAATTATCCTGATTTGTGTAAGCTTTTCGATATTGGCCCAAGAGGCAGATAAGAAAAAAGTTATTCAGCGAATTCAGCAAAGAGAAAGTCAATACGGACAAATTGCCAACCAAATCTGGAAATATGCCGAAGTAGGCTATAAGGAAAAACAAAGTTCTGCATTGCTACAAGAAACTTTGCGAAAGGCTGGTTTTACTATTGAACCAGGTGTTGCAGATATTCCGACGGCTTTTGTGGCTACATTCGGACAAGGGAAACCGGTTATTGGTATCATGGGAGAATACGATGCCTTGCCAGGGATGTCGCAAGATTCTATTCCAATCAAACGTAGCTTAGGGAACACAGCAGGGCATGCCTGTGGACATCATTTATTTGGAACGGGTTCTGCCGCTGCAGTCATTGCAGTAAAGGAGTGGATGCAAGAAACTGGTCAAAAAGGTACGATCAAATTTTATGGTTGTCCGGCTGAAGAAGGAGGATCAGGTAAAGTATATATGGTCCGTGCTGGATTATTTTCTCAGGCGGATGTTATGTTACATTGGCACCCAAACAATCAGCATGTGATTTCCATGAGCAATTCCTTAGCGAATAAGGCAGGGAAGTTCCGTTTTTATGGATTAGCTTCTCACGCAGCAGCTTCCCCAGAAAGAGGCAGGTCTGCTTTAGATGCGGTTGAAGCAATGAACTACATGGCCAATATGATGCGAGAACATATTCCATCGACCACTCGTATGCATTATGTCATTACCAATGGAGGAAAAGCGCCTAATATTGTGCCTGATTTTGCGGAAGTTTATTATTATGTTCGATCGCCGAAACGGGATATTGTTATGGATGTTTGGGATCGATTGGAAAATGCAGCTAAAGGTGCAGCCTTAGGTACAGGAACCAAGTATGAAGCTGAAGTGATTGGTGGAGTATATGAAATGTTGCCCAATGATCGTTTGGCTAGACTAATGCATGCCAATTTGCAGTGGGTGGATGGATATACCTTGACACCATCAGAATTGGCTTTTGCCAAACAAATTCAACAAACAGAAGGAATGGAAATAGTGGATTTGGCCAGCACCAGTCAAATCAAGGGATTGAATGATGGCGATAATTTAGCAACAGGCTCTACCGATGTGGCTGATGTAAGTTGGACTGTTCCAACGATAGGACTTGGAACTGCGGCTTGGGTACCTGGTACAAGCGCACATAGCTGGCAGGCAGTGGCGGCAGGAGGTACTTCCATTGGTAGGAAAGGGATGATGATTGCCGCAAAAACCTTGGCATCTACAGCCATTGATTTATTTAAACATCCAGAATGGGTAAAAGAAGCTAAAGCCGAGTTTGAACAAAGGAGAGGTCCCAATTTTGTATATAAATCTCTTTTGGGAAACCGTCAACCTGCTTTGAATTACCGAGATTAATCTATTTCTAATATGAAATATTGGGGATGTATCATCATAAATTTGGTTCTATATCAGTTTGTATATGCTCAAACGGCTTCTCCACTTACAATAGAAACGGATGAATATTCAAGCTACATCATTCCAAGTCTTGAGAATGGAATCTTATTATTAGAGGCTAATCAAGATGATTTTAAAGGTTTGATGAAACAGTATCGTTATCAATTACTACAAAGAGGAAATGAATTAGAGTATTTATCTCCCTCAAGTCGAGTCAATCAAATGCGATTAATCCGTAAGGAAAATCATCAAATTCAGTTTTTATTTTCCCCTACAAAGCTAAGTTTAGTTAAACAATTGGAGGATTCGATTTCAGTAAGGAGCACATCTATTGCTAAAGATCCCAATGGAATGACTTGGTATACCTGTCATTTTTCAGAACATAATTACGATAAAAATTTGCTCATTGGAATTAGAATGGAAGCAGATAAAGAAGATCGAGTGGGAAGAACATGGGATATTTGGTCAACTACAATAGTTTTTTCAAAGAAACCCTGAAAAACAAAAAAGCTCCTATTCAAAAAATAAGAGCTTGATGCATTCCTGTGTTCTATAATTATCTTTATAACTGTGGTCGTTGGTATTTTGTTTTAAAGGATTATTTTTTTTGACATCTAATGTATCAAAATTATACATTGAATTGTAAATAAAAAATATTTTTTTTATTATTACCTAATATTTATAATTTAATCATGGATAAGTACCAAAGAAAAGGAGAGAGGAGTCGTGAAAATATTATTTTACAAGCGTCTGAAGTATTGAATACTTATGGTTCATCTATCACCATAGATGAAATAGCACGCTATACAGAAATCAGTAAAAGTAAAATTACCAATCACTTTTCTACGAAAGAAAATCTACACATAGCTATTACAGAGCTTTATATTCGGGATATTCAGCAATATTTTGATTCCATCATTTTTTCAGATCATTTTAATTGGAAAGAGTACATTGGTATTTTATCGGATATCATGGATATTCAATTTAAGTACCGAAGTGCCATCATGTTTATTTGGACAGCCTCATTTAAGGATGAAGCATTTATGCAGGTAATCAATGAATCCTTTAATCTTCGAAAGCAAAGTATGATTGGCTTATTTAAAAAATTGGTTCAGGAAAATTATTTGTTGGAGTCCGTCTTTCAAGAAAGGAATTTTAAGATATTTTACCACCAACATGCCATATTAGGAGTGCATTGGTTAAATACTTATTTATTATTCGATTACCATCAAAGTTTACAGGAGGTTAAACCCACATATTTAGCTGGAACCATCGAGATTTACAAACCCTATTTAAGCGAAAAAGGATTAGCTGAATTTGAATCCCTGAATTTAGAGGAGTTATTGAAAAATAAGTAATCAAAGGACGAAGTATAATAAGTATTTAAAAGGAGGTTGATTTATAGTATTAGTTACAAAAAAGCTCTTATTCAAAGAATAAGAGCTTTTTGCATTCCTATGTTCTATAATTAATATGTTTATTTCTCCCCCATGTTTTTTCTAAATCTTCAAGAAACAGAAGTTCTTTTGATCAATAGCAATCCATTCCTATCGGTGCGCCATCAGGAATAGTGGGACTAGCCAAAGCTTTCCATTCGCTAGGTTTAGATAAGGCTGCTTGAATATATTGTTGCATATATTGTGCAAATGGATTCATGGCGGATTTCTTAGCATAGTATTGTTGCCATTTTTTTATACCAGACAGAATCTCCACTTTGGCCAAAGGAGCAAGATTGGGAGCTTGTAGCGTATTTAACAGAGCTTCACAAATTTTGTAATTAATGGTTTCTTGTGCTGCCATTAAATAGCTGTCTGTCCAAGTTTTTTCTATGGTCTGTTGACTGATAAGTTGGAGCATTTCAACTATTCCCAAATTAGCAACATCAAGGACATGATTTTGCTGGATTCTTGAGATCCTATCGGGATGAAATAGGAAGTCTAATGTAAACTCTGCTGCTGTTTCAACTGCACCCAAGGCATCAAAAGTCAAGCCTGTTTTGCTTTTAAATGACTCTCTTGTTCTAGGAAATCCAAAGGCTCTAGGAGGGAACAAGCTTAGTTTTTCTTTGGGTATGGCCAATTCATCAGCTTGTAATGTTCTCAACAATTGATGTAGTGCTTCAACTTGCAGCCCTTTGGAGGCAGGTTTTAGCACTAATTCTTTTCCTCCTTTAATAGCGTAATTATATTCATACCCACCCACCATTTTCGTAACAGCTTCTGTTTGATAGCGGTGCATAAAATAAAGTGGAACAAACATATCCTCTAATTTAGAATAGCTTTCTCCCTCGCGCATATTGTCGACGGAAAACTGTTTAATTGCCTGTTTTCTAACTGCCAAAATACGTGCTAATTCATCTACTACTGTATTTCCATTATCCCATAAATGCGCATATATATGAGCTCCTCCTGGATTTCGAGCGTCAAAGTCGGTGATAAACCTTAATCCTTTTTCATAGGCATTATCCAGAATTTTGGGTAATGCTGAGTCGCTATGTTGACCATAAGCATAATCTACAGCTACTTTATCCCATTCTCCAATGTTACGATCATAAGCTTTAGTCAAATCGATTTCAGTTCCTAAAAATGCTACTTTCGGATGAGGATAATCCATGACGCTGGAGTTCCCTTTAGCGCTAGCGGCATAATTATGAGCAAAACCTAACGTATGGCCGATTTCATGGGCTGCTAATTGACGTATCCTTGCTAATGCCATATCGAGCATCGGTTGATTATTTTTATTGTCTTTAGCATAAGGGGCATTCATAAGCGATTGAGCAATCATAAAATCTTGTCGAATTCGTAAACTTCCCAAACTCACATGACCTTTAATAATTTCACCAGTTCTTGGATCAGAGATACTAGCTCCATAGCTCCAGCCCCGTGTTGAACGATGAACCCATTGGATCACATGGTATCTTACATCCATGGGATCTGCATCATCAGGTAAGATTTTTACTTGAAAGGCATTTCGATAACCAATAGCTTCAAATGCCTGATTCCACCATCTGCCTCCCTCTAATAGGGCAGAGCGAATGGGTTCAGGTGTACCATTATCTAAGTAGTAAATGATTGGATTGACAGCTTCACTAATGGCCAATTCTGGATTTTTCTTTTCTAGACGATGTCGAGTCATCCACTTTTTTTCAATAGATTCTGTTACTGGAGTGGCATAGTCCATAAACGATAAAGCATTAGAACCAGACCTTGGGTCATAAACCCGGGGTTTATATTGATTGTCAGGTAATTCTATTAACGAATGGTGTTCCACTATGGTAACATAGTCTGGATTAGGAGTAACCGAACGAATTTCAGCACCTGTGCCATTTCCTGAAAAGGTAAGTCGTGTTTCAAATTCTGAGTTTTTAGGAAACGACTTGGTTCTTTCTAACAATAAAGAACTTCGGGATTTATCCAATTGAAAAGTACCTTGCTTGGCTCTAGTCAAGGTTTTTAAGACCCCGTGGGCATCTTGAAATAAAAAATCAGTGGCATCAATGATATAGTGGCCGTTTTCTTGTCCTTCTATTTTAAAACCAAAAAGTACAGATTTGGCAAAGGCCTGTTGGACCGACATCTTTTCCAAAGGGTTATTCGTATTAGCACGATATTGGTAATTAGGCTGTACGAGGAAAATTTTGTTTCCTTGTTTCTCAAAGTACACCACTTGTTCATTTCCTAATTGACCTCTGTCTAAACCTAAATCATTGTTTCCCACTCCCTGACTTAAGGAATAAACATATAGAAATTCCTGATTGAGTTTATCAACAGACAAATAGATTTTGTCAGAACTTTCATCATAATAGAAATTGAAAAATCCAGTATATGCTTTCATGGATTTTAATTTTTCTACCACCTGACCAGGTGCCTGATAACTTAGTAAAACAGCGAGTAATAGTAGTTTAAATGCTTTCATGGAATGAATGTAGAATGTAAAATGAAGAATGTAGAATTAGTTATTAGGGTTTAGTTATTAGTTATTAGGGTTTAGTAGGTATTAGATTTAGGGATAAATATTAATGTTTAGTAATTAAACATACACAAAATTATACGTAGCTTTTTTAATCTCTTGTCAATGCCTGAAATAGGTTGACCGTTTAAAAGTAAAATTTTAAACTTAAAATCTATTAATTATGGCCAACAAAAAGTTGTATCTTCAAAGTGTGTCACAAAGACGTCTTCGTCATTTTAGTGACAGTTTTAAAATGGAGAAAGTTCGAGAAATAGAACAAGGTCGAACTCGAGTTTCAGAAATTTGTAAGCAATATGAAGTATCTGGGACCAATGTGTACAAATGGATTTCTAAATTCGGTACAATGAAAACCAATAAGACCCGAGTTATAGTAGAGACACAGAGTGATACACAAGAGTTGTTATTACTCAAGAAAAAAGTGGCTGAACTAGAGCGTATCGTAGGTCAGAAGCAAATCTTGCTTGACTTTAAGGATAAAATGATTGATCTAGCCGAACAGGCATATGGGGTTGATATTAAAAAAAAATTCGATTCCAAACCCTGCGATACTACTGGCTCACCCGAGAAAAACATCACTTCAGCTTAAATGAATTGTATCGAAGTCTTGGAATGAGTAAGCAAGCTGTACATCAACAGTTAAATCGACAAATCAAGCAGGAAAAAGTTCAACATCATTTATTAAAGGTCGTCGATGAAATTCGAGTAAAACACCCCACTATGGCTATTCGCTACTTGTACTATATGATAAAACCCGATCATCAGCAGATGATGGGAAGGGATTTATTTGAGGTATTTTGTAAGCAACAACATTTAACTAGGCCTAGAATACACTCCTTTATCAAGACGACAGATAGTCAAGGAGTAGTTCGGTTTGAGAATTTATTGATACATCAAAAACCGAGTCGAATAGACCAATATTGGCAGAGCGACATTAGTTATTATCAAGTCAATGGAATCTATTATTACCTTACTTTTATCATAGATGCCTATACACGTCATATAGTGGGTCATCACACCTCTAAAAGACTATTGACTACTCACACGACCATTCCAGCCTTACAAATGGCCATCAAGCTTAGAAAACAGAGGCGATTTGATGATTTAATACTTCATTCCGATGGAGGAGGTCAATATTATGCCAGAGAATTTTTAAGCGTGACTCAAAAATATGGGATCAAGAATAGCATGTGCAAATATCCCTGGGAAAATGGGAAAGCAGAACGCATCAATGGTATTATAAAAAACAATTATTTAAGGCATCGTAAAATCAATAACTTCGAAATGCTAGTCAAGGAAGTTGACCGCGCAGTATCACTTTATAATCTAGAAAAGCCGCATATTGAGTTAAATAAAATGTCTCCTATTGCATTTGAAAAAAAACTACTAAATTTAAATCAAGCTATAAGCTAAATACCTAAAATAATTGAATATGAATCAAGTATAAGTGACACAAAACGGTCAACGTCATTCAGGCATTCACATCTAATAACTAATAACTAAACCCTTATAACTTATAATTTACAATTTCTTATTAAATCCTTTTCTCGTCATTTCACCCCAGGAATGAGTTCCTTTAATCTTATCGACATAGCCTTTAAACGCAGAAAAGACACTTAATGGATGAAAATAAAAAGGTTCAATGAAAGCAGCACCTAGAAGTTTTAAGAAGTCATCAACCTTGGTATATTTATGAAAGGTTCTTTCCTCAGTAAAAAGAGTTAGAATGGAAAAAAGTATGGCAAATGAATACACGAAAATCATGAGAAGGAAGAAATAATGCCAATTCATCATGCCTACCAAAATAAAATATAGGGTGGCTAAAATTCCAATAACTTCTGCTAAGGGCGCGAAAAATTCAAAAAATGTCCAATACGGAACGCTAACCAATCCCAATAATTTGTATTTAGGATTCATGAACATAATGCGATGTTCCCATAAAGTTTCAATTGTTCCCCGCATCCACCTACTCCTTTGTTTATTGAAAATATCAAGCGATTCAGGAGCTTCTGTCCAGCAAAGTGGGTCAGGGATATAACTCACAGTATAGGCGAGCTTTTTCTCATGCATATAACGACGCATTCTAACCACCAGCTCCATGTCTTCTCCAACTGTTTTAGTATTATATCCTCCACAAGCAATCACAATTTCCTTATCAAAGGCTCCAAAAGCCCCACTGATAAGTAAAAGTCCATCCAGCCTTTCCCAAGCCATTCTTCCTAATAAAAAGGCTCGTAAATATTCTAAAACCTGAATACGAGGCATTAATTTATCGGGAATATTGACTTCAATTAATCGCCCATCTTTGATGATACATTGATTGGCAATACGAACGACTCCTCCCGTAGCGATGACCCTTTTGTGGTTCGTCTCCATAAAGGGCTTCACTAATTTGAGCAATGCATCTTTATCCAATATGCAGTCCACATCAATACAAACTACATAAGGGTGTTTGGAAATATTTATGCCTACATTGAGCGCATCCGCCTTTCCTCCATTTTCTTTATCTACTACAATTAGCTTATTGAAGGCAGGATTTTGAGATTGATAAACGGCTTTGATGGTTTTTGTAGGAATAGAGCCAACTTTATCTAGTTGTATTGGTGCCAGATCATAAGTTGCCTTCAAGATTTCTATGGAATTATCTTTACTACCATCATTGACTACAATCACTTCATAATGATTGTAATTCAAGGATAAGAGAGATTTTACATTTTCTTCAATAGTCAATCCCTCATTATAAGCCGGAGCAATGATGGATAAAAAGGGAGCATATTCACTTGAAAGTAGAACTTCGTAGTTTTCGAAACTATTTCGCTTTAAATATGCTTTCAATTCTTTGACAGACAAAAATGCGAGGTACAAATAGGAGGACATGATTGTCACGGCATAGGCTAAGGCCATGCCTAAATATAACTCAACCGGGAAAGGTAAATTAGAGGATCCCATATCAATTTATTTCTTTGCCATAAGAATTAAAATTAACTAATAGATTTTCAGCTTCCTGCTGAATATGTCTGGCATGTTTATGTTGTAATAAAGCTTCTACAAAAGCCTGTTTTTCAAATAGTTTAAAGGTATGAATGATTTTTAAACCTAGGCTAATCACCGAATTGTTTTTTGATTCAAGTAAAAGTTCAATATTTTGTGTATCCAATAATGATGTTTTTTTTAGGGCATCAATAATGTTTAGCTGGGTCCATAAATCAATAGTAAATTTGTGTTTAGCTAAGTGAATGATACCTTGGGGACCATTGATTTTAATGCAGCCATTTAAGGCATTGATTTTTAAAATTGGATGATTGGATTTGGATAACTCTACCAAATGCTCATAGGCTCTTTTGATATTCATTTCTGTCAATTCCTTGATTCCCTTGCATTTTATTTCCCAATTCTTGTTTCGCAATTTGACAAAGGAATCAGCCATTAACTGGGATTCTACATAAAACTTGCGAAGGCTTTCTGCATATTCTCCTTCATAATTTTGATGTAAATTAATGACTGACTCCATCAACTGAGCTCTAAATTGAGGGATAGAAAATAAGCGCAATAGCTTTTTGTCATCCATTAAATCAACATAGTTTTTGTCATTAAATAGAATTTCCAACAAGAGGTTATTGATGGTTTCTGAATTTTTTTCAAAATGTACTGCTTGCCGAATATGGTACAATCGACTCAAGACAATGGCAACAAACAGAATAATGGACACAATCGTAAATATTGAAATAGCCCCCACAATAATAAAATCTGCAGGATCTAATTCAGAAAAGAATTGCAAACTGAATGCTAACATTTGCGCTGAGCTATTTCTATTTATTCAGTAATTTATTCATTCTAATCAATAAAATCGCAGGACTTACCGGTTTTGCGATAAATTCATTAGCTCCAATTCGAAATGAATCTAATTCTGTTTGTTCTACCGTAGAAGAGGTGAAAACAATAATAGGAGTTTCAAGATGGAGTGTATTTCGGACATATTCTGTAATCTCCAATCCACTAAATCCCGGCATGTTGATATCAGTTAATATGATATCATAAGAAAGCTCTTTGATGGATTCCAGAGCTTCTTTTCCATTACTAAAAGGGCTTACTTCAAAACCTTGCTTCTTTAAGAAGAAGGAAAGGGAAGTTCTTAATATTTCATTGTCTTCAGCGAGTAATACTTTCATGTGGTAAAATTTTAAAGAACTAGCATTGGAATAATATCAATAGCTAGTCCTTAGTATGAGGTAGATTAGAGTAAATTTTTTAATGACAAAATAACGGACTGTATATATGTATGGAAATCTTGAAAGTTTTTAGGCAATTGAGAATCCATGATTTCACCTGCTGACTGTTGTTCTGTAGCTTCTAAGAATTGTATTCCCTTGGCTAATTGAAACATAGCTAATGAAGATTTCATATGATGAGCTGACTTTTTGATTAGAGCTTGATTTTTTTCTTGAATAGCTTGGGCTAGTTCTTGTAAATCAATTGGTACATTTTTGATAAAAAGCTCCATCATTTCTTTTTTGAAATCAGCATCTCCACCAGATAATTCATCTAAATAAGTAAAATCAATAGGTACCCATTTTTCTTCTAAAGACACTTTTGAACTTGTGTCCTCTTGAATTGGATCAGTAGAAGCTCGTTGTTTTTTAATGACATCTTGTATAGCTTCTAACAGTTCATACTGTTTAAACGGTTTGGCTACATAGGCATTCATTCCAATATCAAAACATTTCTGCTGTTCACCCACCAAAGAGTGAGCCGTCATGGCAATAATGGGAATGCTCATTTTGAGCTCATTCCGAATCATAATGGTAGTTTGATAACCATCTTGTACGGGCATCTGCAAATCCATTAAGACGAGGTCGTACTTTTTCTTCTTAATCAACTCAATGCCTAATTGCCCATTGTCAGCTATATCGATATCAAATCCAAAGTTTTGAACGACTGTTCTAGCTAGACGCTGGTTCAATTCATTGTCTTCACACAACAGAATAGACAATTTTCCGAGTTCATTGTCTAAGGTATTGTGTTGATCTTTCAATTCTTTATTATTATCAAAGAATTTCTTGAACTCTAGACTAAAATAGAATTCAGACCCTTGGCCTAATTTACTTTTTACTTCTAGCTTACCATGCTGAAGCTCAACCATTTGTTTGGCAATATTCAAACCAAGGCCAGTTCCTCCAAATTTTCTAGTAGTGCTTTCTTCTGCTTGTCTGAACCTTTCAAAGATACTTTCTAGCTTGGATTCAGCAATTCCAATACCAGTATCTTTAACTGAAAAGCGAAGTGTGACGGTTTGGTCAGTTTCGGCTGTTTTTTTAACAGAAATAACCACTTCTCCTTCTTCTGTAAATTTGATGGCATTTCCAGCCAAATTCATCAAAATTTGATTGATTCTAATCTTATCACCAATAATTGTCTCTGGAATTTCTGCGTCCAATAATAAGCTAAAATCCAGTTGATTCTTTTGGGCTTTTACTTTGAGTAATTCATGTACATGCTTCAGTGTATTTTTCACATTGAAAGGATGTTCTTCTATGTGCAATTGGCCAGAATCAATTTTGGATAAGTCTAGTATTTCATTGATAATAACTAATAAATTATCACCCGCAGTCTGAATATGTTCCACATATTCTTTCTGCTCTTGGGATAAATCACTTTGCGTCAAAAGTTCGGTAAAGCCAATAACCGCATTTAAAGGTGTCCTGATTTCATGGCTCATGTTTGCTAAGAAACTATCTTTTGCAAATACCGCTTGCTCTGCTAAGTTTTTAGCTTGGATCAATTCATTCTCTACTTGTTTTTTAAGTGTATTATCTTCTGCCACTCCCAAGTATCCTAAGATTTCTCCATTGACATGTCGAATGCATGTTACGCTTAGCCAAACGGGAATACGTTTTCCCGATTTTGAAATATATGTCCACTCATTTGCATCTGCAACACCTTTACTCCTAGCTTTAATGACAAAGGTTTCAAAACTAGGTTTAAGATCAATCCCCAGTTCCGAGCTTAAGTCTTTGGCTCTTTTTTTGATTTCTTCTGGATCATGAAATAGGGCAGGAGTGGCTTTTCCAATAAGATCCCCGCTCTTATATTCCAATAAATTCAATGCAGCTTGATTGATGTTTTGAATGACTCCCTGAGTATCAGTAAATATAACACACAAGCCAACTCCATAGAAAATGGCTTTTTGTGTCGCCAGCAAATTGGCGATATTCTTGTCTTTTTCTTTTTTCTCAGTAATATCTGATTCAATGGCGATGTAATTGATTAAGTCGCCTTTGTCATTATATATAGGGCTAATATATAGGTCTACCCAATATTCTTTTCCTGCTTTATTGATATTTTGAATTTCCCCCCGATATGCTTTATGGTGATCAAGCGCTGCTCGGATGGTTTTTTTGGTTTCAGGGCTAGTACCTCCATATTGAACAAGCTCAGCCGGTTTTTTACCTAGTGCTTCTTCAAAAGTATAGCCAGTAATTTTTTCAAAGGGTTCATTAACCCATTGAATTCTTTCTGTTTTGTCCGTGATTACCACCATATTATCGGTAGCACGGGCCACAAATGACAATCGCTTATTTTCTTCAGCTCTCGCTTTGATTTCGGTAATATCCCTAGCTGTGGCAAATAATAGACCTGTTCCCTTATCAGGAGAGGCGTTCCAACTTAAAATTTTATGACCTCCATTTTTGCAAGTAAACCGAGCTTCAAAATTCACAACTCCATGTCCCGCAGCTAAGCTAGAAATTACTTTTTGCGTTGGAAGTACATCTTCTGCTAGGATAAAATCATAAAATGGCCGAGCCATTAATTCTTCATTTGAATAGCCTAATATTTCAGAAAAACTGGGACTTAGTCGTTCGAAATATCCATTGGTGTTAGCGATACACAATAAGTCTTTTGATAAATCAAAGTATTGTTTGAGCTGATCTTCATCCTGTTTTTGACGGGTAATATCACTTTTAATAGCTAAAAATTTACTAGCTTTTCCCTGTTCGTCGTAAATGGGTACAATGGTTAAATCGGCCCAAAATAAACTACCATCCTTGGCTTTATTCTTGATTTCGCCTTTCCAAATAGAACCATTTTGTATGGTTTGCCACATATTGGCAAAATATTCAGGTTGATGGTAGCCTGAATTTAAAATACGATTGTGTTGACCAATTAATTCATCTTTGCTGAATTTCGTAACTCGACAAGTTGTGTCATTGACAAATTTGATGATTCCATGTTCGTCAGTAATAATGACACAAGATGTTTGATCTAACGCTAATTTATAGGAGTCTAATTCTTGGCTAAGATCTTCCAAAGCCTTTTTAGCTAAAGAGGAAATCTCATTTTTTAATTGAATATTTTTTTGACGAAGTTCTAGTTGATTGATAACTTGTTTAGAAAGCGTTTGTAGCGACTTTTTCTGCTCCTTGGTCAATTGCCTAGGTACTCGATCTAAAACACATAAAGAGCCAATAGCATAGCCATTGGGGTCAATCAGAGGTGCTCCTGCATAAAATCGGATTTGATCTTGACCAGTAACAAATGGATTATCCTTAAATCGATTGTCTTGAAGCGCATTTTGAACTTCAAATATCGAATCACCCATGATGGTATATTGACAAAAGGAAATATCACGACTGGTCTCCGCATCGGTCATGCCAATTTTGGATTTAAACCATTGCCGGTCTTTGTCAATTAAAGAAATTAGTGCAATAGGTACCTGACAAATACTTGAGGCCAAAAGTGTTAAATCATCAAATTCCTCTTCTGAAATGGTATCAAGGATATTATAATCTAGAAGAGCCGTTAATCTTTCTTCCTCATTTTGAGGAACAGGCAGAATAATAGATTGCATAAGAAGAAGAGTAGATCCGATTAACCTCCAGTTTCGATGGTTGTGAATGACCTAAAGAATTCCAGATGGAATAAGAGGTTGTTGGATAGTACATGATTATATGGAACACTAGGAACAGTAATCTAAATTAGCCAATATTTGTTGAAATAGTATCCTTTACTACCAACAAATATTTAGCGAATTCCTCCTATCTGCCCGTTATTTCCAGAATATGAGATCTTCTCGAAGCTATTAAGTCCAACTCTTATCAGGATTTTATTGACTAATTAATTTTTTTTCATCCAATTCAGAGAAGAGATTCAATCCGCAACCCACCATTAAGTAGCTTAGATGAGCTGTAACGATGAGGGAATGGTAGCCATCACTTGGGCTTGGTCCAAAAAGATGATAAGGGGCAAAGATTAAATATAACGACAGCCCTACTAAGAAAACGATAGCTGCTAATAGCCACATATTGAATTTTTTCAATGTGTTTTTTGTCCAAATAGCCTTAGCAATGCCTTCTGTAGCATAAAATACAATCCAGATTAGTACTAAACTAAACATCAGTGATTTAAGAAGTCTGGTATTCATGGTATTTAAATTTTTGTTTTGATACCCAAAATTCCAATTATACTACGCCAAATCTTGGCGACTTATGAATTTTTATTACATTGTAATTCAATTCATTCTCCAATCCTCATTCTTCATTCTCCATTCTCCATGCTTTCCCCATCTGACCGCCTCAAAGAAATTAACAACCTATTTTTACAAAAAGCATTTCAAGTGAGTTTTGCTTCTGTAAATGAGTATTTGTCTAATCATTTTGATGTAGGGAGCTACTCAGAGCGTAGTTTTAGTCGAGATTTGAATGCTTTGAAAGAATTATTAAAGCAACGCTATCCTAGTTTGGAAGATGAGATGGGGGAGTTGATTCGATATGCTCGTTCTCAGTATTGCTTTTATTATGTTCGACACGACATTTCAGCTTTTCCCACATTTTCTGAAAAGGAGTTGAATCAGCTTGCTTCTGTGATTGATTTGAATCAACATTTATTTACTGATGGAGCAGGACAAGGGATTGTCAATAAGTTGAGGGCAATCACCTTAGAAAATAACCTAACTAATTACCACGAAATTAACGCATGGCCGAGCATACAATTAATTAAGGAGGGAGAAAGGTCAGGTTCGGACAAAATTAAACCTATGTTAGAAGCTATTGCTTCAAAAGCTTGCATCGAGTTTTCTTATCAGGGATTGGCTCACTCATCTCGATTAAAGTATTACCAAGGTATTCCTTTGATGATCAAAGAATACAATAATGGGTGGTATACAGGTTGGTACGTGTTGATGCAAGAGGTTAATCCACAAGAAAGAATCGTGAAAACAAGTATTAATACGCTTCGCTTGTTTGCTTTGGATCGAATGGATCAGTTAAGAAGGATAGACTTGAAATATACGTTACGTTTTTCTCCAGATTTCTATCCTCCAGATTATTTTAAAAATATGTTGGGTATTCTTCGAAATAACTTAGTTAATCCAGATATTAAGTCAGAAAAGGTTCAAGTTCGTATTTCAGCCACTAGCTGGATTTTAGAATATTTAACTCAGTACCCACTGCATGTTAGCCAAAAAATGGAAGTGATTAACGATAATCCATCATCAATGATTATCACTTGGAATATTGAAATTAATGTGGAATTAGAGAGTTTTTTAATGAGGTATGCCAATGATTTGGAAGTCTTGTATCCTGAAAATTTAAGGAAGCAGATTAAGGAAAAATTGGAACACGCTCTGTCTATGTATCAATAGTAGCAGCATGAATTACTATCTACGAAAGCAGAGTGGTATTCCTCTTCTATAGTAGATAAAAACATGCAGTAGAACCCTTGCATGCAAAGGTTCTACTGCATGTAAGAGACTTTACATGTTATTGGGTGCGATTGGAGCAGGAACTACATTTTTTACAGGTTTCAAGCTTTTTAGATATTGGAACATGGCATGTGCATCTTCATCCTTGAGGTTGATAAAATTAAACCAGGGCATGGGCGGTAATAGCATGCGTTCATGTTCAAGTCCTTTAAATTTACCTTTAGTTAATGCCAGTTTAAATTGATCTTCAGTCCAATTGCCAATTCCAGATTCATCTGGAGTCAGGTTGGCAGCAAAGGATACTCCCCAAGGACCAGCAGCTGCAGTTAAATCAGGGTATAGTTGAGCAAAACCTTGTTTGATTAATGGACTATCAAATTTCACGATGGGTCTATCAGATGGATAGCCAGAAAGCAATAGTTCAGGAATGATTTCAGGACCTTTTGGACCCATTTTTTTTGGTGAATGACAATCGTTGCAACCCATGGTAGTAACTAAGTATTCACCTCGTTGGATGATTTCTTTTTCCGAATTGACAGAAACGGTAGGCTTTTCAGACTTGTTTTCTTGTGTGGAGCAGGAGGCAATGGAGCATGCTAAGCCAAATCCTAACATAGCCCAAACTAATGGTTTTGAGTGATTCATAGTTTTTTTGGTTGATTATTGAACAGAAAATTTTCAGCTTTTCTGCATGTTAGATTCAAGGAAGATCAGCTGAATGCTGCGCAATGTTAAGTTTTAAAATCGAAAAACACAATTTCCCTTGATGTCAGTGGAAGTAGGGGAGGATTAGAGGCGGAAAATAAATTAGGAATAAAATTGAGTGCGGATATTGTTGGATATTAGATGTTGGAAATACAGAATGAAAATGCAGATTTGAATTAATGCCGCCTATCGCTTTGTTCAAATCTTTCGTTGGGATTATCGGGGACGCCCAGTCGGGGACGCCTAGTCGGGGACGCCTAGTCCAATGATCTTTGATTACAACAAAAAAGCCCAACATGACTGTTGAGCTTTAATGAGCCTCCTATCGGGATCAACGGGGACGCCCAGTTGGGGACGCCTAGTCCAATGACCTTTGATTACAACAAAAAAGCCCAACATAACTGTTGAGCTTTAATGAGCCTCCTATCGGGATTAATGGGGACGCCCAGTCGGGGACGCCTAGTCCAATGACCTTTGATTACAACAAAAAAGCCCAACATAACTGTTGAGCTTTAATGAGCCTCCTATCGGGATCGAACCAATGACCTACTGATTACAAGTCAGTTGCTCTACCAGCTGAGCTAAGGAGGCTTGAATTGGGTATGCAAAAGTAAGCATCTAGGCTTAAATTGACAAGTGTTGCCCCAAAAAAAACTTAATTTTTTTTAATCTTTTTTCAGTTTTTCCAATTCCTTTTGTGCCTGTGCAATCTTCTTTTCTACTTCTGCACGTAATTTATCTGCGCCTTTAGATTTAGCAAAAAACTCTAAGTTATTGGTTAACACCGCAATATCATTTTCCAATGCTTGTATTTTCTTACGGCTATCTCCAGAATGATTTCTACGCTCTTCAGAACCTCCACCTGTTTCTGTTGGCAAAGATTTTAGCTCAAAGCCCCAAGCAGCTAATTGTTCTTTAGGTTGAGTTCTTGCCAAATCAATAACGGCATTCCAGGTATTCCGGAATTTCTCTTGAATCTCTTTGACATTCTTGCGTGGAACAAAACCAATGGCATCCCAAGCTTCTTTCTTTGCTTTTAAATTAGCCAATAAGCTTGGATCCTTCAAAGTAGCTTCTAAATCTGATAAGATGGCTTGTTTCGCTACCAAATTTGCTTCAAATTCTTCGTCTTGCGCTCCTTTACCTTTACTACGTTTCAGATTGAAATAAGCATCACAAGCCCCTTTGAATTTGGTATAAACCTGATCTTTTTGTTTTTCAGGAACATGGCCTATCTCTTTCCACTTCTTCTGCAATTCAATCACTTGTTGAGTGATTTCTTGAGTTTCTGTCCCAACGGCTACAATACCTTCAACTTGCTCAATCAACAATAATTTAGCGGCTAAATTGGCTTTTCTTTCTGCATCTATTTTAGCAAAAAACTCACTTTTATGCTTGAAGAATAGTTTCAAGTCGGACCAGAACTGATGACTCACTTCTTTTCCTCCTTCTCTAGGCAAGCCGCCCTTCAATTTACCCCATTGCTCCTGTAAGGCTAATACGGCCTTGGAAGCTTGATTCCATTCGGCAATACTGCCTGATTGGAAAGTGGCATGGTGGTGCATCAAATCTGCTAACTCTTTCTTAATCTTTAAATTATCTTCATAAACGGCTTTTTGAGCATCATTGACCAGTCTTTTTTGTTCAAATAAAACATCCAATGATTTTTTTACTCGTTGCCATAATGCTTCATTTTCATCACGATGGGCAGGGCCAATATGTTTGTATTCTTCAAACAATTCTTCTGCATCCTTCATCAACTTTTGCAAAGGAACATTTTGCTTCACCATGTCAGCTAAGCTTTCTAGCTTCACTGCAATGGTTTCTTTAGCTTGTAAATTTTTTTTGCGATCTAATTCCAACAACTCAAAGAATATACTGCGGTTACTATAAAAACGATCAACTAAAGCATGATAACTCTGCCATAATGTTTGATTCATAGGTCCTTGAACTGAACCTAAGGTCTTCCATTCGTCTTGTATTTTTTTGAATGCCTTAAAACTAGCATTGACATGAGCCGGATCTGAATTGTCATCCGCATCTACTAAGGTGCGTAATTCATTGATCAAACGAGTTTTTCCTTCCAAAGCTTTTTCACGTACTTTTTCTAATTGTTGGAAAAAGTCTTGCTTCGTCTTTTTAATCGTATGTATGGCTGTATCAATCTCCTGAGCGATGATATCACCTTTGTAGGTAAAACCTTCTTCTGAACCTTCATTGGCAGCTTTGAAACTATCCAACGCGGCTTGTCGATCTGCTTGCTTGATACTATCCCAAGATTCTTTGGCTTCCTTGATTAATTCATCAACTTTTTTGTACACCGCAGGACCCGCATGTTGTTGTACCAAATCTTTTAATTTTCCAAAAAAGCGATGTAAATGTTCTTTTGAATGCCCATCTTCTAAAAGTGGATATTCCACTGTTTTATCATCTGTGCTTAACATGGCTTCTATAGGACTGCTTAATTCAATCTCTGCACTGCTTTCTGTCACTTTTTCTGTTTCCTCTAGAGGGGCAACAGGCGTGGGGGTGATTGCTTCTGCGGAAATCTCTTCAGCTTTTGGGGTCTCTTCGGTCATCATACTCATCGTTGTTTGCGTGTTTAAACAAGTAATTTTTCAAAAATACGCTCCATCGATACAGCATATCCTAATTTTTCTTTTAGGTCTGCTATAGAAATGCGCTCCTGACTCATTGTGTTTCGATCACGTACGGTGACAGTATTGTCTTCCATCGTTTGGTAATCAATAACTACACAATAAGGGGTTCCTATTAAATCCTGACGAGTATAACGCTTTCCAATAGCGCCACCCTCATCGTAGGTTGTATTAAAGGCAAATTTCAGTGAACGGTTGATTTCCTGAGCTTTTTCAGCGAGACCATCTTTTTTCACTAATGGCAATACCGCAACCTTGATTGGGGCGATTGCTGGGTGTAAATTAAGGTAAATTCTTTGTTTTTGTTGGTCTCCTTCACCAACTATTTCTTCTGAGTAGGCATTACACAGGATAGCCAAGAACAAACGATCCGCTCCAACAGAGGTTTCAACTACATAAGGAATGTAGTTTTCGTTGATTTCCGGATCAAAATATTGTTGTTTTTTCCTTGATAAATCTTGGTGAGCTTTTAGATCAAAATCCGTTCTAGAGTGAATACCTTCCATTTCTTTAAAGCCAAATGGAAATTCATACTCAATATCCACCGCAGCATTGGCATAATGTGCCAATTTCTCATGATCGTGGAATTTTAATTTCGAAGCTGGTAAACCAATAGCTTGGTGGAATTTCATACGAACCTCTTTCCAAGTGGCATACCAATCCATTTCTGTACCTGGGCGAACAAAGAATTGCATTTCCATTTGTTCAAATTCACGCATACGGAAAATAAAGTTTCTAGCCACAATCTCATTGCGGAAAGCTTTTCCTATCTGCGCAATTCCAAAAGGCACTTTCATTCGTCCCGTTTTTTGAACATTCAAGAAATTAACAAAAATCCCTTGTGCTGTTTCTGGACGTAAATAAATTAAGCTAGCGTCTTCTGATACAGCTCCTACTTGGGTAGAAAACATCAAATTAAACTGACGAACTTCTGTCCAATTGGCTGTATTGGAAACGGGGCATGTGATATTCTCATCGATGATGATTTGTCGGACTGCCTCCAAATCTCCTGCATCTAAGGCTTTGGCCATCTTTTGCAACAAGGATTTACCAACATCGGCTTTACCTTCTGCTTCATATTGAGCGGCACGCTCCTCTAATAATGTATCTGCCCGATAACGTTTCTTTGAATCTTTATTGTCAATCATCGGGTCATTGAATGAATCAACGTGACCTGAAGCTTTCCAAGTTAGGGGATGCATGAAAATAGAGGCATCAATACCTACTACATTATCATGTAACATGGTCATGGCTTTCCACCAGACCATTTTTAAATTATTTTTTAGTTCAACACCATTCTGGCCATAATCATATACAGCCTGCAAACCATCATAAATTTCTGAGGAAGGAAATACGAAGCCATATTCTTTGGCATGGGATATAATGTCCTTTAAAGCTGAGGCGGTGTCTTGTTTTTTATTTTCCATTAAAGCAATCAAATTAGTGCGCAATTTACCGAAAAGAATGAAAGTATGAGGCTTGGCTATTGAATTTTCTTAATTTTACGGCGCTATTTGCGACCAATGAACAAAATTCTCTGCATTCGTTTTTCTTCTTTAGGGGATATTATCCTGACAACACCCATCATCAGGGCGTTGAAACAGCGCTATCCACAAGCTGAAATTCATGTGGTAACTAAGCAGCAATATGCCAATTTGTGGGAAGGGAATCCTTATGTTCATCAGGTGCATTCTTACCAAGGGAACCTTTGGAAATTAGCCTCAAAGCTTAGAAAAGAGGGTTTTGATGCTGTGGTCGACTTGCACAAAAATGTGCGTTCACATCTGTTATGCTTATTATTAGGCAAAATCCCGTATCAAATAGATAAGTTCACCAAGGAACGTAAACTCCTAGTGAAAAAGAAAATTAACTTATTGCCTAAAAAGCATTTGGTGGATCGATATTTCGACTCATTAAAAAAATTGGATATCCATTCCGATGGACAAGGATTAGATTATTTTATTCCAGCAGGCCAATCTGTTAATCCCATTGATTTTGGTATTCAAGGTAAATACATCATATATGCCATTGGAGCGCAGTATGTGACCAAAGTCTTATCATACCCTAAAATGATTGAGTTGTGCGAGCGAATTGAAGGACAATTGGTACTGATTGGAGATAATTGGGATGAACATTATGGTTATCGTTTGAAAACATTATTTCCAGATAAGGTCATAAATTTATGCAATCAGACTTCCGTGGCTGCTTCAGCATCTTTAATGCAACAAGCGGAATTTGTCATAGCGCATGATTCAAGCATGATGCATATTGCTGCCGCTTTGAAGAAAAAAATACTTGTTTTATGGGGTGCAACCCATTCAGATTTTGGTTTTTATCCCTATCAAACTGAATTTACATCCGTTGTTAATACCCAAATTAATTGTCGACCTTGTTCTACGCAAGGTGGTAATTATTGTCCACTTGGTCATTTTGATTGTTTAAACAAGGTTTCATTAGATCCCATTATTAGCGCTTCTCAAACAATATGAAAAACGTATCCTTTGCATTAATTCAATTGTCTGTCTCAGAAAATTTAACTGAAAACTGGACTAAAACCATACAATCCATCCGTGATGCAGCTGCTAAAGGGGCACAAGTGATTTGCTTACAAGAATTATTTAAATCAATCTATTTCTGTTACGAGGAAAATCCGCGTTTTTTTGAATTAGCAGAATCAATTCCAGGGCCAAGTACCGACGAATTGGGAGAATTGGCTAAGGAGCTTAATGTAGTGATTGTCGCCTCCTTATTTGAGAAAAGAGCAGCTGGATTGTACCATAATACCACGGCAGTGATTGATGCGGATGGTTCCTATTTAGGTAAGTATCGTAAAATGCACATTCCAGATGATCCGGGCTATTATGAAAAGTATTATTTCACTCCAGGAGATTTAGGTTATCAGGTTTATCAGACCAAATTTGCCAAAATTGGCGTGTTAATTTGTTGGGATCAATGGTACCCAGAAGCGGCACGTTTGACGGCCTTGAAAGGAGCTGAGGTGTTGGTTTACCCAACAGCCATTGGTTGGGATTTGGAAGAAAAAAATGGTGATATTAATCGGGAGCAATATCAAGCTTGGCAAACGATTCAACGGAGTCATGCTATTGCCAATGGAATTCCAGTGGTTTCAGTTAACAGAGTAGGTATTGAAAATGGTCAACAATTTTGGGGAGGAAGCTTTGTTTCCAATGCATTTGGACGTGTTATGTACCAAGCCCCTCATGATCAAGAAGAGATCGCTGTCCTATCTGTGGATGTAGAATCAAGTGAATACTACCGTAAAACTTGGCCTTTCTTCCGCGATCGAAGGATAGACTCTTATGGGAATGTGGTGAAGCGGTTTATTGATTAATGAAGAATGTAGAGTGAAGAATGTAGAAACGACTTTTAAAGTTCATAATATTTTTCGGTGCTCATCTTAAAGAATCAATGGGAAGGTCTTTTAATTTGGATTTATAATCAAAATGCAGATTACCAATAAAGAAGCAGTACAAAATGGATTTTGAGAATAATTTATAAAGAGAGTCAAACTTGAAAAGTTAAATTTTGTTACAAAATCAGATGAGATAATTGGATTTTAGGGAGTATTTTGAAAGCTTAATATTTAAACCACAAATTCTACATTCTACATTCTTCATTCTTCATTCTACATTCTTCATTTTTTATTTTTATTCCAACAGGTCTCCTAGAAACATCAAATACGGCGCTAGGGCCTCAGAATCCATGTCTTTGAAGCGGTGGTAATGCCCACCTAGGAGGTTGTGAAGTGTAGGTTTTAGACGTTTCCAGCGGGCTTCAGGAAGATGAGCTCTTCTTTCTAAATAATCGATTTTAGTGTCTAAAGCTTCCAATGAAAGATTTGCATTGGTGGCTAGCATGGCTTCTCTCACTTGACAAAGAAACGACCAGGCTTTTTGGTAAGGAGCTAATTTCTCAGCATGTGATCGGCTCATGCGATCAACCATGGTAGGAGGCTTGCCTTCTGTACCTTTAACTCCCACTTGCTGTTCTGAATGCAAACGGTAGTGTACATAGGTAGCAGGAATAAAATCAATTTTGTTTTCGGCAGCAGCCATAATTCCTAACCAAGCATCGTGCAAAAAGGAAGAAGGAAGAGAGCTAGGGAAGGGACTCACTCGCTCAAAATACGACTTTCTTATTCCCATAGTACAACCGGTAACACGATTGCCATCCAATAAGATTTCGAGGGATTTACCGTTTTTCCATTCTTGCTGCTGTTTTTGTCTAAAGCGGAAAGATTGCCATAGCTGCTTGCCTGAAGTCTGGCCAAATTCATCCACCAGCAGCGCATCTGTAAAAATGGCATCAATTTCTGGATGTAAATTAAAATAAGTAAATACCCTTTCTAGCTTTTGTGGTACCCAAAAGTCATCTTGGTCGGCAGGGAAAATAATATCACCCTGACAAAGAGACATGGCCTTTTCGAAATTACGATAGGTGCCTAATCGTTCAGGGTTTTTATAAATTTTAAGGGGTAATCTCTCTGAAAATTGCTCTAATATGGCTAAAGTTTGATCTGTGGACCCCTCATCGCAAACAATGATTTCATCGGCTTGCAAGGTTTGATCAACAAAGCTACTAAGTTGTGTTCTTAAAAATTTTTCCCCGTTACGGGTACATAATGCGATGGAAATATTCACAATTTAATCTTTAATGGGCCTCCAACCAATTTGCACCAACACCAATACCCGTTTCAATGACAACCCCTAAATCGAGGGCAGAACACATGATTTTATCAATCTTTTCACGAAGGTAGCCAATTTCATCCACATGAGCATCAAATACAAGTTCGTCATGTACCGTCAAGATCATTTTCGACTTGAGATTTTCTTTCCATAAGAAATCTTGAATCTGAATCATGGCCACTTTGATCATGTCAGCAGCAGATCCTTGAATGGGTGCATTGATGGCATTTCGCTCTGCAAAACCCCTCTCATTCATATTGGGTGATAGAATGTCTTTTAAATAGCGTCTTCTTCCTAATACGGTTTCTACGTAGCCATAATCTCTTGCTTTGGCTATACTTTGATCCATATATGATTTCACTTTCGGGAATTCAATGAAGTATTGATCGATGATTTCTTTAGCCTCTGTTCTGGAAATTCCAATTTGTGCAGCTAAGCCAAAGGCTGATACCCCATAAATAATTCCAAAGTTGACCGTTTTGGCTTTTCGTCTCATATCTGAGCTGACCTCTTCTAAAGGAACTTGAAAAACTTTTGCTGCCGTGGCTTTGTGAACATCTAAGCCTTTGTTAAAGGCCTCGCACATGGATTCATCTTGTGAAAAGGCTGCCATGATGCGCAATTCTATTTGAGAGTAATCCGCTGAAAGTATTTGGTAGTCTTCGTTTCTTGGAATAAAGGCCTTTCTAATTTCTCTTCCACGAACTGTTCGGATTGGAATATTTTGTAAGTTAGGATCCTTGGAAGATAAACGACCTGTAGCTGTTACGGCCTGCATGAAAGAGGTATGAATACGACCTGTCTTCGGAGAAATCAATTGAGGTAGGGCATCCACATAAGTAGATTTGAGCTTTTGTAATTCCCTAAAATCCAAGATCAACGATGCGATTTTGTGTTCACCCTCTAATTTGGAAAGGATTTCTTCCCCAGTCATATATTGACCTGTCTTGGTCTTTTTAGCTTTAGGGTCTAAGCGAAGTTTTTCAAACAATACTTCACCTAATTGTTTGGGAGAAGCTATATTAAATGATTCGCCTGCTAATTCAAAAATCTGTTTTTGAACCTCATGTGAGTCTTTTTCCAAGGTATTTGACATATCCTTTAAGAAAGGAATATCCAATAAAACTCCTTCTCTTTCTACGGTAGATAAAACCCTGGCCAAAGGCATTTCAACTTCTTTGAAAAGTTGAATAGTTTTATCATTACTCGCCATTAACTGGTCCAAATGAGGTTTTATTTGCCAAGTGATGTCAGCATCTTCCGCCGCATATTCTTTTACCAAATCTAAATCCACATCCCGCATATTGCCTTGTTTGGCACCTTTTTTGCCAATTAATTTCTCAATGGACATAGGCTCATAATGCAAATAACTCATGGACATTGCGTCCATATTATGGCGTTTTTCAGGCTCAATCAGGTAGTGAGCCAACATGGTATCGTAGGTTTCTCCTTTGATTTCTATCCCATAATTGGCCAATACACTCATATCATATTTGATATTTTGAGCAATTTTCTGAATTTGTTCATTGGCAAAAAGCTCCTTGAACAAATCTAATTGCTGTTGGCATTCTGCTGAATTTTCAGGAAAAGGAATGTAGAAAGCTTCGCCTTTTCGATAAGCAAATGACATTCCTACCAATTCTGCATCAATGGCATTGATGTTAGTAGTTTCTGTATCAAAACAAAAAGATGTCTGTCTGGCCAAATATGAAATCAATCCCTTGATGGCGGCTTCACCTTGAACTAAGTGGTATTGGTGAGGGGTATTTTCAAGTGTGTTGAAAGATTGATAGCTAGAAGCTTCTTCCTCTTCCATATTTTCTTCTTTAGAAATTGAAGAGATAGGTGCAGCTGGGGCAGGACTACCAAACATGTCCATTTGATTGGCCACTACTTTAGGGCTAGCCTTAGCTTTAGGCGCTATTGGTTCAGCAGCAGCTTCTTCCCCTAAAATTCTTTTTCTCAAGGTACGGAATTCCAACTCGTCCAAGAGAGGTTCTAAAAGAGCCTTGTTTGGGGGAGTATACAGCAACTTTTCTTCCTCGTATTCTAATGGAACTTCACATAAAATTCGAGCTAAATGCTTGGATAATATGCCCTGTTCTTTAAAATTTACTAGGTTTTCCTGAAGCTTTCCTTTGAGTTGATCTGTATTTTCTAAAAGATTTTCTAATGATCCAAACTGTTCAATCAGCTTTTGAGCAGTCTTTTCGCCAACTCCCGGAATACCAGGAATATTGTCGACAGCATCACCCATCAAGCCTAACATATCAATCACTTGGTCTACATGTTGGATATTCCATCGCGCACATACTTCTTCTGGACCTAATATTTCAACACCCTTACCCATAAAGGCAGGCTTGTACATTTTAATTCTTTCTTCCACCAATTGCCCATAATCCTTATCTGGAGTCATCATATAAACAACGATCTCGGGATTCGCTTTTACGGCTTTTTTAGCGATGGTTCCAATGATATCATCGGCTTCATAACCATCTAGGATAAGTAATGGAATATCCATGGCTTCCACTAGACGTTTCACGTAGGGAATAGCTATGGTAATATCTTCTGGCTGAACTTGTCGCTGTGCCTTATAAGGTGTGTATTCGATGTGCCTAAAAGTAGGAGCAGAGGTGTCAAAGGCTACACCTAAATAGTCAGGTTTTTCCTTTTGAATGACTTCCAAAATGGTATTGGTAAAACCGAAGACGGCACTGGTATTAATTCCTTTTGATGAGATTCTGGGTGTTTTTGCAAATGCAAAATGGGCACGATAAATCAAGGCCATTGCATCAAAAAGGAATAATTTTTTCATATATTTAAACTTTATTGGATGGGCTTTTGGAGCCTAAACAAAGATAAGGAATAAATACTCGAATTATGAATTTAGCGGCCCTAAGAGAAAATTATCAGAAAGGAGAATTATTAGAAAGCAAGGTACATCCTGATCCATTGGAGCAATTTAAAATTTGGTTTAAAGAAGCACAAAATGCAGAGATTGCTGAGCCTAATGCCATGTTTTTAAGTACATTGGGTAAAGATATGCGTCCTTCTGGTCGAATTGTTTTATTAAAATACGTAGACCGTGGATTTTCCTTTTTCACTAATTATTTTTCGAGAAAAGGGCATGATATAGCACATCACAATAAGGCGTCCATTACTTTTTTCTGGGGTGAATTGGAGCGACAAGTACGCATTGAAGGGCATGTGGAAAAAGTAGATGACAATTTGTCTATGGAATACTTTCAATCTCGACCAAGAGCATCACAAATTGGGGCTTGGGTTTCCGAACAAAGTGCTAAAATTCCTCATCGGGAATTTTTAGAAGCGCGTTTCAAGGAATTGGAAAAACAATATGAAGGTCAGGATATCCCTAAACCTGCGCATTGGGGAGGCTATGAATTAATTCCTGATTATATCGAATTTTGGCAGGGTAGGCCATCAAGACTTCACGACCGTGTCGTGTATGAATTGATCAATGGGAATTGGGAGAGATACAGAATAGCACCTTAAGGGAATTGTAAATGATGAATGATGAATTGTAAATGGGTTTGTGTGAATGCCTGAATGACGTTGACCGTTTTGTGTCACTTATACTTGATTCATATTCAATTATTTTAGGTATTTAGCTTATAGCTTGATTTAAATTTAGTAGTTTTTTTTCAAATGCAATAGGAGACATTTTATTTAACTCAATATGCGGCTTTTCTAGATTATAAAGTGATACTGCGCGGTCAACTTCCTTGACTAGCATTTCGAAGTTATTGATTTTACGATGCCTTAAATAATTGTTTTTAATAATACCATTGATGCGTTCTGCTTTCCCATTTTCCCAGGGATATTTGCACATGCTATTCTTGATCCCATATTTTTGAGTCACGCTTAAAAATTCTCTGGCATAATATTGACCTCCTCCATCGGAATGAAGTATTAAATCATCAAATCGCCTCTGTTTTCTAAGCTTGATGGCCATTTGTAAGGCTGGAATGGTCGTGTGAGTAGTCAATAGTCTTTTAGAGGTGTGATGACCCACTATATGACGTGTATAGGCATCTATGATAAAAGTAAGGTAATAATAGATTCCATTGACTTGATAATAACTAATGTCGCTCTGCCAATATTGGTCTATTCGACTCGGTTTTTGATGTATCAATAAATTCTCAAACCGAACTACTCCTTGACTATCTGTCGTCTTGATAAAGGAGTGTATTCTAGGCCTAGTTAAATGTTGTTGCTTACAAAATACCTCAAATAAATCCCTTCCCATCATCTGCTGATGATCGGGTTTTATCATATAGTACAAGTAGCGAATAGCCATAGTGGGGTGTTTTACTCGAATTTCATCGACGACCTTTAATAAATGATGTTGAACTTTTTCCTGCTTGATTTGTCGATTTAACTGTTGATGTACAGCTTGCTTACTCATTCCAAGACTTCGATACAATTCATTTAAGCTGAAGTGATGTTTTTCTCGGGTGAGCCAGTAGTATCGCAGGGTTTGGAATCGAATTTTTTTTTAATATCAACCCCATATGCCTGTTCGGCTAGATCAATCATTTTATCCTTAAAGTCAAGCAAGATTTGCTTCTGACCTACGATACGCTCTAGTTCAGCCACTTTTTTCTTGAGTAATAACAACTCTTGTGTATCACTCTGTGTCTCTACTATAACTCGGGTCTTATTGGTTTTCATTGTACCGAATTTAGAAATCCATTTGTACACATTGGTCCCAGATACTTCATATTGCTTACAAATTTCTGAAACTCGAGTTCGACCTTGTTCTATTTCTCGAACTTTCTCCATTTTAAAACTGTCACTAAAATGACGAAGACGTCTTTGTGACACACTTTGAAGATACAACTTTTTGTTGGCCATAATTAATAGATTTTAAGTTTAAAATTTTACTTTTAAACGGTCAACCTATTTCAGGCATTGACATTGATTACAATTCTATTTTGAATGTTTAATCCCAACGAAAGATTGGAATGAAGCTTGAGCGAAGCGGAAATTGTAAATGGTGAATTATAAATTATAAATGGATTCGGTTACAATTCTATTTTGAACGTTTAATCCCAACGAAAGATTGGAACGAAGTTTGAGCGAAGCGGAAATTGTAAATGGTGAATTGTAAATTATAAATGGATTCGGTTACAATTCTATTTTGAACGTTTAATCCCAACAAAAGATTGGAACGAAGCTTGAGCGAAGCAGAAATTGTAAATTATAAATGGTAAGTTGAATTCAAAATTCATTCATCATTCATCATTCACCATTTATAATTCATCATTTATAATATTGCATCAAATCCTCTTAATCCCATCGTTCTCTGGCTTTGGTATCCTTCACCATATTTAACACCAATTTTGTGACCCATTTCCATGGAACGGGCACGAATGAATTCAAGGAAGTCAGGAGAAGAAATATAGGAATCTGGTTCTGTGGAATTTGGATCAAAGAACTGACTTTTAAAGGCCCGAATGGATTGCTCTTTTACATCCCAATGGGCACTAATATCAATCACAAAATCGGGGGTTAAATAACGATCTTGAATGTAATGAAATACATGTTTTGGTCGCCAAGCAGTTTGAGCATTACCTTGCTCATCTTGAGTTTCTATTTTTCGTAAACCTGATAAAAAACAGGCATCTATTGCCAATTGAGCTCCTTTTCCATGATCTGGATGGCGGTCTTCCAAAGCATTTGCCAATACAATGTCAGGTTGGTATTTACGAATAACTTGTATCAATTTCAGTTGGCTTTCTTCATCATTTCGGAAGAAACCATCTCTGATTCCAAGGTTTTCTCGAGCATGAATTCCTAATATGGCAGTAGATGCTGCAGACTCCGCTATTCTTATTTCGGGCGTACCTCTTGTTCCTAGTTCACCACGGGTAAAGTCAACAATTCCAACTTTTTTACCTTGTTGAATTTGAGATGCTATCGTACCCGAACAAGCTAGCTCTGCATCATCTGGATGCGCGGCCATGACTAAAATATCAAGTTTCATCATTAGTGAATGCGTAAACGTCTTCCAGCTCGAATGGTTGAGCTTAGTTTTAATCCATTTAATCTAGCCAATTTGGTCACCGACATCCCTGCTCTTTGAGCAATGGAATATAAGGAATCTCCAGGACGAACACGTGTCCAAGCAGTACGTCTCGAACGGATTTTTTCACCCGCACTTCCGTATTCGTTACGAAGAGAAAGGGAGCGTCGATCAAAGGTTCTTGCGGTAATTAATAAATGATCAGAAAGCGGCTCTCCTGTGCTCAAATTATACACATTATTGGGATTGAAGGGATTACCTTCATACCTAGTTTCAAAATGCAAATGAGAACCAGTGCTTCTTCCCGTATTTCCTCCTAAACCAATTTCATCTCCTGCTTTCACGAAAGTGCCAGGTTCAAAATTTCGTTTGGAAAGGTGACCATACAGTGTTTCTAGTCCATTATAATGCCTGACAACTACATAGTTTCCATAACCAGAATAATCAAAGCCTGAAATTCGAACGATACCGTCAAAGGCCGACATAACGGGATAGCCTGTCTCTAAATCGAGATCAACCCCAGCATGCAAGCGTCCCCAACGAGGGCCGAATGGGCTAGTTTGCTTAACCACATTCAAGGGAGGAGACCAATTTCTGCCACTACCCACATTGTATAACTCGATGTCGACAGGTTCATCAAAATCCTTGATGTCAATGTCATATGGATCGATACTCTTGGTATCCCAAATGGCAAAATAAGAGGCTACGGTTACAAAATCTTCGCTACCTACTGGTGCATTTTCTTCTTCAATTTCAACGACTAAAGCTTCTCCTTCATCAATGGAAGTAGTATCGAAATTACTGATGGTTGGGTTTAAGATTTTGATAGGTTCGTATTTACGTTCCTGCATCTCAGAACCTGCCACCATTCCGGAAGTTTCAGTTTCATTTCGAAATTGTAGAGGAGGGAGATCATCGATTTCCTCTTTCTTTTCTTTGGTATTGGGGCTTGATTTGGTCTCTATCTTGGTGCTTTTTTTGAACAAATTACGTTCTTGCGCCTTTGCAGTAAAGGCAAAAAAAGTAACAGATAGTAAGAAAATCAGGTTTTTTACTGACATAAATGAATATTAATGTAAATGATTGGAAGCCAACCATCTTTCCGCGTCTAAAGCAGCCATACAACCACTACCTGCCGCTGTTACGGCCTGACGATAAATAGAATCTTGCACATCACCGCACGCAAATACGCCTGGGATATTAGTCCGAGCACTGCCTTTTTCTGTAATCAAATATTCTTGCGCATCCATGTCCAATTGACCCTTAAAAATGGATGTATTCGGTTGATGACCAATAGCTACGAAAAAGCCAGTTAAAGCAATTTCTTCGGTGGCATTTGTCTCCCTATTTTTGATTCGGATACCCGTTACTCCATTCGCATCCCCAAGAATTTCTTCCGTTTCAGAGTTCCAGTGAATATGTATTTTTGGATTGTTTTTAACACGTTCTTGCATGATTAAAGAAGCACGCATTTCGTTTCTACGAACAATCATGTGAACTTCTGTACACAAATTGGCTAAATAGCTAGCTTCCTCTGCTGCTGTATCACCTGCGCCAACCACAGCCACGACTTGATTTCGGTAAAAGAATCCATCACAAACGGCACAGGCAGAAACTCCTAAGCCATTGAATGTTGTTTCTCCTTCTAGTCCTAACCATTTGGCAGAAGCTCCAGTAGCGATAATAACTGCATCGGCTTCTAGTTCAGTTTGATCATCAATCCATACTTTTTTAGGCTGACTTGTAAAATCAACTTTAGTAGCTAATCCAAAACGCACATCGGTACCAAATCGTTTGGCTTGATTTTCTAAATCCTGCATCATTGTAGGACCATCTACACCTTTCGGGTAGCCTGGAAAATTGTCAACTTCCGTGGTAGTCGTTAATTGACCACCTGGTTGTCCACCTTGATACATGATCGGTTGTAAACCTGCTCTAGATGCGTAAATTGCTGCGGTATAACCTGCCGGCCCTGAGCCGATAATCAAACATTTTATTTTTTCTGCCATAAAATTAATAACACCTTGAAGATCTCAAAAGGTTCATGAAGGTGCAAAATTCGGTAAATAAGCGCAGAATCCCAAACGAGGATAATTTGCTATTAATCCTTACATTTGTTCATCATCTGCATACAAACGAATGAGTAAAAAGAAAATTACACAGAACCTTACTTTTTGGGTATTAATCTCCATTTTTCTTGGTGTTCTATTAGGACATTTTGCTCCAGATTGGGCCTTGTATTCCTTGATGGATAAGAAATTCACTTATTCATTTTTAGGTGCTGATATCAGCATGGGGCCTAGTGTCAGTGAATTATTGAGTGGTTTTTTTATCAGTTTAGTGAAATTGTTTATTCATCCCATTATTTTCCTAACCATTAGTTTAGGAATTGTGAATATGGGTAACCTTAAAAAGGTAGGTAGAGTAGGGGGAAAAGCCTTGTTGTATTTTGAAGTGATTACCACCATTGCTTTGATTATAGGTCTTTTAGTATCCACTATTTTGGTGCCAGGTGAAGGTGTTATTCGTTCGGATGTGGCTGGGGGAGATATCAGTAAATACACTGCCAAAGCTGCTTCGTTTTCTTGGTTATTGTTCTTAAAAGAAAACTTTACCGTTCAAGTCTTATTTTTCTCCATCTTTTTTGGGGTCTTTTTGAACTCAGTTCGTGGTAAGGCCCGGATGATTTCAGGTATGGAACAAGCTTCGCATTGGGTTTTCAAAGCGCTGCACTGGGTGATGTATTTGGCTCCATTAGGTGCTATGGGCGGAATGGCTTACACCATCGGTAAATTTGGCATATATTCCTTATTACCATTAGCCAAATTGATGGCTTCTGTTTATATCACAATGGGGCTCTTTATATTTGTTATTTTGGCCTTGGTCATGCGCTCTTGCGGAGAGAGAATCACTTCCTTTTTGAGTTATATCAAAGCAGAACTTTTGATTGTTTTAGGCACATCTTCCTCGGAGGCCGCCTTGCCATCTTTAATGCAAAAATTAGAAAAAATGGGATGCTCTAAGTCTGTTGTTGGCTTAGTTGTTCCCGCAGGATATTCCTTTAATTTAGACGGTACCAGTATTTACCTATCCATGGCCACTTTATTTTTGGCTCAAGTATATGGCATTCAACTTAACTGGGAACAATTACTAACCATCATTGGCGTTTTGATGGTTACTTCCAAAGGTGCAGCTGGCGTTACAGGAAGTGGATTTGTCGTATTAGCATCCACCTTAACGGCCTTGCAGGTTATACCTTTAGAAGGTTTAGCACTTTTACTAGGAGTAGACCGATTCATGTCTGAAGCCCGAGCAATCACTAATTTTATTGGTAATGGAGTAGCGACCATTTGGTTAGCCAAACATGAGGGTGAATTTCACGCTCCTGAATCCGAATAAATTTCATCAACATATCAAATTATGTCCATTTCATCTATTTTAAAACAAGATGCCTTAGCTTACCATTCCGAAGGTAAGCCAGGGAAGATTGAAGTAAAACCCACCAAATCAACCGCCACACAGCGAGACTTATCGCTGGCATATTCCCCAGGTGTGGCAGAACCCTGTTTAGAGATTGCTGCATTTCCTGAAAAAGTTTACCAATATACTGCCAAAGGCAATTTAGTAGGGGTAATCTCCAATGGAACAGCTGTATTGGGCTTAGGAAATATTGGTCCAGAAGCCAGTAAGCCGGTGATGGAAGGGAAGGGTGTGTTATTTAAGATTTTTGCTGATATCGATGTGTTTGACCTTGAGTTAAACTGCTTGGAGCCCAATGATTTTGTAGAGACGGTTGTTCGATTGGAACCTACTTTTGGAGGAATCAATTTAGAGGATATTAAGTCGCCCGAATGCTTTGAAATAGAAGAGAAACTGAAAAAGCGCTTGAAGATCCCTATCATGCACGATGACCAGCATGGTACTGCGATTATTTCTTCCGCAGCTTTAATTAATGCCTTGGAAATTGTAGGCAAAAAGATTGATCAAGCTCGTTTTGTGGTTTCTGGAGCAGGTGCTGCGGCAATTTCTTGTGTCAAATTATACTTGCAATTAGGAGCTAAGATTGAAAATTTTCTAATTTTTGATAAAGATGGTCTAGTTTCAAAAGCTAGAACGGATTTGAATCCATACGTTAGTCCATTAGCTTGTGAGGCCCAAGAAAAAAGGATATTAGCAGAAGCCATGAAAGGGGCTGATGTATTTTTAGGATTATCAGTTGGAAATATTCTTTCTCCAGACATGGTGGCTACCATGGCCAAAGACCCCATTGTCTTTGCTATGGCTAATCCAACTCCTGAAATAGGTTATTTAGAAGCCAAAGCCGTTCGAGATGATTTAATCATGGCAACGGGCCGGTCGGATTATCCTAACCAAGTCAACAATGTCTTGGGTTTTCCCTTTATTTTTAGAGGAGCCTTGGATGTAAGAGCCTCTGAGATTAACGATGAAATGAAGTTAGCTGCGGCCAAAGCCTTGGCATGTTTAGCAAAAAAACCTGTGCCTGATATTGTGAATCTGGCCTACAATGAAAAGAGTATTAGTTTTGGACCCGAATATATTATTCCAAAGCCGGTTGATCCGCGATTGATTACAACTGTTTCTATGGCAGTAGCCAAGGCAGCCATGGATTCAGGCGTGGCTACGGTTCAAATTAAAAATTGGGATGAATATGAACATCAATTGGCCAAACGCTTAGGTTTGGATAATCAGGTGATGAAATTCATATTGAAGCGCGCTAAGAGTAATCCTAAACGAATTGTATTTGCTGATGCTCAGAATTTAAAAGTATTAAAAGCAGTTAGAGAAGTATTAGATGAAGGAATTGCTAAGCCTATTTTGTTGGGGAATCAAGCGACCATTCAAGCGATTTGTGAGGAACACCACATTGATTTACAAGGCACTGAAATTCTTGATTTTAAACATCCAGATAGTGAGCCTTTACTGAAGGAATTTGCCGATTTGTTTTATGAAAAGCGTAAAAGACGTGGTTACACTCGTTGGGAAGCCGAAAAACAAGTAAGAAAGAGCAATTATTTTGCAGCTATGATGTTGGAAACTCATCGAGCAGATGGGGTGATTTCGGGATTAACTAAGAATTATCCAGAAGCTATTCGACCAGCCTTACAAATTATAGGTAAAAAACCGGGGGTGAAAAAAGTGGCGGGTATGTATTTACTTCTAAGCAAAAAAGGGCCGCTGTTTTTCTCCGATACGACGATCAATTTCCAACCTTCAGTAGAAGATATTGTAGAAATTACTCGTTTGACAGGAGAGGCTGTGGAACGTTTTAATTTACAACCTAGAATTGCCTTGTTGAGTTATTCTAATTTTGGTTCAGCAGATGGAGATGATGCCATTAAAATGCGCGAAGCAACTCATATTTTGCAGGAAAAATATCCTCAATGGTTGATCGAAGGTGAAATGCAAGCTCACTTAGCATTTGATAAGGAGTTGCGTCAACAAAACTACCCTTTTGCTAGCTTGGGTAATGAAACGGCCAATACGCTTATTTTCCCCAATTTATCTGCAGCTAATATTGCTTATAATTTATTGAAAGAGGCTGCCGAAATTGAATACATAGGCCCTATTCTACTAGGTTTACGTAAACCTGTCCACGTCTTGCAATTAGGAGCAAGTGTGCGTGAAATTGTCAATATGGTGGCTATCGCTGTGGTAGAAGCACAAACTACGGAATAGAATTCATCCATTGTTTTCTTAATTCCAGTTGGGCATCGCTCGGATTCTTTTGAGGTACAAAGGAGGTTGGAGCGCTGCCCATACTGGTTTGAAATGGAGCCTTTAATCGAACAGTTTCGTATATACCATTACCTTTGGGTCTGGCTATTTCAACTTCTAATATTTCTCCTAATTGAATGTCTTTCAATACTTTGGCGGCATTCATGCTGAAATTTTCCAAGCTAAAAGATAGTTGATTAACAAATACCAATTCATCTTTGGCTTGAAGACCTAGCATTCTTCCAAACTCATTAATTCCATCTTCTGAGTTGATCACCGCTCGGTGAGTTTCGGCATTCACGTTTAGTGATTGAAAATCAAAGCCTAAGGACTTGATGGGACTGGCACTAAATTCCTGTATTTCATAGCCAATACTATGAAGCCAATCGGCCACAGGAATCTCTTCTTTTCCTTCTACGTATTTTTGAAAAAAGCTTTTCAATTCAGGTTTTTGAGTGATTTTAACCAATTGGTCAAACAATTCATTGTCTTTGAAAGATTGGTGAGGTCCATAATATTGAGCCAAATCACGCATCATTTCTTGCGTCCCATATTTTCCTTGACTCAATTTTCGAAGGGTTAAATCTAATCCAAAGCCCAACCAGGCCCCTTTTTGGTAGACATTGCCATATTCGTCTTTATACTTATCAAGTACTTTCTCGCTCATGACCGTAAAAGGTAATTTTCGATCAAATTGGACATTCATTACTTCCCACTTGTTTTCAAAAGTGGACATGAATTTCTTGAGATCGGTGATTTGGTATTTTAGTTGAACATGATGAGCGGCATATTCAGTTAATCCTTCATATAGCCAAAGGTGTTTGGACATTTTAGGCTCTAAAAAATTGAAGTTGCCTATTTCCTCGGAATGGATATTCAAAGGGGTTACAATGTGGAAAAACTCATGGGCGCAAACTTCTCGGATAGTCTCGGCTAAAGTCTGAATATTTCCTTCAGGCAAATAGTAAAATGAAGATTGAGCGTGTTCTAATGCGCCATAACTGCCGTTTTTGATGTTGTCAGAAAGAACAATGATAAATGCATAATTGGAGACAGGTAATTGGCCACCTAAATATTTTTTTTGTGCTTCCAGCAATGGTTTAATCTGTTCTGCTACTTGAGCAGCAGAGCACATTTTGTTTGGAGAATAAACTGAAATTAGAATGTTGGCATTCGCCAAAGGAAAGCTCACGGTATCCGGGTTAGCGTACATCAAGGGAGCGTCTATCAACTCTTGATAATAAGCAGCTTCAAATTGGTCCGTACTTGAATGGCTTTTGTTTTGTATGGAACTTGCTCCATACATCGTTTTGGGCTTATCAATGGACAGTTGCACTTGGATCTTTTCATGGCCAATGAAATAACCCAACATGGCATGCGTATTTAAGGCAAATAAGCTATCCTGTTGGAAAGATGTACCAGCAGGCTCAAAGACATAATCACCTGATATTTCAGGACTATCCCAAGTATCATGGACAAAATACCGCAATTCAGCCATTTGTGAAGCATTCGATATTTGATAGGTATTGGGACCAGTTTTTTTAAACTTAAGGTTTTTCCCTTGTGCATCTAGTGCTTTAAAATCTTGAACAAATCGACCGAAGTCGTAATTGGCATAGGTACCCGGAACGATTTTAGGAAGGGCATAAACCACCTCCTTTTGTTTAAATTTGGGTGTTTTAACAATGACTTCTAAGCGATCATTCTCTAGTTTGGTTAAATCGAGCTTATACTGAACCTTACCTTGTCCTAATGCAAGAGTCGAGACAATCAGCAATAAGAATAGTTGGAATCTTTTCATAATTAATGCTTGTATTGCAGCGCTTCTTGAGCCTGGATTTTTTTAATAAAAATAGTAGGTAATGTAATGATGATAGCAACCAAAAGACTGGTGCCGATGTTGACCCAAATCCAAGTGGACATGGACCAAACAATGGGAACGGAATTCATATAATAACTTTCCGGATCTAAAGGTATCAGGTGATATGTTGATTGTACATAACAAAATACCATGGCTAATATATTGCCAATAGCCAAGCCACGAAGCAGAATAAAGAATCCATTCCACCAAAAAATGGTCCTAATTTGTCGGTGATTAGCACCCATAGCTTTCAATAAACCCACCATTGGAATGCGCTCCATGATTAAAACCCAAAGTGTAGCAATGAGATTGAAACAGGCAACTACTAAAAGCAATGAGATGAAAATGACAATATTTCTATCCAGCATCATCATCCAGTCGAACAGGGCAGGGTATAGTTCCGTGATAGTTTCCAATCGCCACTCAGGAGGCATGCTTGCTTCAATGACATCAGCACTTTGATATAAATCAGAAGTATTTTTTAGAAATACTTCATATGTACCAATGGAATCAGCTCCCCAGCCATTCATTTTTTGTACCCAACCAAGGTCGGCCAAAATGAACATTTTATCCAACTCTTCTAATCCTGTTTCATAAATTCCAGTGATTTTTACTTTTCTTGGTCGTTCCGGATTACTTAGAAAATAAAGAATTAAGCTGCTGTTTAGTTTAACTTTAAGTTGTTTAGCTAAGGTATTACTTAGAACAATGTCTTGAGGATGTTGAATTTGAGCTTGCCCTTGCCCTTGCAGCATGTTTTTCGACAATTGGTTTTTGGGGACATCATGGCCAATTCCTTTGATAACGACTCCTGCTAGACCAGCATCGCCAACTAAAATACCAGGTTTTTGTAAATGTGCTTGAATGTGGTCTACTGCCGAATTTTTAAGTATCGATTTTTCCCAAGCAAAATTTCGCAACATGGGACTATCTGATAGAGAATGATTTCCGCTAATTTGGTTGATGCGAATATCTCCTGCAAAACTGGTTAATTTATCTTGAATGGCACTTTTGAAGCCAAAAAGTATAGCAAAAGCAATGAGAATGATACTGACCCCCATAGCCACTGTTCCTATGCCAACATAAGTTACCGTTTTGGAAAAGGAGGTCTCATGGGTATTACGAATCCGACGTGCAACAAAAAGAGGAAAATTCATTCAGTCGATTTACGTTAATAATCTTAAAATTTATCAGATATTTGAAAAGTAAATTTTAAACCGCAAAGAAAATAGGAATGCATCGAATCTACAAGCTATTGATTTTATTGTTGTTCTTTACCCAGGGACTTATGTCGCATGAGTTAGTGGCTCAATCAACGAAAGCGATTCCAGGAGATCAACAAATTGCTGATTATTTACCTATGATTTTTGACAAGCGAGTAGGCTTAGTGGTCAATCATACATCGGTGTTAGGTAAAACTCATTTGGCAGATACCTTATTGTCTTTAAAAGTTCCAATTAAGAAAATTTTCGCTCCTGAGCATGGTTTTAGAGGTACTGCTGATGCTGGAGCGCACATTGATAATGGCAAAGATGAAAAGACGGGTTTGCCAATTATATCATTATATGGTTCTCATAAGAAACCAACCAAGGCTGATTTGGAAGGCATTGATGTGCTGATTTTTGATATCCAAGATGTAGGGACACGTTTTTATACCTACAGTTCTACCTTACATTATGTGATGGAAGCCTGCGCAGAAAATAGTGTAAAATTAATCATTTTGGATCGTCCTAATCCGAATGGACATTATGTTGATGGACCCGTTTTGGAAAAGGAATTTGCTTCATTTGTGGGTTTGAATCCCATTCCTGTGGTACATGGATGTAGCTTGGGGGAGTTGGCTAAAATGATTAATGGAGAAGCTTGGTTAGATCGAGGAATTCAATGTGATTTGACGGTAATTCCAGTTAAAAAATACAAGCATGCAGATAAAGTACATATCCGTGTAGCCCCTTCACCGAATTTACCCAATGATCAGGCCATAGGATTATATCCTTCATTATGTCTATTTGAGGGAACGAATGTGAGTATTGGCCGAGGGACAACCACTCAATTTCAAGTAGCAGGAACCAATGTGGAGGGTTTAGGCGATTATACATTTACTCCCAAGCCGCTGCCTGGAGCAATGGACCCTCCTTTGAAAGGAAAGCTTTGTTATGGTTTTGATTTAACGAAAACAGATACCCGCGCATTGGGATTTAGTTTGAAATATTTGTTTTACTTCTTTGAAAAAACGGGGAAGAAAGAATCATTTTTTACTAGTCCGGCTTTTTTTGATAAGTTAGCAGGAACCAACGAATTGAGAAAAATGATGTTGGAAGGTAAATCAGAGAAGGAGATTAGGGCAAGTTGGCAGGAGGGCTTGAAGGAGTATAAAAAGATTCGTGAGAAGTACCTGATTTATCGATAGAAATACCAAATAAAAACTCGACTTTTCGTTTAAAATTGCGACCTTTGCCGTTTATTTTTATTCAAAGCAGCTATGGCGGAAAAAATTATTATTCTTGACTTCGGTTCTCAGGTGACCCAATTGATTGCTCGAAGAGTACGTGAACTTCAAGTTTATTGTGAAATACATCCTTACAATCATATACCCACCATTGATTCATCTGTTAAGGGAATTATATTGTCAGGTAGCCCTTGCTCTGTTCGAGATGAAGATTCTCCGAGAGTTGATTTAAGCCTATTTGGTGAATTGCCCATCTTGGGGATTTGTTATGGAGCTCAACTGTTAGCGCATCAAGGAGGTGGTTCAGTACAGGCATCGCAACATAGAGAATATGGTCGAGCACATTTGACAGGAACTAAAGATTCCATTTTGTGGGATGAAATTTCCAATAGTAGTCAAGTTTGGATGTCGCACGGCGATACCATAATGGAATTACCATCTCAGTATGAAATTATTGGTTCTACTGAATCAGTAAAAGTTGCTGCCTTTGCTCATACTTCTAAGCCAATTTTTGGGATACAATTCCATCCAGAGGTAACTCACAGTACGGAAGGAAGTATCATATTAAGAAATTTTGTGGTGAAGGTTTGTGATTGTACGCAGGATTGGACATCTGATTCCTTTGTAGAAACTACTGTGGCTAATTTAAAAGAAAAATTAGGCCAAGATAAAGTAGTATTGGGATTATCAGGAGGGGTTGATAGTTCCGTAGCAGCGGTATTATTACACCGAGCTATTGGAAAGAATTTGTATTGCATATTTGTCGATAATGGATTGCTGCGCAAAGATGAATTTGAACAAGTGTTAGAATCCTATCATTCTTTAGGCTTAAATGTGAAGGGAGTAGATTCTAAACAGCGTTTTTATGATGCTTTAGCAGGTTTAAGTGATCCAGAATTGAAGAGAAAAGCGATTGGTAAAACCTTCATTGATGTTTTTGATCATGAAGCTCATGCCATTGAGGGAGTAGCTTGGTTAGGCCAAGGTACTATTTACCCTGATGTTATTGAATCAGTTTCGGTAAAAGGACCTTCTGCCACCATCAAATCACATCATAATGTAGGTGGATTGCCTGATTTTATGAAGTTGAAAGTGGTAGAACCGTTGAATACTTTGTTCAAGGATGAGGTTAGAAAAGTTGGTAAAACCTTAGGTATTCCTCAGGAAATCTTGGGTCGCCATCCTTTCCCTGGTCCTGGACTTGCGATTCGTATTTTAGGGGATATTACCCCAGAGAAAGTAGATATCCTTCAGAAGGTAGATGCCATTTTCATAAACGGATTGAAATCAGAAGGTCTTTATGATCAAGTTTGGCAGGCTGGAGCGATTCTCTTGCCGATTCATTCGGTAGGAGTGATGGGCGACGAAAGAACCTATGAGCAGGTTGTAGCCTTGAGAGCTGTTAGTAGTTTGGATGGAATGACAGCGGATTGGTGTCATTTGCCCTATGAATTCTTAGGTAAGATTTCCAATGAAATTATTAATAAGGTAAAGGGTGTCAATCGTGTGGTGTATGATATTTCTTCCAAACCACCAGCAACGATTGAATGGGAATAATCAAGAAATTGGACAACAAATAAATTTTCAAAACGTTTCCGCTCCGTAACGCTGTCAGCGTTCTAAACGCTGCCAGCGTTGGAAAAACGGAGCGAATTGAGCTTGTAAAAAGTAAGAAAAGGGGACTTAAGTCCCCTTTTCTGCGTAAATGGCGGCCAAATGAACAATAGTCTCCGTGGCTTTTTGCATGTCTTGTATGCTGACCCATTCCTGTTTACTATGAAATGCATGTTCTCCAGCAAATAGATTAGGACAAGGTAATCCCATGAAGGTCAATCGAGAACCATCAGTACCGCCTCTTATACTTTGCATTTCTGGCTGTAATCCAGCTCTTTTCATGGCTTCCATGGCATTTTCTAGGCAAGCAGGGTGGTTTATTAAAATTTCATTCATGTTACGATATTGCTCCGTTTGCTTAAACTGAACCTTAGAATGTGGGTAATTTATAAGGACTTGATGGGTGATATCTTTCAGTAGGTCCCCATATTCTTGGAGCTTTTCGGTCTTGAAATCCCGTAGGATAAAATCAATTGTTGCTGTTTCTACACTACCTGAAATTTCTACTGGATGGATAAATCCTTCCATTTTCTCCGTGCTTTCTGGACTTAGGTGATCTTTTGGAAGTAAATTAACTATTTCAGAAGCTATTTTGATAGCACTTTCCATGCGTCCTTTGGCAAATCCTGGATGCTGAGAAATTCCTTCAATTGAAATAGTAAAACCATCAGCTGAGAAGGTTTCATTTTCAAGATGTCCTCTTTTTTCACCGTCAATGGTATATCCATATTGCGCATTTACTTTTTCTAAATTGACATGGTCTGTTCCTCTTCCAACCTCCTCATCTGGTGTAAATAAGATGGATATTGGGCCATGAGGTACATCGGGATGCTGTACCCAAAATTGAACGGCATCCATGATTTCGGCCACTCCGGCTTTATTATCTGCCCCAAGTAGTGTTTTTCCACTAGCCGTGACGATATCATGACCCATTTGTTCAGCTAAATCGGGATGCTCACTTAATCGAATGATCACAGATGGGTCATCGGGTAATACCAAATCTTGTCCTTGATAATTTTGATGGATTATTGGTTTGACATCTTTACCTGAACAGTCGGGAGATGTATCCATGTGGGCACAAAAACATAGACCTGGGATGGATTGTTTGATGTTGGATGGGACTAAGGCATAAACATAGCCATATTCATCCATATGGGCAGAGTCAATTCCCAACTGTTTTAATTCCTGAACTAAAACTTTTCCCAAATCTTTTTGTTTCTCAGTGGTAGGGCTGCTGGAAGAGTTGGGGTCAGATTGAGTGTCAATTTGTACATAAGTAAGAAATCGCTGTGCGGAACTGTAGGTGTACTTTTGGAATATTTGGGAGATATTGGTCATATAAACCGATTATTTTTGAAATATAGAAAGAAAAAATTGTGTTAATTAAATTTATTTTTTTTGGATTCATAAAGGTAATTAACCTTTCAAAATTACGTATTATCTTAGAGGCTTGAATTTTGATTGAAGCAATTAGCTCTGTCAATTTTTAACATCATACCAAAGTTAAGCTTATAAAAAATTATGTCTCAACCGGCTACTATTAACCTCGAAGGGAAATCCTTTGAATTGCCTACTCTGGAGGGTACAGAGAACGAAAAGGCCATCGATATCGCAAAATTGCGTGATTTGACAGGTTACATTACGTTTGATCCAGGCTTCAAAAATACTGGAGTTACGAAAAGTTCAATTACTTATTTGGATGGTGAAGAGGGGATTTTGCGTTACCGAGGTTACAGCATTGAAGAATTAGCGGATAAAGCCTCATTTTTAGAGGTAGCTTATTTGCTTATTCACGAGGAATTGCCTACTCAAGCTCAATTGGATGCTTTTTCTGCTGATATTCAATCTTATACGCAGGTAAATCAAGATTTGCTTAAAATTTCGGAAGGTTTCCCAGTGAGCTCTCATCCGATGTGTACCATTGCTGCATTAGTAGGAGCAATGTCCGCATTTTATTCAACTGATGAAGCGGGTGATGATGAGAAAAGTGTGTTGAGATTATTAGCTCAGTTGCCTGTTATGGCGACTTGGTCCTATAAAAAATCCATTGGAGAAGGTATCATTCAGCCGGATACCACAGTAGATTATTGTTCTACCTTCTTGCAAATGATGTTTGCTAAACCAGGTGAAAAATATACAGCAGATGCCGTAGTGTCTAAGGCATTGAATAAATTATTGATCTTGCATGCTGATCACGAACAAAACTGTTCTACTTCTACCGTACGTTTGGTAGGATCATCTCATGCGAATTTATTTGCTTCTATTTCTGCAGGAATTAATGCACTTTGGGGACCACTTCATGGTGGTGCTAACCAAGAGGTAATTGAAATGTTGGAAGCTATTAAAGCAGATGGTGGTGATACAGATAAGTACATTGCCATGGCTAAAGATAAAAATTCAGGTTTCCGCCTGATGGGTTTTGGTCACCGTGTGTACAAAAACTTTGACCCACGTGCCAAAATTATTAAAAAGGCAGCTGATGATGTTTTAAAAGCTTTAGGCGTAAATGATCCTGTATTGGCCATTGCTGCTCGCTTAGAGGCTGCTGCTTTAAGTGATGAGTATTTCGTTGCTAGAAAGCTTTATCCAAATGTTGATTTCTATTCGGGAATTATTTACCGTGCTTTAGGTATTCCAACCAATATGTTTACTGTGATGTTTGCGATTGGTCGTCTTCCAGGTTGGATTGCACAGTGGAAAGAAATGCGTGTAAATAAGGAGCCAATCGGTCGTCCAAGACAAATTTATACTGGGGCAACAAGCCGTGCATTTGTTGAGATTGCTCAACGATAGGCCTATTTGTCTAACGATTTTTAACAAGCCAAGAGCCCTTCACATGAAGGGCTTTTTTGGTTTAATGAGGGATTAGGGCTAATTTGCAAGCTTAAATGGAATGCATGACATTACAATTCAAGCCATATTTTCTTTTTGTCCTCCTTTTCATGGGAGTGTCGGTAGAAGGAATCTTAGCTCAAAATCAACAAGGAAAAGCCTCTTATTACCATAAAAATTTAAGTGGTAAAAAGACATATAGCGGTGAACGTTATAATTCCTATTTATTCACGGCTGCCCACCGAAAATATCCCATGGGAACCTGGTTGGAAATCACCAATACTAAGTCGGGAATCAAATCTTATGTTCGGGTAAATGATCGTGGTCCACATCAAAGACGTTTATTGATTGATGTTTCTTTTAGTGCCGCCAAAGAATTAGGAATTGTAGGGGCTGGTATAGCTCCTGTTCAAATTCGTCTATTAGAAGACGCTGATTTACGGGATACGCTTTTAAGCTTCTTGCAAAAAAGGGATAGCCTCATTTTAAAAGAGCATCCTTATACGGTCTATGTCAAAAAGGCGAAGAAGAAGAAATCTAAGAAAAAGAAAAAAAAGAAGAGATAGGGATAAAGGTTTAGTTATTAGGGATTAGTTATTTGGGTTTAGGTTTTTTTTAGAGAAATCAAAGAATATTTCTAATAACTAATCACTAAACCCTAATAACTAATCACTAACCCCTAATAACTAATCTCTAAACCCTAATAACTAAACACAGACCCCTAATCACTCAAAAGCACAATCTCAATCCTTCTATTCCACTTTCTCGCTTCTGCTTGATTAGGTGCTACTTTAGGTTTTAGAAAGCTAAGGCCCTTAGTTTGAATTCTTGTAGCTTCAATACCTTGAGTAATTAAGTAAAGTTTGATGGAATTGGCTCTTTTTTCAGAAAGAATCTGATTGAATTTGGCTTGGCCAACTTCATCCGTGTGGCCTCTGATTTCTATTCTTTGTTGAGGATTTTCATGCAAGAATTTTACAAGCTTGTTTAAACTAGCAGGAATAGGAGTAGAGATAGTCCACTGATTTGAGGCAAATTGTATATCATCAAAACTTACGTCTTGAAATTTGATTATAGGAACCTCAGGAACAACTGGTTCAACTTGAATTGGGGCCGTTTTTTTAATCTGCCAAATAGAAGTAGGAATAGTTACACGATGAAGCTCATCTTCTGTGACCTGGCCAACTTTATTTCTGGAAATGAAATATTCATTTTCAAGTATACCAAGGCATATTCCTGCTTCGTTTCCTGAACTGTTTAATTCAGAAATATTCACGGGCATTTTCCATTGCTTATTTTCCCATTGACTTTGGTAAAAATCCAACCCTCCTTTGCCACCTTTTTTATCGCTAGAATAGACCAATACTTCGGGCTCTTCCAACCAATAGGGGCCCTGCTCATCATCTGAACTATTGATTTGAGAACCTAAATTGACGGCCATTTTCCATCGACCTTGGGCATCTTTTTCACTCATCCAAATATCTCTTTTGCCCAATCCACCTGGTCGGTCAGAAGAAAAATAGAGTTTTTGGCCATCTTGACTTAGGCATGGTTGCCCTTCCCAATCGTGAGAATTAATGAGTATTCCAAGATTGCGAGGTTTAGTCCAATTACCATTGACCCAATTACTTTCATATAAATCACAACCTCCAAAACTATTACGGTATCCGCATCCTGAATATATCATCGTGTTGCCATCCTTTGACAGGCTAGCTGTACCATCGTTACTTTCTTGGTTGATACTGGTTAAAGCTTGAGGGTTGATGAATTTTTCCCCATCCCAACTAGCTACTTGTAATTCTTCATCTGCCCGATCAGCTCGGGAAGTAAAATAGATTTCTTTTCTAGCGTGTGAGTAATGCGGGAAATATTGGGCTTTTTGAAGATTGAGCTCGCTGATGGGAGTCGAGCTTAGGCTATCTGCGGATAATCCCCAAATACTGAATGAAAATATCCAAGCAGCCAGCATGTGTTAAGGGATTTGTAAAAACTTATGGGTCTGAACAGAAATTTGCCAACGAGGATTTTCTTTGACAAAATCCACAATCAAAGGATTCATATCAGCTTGTTTCGACCATTCTGGTTGCATCAACCAAAGGCTTTCTGACGGTAATTTGTCTGTCCAAGTTTGTGACCAAGCAATATCTGAAGGATGGAAAATGACAACTTTCAGTTCATCGACCAAAGAAAAAATGCCTGGATTCGGTTCTTTGAATTTTTTGGGTGAAAAACATACCCAATCCCATACCCCTGTTATTTGTTTACCTACTCCTGAAGTTTCAATATGTGTTCTAAATCCAGCTTCTTGTAAGGCTTCCGTTAAAGGATTGAGATTATGCATCAAAGGTTCTCCACCGGTTATCACAACAATTCTACCTAAAAATTGGGATGCCTCTTGAACTAATTCGGCTACTGTTTTAATTGGATGGGTATCAATCGGCCATGATTCTTTCACATCACACCAATGACAGCCTACATCACAGCCTCCCAATCTAATAAAGTAGGCAGCATGTCCTTGAAATTTTCCTTCACCTTGAATCGTGTAAAAAGATTCCATGACTGGATACTCAAAAGCATCTCTTTTTAGAACTGATTTTATATCTTTGGAGTTTGATTGCATGCAAGGCTAAAATTCTAAGTAAAATTAAGCTTTGATTTGTAATTTAACTAATAAGAAATCGTTCTAAATAAATAGGATCGATTTTTTATTTTTCTCTTAAAATGATCAAGAATCAAACATTCCGTATTTTTTGGATGTTTTTTATAGGAACCTTCCTGACAGTAGGGATGAGTTCTTGTTGGTCAGCGCGCTGTCCCAGAGAGACGTGTCGTGTGCGGGTAGAACACCGCCATGGAGAAAGTTACTATCGGCCTAGAGAAGCATTTTCTTGGATGTGGACTCCACGCTATAAGCACGTGAGAACCTCCAACTACGCGACCATAGGTCCTAATAAGCCTACAAAGAAAAGAGCTTGGTATCAATTTTATAAACCAGCTGATCGTGTTAGTTCCAAGAAACCCCGTTAATCACTATGCCTAAAATTGCACTAGCAGCCGGGGTTCTCAACCAAATACCTTTGGATTGGAAAGGAAATCAAGCCCGAATCATAGACCTCATTCAACATGCCCAACAGCAACAAGCAAACATACTTTGTTTGCCTGAGCTATGTTTGACAGGTTATGGTTGCGAGGATCAGTTTTTATCTGCTTATACCTCAGAGAAAGCTTGGGAATCTTTGGTTCAACTGCTCCCTCATACCCAACGCATATTAGTGTGGGTAGGATTGCCTGTATTTTTTGAAGGTAAATTATATAATGTGGCTGCTTGCTTGGCTCATGGGAAATTAATTGCTTTAATCCCCAAGCAACATTTAGCCAATGACGGTGTACATTATGAAACGCGGTGGTTTAGCCCATGGCCAGCCGGGAAAATAACTCATATTTCTACAAATCTAGGTGATATCCCAATGGGGGATTATCGCATTCATGCTCATGGAATAACCATGGGGATAGAAATTTGCCAAGATGCTTGGGAAGGTGAAAATAGACCTGCTCATGCTTTGGCCAAGCGAGGAGTATCGGTAATTTGTAGCCCAACAGCCTCACATTTTGCCTTTTCTAAATCTAAAACACGTCAAGGTTTAAGTATTGAAGGATCTAAAATCATTCAAGGGGCTTATGTTTTTGTGAATTTATTAGGTAATGAATCTGGCAGAACCATTTTTGATGGGGATGCTTACATTGTACATAAAGGACAAATTATTGCCGAATCCTCCCGATTCAGTTTTCAGGACGGTCAATTGATTATAGCCTCTTTGGATCTAAAAGAGAGGAACGATGCAGGTAAGGATGTCATAATAGCCAATATTCCAAGTTTTGATTCAGTTCGAGAGTTTCCTGCATTTGAAGCGGCTGCATGGGAAAAATCTAGCTATCTCAAAGAAGAGGAATTTGCTCGTGCTGTCAGTTTGGCCTTATGGGATTATCTCCGAAAATCTAAATCGTTTGGCTGGGTAATTTCCCTATCAGGAGGAGCAGATTCTTCAGCTATTTCAGCATTGTGTTTCTTGGCGGTTCGCTTGGCTAGTCAAGAACTTTCATGGACAGGAATCCAAGAAAAACTGGACTACCTACCTTGGATGAAAGAAGTTCAATCCGAAAAGGAATTAGTATCTCGAATATTAACTACGGCTTACCAAGGAACAGTAAATTCATCCGATAATACGAGAGCTTCCGCGAAAGCATTAGCCGAATGTATTGGAACAACACATTACGATTGGAATATTGATGTTCTAGTGAAAGAATATCGAGGGATCATTGAGCAAGCCATTGGGCGAAGCTTAAGCTGGGAACAAGATGATATTACCTTACAGAATGTTCAGGCACGCTTACGAAGCCCAAGTGTTTGGATGCTAGCTAATATCAATAATGCCTTGTTATTAGCCACTTCCAACCGTTCTGAAGCATCAGTTGGATATGCCACGATGGATGGAGATACATCGGGTTCAATTTCTCCCATTGCAGGGATTGACAAGACTTTTATTCGTCAATGGCTTATTTGGATGGAAAAAGTTGGATTGGATGGGACATTAACATTGTCAGGTTTATCGCATGTAAATTCTCTAGAACCAAGTGCAGAATTAAGACCTTTGACATCGAAGCAAATAGATGAGGAGGATTTAATGCCTTACCCAATTTTGAATTCCATCGAGCGCTGGGCTTTTTATGATAAATTATCGCCTGAGATCTGTTTGAAAAACTTGATTCAGGAATATGGGACTCATTTTTCAGAAGAACAACTAACGATCTTTTGTTCTAGATTTTTCCGATTATGGACAAGAAACCAATGGAAAAGAGAGCGTTATGCACCTGGTTTTCACGTGGACGACTATAGTTTGGATCCTAAGTCGTGGCTTCGATTCCCTATTTTATCCGCTGGATTAGAAAAAGATATAAAACCTTAACAAATGCTCTTAGTAGTTGATATTGGTAATACAGACATTGTCTTTGGATTTTATTCCGAAGGTGAATGGAAATTGATATTAAGAACGCCGACGCATCAGCCATGGACAACTTTGCGCATGGAGAATTGGATTCGTCAGGAATGGTCCGAGAAAAATATTGGTTCATTGAAACCTCAAAAATTGATCATTTCTTCCGTAGTTCCATCCGTTTCGTATCATGTTCAAAAAGGGCTAGAAAATTGGTTGGCAGTATCGGCTGATATCATGTCACCTAAATTGTATAAGAAATTCCCCATTGATATTATTTCCCCTGATGAAATTGGCTCTGATTTAGTGGCAAATGCTGTTTATGCGCATCATGCTTATCAAGCTGATGTGTTGATTGTTGATTTTGGAACAGCATTAACTTTTACTTTGGTGAATGCTCATGGGAAAATGGAAGGAGTTTCCATCGCTCCTGGATTAAAAACTGCCGTAAAGTCGTTATTTTCTCAAACAGCTCAATTGCCAGAAGTACCACTCGAAATGCCTCATTCAGCCTTGGGATTTGATACAGTTAGTGCCATTCAATCAGGTATATTATGGGGCTATGTAGGTATGGTGAAAGAAATGATTCATCGAGTGAAAGATGAAAAAGGTCAACATGTCAAAGTATTGGCTACTGGTGGATTATCATCCATTTTAACCCCTTTAGAATCCTATTTTGATGAGGTGAATAAATTAATCACGCTAGATGGATTACGTTTGATTTCTGAAAATTATTTGGTTTAATATGGTATCTACTCCTAAAGAAAGAGGCTTTTTTTTTCCTGCTGAATGGCATCCACATGAAGCAACTTGGATTACTTTTCCCCACAATGATCATTCTTGGCAAGGAGACAAGTTGTCCCAAATGTATCCTGAATACTTTGCGCTCATTAAGGCTATTTCACAAGGCGAAAAGGTGAAAATTAATGTTAATCTTGAAGCGCTGAAGAATTTTATATTAGGGGAATTGCCAAAATATGACATTGATCCACAGCAGATTGAATTATTTATACGTCCTACCAATGATGCTTGGTGCCGCGACCATGGTCCAGCATTCTTAATAAAAAATGATAGTTCAGAACGATTAATAGTCGACTGGGGGTATAATGCATGGGGAGGAAAATATCCTCCATTTGATGCTGACAATCAAATTCCTCAAGCTATTGCAAAAGATGTAGCACTGGCATTCCAAAGTCCCGGTATCATCATGGAAGGTGGTTCTGTTGAATTTAATGGAAAGGGCACGGTTTTGACCAGCAGATCTTGCTTATTAAATCCCAATCGGAATCCACATTTGAACCAAGAACAGATTGAAAATTACTTGAAAGACTATTACGGAGTTGATCAAGTACTATGGGTCAGCGATGGGATTGTCGGTGATGATACGGATGGACATATTGATGATACGGTTCGGTTTGTCAATGAAAATACGGTTATTACCATGGTTGAGCCTAAAGTGGAAGATGAAAATCATGCTGTTTTAGCTCAAAATTTAAGCGAATTGAAAGAAATGAGGCTATTGGACGGTAGCCCGCTCAATATCATAGAAATACCCATGCCAGAGGCAGTAGTGATCGATGAATTTAGAGCACCCGGATCTTATGCCAATTTTTATATTTGTAATGCAGCAGTCATTGTACCCATTTTTGATTGTCCTCAAGATGCCCTTGCATTAGATATATTATCCCAATTATTTACGGATAGGCCAGTGATAGGACTTTCAGCCCGAGAAATTATTTGGGGACAAGGAAGCTTTCATTGTTTGACTCAGCAAGAGCCTAAGGCCGCTTTATGAGGAAATACATCATTTTTTTTCTAGGTATATTCTTGATTTCTTGTCGAAAAGAGGCAATACCCGTTAAAACAGTTGTGCCAGAGAAGAAGATTGTTATTCAAGATAAACTGGTGAATTTTCGTTGGAATCAAATTGGGGCAAAAAATATTCAAGAAAATATGACTCAAGCAGATGAGCTTTTACTGGTTTATTCTATTGTATCTATTGAAAATCAACAAGTTGTACAGATTCAGCAGGCATCACATTATCTTGGTAAAGTAAAACAAGGGGCTATCATTAATTTGAAAGATATTCCTCCTTTGTCAATCAAATTGAAACCAGGTCAAAGCTTGGGAGTTCAAGTGACTTTGTGGGAAGTGGATGATTATCAACAAGTTCAGCAGCTATTACGGCAAGTCAATCAATGGGGAGGAGTGTTGCAAGTTCCTGTTTCCTTATTGGAATTGTCCTCTGTTACGAATCCATTCGGCTGGTTTATGTGGGGTTTAAGGGCAAGTGGATTGGGAATGGAATTATGGAGTAAATGGGATGGAAATGATCGCTTAGGTATTTCAGAGATGCAAATTACTTGGGATAAGGTGGCTAGCATGAATAAAAAAGGGACTTGGAAAAGTGGACCTAAGATGCTCAATGACTATCACTATGATTTCTCTTATGAAATAAGCGTAAGGGATTGATGAATTAAAGGGTTTATTTAGGGATTATTCGTAATTTTATAAGCTTGTTGTCGTTTATAACCCATTGGACAAGCAAAATTGGCAAACTATGCGCTTTCGTTTTTACTTAGTAGTATCTATATATCTTCTTTTTAACCTTCCAAGCTCCTTGGCTCAAGAGGGATTTCCTATTCAAATTGGACCTAAAAAAATCAGTTCCGCTCAATTTTCATCGATTTACCGTCGTTTGATTGAAAGTGATAGTATTAAACCAGATAACAAGAATAAATTTTTATCTGATTATCTGGACTTATCATTGAAATTAGTTGCTGCAGAAGATGAGAAATTAGCTGATACTCCTGGATTTCAAGAAGAATATGCTAGTTTTCGCAAAGAGTTGGCAAGTCCCTATTTAGTGGACAGTGAAAAGGTAAATGCCTTGGTTAAAGAAGCTTATCAACGTTTGAAAGATGAGAAGCAAGTGGCCCACATTTTAGTGAAATTACCCGCTAATCCTAGCCCAGGAGATACATTAATTGCCTATCAAAAAATCGAGAATTTATATAAGAAACTGAAAGCTGGTGAAGATTTTGCTTCCTTAGCACAACGCTTTTCAGATGATGAATTAACGGCCAAAAAGGGAGGGATTTTGGGCTTTGTTACCAGTTTGCAAACTCAATATGCTTTTGAAAATAAGGTATATCAATTGGGTATTGGAGAATATTCGGCCCCTGTTAGAACATCCAGTGGATATCATCTAATCAAAATATTGAAGCAACGTCCTAACCAAGGAAAGATACGCTTAGCTCATATTCTTATTTCAGTACCAGTAGAAGCTGGAACACCGTTTCAAGTGGAAGCAAAAAAGAAAATAGAGCAAGTAGAAGCCTATTTGAAAAAGGGAGAAAGCTATGAAGACGTTTGTCGGAATTATTCTGAGGATCCTTATTCTAAAGGCCGAGGTGGGGAGTTACGTCGCTGGTATTATTCTTCTGATTTAAGTGAAGAGTTACAAGATAAATTATTTGGTTTGCAACGATTAGGCGATATTTCAGAGCCTATTCGGACCAATTTAGGTTGGCAAATTTTTAAATTATTGGATAAAAAACCGCTTCTTTCTTATGAAGAGATGGCTGAATATCTACGTCAAAAAGTAAATACTGATCCTGAACGTAGTGCGCTCATTCGACAGTCATTCATGAAGCGTGTACGCGTTGAAAATCGCGTGGCTATATTGGAGGAATCGAAGAAAATGGCTTTGGAACGATTTGCGCGTGATAGAGTAGGTGATGAACCATGGCTTCAGTTTCCACTGTTTAAAGTCTTGGATAAATCGTTTACCATCAATGAATTTTATCAGTTTATTGTGGCTCAACAGCGTAGAAAAGTCAAGGAATTAGGTTATTTACCGGCTGTATCAGAAGCCACTTGGTTGGATGAGTTCATTGATTCGCAGACCTTACAAGCTGAAGAACAGCATTTGGAAACTAAATACCCAGCTTTTAAAGAGCAAATGGCAGAGTTTTTGGAAGGTAGCTTGCTGAGTAAAATAACGGACCGTGAAATCTTTGAAAAGTCATTAGATTCATTGCGTCAACATGCTTATTATCAGCAAAATATGTCCATGTTTACCATGCCCGTAAGAGCGGAAGCAAAATTGATTTCATCAGATAATGCTAAGACATTGGCCGATGCCATGGAATTGCTTAAATCAGCTCCATACCCGATGAACAAACGTTATCCTGATATTTTATTCAAATTAGGACAATCCGAATTGACTGCTAATGCCAAAAAGGTGTTGCAGGAACTGGGATTGTTAATGAGTAAAAACCGTGATTATGTGGTTGAAGTTACGGGACATATTGATGGGACAGAAAAGGACACCTTGTCGGAAGGCCGCGTTAATCAGGTGGTAAAATTTTTATCAAGCAAAGGAATTAGTAGCGTACGTTTCATTGAAAAGGATGAAGGGAAATTAGTCTCTGCTTCCAAAACAGATAAAGCAAAGAATGCTCGAGTGAGTTTTCGGTTATTTTCACAGTCGATGGATGATGTCGTTAAGCGCTTTAATGCCATCAAGCCTAAAAGTTTAGAAGCTACCGAAGGTTATTTTAAAAAGGGAGAAATCCCTGTTTTAGATGCACAAAGCTGGCAAGTGGGTAAAAAGAATTTGGAATATGATGGCCGTTATGTTTATCTTGAGATTAAAAAAGTAGAAGAGCAGCGAGTAAAAACATTTGATGAATGTAGAAGTAGCATCATTCGTGACTTGCAAGCTCAATTAGATAAGGAGTGGTTACAGAAATTGAAGAATAAGTATCCGATTGTTATTCAGCAGGAGGAATTACAAAAATTAATGCAATAAAAAATTTATGAAATTGAATCGTTGGATTTTTGGAGGAGTGATGTTGATGCTGTCTTGGGCAACATTCGCGCAAGAGGCTAGTAAAGGGACTTTATTAGATAAGATTATTGTCAAGGTTGACAATCATTATATTCTTAAATCAGAAGTTGAGCAGCAATATCAGCAGTATTTGTCGAGTGGACAGGCCAATACTCCTACGCGCTGTCAGTTGTTAGAAGGTTTGGTCATTAATAAGTTGATGTTGGCCAAAGCTGAAATTGACTCCGTAATTGTAGAAGATAAGCGCGTGGAAATGGAATTAAATTCCCGCATGGATCAAATGGAAACGCAATACGGATCTACTAAAAACATAGTTGAGGCATTTGGTAAGTCGATTGTTAATTTAAAAGATGATTTAAGAACTTCTTTAAAAGAGCAATTGACTGGTCGTAAAATGCAAGATAAAATTACAGGTGATGTGAAAATTACGCCTAAGGAGGTAGCTGCTTTCTTTGCCGCCATTCCTACGGATTCATTGCCATACCTTCCTTCAGAAGTGGAAGTTGGACATATTGTTAGATTAGCGCAGCCAAATAAAAACCAAAAAGAAGAGTTAATTTCTAAATTATTGGATTATCGCAAACGGATAGAAAAAGGGGAGAGTTTTGAAGAATTAGCCAAATTATATTCGGAAGATTTAGGTAGTGGTAAACGTGGAGGAGATTTAGGTTTTTCTAAGCGTGGACAAATGGTGGCACCTTTTGAGGCAGCAGCATTAAAATTAAAGCCAGGAGTCATGTCGGATGTAGTAGAGTCGGAATTTGGTTTTCACTTGATTCAGTTATTGGAGATTCGTGGACAAGAATATCATGCGAGACACATTTTATTACGCCCTGATTACCAGAAACTTGATTTAACAGAACCAACTAAGTTTTTAGACAGTATTCGCGTGTTGATTCAACGGGATTCCATCAAGTTTGATCGGGCTGCTAGAGAATTTTCAGAAGATAAACCTACACAAGATGCAGGTGGTATGTTGATCGATCCAGGTACTCGTACGACACGTATGCCATTTGATAGTGGCATGGAGCCAGGTTTGTATTTCTCATTGGATTCGATGAAAGTTGGGACTATTTCAACCCCCATTCCTTACCGTACAGAAGATGGTAGAAGTGCTGTTCGTGTATTGTATTTTAAAGCAAAACACCCACCACACTTTGCCAATTTGAAAGATGATTATCAAAAAATTGCAGCCATTGCTTTAACACGTAAAAAGAATCAGGCAGTTGAAAAATGGTTTATGAAGGCCAAAGATGATGTCTTTATTTTTATTGATGATGAATTTAAAGATTGTAATTTATTGACGGGTAGTGTAACAGGAGAATAATGAACGACGTACAATTAGCCGAATCATTTGTTAAGGATTTCCAGCGTATTAAAACGGCTGTTGCAGATCGAATTGTTGGTCAAGATGAAATTATTGATTTACTCCTTATTTCATTATTTTGCGAAGGTCACTGTTTATTAGTAGGTGTTCCTGGATTAGCTAAAACACGTCTGGTACATACCGTAGCTGCATTGACAGATTTAGAGTTTTGTCGGATTCAGTTTACACCCGATTTGATGCCTTCTGACATAATTGGAGCGGAGGTGATGGATGCCCAACGCAACTTTGTGTTTAACCGTGGACCGATTTTCTCCAATATCGTGTTGGCCGATGAAATCAACCGTACCCCTCCTAAGACGCAATCTGCCTTATTAGAGGCTATGCAAGAAGAGACTGTGTCGGTGGCAGGAGAGAGTTATCCTTTACCTAAGCCATTTTTTGTATTAGCTACGCAAAATCCCATTGAGCAAGAAGGAACGTATCCACTTCCAGAGGCGCAGCTAGACCGTTTCTTATTTATGTTGGTCTTGGATTATCCATCTTATGAAGAAGAAGTGGCTGTAGTCCGCATGTCAGAGAAATCCAATGCCGAGACATTGCCAGCATCTATTTTGAATGCACATACTTTATTGGAATATCAGCAATTAGTAAAACGAGTTCCCGTTCCTGATCATGTAGTTGAAACAGCGGTAAAGTGGGTTCATCAAACAAGACCCAATTCTGCTTTGGCTACCGATGTGACTAATTCTTATATTTCTTGGGGAGCTGGTCCTAGAGCATCTCAAAACTTAATCTTGGCAGCCAAGTGCCGCGCCTTATTGCAAGGTAGATTTTCACCCAATGTTGAAGACGTACGTGCTGTTGCAGTGCCTGTTCTTCAACATCGTATTATTTTGAACTACAAAGCTGAGTCACAGGGATTAAATGCCGCAGAAGTGGTGAGGAGGATTATTGTAGAATGAAGAATGTAGAATGTAGATTAATTGGTTAAATTAATCATTTCTATTCACTGTCAAGTTATTGATAATTCTACATTCTCCATTCTACATTTACACGGCCACCGGAGCCTTAATGCCCGGATGCGGGTCATAGTTTTCAAGCGTGAAATCCTCGTAAGTAAATTCAAAGATATCTTTCACTGCTGGGTTAATTTTCATTTGAGGTAAAGCTCTCGGTTCTCGAGACAATTGCTTTTCTACTTGTTCCATGTGGTTGGAGTATAGGTGAGTATCTCCACCTGTCCAAACAAAATCACCTAAGCCTAAATCGCAGACTTGCGCTATCATCATCGTTAAAAGTGCGTAGCTAGCAATGTTAAATGGAACACCCAAGAAAACATCAGCTGAGCGCTGGTATAGCTGACAAGACAGCTTTCCGTCGGCCACATAAAACTGGAATAGGGCATGACAAGGCATCAAGGCCATTTTAGGTAAATCAGCTACATTCCAAGCAGAAACAATGATTCTTCGAGAATCTGGGTTGGTTTTTAAGGTATGAATAACCTCTTTGATTTGGTCAATGACCTGACCATTGGGACCTTCCCACGAACGCCATTGTTTACCATATACTGGCCCCAAATCTCCATTTTCATTCGCCCACTCGTCCCAAATAGAAACTTCATGTTCTTTTAAGTACTGAATATTAGTTTCACCTTTCAAGAACCACAACAATTCATAGATAATGGATTTGGTATGTACTTTTTTAGTGGTCAACATGGGGAATCCTTCCTCCAAGTTAAACCTCATTTGATAACCAAAAACACTTAAAGTTCCTGTACCTGTACGGTCCGATTTAAAGGTACCGTTTTCTTTGATATGACGTAATAAGTCTAAATATACTTTCATGGACTAAATTTCGAAGGCTTCGCCGTTCAACAATAGGGTATGAGTAATCACAGAACTAGGTTCTAATTGAGCAGTAGCTGAGCAATATTTATCCATGGACATTTGGATGGCTTTTAATGCTTTTCCTCCATCAATTTCTCCCTTTAATTCAAATTGAATATTAATCGTTCTAAACGGTGTTTTCTCCGTTCCTTCAATCTTCTCGCGAGTACCAGAAACCCTAATTTGAAAATCATCTACTACTTGTCTTTGTTTTTTCAAAATTAAGATGACATCAATGGCCGTACAACCTCCTAAACCCATTAGGAGTAATTCCATGGGTCTAGCGCCAGCATTATGCCCACCAATTCCCTCGGCGGCATCGATATGAACAGGTACAGCAGAACTGCCTCTGGCTTCAAAATGAAAATCTTGATCTACTCGATTTAATACAACTTCCATGTTATTTCAATTGACTTGATGTGATACGTTGTTTCCACAATTCTTTCCCCTCTGAGTTCACTAAATTAATCTCTAAGATACGATCTTTTAGTGGACCGCTGACAGAAATATGAGCAAAAGCACGTTGATCGCTCACTGTTCCTGGCACTAAGGTTTTATTTAAATCCTCAGGAGTAGGTTTGGCAGTTCCTGCCGTTAATGGAGAAACTGTTAAATCAAACAAAGGATAGGTACCTGGGCGTTCCATTTTCCAAAAACTTGACCAATGACGATCTCCAGAAATGAACAATACGCCAGGAATATTTCTATTTTTAATCTCTTTCAATAATTGGTTGTGCTCTTGTTCATAGTTGGCCATGTTTTCAAATACTTTGGCAGGATTAATCACTTGGCCACCATTCACAATGATTTTGAAACTAGCTCTACTGGTGGTTAATGCATCTAGCAACCATTGCAATTGTTTCTGTCCAAAATAATCCTTGGCTGGATTCTTCTCATCATTGGGGGCTTTAAACCAACGGTCGTCCATCATGAAAAACTCGACATCTGCCCATTGGAACATTCCTGTAACGGCTTCATTGGGATAAACAAAATTGGGATTACCCCAATACAGTTTAAACAATTCCAGCGAGGTGTGTTTTAATGCAAATGAACGATCAGCGTCATTTGGACCATAGTCATGATCATCCCAAATGGCATAATGGTGCGTACTTGCCAATAAAGGCTGAACAGATTTTTGTCCACGGGTATGGTCATTGCGATGAATCATGCCCGTTCTTGTATTCCAATCTGCTTCACGGTAATAAAAATTATCGCCACCCCAAATCATGAAATCAGGTTTTTTGTCGTAAATCGCCTTGTAGATTTCATCCGCTCCGCCATAGGGTCTTCCGGGTCTGTCGGTAGCCTCTTCATTGATGTAATTACAAGAACCTACTACAAATTGGAAGTTAGGAGGATCAGTTCGGTATTGCCAAAGAGCCTGCGTTTGAAATTCCAAAGGGTAGTCAAAATTGACCTTTTTATTGTCTACCCACACTTCATAGGTATACTTTTTACCCATGTCGACTTCATCAGTAATGATTCGAGCAATATTTGCCTGAGATTTTTGAGTGCTAATAGCAGAGGAAAGGTGAACCAATTTATTAGCGTCACTGCCTTTTTCCCAATATTTGATTTGTACTTGAGCAGGCTTTTGAGTTTGGACCCAAATTAATGCTTCTTTCATTTCAGAATAGCCTAACATGGGGCCACTTTTTACTTGTGCTATAGAAGATAAAATAGCTGAAATTCCGAAGAGTAAACTGAGTAGGATAAGTCTTATTTTGTTTGTTGACTGCATAGATAAGAAGTTTAGCACTATCTTTGTGCCTTAATTTATTTACAATGGCCTATTATTCCATTCAAGGTATTCCTTTGACAACGCTTGCCAAACAATTTGGTACACCTCTTTACGTATATAATGCCGACAAAATTAGAGAAAAAATCTCGGTTCTTCGATCGGCATTTGATGATATATCCTTGTCGATCAAGTACGCTTGTAAGGCAAATACGAATATCTCCGTATTGAAGTTGATGTTGGCGGAAGGAGTGGACTTGGATGTGGTTTCGCCACAGGAATTGGAATTAGGTTTATTGGCAGGATATCGAGGAGATCAAATAACCTTCACACCCAGTGGAGTGGAATTTGCGGAAATCGAATTTGCCGTGTCCAAAGGAGCAATTGTAAATTTGGACAATTTGTCGGTCTTAGAAAAATTTGGCCAACAATATGGTTCATCTGTTCCGTGTTTATTGCGCATTAAGCCTCACGTTTTTGGAGGAGGAAATGCCAAAATCATGACAGCTCATCCAGAATCTAAATTTGGTATATCGATTCATCAAAAAGCGGAGATTTTGGATTTAGTGAATCAGTATCAAATCAAAGTCATTGGTTTGCATCAACATACGGGTTCTGATATTAAAGATGGAAAGACTTTTGAGCAAGCAGCTTCAGCCTTATTTGAATTTGCTAAGGATTTTCCAGATTTAGAATTGATGGATTTGGGTGGAGGGTTTAAAGTACCTTATTCTCCTGAGGATCCAGGCGTAAACATGCAGGAGATAGGTCAAATCATGGGCAATGCCTTCTTGAAATTCTGTGCACATTATGGCAAAGAATTGAAGCTTTGGGTGGAACCAGGGAAGTTTTTAGTTTCAGAGGCAGGAACTTTATTAACTACTGCAACGGTGGTTAAACGAGATCCTATTAAAACATTTGTGGGCATTAATTCCGGATTGAATCATTTGATTCGTCCCATGATGTACGGTTCTTACCATTATATTTTCAATGCCTCCAATGAGGAAGATGCCCAGCAAGATGCTTACCGGGTGGTAGGAAATATATGCGAAACAGATACTTTCTCTTTTGATTTTGAAGGAAATCAAAATGAGCGCATTCTAAACGAAGTGAAAGAAGGAGATGTCATCGCCTTTGCCAATGCAGGTGCTTATGGATTTACCATGGCCTCGCATTACAATTCCCGCTTTCTTCCTGCCGAAGTATTAGTGGACCATTCAGAAGCCAAATTAGTTCGCAAAAGAGATACCTTGGAGGATTTGGTGAGAAATCAGATCTTTTGTGATTAGTGTTTTTCATTGGTGTATGAGATTTTTGTTTGAGATTTGTCAAATTTTCAAAATTTGACAAATCTAAGCTTCGACAAATCGAAGCTTAGGCAAATCATAGCACTTTGATGTGTCAATTCATTTGATGAGTAACCACAAACAAAGAGACAATTCACCTACAAAAATCGGAATGGCAAGGTACGTGAATATAGGATTTACAAATCCTTATTATCTGTCATTCGACATGACCCTTCGGAACATGTCGAACAGCGGGCTAGCTAAGTAGAAGCTTACAACCATTTTTCATAAAGCTGCTTGGCTTTTGAATGATCATTCAATTTACAATCTTCTGCTTCTTGCAATCCTATTTCGATTGATTGATTTTCCCATTCATCAATTTTATTGAGTACAGTTAAATCATCAAGATTAGTACTCATGGAGATTAATTCAGACTTCTTGCTTTGTATGATTGATTGTGTTTTCATGATCAAAATTAATTCAATTAATTTCTCCTTTTTGAATCTAATTAATTAGAAATTCCTTTTACTGTCGTTCGGAATACAAATCCAGAACAAACCAAAGAGTGGAATTTTATTGTAATTTATAATTTGCTATGATGGTTTCAAGTCTTGCGAAAGTGGCGATTTTCACCGCAAATGCTGATGCGGAGAACCTAACTTTGATTAATCACAAATATATCTGTTAAGAAAATAACCTCTCCTTTTGTCAAGACGCTGTAATAGCCTGTCATTTTACTCATCCAAACGAAATTCAATATCCATTCTTTGATGTAATATTCTAATTATTTCTATTTCATTTTCAACTTGATTGATTTTGTAAAAAATGAAATGAGATTTAACCCTTGAACTTAAATATCCTTTCCTCACATGATTATAATCTTTTCCGAAAAGAGGATTTTCTGTCAAGAATTCAATTTCGGTCATTATCAAGTCAAAATATCTGTCAGCTTGATCGAAAGACCATGTTTCAAGTGTATAAAGCCAAATAAGCTCTAGGTCGTTTAGGGCTTCTTTGGTTAGTTTGTACTTCATTTCGAAACTTTATGTTTTTGATGAAGATTTTTTAAAAAGTCTTCTTTATCAAAATCATTTACCCAGCCTGATTTCTCTCCCTTCTTCAATTCATCATTGAGTTCCGTTTTTTTTGATTCTTCATATTCAAACATTCTAAGTGCGGCCCTAACAACCTCACTGGCTGACGAAAATCGTCCTGCTTTGACTTGTTGATTTATAAAATTGTCAAAATAATCCCCTAAAAGTATTGATGTGTTTTTTGCCATGATTCGCATCTTTGAAACTAAGATACCAATTCTTGGTATTTTGCGCAAGTTTTTTAAAGATTTGATTTATTGTTGCCTATAACGTTTTGGCGCTTGGCGCAGTGGCGGATTACGGAGCACAAAACTGTCAATACACCACAAAAGTTGATGCGAGGTAGAATGTTCAATTAACCACTTCAACCGCCATTGCAGCCAAACGCCTGTTACCTGCTGCCGTAATTTTCATTAGTCTAATTCATATTTCGGAAAGTGAGAAACCTAAACGATTCATTGGTTTTGTCAAATGCTATTTTAGGGATTCTGTCTTTTAAAATTTCCAAAAGTTGTTCTCTGTTTTTTCTTAAATAGTTTTTTAGCTGAATCAATTCCATATACTCATACTCTCTTTCATTCAGGATTTTTGATAACTCTATAATTCCTATCCGTTCACTAAATCCAATTTCAATTAAGTCGAGCTGTAAGGGTTGGTTTACTCCGTAAAGCAGATACTGCGGAAAATTTAAAACAGTTTGAGAAATTGTCTTTTCATCATCATCTTCAAATCTCATTTCTACATTCCTAATTATTGAAGCAGCAGCACTCTGAATATTATAGCCAATAAGTGAATTTATTAGCCGTAAGGAAGTGTCAATGTCATTTGAACAAACTGATGAAATGCTTTCAAACCAGTTTCCACCAATCCAAAGTTTTATGGCTTTCTTGATTTCCTTGAAAGTAAGTTCAGTCCTGTTTCTTTTATTGAATTCAGAAAGTTTGTAAGTAACTACAGATAGTTTTGAAATTTTGTCATCAAGCAAAAACTTTAACCATTTGTCATTTGATGGGTCAGTAAGTTCTTGCCAAAGAGAGTTTTCTAAATCAAGGTTGTCTTTAATTTCATTGTAACTTCGTATTGTAGAACCACTTTGCTTAATGAATTTAAACTCATTGCTTGCAATGAACGGTCTAATCCTTTCACCTCTTAGATTGATTAAAGTATTAAGAGTTTCTATTTGTGAACTGTCAGATTGAAACTTTGCGAAAGTTTCATTTATTAAATTTTGAATTGTTTTTTGAAGTTCGGTTGGTTCTATTTCTTCCGCAAGTAAATCAATAATAGAAATGTCAATTGAGTCAATTAATTCTTTAAATTCTTCGTCTTGTCCTTCAAGAATTTCGTTTGTCAAAGTCAATCTTCTTTCAACTACGACTTTCGAGATTCGGCTAATGATAAAAAATAAATGTCCGTCAACATTTTCTATGTTTTGTTCTTTTATTACTTGCTCAATTATTCCAAAATCATTTGGGTTTGTAACAATGATTAATCCTTTTGTTTCTTTACCTGCTCTTCCAGCCCTACCAACAAGGTTTTTTAAATCTCTTAATGGAATTGTTTCTTGTGTTTGTCCATTGTATCGTCTTGCTGAATTTATTACGATTGTTCTGATTGGTAAATTAACTCCCTCAGTCAAAGTGTTTGTGCAGATGATAAATTTTATTTCTTCTTTTCTAATTGCTTCCTCAATTATCTCTCTCACATACTGAGGTAAATCACCATGATGAAATAATGCACCATAATTTACAATTTGAGTTAAGGGATAATTCGAGCCGAAAAGAATTTCAAAATATTGCCTTAGGTGAATTTGAATCTTGCTGTCTTTCTTTACGAAATCAATAGGGTTGGGTAAATTTAATCCAGTAGTGAGTTGTGAAATTAACTCATTTGCTAAAGGTAAAACTCCAATTGGTCTTCCTTTGGTTGGAGTAAATAATGCAACACTTCCAGAGTTAAGAGATTTTAATGCTATTGCCACTGATTTGGCATTTCCCGAATTGAATCTGTAAACCTTTTGTTTGGTTTTTGTTTTTAGCTGCTGTATGAAGGTGAAATCACTTTCAGTTAGAAATTTATTCAATTTATAATTTTGAGGAACACTTTTGAAAGGATTAACATCAAGAAAGAAATTTGTGTTTGTTTCGTCAAATGGTTTCAGAAAACCATATTCAATTTCTGTTGCTCTGTATGTAGAACGAACTACTGTTTGTTCTGTCCCTCCAAGCCATTCATTTATTTTGTCAATGTTCGGAATGATAGCAGAAATGAAAACAAATTTTCTTTCAACTCCCTTTTCACTTTTTAGCCGAGAAAGAAGTAACTCGTAGTTAAGTCCTCTGTTGCCATCATCAAGTAAATGTCCTTCATCGCAAATTACCATTGTGAAATCTTTGAGGAAATTAGAAATGGAATTTTCTAATGCCATAAACTTCTCGGGTGTAGCAATAAGCAGCGTTACATTTTGAATCAATTCTTTTTCAGCATCAGTTGGAATGTTTCCACCATAGATTGTTTTAGAACTAATCCCAAGACGTGATAAGTTTCTACCAAACGATTGTCTAAGTTCTGCTGCTAATGCTCTGAAAGGAGCTAAGTAAAGTATCTTACAGTTTGGGTTGTTCTTATGCTCATTGTAAATAAGCAATTCGCAAATTGCAGTTTTACCTGAACTTGTCGGTGTCTGCAATGCGATTGATTGAAGTGAATTTAAAATACCTTTTTCAAGTGCTGTTTTCTGTGAAGGGAAGAAATCCCAAACTGGAAATGTTTTTTTTGTTGTCTTGTCAATATAAGAACTCCAGTGGTCAGAGGTGTTATGTTTTAAAAGGTCAGTCCAAATATTGTTTTTCCTAAACTTTTTAAGAATTGATTCTGCTAAAAAGTAAATAGAGAATTCATAGGGATTGTGTTTGTATGCAATAGATTTTTGTGCCTCAATACGATGTAATAATTCCTGAATTAAATTTTCATCTCCTGTTGTTAGATATTCATTTAAAAGTTTGCAGTAAGAATTCTGGTCGTCAAGTTTCCGTTTCAAAAAACACAAAACAAACTTGTCAATTTCTCTTTCATAATTTGCAACCTCATAAAGGTTTGCTAATATGTATGCTGATGCTGCATAATCAGAAAGGTAATAAAGTCCTGCGGCAAAGAGAATGTTATTAGGTTGATTTACTCCAACAAAATTGTCTCTCTTATTTATTAGCGAAAAAATTTCCAACCCTTTGGCAACTGAAAGTATATCATCTTTTTTCTCCTCTAAATTTTCTAAGATGTCATACATTTCACCGAATAGGGAAATGTAAAAATCGTCAGGTCTATTTAGAAAAGGATACTTGGCAATGGAATCTTCTGGCAAATTAAAATCCATAAAGGTTTGCCACGATTCTGATTGTGCTATCCAAAGCGATAATGTTTTACTAATCATAACTTAGGGATTTGAGTAAATACATTTTCATATACCTTTTGCAAATCCTTTATTGAAACAACAACAACTTCAAAAGTTGCCCCGTTAATCGCAGGAATTGTAACTGTCTTTTCTACTTCATCTTTAAAGAAAGTTTTGTCAACAAAAGCAACTGCCTTAATCTGTTTTGAATATTCTCCAACGGTTTCCGACTTGATAAACCTTTCAATGGAATCTACCAACTCCTTAAGTTTGGCAATTGGTGCATTTGCTTTCAATGTCTCATCTTTATATTTTTTCCGTAACCAGCATAATGAATTTGCAATTCGTGATACAGAATCCTTTTCAGCACCTTCAATTGCTTTCTCAATAGGATGGTAACTACTACTTGCAGTAGCTTTCATTTTGCTTTCAACAGAAATCAACAAATCATCTTTTGATGCCTTACCATTTTTTTTAATTGAAAATAAAATAACGTCAGTGTATGGTGCTGCAACATTTTTCTCCTGCTTCCATCGCCACTTTTTTGGTCCATCAACATTTCGTTTTTTAAATCTTTCTTTGAAAATGAAGTATGATAAAATTTCCCCAAAATCTCCTGATTGAATATTTCCAATTGAAGGAAGAATTTCTGAAAGTTCATTTTCTTTCGTTGAAGAAAATGATTGTATTCTATGCTCAAGTTCTTTGTCTGGAATGTAGCAGTTCTTGTATGGAATAGGTAGCTTGGCAATGAACTCATCCCACTCCTCATCCTTTAAGGAAAGAATGACAAAATTCTTTGAACCTTCCTCGAAATGCTTTAATAATTCCATTAATTGTCAATTAGTGTCGTTGTCTTACGGTTGCAGGTAACTAGCATATACACGCTATTTCATATCATAAACCCACCCAATAAAGGCTGAATTGCCACTACTGAGTGTCATAAATTAAAATATGATATTTACCTCAATTTATCTAAATCCTATTGATTTACAATGAGTTAAGAATAATTATCAATTTAACCTATTCATTGACATTACATTCTACATTTTCTAATAACTAAACCCTAATCCCTAACAACTAATAAAGCACCCACGTATCTTTAGAGCCGCCGCCTTGTGAGGAATTGACCACTAAGGAGCCTTTTCTAAGTGCTACACGGGTTAAACCTCCCGGGATTACCTTGACTTCATTTCCGTATAAAATATAAGGTCTTAAGTCCACATGGCGTCCTTCTGGATGGTCTTCTATCAGACAAGGTACCCGTGATAAAGAAATGGTCGGTTGAGCTATGTAGTTTCTCGGATTAGCTAAAATGTATTGTTTGAATTTTTCTTGTTCTTCTTTTGTCGATTTCGGTCCAATCAACATGCCATATCCACCTGCTTCATTGGCTTCTTTAACCACCAGTTTTTCAATGTTTTCTAAGACATACTTTCTGTCGGCTTCTTCGCCACAGATATAGGTCTCCACATTGGGTAAGATGGCATCTTCGCCTAAATAGTATTTAATGATTTTTGGGACATAAGCATAGATTACCTTATCATCCGCCACGCCTGTGCCAGGCGCATTCGCTAAGGCGACTCTACCTTTTTTATACACTTCAAATATACCCGGAATACCAATCATGGAATCAGGATTGAAAGTTTGCGGGTCTAAGAAGGTGTCATCAATACGACGGTAAATGACATCCACGATTTTGAAACCTTTGGTTGTACGCATTTTGACATAGCCTTCATGAACAACCAAATCTCTGGCATCTACTAATTCTACGCCCATTTGTTGAGCTAAATACGAATGTTCAAAATAGGCCGAATTGTAAATACCTGGGGTTAAAACCACCACAGTAGGCTCAGGGCGATCGCTGATGAAACGTAACATTTCCAACAGCTTATGTGGGTAATCAGAAATGGTTCTAATCTGCGTTTTGGCCACTACTTCAGGAAATGTTTGTTTGAATAATTCCCTGTTTTCCAACATATAGGATACCCCTGATGGACAGCGTAAATTATCCTCCAATACCATGAATTCACCATTATCACCACGGATCAAATCCGTACCAGTAATGTGAATCCAAATGTTTTTAGGTGGTTTAATCCCCATGCAAGGAGCCAAAAAGTTTTTGGAGGAATAGATGACTTCCTTGGGAATGATTCCGTCTTTGATGATTTTTTGATCGGAATAAATATCGGATAAAAATAAATTTAAGGCGGTGATTCGTTGAACTAAGCCTTTCTCCACATTATCCCAATCGGAACCATTCACAATTCTAGGAATGATATCTACGGGCATGATACGCTCCGTACCTTCGTTTTCGGAATAGACATTGAACGTAATCCCCATGGCCATTAAGGCTCTTTCGGCAGACTGATGTCGACGTAAAAACTCTTCTTTACTTAATTGTTCTACGCGCTCTTTAAATGGTCCATATCCTTCACGAACTTGTCCTTCCGGACTGAACATTTCGTCGTAAAATCCTTCTGTTAGGTAATCTTTAAATGAGAAATTCATAGGCCTTATTATTGATGGAATGCTTGATTAGGTAATAATTTAGGATTTTATTTCTGGAAAAAAAAGAACTTTTGAATGGTAAATGGTTAATGGTAAGTGGTAAATTGGATTGTATATCTTCTATATCGTTGATGATTACTTAATACTTTGGTAAACTTTTATTCGTATTTATTATAATAATAATTTCTCTTGGGTACATTTAATAATCAAATTACCTGATCAAATTTGTTATAAAATCATTCACCATTCACCATTTACCATTTACAATTAAATTATGTTTTTCTACCATTCTCCCATCGGTTTTTTACAAGTAGGACTTTCAGATAAAGGCTTGACTTCTTTGCAATTTGTGGAGCAAGGTGGGAATGATGTATTAGCAGATGAATTGAAAGGGATGCAAGAAGAAGTAGTCAGGAATTTGGATGCTTATTTTGAAAAACCTAATTGGAAATGGACTTGTCCTGTCGATTTCTCTACTGCCACATCCTTTCAAAAGAAGGTATGGTCAGCTTTGCTAGAAATTCCTGTAGGTGAAGTTATGTCTTATCAACAAATAGCGGAGTTAATCGAACAACCTAAAGCGGCTCAGGCTGTAGGAAATGCCAATGCCCAAAATCCAGTTCTTTTGTTAGTGCCATGTCATCGAGTTATAGGCTCTGATGGTTCCTTAGTTGGCTATCGGGGAGAATTGTGGAGAAAAGAATGGTTACTAAAACATGAAGGATATCGAGGTCTAAGTCAACAATTGAATCTATTTTAGGCTTATCTTTGGGCATGGGAAATGATGAAATTGTCGACGCACTAGAATTGTTGGTGAAACTATGGGATGTCCATGGTGTAAACGAGTTTAAAAGTAAGAATCTGGCTTTTGCAGCCCGTGGATTGGATAAATATCCAGGCAAAATCTCATCTCTCACAGAATCTGAATTATTACAAATACCCGGCGTAGGGAAATCCATTGTCAAAATCATTTTAGATTTAATTCAAATTGGGAGCAGTTCTGACTTGGATGGAATATTGGAACAAACTCCTCCAGGGATTCTGAACTTACTGAAGATCAAAGGGCTGGGTCCCAAGAAAGTAGGCCTTATTTGGAAGGAATTTGGGATAACTGATTTAGATGACTTGTTAATTGCTTGTGAGGAAAATCGCTTGGAGCAATTGAAAGGCTTTGGAAAGGCCGTTCAAGAAAATGTGCAGTTATACATTCAATTTCTTAAACAAAATTCCAAAAAGCTTCGATTGGATAAAGCTACTCATCTGTCACAAATCATTTTGGAGCAGTTGAAATCAAAATTCAGTCAAGTAGCCGAAGCAGGGGAATTGTCTCGGAATTGTGAAGTTATTTCTGAACTCGTTTTCTTGGTTGATTCAACTGATATTTTTGGCTCAGGATCACTAATTAATTCCATGGATGGGATGGAGGAAGATATCAAAGAATCCTCCCCATTTACGTGGAGAGGTTTATTTCATGGGCATCTTTTATCTATTCAAATTCATATTATTTCGCCTGATCAATGGGGAAATGCACTATTTCAGCAGGTGGCCCATCCAGAACATTTGACCGCTATCCAGTTTTATAAGCATTTTCAAGGGAAGCCGATTGCCTCTGACAAAGAAGTGTATGATACCTTAGCTTTGCCCTACATCATTCCTGAAATGCGGGAAGGATTCAAAGAGTTTGAATGGTCGCAAAAGCATCAATCCGATGAATTGGTTCAATATTCCGACTTGAAAGGATGTTTACACAATCACTCCACCTATTCCGATGGTAAAAATACCTTATTGGAAATGGCTGAGGCTTGTCGAGCACAAGGATTACAATATTTTGGGATCGCTGACCATTCTCAATATGCCGCTTATGCCAATGGCTTGAAAGAAGATAGGGTCATTGCTCAGCAGGAAGAGATAGATCAATTGAATGCAAAATGGAGTGATTTTAGTATACTGAAAGGTATTGAGGCGGATATTTTACCGGATGGTTCTTTGGATTATGATGCATCCGTTTTAGCTCGATTTGATTATGTGGTAGCCTCCGTGCATGCGCAGTTGGCCATGGATATAGATCGTTCCATGCCACGGGTGATAAAAGCCATTGAAAACCCATACACGTCGATTTTGGGGCATCCAACAGGCCGACTTTTACTAACACGCGCTGGTTTTCCTTTGCATATGGATAAGATTTTAGATGCTTGCAAGGCCAATGGAGTCAGTATCGAATTGAATGCTAGTCCATATCGACTGGACCTTGATTGGCGATATATTTATGATGCGATGGACAAAGGTATTTATGTTTCCATTAACCCTGATGCCCACCAAATAGAAGGCATCAGAGATATGGAATATGGCGTTAAAGTAGGGAGAAAAGGAGGTTTATTGCGCTCCTTAACTTTGAATGCATTGAATGTACAAGACTTGAAGACTTTTTTTAAAAAGGCTTAGAAGTTTGGTTTCAATAGGTATTTCGCATAGAATTCATCGATCACTCGCACCGCTTCGGTAGGTGTATCAACCAAGGAGAATAAGTCTAAATCTTCTTCATTGATATTTCCTTGAGTAATCATGGTGTTTTTTACCCAATCGATTAAGCCTTTCCAATATTCTGTTCCAACCAATACCACTGGAAAACGTCCAATTTTATGAGTTTGAATCAGTGTTAAAGATTCAAACATTTCATCTAACGTGCCAAATCCACCCGGCATGATGATAAATCCTTGTGAGTATTTCACAAACATCACTTTCCTAACAAAGAAGAAATCAAAATTGATGTTCTTGTCGTGGTCAATGTAAGGATTGGCAAATTGTTCAAATGGCAATTCAATGTTTAATCCCACCGATCTACCTCCTTCAGTTTTTGCTCCTTTATTACCTGCTTCCATGATACCCGGACCACCCCCAGTAATGACTCCATAGCCATGTCGTACTAGTTTAGCTGCAATTTCTTCTGCTACTTGGTAATAAGGATTGTCTGGTTTTGTTCTGGCGGATCCAAATATGGATACACAGGGGCCAATTTTAGATAGCTTATCAATGCCTTCTACAAACTCACTCATAATCTTGAAAATCCTCCAAGATTCTTCTGATTTTATTTGTGCCCAGGTTTTGTCTCCAAATGCTTTTTTGATTTTTTCTTCTTCGTGCTGCCGATCGTTCTCCAACATAAATTTATTCTTTTGATACTACGCAAATGTAGGATATATCCGCTTACCTTTGTCAAGAATTTAGAACTAAAATACAAGATAATGAGCTTAACTTTTGCTGTTGGTGGTGATCACGCCGGATTTGATTATAAAAACGATTTGATTGATTTCTTAGCAGAAAGAGGAATCACAGTGAAGGATTATGGTACTTTTTCAGCGGATTCGGTGGATTATCCAGATTTTGCACATCCTGTGGCATCGGCTGTAGAAAAAGGAGAGCAACGTTTTGGTTTATTATTGTGTGGAAGTGCCAATGGAGTGGCTATTACTGCCAATAAGCACCAAGGTATTCGTGCAGGGTTGGCATGGAATGTCGAAGTGGCCAAATTAATTCGTCAACACAATGATGCCAATGTCATTTGTTTACCTGTTCGATTCATCTCTTTAGAAGAAGCCAAAGCCTGCTTAGCTGCTTTCATTGAAACTCCTTTTGAAGGAGGTCGTCACCAAGGTCGTGTGGGTAAAATCGCTTGTAGCTAAGGATTTTTTTGGTACAAATTCGGGGAAATTTGCCGGTATTCTCTTTTCAAATTGGGTAAATACACGCTTAGTTTTTTGATGTTGTCTTCGGCATCATAGATGTAATCTGGTGCATCTTTTTCAAAGTATTCATGCAGTAAAACCACATTTTTGTATTGGTCTAAATTAGAAAATAGGGGTTTAGCCAAATCCCAATTGACAAAAGGACCAACCATTTGATTTCCTAAATATTCTTCAATTTGTGGTCCAAGAACCATTAATCGTTGATTTTTCAAGGTCAAGGTAGGGGCAGGTATACGCTCTCGATCCTTATTTTTGAGTTCTACCTGAACGTTATACCATGTTCCTCCAATGAGTAACCAAAGTGCTACTTCTTTTAAGATGGAATTCGAGCTCAAATGAAAGATGTTGAGTCCAAAATAGGCTAGTGCTGGTAGGAAAAAAAGTAAATTAATACGAATCAAAGAAGGGACTGTCAAGGTAGCAAATATGGCCGTAATGAGCCAAATAAGATTAGTTTGCTGTCCTTTTTGCGCATTAGAACGAATCCTTCTACTACGCAATACTAGCCAAAATCCCCATATTCCAATGAACAAGGCGGGAGCAAAAACACCGGCAATTTGAGTGACTTCTAACTGCTCAGGCACTTGAAACTGAAAGGCCGAGCGTTTGAAAACTTGAATCATAAATGGAAGATTCCCATTGATGGAAAAGAACAAGATATTCAACGAGAAGACCATCAAGAACCCTACAAACATCAGTACTATTTGTCGTAAGGTTATACCTGAATAAAACAGCAAACTCAATAAAGCCCAAACAAAAAATAAGGAGTAACTCAAATAGAATAAACTGGCTATGGCCATGTATATTCCTATAAGTATCACTCGATCATTGACTTGTAGGGTTCTTTGTTGATAAATGATTTCTCTCCAAGCCAATAATAAAAAAGTCAGACCTACTAAAGCGGGCCCTGGAGCCAAAAATTCTAAGGATAAGTGGAAGATAATGGCATACATCAAAAAGGGTAAATACCCAATTTGTGGCATCAATTCAAAGCGCTGAATGGTTTGTTGGAAAATATAGCTTTGATAAATTACAATGATGGATGAAATATAAATGTTCCAATGTACTGGTATGGAAAACCACTGTACAATCTGATAAAAAAGAGCAGCTAAGGGAGCCGTATTGTCACTGATGTCCTCATATATCAAGAATCCTTGATTCAGTTTTTGACCCAATAAATAGTTTTTAATCTCCCAAGGAAAAGGAGCTAAACCCCATTGCTGGATATAAAATAAACTAATAAGCCAAATTGCTACCAACAAAAGGGTAGGTAAGATGGAATCAGACTTGAAAATTTGGAACATATTTTTGGAACACCGACCCTAAATTACGTTTAATCCAATTATTATTCTGAAATTTGTGAGATTTTTAGGTAAAGAAAGGAGAAATATGGAAAGCAAGCGTCAACAAAAGTTTGGTCGTCAGATACAAAAAGATTTAAGTGATATCTTTCAAAAGGAATTTAAAGAGGTTTTTGGCAAAGGGATGGTCACTATTACCGACGTGAAAATGAGCCCCGATTTGTCAGCGGCTCGTTGTTATTTGAGCTTTCTTTTAGTGGATGACCCTCAGGCAGTTGTGGATATTTTGGAAGAAAAAACCAAAGCGATTCGTAATGCCTTAGCCAACCGAATTCGTCATCAAGTACGAATCATTCCCCATTTGTCGTTTTATCTAGATGATACTGCGGCATATGCAGCTAAAATTGAAGCTTTATTTGAAGGATTAGTTATTCCTCCAGCTACGGAAGAGGAAGATAAATAAATTGCATTCCCTTGAATCTACCCTTATTTGTTGCAAAAAGGTATTTTTTCACCAAGTCTAAGGCGAGTTTTATCACCTTCATTTCCCGTATTTCTATGTTGGGAGTGGGAGTGGAGGTCATGGCTCTTATCCTGATTTTGTCAGTATTTAATGGATTAGAAGAATTCCAAAAAGGTTTATTCAAAACCTATGATCCAGATTTAAAGGTTATTTCTAACCAAAATACAAGATTTACCTTAACTGCTCAGCAGTTAAAGGATGTCAAATCATTGGAAGGAATTCGTTTTGTCAATCCAATTTTGGAAGATCAGGCTCTGATTCGATATAAGAATAAGCAATTAGTCGTTCGTTTTAAAGGGGTCGATGATGAGTTTTTGAAGGCTGAACGTCTCAAGAAACAAGTTGTGGAGGGTGATTACTTTGTTCAAAATGGGGAACATGCCTTTGCCGTTGTCGGAATTGGGGTGTTTTTGAATATGGGAATGAGTTTTGAGGATGTTTTTACTCCCATAGAAGCTTGGTATCCCAATCATCAAGCCTTGAAACGCTTCACCATCAATGAGCAATCCATCCGAAGTAATCGATTTTTTCCTTCTGGAGTGATGGAAGTAGAGCAATCCTTTGACAATCAGATGATTTTAGTTCCTCTACCATGGATGGAAGAATTAATGGGTGTGGAGAATCAAATTTCTGCATTGGAAATTATGATCGACGAACATGCAGATGAGCAAGCCCTTAAATCAAAAATCGCTACTTTATTAGGAAAGACGTATCAAGTACAAACAAGAGACGAACAACATGTTGCTCTTTTGAAAGCTATTAAGATCGAAAAATTCTTTGTTTTCTTAATTATGGCCTTTGTAATGGGCATTGCTTCATTTACCTTGTTTTATGCCCTTTCTTTATTAGTTATCGAAAAAAAGAAAGATTTATCGACCTTGCTGGCCATGGGCTTTACCAAAAAGCAGATGTTTCAGACCTTCCTATTGGTTGGCGTACTCATTAGCTTCTCAGGGGCTATCATAGGTATGTTGCTTGGATACGGTTTAGGTTATATCCAACAGGAATTTGGAATTATCTCCCTAGGAATTCCTAATTCTCTGATTGATGCATATCCCATCCAAATGCGGATAGGGGATTTTATCCAAACCGCATTGGTGGTTATCATCATTACTTTTTTAGCCTCTATATTTCCAGCTAGAAAAGCTGTAGAAATGACCTTTAAGCGTTAGTAGGGGGATTGAATTCTCCTTCCCATTTAGATACCACACAAGTAGCAACTCCGTTTCCTGCCACTGAAGTAACAGTTCTTCCCATATCTAAGAAAGGGTCTACTCCTAATAACAAGGCAATTCCTTCCGCAGGTAAATTGAACATGGTTAAGGTTCCAGCGATAATGACCAATGATGCTCTGGGTACACCAGCTATTCCTTTGGAAGTAATCATTAAGGTTAATAACATGGTGATTTGTTGTTCTAGACTTAAATGCACCCCATAAGCTTGTGCAATAAAGCCCGTAGCAAAAGTCATGTACAACATAGAACCATCTAAATTAAAGCTGTAACCTAAGGGTAATACAAAACCTACAATTCGTCTACTACATCCAAATCGCTCTAACGCAGCAATTGTTTGAGGGAATGATGCTTCCGAACTGGCCGTTGAAAAGGAGATTAACAGTGCTTCTTTAAGTTCTTTCAATAAAGCCCAATATGGAATTTTATTGAAAATACAGATTAGCCATAAAATGACTACGGTAAAGAATAAGAGGCCTCCTAAAAAACAAATCATTAAGTAACCATAGCTAATCAAGATGCTTAATCCCTTGTTCGCTACTACGGTAGTCATGGCAGCAAAAACAGCATAGGGTGCTACTTCCATCACATAATTTACCATCTTGAAAACGACTTCAGCCAAGTTTTCAAATACATGAATTAGTTTTTTACCCGTTTCACCAATAGAGCCTAAAGCTACCCCGAAGAACAAGGAAAAGATGACAATTTGAAGTATCTCATTTTCTGCCAAAGCCTTGAAAAAGCTATCTGGAAAAATATGTAAAATAAAATCTTCTAAGGTTTTTACTTTGGAGGCATCAATACCCGTGGAAGTACCTGCTGCTGGCTTTGGCCAAGACTGCAAGCTTCCTGGTTGGGTGATATTTACAACCACTAAACCTGTCACTAATGATAAGAGTGTCGCGAAATAGAAATACCCAATGGTCTTTAAGCCAATTCGACCAACTGCTTTAAAATCTCCCAATTTGGCAATTCCTACCACCAAGGTGCAGAATACCAAGGGACCTACAATCATTTTGATTAAGCGTAGGAAAATTTTGGAAATCACTTGAAAACGTTGTGCCCACTCATGACTTTCTTCTGGAGAAAATGTGAGGAAAAAATATTCCCCTAAAGCGAGTCCTAGGATGAAACCTAAGATGATTTTTTGAGTAAGGCTTAATTTCATATTGTTTAGCGAAGTGTAAGTAATGATTGATAAAAAGGTTTACGATAGATTATCATTCCCCAAAGTAAGGGATAAAGTAGAATATCTAAAAATTTAGAAGAAGTGGAATAGGAAATCTGATCAATAACCATGGTTTGCTGAGCATTTCTTTTTTCCAAAATATGATGATGCTTCCAATTTGTTATTCCTAGAGGAATTCTTGTTCCCTCGTCAATAAAATAAATGATATCTTCTCCTTGAAAATCTTCGGTAATTTCGGAATCCCAGTATAAACTAAAAAAGCCCAATTTGATTTCCAATTGGACTAAATCACCTTTATTACAGCCATCAAATCGATTAATGGAAATAGGAGGGAATGGTGGGGATAATTTGGCTAATAAATCTTGATCAAATAGTGCCCAAACATAATCAATAGGTGAGTTAATGAGTGTTTCGACTCTAAATGATGGCATAAAGTTGGATTTACTTAATCATATAACTAACTAGACTAAGTAATGTTGAAAAGATCGTTTTCACACCAATGACAATATATTTCGTCCAATTACTGCGTTCTTCATTCAATTGAGCCTCTTGTTGATTATCCTCTTCCTTTTTCTGGACTTGATTAAATTCTTTTTTTGCTAAAGGCTGCTTCAATTGCTTCGTACTATCAATACCCACAAAATACGTATGTGGTCTCATGGCAGAATATTCTACCAATCCAAAACTACTAGTCATGATGTAGATCATGAATACTCCCAAAAAGTGAATAGCTTTTTTCATGGGTTTAGTCTTTAATTTTCTTTTTTGCTGATTCTAATGCTTGATTTTGAAGAATTAGAGCATCTTCTGTTGCTTTTTGATCTAATTTATTCTGTTCTTGGTTAGCTAGTAATTTCTCCTTTTCAATTTTTGCTTCTTCTAATTTCTTAGTCAACAATTCCGTTTGTTTCTTATTAGCCTCTAGCTCTCTTACTAATCTCTCTGCCGATTTAACGTTTTTTACTTTTTGGCTAGTCAGGTTAGCTAATTTTTGCTCTTCTTTTCGAACACCTTCTTCTGAGTTTAGTATTTCAATAAAATCTTCCAACCATGCTGTCGCATCTCTAAATTGGGCATGGCCAGTCTGGATGTAATCATCAGGGCCTAAACCGATAGATACAAACAGTTTAGTTTTATTGTTTTCCTCTGAAATCTTAGACAATAAAGTAAATGGATTTTTAGAAATGGATGAAATTCGAGTATCATAGCTTATGATAGCTCCTCCTTTACCATTTTCAACTCGACCAAATTTCTTTAAATAGTTTTTCCAGCTATCGATGGCATACTTTTCTTCTGATCCTAAATAAGTATAAAAGCCTTCTTTTTTGGCACGTTCAATCTCAGTCATACCCGAAAATATTTGAGCTTGACCCAAGAAAACACTGAAAACAAATACCGCTAGGAAAAAATACTTAGACATAGGCTTAATTTGTTGAATATAAAGAACAAAGGTAAATTTTTTAGTCAAAATACGAAATCAATTTACTGGACATTTTTCAGTAAGTGCCACGACATTTTTTTGCTGCTCATCTTGATAGGCAAAAAGTGTCCATGGACCACCTTCTTTTATCTTCCATTTCTTTCGAATTTCTTCTGGACTCATTGGGAAATTTCTAGTGCTAATATTGGCTTTTCCTGAAGGTAAATGTGTCTCAATCCATTTTTTATCTAGATTGCCTAGCGCTATTACCTTAAATTGTCTGCCAGGAAATGATTCTACTCTTTCTTTTGAAGTATACAAATGGGTATTGTTGCCCATTTTATGTATTTGCTGACCTGCTGCTAATTTAAAGAACCCAGCTTTTAATACTCCCGCATGTGGTTCATAGAGGTAGTTTTCTAATTTCCCTAGTTGGGCATTAGCCTCACGCTCCTCACTTAATTTGGCTCGAAAAATCAAACTATCCACTAAACTTAATTCATGAACTTCTATGATGGGATCCATGCTCGCCTCTTGGGATTTTAGAAAGAGCAATTCCTTTACTTCATTTTTGACACAAATTACCCAAACTTGATTTACCCCTTGAAGGCTTTGTATAGCCCGACTAATATCCAATAATGGACTAGTTTTCAGCAATAAACGAGTATCCTGTTTGATGTAGGGTAAAATTTCCTGAACATTGGGTTCACAATCTTCCAAAAGAATAACTTTTTCACCTTTGGAGCCTCTCCTGGCAGGATCTAAGTAAATGTAATTCCATTGGGAAGGATGTTCTTTCATATAGGCTACCCCGTCTCCCACAATATGCTCAATGGAATCTCCGACTAATACCTGATGATTGTAGCGAGTAATTTGATTTAATTTTTCGTCTCTCTCGACATAGGTGACGGAATTTCCTTTTTTGGCAAATGCCCAGGTATCAACTCCCATTCCTCCTGTTAAATCAATTACCTTTCCCTGGATTAGTTCTGCTTTAAACAGAGCCGTATCTTCAGAAGAGGCTTGCTCAAGGTTTAGTTGAGGAGGAAAAAATAGTTGATGATTCGCAATCCAGGTAGGTAATTTATGAGCTAATTTTTGCCTTGCTTGAATCTGCGGAACCAATTTAGATAAAGAAAGTCCTCCACTCAGGCCTTTAGATAGACTCAGTTGATATGGGTCATCTTGGGCATGTTTTTGAATGAACTTAATTTCTTCTTCTGAAAGCATGATGCAAATTAAGAATGCTCGTTTAATATTTTTTCTGAAAGACGAATGGAATTTGATTTTATTGTAAATTTATGTTCTAATCTATAAATAAAGCCATGAGTAAGTATAGCATCAAACTTAATGGGAAGAAGCATCAGGTTGATGTAGCTTCCGATACACCTTTATTGTGGGTAATTCGTGATGAAATAGGTATGACGGGCACTAAGTTTGGATGTGGGATGGGTTTGTGTGGTGCTTGTACTGTATTATTAAACGGTAACCCAATTCGTTCTTGTTCTACACCTATTTCAAGTATCAAGCCTGACGATAAACTACTTAGTATTGAAGGTTTATCAGCCAATACAAATCATCCTGTGCAATTGGCTTGGATTAAAGAACAAGTTCCCCAGTGTGGCTATTGCCAATCAGGTCAGATTTTAGCAGTAGCAGCTTTGTTGGATTCCAATCCTAATCCAAGTGACCAAGATATTGATACTGCTTTGGCAGGAAATATTTGTCGATGTGGTACCTACCAAGACATGCGCAAAGCGATACATGCTGCAGCTAAAACGATAAAAGCCACTCCTAAAACGAAATCCAAATGAGCACGAATACAACAAAACAAACCTCGAGAAGAGATTTTATCAAGATTAGTGCTCAAACTGCAGCTTTTCTTGCCATTGGTTTTGAAAATTTAGCTAATGGGAAAGGGGTGAAGGTCAAAAATATGACTCATGAACCGCATATTGGAGTGGAGATAAATCCATATGTCCTGATCAATGAGTCTGGTAAAGTAACCTTGTTTAATGCTAGACCTGATATGGGACAAGGGACTTCTCAGTCTATTCCTATGTTGATTGCTGAGGAATTGGAAGTTCGTTTAGACCAAGTAGAAATTGTTACATCCGATGGTTCAGCTAAATTTGGATCTCAACTTTCGGGTGGATCTTCTTCTGTAAGTACTCGCTACTTGCCTATGAGAACCGTAGGTGCCGCAGTTAAAGAAATGCTTATTCAAGCTGCTGCCAATCAATGGCATGTACCAATAAGTGCATGTTATGCCAAAGAAGGCCGAGTTTATCAAAAAAATAAAAATATCAGTTTAGGATATGGGGAATTAGTAGCCGCTGCGGCTAAATTACCTGTGCCAGCTAATCCAGTTCTCAAAAATCCAGCTGATTTTACCCAAATTGGAAAGTCTATTCCAAGGCCAGAGATTCCTTCCAAAGTAAATGGAACGGCAAAGTTTGGTATGGATGTCGTAATACCCGGTATGTTGTATGCGAGTATTGCTCATGCACCCAGTATACATGCCAAAGTAAAATCTTACCATGGGGAAAAAGCAATTGCTAGTCCAGGCGTCAAATTCGTTCTGAAAACAGAGCGTAAAATGCCACATGCCAGTACAGAGGCTGTTGCCGTATTGGCTGATTCCTATTGGGCTGCCCTAAAAGGAAAACGTCTTTTGGATATTGAGTGGGAAAGTACTGCGGCCGACGAAATGAGTACAGAGAAGTATTTCAACCAATTGAAAGAAGCTGGCAAGTCTCCAGGATTCGAATACAAAGAATCATTAACTGGTGATGTGAATAAGGCATTTGCCAGTGCCAATAAGGTCATTGAGGCTTCGTACCAAACACCTTTTTTAGCACATGCGCCCATGGAGCCTGAAAATGCTACGGTATATGTGCAAGATGGTAAAGTGGAAGTTTGGGCTCCCGTACAAGGTCCCGATTCCTTAGTGACTGAATTAGCAACGTACTTGGGCTTTAAAAAGGAGAATGTTAAAATTAATGTTACTTTCTTAGGTGGTGCTTTTGGTCGGAAAGCTTACTATGATTATGTGTTGGAAGCCGCTCATTTATCTAAGCAAATCAACGCACCAGTCAAAGTAGTTTGGACAAGAGAAGATGATACCCAACAAGGACCATTCCGTCCGGGTATGTTATCAGTTATGAGAGGTGCATTAGATGCACAGGGTAAAGTTCAAGCTTTTGAACATCGCTTAAATGGTGCTTCTATATTAAATCAGGTATTCCAAGTTCCTTTGGGTAATGCTCCAGATCCTTGGGCAGAAGAAGGAATCAATTTACCTGATAGTCCTTATACTTTTCCCAATAGAAGAAACTCCTTTAGCCTAGTAACTACTAAAATCCCTATTCTTTGGTGGAGATCAGTATATGCTTCTACCAATTTATTTGGTCAAGAATCATTCATAGATGAATTGGCACATCAAGCAAAGAAAGATCCTTTGGCATTCCGATTAGAATTACTTGCTGGTTCACCTCGATTTGTAGGAGTTTTAAAGAAACTAGCAGAATTGTCGAATTACCAACAATTGAAAGCCCAAGGTAAAGCCGTGGGAATAGCTATTGCACGATCATTTTCTTCCATTTGTGCACATGCTATCGTGGTAGAAAAACAAGGGAATGGCGTGGTAATCAAAAAAGTTTATTCTGTGATTGATTGTGGCGTGGCTATTAATCCACGAAATATCAAAGCCCAAGTGCAAAGTAATATTACGATGGGTTTAACGGCTTCTATTAAGAATGAAATTACGGTTGTGAATGGTCAAACCCAACAAAGTAATTTTCATGATTATGCAGTTCTCCGACAAGGGGAAATTCCAGAGATCGAAGTATTTGTCATGCCAAGTGCCGAAGCTCCCGGTGGAGTAGGTGAGCCAGGACTTCCTCCAGTGGCTCCTGCCTTGTGCAATGCTGTATTTTTAGCAACGGGTAAGCGTGTAAGAACATTGCCATTTGATATCTCAAACGTCTAATGATTGGAGTTCTGTTAGCAGCTGGTTCTTCTTCCCGACTTGGTGAGCCAAAGGCTCTAATAAATTTAGGTCAGAAAACATTAGTTGAAAGGAGCTTGCAGGTTTTGCAAGCTCCTTTTATTGATACCATTGTAGTAGTACTTGGTGCTGAAAAAGAGCCTATAAAAGTCCTTATTTCACATGAAAGGGTAGAAGTGCTAGAAAGCCAAGAATGGCATTTAGGACAGGGTAATACCTTGTCAGAATGTATGCGAGTTTTAGCTCCTCGAAAAGAGCCTATTCTCGTCATGTTAGTAGATACTCCCTTTGTTCAAGAAAAGCATATTGAGGCGATCATAGTTGCTCATCAAAAAAATCCAAGTCAAGTCATCATCTCTTCCTTTCAGGGTCAATCATCCCCTCCTGTATTGATTCCTTTTGAACACCAACATAAATTATACGAATGGAAAGGGGATAAGGGTTTTGGGCCATTTTGGAAATCCCATCCAGACATTTGTCAATGGATTTCCTTTGATGAAGAATACCGAGATTTAGATACTACCGAGGATAAAAAGTATTGGCAGGAAAATTGGGATAAATAGTCCAAATAATCGGAATAATCCTGAGTTAATCGTTTCCCTCCAAGCAAAAATTATTACCTTTGTGCTCAATTGTGTGCTTCCAAGCCATTTCTTACATTAAAATTGATATTGTGGAATCCAACGAAAGCTTACCCACCCTCGAAACTGCCAAAAAATTAGGTTTACTTCCAGAAGAATATGATCGTATTCAAGAGATTTTAGGTCGCAAGCCTAACTTTACAGAATTGTCCATTTTCTCAGTGATGTGGTCTGAGCACTGTAGTTATAAAAACTCCATTGTTTGGTTAAAAACCTTACCAAAAGATTCTCCACGTATGTTGGCTAAAGCCGGAGAAGAAAATGCGGGCTTGGTTGATTTAGGGGATGGTTTAGGATGTGCCTTTAAAATTGAATCGCATAATCACCCATCTGCATTAGAGCCTTATCAAGGCGCAGCTACAGGTGTAGGTGGAATCAATCGTGATATATTTACCATGGGTGCTCGTCCGATCGCTCAACTGAACTCTTTACGTTTTGGCAATATTGACTTAGCTAAGACCAAATGGTTGGTTAAGGGTGTTGTGAAAGGTATTGGTGATTATGGTAATGCCTTTGGTATCCCTACAGTAGGTGGAGAAGTATTCTTCGATGATTGTTATTCAACCAATCCATTAGTGAATGCCTTTTCGGCAGGAATTTTGAAGGTAGGAAAACAAGCATCTGCCATTTCTTATGGTGTAGGAAACCCCGTTTTCATTGTGGGTTCTGCTACTGGTAAAGATGGTATTGGTGGAGCAAGTTTTGCTTCGGAAGATATTACTGCCAAATCTTCAGAGAAATTACCTGCTGTACAAGTAGGTGACCCTTTCCAAGAAAAATTATTATTAGAAGCTTCCTTAGAAATTATTGAAGCAGGTTGTGTGATTGGTATTCAAGACATGGGTGCGGCAGGTATTATTTGCTCTACTTCTGAAATGTCTGCCAAAGGAGAGCACGGAATGATTATTGACTTATCTAAAGTTCCTACCCGTCAACCAAACATGAAACCTTTTGAAATTCTATTATCCGAATCTCAAGAGCGTATGTTAATTGTAGTAGAAAAAGGTAGAGAGCATGAGGCTAAAAAGATATTTGATAAGTGGGATTTAAATTGTGAACAAATTGGCGAAGTGACTGACACCAAACGTCTTCAATTCTTCCAAGATGGTCAATTAGTAGCTGACGTACCTGCCGATGATTTAGTTTTAGGCGGAGGCGCACCAATCTATCACCGTGAATACCGTGAACCAGCTTATTACCAAGAGTTTAAGAAATTCAAGATAGATTCTGTTCAAGATTTAGAAGCGGGTGAAATCAGTAAAGCATTTGATTTCTTAATGAATCACCCGAACATTGCCTCTAAAAAATGGGTAGCCGAACAATATGACTCATCTATTGGTCGTGCCAATCGTAATACCAATGCTCCTTCGGATGCTGCGGTAGTGAAAGTACATGGTTCTAAGAAATCGATAGTTATAACGGTCGATTGTAACTCTCGTTACGTGAATGCAGATCCAGAAGAGGGTTGTGCCATTGCAGTAGCGGAGGCAGCACGTAATATTGTTTGTTCTGGAGGTGTACCCGTAGCGATCACCAATTGCTTAAATTTTGGTAATCCATATGTACCAGAAGTATATTGGCAATTTGTGGGGGCTATCAAAGGTATGAGAAAAGCCTGCTTGGCATTTGAAACTCCTGTAACTGGTGGAAACGTAAGTTTTTATAACCAATCGTCTGACGAAGGTCCAGTATTCCCAACGCCAACCATCGGTATGTTGGGTATCTTAGAGGAGGCAAGTCAGAAAATGACGTTAGATTTCAAAGAAGAAGGAGATTTGATTTATTTGGTAGGTGAAAGTGTGAATGATATCGCTTCTTCTGAATATTTATATTCTTACAAAGGAGTAAAAGCTAGCCCATCTCCACATTTTGTTTTGGAAACCGAGCAAAAAATTCAAGGTGGAATCGCTAGTTTAATTCAGCATTCATTGATTCAATCAGCGCATGATTTATCCGATGGAGGTTTGTTAGTAGCCTTAGCTGAGTCTTCATTCCCTCGTCAAAAAGGTTTTGCCATCAATTCTGACAATAATATTCGTCAAGATGCTTTCTTATTTGGTGAAGCTCAAAGCCGTGTATTGGTGTCTGTTGCTCCTGAAAAACAAGCCGCATTTGAAGCTCAATTGAAGTCTAAAACGATTCCATTTAGTGCTTTAGGAGTGGTAACAGGCCATGATTTTATAGTAGATGGACAAATTGTTTCTTCTCAAGCCAAGGCTTCTGAATCATTTCATACAGCTTTGGAAAAAGCATTGAATTAAATCCAACTAGAAATGAGCCGTTATCTACTACAGTTTTCGTACGATGGCGGCTTTTTTCATGGATTTCAAATCCAGCAGAATGCTGTTTCAGTTCAGTCAGAATTAGAGAAGGCATTAAGTACCATTGCTGGTATTCCAGTTGATTTAGTGGGAAGTAGTAGGACTGATACGGGCGTCCATGCCCGAGAACAATTTGCTCATTTTGATATTATTGAGGAGGCAAATCAGCCAAAGGTGGATTGGGTATATCGATTGAATCGAATATTACCTGCTAGTTTAGCCATTCAAGCTATTTATCAAGTACCTGATGAGTTTCATGCCCGTTTTGATGCTACAGGCAGGACTTATGAATACCATATTAGTCTATCAAAAGATCCATTTTCAAGAGATCATGCTTATTGGTTTGAAGCTCCAATGAACATGGAGGCCATGAATCAAGCAGCCCAGCTATTATTGAATCACCGAGATTTTCAGAGTTTTTCTAAAGTAAAGACAGATGTGACGACATTCGATTGTCAAATCAGTCGAGCAGAATGGCAAAAAGTAGGAAATCAGTTGATTTTTACCATTGAAGGAAATCGATTTTTGAGAGGGATGGTTCGTGCAGTAGTTGGGACTTTGATTGAAATTGGATTAGGCAAATGGGATGAAGCGGATTTAATCAGAATTTTAGACGCTAAAGATCGAAAGCAAGCAGGAAGAGCTGTACCCGCGCATGGTTTGCATTTAATCCATGTTGCTTACCCAGAAATTACTTTCGTTTCCAAATGTTCATCATAACTTCCATCCAGGTGCTTGCCAATTGAACTTTGATTGTTTTGGCTTTATAATTGATGCTTTTTTGGTTGTATTTACTGATCCAAATCTCTTTGAATCCCAGTTTTTCAGCCTCAGCGATGCGTTGATCGATACGAGTTACCGCTCGAAGTTCTCCACCCAATCCCACTTCAGATGCGAAACAAATGCTAGAATCTATGACTTTATCTTCATGAGAAGAAAGTAAAGACATACAAGCTGCCAAATCCAAGGCAGGATCATCCACTCTGATTCCTCCTGTTATATTCAAAAATACGTCTTGCGTTCCTAGCCTAAATCCTCCTCTTTTCTCTAGTACGGCGAGCAACATATTTAATCGTTTGGCATCATATCCTGTAGCTGTTCTTTGAGCTGTGGCATAAGATGTTTGGGTTACTAACGATTGAATTTCAATCAAAAGTGGCCTGTTTCCTTCCAAAATAGTTCCAATAGCGATACCTGAGGCAGGTTCATCCCTAGAGGAAAGAAGGATTTCGGATGGATTACTCACAGGTCTAAGGCCATTGCCCAACATTTCATAAATACCCAATTCTGAAGTACTACCAAATCGATTTTTGGTAGTACGAAGAATACGATAAATCATATTTCGATCACCTTCAAATTGAAGAACAGTATCGACTAAATGTTCTAACACTTTAGGTCCAGCAATGGATCCTTCCTTTGTAATATGCCCCACTAAAAAGATAGGCGTGCCACTTTCTTTGGCAAATCTCATGAGCTCCAAGGCACATTCTCGAATTTGCGACACCGAACCAGGGCCGGATTCAATTTGATCAGAATAGAGGGTTTGAATAGAATCAATAATGATTAAATCAGGCTCTAAGTCAACCAAATGCTTGAAAATCTGTTGAGTATTTGTTTCTGTTAAGATGTATAAATCTTGAGAGATGGGTCCTAAACGATCAGCTCTTAATTTGATCTGTTGTTCGGATTCTTCTCCGGTAACATACAATATTTTGGGGCCTTGAAGTGATAGAGCTACTTGAAGCAATAAAGTAGATTTCCCAATTCCGGGTTCTCCTCCAATCAGGACTAAACTTCCAGGTACAATACCTCCACCCAATACCCGATTGAATTCTTCATCCGAACATTGAAGTTTTGGACTGCTCTCAAAAGTGATTTCTTGCAATAATTTCGGTACAGGAGCCGTTCTATGAGTGCTTTTATTTTTCCAAACTTCAGCAGGATGAATGGTAGTTTCAAGGAGTTCTTCCACAAAAGTGTTCCATTCTCCGCATGCTGGACATTTCCCTAACCATTTAGGTGATGATTGTCCACAAGATTGACAAATAAAAGAGGTTTTGGCTTTGGCCACATAAATAAATTAAGAACCCAAAATTACGCTTTGATTTGGTTTTTCCTTTTTTTTCGGAGTAAAAAGGATAATTTTACAAGCTAATTGAATTAAACCGCCCAATCATGAAAAAGTCAATGAAATTCAGCTTACTGTTTTTGTTCCTTACAGGAATAATTTTTCAAGCTAATGCCCAATTTGGTGCTCGAAAAGTGACAGGTAGTTTATTCCGTTTTGGAATAAAAGGAGGTATCACATTATCTTCTATTAATGTAGAAAGTATGACGTATAAAGGAGCATCTGTTCCAATAAATGATATAATTAACCAAAACTTAGCTTTAAAAACTGGTTATGTTGGTGGTGTATATGCCCGTGTGGGTCGTAAATTATTCATTGAGCCTGAAGTGTTGGTAACGGCTAAAAATGCCACAATCAATGTAACAAGTTTGAATAAAATGGTCGATGTTGCTTACACGAGTTTAGATGTCCCTTTATTATTGGGATATAAACTTGGTCCATTGCACGTATTGGCAGGTCCTGTGGCTTCATATAATTTGAATTCGGACAATACCATTGCTCAGGCCATTACTTCAGTAGCATCTTCTGCTTCAGTTCGAGATGCGATATCTAAGGCCTATTTTTCCTACACAGTTGGTGGAGGAGTCGATTTGTTGGGATTAACCTTAGACCTACGTTATGAAGGTAATTTGACAGATTTATCAAGAACAGTACCTATTCCAAGTGATGTAAATATTTCTCAAAAAGCTAGCGTTTGGCATCTTACCTTGGGGATTAAAATATTATAATTAAATTTTTTTTGAATGAATGAACAAATAAAGGTGATTCAGGAAGAAATTGAGGCTTTTGTCATTTCCAATGAATCTGAAGTAGAGCAATTCCGAATTCAATTTGTGGGTCGTAAAAGTCGATTAGCCAGTTTATTTGATGGCTTAAAAGATGTACCTGCTGAAAATAGGAGAGAGGTTGGACAAGCCTTAAATCAATTAAAAAATCTAGCTGAAAATAAGTTTAATCAAGCGCAGGAATCATTTGCTGATGCTAAGTCTAGCTTTGAAATTCCTTCGGATTTGACGGTATCTAGCCCTGTTCAGCAAGGTACTTTACATCCTTTGACTTTAGTTCGTAGCCGAATTTTGGAAATCTTCAATCGGATGGGATTCTCTGTTTCAGATGGTCCAGAAATCGAAACGGATTTCTACAATTTCACGGCTTTAAATTTTCCAGCAAATCACCCTGCAAGAGAAATGCAGGATACTTTTTTTATTGAAAAAGGAGCTGGCGAAATACAAGATGATGTTTTATTAAGGACACATACTTCCAACGTACAAATCCGATTGATGCAACATCAAAAACCGCCTATTCGATCCGTTATGCCAGGCCGAGTATACCGTAATGAGGCTATTTCTGCACGTGCGCATTGTCTTTTCCATCAAGTGGAAGGATTGTATGTGGATGAAAAAGTAAGTTTCAAGGACTTAAAAGATACATTGTATCATTTTGCCAAAGAAATGTTTGGCAAGGATACGAAAGTACGTTTTCGTCCGTCTTACTTTCCATTTACTGAACCAAGTGCAGAAATGGATATTACTTGTCTATTGTGTAAAGGAGAAGGTTGTAATGTATGTAAGCAGGCGGGTTGGGTAGAAATTGCAGGAGCGGGTATGGTGGATCCTAACGTTTTAGAAAACGTAGGTATTGATTCAACGAAATACAATGGATTTGCATTCGGAATGGGAATTGAACGCATCACCATGTTGAAATATCAAATCAAGGATTTGCGCTTATTTACTGAAAATGACGTTCGCTTTTTAAGGCAATTCAATTAACAACTCTTAACAGAAAGCTTTTTTTTGACAGGATGAATCCCTGTACATTTGATTTTAATTTCTAAAATATGATGAATTTTAAACGCTTAAATAACCTAACTGGTTGGGCAGTATTTGCTATTGCTTTAGTTACGTATACGCTAACCGTTGAGCCAACTGCTTCTTTTTGGGATTGTGGAGAATTCATCGCCTGTTCCTATAAATTGCAGGTTCCTCACCCTCCTGGAGCACCTTTATTCCTATTGTTAGGTCGTATGTTTTCCCTATTAGCCCTAGGTGATGTGAGTCGAGTTGCCTTTTGGGTAAACATGCTTTCGGTGCTAAGTAGTGCATTGACTATTTTATTTATGCATTGGACCATCGTGATGATTGGTCGTAAGGTTATTAATAAGTCATTTGAAGAATTATCGAAGCCCGAAACCTATACCTTATTGTTTTCAGGTGTAGTAGGTTCCTTAATTTATACATTCTCTGATTCTTTCTGGTTTTCTGCTGTTGAAGCAGAAGTATATGCCATGTCGTCATTCTTTACAGCCATCGTAGTTTGGGCTGCGTTCCGTTGGGAATTGGTAGAAGATCGTGCTGAGGCAAATCGCTGGTTGTTATTTATTGCCTATTTGGTTGGTCTATCCATTGGTGTCCATTTATTGAACTTGGTGACTTTACCAGCCTTAGCTATTTTATATTATTTCAAGCGTGAAGCTAAACCTACTTACAAAGGCGGTTTTATCGCCATGTTTGTTGGATTGATAATATTGGCGATTATTAACTCAGGAATCATTCCTGGTTTACCTTCCATCGCGTTCAAGTTTGAATTATTCTTTGTGAATTCGTTGGGACTAAGTAATGGTAGTGGAGCTTTATTTTTCTTATTTTTAGTCATTTTAGCCGTAGTCTTTGGTATTCGTTATTCGTATGCCAAAGGTAAAGAGGTATTAAATATTGCATTATTCTCTTTTGTTTTCTTGATGATTGGTTATTCCACGTACACCGTGGCATTAGTACGTTCAGGTTATAATCCTCCGATCAATGAAAATGATCCTAGTAATATTTTGAACTTCTTGAAGTATTTGAAAAGAGAGCAATATGGTGAGCGTTCTTTACTTTATGGTCCTGTGTATACGGCTGAAATTGAAGAATTTAAACAAGGTGAGCCAGTTTACAAGTTGAAAGACGGTAAATACGAAGTCTATACCTACAAGCCTGAATACGTTTACCAGAAGGACCAGCAAATGTTGTTGCCTCGTGTTTATAGCAATTCACCTCAGCATGTGGCCTTGTACCAAGAAATGTTGGGTATTCCTGCAGGACAAAAACCTAGTTTTGGGGATAATTTACGCTTTATGTTTACGCATCAGGTGGGGCATATGTACATGCGTTATTTGCTTTGGAATTTCTTGGGAAGAGAAAGTGATTACCAAGATGCCTGGGCTATTAACCCATTTCAAGATTCGTCCAAATTACCAGATAATTTAGCCAATAATAAAGCTAGAAATAACTATTTCTTTTTGCCACTGATTCTGGTTTTCTTAGGTTTTTACTTATTGTATAGTAAAAATGAAAAGGATTTCTTGATAACCATTTTAATGTTTGTTCTCAGTGGGGTGGCATTAGTAGTCTATTTGAATTCTCCGCCTGTAGAACCTCGTGAAAGGGATTATATTTATGTAGGATCCTTTTATTTTATGGCTATTTGGGCTGGTTTGGGTGTTATGCAAATTGGCGATTGGCTGACAAAGATTGTCCGTAGCCCGCAGTTAAAGTGGTCATTATTAGCTGTATTTGGGCTTTCTGCCCCATTGATTATGGCTCAGCAAAACTGGGATGATCATGATAGAAGTGGTAGATATCACCAAATTGACTTTGCTAAAAATCTATTGAATAGTTGTGCTCCTAATGCCATTCTATTTACTGGAGGTGATAATGACACTTTCCCTCTTTGGTATGTACAAGAGGTAGAAGGCTTCAGAACAGACGTTCGTGTATGTAACTTATCTTTATTAGGAACTGATTGGTACATTGATCAAATGAAGCGTCAAACTTACCAGTCAATGCCCTTGCCAATCGAGTTAACGAAAGATCAATTTTTGGAGGGTGTTAATGATCAAATTATGTATAATGGTAATCCGAATATCAAAGGAATGTCATTACCCGATTATTTGGATTTATTACATAAAAACGACCCAAGAATTCAGGCGCAGACTCAGTCGGGAGATATGATTAATACATTCCCATCAGATTCATTGGTTATACCTGTTAATCCAACGGAAATTGCGGCTAGTAATTGGTTTCCTAAAGAGTTTACACCATTCTTGAGCACCAGCATTGGATGGAAGCTACCAGGTAAAAATATTTTCAAAGGAGAGTTGATTCAATTGGAAGTTATTTCCAACAATGCGAAAGCAGGATGGAAGCGCCCCATATATTTTGCTTCTACCTTACCTAATGACCAATATTTAGGATTGAAAGAAAGTATGCAATTAGAAGGTTATGCGTATCGTTTGATGCCTTTCAAGATTCCAGGAGCTAAAGATGGTTTCGTGAATACAAAAATCATGGCGGATAACTTCTTGAATAAAATGTATTGGAGAGGTTTAAATGATGAGAAGATTTACTATCATGGCGATTTTTATCTAGGGATTCCTAGTGTAACTGCTCGTTTAGGAGTTTATCGTTTAGCAGATCAGTTGATTCGTGAAGGTAATTTGCCAAAGGCTAAGCAAGTATTGGATTATTTGGATAAGGTAATGCCTAATAAAGTAATTCCATACGATCAGTTCTCAGCTAGTTCCGTTGGATTGTATTTGGAGATTGGTGATGAAGCTAAGGCTTTAAGTATGGCAAATACCATTATTAAGCGTAATTCTAAGGCGATTGATTATTATTTCTCTGAAGATAATATTCGTTCACATGATCGGGATATTCAGATTGCATTTTATGAAATGAATTTGATTGTTTCGGCTTTCAAGGAATCAAAAGTAAATCCAGCTAAATACAAGGAGTTGGAAGAGATTTTCAATAAGCAGGTTACCCGAATTAATGGATAAACACGAGATTGATTATTCCTTGTAAACGAAGAAAGGCTTGATGATTCAAGCCTTTCTTCGTTTTATTTACCTGTATTAGTTATTTCTAACTAAACATATCTCGAACTTTATGGAAGAATCCTTTGTCAGATTTTCCTGGTTGAGGAGCAAAATTTTCCGAGCTTCTTAATTTCTCCAAGATTTCGGTTTCTTCTTTAGTTAATTGCTTAGGAGTCCAGATATTCACATGAACCAATTGGTCGCCAACATGGTAACCATTTAATTCTTTGATTCCTTTGCCTTTTAAGCGAAGAATTTTGCCGCTTTGAGTTCCTGCCTCTAAATTGATTTTAGCTTTACCTCCGATCGTAGGAACCTCAACCGAGGTACCTAAAGCTGCATCCGCAAAGCTGACATATAAATCATAAATGATATTGTTGCCATCGCGATGTAATACATCATGCGCTTCTTCTTCAATCACAATTAATAAATCACCCGCTACACCACCACGAGGGGGAACATTTCCCTTACCATTCATTGACAATTGCATGTCATTGGATACGCCAGCAGGAATTTTGATTGGGATGATTTCTTCTTCTAATACACGACCTTCACCAAAGCATACGTCACATTTAGCTCCAACGCTCTTGCCTTCTCCACTACAGGTAGGACAAGTTGATGAAGTCACCATTTGCCCTAACATAGTTTGTTGAACACGACGAACCTGACCTGAACCTTGACAAGTTTGACAGGTCTTTAAGTCGGTACCGTCCTTGGAACCATTTCCAGAGCAGGTCTTACAAGCTACATGGCGTTTAACTTTGATTTTCTTCTCAACACCATTGGCAATCTCTTCTAAATTTAGCTTTAGCTTAATACGTAAGTCAGAACCTTTACGTTGGCGTCTTCCTCCGCCACCTCTGCCTCCAGAGAAAAAGCTGCCAAATGGGCTTTCATCGCCAAAGATATCTCCAAAATTAGAGAAGATATCTTCCATGTTCATATTACCTCCATTGAATCCTCCACTTGCAGCTCCACCCATACCAGCATGTCCAAATCGGTCATATTGAGCTTTTTTCTGCGCATTGCTTAAAACTTCATAAGCTTCTGCCGCTTCTTTGAATTTCTCTTCTGCTTCCTTGTTATCTGGGTTTTTGTCTGGATGGTATTTGATGGCCATCTTACGATACGCCTTCTTAATCTCCTCCTCAGAAGCTGTTTTAGCTACTCCCAATACCTCGTAATAATCTCTTTTTTGAGCCATTTTTGTTATTAATTACCAACCACCACTTTCGCAAAGCGGATGACCTTTTCATGTAGTGTATATCCTTTTTCTATAACCTCAATCACTTTCCCTTTATCAGCTTCTGTAGGTGCTGCAAATTGGGTAATGCAGTCATGTATCTCTGCATCAAAAGTTTCTCCTTTAGCAGGAAGTTCTTTTAAGCCTTTTGATTGTAGGACTGAGTTGATTTTGGCAAAAATTAATTGAATTCCTTCAGAGATTTCACCTTCAGGCGCATTGGCTAGAGCGCGTTCGTAATCATCGATGACCGGTAGTAAATCAACAATCAAACCAGCTGAGGCTGTTTGGATTAATTCTACTTTCTCTTTAGCTGTTCGCTTTCTGAAATTTTCAAAGTCTGAATACAAGCGAAGGTATTTTTCCTTCATTTCGGCCAACTCATCCGTAGGAGTCTCTTGTGTTTCTGTCCCTTCGTTATCTGTCAAATTTTCCTGATTTTCGGATTGGATTTTCTCTTCCTCTAAATTATTCTCGTTTTCTTTCTTTTTCATAAGGCAAAATTAATACGCTTTCATAGCCACACAAATCATAAGCCAAAAAGTATTTTATGACAGTTTGGCAGAGATAAGGCATCTTCGTAATTTTAGGAATATGACACTAGATTCCAAACAAGTTTCTTCTTTGATTAAAAAACGAGCCTTTGAAGCAGGTTTCTCCTTTTGTGGGATATCCAAGGCCGACTTTCTGGATGAAGAAGCCCCTAGATTGGAAGCTTGGTTAAATCAAGGTCTACAAGGAGAAATGGCCTATATGGCGAATCATTTTGATAAGCGTTTAGACCCAAGAAAATTAGTGGAAGGTTGTCAAACGGTTGTTTCATTAGTTTTTAACTATTATCCAAGTCCATCTTTAACTCCATTAAATCATCATTTTAAGGTATCTAAGTATGCTTTTGGAGAGGATTATCACCGGGTAGTTAAAGATAAGATGCAAGTCTTATGGGATGCAATGCAGGAGGATTTAGGAGAAATTTCTGGCAGGATGTTTGTTGATTCGGCTCCTGTATTAGAAAAAGCTTGGGCAAAAAAATCGGGCTTAGGATGGATTGGGAAAAATGGCAACTTAATTATTCCCAAACAGGGGAGTTTCTATTTCATTGCAGAATTGCTCATTGACATACCTGCAGAACCAGATGGACCTATCAAAGATTTTTGTGGTACATGTACCCGTTGTATTGATGCATGTCCAACAGAAGCGCTAACACCTTATTGGGTGGATGGATCTAAATGCATTTCATATTTCACCATTGAATTAAAGGAAGGTATTCCTGCTTCGATGAAATCCGATTTTCAGGATTGGATCTTTGGATGTGATATTTGCCAAGATGTCTGTCCATGGAACCGATTTTCCACACCACATCAAGAACCGAGATTAGAAGCGAAATTGACTTTTTTAGAGATGGAGAGAGGTGATTGGGAGGATTTGTCGGAAGAGGTATTTAAAGAATTATTTCATTATTCAGCCATCAAACGTACTAAAATAACAGGCTTACAAAGAAATATTCAGTATATAAACAAAAAAAACGAGTCATGAATTTCATGACCCGTTTCCACAAAATTAAACCCTAAAGTGATAGTCTTACGATCAATTCTAGATCAATTTCTTCCGTAGTCTTATAGCTTTCTCCAATGAGTGCAGCCGCTCTTCGACCGATTTTTTCAGGTTGATTGGAAAGTACCGTGATTCCACCTGATAATATTTCTTTATATCCTTGATCATTGTAGGATATGATTCCTATGTCTTGTCCTAGCTTCCAGTTTTGATTATCTGCGTATTTGATGGCCTGAATTAAGTCGGAATCATCTAAAGTGAAGTACACTTCGCCTTGGTTTAATTCTTCTCCGTCCAGACCATCCAATACTTTAAAATCCATATTAATGGATTCACAGAAATCTCCACAGCCATTGATAAATTCCGCATCGAAGTATTCTTCTTCAGTTAATACGAGATTCAAGCAACGGTATTTTTGAAACAGGTTTGTATGGTTGGTAAACTCTTGAATGATTTGTGATTTAGGATGACAAACAATACTCGCATGAGTATTTTGCATACTTTCAAACTGCTGGTCTAATAAGATCAATCTATCTCCAGCAATCTTTTTTAGGCATTTGATGTTTTCTTCTTCCTCTTCGATCAAATGAGGCATAATGACATAATAATGGTAATTGCCTAATTGTTGACCTAAGATCTCTTGAAACTGACGCGTCTTATATTGATAGGTGAAAATATCTACTAAAACGTTTTTGCCAACTGCTTCGTTGAAAGAATTGAAAATTGCTTTATTGGTATCGGTAATTTTTCCAACTAAAAACATCACTTTGGTTTTTAGTTTCGAGGAAGAATTTGAAATGAAATAACCTTTTCTAAAGATGGAAGTTATTGCTCCCATTTTATGTAATTCCGTATAAGCTCTTTCTACGGTATCACGAGATAAATAACATTCTTCTGAAGCTTCATTAATGGATGGAAGGCGCTCACCGGGCTTCAATTCTCCCATCTCGATATCTTGTAGAAGTGAATTAATTAATTGCTGGTATTTCGGCAACTTATTGTCAAAATTTTTGCCAGAAAACGAAACAAATGATTTATTCATAATTTGATTCAGATAAATTTTATAATGGAGAGGCGTTTAGGATAAAAACTAAATTATTTTGTCTTTAAACGTGCTCAAAATTAAGTTCGAATGCTTGGATACTTTAGGACAAATCTTTCATATATCAGGATATATCTTGCAGAAATAGCGTTTTGAAAGATTTTAAAGGGAAAAATCGCCTTTAAATAAGCTTTTTGAGTCAAATTATCTGTTAAGCTTTTATTTCATTAAGGGATAAATCAGCTCAGGATTCAGGAATAATTTTCTAATTTTAGTTTTTATTTTTCTGATTTCTTCATCCTTTGAAACGACAAATTAGCCTTTTCTTGATTTTGTTTTTCGGAGCCAGTCTACTACTCTTGGCTCAGAAAAGTCAACGATATGAGCGCTTGACTACCGCTTCAGGTTTGTCTCAAAGTACCATTTCAAAAATCATTCAAGATAAGAAAGGGTTTCTGTGGTTTGCCACTTCAGATGGTTTGAACCGATATGATGGAAATAATTTCGTTGTATTTAGAAGTGATCCTTCAGATTCAACAACCTTAAGTGGTAGCGATATTTTCACCATGTGTGAAGATGACGAAGGGAATATGTGGACAGGTACACGTAATGCTGGATTAAATAAAATAGATCTAGCTTCAGGTAAAGTGTATCGTTTTTCCAAAGGTCCTAATGGGGAAGATTTCTCTTCGATGACAGTTTCTTCCATTTTGAATTTGGGAAATCATCGGGTCATGGTTTCTGCTACAGGCCTAGGGATTTTAGTTTATGATACTCGAGAAAACAAGTTGATTGCCAAAGAATCAGATGTGAAAAATCCCATGATGGCTGATGTTGTGAGGATTTATCGACATTCTAAGGGGTCAATTTGGTTTGGTACTCGTACAGGATTGCTTATCTCTCGACTAGGACCCAGATCCTATTTGCCATTTAAATTGGCCGAAAACAATAATACACCGGATTATCGGGTAAGGGTAATTAATGAAGCCTCCAATGGAGACATTTTAGTTGGGACTGAAGGGCGAGGCTTGTTTCGCTTTAATCCTCAAAATCAACACTTTACACGTGTCTTTTTTAATTCGCAGAATCCTTTAAGTCGGCAAAACATCGTTACCAGCTTAACCAAAGATGCTTATCACAATTTATGGATAGGTACTGACAATGGTGTTTATGTATTGAAAAAAGAAGATTTTTCGTCTTATTATCAAATTTCGTCTAATCCAGATCCAGATTTAGGGATTAGCTCTTTTTCTGTAACAAGTTTATTTACGGATGCCAATTTAAATACTTGGGTAGGTACTTGGGAAGCAGGTTTAAATATTGCTTTTTATCAGAAACCACGCTTTTCTATTCTTAGGTACAAACCCAATACCTTGCAAGGTTTATTAAGTAACAAAGTAACCGCAATTAGTGCTAGTAAAACTGATCCTAATGGAGTTTGGATTGGACTGAACGTTGGGCTTTCGTATTTTAATTATAAAACTGGTAAAATAGAGCATATTGTTAATAATGCAGGAGTTAACAAATTAAATCCTGTGGCTGATTTTGATGTGAGTTTATTGCAGTCGGATTCAGAAGGAAATCTATGGATTGGAGTTTGGGGACATGGATTAATAAATTTGACACCACAGAGAAAGCAAGTGGCCTATCCATATCAATTGGGTAACCGTGCAGCCAATTTAACTGCCATGAATTTGATGGGAGATAAATTACTTCTAGGCACGGCAGGCTTAGGAGTGATAGAATTTGATATACCTAGCAAGAAGTATCGAATTCCATATCCAGCTTTAGGAATTAAGAATTTCGGTACAAAGAATATTTCGAGTCTATTAGTGTTGGATAATAAGCAAATTTGGATTGGGACAACGGGTTTTGGTATTTATATCTACAACATCGCCACCCAACAATTAACCCACATTGATAAAAATGAATCGGCTAATGGTATTCGATATAATAATATCACTAAAATATTTCAAGATCGAAATAAGCGAATATGGGTGTTGACCAATGGTGGAGGGCTGCATTTATTTCTTGGTCCGGGCAAGGGATTTAGAAACTTTACTGTAGCTGATGGTTTAGCTTCTAATACTTTAAGAAGTATGATGGAAGATAAGCAGGGGAATTTGTGGATAAGTACCAATGGAGGTATTTCCAAAATGAATTCTAAAACACTCAAATTTGTCAATTTTGATGAATTAGATGGTCTTCAAGGAAAAGAATTTTTAGCTCAAGCATATAGTCAAAATAGCAAAGATTGGTTGTTCTTTGGTGGAGCCAATGGCCTTAATTTCATCAAGGCGGATAGTTTGAGGATGAAAATGGATATTCCTCCTATTTATTTGACGGGATTGAAAATATTTAATAAACCCGTGAAAGTGGGGGATGAAAACTCACCCTTAGATAAGGATATCCTGCAAACCAAACACTTAATTCTTCAACCTGATCAAACAGTATTCAGTTTAGACTTCGTGGCTTTAGAATATCAAAGACCTAAAAATAACCGCTATGCCTATTATTTAGAAGGATTTGATAAGGAATGGAATGAGGTAGGAACTCAGCGAACAGCTACTTATACCAATTTAAATCCAGGAGACTATACATTCAAAGTAAAGGCGACGAATTCTGATGGAGTTTGGGGAGAAAAACCTTTTGAATTAAGCATTACCGTATTACCCCCATGGTATCGAACTTGGTGGGCCTATGGACTTTATACTTTCTTGCTTTTAGGGATGATATTAGGTTTTATGAGGGAAGTAAGAATCCGAGAGGCCTTTAAAACGGACCTTCGAATGAAGGAAATAGAGAAAGAACGCATTCGTGAATTGGAACAAGTAAAAACTCATTTCTTTACTAATATATCACATGAATTAAGGACACCTTTGACTTTGATTATCAGTCCTTTAGAAAAGTATTTTTTAAATAATACCCAAGCTAATAAAGAGCAGAAGTCCAGAATTTTATCCATTTATCAAAATGCGCAAAAGCTATTACATCTGATTAATCAATTATTGGATTTGTCGAAAATTGAAGCGGGAAAACAACAACCTGTGATTGCTCAGCATGATTTGATTTTGCAAGTGAATGGAATTCTACAAGGCTTCGAGACTTATGCTGTGCAAAAGCAGATTAAGTTGAAATGGACTGCTCCTATGGAATCCTTATTCGTCTATTATGACGCAGACATTATCGAAAAATGTATTAGTAATTTACTGTCAAATGCATTCAAACATACGCCTGAGGATGGAACGATAGCGGTTAAAATGGATTTGGCTAAACAATTCAAAGCGGATTCAGAGGAAGTTCAGGTGGTGAAAATCCATGTGATGGATACGGGTAAAGGAATAGACTCGACTCATTTGCCTCATATATTTAATCGCTTTTATCAAGTTCCTGATTCGATTGGCCGTGTTGGCACTGGGGTTGGTTTATCTCTTTGCAAGGAACTTATGGAACTGCATTTGGGTAAAATCGATGTTACGAGCGAACTGGGCAAGGGAAGTGATTTCAGTTTTGAATTTAAGGTGACGAAAAATGACTATGATTCATCTTGGATACATGCATATCCTGTTTTCTCTAATGAAGAGCCTCTTTCAGCTATTAAGAAAACAAATGAGCTAGAAATAGAACAAGAAAAACAAATTTTGATGGTGGTGGATGATCATGCAGAAATGCGTCTGTTTATCTCCGATATTTTCAAGAATCGATTCCAAATTATTCAAGCTGAAAGGGGAGAAGAAGCTTTGGAAATTGCATTGAAGTTTATTCCTGATGTATTAATTACCGACTGGATGATGCCTGGAATGAGTGGTGTGAATCTGTGTAGAGCCTTACGACAAAATCCAAAAACGAATCACATTCCTTTGTTGATTTTAACTTCTAAAAGTTCTCATGAAAGCCAGATAGAAGGTATGCAAGCTGGGGCAGATGATTTTGTTTCCAAACCATTTAATGCCGATATTTTAGAAATTCGGGTGAATAAGTTGCTGGAGACCAAGGAACGAATGAGGAAAAACTGGCAAATGCAAATGATACAGCAAGGTCTAACAGAAGGTAAACTTCCTGTCTATGAAGACCCGTTTTTACAAAAAGCTACTCAATTGGTCATTGATCACCTTTCGGAAGCCGAATTTGATGTGGATGATTTGGAAAAAGGATTGGATATGAGCAAAATGCAATTGTATCGTAAACTAAAGAACTTAACATCCCTAGCAGGAAATGAGTTTATACGTTCCATTCGATTGCAACAAGCCAAATTATTATTAGAAAATTCAGAATACAATATATCCGAAATTGCTTATCAAGTGGGATTTAATGATCCAGCTTACTTTACGCGTGCCTTTAAAAAACAATATGGAAAATCTCCCAAATCATTCATTCAACAAATCCAAGATGAAAAATCCTAAGTATTACTTTTTATTCATTATTCCAATCACTCTATTGATAACTTCTTGGGGATTTTTGGCGCATAAAACCTTACAGCAAATATCCATTTATGCCTTACCTGAGCCTTTAGGAGCCTATTTTTATGCAAATCAAGATTATTTGGTCAATCAATCCATTCGACCAGATGTTCGTCGAAACGAAGATAAATTGGAAGAGGCGAAACATTATTTAGATATGGATGCAGATTTATTTGGAGCTAATTTTAAAACGGCTATTCCTCACGACTATGCTGCTGCAGTTGCCAAATATGGCCTAGATTCACTTCGTAAAGAAGGCTTAGTACCCTGGGAAGTAGTTCGAGTTTATGGACGATTAGTGAATGCTTTCAAAAAGGAAATGAAAGATTCTGTGTTGTTTTATGCAGCTGATTTAGGTCATTATGTGGCAGATGCTCATGTTCCCTTGCACACAACTAAAAATCACGATGGCCAATTAACAGGGCAGAAAGGTTTACATGTTTTGTGGGAGACCTTAGTGCCTGAAGAACAATTAGCGCAATATAATTTAGCGTCGTATCAAGCTAAGCCATTGATGTATATTGCTAAACCTCAAGATTTTATCTTTGAAATTTTGTTGGAATCACATGCCATGTTACCAGAACTATTTCAAGTGGAAAAGGATGTCACATTGGCTATTGGTGTTGATAAAAAGCATATGCAAGTAGTTAGAAACGGAAGAACATTAAATTACTACACCAAAGAATTCATTCAAACCTATGGCAATAAATTGGGAGCGAAGGTGCAAGATAGAATGATGGTTTCGGCTCATCGAGTGGCATCATTTTGGTATTCTGCCTACAAAGATGCAGGTTCTCCTGCTTGGGTTAAAGCTGACCCTAAAGTAAACCAAGAATTAATGGCAGCATTTCAAGGTGAGAAAAAAGCATGGCTTGCCAATACCTTGATTACAGATAAATTATTAATCTCTTTAAAAAACAAAAGGGCAGAGTAGTGTGAAGAAAATATTGATTATTTCAGATACACATTCCTATTTAGATCCAAGATTGGAGCCTCATTTACAAGACTGTGATCAGATTTGGCATGCAGGAGATTGGGGATCTGTTCAGTTGGCAGATCAATTAATCGCTTACAAAAAGCCTATTGCTGGAGTTTATGGAAATATTGATGATAGAACTATCCGCAATATGTATCCCAAAATCATGCGGTTTCGTTGTGAAGAAGTTAATATAGCTATGACGCATATAGCTGGAGCACCTTCCTCTTATAAACCCGATGCTTACGAGGCTTTTTCAAAGGGTATTCCTCAGATTTTTGTTTGTGGTCATTCCCATATTTTACAAGTTAAACGAGATATCAAGCGAAATAACATGCTTTTTATAAATCCAGGTGCAGCCGGACAGCATGGATTTCATCCGATTCAGACGGCTATTCAATTGAAAATAGATGGATCCAGAATTTATGATGTTGAAATCATTCAAATGGAACGAAATAGAAAAGTGCCTAAAGAAATGCTGGAAGGCTAAACTTTAGATTGCGCTAAAAAAAGAAAGGTGTAAACACGGAATGTTTACACCTCATTATATGAACACAGGATTTGGTAATTAAAAGGCGAATTAAATAATATGATTAATTAATAATGTCTTGACCAAAATCATAATTAGAAAACTTGTTCTACTTATAACATGACAAAATTCAATAAAATTCGTAAGTGGCAAAAGGTTAATTTATGCCTGATGATGGTAAATCTGTTACCTTAACTGAGTTTGGATCTAAATTCAAGTGGAGTAATTCCTGTTAATTTCTTGAAGTATTTATTGAAATTGGTAGGTTCATCAAAACCAGTTTCAAAACAAATCTCCTTAATCGAAAGCGTCGTTGAACTGAGTTTTCTTTTGATCTCAAGAATGACGTAATCATCTAAAAATTCCTTCGCTGTACGATGCGTGAACCTTTTCGATATTTCATTTAAATGTTTGTACGAGATATTCATTTTCTCGGCATAGTCATTGACATTCCTACTTTTTGAATATTCGCTTTCAATTAAATTTTTAAATTTTTCAAAAACTTCAAAGCCTTGCTTCGTGATACCTTCTGTAAATAATAAGTTTCTATTGTTAAGCTTGTACAGAATGATGGAAAATAACGATGAAATAATTTGATTCTTGAGCACATAGGGGCTGAACACATATTCAGAAGCTACTCTTCCCGCATAATCCATCATACATTCATCTAATTGATAAACAGGCTTAAATATGTGGTAATTGAATAGTTGAGAAATATGAAAATATGTACTAGGAGTAAAGTAGTTTAATAAATATTCCTTAGTAAAGAATATGAAATAACCATGGTAGTCGGACTCCGAATTTAATTCATGTATTTGATTCGGCGAGATAATTAAACACTCATTTTCCTTAACTAAAAACTCTTGGAAGTCAACCTTATGTTTAACGGATCCTTTAGTAATGATTAGAAGTACATAAAAATCTATTCTATGTGGAAAGAATGGGGTATTAGGTTCAAATTTTGACCAATCTCTATGATAAAATTCTTGCAAATCAACACATTCAAAACCCTCTGATTTCAGGTCTTCCTTGAAGGATATTTTAGGAATAAATTTCAAATACTTAATACAATAAAAGGTGAAACACGTAATCCTAAAATCACCATAGTAGTATGGTAATATTTGAACCTTGATAGGCTCAATGATTAAAGATAAAGAATTCTTTAATCATGAAAAAATTCTCAGTAAAAATTGACTATTGTCATAATAGTAATTTGACAATCAGCCACCTAAATGAATATTGGTATTTATTTTTTGATCTGTTGACTGAATAGCGTTTTTCCTGATTCATCAACAAATTGGAATTCCAATACTTTCGGTTGAATGAAAAATGCGGCAAAACCATTGGCAGATTGTGCAAATTTGGCTTTTTCAGTGGATTTCAATGCTGTTATTTTACTTCCTGCGCCTGAAATCATATGATGGAGCTTCGGGCTAAGTTGATTGTATTCCAAATGATGCTCGTGCCCTGCCAAATAAAAATCGACACCTACTTTTTCCATTAAGGCTTGCCACGAGTTTGCCACATGATTTTTCCTATCCTTTCGTGGGCCAGAAGTTACCAAAGGGTGATGACCTACTGCTATTTTCCATTGGGCATTTGATTTTGACATCAAATCAGTAAACCATTTTTTTTGAGCACTGGTATCTTGTGATGCCACATTAGTTCTGAATGGTTCATCCTCATCTTGATAATAGCCTAGTTCAAAAGGGGAGGTATCTAAAAATGCGATCAACAATTGACTACCATCCGATAATTTATAAGTTTTGGAATAGTAGCGAGCTGGCATATTCCATCTTCTACTGATTTGAGAATACTCAATTTCCGCTTGAGGATTGCCAGCATAATCATGATTCCCTAAAACTGGATACCAATTAACATGTAGACTATGTCCCAAATAAATATCTTCAAAACTGCTTTTCCAGATAGGATCCATGGGACTAGCCACACCTTTGGGATAGATATTATCTCCGGTAGTTATGATGAAGTCAATATCAGCTTCTGTTCCGGTAAGAGACATTTGTTGGGCAACTTCTTTTTGATGATACTCACCTTGTCTACCAAAATCGCCAATTACTAAAAAACTAATATCAGCTTTAGGATACTTTTGGGTCGTTTGGGCTATGTTGACTTGTAAACATAGTAACACCAAAAATCCCGTTAGACTTATTTGTTTCATACTTCAAAAGATTGAATATTTTCAAACACACTTCCTTTTTGGAATGATTTTAAAATCCATCCTCCGCCAATCACATCATCTCCCTCATAAAATACAGCAGCTTGACCTGGGGCAATACCTGAAACTTCGTCGTGAAAAGTAACTTTAATTTTACCACCTATTTGCTCAATCAGCGCTTCTGTGCCAGCATCTTTATATCGAACTTTAGTGATAGTTTCTAAGCCACCAGCAGGAATTTCAGCATATTTCTGAAGATTTAATTGGCCAACATACATGCCAGTTCGATTCAAATCTTCCAATTTCCCAATGACTACTTCATTGCTCTCTTTACGGATTTCAGTTACGAAAGCGGGGAAACCAAAGGCTTTTCCAAGTCCTTTTCTTTGCCCTATGGTATAAAATGGATATCCTTCATGCTTTCCAATGACTTTACCAGTTTGATCTATGAAGTTTCCACCCTGTACAGCCTCTTTTAATTCAGGTAAGCGTCTTTTGAGGAAGCCACGGTAATCATTATCAGGCACAAAACAGATTTCATAGCTCTCAGACTTATTGACTAAGTCCACAAAACCCCTTTCAGTAGCCATTTCACGGATGCGTTGCTTGGTTAAATGGCCTAGCGGCAAAATCGTTCTAGCCAAGCTCTCCTGTGAAACACCCCATAAAACATAACTTTGATCCTTTAAGGCATCAACGCCTTTAGAAATCACATATCGATTATTCTCTTGGCGTATTTGTGCATAATGTCCTGTAGCAATGAAATCACAGCCTAGTTGATCTGCTCTACGCAAAAGTGCATCCCATTTGATGTGTGTATTGCACATGACACATGGGTTAGGAGTACGGCCTTCCACATATTCATTAGTAAAATAGTCAATGACCGAATCGCCAAATTCTTCGCGGATGTCCAGGATATAATGAGGGAATCCCAAGGATACCGCAATATGTCGGGCATCATTAATGGAATCTAAAGAACAGCAACCTGTTTCTTTTTTAGTTCCACCCGAACTAGCATAGTCCCATGTTTTCATGGTCATGCCAATGACTTCGTAACCTTGTTCGTGTAATAAAACAGCTGCGACCGAGCTGTCAATGCCGCCGCTCATAGCGACGAGAACGCGTCCTTTTGTTTCCATATTCAATTCAGGTTCAAAGCCTGCAGAAATTTTCTGCAATTTAGGGAATTATTTCTCCATTAAGTCAATTTTATTTGTAATTCACGTCCTAAACCGTAGTTTTGCCAATTGTTTTAGAAGAGATTATGATGTTAAAAACACGTGTTAAGGTTTCTGCAATTGATAACCTTTCAGACGCTCGCTATTGTGCAGGCATGGGGGTAGATTGGTTAGGGTTTGCCTTACATAATATGCCACTAGATAAATATAAGGAAATAAGGAATTGGTTGAGTGGGGTAGAGGTTGTAGCTGAACTTTCAGGAGTTTCAGCCGATCAAATGAAAGAAATAGTTCAAAACTATGCTCCTGATTGGATCGAAGTGGATTCTCGAGCACAATTACCTCGTTTATTGGAATTGGACATTCCTAAAATGATGCGGGTAAACATAGATACAGATAATTTACCAGCATTATTTGCGACTGCAGCTCCTTATGTAAACTACTTTTTATTGGTTGCAGATTCTCCTGATTCCTTACTGGGAATGGAAGCTCAAATAGAAACTTGGGCAGCTCAGTATCCCGTTATTTTAGGATTAGAACTTCCTGAGGAAGATTTGGAAGAATGGGTAGAACAAAGCTCAATCCAGGGTATCGGACTAACTGCTGGCCAAGAGGATAGACCTGGCTTTAGGGATTTTACGGATTTAATGAGTATCTTAGAAAAATTAGAAACGGAATAATTCAATCCATTTATGCTACAACGAATTCGCGCAATCGTTCAACAGCTTAAAAGCCTTTTCTGGACAGGATTGGAGCGTTTAACTGCTTTTTTATTGCCTTTATTAGCTCGTGTTCTGGGCGAAAAAAAGTATTCTTGGTTGGTTGGGCAAGTGGCCATGACCCAATTTTTTCTTCGGACAAAATGGAGAATGGTTGAAGCTTATTATGAAGCTCATGTAGATCGCAATTCCCCTTATTACAGACCTATTGTGACCATGTGGAAAGTGGCAGGGAAAGTGGTCATGTATGTGCTGATTTACCTTTTTGTGATTGAGACCAATATATTTTGGTTGACCGGTGAAATGCCAGGTGTTGATGAATTGCAAAATCCTAAGTTATCTCAAGCTTCCGAAATTTATTCTGCCGATGGCGTTTTATTGGGTAAGTACTTTGCTGAGAACAGAACTCCCATTCGTGATTATAAATTACTTTCTCCTTATTTGGTACAAGCTTTAGTGGCCACAGAAGATGCGCGTTTTTATGAGCATACAGGGATTGATTTTCAAGCTTGGGCTGGAGTGGCAGTGGGATTAGTAAAAGGCGGTGATCGGGGAGGTGGAAGTACTATTTCTCAGCAATTAGCTAAGAATTTATTCAAAACACGTACTAAAAAGAGTTTTACAAAAACGGGATTGTTTGGATATATACCAGGTCTTAGCAAATTGATTTATAAATCAAAGGAATGGGTTACCGCTATCAAATTGGAAAGATTTTATACAAAAGATGAAATCATCCTTTGGTACTTAAATACGGTAGATTATGGAAATAATGCGTACGGTATTAAAGTAGCTTCCAAAACCTATTTCAATACTTCTCCCGATTCATTGAACATCCAAGAAGCCGCTATATTAGTAGGGCTTCAAAAGGCCACCACAACATATAATCCTAAGCGATATGAAGGTAAACCTTTAGAGCAAAATAGGGCATGGAAGCGTCGAAATGTGGTATTAGCTCAAATGGTTAAAGCAGGTTATATCAAAAAGAATGCCTATGATTCTTTGGCAAAAATGCCGATTGAATTGCATTCTAATGAAGAATCTCCATACGATGGTACGGGTAACTATTTTAAAGTAGCCATTGCCAAGTATTTGAATGAGTGGGCAAAAGCCAATGATATGGAGATTGATTTGTATCGAGATGGATTGAAAATTTATACCACCATTGATTCAAGGATGCAAATTCATGCCGAGCAAGCGGTGGAATCAGGTATGCGTTCCATTCAAAAAACATTTGATAATCACTGGACAGGCCAAAACCCATGGGTAGATGAACATGGTAAAGAAATTCCAGGTTTCATTGATACCGTCGCTAAACGCACAGAATATTATAAAGCTTTGGTACATAAATTTCCCAAAAATCCTGATTCTGTCTTGCATTACATGAAGAATGTTAAGCGTAAAATGTGGGTTTATTCGAGATCTACTTTGGGAGAAGAACAAATGACCATGAGTGCTTATGATTCCATTCAATATTATAAGCATTTCTTGCAGTCAGGTATGATGACACTAGATCCATATACAGGTCATATCAAAGCTTGGGTAGGAGGATTAGACTTTAAATATTTCAAATACGATCACGTCAAGCAATCCAAGCGTCAGCCAGGTTCAACCTTTAAACCCTTTGTTTATACTGCAGCTATTGATGGTCCTAAAGATTTGTCGCCTTGCTACATGATGACCGATGAACCATTTGAATTAGAAGTGGAAGAAAAAGGGGAGAAGAAAATTTGGCGTCCTTCCAATGCGGATGGTACATTTTCTTATGCCGCAATGCCCATTCGACGAGCATTGGCTAAATCCATTAACTCCATTACCGCTCGGTTAACAAATGAAGTTGGGGCCGATACGGTCATGTACTATGCCCAAAAAATGGGTATCAAGAGCCCATTAAAAGCTGTTCCTTCCATTGGATTAGGTTCTTTTGATGTATCATTATATGAAATGATTGGAGCTTATTCCGCTTTTGTTAATGAAGGTATTCATGTTGAACCCATGATTGTTCAAGAGATCAAAGATCAAAATGGCAAAGTTTTGCAGCGATTTGAACCTGTTTCCTATCGTGTTATTCGAAAAGAATCTGCGCAGTTGGTCCGTTCTATGTTAGAAGGAGTCGTGTATGAAGGTGGAACGGGGAGTTCGTTATTGTGGAATGAAGGAGAAGTATTATTACCTGCCAATAACCGATATGCTCCTGCATTTGCAGCAAAAACAGGAACAACCTCCAATCATTCGGATGGTTGGTTTATTGGTATGACCCATAATTTGATTTCGGGTGTTTGGGTTGGTGGTGACGATAGGTCTATTCACTTTCGAACGGGTGCCCTTGGTGAAGGTTCAAAGACGGCACTTCCAATCTACAAGCGATTTATGATTAAGGTGGTAAATGACCCTCTGTTGGCCAATTATAAACCTGTGCCTTTTGATAAATTGGATAAACGTGTGGTCAAAAAAGATTTTAATTGTCAAAGTTCATACAGTACATTGCCGGATTCACTTCAAGTCAGTGATTCGGAATTGGATTCGCTTAATTCATTATTAGGAAGTCCTTCAGAAACACCCGATACCAATCAACATTCTCCACAATAAGTATGCGTAAGGAAGTCATAGCTGATTATTTCAAAGGTTTACAAGATTCTATCTGTAGAGGTATAGAAGCTGTCGATGGGGGAAGCAGATTTAAAGAAGACCTTTGGAAGCGTAAAGAAGGCGGAGGTGGGAGATCCCGAGTTATTGTGAACGGCAATATCTTGGAAAAGGCAGGAGTTAATTTTTCAGCTGTGTTTGGACCTTTGCATCCAAAAATGGTGAAGAGTCTTGCTATCAAAGAAGAAGTTGATTTCTTTGCATCAGGAGTGTCTATAGTGATGCATCCCATTAATCCTTGGGTTCCTATCATTCACATGAATGTTCGGTATTTTGAGTTAAGCAACGGAGAACATTGGTTTGGGGGAGGCATTGATTTAACCCCTCACATCATTATTCCTGAACAGGCTAAATGGTTTCATGAGCAGATCAAAGCTGTATGTGATCGATTTGATAAGTCGTATTACCCTAAATATAAAACTTGGGCAGATGATTATTTCTTCAATACTCACCGTGAAGAAACGCGTGGAATTGGCGGAATATTTTTTGATTATGTCAAGTCTAAAACCTTAGAAGAAAAATTAGCCAATTTTGAATTTGTGAAAGCAGTTGGTGAGGCATTTGTTCCAATTTACAGTCACTTGATGCAAGAAAACGCTATTAGGCCGTTTGGAGAGAAAGAAAAAGCATTTCAATTACTTCGTCGTGGCAGGTACGTAGAATTTAATTTAGTGCACGACCGAGGTACGAAGTTTGGATTAGAGACAAATGGAAGAACGGAATCTATTTTGATGAGCTTACCACCCATGGCAAGCTGGGATTATATGCACGATTATTCTGATTATCCACTGGGACTTGAAACACAGAAATTGTTAGTCAAAGGAGTGGATTGGATATAATTTATCTTTGAATTCATTTTATACAAAAGCAGCTAGAATTTATTTCTAGCTGCTTTTGTATTTAAATATGATACTATTCGAAAGTTGAATTTCTAGCTTTCTTTTTCCCAAACTACACTGATGCCTTTTGGTGTCATCAATAAAATACGCGTTGGTGAAGGTAACAATACCAATCTAGCACCTACAGCAGGATTTTCAATCCACTCTACCTCGACTCCTTCTTTTTTACCAATTTCAATTTCGCCATCTTCTGTTTCTACGAATTTCTTAGCTAAGTAAGCGGTAGGCAAAAGGACATCGGATTCAGGACAATGTTTGATATGAACCTTCTCCAGAATGTCTTCTAATTGATCACCATATTTTTCATTAAAATCATCTTCTAAATCGTGTAAGATTTCTTCTACATCATCGTAGCTTTCATCTGAATAATTTAATTTAGAGAGTTCTAAGCGCTTTTCTAGGATGGCAATCATTGCCGCGTCAATCGTATTCATGAAGTATTTTTCTATTTTTTTGTAAAGATAGGCCTTAAAATGAATTTCCTAAATATGATTTTCATGAAAAGGATTGATACGATTGAAATTTGGGTTGAAATGTAAATTTCCTTTTTGAATGGATAGGCCAGAAGCAAAATTATTCGTGTACAAGGTGCCAGTTCCTAAACCCTGTGGGATAGAAGGTGAATATTCTGCTGTAAATTGTGCAATCGCTTGCAATCCTATATTGGATTCTAGGGCTGAGGTTATCCACCAGCCCATTTTACGTTTTTCTGCCGCTTGAATCCAGTCATGACTAGCAGAAAAGCCACCCACTAAGCTGGGTTTAATGATGATGTAATTTGCTGGTATTTTATCAAGTAATTGATTTTGTTGATCTTCGCTTTCTAAGCCTATCAACTCTTCATCTAAAGCGATTGGTAATATGTTTTCTTTGCATAAATCAGCCATCGCATTCCAAAGTCCAGCCCGAATGGGTTGTTCAATACTGTGAATATCCAATTGGGCCAATTTCTCTAATTTATGTGCCGCCTCATGGCTTGTAAATGCTCCATTAGCATCAACTCGAATACTTAGTTTATTGGCAGGAAACTGACTTCTTATGTTTTTTAAAATAGCTAATTCTTGTTCAAAATCAATGGCGCCAATTTTTAATTTTAAACAGGTAAAACCCTGTGCGATTTTTTGTTCAATTTGATCTTCCATGAAATCGGGTTTCCCCATCCAGATCAAGCCATTGATGGGAATTGCCATTTTTCCAAGGCTAAATTCATTGTCAAAATAGACCCCATTTTTAGCTTGGATATAATCAAAAGTAGCCATTTCAATGGCAAATTTGTAAGACGGATAACCTAAGGGGAGATGGGAAATAAATAAAGGAATTTCTTCTAAAGTTTCAGGAAAAAACTCCCAATTAGCACTCTTGATGTATTTCTCGAATCCAGCTAGCCCTTCTTCTTCAAATTCGGGACTTAGGCCTCGCAAGGGACCGGCTTCACCTAATCCTACTTGGGTGGGGTTTTTCTTGTTTTTAATCTGAATGAAATACGAATTCTTTTCAGTTAATACTCCTCGGGAAGTACCAGCTTCAAAGTGAAATTTTAGGGAATGTTTTTGGTAAGAAACGGATATATCGAACATAGCTGCAAGTTATTATTTTCTGGGCTGTTTTGCCGCCTCGACGATTCTTTTTAGCTTTAAACTTGATATGAAAAATATAATCACCTGGTTTCCGGCATTGCTTTATGGATTGATTATTTCCTTGCGGAATACTTTTTATGATTGGGGATGGTTTAAATCACATCATTTTGATAAGCCTAAAACCATAGTCGTTGGAAATTTGGCCGTTGGTGGAACTGGGAAAAGTCCATTAGTGGCTTATTTGATTAAGAATTCACCTTGGAATAATTCTTTAGGTATTTTAAGTAGAGGCTATGGTCGTGTGAGCAAAGGATTTAAATGGGTAGAAGTAAATTCTAAAGCATCTGAAGTTGGGGATGAACCACTAACCTATAAGGCTACATTTGTTGATGTTCATGTCGCAGTTTGCGAAAGCCGAGTATTTGGTATTCAACAAATGAATGAGCAGGTGCCAAACTTAGAGACAGTTATATTGGATGATGCATTTCAGCACCGAGCTCTGAAAGCGGATTTTAATATCATTTGTACCACATTTGATCAACCTTATTTTAAAGACCATTTAATGCCTATGGGGCGATTAAGGGAATGGAGAGAAGGTATTGAAAGGGCAGATGCTGTTGTGGTGACTCGATGTCCTTCCAAATTAGACCAGCAGCAAATGGATTATTTTGAATCCGAAATACCTAAACCTACTTTTTTTGCTTCTATTCGATATGGCAATCCCATTGGAAATGATGTAGCAACGATTAATGCTTGGCATGCCTTGGCAGGTATAGCGGATCCTGTTTTGTTTTTTGAACAAGTTGGTACTTTAGGGGAATTGAAAAGCACACAATCTTTTCCAGATCATCATCGTTTTAGTCAGGCAGAACTACTTGAATTGAATACAAAGGCAGCTAATATGGCAGATAATGAGGCATTTATAGCGACACACAAGGATTTTGTTCGCCTTCAAGCTGCCTATCAGGAATTTCCTGCTTTAACTAAAAAAATGGCCTACTTGCCTATGGAGATGTATTTTTTAAACAAGGAAGATTTGTTTTGGAGCATGTTGAACCAAAGCCTGACAAGATAATTTCCTTAAATTAAGCTACCTTTGTGGGGATGAAATATCGGTTAACTTATCTTTTTCTTATTTCTTTTTTACTTCCAATTTCGATTTGGGCTCAAGTGTTAACACCTGGTTCAAATTCTGGATTTCCGGGTACTCAAAATCCCAATGATCGGAATGGCTTCCCCAATGCGGCTACCCAAAATAATCAAGGAAAAAATAAAGGACCTCAAAAAAGTGGTCGAGCTGCCCTAGATGATTCCACGAAACAAGTCTATGGCCCCAATACCATGTATTTTGTGCATGAATCTGACATCGTGAATTCAAGAGAAATTAAGCGTAGGATAGACACGACGCTGACCTTGTTTCAGCGTTATTTATTCCAAGAGAAAAGTGGCTTTTTGACTGCCAATTTGGGTAATGATGGGACAGCCGTTCGACAGGTATTTTTTCAATCGCCAGGTAGTTTAGGAACTCAATTAGGGTATTCGGTATATTCTCCTTATGCATTTCAAGCTGACCAAGTGCGGTATTTTAATTCCAAATCGCCTTATTCTGAAGTGGAATATAATTTGGGAGGAGGTGGTCAAACTCGTTTGAATTTTAATTTTGCTAGAAACGTAGATTCTCTTTGGAATATTGGCATTGCTCTTCAAAGAATGGTAGCCGATAAAGTCTTGACAGATGCGGCATTCAAATCTGGTGAGCAAAGTTTATTGGGACAATGGGGCCTGTTATTGCATACTAATTTTCAATCTAAAAATAAGAAGTACCGCTTATTGGGACATATTAATTATTTTGATCAAGGGACGAATGATCAAGGTGGGGTAAAATTGTCAAAGACATTGACAGCCGATGAAGCATTGAAGTATACGGATAATACAGCTATATTGTCCAATTCCCTTTCTCAATCCAATGATAAATTCATCAAGTTTCATGTCTATCATGAATTTATAGGCTGGAAAGGTTTACAATTATTTCAAGCTTTAGACGTGGAAAACCGAACTGTTAAGTTTAGAGATAAAGCATTTCAACAATCATTAACAGATGGCTTTTATCCACGAACCTACATTCAATACATTCAGGCTCCAGCAGAAGATTCTCTTTATAATGAAAACCGTTGGTCATCTTACAGTCATCAAACAGGCTTAAAAGGAATTTACAAGCAATTTGTTTATCGGACTTACTTAAAGCAACGTTATTGGTCAGTTTACAATCCATTGAACGAGAGTAAATTAGATCGATTTGAAAATTATGTAGGTTTGTGGATTAATCAATCATTTAATCAGAATATTGATTTTACAGCCGAAGGAGAATATCTATTAGGTTCTGATTATCGATTAAAAGCAAGTTTTCAATCGCCCTTTTTTCAGGTAACGGCTCAACGAATATCTTACAGTCCTAGTATTGCGAGCAATTGGGTGTATAATACCTCGTATCGATGGAAAAATGATTTTGCGAATGTATCCATGGACGAAATCTATGGAGGGATTAATCTGAAGTCAAAATATATTTATTTTAAACCAGGTTTAACTATTCAGCGTATTTCTGATTGGATATATTTTGATTCTTTAGCCACTCCAACTCAAACTAAATCGGATATTGGAGTATTTAGAACTTCAGTGGATTTAGGAGGCCAATGGAGAAAATTCTCTTGGTTTACGAAGGTGTATGCCAACACGCAAACAGGACCCGATGTTATGCGCATGCCCAACTTGTTGATTGACGCTAACTTAGCATTGGATGTTCAATACAAGAAGTTATTATACGTTCAATTTGGAATAGATATTCATCATCAATCGGCCTATTTTGCCGATGCGTATCAACCTGCGCTTCAACAATACCACCTTCAAAATAATTATCAAGTACCAGCTTTTGTTCAGCTTGATCCTTATGTTTCCTTGCGTATTAATCGGGTACGCTTATTTTTCAAAATGTCGCATGCCAATTATGGTCTTCTGAACAATAATTATTACACGGCTTACCTTCATCCAGCCATGTCGCGAGTTTTTGGTTATGGAGTAAAATGGCTTTTGTTTGATTAGAGTCGAAGCAGTGCTTCGACTTTAGAATGTGTCGTTTAGTTACTGAGTCGAAGCAGTGCTTCGACTTTAGAATGTGTCGTTTAGTTACTGAGTCGAAGCAGTGCTTCGACTTTCATCTGATAGTTGATATTCTGGTTTTTAGATTTTTTTTGATGAGTTATTGTGGTTTTTTTGTTGTCGAGACCTGTTTATGACAGATCATTACAGTTGAAAATTTCACCTATACCACTCATGAAGCCTAGAAAATTTCGGAATAAATACCGTGTCGATTCCACTCGAAAACCCAATTGGGATTATAGAAGACCTGGAGTATATTATATCACACTTGTTACTAAAAATAGAATTCACTTCTTTGGTTCCATCGTTAAAAGAATCCCCAATTCTGATAATGAAATGCATTTAAGTGAATTAGGCAAATTGGCTGATAAATTTTGGCAAGAAATACCATTGCATTTTCCATTTGTTGAATTAGGCAATTTTGTCATCATGCCTGATCATATGCATGGTATGTTGATTATTAAAAATAATCCAGAAATAAAGTCTAATTTAACAGTATCAAAGGAAGAGGAAACTTCATTCAACTCGAATGTTTTTGAGCCAAATTTTGAATCCATTCAAAGAACATATACATGCTCAATAAGAGAAAATATGGCCTCCATTTCGCCTAAATATGGATCAATTTCAACTGTGGTTCGATCATATAAATCGGTTGTATCAAAATTTGCACACATGATAAATCCCGATTTTGATTGGCATTCCAATTATCATGATTACGTGGTTTTAAGTAGAAATGCATATGATAACATGCAGAGATATACACTCAACAATCCCAAAAATTGGGGAAGGAGGCGAACTTGATTTAAGCGGAGTGGAACTTAGTATATTTCAATTGACCTATTACCTACATTTTCAGCACAACAAGCTCCCATTTTTTCATTAGATTTACCTAGTTAAACATTGAAAATACATGACAACAATTTCTCGTAGAGAATGGGTCAAGGGAATGGCCTTAGCCACCTTAGGTACGGTAGCATTTTACGACCTTTCGGCTCAAAAAATTCCGGTAAAACAGACATCGGAGAAATCTAAACCTTGGACTACGAAACAAGACCAACAACTGAATGAATGGGTGGGAGTTATTATACCTGAATCGACAATTCCTGGGGCGGTAAGTTTAGGAGTTCCAGTGTTTATAAAAACCATGTTGGATGATTGCTACGAAATTTCTGCACAAGCTACTTTCCGAAAAGTAGTGGATGGATTTACCGATTCATTTGAATCCTATGCAAAAAAAACTTGGACTCAAGCTAGCCAAGCAGAAAAAGAGCAATTCCTTTTTTCTATGGCTCAGGGTAATCTTGGTGCTGATGCACAAAAAGCCATGTCAACCCTAAAAGGATTAACTATTCAAGGTTATACTTCCTCGGAAGAAATTATGGTCAAATACTATCATTATGTCATGGCACCAGGCTTTTTTAACGGCTGTGCTCCTGTCAAAAAATCATAAGCTTATAGCAATGAACTATTTAACAAATGCTGAAAAACGCACCTATGGTGCTATTGTCATTGGATCAGGAATGGCAGGAGGATGGGCTGCCAAAGAATTTTGTGAGAAAGGTATCAAAACATTGGTTTTAGAAAGAGGAAGAAAAGTTACTCATAACGAAGATTATCCTACCACCTTAATGTCTCCTTGGGAATTTCCCCACCGAGGTCGATTGACGGATGAAGAAATCAAGGAAAACCCCATCATTTCCAAATGTTACGCATTCAGGGAAGATGCCAAGCATTTTTTTGTGAAAGATAAAGAACATCCCTATGAACAAGATAAGCCTTTTGACTGGATTCGGGGTTATCAAGTAGGAGGGAAATCGCTTTTATGGGCAAGACAAACACAGCGTTGGTCTCAATTGGATTTTGATGGACCTGCGCGAGATGGTTTTGCGACTCCTTGGCCAATAACCTATAAAGAATTAGATCCTTGGTATTCCCATGTAGAGAAATTTGCAGGGATTTCAGGCAATAAAGATGGCTTAGATGCCCTTCCTGATGGGGAGTTTTTACCGCCTCATGAATTGACTTGTGTTGAAAAGCACTTTCAAAAGGAAATTAAACGTCTATATAATGACCGCCATGTGATTATTGGTCGATGTGCGCATTTAACTCAACCTCAGGATATTCACTATCAACAAGGCCGAGCACAATGTCTAGGTAGAAATTTATGTCAAAGAGGATGTCCTTATGGGGGCTATTTTTCAGCCAATGCATCGACTTTACCTTGGGCAGCTAAAACGGGTAATATGACTTTACGTCCTGATTCGGTGGTGCATTCTATCATTTATGACGAGAAGAAACAAAAAGCTGTTGGTGTTCGTGTGGTTGATGCTCATACTAAAGAAATGGTGGAATACTATGCCAAAGTGATTTTTGTTACTGCTGCGGCTTTAAATACTAATTTGATTTTATTGAATTCAACTTCACATCGATTCCCGAATGGCCTTGGAAATGATTCTGGTTTATTAGGTACACATATTGCTTTTCATAATTACCGTGCCTCTATTTCAGCTGAATATGAAGGTTATTTGGATTATAAAACGGAAGGCGGACGTCCTAATTCTGGGTATATTCCTCGTTTCCGTAATTTGTATAAGCAAGAAACCAATTTCCTACGTGGCTATGCGGCCGGTATGAATGCAGGAAGAGGTTCAAGTACTGATCGGGAAGGTTTAGGGGAAAGCTTGAAAAATTCCTTATTAAACCCAAAAATGAATCAAATGTGGTATGCGGGCTCACACATGATGGGGGAGACCATACCGAAAGAATCCAATAAGGTCACACTGGATAAGTTGAAAAAAGATGAGAATGGTATGCCAATTTTGCATGTCAATGTAGCTTATGATGACAATGATGATAAAATGGTGCAAGATTTTATCGACCAGTTTACGGAAATGTACACCAAAGCAGGTTTTAAAAACATTCGCCATCGGGATACCAAACAAGCACCAGGTTTAGATATTCATGAAATGGGTGGAGTTAGAATGGGGGCTGATGCTAAAACATCATTACTGAATAAATGGAACCAAATGCATCATGTGAAAAATGTATTTGTAACAGATGGTGCTAGCATGACTTCAACATCAACTCAAAACCCATCCTTAACTTACATGGCTTTTACTGCAAGAGCCGTGGATTATGCTGTCAAAGAAATGAAAAAGGGAAATTTGTAAGACAGTATGAAATCATTTTTAAGGCAGACAGCGGAACACCTCATAACCCAACATGGTTTTGATGAATTACGTGAAGTGGCCATTGTGATGCCATCTCAACGTGGAGCGCTTTACCTTAAAACACAATTAGCTCAGTTAGGAGAAAGACCTTTTCTTTCTCCTAAAATTATGACCATTGAGGAGTTTGCTCTTCAAATGACTGATTCTGAGCTTATGGATCCCATTTCCTTATTGATGGAAGCTTTTGCTAGTTTTAAGGAAGTAGATCAGCAAGTGGATTTTGATCGATTTGTTTCTTGGGGTCAATTAATGTTGAAGGATTTTGATGTATTAGATCTTTATTTAGTTGACCCTGTACAGTTATTTTCATTTTTATCGGAAGCCAAATCTCTGGAGCGTTGGGGACAAGAATATGGCGAAGATCATCCTGAAAAATTCATCACAGAAAATACTAAAGCATATTTTCAGCTTTATGATCATTTGCTGGAAGTTTATTTACGTCTTAAAAGCCGTCTGGAATCGCTTGGTTTAGTGTACCGAGGCATGGCATATCGTAGATTGGTTGAGAATTTAGAAAAGGGTATTGCCCTCACTAAAAATTTCAAAAAAATATATTTTGTCGGATTTAATGCCTTGTCCAAAGCAGAAGAGGAGATTATCCGATTATTGTTGAAACAAGGTTTAGCCGAAACACTTTGGGATGCCGATGAATATTATGTGAAAAACAAATTTCATAGGGCTGGCAATTGGTTGAGAAACTATGCTCATCCAGCTTCTCAAGATTATTTAGCACGTGGGCCTTTCCTTTGGATGGGAAAACATTTGTTGGAAGACCCTAAAAAAGTACAAATTTTAGGCGTCGCCAATCCTTCCGCTCAGATTTATGTGGCCATGGAGGCAATTCGTCAATGGGCTTATACAAATGGAGATCAAGAACAGGTTGCTTTGGTACTGGGAGACGAGTCTCTTTTGGATCAAGTGACCCAATATATCGGTGAGTTCAAAGATAGACTAAACATCACCATGGGCTTTTCCATCAAAAAAACACAGGTGTTTTCTTTGATTACCTTATGGTGGGAATTGACTCAAAGGGGAATAGATGGACGATTTCCCATGTCGCATTTTATGAAACTTTGGAACCACCCATTAGTTCAAGTTTATGTGAAATACTGGTCCAAACAGAATCCAATAGTAGATAGTGAATGGCTTCAGTCAAAATTGGGTACTGATAGTTTGTATGTGTCCTTTGAAACGATTAAAGCGATCAATATTCCTTTACTTCATCATGTTTTAGTTAATGTCGAATCTGATTTTTCTGAAATATTAGGGCATATCAAAGGATTTATTAATCAAATTTTACGTGCATATCCTGCTAATGAATGGGATGAAGAAGCTCAAGCCATTCAACAAGCATTTGATGTTTGTGAAACATTAGAGACTTCCATACAAGATCGATTTCCCATTTCATTTAAAAGTGGGAAAATTTTATTAATGCAATTACTGCAACAGCAAAAATTGACTTTTGAGGGACCGGATCATAGTTCCAGAACCTTGCATGTCATGGGTTTACTGGAAACAAGAACCTTGGATTTTGACCGTGTAATCATTCTGTCATTGAATGAAGGTTCATTACCAGGAACAAGAAAGCGAGAAAGCTTGATCCCAACGGACATAGCCAACATGTCCTATTTTTCACTGCCAACTTTTACTCAGGCAGATGCCGTTACGTCTTACCACTTTTATCGATTACTGCAGCGAGCACAAGAAGTAATACTCTGTTATGTACAACCTTCAGAAAAATCGAACATCAAGGAAATGAGTCGTTTCATCAAACAAATTCGATTTGATTGGAAAAAGAAGAATCCTAATCTGATTTTGGAAGAGCCCATATTGCAATTAGGTCAACCAAAAGTACAGCGAGAAGAGCATGTGAACCGAATTGAAAAAACGGGGGATATGCGACAAAAGATCAAAGATGGACTTCAAAAAAGAGGCTTATCTGCTTCCTCTGTGTCTATGTTGATGACCTGTTCGATGAAATATTATTTCTCTCAAATTGTGGGTTTGCGAGATGAAAAACAGAGCGACGATGATATGGGAGCTGATGTTTTTGGGACTTGGATTCATAAAGTATTAGAAATCATTGATTCGGAAATAATTGAAAAATTTCAAGGGAACTTGGATCAAGTGGATTGGAATGATAAAATCAACCATTTGGATGATTACCTGAATCAGGCCATTCGAGAAATAGAGAAAGAAAAAGGGCTATTTGAATTAGAGAAAGGCTTTAATTATGTGTTGAAGGAAGTTGCCAAAACGATTTTAGAAAATTATTTGCAAGCTTCACCGCAGTGGGAAAGCCAAGCTATTGAACTTTTAGTTGTGGAGGGAAGTTTAGAGACCATGGTTAATATTTCGGTCGATGGAGAAACTTGGCCTGTAAAAATTAAAGGACGAATTGACCGAATGGATCGTCTTGGGACCAATACTATTCGGATTATTGATTACAAAACGGGTAAAGTAGAGCAAAAGGATTTAAAGATTGGAGAAGATCTTATGTCGGAATTAACTTCCGAAGATATTAAGGAAAAGCTTTTTCAATTGTGGTTATATAAGTTTTTATTGGGTTCAGAATTGCTTAAACCAAGCGAAGAGCGAGTCGACTATTTGAAGCAAATCCAAGCAGAGAATATTCTAATTCAGCCAGGTATCATTTCATTTAGAAATTTGGGGCCAAAAGTTTTAACAGAGAATATTGAATTTAGTGAGAATCAACCTTTAGTTGCATTTTTGAAAGAATCAGAACAATTGGTTTCGCATTGGGTTCAGAGATTAATAGATCCATTAGCCCCTTTTGAGAAAACAGCTAATTTAGAAGATTGCCAGTATTGCGACTTTAAAGGGATTTGTCACCGCGAGGTATAGGTTTATTTTATTAAGGAAATAAATGCCTTAAATTTGCTTTTTATTGACACATTTAGAAAAATAATATGACATTTCAAGACATCAACGATCGAATTGCTACCATGGCTGCACAAAAAGGCGGCTTAGGTGTATCATTTAAGTTTGCTTTTCCAGAAGGAATCATAGTGGTAAAAAATGACGGAACAGTAACGAATGAAAATGAAGAAGCTGATTGTACTATTTCTGCCACAGTAGAAAATTTCAGTAAAGTGATGTCGGGCGACTTAAACCCGATGATGGCTGTCATGACTGGGAAAATCAAGATTTCTGGAGATATGTCAGTGGCCATGAAATTGCAAAACTTGCTATAATGGATTTTAAGGATACAATTATTGCCCTAGCTACACCTTTGGGTGTAGGTGCTATTGGTGTCATTCGCTTGTCGGGTGATCAGGCCATTGCATGGGTTAATGAGGTATTCCCGAACAAAGATTTATCCAAACAAGCTCCACATACTTTACACTATGGACGTATTGAGTCCAATGAAAGAGTCTATGATGAAGTGGTGATTAGTTTATACAAAGGCCCTAAGTCATATACCAAAGAAGATGTTATTGAGATTTCTTGCCATGGTTCGCCCTATATTCAAGAAAGTATCATTCAATTATTTGTGGAAAAAGGAGCTAGATTAGCTAGAGCGGGGGAATTTACACAAAGAGCCTTTTTGAATGGAGCATTTGATTTAGCTCAAGCAGAAGCGGTAGCGGATGTTATTGCCGCTGACTCAGCCGCAGCTACTTCTGCTGCCTTGCATCAATTGCGGGGAGGTTTTTCGCAAGAATTAGCTGCTTTGCGAGAGGAACTAATCCATTTTGCATCATTGATTGAACTGGAGTTGGATTTTGGTGAGGAAGATGTGGAATTTGCGGATCGCCAAGATTTGGAGGATTTAGTCAACAAGCTGTTAGATAAAGTAAGGCCTTTGGTAGCTAGTTTTAAGGCAGGGAATGCCATTAAAAATGGCGTAGCTACCGTGATTGTAGGTAAACCCAATGCTGGTAAATCCACCTTGTTAAATGCCTTATTAAAAGAGGAGAGAGCCATCGTGTCTGATATTGCAGGTACTACCCGAGATAGTTTGGAAGATGAGTGGGTATTAGGTGGTATTCGATTCCGCTTGGTAGATACGGCAGGACTTCGAGATACAACAGATGTGATAGAAGCCCAAGGAGTTCAACGAACGCAAGCTTGGGTAAAGAAGGCTCAAGTGATTTTATATGTGGTGGATGTGAGTGTGGATAAACCTGAGGACATTCAAGCTACTTTGTTGGAGATGGCTGAATTAGACATCCCCTTGATTTTGGTATTAAACAAAGTCGATGAGAACCAACCTGCCATTGCAGATTGGGAAGCGATGGGTTTTCCTACCGTTGCCATTTCGGCCAAATTTGGTCAAGGATTGGCAGATTTTGAGCAAACATTATTGGATGTAGTGGGTTTAAATCAAGTGTCCAACTCAGGAACAATGGTAACCAATTTACGCCATTACGAGAAATTAAAGCAGACGCAGGAAACCTTAGAAGAGGTATTAGCTGCTTTAAAATCTAATTTAACGGGAGATTTAATTGCTCAGGACTTACGTTATGCCTTACATCACTTAGGCGAAATCACAGGAGCCATCTCCAACGACGACCTATTGAAAAACATCTTTGGGAAGTTTTGTATCGGAAAGTAACCACCACAAAACAATCAAATATCAAACCAACAAGAAACCTACTTAAAGCCCTCTAATACAGGGCTTTTTTAATGTATACATGTATGGATTTGTTTTGTGTTAATAGTTGTTTGTTTATGAAATATTTGTACCTTATCTGTACCTTAATGCAGTTGAGGTACAAAAAGCAGGGTTCTGACCTTTTTATTTTGCACTTAATTGCACTTAAAGCAACGTAAAAATATTAAAAGATATAAAATGAGTTCAAATATTGAGGTACAACGAATTTGCCAGCATTGCAGTAAGGGGTTTACAGCCCGAACCACAGTAACCCGTTTCTGTTCCCATAAGTGTGCAAGTGCAGCACACAAACAGAAGCTAAGGGCTGGTAAGGTTGAACAAAGCAATAAACAAACCCAGCAAATAAAAACCCAACCTATTGAGGAACTGAAAGCCAAAGAGTTTTTAACTGTTCGTGAAGTTGCCCGCTTGCTTAACTGTTCGGTACGTTCAGCATATTACTACATTGAAAGCGGTAATATTAAAGCCGTGAATTTGGGGCAAAGGATTACAAGGGTTAAGCGTTCTGAAATTGACAAACTATTTGAGCAACCCCAGCCTTTAACACCTAAACCCGAACAAATGCAGCATGATATTGCAGACTGTTACAACCTTACCGAAGTGCAGGACAAATACGGTATTTCAGAAACAGCTTTACAAAACCTTATCAAACGAAACAGCATACCCAAAATAAAAAAGGGCTGGTTTGCATACGTTCCGAAAACGGTAATTGATAAACTATTGAGTTAAACCCTAAAGCATAAAAGACAATGGCAATAAAAGTTAAGCTAAGAGAAAAGAAAATTTCAGGGGACAGGCAAAGTTTGTATTTAGATTTTTACCCAGCAATACCACACCCCGAAACGGGCGAACCAACCCGAAGGGAATTTTTAGGGCTGTACCTATTTGATAAGGCAAAGAACCCTATTGATAAACAGCATAACAAAGAAACTTTACAAATTGCCGAACAGATAAGACAGAAACGGGAAAACCATTTGAATAAACCCGAAATTTACACGGGGTACGAACTGGAACAGAAACGAATAAAGGAACGGGGCGAACAGAATTTTGTTGCCTATTTCAAAAGCCTTGCCGACAAACGTAAAGCTAGTAACCATGATAACTGGGTTTCAGCGTACAAATATCTTGAAACCTTCACGAGTGGTAATTTAAAGTTTGCCAATCTCAACGAAAAGTTTTGTAATGACTTCAAAGAGTATTTACTCACAACCAAAAGCAATAAGAGCAACAACGTAACACTTGCCCAAAATTCAGCAGTTTCCTATTTTAATAAATTGAAAGCCACTTTAAAGCAAGCCTATAAAGACGGATTTTTACCCAGCGACCTGAACAGCAAAATACAACCTGTTAAACAGGCAGAAACCCGAAGGAATTTCTTAACCATTGAGGAACTGAATCGCCTTGTAAAAACGGAATGTAATAACCCTTTATTGAAAAGTGCAGCCCTGTTTTCAGCCCTCACAGGGTTGAGGTTTTCCGATATTAAGAACCTTGTTTGGGGTGAACTGGAATACATTGAGGGCAACGGGTATTTTATACAGTTCAAACAGCAAAAAACAAAAGGAGTAGAAGTAATGCCTATATCTGAACAGGCTTACAGCTTACTAGGTGAAAGGAAAGAACCAACCGACAGAGTATTTGATGGGCTAAATTATTCAGCATACGAAAATAAACATCTTGCTAAATGGATAGGACTTGCTGATATTGAAAAAGATATAACCTTTCATTGTTTCAGGCACACGTTTGCTACCTTACAGCTATCAAAGGGTACAGATATTTACACAGTAAGTAAAATGCTAGGACACCGTGAACTAAAAACCACACAGATTTACGCAAAGATTATAGACCAAACCAAACGTGAAGCAGCCGACAAAATACATTTAGATTTTTAACCCCGTATAACTTAAAAGACAAATGAAAAATATTGACGAATGGGTTGAATGGTTGTCGCTCAACCCTGAATTAGCTGAAAAATATTACCCTGAAATTATGCAAGGACTAACTGAACATATTAAGAACAGCGAACCTTATTTTGCGGCTTTAATCATTCAGAAATTACCTGACCATTTCCCAAAATGGAAAGCCGAAGCTGAAAATCACTTTGGTATCAAAAGAAAAAAGACAATACAGGGTTATATTGACCTTCTTAAAGCTGTTTTGATTGAATATGAATATCCCAGTGAAATAGAACAAAAAGCAGTTGAAAGCGTGCGGGATGAACTTGCGGAACAACTCAAATACTGGGATAAACTAATTGATACAAGGTTTTGGCTTACCACCATTTTTGAGGAAAAGGAGCAGACTAAACACACTTTTAAAAGTATCAAAAGGGAAATTGAAAACAATGGTTGTTTTATACTTAAAACTGAGTCTGATACCGTAAAGATTTACACCCCTGAACTAGCTGTTATTTTTACAACAAAGGAATTGCCAGCCCGAAATATGGACACCAAAACAGAAACCACAATAAATGGCTGGGATTACTTAAATACATTCATTGAAGCGTACAAAGAGGGCGAACAATATTTTGAAACTGAATTTAAAGTTTCCCCGAACACCCTTTACGGTGCAAACGCTGAACAGTATGTAAGGGATATTCACATAAACTATTTTCACGTTCAGCATACAGGAATAAATGAGGGCTGGGGCTATGTAAAAAAACAATTCCCTTTTATTATAACTCATAAAGCTGTAAAGGAATTTGGCTACTATTCAGGAATAGTGAACAAGGTTGAGGAACAAATTAAGAAATACCCCCGATTGTTTGCCACGTTTGATAAGTGCGAGCACAATTTGCAATCTCAACAAACTGCGACAAAATCGGAACAGGAAACACCGAAAATATTTGAGGAATTATTTTATAATCCTGAACACGCTAATCCTTGTTTGAAAATTTTATGTGAATTAGAACCTCCTACAATTGATGGAAATAACAATTACATAGGAAAAGCAAAAGGGGTTTTTCCTTTGTGGGTTAAGGTATTAAAGAGCCATAAACCCGAACCATTGATAAAACATTTTAAAGATATTGTTTACAAAGATTTATTGAATGAAAAAGTAAAGGGGCTTAACCTTACTAAAGATGCAAGTGAGTTCAGAAAGCAATATAAAAGACTTGAAAACGATAATATTGAATTAGATATTAAAACAATACTTTCCCAATTTTCCCAAAGCGGAAAGTTGGGAAAATAGGGCTATTTACTATACTGTTTTTTGCTATATCTAAATTAAAAGATATGGAAAAAACAGTTTTTATTTCATTGCCGATTGAAGATTTACAAACGGTAATAATTGATTGTGTTAATTCCTGTTTAAAGAACAGTAAACAGGTACACAGCGAACAACCAACCGAAACCGACCGTTGGTTTGACCTCAACGAACTTTGTATTTACCACCCCGATAAACCCAGTAAGCCCACAGTTTACGGCTGGGTGAACGCTGGTACTATTCCAGTACATAAAGGCAGTAAAAAGTTAAGGTTTCTAAAATCGGAAATTGATAACTGGTTAAGGCAAGGCAGAAAAAAGACTGTTGCAGAAACAGCCAGCGAAGCCGACACCTACCTAAAAAAGAAAGGGGGTAACAATGATTAAGACATTGAACACCCCCATTCATAAAAGACATGGCGAAGATAAACATTTTGAGGGGCAAATGAAACAGGTATTTACAGCGTTCAAACATAAGCCCTCAACTATGTTAATGGTTTCCATTGAAACAGGAATTTTAAGAGCAAATATTTGCCGTTATGTAGCTGAATGGCAAAAGCAAGGCAGAATACACCTATTTCAACAGGGTTTATGTAAAGTATCAAAACACCGTGCTGGGTATTATACAACCGACACGAATTTATTTACTCAACCCTTATTATTGTTTTGATATGGAACTGGAAACGAATTTTGAATTTGATAAATACAGTATCGGGGTTGAGGATATTAAAACCGAAGCAGAACAGCTTTTAAAGCAAGGCAATGAAGCCAGTATTTCCGATAATCTAAAAACAGTACTTGCAACCCGTGAAAAGCTAAAGGAATTAAAAGCAAGTGAAATAAGGTTTTCTGAACCTGTTTTAAAGCAAGGTGAAAACGCTGTAATATTTCCCCATACTATCAATGTAATTCAGGGGCAAGCTGGGGTACACAAAAGTAGGTTGGCAGAAAATATTTGTGCAGCATTTTTGAAGCTGAACGGAAACAAAAATGAACTACTGGGATTTAACAGGCTTAATTTTAATGCAACCCACACCGTTGTTTATGTAGATACCGAAAGGAATTTATCGGAACAGTTGCCGTATGCTTTACAGTCAATACAAATGAAAGCTGGTTACAGTAGAGCCGACCACCCCAGCAACTTTGAGTACATAAGCCTTTTACAAATAAACCGTAAAGATAGGTTTGCCACTTTAAACGAATGTTTGAACCACTTTAAGAAAAGCACAAACAACCCTTTGTTTATTGTACTGGACGTTTCAACCGATTGTATTGAGGATTTCAATAAGACTGATAAGAGTATGGAACTTATCGACCTTATGAATATGGCTATAAACGAACATAATGTAATATTCCTGTGCCTAATTCACGAAAACCCAAAGAGCGACAAAGCAAGGGGACATTTTGGAACTGAACTTATGAATAAAGCCAGTACAGTTATGCAGGTAGGCTTTGAAAAAGATGCCAGCCAAAATGATACTGATATTATAAGGGTGAAGTATTTGAAATGTAGAAGTACAGCAAGGCATACCCCATTTTATATCAAATACTGTAATGAAGCTAAAGGGTTGGTTTTGGCAGATGCAAACGAAGTTTCAGGGGTAATAAACAACCGAAAGCATAAAGCCAGTAATGAGGATATGACTGAATTTATAGAAATGTATTTAGGGGACGGGGCAACCTTAACAAGGGTTGAGTTACTGGATAAACTTTGTAAAGATTTCAAAGCAAGCCAGCGAACTATTGAAAGCCGTATTGCTGAAATAATGAGTTCAGATATTGAAATATTTAACGAACAAGGGCAAGGCTGTAAATTATCTAAGGAAACAAAAGAGAAAACCGTTTACTATAAACTTATTCCTAATGAAACCTTTTAATATCAAAGGTTTGCAAGTTTGCAAAATACGTTTGCAAAGGTTAATTACAAACAACCTTTCACGTTTGCAAGTTTGCATATCCCTATACACGCCTTTGCAAATTGCAAACATAATTTAGTCATGATTGAACACCGATACATATTAGAACCATACAAGGGAATGAATACCCGTTACCGTTGCCCCAGTTGCCAGCAAAGGAATAAAACCTTTTCACTTTACATTGATACGGAAACGGGCGAACACCTACACCCCAGCGTTGGAAGGTGCAACCGTGAAAGTAATTGCGGACACCATTACACCCCGAAACAGTATTTTCAGGATAACAATATTTCATTTGATATCCCCCAGCCAAAAGCATACAAGCCCCGACCTTTTACACCTCAACCAAAGCCCGCTTCATTCATTCCCGTTGGGGTATTTAAACAGTCTTTACAAATTGATATAACGGTTTTGCAGGTTGCCGAAACGAACCACTTTGTACAGTTCCTAATTAACCTGTTCGGGGTTGAGGTTGCCAGCCAACTTGTAAGCCGTTATTTTATTGCCACTTCAAAACATTGGAACGGTGCAACGGTATTTTGGCAAATAGATACACAGGGCAAAGTAAGAACGGGTAAAATAATGCTTTACAGTCCCACCACAGGCAAAAGAGTAAAGAGCCTTGAACTGCCTGTTTACTGGGTACACAAAGCCCTTAAACAGCCTGAATATGAGTTAAGGCAATGTTTGTTTGGCGAACACTTACTAATTGATAAAACAAAACCCGTTGCCATAGTTGAAAGCGAAAAAACGGCTGTAATTGCCAGCGTTTATTTTCCCCAGTTTATTTGGGTTGCAGTTGGCAGCCTTACCAACCTAAACGCTGAAAAGTGCAGCATACTAAAGGGGCGAACTGTTACACTATTTCCCGACCTCAACGGGTTTGATAAATGGAGCAGCAAGGCAAAAGAACTTTCACACCTTGCAATATTTACAGTTTCCTATTTACTGGAACGTAAAGCCACCGAAGCAGAAAAGAAACAAGGGTTTGACCTTGCCGACTATTTAATAAAAGACGATTACAAAGCCTTTGTGCTTTCTGAACCCGAAACCACCGAACACCCCCCAGCCGATCAACCTTTGGTTGAGGTGATACGGATTAAACAGCCCGAACAACCAAAACCCGAAAGTTGGGAACATGATATTTTTGAACTTGAAAACTACTTTGCAGGAATTGTACTACCAACCCAACCTGTAAAGCTGAATATGTGCAGTATAATAACAGATTTTCCCCTATTCATAGAAAGCCACTTAGGCACATTAAGAGATAATAACGGGAAACAAACCTTTTTACCATACCTGAACCGATTACAGGAATTAAAACGTGTATTAACCATAAATGTATATTGATATGAAAGCTAATGAAAAGATTTTTACCAATGACTTAAGAGATAAATTGAAAGCTATAATGAGCAAGGAAATTGAGAAATTACCTGAAATGATTGAAAAATTAGAAACAAGGGAGAAAGTTAATGTTCTATGTAAATTAATGCCTTTTGTCGTTCCTAAAGTCGAATCAGTTCACCCAAAAGAAGGAGAACCTTTTACTTTTGATTAATACATATTCCTTAAAAATTTAGGTTTCATTTTTAACAATATAATTCCAATGCCAAAGCCTTACACGTTTCCGACTTTGTATGATGACTTAAAAACAATTAGTATTTCATTTTTGAAAAAACATAATTATTTGTTACCAAATCAAGTTCAAACTGGAACAGTATCATGGAGTAGAAGCGGAACTAAAACAGGTAGCATTTCTATAAGAGTAAACACAAAGCAAGATATTCCTTATCTTGAACTTGATTATAAATGCAATGAAACGCCAATAAATTACAGGGTACAACTTGTTTCAGCCCCTTCCAATTTAGGCAAAGGGGTTGTTTGGTATTTCGTTTGCCCCCATACTGGTAAGCGTTGCCGAAAGCTGTATTTAGCCGACACCTATTTTTACCACCGTTCAGCGTTCAGGGGTTGTATGTACGAAAAACAAACTCGAAGTAAAAGTTATAGGCTAATGGAAAAAACTTTTGGAAGTTATTTCAAAAGTGATGACCTATACAGCAAACTTTATGCAAGAAATTTCAAAAAAACGTATGCAGGAAAGCCGACTAAGAAATATTTGAAGATTATTGAAACAATTCAGAAGGTTGATAATGTTGAATTAAGTGCAATAGATTTATTATTAAAATAATTTTACTAATCTAATAGTGAAATTGTTCTTTCTGTAAGTTCATTTTTAAATTTGAGAATATCGTCAATTTGGTCTAAAGGGTAATCATTAATTCCTATTGTTATTTTCTTTATTGAATCTGTGAACTTCAATTGGCAAATTATTTTACGTTGATTTTCGTCCAGTAATATATTAAATGTCCCCTTTTGGTCACGATAGCCTATTTTTTCTTTAGGTATTTTTTTATTCTGAATTAAAATTGTCCTAATTGTATGATATGCTTGTATCTCATCTTCGGTTGTAATAATTCCCGAAGATTTTGAATTTGTTTTCGTTTCGTGCAAAATTATTTTATCCGTTAATGATTTGAATAAAGATGAGTTCATAAGTTGAATCATTCTAGCATCATTAAATTTAGATTTGAATGACATTTTTTTATGAATCAATTTTAAAAAATCAGCCGATGGACTTATCATTTCAATAAAGAATGTATTTTCAAAATCTTCGATAAATACGGAATCTTGAGCCTTTGTAATTATGTCAATGACATTAATAATTCTAGCATCAAAATCTAACAATCCATCTATATCGTTGTCGTTAAAATTCTCTAAATTGAAAATAAAGAATGGTTTTGAATCCATTGTATTTGATAAAACAACATCGGAGTAAAACCTATATTCTCTCCCATTTGTTAATATTGCAATTCTTGAATTTTTTGCATTTTGAAAATAGCCACTTAGTTGTCCAGCTTCTTTATCTGTTAATTTGCTATGTAGTTTTTTGCATTCAATTATTATGATGTCTTTTCTGTTTAATTTGATTGCATAATCTACTTTATTACTTACCCTTTCTCCAAAATCAGCCTCATATTCTGGAATTAGGTCTTCATGTCCATAATTCAAAAGCATAAAAAATGGATCAATTAAAAACTTCTTGGTTTGAGCCTCATTGGCACAGTTTTCAGCTTTTTGAGCGAAATTGAAATTTTCCAATGATTTTTTTAAGAAATTGAACGCTTGCTTTCTGTTGATATTTGACATAAGTAATATTTTATTGTCCTAAAGTAGGATTAATTTTTCAAAGGTAATGTTTCCCTTTCAGTAATTTTTAGTGATAATTAAATTTGTAGATTAGTAAATAATATTAATTCATTTATTACGATTTTTTCAAATTCTGTACCTTGTTTGTACCTCAATAGTTAGTTTACTAGCTTAAAATGCTTTTATTGATTGTATTGAGGTATTTTAATCTAATGGTTACTTTTTGTATCGGGAAGTAACTATCATATATAGTTATAATTAAAATCAAGCATGCTGAAGTACGTTTCGAAGGATTGATTTTAAAGTACGCTTTGTTTTGCCTGTTCCATACTGCTGCGTATACTTCATCAACGCATCAGCATTAAAACTACGTACATTGTGCGGCAGTTTATCTAGTGCTTGGGATTGGTCTTCAGCAAGGTTGTCCAAATTGTTTAGTAAATCAACAAGCAAATATTCTCTTGAGATATTTTTAGGAAAAGAGGATTTTAGTTTGAATTCAAATGTCTTACCATTTAGTTGAAACTCGCCTTTGCGCTTATGGTTGTAAACCCATATGGTATTATAAAGCTGTGTTAGTCCTAGCCCTAGTGAATTAAAACTATTTGGGGATACCAAAATAAAATCTTCGTCCTTCAGAAAACATTCTATTACCTGGCGGTCATCCGGGGGGACAGCCCCAAATTTTGATTGTTTGGGCGCGTAATACAATCCTTGGTTGAGTTTTATCAATGTTCCATCTTTTGTGAGCTGTGCCAAATGCCTATCTATGGCCGTGGAATAATATTCCAGGTCAGAACGGCGATATATCTCACCTTGCTTTATATGTTGACGGAGTAAATTCATTGCTCGGATACAAAGTTAGTGAGTTTTTTAGAAATGCATGCAAAAAATGGAAAAATTCATGCAAATTACCAATCCTCACCCATCTCATTCATCCTCGCCACCTGTTTAAGCATTGTTTGGATGTCATCCTGATAGCTTCTAATTTTTGGAATTTCAGGAACATGCATCAGGCCTTTTACTTCGGTTACGGCAAAGTGATTCCGTTTATTGATTCTAACGGGTTTAAGTTTTCCGGCTTTAATATAATTGTCGATGGTGCGGCGACTTAATCGAAGCATACGCATGGCTTCGAATGTATCGATCCATTTCGTTAAAAAGGAATCAACTGGATTCTTTAAAGATTCAATCTCGGATTGCAAATTAGCAATCATGGATTTCATTTCAAGAAATTGCTCCATCAGCATTTCATTGGTGATATTTTTCGTAGTTACCGCTTCCATTGTGCACTAAATTATTTTTATTTTTTCGAAAGAAAAAGTGTCTGGACAATTTGATACGCTATGAGACGCAACTTTAGACTCGTCTAGACTATTTTAGAATTTCGAACGGTTCAAATATGCAAAAAGTCAATGTAGTGCTGTTTACGTTTGTCGTTAGTTGTAGCTCTTTGTCGCTCTTTGTATATATAAAGCGATATAAATAGCTTTAGTTGGCTTTGTTTGGAATCTTTTTATGATTAATTGAATTCGCCAGTTTTTTGATTGCTAATTTTTTCTTTCACTTTATCCACCAAATAATATACCATCGGCACTAAAAATACAGTTAAAACCAAAGAAGAAATTAAACCTCCGATAATTACCCAGGCCAGTCCGTTTTTCCATTCTGCTGCTGTTCCGCTGCCTAATGCTATGGGCAACATTCCTATTGCCATGGAAAAAGTCGTCATTAAGATTGGGCGCATACGTTCTTTGCCTGCAGTAATCAATGCCTCTTTGAAATGTTTTCCATCTGCTTTCAGTTGATTTGTAAAATCCACAATTAAGATGGAGTTTTTTGTTACCAATCCCATTAGCATAATCAAACCGAGCAAAGCAAATAAGCTCAAATTACTTAGTGATAAATTCAATGCTAAAAATGCTCCGATTGCGGCAACTGGTATGGCAAACAGGGCAACAAATGGATAAATATAACTGTCGTACAAGGCAACCATAATCAAATAAATGAGTAAAAATGAAACCAACAATACAGAGCCTAAAGCCCCGAAACTGTCGTTTTGCCGTTTAATATCACTTCCCCAAGTCATTTGTATGCCGTTGGGTAAGGGGTTGTTTTTGAGATATGCCACGACATCGTCAGCCACAGTTCCCGAAGGTCTGCCGAGTGCATCGGAAGTTAATGTAACGGCAGGTTGTCGGTCTTTTCGTTCTAAAAGCGAAGGCGAATTATCTCTTTCAATAGTTGCAAACTGCGAAACTTCAATTGGCACACCCATTGGATTGACAATATTCAAATTATTAATATCATCATAATTTTGACGGCTGAACTTATCCAACCAAATCCGTACAGGATATTCTGTTCCGTTTTCCGTTAAAGTGGCATCGTCATTTCCTGTAAAAGCGGTACGCAAATTCATTCCCACATAAGCCGTGTTCAATCCTAAACGCTGCATTTTGTCTTTGTCAGGAATGACTTTTAATTCAGGGCTTCCTGCTTCTACCGAAAGCCGCACATTATCTGCTCCAGGTATTTTTTCAATGACTGTTTTTAAGTCATTACCTGTCTGCATTACCTGGTCTAAGTCGCTTCCGCTTAATGTAATTTCTATCGGTGCAGAACGTGGAATTAAGCCTAATGTTATCATTGAAAAATTGATGCCTGAATATTCTTTTTGCAAATCAGTTCGCAATTTTCGCATAAAGGTTTCAGTAGAAAGATTATTTGTTTCTTTCTTGGATTTTAGCTGAATAGTAAATTCGGTTTTATTGGCAGAACCAACTCCCAAACTTCCGATACCTGTGCTTGGTCCGCCTACATTGCTGAAAACAGTTGAAACTTCGGGTTGTTTCAAAATATAGTTTTCTATTTTTTCTGAAACCAAATTGTTTTGCTGAATGGAAGTACTTTTATCAAACTCTAATGCCAAACGGAATTTCCCTTGGTCGCCTGTGGAAATGAGTTCCTTTCCAATAATTCCCTGTTTCATCATTGCTGCCGTCCCTACGAACAGCAACAAAACAAATCCTGTAAAAATGAGTTTGTGATGTAAAACCCAATTCAATGTTCTGCCATACCAATTGATAAATTTGTCTAACTGATGTTCAAACCAAAGCAAAAAACGGTTGAAGATATTAGTCGGCTGCAAATCTTCTTTTTTCCCGATGCGTGAAGCCAGCCAAGGCGTTAAAGTAAAACCTACCAATAAACTTGTAAGCGTAGATGTGATAACCACTACCGAAAATTGTTTGAGCATATCGGCAACAAAAACCTGTAAGAATAAAATCGGCAGAAACACAACCACATCAACCAATGTAATAGACAATGCCGAAAAACCGATTTCCATTCTTCCGTCCATAGCTGCCGTTCTTTTTTCTTTACCCATATCCAAATGACGTTGGATATTTTCTAAAACTACGGTAGCATCGTCCACCAAAATACCGATGATTAAAGACATTGCAAGCAAAGTCATCAGGTTGAGCGTATAACCCAAAAGCCACATCACGGCAAAAGCGGTAATTAAGGAAGTAGGAATGGCAACCAAAACAATCAATGAGTTTCTGAAACTTCTCAGGAAAAGTAACATTACCAACGACACTAAAATAACGGCTAAAATCAAGTCAAACACTACCGAGTTAACGGCTGCTATGGTGTTATCGGTGCTGTCATCCGTAACTACAAATTTTACATCTGCATTGGCATTTTGTTTTTCAATGGACTGAAATTTTTCCCTAATCAGTTTTGAAACATCAACGGCATTGGCATCACCTTGTTTTTTTATCATTAAGCCAATACCGTTTTTACGGTTGTAACGGCTATACGAAGTAATTTCTTTAATGCCGTCTGTTACTTCCGCAATATCTTTCACATAAACAGGACTGTTTGGAAAAGGCATTGCGACCTGAACATTCTTTATGTCCGTAATGGTGTTGAACTTTCCTACCAAACGTACCGAATTATTTTCTGTATCGGTTTGCAATTTTCCGGCAGGTAAATCAATCCCCGAACGATTGACAGCTTCCACTACCTGATACAAAGAAATTTTATAGAGCTTCAATTTTTCTTTGTCCACCTTGATTTGAATTTCCCGTTCTTCTCCGCCTAAAATGGTTATCTCTGCCACTCCTTTTAGCTGTTGGATTTGTGGCAGGTAATCGTCTTTCATTTTTTGATAAAACACTGTCGGCTCTAAATTGCTGGTTGCACTAACCGACATTATCGGCAAATCATTAGGCGACACTTTACTCATTACAGGGTTTTGAATATCGTTAGGCAAGTCCTTTCGGATATTGTCAATGTAGCGTTGAGCGTCCTGCATTGTTTTGTCTAAATCTGTTCCGTATTTCAGATTGGCAATAATGATTGAAGCATTGGGTAATGATTTGGTAAGCAAATAATCTACGCCCTCCAGATTAGAAAGTGCATCTTCAATTTTTCGGGAAACGGAAGTTTCCACTTCGTTGGGTTCTGCACCGGGATAAACGGTTCTGATAACCACAACAGGCTGATTAAAATCGGGCATCAGTTCATAGCTCAAATTCTTGTAGCCGATAATTCCCAGCAGGGCAAATACGCTGAAAAGTACGATAATCAGCGAGGGACGTTTGATTGATATTTCTGTAATATTCATTTTCGCTGATTTTATTTAATCGTAATATTCGCTCCGTCAAACAGATTGATAAAGCCATTCGTTACCACAATATCGCCTGTTGCCAATCCGCCTGATACAATCGTTCTATTGCCGATATTTCCTGATATGGTTATCGGTTGCAATACGGCTTTTCCGTTTTTTATGAGATATACTTTTGCTTTTCCATTTTCTTCTGTAATGGCAGATGTCGGAATAAGAATACCTTGTTCTTGTTTGGTTTCAGAAAGATTTACTTTGCCGAACATTCCCGATTTTATGGTTAAGTTTTTGGTGTTGGCAACCTGAAACTGTATTGGGAAACTATTGCCCAGATTGGCTTTGCTTCCTATCATTGAAATTTTGCCCGATAGGGAAATGTCGGGATAAACATCAGCATTGATTTTGTAGGTTTGATTGTTTTGGAATTGCACCAAATCATTTTCGGGAACATTAACCGTAAAACGTAAAGTGCTTATATCCGTAATTTGTAGCAACGGAATACCCGGTGCTGCAAAACCGCCCTCCTCATTGAGCTTGGCAGTTACCACACCGTTGAAAGGTGCTTTTATGGTGGTTTTACTGATTTGTTCTAATAAAGTTGCTTTCTGAACTTTTGCAGATTTCAATCCCAATTTTGCCTTTTCCAACTGCACCCCCTGAACGGCATCGGCTTCCGTTAAAATGGTGTATCGTTTTACATCGTCTTCCAAACCCTCAATCTGCACTTCAACCGTTTGCAGTTGTAATTTCAATAACGAATTATCCAACTGAATAAGTGTTTGTCCTTTGCTTACACTACTTCCAACATCTACCAAAACAGCATTGATTTTTCCTTGTATATCCGCACTGATTTTTGTTTCCTTATTCGGCTCAAAAGTACCTGTATAAGTATTTGCATCATCAATAGTCTGCAAACGAATGGTGTCAGCATTTACAGTAATAGGTTTTTCTTTGTCATATTGATACACCTTGCTTTCGGTGGTTTCTTTATTGTTTTTCAACTTAAAAAACACAAGTGCTATTACCGCAACCAAAGCAATTATCCCGATTATTTTTTTCCAATTCATATTCCTGATTTTTTATTCGTTATTTTAATTCTTAATTGTTCCTGCCAGCTTTTTTAGCTCCAAATCCGCTTTCAGATAATCTATCACTGCCGACAGGTAATTTTGCTGTGCTTCACGAAGTGCATTATCAGCCAATAAAACATCGGTAAGTATTGCCGTACCTTGCTTTTGCTGTAAAATGGTTTGCTCATAAATAGATTGAGCCAAAGTGATTTGATTTTCGGTATTGATGACTGTTTGCTGTGCAATCGTTCTTTGCCTTAAAGCATTTTCAGTTTCCATTTTGTTTTTATCGCCAATCAGTTGAGCCTGCAATTCGTTATTGCTGATTTCCAGTTTTTTTTGATTTATTTTTCGCTGTGTAACTGTTCCGTTGAAAAGCGGGTAAGTCAGTTGCAAACCTGCAAAGCCTATGGGATAAAATTTCAGAAAGTCATTTGGGGTTTTGTCGTAGCCAAAACCTGTTGTTCCGTAAGAAGCAATTAAGTTTAGCGAAGGCAGAAATCTCGACTGGTTCAATGTCTTTAAATCACTATGAAGCAGTTGGTTTTGTTTTTGGATAATTTTTAAATCCAAAATATTTCTTGTATTACTTTCTAAAGAAACTTTTTGTTGAATTTCAGAAACAACAGAAATATTTTGCTCAAATGAAATTCCCATATTCAATTTCAATGCATTCAAGACCTGAATAAGTTTGTAGTTTACATTTTGCCTTTGCGTGTTGAGTTGTTCGGCTTGCAGTTTTACTTTGCTCACATCGCTACCTTTAGCCAAAAGTTGATCTTTCAAGAGTTCCATATTCTTTAGTAGCTTTCCGGTATTAGCAATATTACTGTCCAAAAAAGCCAAATGATGTAAGATAATTTGAGCATTGTAATACAATGTGGTAATATCAAACAGAACCTGTTCTGCCGATTTTTGAAAATGCAATTCTGTAAGTTCTTTAGCAATTTGTGTGCTTTGTATCGCTCCATAAATCTGTGGATTATACAAAGGCATAGCCAACTGCACATTGGCGTTAATGTTGTGCGGAACACCAAATTGCAAATCTCTGAATTGACCTTCCGGAGCTTGCGGATTGAGTGCATTCATCGGCATTAGCTGTGTAGGTAATTCCATAAAATATTTGTAATCGGTATTGGCGGTAACTTTCGGAATGAGATTAGCTTGTGCTTCTTTTTTTCGTTGTTCGCTGATAGATATGTTATTGCGATTGATTCGCAAAGTTTTGTTATGGACCTGTGCCGTATCAATACATTGTTTCAGTGTCCAAACCTCTTGGGCTCGAGCTACGTTCCAACCAAATAAAACGATCAGGCCAAATATGAGTTTGTGAGTATTCACTAACATAGCAAGTTAAATTTTTTTTTTAATTTTCAATCATTTTTAAAATTCCATCTAATACCGATTTGCCATCTTTAACTAGATTAGATTTATGTCCCGATAATTTCCATTTCAGCACAGTCATTCTCATTCCACCAATAATGATGGTTGTAAGGGTAGAAGCTCCAATCAATTTATTGTATTGTCCTTTTTCTTGTCCTTGTTTAATGTTTTTAGAAACAAAGTCCTGCATCATATCCATAATTTCAGCCACTTTAGAACTCAAACTTTCATCAAAATGGAAAATGCTTTCTGCAAAAATTACACTCACAATAGCAGGTTTGTTAGTAAAAGTTTGTAGCTGAGAATTAAAAATGGCCCTTAATTCATCAGCAATAGTGTCAGTTGTTTTAAAAGAAAGAGCCTGAATACGGTTTTTCATTTCTTTTTTAAAGTACTCCAACAAACTCAATAAGATCTCATTTTTACTTTTAAAATGCCTGTAAAGGGCGGGCTCAGACAAACCTATATCCTCCGCCAATGTTTTAATGGTCAAATTCTGAATACCATAATTTGAAATGCGGTTGGTAGCCGCTTCCATTATTTCTATTTGCCTGTCTGTAAATTCTTGCATACTGGACTAATTCGTTTTTATGTTAGTTAGTATTCACTCACAAAGATAAACAACATTTTCAAACAAACAAGCAATATTCAGAGAAAATAAATAGTCGCTCTTGAATTTTTATTGGCTTTATATGTATTGAAATTTATCTGAAGCAAATACGCAATTGCTCAAAAGCTCAATGGCTCATTGCATTAAATTTTGCGCATTTGAAGGCAACAAAACAAGAAGTAGTGATGATGTAGCTAGAAGAAAAAAACGACAACAAAATACAAGTATCAAAAATTTAATTTATCTTCGTTTTATCGTTCTTTATTGTTGCTGATTTGTAACTCAAGAAAGTCGAAATTTGATGAGTAGTTGCTCATTTGTTGCTCGAAATACTTCTTGAAAGTCACTGTTTACAAGGGTTTCAGCGTTTTTTGTTTCTTATCGTTTCATGTATCGGGAAGTAATTTCATTTTATAAATTCCCGCTGCTTGGTAAATCTATACTAATTTTAATACTTGCAGTATAGTTTTAGGATTCAAATTATTATTCCATAGATTATGCAAAGTAGCGATATCATATTTTACAGCACTCCAACGGGCCATGTGAATATTGAAGTAGTTTTTAATAACGAAACCTTTTGGCTTACCCAAAAAGCCATGGCAGAATTATTTGGAGTAAAAGTACCAGCCATTAGTAAGCACTTAACTAATATTTATGCTGAAGGAGAATTAACTTCATCTACCACTATTTCCAAAATGGAAACTGTGGTAAATAGAGGTTTTAGAGGTGTAGTTTCTGAAAAATTAGATTTTTACAGTTTAGATGCCATTATAGCTGTAGGCTATCGAGTAAATAGCTTTCAGGCGACCCAATTTCGCATTTGGGCTACCCAAACCCTTAAAGAGTTTATAATCAAAGGCTTTGTGTTAGACGATGAACGTTTGAAACAAGGCAAACGCATTGGCAAAGATTACTTTGATGAACTCTTGGAACGCATCCGTGAAATTCGTGCTAGCGAAAGGCGCTTCTACCTTAAAATTACGGACATTTATGAGCAGTGCAGTATAGACTATAATAAGGATGCAGAAATAACACAATTGTTTTTTAAGACAGTTCAAAATAAATTACATTGGGCTATTACAGGCAAAACAGCAGCCGAACTAATAGCACAAAGAGCCGATGCCAGTAAACCTAATATGGGTTTAACCACTTGGAAAAATGCACCCACAGGCAAAGTATTAAAAGGCGATATAAGTACAGCAAAAAACTATATGCAAGAAAAAGAAATCAAAGAGTTGGAACGTATCGTTACCATGTATTTAGATTTTGCCGAATTGCAAGCCGAAAGACAAATACCAATGAATATGTCAGATTGGATAACCAAGTTGGATGCTTTTTTGCAATTTAATGAATATCAAATACTCAACGAAGCTGGGAAAGTAAGTCATGAAGTAGCAATGAAACTGGTAGAAAAAGAGTTTGCCAAATTCAGGGTAATTCAAGATCAAAACTATGTAAGTGATTTTGAAAATCAAGTTAAAAAAGTAATTAACCCAACAAAATCTATTATTAATAAAAATTTGTGATGATATATAATTTTTAAATAATTGAATTAGTTTGCTTTAAAGTATAAATATATGCCCAGAATCAGCACCTACGTCAATTTCCCTGGAAATGCAGAAGAGGCATTTCTCTTTTATCAATCAATTTTCAAGACCGAGTTTGTCAATGGCATTCAACGTTTTGGCGAATTGCCAGTTGATGAGAATCAACCTCCTGTGCCCGATTCTATTCAGCACATGGTTTTACACATTGAACTACCTCTATTGAATGATCATATCTTGATGGCTAGCGATGCTCCAGCGGAGCTAGGTTTTAGCGTAAGCACGGGAAATAACATGCACATTTGTGTGGAACCAGATAGTAAAGAAGAAGCGCAACGAATTTTTGATGGATTGTCAGACGGTGCAGTCATCACCATGCCTATTCAAGATATGTTTTGGGGTGCCTATTATGGGACTTTAACTGATCAGTTTGGTATCAATTGGATGATTACCTTTACAGCCAAATAGCAAGTGAACCAAACCACGTCGATTCCTGGAAAATAGACTCATGCAATTCATCACCATTCGGTTTTTTCATGTTGCAGGTTTTGGACAAAAGCTTAAAGCTTTTTCTTTGATGGGGAAATTGAGAACTAATCCTTGGCAAGCTGATGGTTTACTATTTGCTAGACAATTAGGAACAGGAGCTGGAAAAGGCTTTTCTATTTGGCCAGATTGGGGCACCTATGCTTTTTTAGGTCTTTGGGAGAAGGAAGAAGCTGCGCAGCATTTTTTCGAACATGATAAACGCTGGCTCGAATTTTCTGGTTTATGTCAATCGATTTCAGGATGGGATGCTACACCATGGAAAGGACATGGTACTTGGAATAATTTACAACCTTTTGAATTTGAAGAAGATCAAGAGCCTTGGGATGGACCAGTGGCCGTTATTACGCGTGCCAGCATCCGTCGCTCACAAGCCTTACGATTTTGGATGAATGTGCCCTCTTCTAGTCGAGGTATTGAAAATCAAGCCGGGCTCATTTATGCCAAAGGAGTAGGGGAGATTCCCTTGTTTGAACAAGCAACATTCAGTCTGTGGGAAAATGTGCAGGCCTTAGATGCCTTTGCTTACCGTTCACGATCCCATGCCCCCATGATTAAAAAAACGAGGCAATATCAATGGTATTCAGAAGAGATGTTTATGAGGATGAAAACCAAGAAAATTAATGGTGAATGGTAATTTGTGAATGGTAAATTATATTGATTGATATCGAAGATTGTATTCTATTCAGTAATCTACAATTCACAATTCACCATTTACAATTCACCATTAACAATTCACCATTTACAATTCACCATTTACAATTACTTTATTGCTTCCACTCCTCTAGTTCTAGTTCTGATACGAATCGCATCTTGCACATCATAAATGAATATTTTGCCGTCTCCAGTATTGCCTTCTGAGGCATTATCTAAAATGACATCAATGCATTTTTCAAGATTTTCGTCACTTACTACGCATATAATCATCACCTTGGGAAGTAAAATCAATGACTTCTCAGTACCACGGTAAATCTCCGAATAGCCTTGTTGTAATCCCGCTCCACGTACTGGAACTACCGTCATACATGGTATATTGGCATCTATAAGCCCTTTTTGAATGGCTTTTAACTTAGATGGCTTAACGATCGCTTCTACTTTTTTCATGTGTTTGTTCCTTTCAGCTTATTCAAATGTGGTATATGACTCTACTCCAAATTCCACAGCATCAATACCAGCAGATTCTGCTTTGTAACTTAATCGGATACCGATGGTGCTTTTTAGTAACTTAAATATCGCGAATGTCGCGCTAAAAGAAAAGATACTGATAATTCCAACTCCCATCAATTGAATCATCAATTGTTCACTTTGTCCCGTTGTAAATAATCCATTTTTCTCGGAAAAAAGGCCAACGGCAACTGTACCAAAAAATCCATTGATACCATGTACGGCAATTGCACCCACTGGATCATCGATTTGCATTTTGTCGATTAATACAACAGCCACATCCACTAATATACCGGCTACAAATCCAATGACTAAAGCACTTTCTGGACTTACCACATTACATCCAGCTGTTACAGCTACTAAACCTGCTAAAACCCCATTGATAACCATCGTTATATCCACTTTCTTATAGCGTAAAAAAGTATACAACATGGTTGAAATACCTCCCATGGCTGAAGCTAAAAAGGTGTTGGTAGCTACTGATCCAATTAGATCCCATTTACCAACGGCGGCTAAGGTAGAACCAGGGTTAAAACCAAACCAACCAAACCAAAGTAAAAAGGCACCTACTGCAGATAATGTTAAATTATGTCCAGGAATAGCATTGATACTGCCATCCTCATTGTATTTTCCAATTCTTGGACCCAAAACAATAGCACCAGCCAAAGCAGCAAAACCTCCCATGGCATGTACAGCAGCAGAACCAGCAAAATCGTTAAATCCCTTGAGTGCAAACCAGCCTTGTGGATTCCAAACCCAATGTGCGACAATAGGATATAAAAAAGCACAAAAAATGGTTACATATATAGCATAAGCCCACATTTTCATTCTTTCTGCTACCCCTCCCGAAACAATGGAAATAGCCGCAATGGCAAATCCCATTTGAATAAACCAAAATAATTTATTGGAAATGGTGAGTCCTAAACCTAAATCTCCTAAATTGATTCCGAAATCGAATAAACCTGTTCCGTAGGCAATACCAAATCCTACTACATAAAAGGCTATTCCGCCAAACATGATGTCGATCATGACCTTGGCAATGATACTAACTGCGTTTTTTGAACGGACAAAGCCTGCTTCTAATAGAGCAAAGCCTCCTTCCATTTGAAAAATGAGCGCTCCACAAAGGGCCACCCAGACAGTATCAATAGCATGTGTAAGTTCGACTTGCTGAGCCGCAAGAGAAATGGTGTTATTCATGATTTTGTTTCTGTTTTTAACCTTATTTCTACGAAATTATATTAAAATTTCGAAAACGACCTTATTTTTTAACCTTTAAAACAAAAATTTTACATTTTTTACCTAAAATCTATTTAAAAATTATGTTGAAATTAAAATGTATTGCATTGGCAGTTTTTCTTCTGCAAGGCTTTAGCGTGTCTCTTACAGCTCAACAAGCTCACTTGATTCCGATTCCAGTTAAAGCTGAATATCCGCAAGGATTTTATAGTTTACCTAACCGAATTATCATTGCCGCTCCTAAATCTGAAGCGCTACAAGCCACGGTTAAAAACTTAACCGATCGATTGGAAAAGACAGCTATGCGTAAGGTTCAAATGCTTTGGGATGCTAGTTCACAAGCAGATTTGGCTCAAATTCGTTTGATATTATCAAAACAAGCTAATCCTACTCTAGGGAATGAGGGTTATACTTTGGCAGTAAATGCTAGAGGAATTGTGATAACTGCCAATAAACCTGCTGGTCTATTTTATGGAGTTCAGAGTTTATTACAATTAATGCCCAAAGAAATAGAGGCTAAACAAACGGTCATTAAGCAAACTTGGAAAGTTCCTTTTGCTCAAATAACGGATTATCCTCGTTTTGCTTGGAGAGGTTTAATGCTCGATGTAGCTAGGCACTTTTTTAATAAAGATCAAGTAAAGCAGTTCATTGATGAGATGGTGGCATATAAATACAACATTTTGCACTTCCATTTAACGGATGATGAAGGCTGGAGAGTAGAGATTAAATCTTTCCCTAATTTGACCAAAAAAGGAGCTTGGAATGTACCCAAAGTAGGTCGATTTACGGAGTTCTCTAAGCCAGAACCGAATGAACCTCGTACCCAAGGTGGATTTTTTACCAAAGAAGATATTCAAGATATTGTATCTTATGCTAAAGGACGTTTTGTAAATGTAATGCCTGAAATCGATGTTCCTGGACACTCCATGGCCGCTATTGCATCATATCCAGAACTTTCTTGTACTCCTGAAGCGGTGAATTATCAAGTTATTTCGGGCGAACCTTTTATCGATTGGTCACATGGACATGCCGTTGCTTTGCAAGACAATACCTTATGTCCTGCTAATGAGAAGGTCTATACCTTCTTAGATAAAGTATTTACTGAAGTAGCCGAAATGTTCCCTTTTGAATACATTCACATGGGAGGAGATGAATGCCCTAAAAACTATTGGGAAAAGAATCCTCAAATTTTAGCCATGATGCAAAAGGAGAACCTTAAAACTCCGCAAGAGGTTCAAGCCTTTTTTACTCGTCGCTTGGAAAAAATCATTACTTCCAAAGGAAAGAAAATGATGGGATGGGATGAGATTTTAGAGGGTGGAGGTTTACCAAAAAACACGGCTGTGATGTCGTGGAGGGGTATTGCTGGGGGTGTTCAAGCTGCTAAGGATGGACACGAAGTGGTGATGACTCCTAATAATCATGTTTATGTCGATTTAATGCAAGGCGATGCCGCTATCGAACCACCTGTCTATGAAACAGTTCGTTTGCGTGATTCATATGCCTTCAATCCGGTACCTGAAGGAGTTGATGCCAAGCTAGTGAAAGGCGGCCAAGCTAATTTATGGTCAGAGCAATTATTTACATACCGTCATTTACAGTACATGTTATTCCCTCGTGCATGGGCAGTATCCGAAGCGTTGTGGTCTCCACAAGAAAATAGAAATTGGGATAATTTTGTTAGCCGTGTTGAACATCATTTTGGTCGTTTTGACCAAGCAGAAAAGAAATATGCTCCAAGTATGTATGATGCCATCATTCAAGTTGGGAAAAACGAACAAGGTCAATTGTGGGTAGAATTAAGTACTGAAGTGAATCCATTATCTGTTCACTATAGTTTTGATTACTCATATCCAGATAACTTTTATCCAGCTGCCACAGGTAAAGTGATTATTCCTAAGGATGCTTTAGAGATGCGGATGATTTCTTACCGTGGCAAAGAAAAAGTAGGTAGGATGATGACAATATCTATTGAAGATTTGAAAAAACGTTTAAAGAAATAAAATGATGAAGAAATTCCTTTTCTTATTATGTGGCTTATTCCTAAGCCTGGGAGCATTTTCACAAGCTAAATTTGAAAAAAGAGAATTAGCTTTTGGTCCTGATCAAACTTTGCCGTATCAAATTCTTTACCCTTCCAATATGGAAAAAGGGAAGAAGTACCCCGTTATTTTGTTTTTGCATGGGGCTGGAGAAAGGGGTAGCGACAATGAAAAACAATTGACACATGGATCCAAATTGTTTTTAGATCCTAGCAATCAATCGAAATACCCTGCCATTGTGATATTCCCGCAATGTCCAGCTAATTCCTACTGGTCCACCGTGAAAATTGATCGTAATACCAAGCCGACAACTTTCGTATTTGAATATCCTAAAGAACCCAATTGGCCTTTGGCAGCTGCTGTCAGTATTGTCAAAAGTTTAGTCAAGGAGAAAGTGGCAGATAAGAAGCGCTTATACATCATGGGATTGTCTATGGGAGGAATGGGTACTTTTGAAGCCATTTCAAGAAACCCTAAAATGTTTGCTGCTGCGGCTCCCATTTGTGGAGGAGCTGATTTGCATTTTGTTAAAAAATATGCCAAAAAACTACCTTTATGGATTTTCCATGGCGATGCTGATGCAGTGGTACCCGTAAGACATTCCAGAGAGGCAGTTGCTGCCTTAAAAGAAGCGGGAGCCAATCCTACTTATACCGAATATCCAGGGGTCAATCATAATTCATGGGATAATGCATTTAAAGAACCTGAATTATTTTCTTGGATGTTTTCTCATAAAAAATAATAACTAATTATGCTGTTAAGCATCTTATTATACCTCCAGGTAGCTTTATTACCTGGAGGTATTTTTAATATTTCAGGGGCATCTACGGCCTCAACAACCAACTATTTACAGGTTAAGAAAGGCTATGTGATGTCTTATGATGGGGTACAAGGGAAAGCCAATTGGGTGGCTTGGACTTTGACTGCCTCGGATATAGGTGAAGTGCCTAGATCCAATCGTTTTAGGCAAGATGAGGACTTACCAAGGCTATTTAAAAGAATAGAAGCGGATGATTATAAACACAGTGGTTACGACAGGGGGCATTTGTGTAATTCTGAAGATCGGTCTTCAAGCTCTTTTCTAAATGCAGAGACATTTCAAATGTCCAACATGATTCCTCAAACTCCCGAATTAAATCGTGGCCCATGGGAGCGTTTAGAAGCCTATTGTCGAAAATTGGCCAAAAGAGGCCAAAAATTGACTATTTATGCCGGTGGTCTAGGCGTATTAGATAAAATTGGGAACGAAGTGGTTATCCCCAAATATTGTTGGAAAGTAGTCGTCAGTCAAGAAAAAACCTGGTATCTATTATTTCCTAATTCTCATGAATTGCATCCAAACTGGCAAACATTTGCCACCTCTAAAACCAATTTAGAGAAAATGACGGGGTTGCGATTTCCTTAAGGTTTTAAGGCCCATTCCATCAATTTCTTAGCTGCAGGGAAGTTTTCGTATTCCAATGGTATACGACGATTGTTCGTGTATTCATTGTAAATCCAAGGATCACCTAAAGCAAATACTTTTCCTTTACCTACATGAGCCATAGCCATTACACAATAACCTTGTAGATCTTCCAAGGATTTGGCAGGACCAGAAAGCTTGATGGTTGAAATTTCTTTGATGTAGATTTTTTTCAATCCTTTGAAAACTGGATTATTGGCTGATATATTCAAGGTTCCTTGATGCCAGTTTTTACCTTGAACCATGTTTAAGTTAGGACCCACAAACTCCATTCCAAACCTTTTAGCTAAAGTATTGAATTTCGGTATTTCGCAATTAGTTGTATCATTAGCCAATAGAATTAATGTTCCACCTGCTTTCACCCATTTCTCGATTTCATCCGCATCTTGGGTGCGCATGTAATTTGGTTTTGCTGTTTCTTTTTGACTATCTGGATCTACGATGATGTAAACTTGAGCCCCAGCTAAGTTTTTCACAGTAGGAGCTTGAGCTAAACTATCAATTTTAGCACCCAATTGCTCCGTTTGAACTCCTAATAATTGAAATCCCGAATCTTTTCTATCTTCCCAAGTATAATGGAATCGCTCCATGTTGCCTTGTTTATTTTTACGGAATTCATGATTGAAATAATAATCTAAAACCACCTTTTTGCCTTTTCCAATACCTAATTCTTTAGCAATTTCCATTTCCAAAGAGGCCATTATGAAAGGACCAGCGCCTTTTAAATCATCTGTTTTTAAAGGCTCCGACATATAATAAGCAAAACTACCATCTCGGTAAGGTGAACCGCCTAATCCACCCACGCTCACTGTTTTCTCCAAATGAATATAACCCTGAGCATCTTTGGTGATGAATTTTTCTAGGATAGAATTATAGGCCTTTTGAGATGCAGCCAAATAAGAGGAGGGAAGATAGCCCTTGCGAACCCCCTTCGCAAAGGCGTATACGTACATATTGGCACAGGATGCCTCTAAGTAATTCCCTTTTTGAGTACCTAATGTGGGTAATTGGTACCAAAGTCCAGTGGATTGATCTTGCACTTTTACAAGCGCAGCACTTAATTCATTCAATTGCTTAATCAGCATATTTCTTTTAGGATGTTGCAAAGGAAAATAGTCCAATACATCCACTAAAGCCATCGCATACCAGCCCATGGCCCTTCCCCAAAAATTAGGAGATAATCCTGTCTGTTTACTTGCCCAAGCTTGATTGCGCTCATGGTCATATGCATGATATAAAAGTCCCGTTTTAGGGTCTTTGGCATTTTTATACATCAGTTGAAACTGAAGAGCAATATCATCCCAATTGTTTTCATGGAAAACACGACTGTATTCGGCATAAAATGGCTCTAACATGTATAAACCATCCAACCACATTTGGTCTGCATAGCGATCTTTATGCCAAAATCCTCCCTCTTTCGTTCTAGGCTGTTTGCTGATTTGTAAGCGTAATTGCTCTGCTGCAATTTTGTATTTATCTTCTCCTATTTCCTGATAAAGAGAAAGTAGTAGTCTGCCTGTGGTGATATTATCAGAGTTGAACTCAGAAAACTTGTACGTGCGAATATCTCCTTTCTCGTTGATAAAACTATTGATATTTTTCTGAATGTATTGAAAGTAAGAAGCGTCACCGGTTCTTTGATGAACTTGTTCAAGCGCCTTTAGGAATAAGCCTTGTTCATAATCCCAAGTAGCGGGCTTCCCAATTTTAACCTGGATGGAATCTTGATGTGTATGCATCAAAGATTGTGCCATTTGAGTAGAGTATGGAGTGTTTTGTGCCCAAGCTGGAGCTAGTAAACAATAGCTAAGAATACCTAAAAGCGCTTTTTTCATATTTAACGTAGTTCAGTAATTTCAGAAAAATCCATGTCAGTATAATCTTTATTTTCACCAGCCATACCCCAAATAAAGGAATAGTTTTGAGTACCTGCGCCGCTATGAATTGACCATGGTGGGGAAATCACAGCTTGATGATTTTGAACCCAGATATGTTTCGTTTCTTTGGTTTCACCCATTAAATGTAAAACAGCTTGACCAGGTTTTACATCAAAGTATAAATAGGCTTCCATTCTACGGTCATGCACGTGAGCAGGCATGGTATTCCAGATAGAGCCAGGTTCTAAAATGGTTAAGCCCATGACCAATTGACAAGATTGTATCCCATCATGGTGAATGTATTTGTAAATGGTTCTATGATTGGAATTCTCTAATGAACCCACATTGACTGTCACCACATTTTCTCGGTCTAATTTTTCATTAGGGTAGGTGGCATGTGCAGGTGAAGAAAGTAAATAGAACTGGGCAGGCTCGTTGGCTGAGACAGAACTAAAACTTACGTCTTGTGTTCCTTTACCTAGGTACACAGCACTTAATTTAGATATTTCGAAGTTTTGTCCATCCGCTTTCACGATTCCTGGTCCACCTACATTGATAATTCCCAATTCTCTGCGTTCAAGGAAAAAATTGGCCTTTAATTTTTCTGGGTTAGGCAATTTGATTTCACCCAATACAGGCATTGCACCACCAATGATCATGCGGTCATATATGGTGTAAGTTAGGTGAATTTGATTTGCTTCAAATATATTTTCAACCAAAAACTGGTCCCTTAATTCTTGATTAGTAAAGGTTGATACTTCTTTTCTACTCGCCTCAAATCGATAGTTCATGTGATTAATTTTAGTTTAGAAAGAGATGACAGAAGATATTCTACTCAAATTGCAGCTATCTTTAGGCGCAATTTCTAATGGCATGATGGTATATCCTATTAATTTCTATGATGATGTGTCCTCTTTTTTTAAGGAAATCGAGTTAACGGTAGAAATAGTTAAAGATAGTAGTCCTAACACCCTGTATTTGCCAGAGCTTTCACTTTATGTTCAATGTATTTCTTTGGCCGATTACCAAGTAATGAAGAGAAATACAGATACTTTAACCTGGCAAAAACAGTATGTAGAGCAAACAGCTGGATCAAAAGAATGGATTAGAATTTGGGAAGATATTTGGTACAATCATTCCGAATGGATTAAGAAATATTTTCAATACCGTAAATTAGGCTATAAGTCCATTTTTGCTCGAGATTTACGGGTTGTACCAATTGCTAAAGATATAGCCAATACATTTTTAGAAACAGAGCATCTATTAGGTAAAGTACAAGCTAAAAGTTTTTATGGTTTAGTGGTGCCGCTGCATCGTCAATTTCGGAATATATCAAGTGAATACTATTTGGGAGAGCAAAAATTGGTGGGAGTGGCTGCCTTTGCAAAACCCATGCTGATGAAGGAAAAAGGTTTTGAAGGAAAACGTTCAGGTGAGCTAATTCGCTTTTGTTCTATTTTAGGAACACGTATTGTCGGCGGATTGAGTAAGATGATTCAATATTATCAGCAAGAAGAAAAGGTGGATAATATCATGACCTACATCGATTTGGAATGGAATAGGGGCGAAGGTTATCAATCGATTGGATTTCAAGAAGTTCAGTTGACTAAGCCTATTTTATATAACATAAACGACCAAGGAGACCGAGTCATTTGTCGTTCTTGGGATGAGGCGACCGTTTGTACTGCAGGAAATAAAAAACTGCGCATCTATTTTCCAGAAAATTGACGCAATTTTGTGCAAGAATCATTGCCAATTGATTATCTGATTTATATGTCATTACCACTTATTACTATTCTTGGACCAACAGCTAGTGGCAAGACTGCTTTGGCCGTAGAATTGGCTAGGAAAATCGGTGGAGAAATAATTTCAGCCGATTCTAGGCAATTGTATCGTCGTTTGGATATTGGAACTGGAAAAGATTTATTGGAATATGGGCAAGACGAAAATGTCGTCCCTTACCATCTAATCGATATTTTAGAAGTAGGAGATCCATATTCTGTGGCGCATTTTCAGAAGGATACTTTTGATGCATTAAAAGTCATTGATGATCATAAGAAATATCCCATTTTATGCGGGGGTACGGGCTTGTACATCGACGCAGTTTTGGCTAGCTATCAATTTTCTAGCCTTCCTCCATTTTTAGATTCACCTCTGAAATTGGATCGTTCAAGCATCGTTTTTGGATTACAGCCTTCATGGGATACAAGAAGAACAAATTGCTCGAAACGACTATTTCAGCGCTTAGATGAAGGGATGATACAAGAGGTTGAGAATCTGCTAAATGAGGGTGTCAAGCCAGCCGATTTACGTTGGTTAGGACTGGAGTATAAATGGTTAACTGATTATGTAGAAAAGAAAATTAGTCGAGATGAACTGGAAAGAGGACTAGAAGTAGCCATTCATCAGTTTGCTAAAAGGCAAATGACTTTTTTCCGTAAAATGGAACGTTCAGGTATTGATATTCAATGGATTCCTGAAAATTTAACGCGGTCAGAAGCAGTCGATTGGATGATTTCTCAATTAATTTTTAAGGATTTTTTGTCAAAGGACTTGCTTAAAATCGAAAAAAGGCCTTAATTTGCATTCTCAATTTGAGACAGAGGGTTGTCAGAGTGGTCGATCGAGGCAGTCTTGAAAACTGTTGGCTGTTACAGGCCCGGGGGTTCGAATCCCTCACCCTCTACCAAAAGCGCAAAGAAATTTGCGCTTTTTTTGTTTTAAAATCTTCAAATTGCCTGACATCATTGGTGGTTAATAACATTTCATCAATCTATGTAATCCTTGTCTTTTTCGAATCTTAAGGGAAGGTAAATTATTCTTCATAATTGTTCTTACTCCCAAGAAATTCATATTTATGTAGTATTTTCATTGCATGAAATTATACATTGTTCCTACACCCATTGGAAACTTAGAAGATATTACCTTAAGAGCTATTCGGATTTTAGGGGAAGTGGATGGAATTTTGGCTGAAGATACGCGTAATACGGGTCAACTATTGAAACATTTAAACATCAATAAGCCCTTATTTGCACATCATGCGCACAATGAACATGCTGGGGTTGCAGGAGTTATTAAGATGTTATTAGCAGGGAAGTCGATGGCCTTAGTATCCGATGCAGGGACTCCAGGGATTTCAGACCCTGGTTTTTTATTGGTCAAAGCTTGTGTAGAACAAGGAATAGAGGTGGAGACTTTACCGGGAGCCACAGCCTTTGTCCCAGCTTTAGTGAATTCAGGATTCCCTTGCGATCGATTTATATTTGAAGGATTTTTGCCTCACAAAAAAGGTCGTCAGACGCGTTGGAAAGCTATTGCTGAAGAAGATAAGACAGTGGTGTTATATGAATCTCCTCATCGAATTGTGAAAACGATGGAACAAGCTGTGGAGTTTTTAGGAGAAGCAAGGCAGGTTATGCTTGCAAGAGAATTATCTAAAATGCATGAGCAAATGATTCGAGGAACGGCGGCTGAAGTATTATTGTATTTGAATCAACATCCTGATAAAGTTAGAGGTGAAATGGTTTTAATTATTGCTGGTAAATAAGCTTTTATGAAGTATTTGTATGTGTTGTTTCTGAGCTGTTTGATGAGCTCAACTTGGGCCCAAAATAGTCTAAGTTCACAATCACGCGTGTCCTTAGTGACGATTGCTCCTGGTACAGAATTGTATTCCTATTTTGGACATACCCTAATTCGTGTATATGACCCAGCTACAGGTTTAGATAGGGCATATAGCTATGGTACATTTGATTTTCAAACTGAAAATTTTTATTTGAAATTTTTAAAAGGCACTTTGCCCTATTCTTTGTCATACAACAATATGTCCGATGTGCTTAATTATTATTCACAGTACGAGAATAGAACACTAAGGGAACAGGTTTTAGCTTTGAGTGATGCTCAACGTAATCAAATATTTCAAGCTTTAGAAAAGAATTACCTGCCTGAAAACCGCTATTACCAATATAAGTTTTTCTATGACAACTGTGCCACCCGTATTCGGGATATATTTGCGCAGGCTGCCCCAGGTGCATATCCATGGGATAAAATGACCCGCTTGGAAGGACTTTCTTATCGGGATTGGATGAACCGATATTTGCCTACTACTGCTTGGGTTACTTTTGGGATGAACATGGCTTTGGGTTTACCTTCTGATGTAAAAGCCAATGCTTCTCAATCTTGTTATTTGCCTGATAATCTGGAAATAGCTACAGCTCAAGCAAGCTTCAATAATCAAAAATTGGTAGAAGCATCCTTGACCTTGTTCGAATCTCAGCCAAATCCTATGACTGGTTTTGATCCCTTTGGACCTCTTCCTGTATTGCTGACATTATCGCTTGTTTTGGTGTTTTTATCCTTACGCTTTTCGCATAAGAAAGGCTTGCTCTTTGGCTTGGATATTGCTCTTTTTCTTATTTATGGATTATTCGGGATGTTGATATTCTTTTTGGCTACAGCTACCGATCATGAAGTGATGTCCTATAATGTAAGTTGTTTGATATTATGGCCGATACATTTCCCCTTGGTCTTTTGGTTTGCTAGAAATACAACAGGAGGATTTTGGCTCAAATACGTCAGAGTGGCCTTTCTTGTTGCATTCATAGCCAGCTTAATTACAGGTTATCTTTTTTATGGTCTATTTATTATTGCCTTGCCCATTTTGATTCGTTTGTTCTTTTTGTCTCGTTTTTATTCCAAATAGTTTCATGAAAATCATTGAATTGAGAAGTGATACCTTCACTTTACCAACACCAGGGATGCGCGACGCCATGTTTTCGGCGCCATTAGGGGATGATGTTTTTGGAGAAGATCCGAGTGTATTGGCTTTGGAGTCCAAATTGGCTAATATGTTCCATAAAGAAGCCGCCTTGTTTTGTCCATCAGGAACGATGAGTAATCAAATGGCTATTTCGGCTACCGTTTCTAAAGGTCAGGAAGTGATATGTGATGAGTTATCGCATATCTATTTATACGAAGGTGGAGGTATCATGGCCAATGCCGGTGCTTCTGTTAAATTATTGAAAGGGGATTTAGGACGTTTGACTAAATCTCAAATAGAAGCAGCTATTTCACCGGATGATATACATGCCTGTGAAAGTGCTATGGTGAGTTTGGAAAATACGGTGAACAAAGGAGGGGGAAGTGTTTACAGCAGTGAAAGCTTAGATGAAATTTCAAATTTTTGTAAGAAAAAAGAAATACCACTTCATTTAGATGGTGCACGCATATTTAATGCCATGGCTGTAACTGGTCAAATTCCATCTCAATTTGGGGCATGGTTTGATTCCATTTCGATTTGTTTGTCAAAAGGCTTGGGAGCACCTGTTGGGTCTGTTTTGGTTGGTAATGAAGCTTTTATCAAAAAAGCTAAGAGGATTAGAAAACGATTAGGTGGAGGTTGGCGACAAGCGGGAATGCTTGCTGCTGCGGGGATATATGCATTAGATCACCAAGTGGTAAGACTTCAAGAAGACCACCAAAGAGCGAAAGCTATCTCGGAAATTTGTTCCACTTTACTCTGGGTAGAATCCACATTACCTGTGGTTACAAATATCGTGATTGTTAAAATACGGGAAGGTTTAAATTCCACCATCAAAGTAGCTGAATTAGCTCAAAAAGGCATTAAATGCTCACCTTTTGGTGCTGAATACATTCGGTTTGTTACTCATTTAGGGTTTGATGATGAGGACTTAAGTCGTTTTGAAAAAGCCATCAAGTCGTAGTTCAATTCTTTTCTTTGGCATTGTTTAATTGATTGAGTAGAATTGTTGAATTATTGACTTTTTTCAACAGTTAGATCCATTACAATATGCAAAGAAAGGCCCTTAAAATGTTTCTTCATCCAGGTAAAGAAGCTGAATATAAAAGAAGACATGATGAAATATGGCCAGAATTGGCTGAATTATTGAAGTCTGTAGGTGTTCAAAATTATTCCATTTTCCTAGACCCTGAGACCCTAGTGCTTTTTGCATATTTAGAGGCAGAAGATTTAAGCCAATTAGATAATTTACCTCAATTACCCATCATGCAAAAGTGGTGGGCCTATATGGCAGATATCATGGAAAGTAATCCAGATAATTCTCCCAAATCCGTTGAAATTCCATCCGTTTTTTATTTAGCATAATCACTTCTGATGAAAATTAGATCATTCACCTCAAGCTTGGTTCTAGCATTTTTTGTACTATTTACAAGCTTTGCTAAACCTAATAAAAAGCAGATTTTAGCTCAAATGCATTTGGCTAATAGCTATTTTAAACAGAAATGGCCTGATGTAGGGCAAGTGATTGTTAGTCCCGATAGAACGCGTCCTTCGAATATTTGGACTAGAGCTGTATATTATGAAGGGCTGATGGAACTTTATAAAATTGATCCCAAAGAATCTGATTTGAAATACATGACAGATTGGGGGACTTTTCATCAATGGGGATTACGAGATGGTTTGAAAACAAGAAATGCTGATAATCAAGCATGTGGACAAGTCTATTTGGATTTGTTTGACATTCAAAGTGATTCAGCCAGAATCAAACCTATCAAAACGAATATCGATTATATGTTGGCTACTCAAAAAGCAGATGATTGGTCCTGGGTGGATTGTTTACAAATGAGTATGCCTGTCTTTGCAAGATTAGGTACACGTTTTCATGATAACCGATATTATGAAAAAATGTATGATTTATATGCATTTACTAAATACAATCATGGAGGCAAAGGTTTATATAATCCACAAGAGCATCTGTGGTGGCGGGATAAGGATTTTGTTCCTCCTTACAAAGAACCCAATGGAGAAAATTGTTATTGGTCACGTGGAAATGCTTGGGTATATGCTGCCTTGATTAGAACCTTAGAAGTGATGCCTGCTGATGCACCGCACCGAGAGGAATATATCCGAGATTTTATAGATATGTCAGAAGCATTACTTCCTTTGCAGCGAAATGATGGATTTTGGAATGTAAGCCTAAAAGATGAAAGTCATTTTGGTGGTCCTGAATTAACAGGTACTGCATTGTTTGTATATGGGATGAAATGGGCTCTTCGCCATCGAATATTGAAGGGTAAAAAATATCAAGTAGCTGCTGATAAGGCTTGGGAAGCGATGAACAAATGTGTTCATCCAAATGGGTTTTTAGGTTATGTTCAAGGTACAGGGAAGGAACCTAAAGATTCTCAACCTGTTACATTTAATTCGGTGCCTAATTTTGAAGATTTTGGCTTAGGATGTTTTCTTTTGGCCGGCTCTGAAATGTTAAAATCAAATTAATTCTATGTTTTCTAATTTTTTTTATAATTTTAGCTCGTACTAAATTATAAAACAATGAAAAAAACAATTAATGGGGCAATCGTAGGAGGACTAATTATCTTCTTTTGGCAAGCAGCCTCCCATGTAGCTTTTAATCTGCATGAGCCATCTCAAATGTACACTGCCAATCAAGATAGTGTAATGATTTCTTTGAATAAGCACCTCAAAAAGGAGGGTGGATATATTTTACCTCGGATGGAAAACGAGCAAAATATGGCTCAAGCAGAGGAATTTGCTAAAAAAGTAACTGGTAAACCTTGGGCTCGAGTTCAATATTATACCAACTATCAAATTTCCATGCAGGATAATATGATTCGAGGTTTAATCGTGGATATTTTCTTAGTATTGCTAGTTGTTTACCTAATTAAACAATTAAAAACACCTAAGATGCGCGATATTTTAGGCCTTTGTTTAATTATTGCGGTAATCGTATTTACCAACTCTCCATATACCCAACATATTTGGTATCCCGTATTTGACCTTAGAGCAGAACTTATAGATCTAATAATATCTTGGGGATTATGTGGACTGTGGTTAGGATGGTACTTGCCTAGAAAGGCGGAGTGAGGAATGTAGAATTAAGAATGTAGATTGAAGAATGTAGAGTGAAGAAAAGCTAAACAATTCTACATTCTACATTCTTCATTTTACATTTATTTCGCTGGAGTAATAATCAAATTTCTGTATTCTACAGGACCGTGGTCACCTTGAATCATGATAGGACCTGGTTCTCCTTCGTTACTATCTAATGCTCCACCAGTGATACCTGGGATTTCAGTTTTGTAAATAACTGTTTTTCCATTCAATGTGATGGTGATATTACGTCCCACTAATTCAATGTCATAAGTTTGCCATTCTCCAGCTTCTTTAGCTGCATTTTCTAGCGGAGCTACAAATCCATAAATGGCACCCAATTGATCTTTTGCTGGTTCTAATCCCTTGCTATCTGCTACTTGGATTTCATAACGACCGCGTAAGTATAGACCGCTATTACTTTCTTTAGGAACACGGAATTCAGCATGTAATTTGAAATCGTGGAAAGTTTGAACTGTACGTATATTTGCCCCCGTTCTTGGACTTTTCATAATTCCATTTTCAGCTACCCATTGATTGTCTGGGCCTAAAGTTTGCCATCCATCCATGTTTTTGCCATTGAAAAGTGTAATTGGAGTACCCCATACTGGAGCCTTTTCTCTCCATAATTTTGGAGCTCTAACACCTAGAATACGGAATTTTTCTCCTAAAGGGGTTGTTAATGTGCCCATTAATTTATCATCCTTTAATTCAGCTTCTAACATTAAATCTTTTTCTGAATTTTCCCATTGTGGAGGAATGCTGAATGAGACAATATTATTGGCAAAATTGACTTTTGAGATAGGTCGAGAACTTCCTCCATCTCCAACAAAATGGCCAGTTAATGTCTTTAAGCCAGAATGAGTTACTTCTAACCAAGCAGGAGTAGTTACATTTCTTTTAGTAATGGTGATATCCCATCTTCCTTCTACCACCGAGTGTCCTGCTGGTACCTGTGCTAAGGTTCCGAAGGATAAACTAACCATGGATAGCATGAAAGTCGCTTTAATGAATTGAATGAATCTTTGTTTCATAGTAAAATTGAGTATTGTTTGAACTTTGAATTTACGATTTTTTCATTGTTTTAATTCTGAATTACAATAAAATTGAAACGAGATAGGTGCTATCCTGTTGGTGAAGTTCAATGTTTTAAATCTGCTTGAATTTTCCTTCTAAAAAAATGACTGATGTACTTATTTTAAAATTAAATTATCAATTTGATAAATTAGGACCTTTTCATACCCAGATTGGTCGTCGGAATCCCATTTTTAATCGACTTACTGTGTTTTTCATGAATTGGGCTATTTCTTGTTAACAATTAAAATTTTAGCTTTACCGACATATTAATTCCGTGTTTAGATGAATCAAGAAAAGTATAGTAGGTATCAATTCCTCAAATCCATTGGTTTTAAAGGTTCAGCATTGATGGCTATTTTAGCAGCTTGTACTCGTAAAGAGGATGCCATTTTAGAACCACTTATTATTAATAAAAATGGACAACAAGTTACTTCTTTAGATAGTACCAAAGCCTCACAAGTTGCTACAAGTACTGGCTCAACTTCTGGAAGTACCAGTAGTTCAACATCTGGAAGCACGAGTGGAGGAAGTACTGCTACTGCAGGAACTACGGTTGGTAAAATCACGACAGATGAATTAAATGCCATTAAAAGCTATGTGCTGAAATTGGATTTAACAAGTTCGACGGCTAGCGCATTAAAAACTGCGGGTGGATATATTATTTCAAGTGGAACAGTCGTGGCTTGCGTTTCAGTGGGTGAATATGTCGCTGCCAAAAACCTTTGTTCCCATGAACCCAAGCAACGAATTATTTTCAATCGCACAGAATATTATTGTACCGACCATGGTGCTCGTTTTTCTTTAGCTGGCCAAGGTTTAAATTCTTTAGGAAGCCGTGGATTAACGGTTTACAAAACAGCCAACGACGGTAAAACTCTTGTAATTTTTGCATAATCCTATGACTTTATTATTTCACATATTTTTGAATTTACTGGTTTGGGGTAGTGATTTTTCCACTGCTCAACAAAATGCTAAACAACAGCATCGCCTCATATTATTGAATTTTTCAGGCTCTGATTGGTGCGGTCCTTGTATTAAATTAAAGAAAGATGTCTTTGAATCGGTAGAATTTACTGCATTTGCAGAAGGTAATTTGGAATTAATTCGTGCTGATTTTCCTAGGTTAAAGAAGAATCAATTAGCTAAAGATCAGCAAGCTAAGAATGATGCTTTGGCAGAAAAATACAATAGTTCAGGCAAATTCCCATTGACTCTATTAATCAATGAACAAGGCAAAGTATTAAAGGAATGGGAGGGATACCAACCATCTGTTGCTAAGTTTTTAGCTGAAATCAAACAATACCGATAGTCGAATGCCTCTTTTTAAAAGGACAGATTTATTGATGGGTAACCGTTTCGACTTAGCGGTCGTTGGGTCAAATGAATTGGACGCTCGGGCAGCCTTAGAAAAGGCTGTATTTGAAATTCAGCGTATTGAGCAATTATTAAGTACATATCGACCTGATTCTCAAACGAATCAAATTAATGAAATGGCTGGAATTTCACCAGTAATCGTTGATGCCGAGGTATTTGAATTGATTCAGAGAGCTCAACGAATTTCGGATTTGACTCAAGGAGCCTTTGATTTGACTTATGGATCTATGGATAAAAGTCTTTGGAACTTTGATCAAAAAATGACTCAATTGCCTAGTCCTGAATTAGCAAAAAAATCCGTTCAGTTGATTGATTATCAGCAGGTTGAATTAGATATTCATAATAAGAGTATCTTTTTGAAAAAGAGAGGAATGCGATTAGGCTTTGGTGGAATAGGTAAAGGATATGCGGCAGATCGAGCTAAGGCTCTACTAGTATCATTGGGATTCCAACATGGATTGGTGAATGCATCGGGTGATTTATGTGCCTGGGGTAATAAGGAAAATGGAAAACCATGGTCAATTGGCGTTGTTCATCCAGATCAATCCGATCAAATAATAGCTCATTTTGATTTGAAAAATTCATCCGTAGCTACATCTGGGAATTATGAAAAATTTGTCGTGATTGACGGTAAAAAATACTCACATACGATAGATCCAAATACAGGTTATCCAATTCAAGGTATAAAGAGTGTGACGGTTTTTGCTCCCTTTGCTGAATTGGCTGATGCCTTAACTACGCCTATAGCCGTGATGGGAGTTTCAATTGGATTAGATTTAATAAATCAAATACCTGGTTTAGGTTGTGTTGTCATCGACGATGATAATCAGGTGTTTTATTCAGAAAGCATTAAAAGGCAACAATTAGAATTGTTAAAATAACATAGACTTATGAAGAGATACCATTGGTTGGGTTTATTTCTTGGAATTCTTTTGCAATCATGTACTTCTGTGAAGGAGTTTCAGAAGAGCAGAATCAATGATTCAGAAATGGAATTGTCATCTAGAAAATCGGAGAAATTCGAGCAAAGTTTTTATCTCTATCGGGAAGGAGCTTCTGGAGCCAATGGTGGTAAGAGCGGGGGAGGTTGCGGTTGTAATTAAAAGGATGTCATGAAAAAAGTAATATTAAGCATAGGTCTTTACTGTTCATTTTTGCAAGGGGCACGCTCGCAAGAGTATTTGACATTCAACCAAAGGAATGCTACATCTATTTCATCGTCGGATAGTTCTTCGATTTACAAGAAAAGGACCTTGAAATTTGAGGAAGCCAATCTTGTTAGTGGATATTATTTTCAAGATGGAAATAATTCTGCTATCACAGGAGGAATTGGCACCGAGCGATTGACAGATTTTGCCAATTCTTTTGAGTTACGTTTCTCAAAATTAGATCGCTTTAACCGTTTGCACAGTTTTACAGCTGATATGAATATAGATTTTTATTCATCAGCTTCTTCTGACAAAATTGATCCGTTAACGGTTTCTTCAGCATCCAGAAAGGATACGCATATTTATCCAAGTTTATCTTGGTCGGTGAAAGATGATGTTTTAAGAACCACACATGGTTTTAGTTATTCCTATTCCACGGAATATGATTATAAATCTCATGGTTTTAATGCGTTTATTACTAAGCTTTCTAAGGATAAAAATCGGGAATTCTCGATTAAAGGAGGTGCTTTTTTCGATACTTATATGGCTATTTTACCTTCGGAATTAAGGCCATTGACTTACCCTTCTGGCGCAGAAGGAGATAAAAGGGGAATTGCATATAAGCCCAGAAACTCCTACAATGCATCGTTTTCATTGTCGCAAGTAATTAATCAACGATTACAAGTAATGGCAATCATTGAGCCTAGTTATCAGGAAGGTCTGTTGAGTACTCCCTTTCATCGGGTATATTTTACCAACGGAAATGAAACTGTGGAGAAACTACCTGGAACCAGATTTAAATTACCTATTGGTTTACGATTGAGTTATTTTGCGGGAGATAGAACGGTTATTCGTGCTTTTTATCGAGCTTATGTGGATGATTGGGGAATGACTGCACATACCACCAATTTAGAAATCCCATATAAGATTACCCCATTCTTCTCCATTAGCCCATTTTACCGATTTAATACCCAAACAGCAGTGAAGTACTTTAAAGCTTATGCACAGCATGAGCCTTCTGAATTATTTTATACTTCTGATTATGATATATCTAGTTTTACGAGTCAGTTTGTTGGAATGGGAATTCGTCTAGCACCACCAGGAGGTATCGCAGGATTGTTAAATTGGAGCTCCTTAGAAATTCGATATGGGTATTATTCCCGATCCAATGGCATGTATGGCCATAGTATTTCAGCACATATTAAGATTAAATAAAAAAATCTCCCAGCTCTGGGAGATTTTTTTGTGGAGTCGGAGGGATTCGAACCCTCGTCCAAACCTAGCGAACAATAGCTTTCTACACGTTTAGCTGTGATTCTTTTTCGATCAAAAGCGGGTTCACATCAGACCCAAACTCTCAACTTATCCTCTGGATACTAACAAGTCCGTAGAGAAATTCGAACTTATCGACTCTGCATGTCGACGCTCAGATGCCCTCCTCGGCAGAGTTTGGAGAAGGCTGAACGATGGCAAATTGATTAATCTCTAAGATTAAGCAGCCATGGCATACTGTGTATTGCCAGTTATAATTCGAAGGTTTTTTAAACAGGAAATGCCTACAACTCCCGACGTGCTTACCACCGACCGACATAAGCTGTCAAAACCGGTCGACCCCATAGTAGAAACACAAAGGTACAACATTATATAGCCCTTTGTCAAGGAATAGGTAATTCTGTACTTTGTTTTATTTCATCCATCACAAATAAACTATTGATATGTGCGACAGTTGGAAGTACAGCTAATTTCTCTTGATAAAAGCGGTTGTAGCTTTCTACATCCGAACTTACAACCATCAAGTAATAATCAAAGTTCCCAGAAACCAAATGGCATGATAATACTTCTGGAAACGCTTGAATGGCTTGTTCAAATTCTTTGAAATTTTTACGGTTCTGCTTTTCTAAGGTTACTTGGCAATGTACCAATAAACCTAAGTCCAACATTTTCCTATTGAGCAAACCTACATAAGACATGATATATCCATCTTTTTCCAATTTTCGGATACGATCATGGGTAGGAGATAGAGATAAATTGACTTGGGAAGCTATTTCTTTGAGTTTCTTTTGCCCATTTCCTTGAATGATTTTTAAAATCTTTAAATCAAGAGCGTCTAGGATGAGTTTGGAAGCCATAATTTTTTCGGATTTATGTTTACAGAAAGTTAATTTATAGAATAAATTCCTTTTAAAATGCATTTAACAGAAATAATTCCTTATTTATATGTGATATACATAAATATTTTTCGTCTTTTTTATATTTGTAAAGTATTATACTTCATCAAAGGTAACGGCCAGCGAAATTTTTCGTTGGCCGTTCTTTTTTTATAACAAGCTAAAATCAAATTATCATGATCATTGGCGTCCCTAAAGAAATAAAAAATCAAGAATTCAGGGTAGGTTTAACGCCTGCAGGAATTCAATCCTTGGTGGCTCAAGGTCACCAAGTGTATGTTCAAAGTCAAGCAGGTGTTGGTTCTGGTTTTTCAGATGATTTTTACACTCAAGTTGGAGCTGTAATTTTACCAGATGCTAAATCAGTCTATGAGAAATCTGAAATGATTGTTAAAGTGAAAGAACCTTTAGCGCAAGAATTTCCACTGATTCAACCGGGCCAAATTCTGTTCACTTATTTTCACTTTGCAGCATCCAAAGAATTGACCCAAGCAATGATTGCTAGTAAAGCGATTTGTATTGCTTATGAAACCGTGGAATTACCAGATAAAAGTCTCCCATTATTAATTCCTATGTCAGAAGTGGCTGGTAGAATGGCCATTCAAGTGGGAGCCTATTTTTTAGGTAAAGCTCAAGGCGGGAAAGGTAAAATGTTAGGTGGAGTTCCCGGGGTAAAACCAGCAAATGTGGTGATTTTGGGAGGAGGAGTAGTAGGTACACAGGCTGCCAAAATGGCGGCTGGTCTTGGGGCAAATGTAACTATTATGGATACTAATCTAGCTCGATTGCGTTATTTGGAAGATATATTGCCTGCCAATGTGTCTACCCAATATTCTACTTCGTTAGCTATACAAGATAATCTACCTCAAGCCGACCTAATTGTTGGAGCCGTACTTTTACATGGAGCTAAGGCACCGCACCTGATCAAAAAGGAAGATTTAAAAAGAATGAGTCCAGGTACTGTACTAGTAGATGTAGCCGTGGACCAAGGTGGATGTATAGAAACCTGTCGACCTACTACGCACGAGAATCCCGTGTTTGAAATAGATGGAATTCTTCATTATTGTGTAGCAAATATGCCTGGGGCAGTACCTCAAACGTCTACTTTAGCATTGACCCAAGCGACATTACCTTATGTCCAACAAATAGCCAAAGAAGGTTGGAATGTAGCATGTACTCATAACCAAGCATTAGCTAATGGATTAACGATTTACGAGGGTAAATTGCAAAATCCCGCTTTGGCAATCTTGTTTGATTTATAATTACCAGATTTTAATTCCCTGTATTCTATATAATTCCAATTGTTGTAGGTTCACTTGATAATCAAACTGAGCTTGCATCAATTGGGATTCTTCTAAAATAGATTCTGCTTGATCTAATTCAATTCGACGAATTAAGCCTTGCTTAAAGCGCGTATTTGCTAAATCTAAGGCGTATTGGGCTTGTGCAACGACCTCTTTCTGGGTAGCAGCTTTCTTTACGTAGTTTTGATGATTCAATTGAGCTTGTCTCCACTCAGTACCTAATTTTTCACGGGCATCTTCTAATTGAAAAGCAACACGTTCTTTTTGAATGGTAGCTAATTCTGTTTGGTAGCTTCCTCTTTTCCCTGAATAAATAGGAATGCTTAATTTAAGGCCTAAAACACTATTTACTTTAAAATCATCTGCAAAAGCTGGTGTTTCTCCATTTATTCTAGGGACATATCCATTTTTTAAGCCTAAGGTAGCTAATCCTGCCAAGGTAGGGGTATTCTCCGACTTAGCTAATTCGATGCTCTTATTGACAATTTCCTCCTGAGCCTTAATTTGAGTAATCTCTGGATTTGTAAAAGATTCAATTGGTTTGGCTGTTTGAGCTTGCCAAATTTGAGGATTTTCAACTAAATATGACTCAGCATTGCCACCTAATAAGGTACTTAAATAGTCCAGCATGCGAGCCACCTGATTTTCTGATTCTAAAATCTTACTCTCTTGATTCGCAATTTTTACTTGCTGACTTATTTTATCATATTCAATGGCTTCTCCCAAAGCTAATTGCTTTATAATGATCTGAAAATTACTTTCTATGCGCTTCAGTTGCGATTTTTGTACTTGAATCGCTTTTTTATTGAAAACAATTTGTTGGTATAGATTAGCAATTTGGAAACCCAATTGGAATTCTTGTTGCTCAATTTGAGCTTGACTTAATTGTGTTTCTAAACGTGTTTTTTCAATGGCCATGGCATTTCTTCCCCAATCATATAATACGTGATTCGCTACAAATTGAGAATTGTAATTCATGTTGGGTTGAAACTGTAGGGTTGAATTGGCTCCACCAAAGTTAAAACTAGCTTTGGCAACAGGATCAATTCGGGTAACACCAATTTCAGCACCAATCACAGGCTTTCCGTAAGATTCCTGAATTTGGGTTTTCACTAATCCCATTTTTATCAGGTTTCTTTGTCCTTTTAAAGCTGGAGAATGTTGTAAAATACCTTGAATTAATTCAGGTAGTCCCTTTGATTGAGCTATTACAGCAGAGCTCAACAAAGTATAGGATAAGAGTAAGATATATTTTTTCATATGATTAATGAGCCTCTTCACTGGCTTTCATGATTTTTTCTAATTCTTCTTTGGTTTTCTTAGGGGTACGTAATAACCATAAGAAAGGTAGTATACACATAAATAAAATGGACACTAAACGGAATGTATCTAAGTATGCCAAATAATAAGCTTGCTTATTTACCATGGCATCTAATTGTCGATATGCAGCCTCCCCACTTCGAACAAAGTCCCCCGTTTTTTGCATCATATTTTGTGTCAATCCCTGGATTCTTTGTTGGAATAAAGGATTTTCCACTTGAATATTGGCTAACAAATCCGTTCTATGTTGGGCTGCACGGTGTGTCGCGTAATTATTGGCAACTGCTATACCAAACGCACCTCCCAATTGCCGAATCATATTACTCAAGGCAATTCCAGCAGGATATTCAGAGGGTTTTAATCCAGCAACGGCTTGATTAATTAAAGGCATTTGCAACATAGCTACTCCCATCATACGCAAAAGGTGCATGGGGAAGAAATCCCAACGGCCCATCTCTGGAGTAGCTGACCCACCAATAAAACCAAATATGATGAATATGCAGATCCCGACTCCCATAACAGGAATAGGCTTACCACCTAAAGACAAATATTTGGCAATCATAGGGAATAGGATGACACCAAGTAATGTCGGATACATCAAGGATAGTCCAGTTTCTGTTGAACTTAAGCCATTGATTCGCTGTACCATGATGGGGTAAATGAACACGGAGGTGAATAGACCAAAACCACTTACCAAATTAAATACCGTACTCATGGCGAACACTTTGTTCTTGAATATCTTTAAGTTGATAACGGGATGTTCAGTGGTTAATTCTCTCCAAATGAATCCAATCAATCCAATGGCACATAATCCTGCCATGGTGTTGATGGTTCTTGACTCAAACCAATTCTCAGATTCTCCTTTTTCTAAAATATACTGCAGGTTTCCGATTCCCAAGGTTAATAAGGCTATTCCAATGTAATCGATTTCCATGGTCTTTCGATGTTGGCCTTCGCCTTCTTTTCGATCAATGAAAACAATGGTTAGAATAGTTGCCAATATGCAGACAGGGATATTAACATAGAAAATGTCGTTCCACTCGTAATTATCCACTAAGTAACCACCCAACACTGGACCCAAAGATGGGCCTAGAATGATACCCATGCCAAAAAAACCAGATGCGATTGGGCGATCTTCTACTTCGAATGCATCAAATAATATAGCTTGAGATGTGGATAGTAAGGCTCCTCCACCAATACCTTGGAAAAAACGCCAAAAGACTAATTCCCATAAGCTATCACTCATCCCACAAAAATAGGAGGCAATACCAAAAAGGATCATAGAGCCTAAATAGTAGTTTTTTCTACCAAAATATTCTCCTAAAAATCCCGTCATCGGGATAATAATTACGTTGGCTATCGCATAACTGGTAATTACCCAGGCTATATCTTCAATCGTTGCTCCAAGATTTCCGGCTATCTGATTGAGGGCCACGTTCACAATCGTGGTATCCAACAACTCCATGACAGCTGCGGTAATCGTCGTGAGAACGATGATGATTTTTGCGAATCCCTGAGGCCTTTGCATGGTATTAGTTTATGGGAACCGAAACATCTAATGATAATCCTGCTCGTAAAATATCCTTGTATTTATCGGTGTTCAGAATTTCAATTTTCACAGGGATGCGTTGTGTTACTTTAACAAAGTTTCCCGACGCATTATCAGGAGGAAGTAAGGTTGTTTTGGCACCTGTTGATTCAGAAATGGATAATATTCTACCTTTTAAGGTGATATCAGGGTAAGCATCAATTTTAATATCGGCTCCCATGCCAACTTGTAAGGATTCTACTTGAGTTTCTTTAAAGTTAGCCACCACCCAATAGCGACTGTCATCCATGATCGTCATCAATGGTTGTGACACTTGAATGAATTGGCCAGGCTCTACAGATTTCTTGCCAATTTTACCATCAGCAGGAGCATAAACTTTATTGTAGCTTAATTTCAATTGTTGTTGCTGAACTTTAACCTTTTTCAGTTTTAATGCAATCTCGGCTTTATGTAGCGTAGCTTGTAAGATGCCTAATCTAGATTGAGTGCTAACTAATTCAGCTTTTGCCCCTTGTAGTTTAATGGCTGATTGTTCAGCCAGATCTTGGCTATCAATTAATTGTTGACGAGTAATCGCTTTAGCTGATTCCAAAGCCGCATTTCGGGTAACATCGCGATTGTATTTATTATTGGCTAACTCTGCTGATTTTACTTGGCTTTGTTGTGCTTCAATACTTTTTGTTAAGTTGGTTAAATTGGCTTTGGCACTTTCTATGTCAGAACTTGCTTGATCAACTTCCACTTGCATTTCTTCCAATGCTAATGCTGCTTCATCAGAATCTATTTCTAAAATGATTTGACCTTTTTTTACTTGATCATAATCATTGACATAGACCTTTTTTACAAATCCTGCCATTCGAGGTAATACTGGAATGAAATAGGCTTCAATCTGAGCATTGTCGGTATCCTCATGCGTAGTAGCATAATGGTATTTCTTGTAACCGAAAAAACCTCCTACGACTAAGATTACCGCTAAAATGATTTTAGGAAGATGAGATTTTGGTTTTTGTTGAGTAGACATGGTACGATTTTTAGTGTTGCAAAGTAAAGAAGCATTTATAATAAAGTCAAGTTAGTTGACTAATTATTTTATTTTTGTATTTTTGCATGATAGAATAATCTACCATGGACCAGATTACACCAACTGAATATCCCCAGCACATGTTTTTATCAAGACTTTTGGTAAAATCTTATCGTATTGTTCAATCAATGAATGGCACTTATTTAAGAAGTTTAGGTTATGAAAACTTCAAAATAGGGCATATCATTGTTTTAATGAATCTTGCTGAACAGGGAGTAACTACGACTGATTTGGCCAAAAAAGCGAAAGTGAGTAAGCAAGCTATGAGTAAGTTGGTCAATGAGCTTATTCAAGAAGGTTACCTGATTTCTCAAATTCATCCTCAAGACTTACGTTCCACTCTCTTATTTTGTACAGAGAAAGGTAATCAATTTTTGGAAGATTTAATGAAATCTAGAACTCATATCGAGCAAAAATTTGCTGAAATTATTGGTAGAGAACGATTGGCGCAGTTAAATCAGCTTCTAACTGAAATCGTATCTCACTATGATGAACTGGAGAGTGTCGATAGTATCAATGACAAAATAGCCAGTACAAAAATCTAGTTTAGGGGAAAAAGCGTTCGTGAAAATTAACTAAAAATAGTTCATGAGTGGCTCGTGTAATAGCCGTGTATAACCATCTAATATATTCAGCATCAATTTGTTCTTCTTTTAGATAACCTTGATCCACAAAAACAGCTTTCCATTGTCCACCTTGTGATTTGTGACAAGTTAAGGCATAGGCAAATTTGACTTGAAGAGCATTAAGAAAGGGGTCTTTTCTAATAGCCTCCATTCTTTCTTTTTTCTTGGTTATATGAGCATAATCCTCACATACTGAATCATATAGCTTTTTATTAGCATCCTTTCCTAAGGCAGACTCAGCTGAGTGAAGTGTATCTAGTAATATTTTTGCTTCCACTTCGGGATGGTCTTCATAGTCGCACAAGCGTAGACTTACATTCAAAAACCGAAAACCATGCATGTCTTCTTGTCTTTTGATTTTCATTACTTCTACAAAATCACCATTTGCTATGAATCCTGCTGGAGAATCTTCATCCAACCAATGGTAATTGTTTCGAACAATCATTAATAAATCTCCAGAACTGATTTCATCTTCTTGATACAAAATAGATCTCCGAACAAATTCATTGTATTGAACCGCACTTTTATTTGACCGAGTAAGCAAAATAGTTTCTTCTTTCCCAAATTTCCGATAGGCATATTGCATACCATCTTCGACTTTTTCTCCAGACATTTTGAAAAAATCTTTGAATGATTGAGTATTAAATTGAATTTGATGAGAAGCCTGATTCAATAATTCACGGAGATTGGTCGCATTGTACAGAATCCCGGAATCTATATCTTGTCGCATGACGTCCGTCAATTCGTGGTCCATCACTTCCATATGAAATTCACTGCTGATATAGTCTTTGGAAAGAGCAGGAGAGAGGCTTTTACCTACTGGAGGTAACTGGGCAGTATCACCCACAAAAATTAATTTGTTGCCTGTATGCCCATTTTCTGGATTTGTAAAAACATATTCAATTAAATCCGTTAATAAACTATTGGAGCCAAAATCAGACTCATCGGTAATCATGGATGCCTCATCAACTATAAAAACAGTGTTAGTTGCATAATTATTCATTCGCTGGAACACGAGGGCTCCTGAATTTGGATTACTGACTTGTCGGTATATTTTTTTGTGGATCGTAAATGCTTTTTTCTTGGCATAATTCGCCATCACTTTGGCGGCTCGACCCGTTGGAGCCAATAATTGGGTCTTATAACCGAAGCTAGCTAATATTTTAATGAGGGTAGAAATGACCGTAGTTTTACCTGTCCCTGCATATCCTTTGATGATAAAGGTGAGGGCGCCCCATTCGTCTTTGTTGATGATAAAGTCATTTAATTTCTGAAACAAAGCTGTCTGTGAGGGTGTAGGCTCAAAGGGGAACTTTTGATGCAACAGAAAAGAAGGACTTTTGGAAGGATTCATGTCTTAAAGAAGACACAATTTACACAATTGAATCGGGAAGCAAAAGTGCGTTTTCCATGGAAAGCGGCCTAAATACATTGATTAGGCAGATATGGCTATAATCTTTTAATTCTGATTCTAAAATATCTCTTTCTTCAATTAATTTTTCATCAATTAATCTCCTACGAGTGGTTCCCCAATGTAAAGGTTCTTTGGGGGTATACCAGGCATCTCCCTGCTTGAATGCTAAATTGGCAATGCTTGAATCTTGTAATTTTCCATCTTTAGAAAAGATGATATCATCAGCTTCAGGATGTTCGGCTATTTTTTTCAGGATATGCGATCTATCGGCATACTTAAAGGTATATTCATAATCACCTGTAGGAACGATCGTTAATTTGCAGATATTTTTTGATTGATAGGGTATAAACTCATGAAATTCCCAATCTGTTCGGTATACCAATCTCGTACGATAACTTCCTTGCTGAGGAATTTCTAAGCTTGCAAAAAAATCATGAATGTTTAGAACAGGAGAACTTGGATAGTAAAACTGAAAGACATCATTGATTCTTTTTTGATGATAATCTAGATGAAGTGTTTCGCCATTTAAAACATGAACGGTTTCTAAAAATGTGGGCATTTTTTAAATTGGTAGGTAAACTTTTTGGATTAATTCCAAATACTCCTTTTCAGGATCAGAGAAGACGGTAATTCCACCTCCGCTTTTAAAAACTAAATTTTCTTCAATTTGTTCTATAAATCTAATCAAAACTCCTGAATCTAAGGTAGTTCCATCATATTTTCCCATAATTCCAGTATAAAACCCTCGCTCATAACCCTCTGATTTTTTAATAATGTCCATGGTTGCGGCTTTTGGGGCTCCTGTAATGGAACCTGCTGGTAATAAGGCTTTTAGAATACTTCCCAATTTATTTTTGAATTCTGGCATTATTTCTCCAGAAATCAAAGAAGACATTTGCCATAAATCCTGACTATGAGTCTTTACTTGTTCAATGTATTGATATTTTTCAACTTGAATGGGGTAGGCGACTCGACAAATATCATTTCGGATTAAATCAACGATTGTAGCATGCTCCGCCTGTTCTTTTGCATCAATACGTAAATCATCAGGTCTATTTTTTTCATTAACAGCTAAAGTTCCTTTCATAGGAAAGGCTTGAATTTTATTGTTTTCAATGTGAATAAATGGTTCGGGAGAGAAAACAACAAGCTGATCTTGAATGAGTAATTTATACTTAGCCTGAGCATGCAAAAAAATCTCTTCTATACTAAGATTTGTTTGGATGGGCGTAGGGAAGGTGAGATTCACTAGGAATGAGTCCCCACGTTTTAAACCTGATTGAACTTGATTAAACTTTTGTAAGTAATCTTTGTAGCTAATTGGATATTTATCGAATTGAATTTCTCCTAGATAGCCTGTGCTTTGTTTTTGGTTGAACTCAAATATGATTCCCCATTTTCGGGCGTCTTCTTCAGTTCCCCACCAAACATTTTCGCCTAGGTAATCACAAATAAAGACAAAAGGACGTCCCTCCACACCCCATTGATCCATGCCCAAGGCTGCTTGATCAAGAGAGATAAAAGGAATGTCCTTCATGGTTAATTTTAAATGAATTGTTGAGCCGCTTGGATTACTTGTGGAATTCCTTCTGGTTTTTGTCCTCCAGCAGTAGCTAAAAATGCTTGACCACCTCCGCCACCTTGTACTTCTTTGGCCAATTCACGAATAATTTTTCCAGCATCTAAGGATTTGGACGTAACTAGTTCTTTCGAGATTGCTAAGGCTAAGCTGGCTTTACCTTCTATTTCAGCAGCTAATAAACAGAATAAATTTTGATGTTCATTGCTCAAGTCAAAGGCTAAGTTTTTTAAGGCATCCGCATTGGGAACGTTCACTTGTTGGATTAAATATAGGAGCTCACCTTTGCCTAAAATTTGCTGCGTTAATGAAGATTTCAATGATTTAATCTCCTGAGCTTGGTATTGGGCAATGGTCTTTTGTAAGCTCGAATTTTGTTCTATCAAGCTAACTACTGCTTTAATGATATCTTTTGGAGATTTTAAAAGTTCATTGATTTGATCTAATTGAGCAGCTTGTTCACTCAATAATTCAAAGGCTTTTTGAGATGTAACCGCTTCAATACGTCGAACACCTGTGGCTACTGAGCTTTCTGATAAAATTTTGAACAAGGCAATTTCCCCAGTTGAATTCACATGGGTTCCTCCACAAAGTTCTACCGAATAATTCGGGTCAAAAGTGATTACACGAACGAAATCACCGTATTTTTCACCAAATAGAGCCATAGCTCCTTTTTCTTTGGCTTGTGCAATCGGTACATTTCTTTCTTCCAATTGAGGGATATTGGCCACAATTTTGGCATTGACCATATCTTCAATTTGCTTCAATTCTTCATCTGTCACTTTCTGGAAATGAGAGAAATCGAAACGTAATAATTGTTCATTGACTAAACTACCTTTTTGTGCTACATGCTTACCCAGAATTTGTTGCAAGGCAGCTTGCATTAAGTGAGTAGAACTATGATGATTCGTTATGGCTTTTCTTCTGGTTTCATCAATTTGCGCTACTACTTCCTCTTCTTGTGCCACCTGTTCAATGGCTGGATCTGAAGTCCAATGTACAATTAAATCGTTTTCTTTTTTTGTATCAGATATTTCAATTTTTGTACCTGATTTTTTGAAAACTAAAAATCCTGAATCACCCACTTGTCCACCTGATTCAGCATAAAATGGGGTACTTTCTAAAACAATTTTATATTGTATACCCGCTTTATTCTGCACTTTTTGGTATTTCACTATACGAGTAGTCCAAGTAGCATGATCATATCCAACAAAGGAAACTTCATCACTATCAAATAAGATAACCCAATCTTCTGCGCTAGCGCCCGCGTCCTTTCTCGAACGGTTCTTTTGAGCATTTAAGGCAAGTTGGAATCCAGGTTCATCGATATCCATGCCTTTTTCACGGGCAATCAATGCGGTTAAATCTACTGGGAAACCATAGGTATCATTTAATTCAAATACATCTTCACCCGTTAAAATTTGAGTTCCTTTCGCTTGAGTATCTTCCATTAATTTATCCAATCGCACCAATCCAGTGGAAAGTGTTCTTAAGAATGATACTTCTTCCTCATAAATCACTTTAGCAACAAACGCTTCTTGCGAAATAAGTTCGTCAAAAACTCCTTTGAATTGCTGAGCTAAAAGTGGTATCAATTCATACATGAATGGCTCTTTGAAGCCTAAATAGGTATATCCATACCGAACGGCACGACGTAAAATTCTGCGAATGACATAACCTGCTTTGGCATTGGAAGGTAATTGTCCATCCGAAATAGAAAATGCAATGGCACGAATATGGTCAGAGATTACACGCATAGCTATGTCGGTCCATTTATCTTGACCGTACGCTATTCCACTTTTCTTAGCTAAATGCTGAATGCTGCCTTGGAAAACATCCGTATCGTAATTGGATTGTTTTCCTTGAATCGCCATGCATAGTCGTTCAAAGCCCATGCCAGTATCGACATGCTTAGAAGGGAGAGAAACCAAAGACCCATCAGCCATACGTTCAAACTGCATGAAAACGTTGTTCCAAATTTCCACTACCTGAGGGTGGTCAGCATTAACCAATGATTTTCCAGAAATTCGATCCACTTCATCTTGATTTCTTAAGTCGATATGGATTTCAGAACAAGGTCCACAAGGGCCGGTTTCACCCATTTCCCAGAAATTATCTTTTTTATTACCTAGGATGATTCTTTCTTCTCCGACAATGGCTTTCCAAATATCAAATGCCTCTTGATCAAAAGGGACACCATCTTTGGCATCTCCTTCAAATACGGAAACATATATGCGTTCTTTGGGTAATTGATAGACTTCTGTTAATAATTCCCAAGACCAAGCCAAAGCTTCTTTTTTGAAATAATCACCAAAAGACCAGTTACCTAGCATTTCAAACATCGTATGATGGTAAGTGTCAAAACCTACATCTTCTAGGTCATTATGTTTTCCAGAAACACGAAGACATTTTTGTGTGTCAGCAATTCTTTTCGATGGAGGAGTACCATTTCCCAAGAAAAAATCCTTGAATTGAGCCATCCCTGAATTATTAAATAATAGGGTAGGGTCATTTTTGGCAACTAATGGGGCAGATGGTACAATTAAATGTCCTTTCGATTGAAAAAAAGCTAAAAAATGCTGGCGGATCTCCGTTGAAGTCATTGGTTTAATATCGAAATTATGGGTAATTTTATTTCTTCCTGATTTTTCTAATCAAAGGAAGTGCAAAATTACGTGTTTTTATTCGAATTCTTGATTTTGCATCATAACAAGGTTTTAATTTATTAGATGGAGCAGTTTAGTAAACAGTATTATTCAATTTCTGAAGTCGCCGAGATTTTTAAGGTGAAAACATCTAAATTGAGGTATTGGGAAACTCAATTCCCTCATTTGATGCCTAAACGCCGCTCCAGCGGAATTCGGAAATATACACCTGAGGATATTGAGAAGATTAAAGTTTTGATTCAGTTGATTGAAGAAAAAGGTTTAACGATTGAGGGAGCTAAACAAGCTATTAATCACCGAGGAGAAGCGAAAAATGTAAATACTCCATTAATTAATCAGTTAACTGAAATTCGACAGTTTTTACAAGGACTTCGCGAGGATTTGGGAGAATGATTTTTTTCTTTCGGGAAATGATTCATTTAAATCCCGATGGAGGAAGAAAAAGTATTTCAAATAGCTCTAAGTTTAGTACCTCAAATTGGCATAGTCAATGCTCGCCGACTCATATCTTACTTAGGATCAGCCAAACAAGTTTTTCATTCGACCACCTCTGTTTTACAGAAAGTACCCCACATTGGACCCATGATTGCCCACGAGGTTAAGTCCAATCTGGTGTTGAAAGTAGCGGAAAGAATATATTCTGATTGTATTAAGGAGCGAATACAACTATTCTTTTATTTGGATGAGGGCTATCCTAATCGCTTAAAGCAATTATATGATGCCCCATTGTTGTTGTATTTTAAGGGAAATGTCAATTTTCAACAAGAGAAAGTATTGGCACTGGTTGGGACTAGAAAGGCAACAGAATATGGGAAAGAGATTACTTATCAAATAGTCAAGGAATCAATAGATGATGATGTATTATTTGTTAGTGGATTGGCCTACGGAATTGACATAGCTTTACATCAAGCTTGTATAGAAATGAATGTGCCAACTATTGCCGTTTTAGCAGGTGGATTTCAGCGAATTTATCCTTCTTTACATATTAAGTATGCACATCAAATGATGGAATTGGGTGGGATTATATCAGAGCACCCATTTCATCAAAAACCTGATCCTAGATTTTTTCCAATGAGAAATCGAATCATTGCTGGCATGTCAGATGCGACGATAGTGGTAGAAGCAGCAGAAAAGGGTGGAGCATTAATTACGGCAGAATATGCCAATAACTACCATCGAGAAGTATTTGCAGTACCAGGAAATTTGCAAAAAGTATTCTCAGAAGGTTGCAATCGCTTGATTCAGAAAAACCAAGCAAATATTTTCACAGATTGGCTCAGTTGCAAGGAACAATTAAATTGGCAATCAAATCCAAATAAAATTGAGAAGAATAAAAGCCTGTTGTGGAGTCAATTGACAGATGATGAGAGTCAAATATTGGCATTGTTACACCAAGAAAAGGTGTTGGCTATGGATGAAATGGCTTGGAAATTGCAAAAAGGAATCAATCAACTGGCAATGCTTTTGTTGAACTTGGAGTTTCAAGGTTTCATAAAAACATTGCCAGGCCATCGATATGTATTGAAATGACTTACTTACGCCATTCACTTGGATTGATTCTCCAATCTTGTAATGTCATTAATTGAGTTTCTGTAACGTGATTTAATTTAACCGCTTCATCTATCAAGACATCATAGTTACTTAACGTAATACAAGGTATTCCATGGTTTTTGAAATTGTCTTCTGCGATTTGGAAACCATAAGTAAAGATGGCTACCATTCCTAAGACTTCGGCACCAGCCTCTTGCAAAGCAGCGGCAGCTTTTAATGAACTACCTCCTGTGGAAATTAAATCTTCAATTAAAACAACTTTTTGCCCTTTGTCGATATGTCCTTCTATTTGATTACCCATTCCATGTTTTTTAGGCTCTGGTCTTACATAACAAAAAGGAAGGTCCAAATAATCAGCCACTAAGGCCCCTTGTGCGATACCTGCAGTAGCTACACCCGCGATGATTTCAACCTCAGGAAAATAGGCTTTAACGGCTGCAGATAAACAATTTTTAATGTAAGTTCTTACCTCAGGGTAGGAAAGAGAAATGCGATTGTCACAGTAAATCGGAGAATTCCATCCAGAAGCCCATTTAAATGGTTGATCAGGTCTTAATTGGATAGCTTTTACGCTTAAAAGGTGTTGGGCAACTTCTTGTGAAATAGTAAAATCAGGCATACGAATTTGTTTCAAAGATTATAGATACAAAAATAGTTTATTCAAGTTATCTTTCATTATTTAATTCTATTTTTGCCAACTAAAATTCTGAATTCAAACTATGATATTGTTTATAGACGACCGTCCGATTCGCATTTACAAGGAATCAAAAAAACATGCCATACCATTAGGGGATGAATTCGAATTAGTGATTGATGCTCGCCTTCAGCCCGTGAGATTATCCGATTTTAAAGGGCATACGTGTATTTTGAATTTGACATTAGATCAAATGGAGAAGTTGATACATGGTTTACACCAAAAGCCAGGTGCAACTTTTGATTCCGTTTATATTTTAGTAAAGGATATAAAACCTTTCAAACAAAGGATTTTTGGCATGTATCAGTTGTTGGAAGCGGCCGGTGGTGTGGTTTTAAATTCAGAGGATAAGGTGTTGTGGATGTTACGATTGGGTAAATGGGATTTACCCAAAGGAAAGCTTGAAAAAGGAGAGAAGTTTAAAAAGGCAGCAGTTAGAGAAGTGGAGGAAGAATGTAATGTTAAGGCTGTTTTAGATCAAAAACTTTGTACTACCTACCATACTTATACCCATAAGAATCAGCGAATACTAAAGAAAACGAAGTGGTATTTAATGAATTCAATTGGAAATACGAAGCTAATTCCTCAGAAAGAAGAAAATATTGAAAAAGTAGAATGGTTAGGACCTGCTGCTATGAATAAAGCCATGACAAATACATATAGTTCGATACGTTATGTCATTCACCGATTTCAATTACTTTGTTCTTCTTCTAAATTATAAGGTAAATATTGATTAATTGAGCTACCATAGCGGTGCAAGTCTCGAATGATGGTAGAGCTTATGGGAGCTAAATGAGGTGAAGTAATTAAAAATACGGTTTCTAATTCTTCATTAATGTGCCTATTTACTTGCGAAATAGAGTTTTCATATTCAAAATCCGTTGTATTTCTTAATCCTCTAATGATAAAACGAGCCCCAACTTCTTTGGCTACAGTAGCAGTTAAATTTTGATATGTTACTACGCGAATAGGTTTTCCTTCAAATGTTTTCTCAATAGCTTCCTTCATTTTTTCTAAAGAAAAATACCTAGACTTGCTTGAATTGTGTCCTATGCCTATGACAATTTCATCAAATAAGGCTAATGCTCTTAAAACAATATCTTCATGGCCTTTGGTAAAAGGATCAAAGGAACCAGGAAAAAAAGCAGTTCTATGCTTCATGAGAAATGGATGGGGTAAAAATCTTAAATTGAGCTAATTCTTCGGCTAAGATAGAATCTAATTCACCAAACCAGTGAATACTGGCTGGATTCCATTTTAAAAAATAACTATCACGAATCGAGTGAATGTAGAAAGCTAATTCGGTGGCTTTTGAAAACGGAAATATATTGGCTAATACTAGTTTGCCTGATTTTCTTAATACAATGTTAGCCTGATGGCGGTAAATAGAAATGCTTAATCCGTTATCTTGAGAATGTAACAGGAGATGTTCTAACTCATGATGATAGGAGATTTGGGCCAAAGGAAACCAGTAACTTATTAAATCTTTCCATTCACTTGGAATTAAAAAGAGTAAATTGGCTGCTTCTGATGGAATACTTTGTCCATGAATTTCTTGCCCAACTAAGGTTTCTTCGCCTAATGCTTTTTCTAAAAAACCGATTCGATAAATGGGACTGTCGTATTTATGAGGAATAAGCAAAAAATGTTGATGGCAAAGAAAAACTTCAACATGGGTTAAAGTGGATGGCAAAATTCCTTTTTTCTCCCAAAAATCCTTTTGAATTTTACTCGACTTGTTCCATTCAATATGGCCTGAGCTTAATTCCTGGCCATATTGGAATTCTAATCCATCTTCGTGCAAATGGAGAACAAGAGTGTTCAAGGAGTCAACATCAGAAGAGGAATTCAATTTTTCCAAGGCTATTGCTAGGTATAGAGGTTGAAATTGCAAAAAAAATATGGGATAGGAATAAAAATATTCATTTTTTTCTAGGCTCAAATTGAGTAATTTTGCGCCTTATTTAATTAAATACGCTATGTTACAGGTGTCTAATGTTTCCCTACGATTTGGGAAGAGAGTATTATTCGAGGAAGTAAATATCAAATTTACGGAAGGAAACTGTTATGGATTGATTGGTGCCAATGGTGCAGGTAAATCTACATTTTTAAAGATTCTTTCTGGAGAAATTGATTCTCAGACTGGAAGCGTTAGCATGAATCCTGGCGAGCGGATGTCGATTTTAAAGCAAAATCACTTTGAATTCGAAGAATTTCCTGTGCTTCAGACGGTCATTATGGGTAATAAACGCCTGTATGACATTATGTTAGAAAAGGATGCCATTTATATGAAGGAGGATTTTACAGAGGAGGATGGTAACAAAGCAGCTGATTTAGAGGCGGAATTTGCTGAATTAAATGGATGGGAAGCTGAATCAGAAGCTGCTACTTTATTGAGCGGTTTAGGGATCAAAGAGGATATTCATTATTCCTTATTAAAAGATATCAATGGATCTGAGAAAGTGAAAGTGCTTTTGGCGCAAGCATTATTCGGGAATCCAGATATATTATTACTAGATGAGCCTACGAACAACTTGGACATAGATTCCATCATGTGGTTAGAAGGCTATTTACAGAATTTCAAAAATACAGTGATTGTGGTTTCTCACGATCGTCACTTTTTAGATAATGTATGTACGCATATTGCGGACCTTGATTTTGGAAAGATTCAGCTGTATGGTGGAACTTATACTTTTTGGTATGAATCATCTCAATTAGCAGCAAGACAAAGAACAGATCAAAATAAGAAGACTGATGAAAAGCGTAAGGAGCTAGAAGAGTTTATTCGTCGATTCTCGGCTAACGTAGCCAAATCGAAGCAAGCTACTGCTCGTCAGAAAATGTTGGATAAGTTACAAGTGGAAGATATTAAACCTTCATCTCGTAAGTATCCATTTATCAATTTCAAGCCTGAGCGTGAAGCTGGGGATCAATTATTAAGTGTTGATAATTTATCCTATAAAACAGAAGAAGGAATTACTCTTTTCTCTAATTTATCGTTTACGATTAATAAAGGAGATAAAGTAGCATTTTTAGCCAAAGATTCCTTAGCCATTACAGCTCTGTTTGATATATTAATGGGAGAAAGAAAGGCTAGTGGTGGGGATTTTAAATGGGGAGTTACAACTACCCAAACCTATTTGCCTAATGATAATGCATCTTACTTTAAAGATGACTCATTGAATCTGGTGGATTGGTTACGTCAGTATTCTACTGAAAAAGATGAAAGTTTTATTCGAGGATTTTTAGGAAGAATGTTGTTTTCAGGGGATGAAGCTTTGAAAAAATGTACGGTAATTTCTGGAGGAGAAAAGCAACGTTGTATGTTCTCCAGAATGATGTTATCGGGAGCAAATGTGCTTTTATTTGATGAGCCAACTAACCACTTAGACTTAGAGTCAATTACGGCTTTAAACAATGGGATGATTGAATTTCCTGGAACTATTTTATTCACTTGTCATGACCACCAATTGACTAACACTGTGGCTAGTCGTGTCATTGAACTTGGTTCAAAATCATGTCTAGATAAATTAATGACCTATGATGAATTCATTACTGATAGTACAGTAAAATCACAGCGGGTTAATTTATAATATTAGAGCTTAGATTTGTCAACTCGGAATTATCACTTAAGAATCGTCACTTACGATTTGTCAACTTAAGATTTGTCAACTTTTTAAAAGTTGACAAATCTAAGCTCTAAGATGACAGTTTCAATGCTCACTGAACAAAGCTATTCGAAAAATTCAAATTCAAGGTGTAAGTAGTTGATAATCAATATCAATTACTTGGCTTTTTTTACTTTCATATTCAAAGCATCCCATTCAATTGGTTTGCCTATTTCCACGGAAGTATTGCATAAAACCGAAGGTCCAGCCGCTCTTAATCCAAAAGAGGCATCTTCAAATACAGGTTTACCAGTTCTAATCGAATCAAAGAAATTGATAAAGTGGTCTAAACGGTCATCATAACCTTGAGGGGCATTGAATTCTATTTCATCCAACACTTTCATTCTTCTATCATCTGGACTATACTTAGCATTATAATCAGCTAACATGGCGTCTTGCATGGCTTTTGGGAAACTTTCCAAAGAATCATAACCTCCCATACTAGCTACTTTAGCTCTTTTGAAATGCTTGATCTTAATGCCTCTATTTTTCACTTCAATAACACCTTCTGTACCAATTAATCGAGTCCCTTCACCTCCACCAGCTCCATCAGCCAAATTGACACGGGTCATGAATTGAAAGGCATTATGATTCTCCGTTTTTCCATATGTCATAAAACCAGTTAATAAATCATATGCATCACGTCCATCCTTCCAATAATTTAGGGCACCTTGAGCATAAATTCTTTCTGGTCCTAATGAATTGGTTACCGTATGTAATCCAGTAACATTATGAACAAATAAATCACCGGCCACACCCGTTCCATAGGCTTTGTAATTTCTCCAACGGAAAAAGCGAACTGGATCAAATGGCACTTTAGGAGCATCTCCTAAAAATGTATCCCATGAAACAGTTTGCAAACTAGCATCTGTCGGAATGGAATATTGCCATGCGCCATTGGCTGAATTTCGATCAGTATATGCTTCTACATAAGTTATTTCACCAATGGTTCCTTGCTGATAATATTTACGGGCTTCCTGAAATACGACAGAACTTGCACGTTGAGAACCAACTTGTAGAACTTTTCCACTGGCTTTTTGGGCAGCAACAACAGCTAATCCTTCTTCCACATGGTGAACCATCGGTTTTTCACAATACACATGTTTACCAGCTTTAAGCGCATCAATCGTAATGTGGTCATGCCAATGGTCACTTGTACAAACTAATACAGCATCGATGTCTTTACGGGCTAAAATCTCTTTGTAATTTCTAGTTGCAAAAATATCTTTACCCCATTTTTCTTGTGCACGATCTAATCTACCTTGGTATAAATCGGCTACTGCCACCAATTCTACGCCTGGCACTTTAAGTGCTGTGGTCGTATCATAATGACCAATAATACCTGATCCAATTAATCCTATGCGAATGGTGTCGTTTGGACTTACTTTAATTTTTTCTAATATCTGTGGCAATGGCCTTTCATCAGCTCCTAGCAAAGGAATTCCTCCCAAAAGGAGGGATGTACCAGCACTGAGCGATTGAATAAATTGGCGTCTACTTTTTTCCATGTGTTTGTAGCTTTTGTGTTTTCCAAATTACAAATTATCTGGAAATAAAAAACCCTAATCTAACCTGCAAAGGAAAAATTAGGGTTCTTGAAAAAACGTTAAACTCTTAAAGGATAAATCGTGTCGATAAGAAGTTAGATTGTTGATTTTCAACAATTTGATTCACAATATCCTTGTTCGCTTGAGTTGCTTTGGTAGCAACTACGGTACGAATGGAGAATGAACGCAGAGCAGCTGTAACAGAAAGTGTTCCCTCTGCCGAATCCTTACGACCAGTGAATGGGAAGGAATCTGGTCCACGTTGACACTGTGCATTGATATTAACACGAGAAACTTGATTTACCGTTTCATCTATTAAAGCTGAAATTTGGTTTGGATCTGTTCCAAATATAGCCACTTGCTGACCGTGTGAAGATTCATGGATATAATCAATCGGTACATTGATATCATCAAATGGCACCACTGGCACTACTGGTCCAAATTGCTCTTCTGACCATACTTTCATTTTCTTGTTTACTGGATACAATAAAGCAGGGAAGAATAAAGATTTGGCATTTTCTCCGCCATGTTTATTCAATACTTTGGCTCCATGCAACTTAGCATCTTCAATCAATTCCTTCAAATAAGCTGGTTTATTCGGCTCAGGAAGAGGGGTGATTTGTACACCAGAATCCCATACCATTCCAACTTTAATGGCTTCAATCTTTTCAGCTAATCCTTTGTTAAATGCCTCAGCCAAGCTGCTATGAACAAAGATGATTTTGATAGCAGTACAACGTTGACCATTGAATGATAATGAACCTAATAAACACTCATTGATTGCATTATCTAACTGAGCACTTTCCGTCACAATCGCTGCATTTTTGGCATCTAATCCTAAAATGGCACGTAAACGATTCACCTTAGGGTGCATTTTCTTTAATTTATCCGCTACTTTAGATGAACCAATTAAAGTTAATACATCAATTTTGCCCGATTCCATCAATTGAGGAATAATGGAATTTCCACGTCCATACAAAGTATTAATTACTCCTGCAGGGAAAGATTCTCTAAATGCTTCCAATAAGGGGTAGTGCAATAATGTACCGTGTTTCGGGGGTTTGAATAAAACCGTATTACCCATAATTAATGCTGGGATTAGGGTGGTAAAGGTTTCATTTAATGGATAATTAAACGGTCCCATACATAATACCACTCCTAATGGCGAACGGCGAACCTGGCCAATAATACCTTCTTCAATTAAGAAAGTTGAAGAATTTCTATCAATGTCTTTTAAGGCACCAATCGTATCGTAAATGTATTGGACAGTTCTGTCAAATTCTTTTTGTGAATCAGTCAATGATTTTCCAATTTCCCACATCAATAATTTAACTACCTCGTCACGCTTCAAAATCATTTTTTGTGTGAACTTTTCTACACATTCAATGCGTTTGTCAACTGACATGGATGGCCATTCTCCTCGACCATTGGAGTATGCTTTAACACCTGCGTAAAGAACCTCCATAGCATCTGTAGCATCAGTTATTGGATAGGATCCAATTCGTTTAGGTTCGAATCCTTTTTCTGATTTAATATATATGGGAGACCAAACATCTTGAGTTTTGCCTTTCCATTGGCGCATCTCTCCATTCACTAAATATTCTCTTTGTTCGATCGGTTTGACCAAATCATATTCTTTGGGAATTTCTCCTTCTTTGGGAAACAGTTTTTCTAATTCACTCGATTGCATAGGTTATATTTTTATGGTCGCAAATTTCAGCTATTTGAACTATTCAAAGAATTCATGGCATGTATTATTTGAATAGTAATACTATTTTATGAAAATATTATAAAAATTCTAAAATAGCTATTGGTTAATTTCTGAATTCAAGGGATATTTTCTCCTGATTCGATTGATCTGAAATCGCCTTTGATCTGTAAAGCTGGCTTCATGTAGTTGACTAAATTCGTAAAGCCAGATAGAAAAGAGTTCGATGTCATTAGATTTAAAAGCTAATGCATCAATTTTTTTACTGATTAAATAGGTTTCAAATTCCATTTCTAGTCCAGTTTTTCCTGAATGTTAATAATACAACCAATGCAATACTAGCTAATAATCCAGCTATGAAAAAGGGAAGAGGGATCATTTTACTCAATCCTTTATATAATAATCCAGACAAAAACGCACCAATTCCAATTCCCATTTCTAAAGCAATGTACATGGTGGCCATGGCTCTTCCCATGTGATTTTTATGGGCTAAATCCGTAGTCCAGGCAGCTAAGGTTGGGGTAGAAAAACCCCATGATATGCCAAATAAAATGGCAGAAATAATTAAGGTTAATGCAGATGCCGGAAATGCTAAAAGAAACATGGCCGCAATTAAAAATGCACAAGAAATGATTAATACAGGTATTCTTCCATGTTTATCAGAACTTTTTGAAAAGAAAAATCGTACCCCAATAGATGCGATGGTATAAATCGTAAAATATAAGCCCTTGTTATGCCAACCAACCAATTTGGTCGTGTCCGGTAATAGCGTAAGAACTGCACCATAGGAAAATGACATCAAGACCATGATCCAAAATACAGGTATCACTTTTGGCTCAAAAATATCATTCCAATTGATTTTAAATAGCTTTAGTGAAAATTTGCTTTTCATGCTTTTGGGCAAAGTTTCTTCCAATTTCATTAAAATGACAATGGAAGCTAAAGCAAATAAAGAAGAAACATAAAACATGGCTTGTAATCCAATACTATTAGCTAAACCAGAACCGATACTTGGACCAATAGACATGCCTGTCGCTGTAAATATCCCTAATGTTCCTTGAGCTTCTCCACGGCGATGTTCAGGAATAATATCGGCGACATAGGCTGCTGTGGCAGTAGGTTTGGTCCCAGTCGACATACCATGAATAAAACGCAGAAATAAGAAGGCCTGAACGGTATGTACCATCGGGTAAATACCTCCGCAGATAAAACAAACGATGGATCCAAAGGCCATGACAGGTACACGACCTATATGGTCTGTTAATTTTCCAGAGAATGGTCTACTGAGTCCTGCAGTTAAGGTAAATAGAGCGATGATGTATCCAATGTATTCGCTTCCTCCCATGGCAGCCAAGTAATCTGGAAGCTCAGGGATAATCATGGAAAAACTGGCCGCAAATAAAAAATTACTTGTACAAAGTAACCAGAAGGGTATGGTATAAATTTTCTCTTCTTGTATTTCCATCCTAAATTTCCTCCTCTATGATGGTGTCGATTTCTTTTTTATTCAAGCCCATTAAGAAGGCAGGTAATAGAATCAGATTACAAATCATTGCCATCAATAAAGTAATGGAAACTAAAATACCCAAAGCCTGTGTTCCTTTGAAGGTAGAAGCCGTAAAGATGAAAAAGCCAAAAAATAAAATCATGGCTGTATAAAACATCGATACCCCCGTTTTTTGAATCGTAATTTGTACAGCTCTTTTTACATTCATTTGATTCTTTAGCCACTCTTCTTTATACCTAGTTAAGAAATAAATAGTTCCGTCACTGGATATACCAAAAGCAATCGAAAAGATAAGGATAGTACTTGGCTTCAATGCAATATTGAAATATCCCATTAAGCCAGCTGTTATAATCAAAGGAATTAAACTAGGTAAAGTTGATATTAACACCATTTTCCATGACCTAAATAAAACGGCCATCAGAAGGCAAATTAAGACAATTGCCGTAATGGTACTTTCAATTAAGTTCTTTTGTAAATATTCTGTGTTAAATGAATTAATAACTGAATTCCCTGTAACATCTGCTTGATAAGCATTGGGATTGTCCTTAGCCAATATTACTCCGGTTTCAGGATCTGTTCTGAAAATACTATCAATCTTAGGTTGTAAAATTTGATATAATTCCTTCGTTCTAACAGTACCTGCATCCGCCATTTGGTAAGAAATACGGGTGTGCTGCTTTTCTTTATCGATGAATCCAGCAAATAAATTACTCTTGCCTGATAAGCTCGACTGAAAGTCTTTCAGTTTATTCAATTCATCAATCCCTGGAAGGGTGAAATATTTGGGGTCTCCTCCTCGATACACTTGGTATAAATACTTAGTAGCTGTCAAAATGGAAAGTCCCGTAGTGAATTCAGGGTATTTTGCCATGAGCTTCTCTGTCCTTTTCATTTTAGATAAAATTTCAGGACTTAATGCCTTTCCTGGTGATTTAGCATCTACTGAAATTTCGAAAGGAATGATGCCATGAAAATGTTTTTCAATAAATTTTAAATCCGTGTATATCGCATTTTCACGAGGTAAATCATCGACAATAAATCCAATGGCCTTTATTTGCAATAAACCGTAGACGGACACCATCAACAAAAAGATGACAGTTCCGTAAATGGATTTTCGATGATTTAAAACCCAATTTTCAATTCTAATCAAGAATAAATTAACTCTTTTAGATTCAAAATGAGCCAAATCTTTTGGTCGAGGTGGTGCTAAGAAACTAAAGAAAATAGGAATTAATAGAAGGGATAATAAAAAAGTAAACATCACATTCACAGAAGCTACAATCCCAAATTCAACCAATAATCCTGAACCTGTAAAACTAAACACCCCAAATCCAATGGAAGTAGTAAGATTGGCTAGGAATAAGGTTCTACCTACTTTAGAAGCACTTTCTTTCAATGAAAAAAGCTTGTCTTGTGTCTGTATGTAAGTCTCATGGTATTTATTCAATAAGAAAATAACATTGGGTATACCAATCACAACTATGAGGGGAGGTATTAAACCAGAAAGTAAAGTGATTTTAAACCCTAGAAATACAATGGTGGCTAATGAAGCAAGAATACCAATTAGAATCACAATCAAGGCAAAAAACACGACTTGAATGGATCTGAAAAAGAATAATAAGATGAGTGAGGTCACTAAGATGGCTAAGCCAAGAAATATAATCAGTTCTTTCGTTACTTGAGACGTATATTCCGTACGAATAAAGGGCATTCCTGAGAAGTGAATATCTCGTTTGGTAGATAATCGATATTCTTCTCCTAACTGCTTAATTTTCTTAACTAAAGTGATTCTACCTTTATCATTAATTGTTTTTTGATCTAAGGTAATCAACAATAAATGCACCTTGTAGTCATCTGTATATAAGAAATTAGTAAAAATGGGTAATCGACTAATTTTACTTTTTAAGGTGTCTAAGCGCTCTTGAGTAGTAGGTAAATTGGCATCCCAAATGGTCCTAGTTTTAAACTTTTTGTCCGTACTATCAATATATACTTCCGGTAAATTGGATAAGGATAAAATGTTTTTGATCCCAGCTAATTGTTTGATATCCTGACTTAGTTTTTTCCAAGCATCAAATTCGGTAGGAGTGAAAAGCTTTGGGTTTTCTAGACCTATCACCATCACATTTCCGTCTTCTCCATATTTCTTTTTGAAGCCTTCATAAAGCTGAAAGCGCTTATCTGTTTTAGGCAATATTTTAGCTAATTCATAACTTAATTGAATTTGTGAAGCCTTGTAAATAAGCCCTAAAGTTAGAAGAGCTAAAACAAATAGAATAGCAATTTTATGTTTTAAAATATTGGATCCAATCCAATCCCAGGCGTTTTTCATGTTTATACTTTTTGAGTCAATGCTTCGGCAATCAGCAAATCCTCAGGGGTTGTAATTTTAATATTGGAATAATTTCCTTCCACTAAGTGAATATCAATTCCTAATAATTCCACCACACTCGCATCATCCGTAAAAGAATCTTGATATTCTTGTTGAAATGCTCTTTTTAAAAGAGAAAATTCGAATATCTGCGGTGTTTGAATGAGTTTAATTTGTGTTCGATCTAAAGGAAGATATACGTTTTCGTTATTATCCCATTGACGAATCGAATCCTTACTAGAAACGGCTAATACGGCATTTCCATGTTCTTCAGCATGTTGATAAGCTTGCTGGATGCAAGTTATAGATACCAATGGCCTAACACCGTCATGAATAGCTACTAAAGCTTGCTGATTTTCCTGAATTGCTTGAATACCCTGTTGACTAGAATGAAAACGGGTAGCGCCACCTTCCACTAAGTGATGCGGACATTGTTGTAGAATTTCAGGATGTTCTTGACAAAGTAAATGCCATGTAGAGAATTGATTCTGAGGTAAAACTAAAATCAATTCAATGTCAGCGAATGCTTTTTTGAATTGTAGAAGAGTATGGTATAAAATGGGTTTGCCTTGAAGGAGCAAAAATTGTTTGGGAACGGCACTTTTCATTCGCTGTCCAGTACCCCCGGCTACAATGATGGCATATTTCTTCAAAACAAACCCGATTTTAGTTAGATGATTAACATAACGTCACCATAACTAAAGAAACGATACTTCTCTTTAATGGCTTGTTGGTATGCTTCATGAATTAATTCATATCCTCCAAACGCCGAAGTCATCATCAAAAGTATAGACTCAGGTAAATGAAAATTAGTTAATAAAGCAGTAGGTATTTTGAATTCGTATGGAGGGAAAATGAATTTATCTGTCCAGCTATTGATCGGTTTTAAGTGACCACTAGCAGAAACAGATGATTCCAATGCTTTCATAACTGTTGTTCCAACAGATAAGACATGCTTTTTATTGTCAATAGCTTGATTGACATAATCGCAAGTATCTTGATTGATAATAAAATGTTCAGAATCTGTTTTATGCTTAGTCAAATCTTCTACATCAACCTGACGGAAAGTACCTAAACCAACGTGCAAGGTAATAGGAGTAAACTGAGCACCGTTTAATTCCATTTTTTTCATGATGATCTTCGAGAAGTGCAGTCCGGCTGTTGGAGCAGCCACAGCACCCACATGCTCAGCATAAATGGTTTGAAAACGCTCAGCATCTTCTGGGGTAGCTTCTCTCTTAGAACGTATTTCTTCAGGAAGTGGAGTTTCTCCTAATTCGTGAATAGCTGCCATTAAAGCATCATGGTCACCATCATATAAGAAACGAATTGTTCTTCCACGTGAAGTAGTATTGTCGATAACCTCGGCAACTAAATCAGAATCTCCAAAATATAATTTATTACCAACGCGTATTTTACGAGCAGGGTCTACCAAAACATCCCATAGACGATGTTCACGATTCAATTCCCTAAGTAAAAATACTTCAATTTGAGCGCCTGTTTTTTCCTTGTTTCCATACAATCTCGCAGGGAAAACCTTCGTATTATTGGTTACTAACACATCTCCTTCTCCGAAGTAATCAACGATGTCAGTGAATTTCTTATGTTCAATGGTTTTGTTTTTTCTATTTACAACCATCATGCGAGCGTCTTCGCGGTTATCTGTTGGATGTAAGGCAATTAAACTTTGAGGTAAATCGAATCTGAATTCAGATAATTTCATTCGTATGGGGTTTGAAAATGAAAAACGTAGAATTAATTAACGTAAAAAATTAATTCAATCGTTCATTTATTTTTGAATTAAAAAAACAATTTGCAAATATACACTTTTCAAGGGGGGCTTGTCAAGGTAATTTTTTGAAACAATCAATAGCCATGTCAGTTTACCTAGTGTAAATTGGTATGAATGAATGAGATTTCTGTTTTTTGGTTTCGCCGTGATTTGCGTATAAAGGATAATGTCGGGCTTTTTGAAGCTTTAAGTAGTGCATTTCCTGTTTTGCCAATTTTTATTTTTGACCCTAATATTTTAGATAAATTAGAAAATAAAAAAGATGCCCGAGTTGAATTTATTCATGAAGCACTCGCAAATTTAAAAAGTGATATTCAGGAACGAGGTGGCGATTTGATGGTATTACATGACAATCCTTTATCTGCTTTTAAATCATTAGCACAGCATTACACAATCAAACATATTTACACCAATCATGATTACGAAAGTTATGCTATTCAACGAGACTCTGCCATCAAAACATGGGCTGAGGACTTAGGAATATCATTTCATAGTTTTAAGGATCAAGTCATTTTTGAAAAGAATGAAGTTTTAACTGGGCAAAATACGCCCTATACGGTTTTTACTCCTTATTCAAGAAAGTGGAAAGAAAAGTTAGCAAATACCGAATGGAGGCAATTTGAATCAGATAATTTGTCAAATTATGTTCGTGGCTCATTTGAAATGCCAGCTTTAAATACATTGGGTTTTCAAACATCTGGATTTCAATTTCCTTCATTGAGTTTTTCAGATGATATAATTCGACAATACCAGGTGAATCGTGATTATCCCGGTTTAGATGCTACTTCTCATGCTTCTGCCCACCTCCGATTTGGAACAGTTTCGATTCGAGAATTAGTCAAAAGAGCATTAGGGAAGTCAGAAACTTGGCTAAATGAGTTGATTTGGAGGGATTTTTATTTCAATATTACTTTTCATTTTCCTCATATTGGAAAAGGCTTAGCTTTTAGAAAAGAATATGATCGCATGAAATGGCGAAATAATGAACAGGAGTTTGAGGCATGGAAAAATGGACAAACAGGCTATCCAATTGTTGACGCAGGCATGCGTGAATTGAATCAAACTGGTTTTATGCACAATCGTGTGCGCATGATAGTGGCAAGTTTCCTCGTTAAGCATTTATTAATAGATTGGAGATGGGGTGAAGCTTATTTTGCTGAGAAATTATTGGATTTTGATTTTTCAGCGAATAATGGAGGGTGGCAGTGGGCAGCAGGTTCAGGTTGCGATGCCGCTCCATATTTTAGAGTATTCAATCCTTATTTACAAACTCAAAAATTCGACAAGGATTTAAGCTACATTAGAAAATGGGTGCCAGAGTTTCAGGAGTTTCATTATCCCAAGCCAATCGTTGATCATGAATTTGCTCGAAAACGAGTATTGGCTACCTATAAAGAAGCTTTAGGGTAGTGCCGTATAAATGGTTTTGCCAGCTATTTTATAATCTTCTAAATCGATGCTTAAAAATCCAATCTTCAGGTTTACTTCCATTTTAAATGGAATCTGATAGCTGTCTTGGCTAATCCATAGTCGAATGGCGTCTTTGTCTTGAAACAAATTGTTTTTAGGTAACACCAATGAGGTTCGGATACAATTTTTTGTTCCAAATTTACTTTCTACCTTTTCAAAGCCTTTTACGATACACCAAATTTCATAAACTTGGCCGTCAACAAGTATTTTGGCACTCATCTTTTGACCAATTTCTAGTTCCTGTAAGTTCTTTTTACGTAGAAAATAATAACCGGAGATTAAATCTAACATGGAGTTAGAAATGCTTAGGTTTTTATCTTTGGGGGTATTTTGAGGGGAGGAAATTTGCGCTATTCCTTTGTCGTGGTAAAAATCAACTACTTCTTGTTTTTTGTACCGCCCTTCTCTTTTATTCATTTCTGCTTTAATAGGCAATAAAGTACTTGGGTCCATGTAAGATACCCATATGTCTAAGAGTGGACTGAAAACATTGAATATACCTACTGTCTTTCCTTCTATCTCTACTTTCCTGGTCGGAATCTGTCGAACGGATCCCAAATTAGGACTGCTTTTTATCTGAGCTTCGGCAGCATTAATAAATCCAAGATGTATTCGGTATTTCAACTGCTCACCACCTAAAAGTACATCCTTGTCTTGTGCTTTTGACGTGATGGATAGGCAAAATAATAAAAAGAAATAGGCAAAAATTTTTGTTTTCAAAGGGTAGAAGGCTCAATTTCTGGCAAGATAAGTATTAATGAAATAAGAGTATAGAATATCAAGTAATTTGATTAAATATTAGTGGCTATTTCCTATTTTTGTTTAGCTAAATACAAAACAAATTTGTGATAGTTATCCATACCATTTTATTAATCAACATACCATGGCAAAACAAGCGAGCGAAGCTCAAGGCGCAACATCTGAAAAATTAAAAGCCTTACAAACCACTTTAGAAAAATTAGATAAAGCTTATGGAAAGGGGACGGTCATGCGCCTTTCAGACAGTAAAGTCATGGATGTACCTGTTATTTCTACAGGATCTTTAGGTTTAGATTTAGCATTAGGTATTGGTGGAGTGCCAAGAGGAAGAGTTGTTGAAATTTATGGACCAGAGTCTTCAGGTAAAACAACATTAACCTTGCATTGCATTGCAGAAGCGCAGAAGGCGGGAGGAATTGCCGCATTTGTGGATGCAGAACATGCATTTGATCGTTCTTATGCAGAGAAATTGGGTATTGACACGCAAAATTTATTAATATCTCAACCTGATAATGGTGAGCAAGCTTTGGAAATTGCGGAACATTTAATTAGTTCTGGTGCAATTGATATCATTGTAATTGACTCAGTTGCTGCATTGGTTCCTAAAGCAGAGATAGAAGGAGAGATGGGAGATTCAAAAATGGGTTTACAAGCTCGTTTAATGTCGCAGGCCTTACGTAAATTGACTGGAACGATCAATAAAACGGGATGTTGCTGTATTTTCATTAACCAATTACGTGATAAGATTGGTGTTATGTTTGGTAGCCCAGAAACGACTACGGGTGGTAATGCTTTGAAATTTTACGCCTCTGTACGTTTAGATATACGTAGAGCGGGTCAAATCAAGGAAAGTGCAGATTCTATCACAGGTAATCGTACACGTGTGAAAGTGGTTAAAAACAAATTGGCACCTCCATTCAAAGTAGTTGAATTTGATATTATGTATGGAGAAGGTATTTCAAAAGCTGGCGAAATATTGGATCTAGGAGTAGATTTAGGCGTTATTGATAAATCAGGATCATGGTTTTCATACAATGGAAACCGATTAGGCCAAGGTCGTGATGCAGTGAAAGATTTAATCAAGGATAATCCAGAATTAATGGATGAATTAGAAGCTAAAATTAAAGAGAAAGTAAAAGGAGATGATTCTGTCTTGTTAGATAAGGACGGAGCTATTGAAGAATAAATTGTCAAATGTCAAGTACTAAAAAAGTCTCTCGATTTTCGGGAGACTTTTTTAGTTGGCGTTAAGATTAAAACGATTGAATAGTTTTTTGACAGTTTTCTCGACTGATTTATCTGTTTCCATGGCTTCTGAGATGGATTGCACTGCATGAATGACAGTACTATGATCTCTTCCGCCAAAGTGATAACCAATTGATTTTAATGGGAGATTGGTTAATTCCTTTAACATGTACATCGCTACTTGCCTTGGGAATACATTTTCTTTCTTACGGCATTTACCTTGTAAAGTGCTCAATTCAACGGAGAAGTGATGAGTTACTGCTTCCAGGATATTTTCTACACTTAATTCTTTTTCTTGCTCATTGACAATGCTTTTCAAGGTAGATTTTGCCAATTCCAAATCAATCTCTTTTCTGGTTAAGGAAGCTTGAGCCATTAAAGAAATAATGACACCTTCTAGCTCTCTTACATTTGTTTGAATAGAATGAGCAAGATATTCTAATACTTCAAAATCTATTTGAATGCCATCATCCTGCAATTTTTTCTGAATAATAGCAATACGGGTTTCAAAATCTGGTTGTTGTAAATCAGCTGTTAATCCCCATTTGAATCGACTTAATAAACGGTCTTCCATACCAGCTAAATCACGTGGTGCACGGTCAGAAGACAAGATGATTTGTTTTCCTGATTGATGTAAGTGGTTGAAGATATTAAAGAATGTTTCTTGAGTCTTTTCTTTTCCTGACAAGAATTGCACATCATCAATGATAAGTACATCTACTTGTAAATAGAAATTGGTAAATGCTTCGATGGAATTATTGCGAATAGCATTGACAAACTGATTGGTAAACTTCTCAGTAGAAACATAAAGCACAAATTTCTCTGGAAACTGCTGTTTAATTTCATTACCAATTGCTTGTATCAAGTGGGTTTTACCTAATCCGACACCACCATAAATCATTAAAGGATTAAAAGATGTCAAACCTGGTTTATTCGCCACAGCCATTCCGGCAGCACGTCCTAAACGATTGCAATCGCCCTCAATGAATTTATCAAAGGTGTATTTGGGAATTAAATAAGAATCTAATTCTAATGAATCCAGATTTTTAAATTGAAATGGACTTTTAGCTACAGGATTGTTAGTGAAATCTTTACTAGAATTCTGTTGATTCGTAGTCGGTAAGTTAAATGATAAAGGAGGGTTTTTACGATCCCCTTTGTCAACGATGATGGAATATTCCAACATACCTTGTCGACCAATGGTGTGATCTATCGCTTTTCTCAATGAAGAAACAAAGTTTTCTTCTAGCCATTCATAGAAAAATTGAGAAGGAACTTGAATAGTCAGCGTGTTATTTTGAAATTTTAAAGGGACAATTGGGCTGAACCAAGTAGTGAAACTCTGCTCAGAAATATCATCACGGATGATACTCAAGCATTTATTCCACAATTCAGTTACTTCCATTTGCATATAAAAATCCTTTTTTTTTAGGGTCAAAAATTCCTCGTTGAAGTATTAGCCATAGAAGACATACTTCAAATGTTTAAAATTTCAAATAATGGTTTGGGTACCTAGAGAAACGATAAAGCTTCACTTAAGCGGGGAGACAAAAATAGTAAAATTCAAGGTCGTTCCAAATCTAAAAAAAAATATTTTCAACTTATTTTTAGTAAAAAAAGTGCGTTAAAATTTGGAACTAAAAATTGTTCAATTTTTATGTACTTCTGGTGTGTTTTGGCTTGAAAAAATATAAGAAAAAAAAATAAAAATATTTTGAATCAAAAACGTAGTTATTTAAACAAGGTCTAAATTTGAATAGAATGCATTTTGGTTAAACTATTGTAAATCAGAAAGTTACAAGGTAATTCGAAGAAGTGGAGTAAATTGAGATTTTTTTAATCTATAAAATTACACGCAAAAATTTGGGAATAATTTTAATGGTATGATGTAATTCTTTCGTTTGCAAATTTTCTCCATCCATATGGTATAAAGTGCCAATAGGGACGCTGAAATCGTATCTTTGATAGGATTGTATCGATACTTTTTTATGTTGACTTATATTTTTTAAAAATAGGCTAATTCCAAGTTGAGCTGATTCCCAAATAGTTAGGGGTTCTACTTTCACTACTTCAAAGTTTCCATCCTGTAGATTTGAGTAAGGGGAAATGAACGCATTATTGCCAAATTGATTAGCATTGGCAAAAGTCATAGAGAAAACATCTTCCCTTGTTTCATCCTTCTGAAGAATTTGGATCGGTTGATATTGAAGAACTGACTTAAAGGAAGATCTAATATAATTGATTAATCCTCTTTTTTCACCTTTGGCAAATTGGTGGGCTACTTCTGCATCAAACCCTATGCCTGCGGTACAAAAAAATGCATCTTTATTCCAGAATGCTACGTCAATCAAGATTTCATTCCCTTGAATGACTTGTTGTAATGCTTTCGAAAAGGATAAATGGATACCTAAATGTCTTGCTAAACCATTTCCTGATCCTATGGGTATAATACCAAGGGCTGTATTGGTACCAATGAGAGCACTTGCTATTTCATGTATAGTCCCATCTCCACCTATGGCAACTACTTTTTGAGCACCATTTTGTACTGCTTTGAGGGCTAAATCATGCGCATGACCAGCATATTGAGTTAAATGTACCTGACTATTTTCAATCTTTTCTAATTTTTGAAGCATTTGCTTTTTACTTGCATTACTTTTGCTTCCAGAGTTGGGATTGTAAATAAAGTGGATCATGCCTTTAAATTTCAATTGCAAAGTTAGACTCTATTTTTCATTATTAATTAATATACCTTCAATATGTATTCAGTCGGAGATAGTTATGAAATTGAATTTTGCTTTAATCAAGAGCAAGTCAATGATTTCTGTAAAATTTCAGGAGATTTTAATCCTTTGCATTGGGATGAAGAATTTGCAGCACAGACAGTCTTTAAAAAGCCCATTATTCATGGAGCGCTCATTGCCAGTGTTTTCTCTCGAGTGATGGGAATGGAGTTTCCAGGCCAAGGAAGTGTTTACTTAAGTCAATTGTCTGAATTTAAGCGACCATTATATGTTGACTTAGTTTATCAAGCTAAGTTTACGGTCATCAGCATTGACCCAATTAAACATACAGCCGAAATTCAGACTCAGGTATTTGACAAGGAGAGAGGCAAGTTGATGGTGGATGGTGTTGCCAAAGCAATGAACGCGGATAAGTTCTAACATAAAAAAGCCCGATACTAAGTAACGGGCTTTTTTTAATCAAGAAATTAAACTAATTATTTTCCTGAGTTCTTTTGATTCTGAACTTCAGTACGAATTTCTTGAGCTAAAGTTTTTAGTTGCTGTAAGCCACCTCTAACGCGTGTTCCTGCTGCTTGGTTTCCTTTATCGTAGAATTTTTCGAAATCTGATTCTAATGACAAAACGAGGTCTTTCACTTGTGCAAATCTGCTCATAATAATTTGATTTTGTAGGTTGTAAAAATAGATTGTCTTATTTCGCTGTTTGAAGCGCTTATAAGGCGAAATTTAACAAAAAACTTAATCCATACAAACTATTTCTATGAAAAAACCCAAAAAAAAGTTAAAAAAGTTAAAAATGGCCAATAAATCTTATTTTGCAGCATTTAAAACCTTATAATAACCCTCTTGTAATCTTTTTTGAACTTCAGCAAAACATTCGGTAGTATAGTCAATATCTGCTTGAGTATGAGAAGAAGTTGGGATAATTCTCAACATAATTTGCCCCTTTGGTACTACTGGATATACCACAATACTGCAGAAAATACCCATGTTTTCGCGTAGGTCTCTTACCAAAGAAGTTACCGCTGCAATATCATATTCACCATGTAAGAATACTGGAGTTACTGGAGATTGAGTTTCACCAATGTCAAAACCTTTTTCTTTTAAACCTTTTTGTAAGGAGCGTACGTTTTCCCATAAACGTTCTCTCAATTCTGGATGTTTTTTGATTAATTCCAAACGCTTCATTCCTCCAATCACAAATGGCATTGGTAATGCTTTTGCATAGGTTTGAGAGCGCATGTTGTATTTTAAGTACATGATAATGTCCTTAGGGGCAGCTACAAATGCTCCAATGGCAGCCATAGATTTAGCAAACGTCGAAAAATATAAGTCTATACCGTCCGTACAGTTTAAAAATTCACCCACTCCTTTACCATTAGCACCCATTGTACCAAATCCGTGAGCATCATCTACTAATAAACGGAAGTCGAAATCTTTCTTCATCTCCACAATTTTATCCAAAGAACCCACTTTTCCGGACATACCAAATACACCTTCCGTAATCACTAAAATTCCTCCTCCAGTCTCTTGGGTCTTTTTCGTAGCACGTTCTAAATTCTTGCGCAATGAATCCATGTCATTGTGATTGAACTTATAATAGTCGCCCATTTTGGCTTTATGTAAACGAATACCATCGATCAAACAAGCATGAGATTCCGCATCGTACACGATAATATCACGGTGATCTACCATACATTCAATGATAGACATAACACCTTGGTAACCGTAGTTTAATAAGAAACAATCTTCTTTTCCTACGAATTCAGCTAATTGTCTTTCGAATTCTTCATGCTCATCAGTATTACCAGACATCATTCGAGCTCCCATAGGGTAAGCTAAACCATATTTTGCTGCTGCATCCGCATCTGCTTTTCTTACTTCTGGATGATTAGCTAAGCCTAAATAATTATTTAATGACCAGTTGAGCATCTCTTTTCCCATGAATGTCATTCTTGGGCCAAGTTCTCCAGTTAACTTTGGAAATGAAAAATAATGGTGGGAGTAATGCGCATGAGCACCAATTGGCCCCATGTTTTTAACAACTTTCTCGAAAATATCCACTGTAAGTATCTGTTTTAATTAAAAAAACTTAAAATATTCACAAAGTTAAATTATATTTTTGTTATGACAACGCTCACGCTTGAGCTTTTAATAATTGATTGTTTTCAATTTTAATTCATCAACATGCAACAAACTAAGCTTTTTGTTCTTATTGCCTTATTTTTAGGTAATTCAATTTTTGCACAAACCAGTAAACCTTTGGTTGAATCTACTAAAGGAATGGTGGTCTCTACACACCCTGCAGCTAGTGAAGTAGGTTTAGCTATTTTGAAAAAAGGTGGTAATGCCATTGATGCTGCCGTGGCCGTCAATTTTGCTTTAGCGGTTTGTCATCCTGCTGCCGGTAATATTGGTGGGGGAGGTTTTTTGGTTTACCGCGATAAGCAGGCTCAGACTTTTGCTTTAGATTTCAGAGAAAAAGCACCACTGAAGGCTTTTAGAGATATGTATTTAGATGAAACAGGCGCTATCATTCCTGGTAAAAGTCAAGCAGGCATCTTTTCCGTAGGAGTACCTGGCGCCGTAGCTGGCATGGAAGCTATGCATCAAAAATTTGGGAAGTTGCCATGGAAAGAATTAGTTCAGCCTGCTGTTGATTTAGCGCGTAAAGGAGTTGTTTTAACAGAGAAGGAAGCGAGAGGCTTAAATGGACAGAAAGCTGATTTTCTGAAATTTAATGTTGATAAGTATTACTTGATTAAAGCAAATGATGAGAAATGGAATAAAGGAGATTTATTGATTCAAGAGGACTTAGCTCAATCATTGGAACGTATTGCCAAAAGAAAATCGAAAGGTTTCTATCGAGGTAAGACTTCCAGACTTTTAGTCAAAGAAATGAAGCGTCAGGGAGGTATCATGACAAAAAAAGACTTGAAATCGTATCAAGCTGCCTGGAGAAATACTGTCAATTTTGAATATAAAGGCAAGAAAATTATCAGCATGCCGCCACCATCAAGCGGAGGTATTGCATTGAATCAATTGTTGAAAATGGTTGAACCTTTCCCTATTTCTACATGGGGTCCTCAATCTGATTCGACATTTCAGGTAATGGTCGAAGCTGAAAGAAGAGTGTACGCTGACCGAGCTAAGTGGCTAGGAGACCCTGATTTTGTGAAAGTACCACAGACAGAATTGATGAATCCATCCTATATTCAACAGAGAATGAAGGATTTTAGTTTTGATAAAGCAACCTTGAGTTCTTCTATTTCAGCAGGTCAATTTCCCGGATACGAAAGTCCTGAAACTACACATTATTCTATCGTAGATGAAGAAGGGAATGCCGTTTCAATTACCACTACTTTGAATAATAGTTATGGGAGTAAAGTATTTGTAGGAGGTGCAGGATTTCTTCTAAATGATGAAATGGATGATTTCAGTGCTAAAGCGGGCTCACCCAATTTGTATGGTTTGATTGGTTCTAAGGCCAATGAGATTCAACCAGGGAAGAGAATGCTTTCTAGTATGACACCTACCATAGTGGAAGAAAATGGAAAATTAAAAATGGTTGTGGGTACACCAGGTGGTTCCACCATTATTACTTCGGTATTTCAAGTGATTTTGAATACTTTAGAAATGGGTATGAATATGCAACAAGCTGTTGAATACCCTCGATTTCACCATCAGTGGTTGCCTGACCAAGTATTATTTGAAAGAAACCGATTTAGTTCGGAGCAATTAAATCGCTTAAATGAAAAGAAATACAAAATGGTGCCAGTCAATGGCTTGGGATTGGTAGAGGGGATTTTAGTATTACCCAATGGAAAGCTGCAAGGAGGTGCAGATTCCAGAGGGGATGATACCGTTTCAGCTTATTAAAATAGTTTAGCGACCATAAAGGCGGCACCAGCAGCGGCAGCGCCAATAGACATTACTTTAAGAGCTCCAATAATAGGTTGTTGACCTGTTATCTTACTTTTGAAATACCCAAAAATAAACAAGGCCAATAAGGTGATGATTGCTGAATAAATTAAGCCATCTTCTGGTTTGTCTAGGTAAAAATAGGGTAGTAATGGAATCAAGCCTCCCAGAGCATAAGAAATGCCAATGGTTAAAGCGGAATTTCTAGCACGATTTGGATTAGGTTTTTCTAAGCCTAATTCAAATCGCATCATGAAATCAACCCATTTGTCTTTGTCGCTCGCAATGCAATTGACTACAATCTCTTGCGCCTCAGGACTTAATCCATAATCTTCAAATACTTCTCTAATTTCTTCCTTTTCTCGATCAGGTACTCGCTCTACTTCATCATATTCTCTGGCTAATTCGGCTTCGTAATGTTCCTTTTCTGTCATACCAGCTAAATAACCACCTAGTCCCATGGCTATGGAGCCTGCTACGATTTCCGCAATTCCTGCTGTCGTAACTATATCATTGCTAGAAACGGCACCAGAAAGTCCAGCTGCCAATGCAAATGGAACTGTCAGGCCGTCTGACATACCAATGACGACATCGGTTAGGAAATCAGAGCTTTTTAAATGTTTTTCGTGTAAGTGGTGATCTGGTCCGTGCATAGAATTATCTGATGCCGTGCATCATACGTTTTAAAGGTCCAACGGCTAATATATAAAGGATGACAGCCGCAATGCCAGTTAAAGTGACAAATAACATAAAGAATTCATATAAATTATGAATTTCAAATCCTAAGAAACTAGGGAAGTGTACTTGTCCAACTACAGCTTCTGCAGGGGGCAATAATGCACCTAAGGTTCCTGCCAGAGCGTAACCAGCTGCATTAGCTAAAAACCATACGCCCATCAACAATGATGAAAAACGTTTAGGGGCTAATTTAGAAACTAAGGAAAGACCGATGGGTGATAAACATAATTCACCCATGGTATGAAAAAGATACATGATAATCAGCCAAATAACCCCCAGTTTATTGCTTCCTAAATCTTTGATTTGGGAGGCAATAATCAAGTAGCCCATAGAAAGTAATAGTAAGCCAATGGCTTGTTTGGCTGGAGAATTAGGTTCTAAGCCACGTTTGTTTAGCCAAATCCAAAGCCAAGAAAAAGGGAATGCGAGTAAAATGATGAAAAATGAATTGGCATTTTGTACAGAGCTAGGAGGGAGCTCAATCCCTAAAAAATGCAAATCGGTTTGTTGGTCAGCAATGAATGTCAATGAAGAACCCGCTTGTTCGAATGAAGCCCAAAAAAATATGACAAAAAAGGAAATGATATACATTACTAAAATCCTGTTTCGCTCAATACTAGTGATGGTTTTGTCGGTAATAATCAAAAAAGCCAAGCTTAATCCAGATGAATAGATGACGGGATAAATCCAATCTTTGATGATATTAGGTTCTTCAGTTATGAAAAAGTAATGAAAGGTGAATATTAAAATGAAGAATAAAATGACTGCACTAAAGATAGATTGGGTGCTAAATTCAGCTTTCTCTGTTTCTCCATCAACCGGTCGTGCAACATTCGTAGAAAAGGGTTTTTCTCCAACTGGGCTTCCATCTGGGTCTACAATGAATTTGTTTTTGAGGAAATAAAAGGAGATTGTGCCAATTAACATAGCAGTTCCAGCTGCAAAAAATCCCCATTTGAAGGCATCTAACACTCGAACTCCATCTACTTTGACATCACCTAAAAATGGACAAATCAACATGCCTAATAATGCACCTGTATTAATTCCCATGTAAAAGATGGTGAATGCTGCGTCAAGTCGATTATCTCCTTTACGGTAGAGTTGTCCAACCATCGATGAAATATTAGGTTTGAAAAAGCCATTTCCAATGATTAGAAAGAATAAACCTCCCCACATTAAGTTTTGAGCGAGATCTAAATCGAGTTCAAAAGAACTAGCAGAAGAGAACATAAACAATTGACCAATAGCCATGATAAGCCCACCAATCAATATACAATTTCTATTTCCAAGGTAACGGTCTGATATATATCCTCCGGCCATGGTAGTTAAATAACTTAAACCTAAAAATCCACCGTAAAGGATGGATGCGTCAGTTTGTTTAAAAGCAAGAGCGTTTACTAGAAAGAGGGAGAGTAAGGCTCTCATTCCATAGAAATTGAATCGTTCCCACATTTCAGTGGAATACAAAACATAAAGGCCTTTTGGATGACTGCTTGTGTTTTCTGACATAAAGGTTGATGAATACAAATACCAAGTTACAAGAATGTTACAAAATTTGATGCACTGTTCATGATTTAATCTTGTAGTTGATGAGAAAAAATGAACCCAGATGTGAAACATATTTTGTAATATTGTCCTTCATTTGTCTTTATAATTCTTCAGATTTTTAACCATGGGTAAGATCATTGCTATCGCTAATCAGAAAGGTGGAGTTGGTAAAACGACCACGGCTATTAATTTAGCTGCCTCTTTAGCAGCTTTAGAATTTAAGACACTCATTATTGATGCCGATCCACAAGCTAATTCTACTTCTGGCTTGGGTTTGAACCCTAAAGAAATTACCCAAAGCATTTATGAATGCATGGTTGGTTTGGCCAAAGTAAAAGAGAGTATTGTCTCCACGGAATTAGACTATTTAGATATCATTCCTTCACATATAGATTTAGTTGGTGCGGAAATTGAAATGATTAATTTGAACAATCGAGAAGCAAGAATGCGTGATGCATTGGCTGAAATTAAAGATTTGTATGATTTCATTATCATGGATTGTTCTCCTTCTTTGGGTCTAATTACGATCAACTGTCTTACAGCAGCAGACTCGGTAATTATTCCCGTTCAATGTGAATATTATGCTTTAGAAGGGTTAGGGAAGTTGTTGAATACGATTAAAATTATTCAATCTCGGTTGAACCCTAATTTGATGATTGAAGGTATTTTATTGACCATGTATGATTTACGTCTTCGCTTGTCCAATCAAGTTGTGAATGAAGTTAATAGTCATTTTAAAAATATGGTTTTTGAGACCATAATACCTAGAAATATTCGTTTATCAGAATCACCAAGTTTTGGAATACCTGCTATTTTGCATGATGCAGAGAGTAAGGGTGCCATTAGCTACCTTAATTTGGCAAAAGAAATTATCACCAAAAATGGCTTATTACAGGCTGTTTAGTAGATTTTAAGATATGAGTGCAAAGCAAGAATCAAATTCAAAAAAAAGAATAGGTTTGGGTAGAGGTCTAGGCGCTTTGCTGGAAGATTCTGAAAATGTATCGCATACGTCTAAGCATTCCTCCGAATTTGCAGGTAGTTTAGAGGGAGTCAATTTGATGGATGAAATTCCCTTAGAATACATTGAGACCAATCCGTACCAACCCAGAGAACATTTTGAGCAAGAGGCTTTAGCTGACTTGGCAGAGTCTATTCGTATTCAGGGGATTATACAGCCAATTACGGTAAGAAAAATAGCTCCTAAGAAATTCCAATTGATTTCTGGAGAGCGACGTTTACAAGCTTCCAAATTAGCTGGATTAAAGAGTATTCCTGCTTACGTAAGAACAGCAGATGATCAGCAAATGATCGAAATGGCGTTGATTGAGAACATTCAGCGTGAAAACTTAAATGCCATTGAAATTGCCCTTTCTTACAAACGCTTGATGGATGAATGTCAGTTGAAGCAAGAAGATTTAGGAAATCGAGTAGGGAAGAGTCGTTCCAATGTCACGAACTACATGCGCCTGCTAAAATTACCGATCGTTATTCAAGCCGCCATTCGTGATGCTAAAATTTCGATGGGACATGCACGCTGTTTGGTTTCTGTTGAGAATCTCGAATTACAACATGTTCTTTTTCAAAAGACTATTTCTGAAGAATGGTCAGTTCGAAAATTAGAAGATGCAGTTAGGCAGTCGGCTCATCCTAATATGGGAAAACCCGATGAGACTAAAACGCTTCCTTTGGCGGAGTTACAACAAATTCAACAAACTTTTGCTAGTTTTTTTCAATCTCCTGTTTCTTTTAAAATGAACGATGAAGGAAAAGGAGAGTTGAAGGTAAGTTTTAAGTCGAAAGAAGAGCTATTAAAACTTTTGAAAGCTGTACAGTAGTCGATCAATGAGTTATGCCACTATCCCCGAATTAAGTCGGGCCATTATATGTTTTTCCCTTATTTTTCTTTGCTCATGGGCAACTAGGGCAAATGATATACCTATCGATACGGTGGTTAAAGTCAATACTCTTAAGGCGGACAGCATACCAATCAAAAAAACTATTCCATATAAAATTATTCCTCGTCAAGCGACATTGAAATCTTTAATGATTCCAGGTTGGGGGCAATATTACAATCGACAGTATTGGAAGTTGCCTTTAGTGGCAGGAGCATTTATTACTTTGGGAATTATCGCTAATTATAATAATGTTCGATATGAGAAATATCGGGCCTATTACTATATCGCATCTCCACATCCAGATGATCCGACTTATGTACCTCCTGCTACTGTAGCTGTTCCATATGAAGATGGATTGGTACGCGATTTAGATGTGAATCAATTAAAACGATTAAACGACGGGTATAGAAGAAATAGAGATTATACCTATATTGGGATGGTTTTGGCATGGGCATTTAATGTAGTGGATGCCAATGTTAGTGCCCATTTGAAAACATTTGATGTATCAGATGACATTACGTTGAAAATAAAACCGACATTTGAATATCAGTCATTTTCAAATGGTTTAGTTTCTGGCGTATCTTTGTCATTTAATTTTAAAAAGTAAAGGAATGAGAATAGTTTTGATTGGTTATGGCAAGATGGGAAAGGAAATAGAGCGTATTGCGCTTAGTAGAGGCCATCAAATTGTAGCTAAAATTGATGTAGATAACCCAAGCGATTTGCTTGGTTTAAGCAAGCAAGATGTGGACGTGGCAATTGAGTTTTCTAATCCAAGTTCGGCTTATGCTAATATTTTGATCTGTTTAGAAAAACAAATTCCTGTGGTTTGTGGTACGACAGGCTGGTTAGAAAAGAAATCTGAAGTAGAAGCGCTAACAAAAAAATACGATTCCACTTTCTTTTATGCTTCCAATTATTCCATTGGTGTAAATTTGTTTTTTGCCTTAAATAAGCATTTAGCGAAGCTTATGGCTCCGCATGCACAGTATGAAATTTATACCAATGAAATTCATCATACGGAGAAAAAAGATTCTCCTAGTGGGACAGCAATAACCATTGCTGAAGGTATTATTGAGGCTTTACCAGCCAAAGACTCATGGGTTAATAATGAAATACCTCAAAGTAATCAAGTTGCTATTTGGTCACAAAGAGAATCTACTAAACCAGGTACTCACACGGTAAAATATATTTCTAAAGTAGATCAAATTGAAATGACCCATGAAGCATTTAGTAGAGAGGGATTTGCTTTAGGTGCCGTAATTGCTGCGGAATGGGTGAAGGATAAGAAAGGTGTTTTAGGTATGGACGATATGTTAAAATTGGATTAATATGCACGATATTGAATTCATAAAAAAGGAGCTGGATGAACAAGGAGTTGTTGTTATTCCTAGTTTTTTTGACCCTGCTATAATACAAAAATTACAGGCCGCTGCTAAGCAAATTTTTCAAATACAGTTTGATCACTTTGGTATTCAAGGGGATTATTTGAGCCAAATGGTTCAATTGTTTGAAAATCATATTGATGAGTTTATCAATTGTGGTAAATTAATTCAAACAGGTTTAGTTGAATTATATCAAATTGCTGTTCATCCTGATTTGATACAATTGATGCACGATATCGGTATGAAAGTGCCCAATATGTGTACTCGTCCAGTTTTGTTTTTTAATCATCCTTCACTGGCTAAATCTGAGCACTTTTATAAAACTCCATTACATCAGGATTGGGTTTCTATGCTATCTTCTTCTGATTCTGTGGTAGTTTGGATTCCTTTGATGGACGTGCAAGTGGAACATGGACCTGTTGTTTTTTATCCAGGGTCACATAAATTAGGACCTTTGACAGACAAAATAGACAATGGTTTTGCAGAAGTCCCATTTGATCGAAATTCCTACCCAAGGCTACAACCTGAATTGAAAGCAGGAGATATAGCGGTATTTTCTACTTTGTTAGTACATGAGTCAGGAGTAATTACCAATAATGAAATACGATGGTCATGCCATTTTCGTTATACGAACATGCTTGATCCAGACTTCATTGAGAGAGGGTTTCCACATCCCTATATACACAAACCATCTCAAGAGTTGATTGATAAATTTTTGAAAAAGAAATAAAATGAAACAAGAGGAAAATAAACATCCTAAACAAAAGTCGGCTTTTAGAGAATGGTTGGATTCTGTAGCTTTTGCTGTCGTAGCAGCTACATTAATCAGGTTCTTTTTATTTGAAGCATACACCATTCCAACTCCATCGATGGAAAGTTCCTTAATGGTGGGTGATTTTCTTTTTGTAAGTAAAATGCATTATGGAGTTAGAACTCCTAAAACGCCTTTACAGCTGCCATTGACACACCAAAAAATTTGGTTTACTAATTTACCATCCTATTTGCGTTGGTTAGATTTACCCGTATTTAGACTTCCTGGATTCACTGAAGTCAAGAAAGGCGATGCTGTTGTATTTAATGCGCCAAATTGGGAAGAAGACGGAGATGCACCACTTGATCTACGAACGTTTTATGTAAAGCGTTGTGTAGCTACTCCAGGAGATGTGTTAGAGGTAAAGGATCAACAAGTTTTTATCAATGGTAAGGCTTTAGAAAATCCTGACAGAATGCAGCACCCTGTTTTCTTAAAGACCAAAGAAGATTTAGATGAAACATTTTTTGATCAATATGGAATTAGAAATTCAGCTGATGCAAGCTTTGAATCTTCTGATTGGTTGCCATTGGCAGATTCCACCAATCAACTAGTAGGGTATAAGCTGAATACCAGTAAGAAACATTTAGATGAAATCATGAAATTACCTTTTAAAAAGGAGATTGATTATAGTTCATTTAAAGATCCTAAAGGAGTGACTTATTTAGATATATTTCCTCATGATACTACCCAGTTTAAATGGAATAGAGACTTTTTTGGTCCTTTACAAGTTCCCAAGAAAGGTTGGACTGTTCAGTTAGATGCTAAAACAATACCGTTGTATCAGGAAGCTATTAGAAGCTACGAAGGGAACAAAGATATTACCTTAGAAGGGGGTAAATTAATGAAAGACGGGAAGGCATTGACTTCATATACTTTTCAGCAGGATTATTACTTCATGATGGGAGATAATCGCCATAACTCGGCTGATTCTCGTTTCTGGGGATTTGTTCCATCAGATCACATTGTGGGGAAAGCGGTTTTTGTTTGGATGTCATTAGATCCTAGCAAAGGACTTTTCTCGGGTAAAATTCGTTGGAATAGAATTTTTAGATTTGTGGACTAATCTTTGCACCTAAATCAAAAAGGCCATCTCAGATATATTCTAAGATGGCCTTTTTTTATATTACTCGTAATACAAATCCCTTTAGGTAATTACTTTCGGGATGAAACAAGTTAATTGGATGATCTGGAGCCTGGGTCATTTGATGTATTACTTGAATTTCTCTGCCTGCTGCAATACCAGCCGCAACGAGCATATTTAAAAACAAATCTCTTGTAATGACTTGGGAACAAGAATAGGTGAATATTAGACCATTTTTTTTGATTTGTTGAATAGCCAATTGGTTAATCTTTTGATATCCTTGAAGTGCTTTATGTTTTGTACTAATGGACTTGGCAAAGGCAGGTGGGTCCAAAATGATGATATCAAATTCATCTTGATTATTTTTAAGATAGGGGAGTGTTTCTCCTACAATGGCCTCATGTTTCTTTTTCCCAAACTTATTCAAACTAATATTAGCATTGACTAAATCAATGGCTTTGGCAGAAGCATCGAGTGAAATTACTGATGCAGCACCTGCTTTTAAGGCATAAAGAGAAAATCCTCCAGAATAACAAAACGTGTTTAATATGTGCTTATCCTTGGCATAATGAGCCAATAATGCACGATTATCTCGTTGATCTAAGAAGAAGCCTGTTTTTTGACCTGTAACCCAATTGACTGAAAACTTGACTCCATTTTCTTGTATTTCATGAGGAACAGTGGCTGTTCCAAACAGATAATCGTTCTGACAATTTGTTGCAAAGTTAGGAGGTAATGTTTCTTTGCTCTTATCATAAACGGCTTTCAATAAGTCCCCGAAAACAATTTTAAGGGCGTTTACGATAGCTTCTCTATTGCGATACATACCAATGGTATGAGCTTGGAAAACAAATACATCTTGGTAAACATCAATGATCAATCCAGGACAACCATCACCTTCTCCATGAATTAAGCGAAAAGCATTGGTATCTGTAAAATTTAATTGTTGTCTGAGCTCCCAAGCTCTGGCAATTTTATGAACCCATAAATCTTGTAGATCCGTTACAGGTGTAAATGAAACGATTTTCACCGCAATACTTCCTGCATGGTAATGACCAAGTCCTAGAAATTCATCTTTGTCACTTAATACATTTACCCAATCACCATCTTGTAAATTAGGGCTTTGTTGGTAAATAGCTCCTGAAAATATCCAAGGGTGAAATCTTCTTACCGGGGCATCTTTACCTCGTTTTAAATGTACACTATGCTCTGTTATCATGGTGCAAAATTGCACATTTTTATTTAAAATCACTTTGCCCACCTAATATCCAGGCAGTAAATAATAAATCTCCGAGGTGTTGAATGGCTGATTTAAATTGATTCTCAATTTGTTGATTTAAGGAATGATGGTAGGCTAAGCTATAGGTCTTACTATAAGTTTTAACCAAGGAATTTCCTTTTTTTTCAAAACTGTATTTTTTATTGTTTGGAGTTATTTGATTTAGTTCTTGTTCTTTTTTTAATAAAGTTGGAATTAATTGGTGCGCCTGAACAACCCAATCCCATGCAGCTTGCTGTGTATTATCTACATATTTCGCTGGTCCAATCCAATCTTCTAGAGCATCTCCAACTAATTCAGGTATTCTAGATTCCCAAAAACTATGTAAGCCTTGTTGTCCTGTTTTTTGTCCATCATAATTGGAAGTAGTATGTAAAGGAACATGGGCATCAGCGACATAATGACCTAATTCTGCTGATAATTTGATGATTTGAACTGTGTCGTTATTTTTAAAAGCTTGAATCAGTCGTTGATGTGTTTTTGGAATATGCCATACAACGATTCCATGTTTCTGAAGACTATCCTCAGGTAATCTTTTCGTCGCTTGTTCCCATGATGCATATTGTATGGCAGAAGTGTGTTGATCCAGGTCAATGTAATGACGAGCGGCTTCAACATCTAAAATATACCTTCTTTGATCGGGAAGTACAGCCCATTCTTCTATTTTGATGAGATGTCTTTTGTAAAATTTACTTAAATTGGGAGGTAAGGTGAAGATTGCCAGCTTGTTGATTTTTTTATGAGCGTAAAATCCCCAAGGATTTGCGGATATATTGGGGCTGAAGAATAAAAATAGGCTAGAAATCAAGTAAATTATCTGGCTTTTTTTGAGCAAAACCTTGTGAGTATAAATCATATTGTTTACTTTTGCATTTCAATTTTCAAAAGAATAGAAATTTTTTAGTTAAAAATGGCAAATCATAAATCAGCACTAAAGCGTATTCGGGCAAATGAAGCAAAGCGTTTGCGCAATCGTTATCAGCATAAATCTACTCGTACATTGATCAAGAAATTGAGATTGACTACGGACTCATCTGTAGTGGTAGATTTGTTCAAACAAGTTTCTTCAGCTTTGGATAAATTGGCGAAGAAGAACATCATCCACAAGAATAAAGCTGCCAACCAGAAGTCTAAATTAGCTAAGTTGGTTAACAAAGTCGCTGCTTAATAGCACGATTATCATATACTTGATAAACCCTGCCTATGGCGGGGTTTTTTCGTTTAAGGTACTTACATTCGCTTAAAAAAAAGTCAATGAAGTACGAAGGCCCTAGCTTTACTATCAAAGAACTAAAAGTTGAAGATAGACCCAGAGAGAAGTTGAATTTGGTGGGAAAGGATCTACTTGGGGTGGATGAGTTGCTTGCCATTTTGATCCATTCAGGAATTCCCAATAAATCAGCATTACAGATGGCTAATGAATTATTAAATTCGATCGGTGGGAATTTAAGTGCCTTAGGCCGTTTTTCGTTACATGATTTTATGAAATTTAAGGGGATGGGGAAGGCTAAGGCGACTATGTTGGTAGCAGCTATGGAATTGGGACGTAGGAGGATGTCTTATGAGGCATCCCAAGCTGTTCAAGTGATTCAAAGTTCAAAAGACGCTTACCGCTTATTTCATCCTCATCTCTTTGATTTAAACCATGAAGAGTTTTGGGTGATGCATTTAAATCGAGCATCAAGTTTATTAAAGATGCAACGATTAAGTATGGGAGGGGTGGCAGGTACATCTGTTGACTTAAAACTTTTATTTAAATCAGCATTAGATACCATATCTAGCTCATTGATTATCGCTCATAATCATCCTTCTGGGCAATTAAAGCCAAGTAAAGCAGATCGGGAATTAACGCAACGAATTGTAGAGGCAGGAAAAATGTTGGATATCCAGATTTTGGACCATTTAATAATAACTGCTCAAGGGTATTTCAGTTTTGCCGATGAAGGCTGTTTATAAAGAAAGAGGATTATTTACCTCTCTCTTTATAAATTTTTTGAAGTTTTGAACCAATAACAATTGAAATTGCGAACAAAATAATAAAAAATGCTGCTCCTGAATAACCCATAGTTGTATATTTAATGACGTGCAAAAATACTAAAAAAATTAAAGCAGGCCTTTAGTACTTGGTAAAGAATTTAAATTATTTACGTCTCTTTGGACTGCTAGTCGAATCGACTTAGCAAAAGCTTTAAAAATGGCTTCTATTTTATGGTGTTCATTTTCCCCTTCTGCCTTAATGTTTAGATTGGATTTGGAGGCATCAGAAAATGATTTGAAGAAATGAGAGAACATTTCAGTGGGCATTTCTCCAATTTTTTCACGCTTGAAATTAGCTTCCCAAACCAACCAATTCCGACCCGAGAAGTCAATAGCTACCTGAGCTAAGCAATCATCCATGGGCAATAAAAAGCCATATCGATTAATGCCACGCTTATTTCCTAAAGCTAAAGCAAAAGCTTCTCCTAAAGCAATGCCTGTATCTTCAATGGTATGGTGCTCATCAATGTGTAAATCACCTTGTACACTGACTGAAAGGTCCATATTGGCATGTTTAGCAATTTGATCTAACATATGATCAAAAAAACCAAGACCCGTTTGGTTATTAGCCTTACCACTGCCATCCAAATTTAATTCAATATGGATTTTCGTTTCATGTGTATTTCTATCGTGAGAAACTTTTCTAGCTGGCAATTGGAAAAACTGAAATATTTGATTCCAATCCTCACATTGTAGAGCCAAAGAAGCTTCTAAGGCTGCAGGTACTTCCAGTGATCCAATTAAAATACCTTGGCAGCCTAAATTTTGGGCTAATTGAATATCTGTCAAACGATCTCCAATAACATATGAATTGGCTAAATCGTATTCAGGTGAGAAGTATTCCCCTAAGAGCCCAATACCTGGTTTTCTAGTAGGTAAATTGTCTTGAGGAAAACTTTTGTCGATATGTATTTGCGCAAAATGAATTTCCTCTGAGGCAAGAATTTCCAACATTTTATTTTGAGCTGGCCAAAAAGTCTCTTCTGGGAATGAGGAGGTACCTAGGCCATCTTGATTAGTCACCATCACTAATTCATAATCGGTGATTTCCGTAATTTTTTTCAAATTGGAAATGACTTGTGGCAAAAAGGCTAGTTTTTCATAACTATCCACTTGCTGGTCAGTGATGGGTTCAATGATAATGGTTCCATCACGGTCAATGAATAATACTTTCTTCATTCAACAAAGTTAATGATACATTTTCATGGAAGTAAGAAATATGAAAAAAATACGAATCAATATGTGCTAAAAGTGACGATACTAATGTAATTTAGAGGATAATTATACCCAAAGAGGCAGATGTTTACAATTTTGGAAGCTGGCGAGAGAGAGATTTTTATTCAACGTGTAGCACAATTAACCAACGAGAGTGTCGATAAAATACAGGAATTATTGCCTGTTTGGGAATCCATTATTTTAGGGTCATCCTTAAAGTTGATTCGAAATCAGATTCGTTTCAATGCTTTATATAATTTCATACATCATAAGTCTGTTCCCAGTAAGGAGATTGATGTCATTTTTTCTGGTTCAACAGCTAGTGTTAATTGGGACAAGATTTCATCCTATGGAGAGGGCTTATTTGGCATATTAATGCCTGATAAAAAAAGTGCCATAGCCTTATTAGTTTCTCGAGAATTGAGATGTAAAAGTTCATTAGTTGTCAAGGGATTAGGCATTTGTTTTGCATTATACGGCAATCGACTGAAAGTGGTTGATTTTGCTTACATGAAGGATTGGAATTCCTTTGGAGAACATTTTTTTGCACAAAGGCATGACTTTACAGCTTTATGCCCACCGAAATTACAAGTACCTATTTCTGAGATTTTACTTTTATCAGATGTTTTTAAGAACGAATCAAGTTCATTTCAAAGTAATGTGGATGAAATCGATTTGAAACCGGATGATGAGGGTGGTTCTTCTACTAATTGGAAAGTAATTGGACTTATCTTAGGATCAATTTTGGTAGCTTCGGTTATTGCTTGGTTCGTATATAACAAGATGACCAAGGAAGAAGAAGTAGTAAGTGCAGATACGGAAGAAATTATTCCAATTGATAGTCTAGCTAAGCTTAGAGATAGTTTGACCAAACTAAGCGCGGATTCCGCAAGAATTGCGTCTGATTCATTGACGCATTTAAGTTGGCCTGACGGGAAAGCATTTGATGTACCTAAGACTTCAGCATTAGTGCCTATGTTTGAGTATTTAACAGATACTACGAATACAGAATCTAGTGAATTGCGAGTAAGTGAAATTTCTTTTGACGCTGAAACCAATCAATTAGTTTCACCATATGATGCCTTTTTTAAGAAGATGGTCGAAGGCTTAAATAAGTACAAAGATGTGCATATTCGCATTTACGCTTTTGCTGAAAATGATTCTAAATTAGGCCTGAAACGTGGATTTGTTGTCAAAAATCGATTAGTTGGAGAAGGGATTTCTCCCACTCGGATTGAGGTAAAAGCCACGGGTAGCAATGTGAATCCAGAGGCTTCTGTACCCATTAACTCTCAGATCCTTTTAGTTCTATCTAAGAAGTCTGTATTAAAATAATACAATTTATTTGCTTCTCATTTTTTATTAAAGTACTTTTGTGCTTTAGAAATACAAATACATCCTCACAACTCTTTTTTTACATTTATTGTAAAATTCTTTTCCCTGGTAAAGGGCTATCGGCAAGAGTTAATTACGGATGTGTTCGGGCAACGTAATTAAAAAACAACAAATGAGTAATCAAATTCGCTTTGATTCGCTTCCGTTTTCGGAAGGAATCCTAGCTGCTGTTAATGAAATGGGCTTTGAATTCGCTTCTCCCATTCAATCAGAAGCTATTCCATTTATTTTAGAAGGTCGTGACGTAATCGGCCAAGCACAAACGGGTACAGGTAAAACTGCCGCGTTTGGTATTCCTATGATTGAGCATGTCGCTCCATTCGAAAAATATGTTCAGGCCATCGTGTTATGTCCTACTCGTGAATTAGCTCTTCAAGTAACGGAAGAATTAAAGAAATTATCCAAATTCACTAAAGGTGTTTGGGTAACAACTGTTTATGGTGGAGACTCCATTGAGCGTCAAATCAAGTCCTTAAAGGCTGGTGCTAACATCGTAGTTGGTACTCCTGGCCGTGTGATTGACTTAATTGAACGTCGTGCATTGAAATTAGGTCAGGCATCCATGATTGTATTGGATGAGGCCGATGAAATGTTAGATATGGGTTTTAGAGAAGATATTGAAAGTATCTTACAAGAAATCCCTGAGGAACGTCAGGTGGTATTATTTTCCGCTACGATGTCTAAGCCTATCATGGCTTTAACTAACCGTTATTTAACCAACCCTAAATTAGTTAAGGTGGTTAAAAATGAAATTACCAATGTCAATATTGAGCAATTGTACTTTGATGTCAAAGGACGTGCGAAAATGGAGGTAACAACTCGTTTAATCGATTTTTATAACCTTAAATTGGTGTTGATTTTCTGTAATCAGAAGAAAAGAGTTGATGAGGTAGTAGAGGAATTGGTTATGCGTGGATACGCTGCTGAAGGTTTACACGGTGATTTACGTCAATCTCAACGTACGCAAGTAATGAATCGTTTCCGTAATGGAAATGTAGGTTTCTTGGTTGCAACTGACGTGGCTGCACGTGGTTTGGACGTTGAAAATGTAGATGCAGTTATCAATTATGATATCCCATTGGATGAAGAATATTATGTACACCGTATCGGTCGTACTGGTAGAGCTGGAAAATTTGGTAAAGCTTTCACTTTAGTAGTTGGTTCAGAAAGAAATCGTTTGCGCGAAATCATGAATTACACGAAGGTAAAGATTGAAAAAGGAGTTATACCAACCTTTACAGATGTAGTAGGTGTTAAGAAAGGCATGTTCATTGAACGTGTAGCTGCTACTATTCAAGAAGGTGATTTAGATGTATTCAATGATGCATTGACGAACCTTCATCATGCTGGATTTACTACAGAGCAAATCGTTGCTGCTTTAGTGAAAATTAGCATGGGTGTTCAAAAGAATGAGTTTGGTGATGAAAACCTTGAAGGAGAATTTGAACGTCAATCTCGTAAATACGGTCGTGATGACCGTGGTGGAGATCGCGGAGATCGCGGTGGATACCGTGGTGATCGTGGCGGTGACCGTGATGGTCGTCGTGGCGCTGGTCGCTTTGAGAGAGATTCTCGTTACGGTGGACGTGATGACCGCGGTGGCGACAGAGATCGTGGGCCACGTGGACCAAGAAATGACAAAGAAGGCAAACCTTACCGTTCCGATGAAAACATGGTTCGTATGTTTGTTAACATTGGTTTCAATGAGAAAATTTCTCCTTCTAACATTGTAGGTGCTTTTGCAGGTGAGTCAGGAATTCCTGGTAATGTGTTAGGGCAAATTCAAATTGAAAATAAGCATACTTATGTAGATGTGCCTAAAGAATATGCGAATGTCGTTTTAGAAAAAATGGCAGGAGCTCAAATTAAAGGAAAACGTGTTTTAGTTGAAATTGCTAAACCCGTATAATTCTTTGAGAATTGATGAAAAAGGCGACCACTGGTCGCCTTTTTTTATGCCTATGATTTTTTTAACATAAAATGCTGCTTACTAGCTAGCTGATTAAATCGTAAGATACCCATATCAAATAGATCAATGCTATGAATGATTCTTGGGTCTTCCACTAAAGTATCCCAAATATCTTGGCTGAGGGTAGATTCATGTGGATTTAAAATAAATATTATGGAATTAGCTTGGGCTTTGGGAATTAAATCTTGGTCAATTTGTTGATAAATCTCTGGACTTAAATGGGGTATAACCAATGGAAAAACTTCGCCTAAATCTATTTCCATAGCATAAAATTGGCTTATCCCTTGGATGAGTTCATCCGTTTTAATTTTCGTTGAAATTTTCTTTTGTAAAATCGGATTGATTACCTCTGTGTATAATTTAAACACAGATGGGGAATGTAATCCATGACTTGTTTGAGCTTGTAATCGAAAGAAGAATTTTTGAAATAAACGCATTAATTTAAAATATAAGCTGGAGCTAATTCAAAAGGAGGAATCTTGACAGAAAAAGTGGATTGATTTTCTAAATTCAGGAAGGTATAATGCCCACTCATTTTTCCTAGATTTCCGATGATGGGGCACCCAGAAGTATAAGTAAACGATTGATTTGGTTCAATAATGGGTTGTTGACCCACTACGCCCAGACCATTGACATGTTCTGTTTTTCCTGAACCATCTTGGATTTTCCAGAATCGGCTTACTAATTGAGCAGGTTGCTTGCTGAGGTTTTTGATCGTAATTTGGTATGAGAAAAAATGTTGGTATGGTTTTTGTATTTCATATTCGGACATGTGCTGTGTCTCAACTGCGATATAAAAACCATTAGTGATAGATTCTGTCATAATTATGGATCAATTCGAAAGTAAAATAGTTCGAAATTTACCTGATTTACTAATGAATGATTGGAAAAATATTTTCCTTTCTGAATTAGGTGAATCGTATTTTAGCTCTTTACAATCCAAGCTTTCCGAAAAAATGCACTTGGAGGAAGTATACCCTCCAGTCAATGCAATTTTCAATGCATTTAATCTATGCTCCTTTGCAGACACAAAAGTAGTTATCATTGGTCAAGATCCGTATCATGGCAAGGGGCAAGCACATGGTCTGTGTTTCTCCGTTCCCACTGGCATTCCATTACCTCCTTCTTTGAGAAATATTAAAAAAGAATTATACCTGGATTTTGATGTGTTTTTGGAGAGTCAAGATGGAGATTTAAGTCAATGGGCAAAGCAAGGGGTTTTAATGTTGAATGCTATCTTGACTGTTTCTGATTCTAAGCCAGGTTCACATGTTGACTTGGGTTGGCAGAAATTAACTTCCATGGCCATTGAAAAAATCAGTCAAGAAAAGGAACATGTTGTGTTTTTGCTATGGGGTAATTACGCGCAACAATTGGCTAAACATGTTGATCCACAAAAGCATTTATTGATCAAGTCTTCTCACCCATCTCCATTGTCAGCTAATAGGGGAGGTTGGTTTGGTAATAGACCATTTTCTAAAACGAATGAATACCTGGTAGCCCATGAAATGAAGGCCATCAACTGGCTATAGCTTTTTTAATTGACTAGGGAAATAAACATGTTGATTGGGGAATTCTTCTATTAAAAAGCCTGAAACTAAGGCTTCAATAATTTCCAATTGCTTTTCGAATTCAGGTTCTATCCAGCACTGCAAGCTAAAACCTTTTGAATCAGGTTCCTGGTGTGAGGTGATTTCAAACAAGTAAACGCGCGAGATAAACGATTGCTTTTCTATTTCAGGGACGATGATTTTTCTTAAGGCTAGAATAGCTTTTTCTTCTACTGAATTTTCAAAAAAGAGCGATAAATTGTATTGAATCATATTTTTATCTGAGGATTGGCTAAGGATTGATATAGAATTTCAACAGTATGGTATGCATTTTTATCGATACCATCTTTGATTTGATGCCTACATGAGGTACCGTTACTTGCCACAATGGTTGAACTTGGCTTGGATAAAATAGTGGGAAATAATACTAAGTTGGCTATTTGTTTAGAAATCTTGAAATGCTTCTTTTCATAGCCAAAAGAACCGGCCATACCACAGCATCCTGAAGGTATTAATTCTACTTCATGCCCCTCCGGAAAAGCTAATACTTGTCTAGTAGAACTTAATCCTGCAATGGATTTTTGATGGCAATGACCATGTAAAATTATTTTTCTGGTTTTTGTTCCAAAGGAAGATTTTTGAATTCGTTTGGATTTGATTTCTCTAGCTAAGAATTCATCGATTAGTAAGCAGTTATCTTTCAGTTGGAGGGCATCATTTCTTAGTTCAGGATCCACTAAATCAGGAATTTCATCACGGAAACTAAGGATGGCACTTGGTTCTAAACCGATAAATGGTGTTTCTGAACTTATTATATCCTTTAAGGAAAGCACATTATGATTGGCTAATTTCTTAGCCTCGATGAGCATTCCTTTTGATAAATAACTTCTTCCACTGATAATTCCTTTAGGTATTTCTACTCCATAACCAAGTTCATTTAAGAGAGCAATGGCTTTTTTGCCTATAGCTACATCATTATAATTGGTAAATTCATCTGCAAAAAAGTAAACCATGCCCAAAGGCTTTTCACTTTGGTTAATTCGTTTTTTGTACTGTGAAAACCATTCTTCAAGGCTTGTAAATGAAACCCTAGGTAGACTTCTTTCCCATGAGAATCCCATAAAGCTTTTAATAATGACACTACTAAGTGGGAATTCGATGGCAAAATTGTAGAGAGGGGATATTTTTCTTACCCAATTTTGAATGCTAGGAAAATGGCCAATCAATTGGGTTCTCCAAGGAGTACCATGATCTATATAACTCTGTTGAAGTGTTTCCGCTTTTAGTTTACTGATATCTACTCCAGAAGGACATTCGGTTTGGCAACCTTTGCATGAAAGACATAAATCCAATATTTCCTTTAATTGTGGTTCAGAAAATGGTTTTTCAACATCAGAGCTTAGAATTTGCCGCAACATGTTGGCTCTTGCCCTAGTGCTATCTTTTTCCTGTTGAGTAGCCATATAACTGGGGCACATGGTTCCACCAGATAAAGCTGTTTTTTTACAATCTCCTGAACCAGAGCATTTTTCAGCCAAGGTAAGGGGATCGTTTAATGCACCATAATTGAAAAAATAGTTTTGTTTTTGAGGGCTTTTGTCTTGAATCCGGAATGCTTCATCCATGGGAGGCGTATGTACTATTTTCCCAGGATTTAGTGTGTTGTTTGGGTCAAAGATATGTTTGATCTCTTGAAATAGATCATAAATTTCAGTTCCCATGATTTCAGGAATAAATTCCCCCCGAAGTCTTCCATCTCCATGCTCACCACTTAAAGAACCTTGGTATTTTTTAAGGATTTCGACTGTTTCTTCTAATAATAAACGGAAAAGCTTCTTACCATCTTCTGATTTTAAATCTAGGAATGGTTCAATATGCAATTCCCCAGCTCCTGCATGAGCATAAAAAGCCGCTTGCACTTGATGTTTTTGAAGTAATTCTTGTATATCAGCTACGTAATTGGGTAAGTCCTCAGGGTCTACAGCACAATCTTCAATTAAATTAACAGCCTGTTTTTTACCAATAATATTTCTAATTAACCCTAAACCTGCTTTACGAATATCCCAACCTTTGGAAATTTCTTCACCAGTCAATGTAGGTGAAGCATATCCAATACTTTGAGCATTCAATTGTTCAATAAATCGATTGGCTTTATTTTCACTGTTGGATGCTTCATCACCTCGGAACTCCACCATTAGAATGGCAGCTGGTTTACCTTGAATAAAATCACGGTCTTTTTGGAATTGAGGATGACCTTCCGTAAATGAAAGGATAAAATCATCCACTAATTCGGATGCTGTAGGCTGACAAGCTAAAGCTACTAAATTAGCTTGCAGCGATTCTTGAATGGAATGGCAATGGACGCAAACTAAAGAAACGTCAGGAGAGGGGATGTCTAACAACTGCAACCGAAGGGAATGTACTACCGCCAAAGTACCTTCTGATCCTGCGATGAGTGCCGATAAATTAAATGGCTTACCTAATGGATTAAAGGGCTGCATTTCCACCAAAGCATCTAAGGCATAACCTGTATTTCTACGTTTTATACTCGGTTTTGGAAATTTACTTCTGATTAGTTCCTGTAGGGTAGGATTATTTAAAATGCGATGTAATTCACGGTATATTTTACCTTCTAAATTCTGAAGACTCGTTTTTTTGTAAAATTCTTCATTGCTTAAGGGGTGCGTGTAAATATCGGTGCCATCAGCCAATATAGCCTTGGTTTCAATTAAATGATCACGTACGTTACCCCAAACAATGGAATGTAATCCACAGGAATTATTTCCTACCATTCCACCCAACAGAGCTCTGTTGGCGGTTGAGGTTTCAGGCCCAAAGAATAATTCGGTTTTTTTAATGAATGTGTTTAGATCATCTCGCACAATGCCTGGCTCCACCCAAACAGTCTTTTCTTTCTTATTTAATGAAATGATTTTACTCATGGCAGAAGATACTTCCATCACGATGCCATCACCAACAACTTGGCCAGCTAATGATGTTCCTGCTCCTCGAGGTATAATGCCGAGTTTGTTGTTTTTAGCAAATTGAATTAAACGCTTGATGTCTTTTTGTGAAGCTGGAATTGCAACAGCTTGTGGTTGAACTTGATACACAGAGGCATCAGTTGCATAAATTTTTCTGGCAATTTGAGATGATTGAGATGCATCAAAAAATAATTTTCCCTCAAAATGAGCGGATAATAGGTGATATTCTCGTTGACTCCAAGCCATGCGTCTAATTTAAGATGATAAAATTACAAAAATCCAGTCTTACCTACATATTGCCATTCAAAGTTTATACCATCTATTCATATAATTAGAAGAATATAAATAGAATTAGCTTAGTAACTTTAAGCTTATTGCCCAAATTCATAGCTATGAAATTTCTAAGACAAGTATTTGAAAGTTTAGTTTTCGCCTACCAAGCACTTCGTTCCAACATCATGCGTACCACCTTATCCTTATTAGGTGTAAGTGTTGGTATTTTTGCTATTGTTGCGGTTTTTACGGCAGTTGATTCATTGAATGGAAAGATTCGTTCTGAGATCGATTCTTTTGCTGGATCAGGGGTTTTATATGTTGGAAAATGGCCTTGGTTAATGCAAAACAATTACCCTTGGTGGAAATATTTGAACCGTCCTGAGATGAAATATTCTGAATTTAAATATTTAAAAGAAAATCTAACATCTGCACAAGCTGTAGCTATTATAGATGGAGGGAGAACTGCCTCAGTTAATCGGGGAAGTAGCAGTATGGATATCAATATTACGGGTGCAAGTTATGATTATAATCAAGTAACGAGTTGTCCAATTAACGAAGGAAGGTATTTTTTGCCCATTGAATCGGATAATGGTTTAAACGTAGCCATAATTGGCTCTAAAGTGGCAGAAAATCTATCTAATGGCGAATCCATGATTGGTCAAGTGATTAAATTGAATGGAATTAAGTTTTCCGTGATTGGAGTAATTGAAAAGAAAGGAAATGATATGCTGGGATTTGGTGGTACACCAGATGAGAAAGTAATTATCCCATACATTACTTATGCTACTATATTTCAAAAGGATAGGCCACAGCCTGATATTTCAGTGAAAGCATTTGAGGATGATGTCAACCAGCAAAACTTAGAAGGAGATATTTCCGGTATGATGCGTAGTCTGCGTTCTATCAAACCTAAACAAGAGGATTCATTTTCGATCAATAGAATGGATGGATTAAACCAGTTTTTTGATGGGATATTTTCAGTTCTAAATGTAGCGGGAGCATTGATTGCTGGTTTCTCCTTACTTGTAGGTGGATTTGGTATTGCTAATATTATGTTTGTTTCAGTGAAGGAGAGAACGAATATTATTGGAATTCAAAAATCATTGGGTGCTAAGAATTATTTTATCATGTTCCAGTTTCTCTTTGAAGCTGTATTTTTAAGTTTGATTGGAGGTTTAGTTGGAATTGGGCTCGTCGTTTTGATCACACTGATCCCTCAAGAAGCTTTGCCTTTAAGTCTTAGTTTTAAAAATATTTTGAGTGGTTTAATGATATCTAGTTTTATTGGAATATTGTCGGGGATTATTCCAGCTTGGGTAGCTGCCAAGATGGATCCAGTTATTGCAATCCGCTCTAAATAGAAAAAGGCCATCGAAAGATGGCCTTTTTAATATGGTGCAAATTTGAATTATAAACTCAAAGTGCTTAATACCGAATTCATATTACGAACAGCATCAGCTGATTTATTGAATGCAGCTTGCTCGTCATCTGTTAATTGATAGTCAACAATTTTCTCCCATCCGTTTTTACCTAAAACAACTGGCACACCTAAGCAGATGTCAGACTGTCCATATTCTCCATCAAGAGAAACGCAACATGCCATGATTTTTTTCTCGTCACGTACGATCGCTTCTACTAAAGCTGCACCTGCAGCACCCGGAGCATACCATGCAGATGTACCTAATAGACCTGTTAATGTAGCTCCACCAACCATGGTATCAGCAGCTACTTTATCTAGCGTTTCAGCAGATAAGAATTGGCTAACTGGAACACCGTTGTACGTAGCTAAACGTTTCAAAGGAATCATGGTAGTATCTCCATGACCACCAATAACAGTTCCGTGGATATCATTGATTGACACATCCATAGCTTTGGCTAAATAGCATTTAAAACGTGCTGAGTCCAAAGTTCCACCCATACCAATAATACGGTGCTTATCTAATCCTGCTACTGACTTAGCTAAATAAGTCATTGTATCCATTGGGTTAGAAATGATCACAATGATCGGGTTTTTAGAGAATTTTAAAATATTTTCTACAACACTCTTTACGATACCTGCATTAACTCCGATTAATTCTTCACGAGTCATACCTGGCTTTCTTGGTAAACCAGAAGTAATGACAACTACATCTGAATTAGCTGTTTTTGAATAATCATTGGTAGAACCTACTAATTTGGTATCAAAACCTAAAAGCGAGGCGGTTTGGAACATATCTAAAGTTTTGCCTTCAGCAATACCTTCTTTAATGTCCAATAAAACTAATTCATCGGCTAATTCTTTTCTAGCGATGTTGTCAGCACATGTAGCACCTACGGCACCAGCTCCTACTACGGTAATTTTCATTGTTGTGTGATTTTAATGATTCTTATGAGCAAAAAACTCCCCTAAATTACGACAAAACAGTTAAATATTTGTAAAACTATCAGGATTATATAAATAAGGATAAGACCTGCTAGATTTTGGTATCCAATTTGTATATTTATGGATAATTCAATGTTTATGACTAGAAAAATCACTTTTATTGATCGGATTTTGAGCTCCCAGTTTTTCAAAGAAGCTTTGGATAAAGGGGAGGACTTAATGGCTAACAATAAATATGGTTTATTAAATTTGGTGAAAAGAGCTTTGCAAAAAGTGAATGAAACGGCTGAGCAAAGTAATTTGTCGGTTGTTCGTTTGTTGAATCACTACATTGTATTGTTTAGTCAATTGATTAAGGCGTATGTTCAAGGAACTTACCGTAAACTACCTGCGGTAACTCTGGCAAAAATAGCTGCCGTTTTGATTTACTTTATATCACCTTTTGATTTCATACCTGATTTATTGCCAATTATTGGTTTTACAGATGATTTGGCATTGGTTTTATGGGTAGGTAAATCAATCAAACAAGAATTGGATGAATTTGAAAAACAAATGTAATCTTTGGCCTTAGAAGAAGGATTTTTAATTAGTATTGAATATATTTACAAAATTTTTAAATACAGAAAATGATGAGCATAGCAAGTATATTGTTGTTTTTGAACGGTTTAGGTGGTGGAGAGCTTTTATTAATAGGTTTAGCCATACTATTGTTCTTTGGTGGAAAGAAGTTACCTGAGTTAATGCGTGGACTAGGTAAAGGTATCCGTGAATTTCAGGATGCTAAAAATGAAGTAAAAGATCAAATCAATAAAGAACTAGACGAGACTAAGAAGTAATTCTTTGTTTGACTTATTAATCTGCATAGTTGGACTTGTCCAACTATGCTTTTGTGTTTTATTGAATACCCCATTTGGATGAATATATCCCAGTTAAAATACCGTGATTTACGAAATTTGTTGGACCAAGGTCAGTTGACCTGTGTGGACATAGTAACGTATTATTTGTCTCAAATTGAGGCACATAATTCCAAGTTGAACGCTTTTTTGGAAGTATATGCTGAAGAAGCTTTAGAGAAAGCCGTTCTTGTAGACCAGAAATTACAATCAGGTACTGCTGGAGAATTAGCGGGACTCGTCATAGGGATTAAAGACCTACTTTGCTATGAGAATCATCGATCTTATGCAGGGAGTAAAATCTTAGACACGTTTAAATCTACCTTTTCTGCAACAGCCGTACAAAGATTGCTGGATCAAGATGCGATTGTTATTGGACGACAAAATTGTGATGAATTTGGAATGGGATCCACGAACGAAAATTCAGCTTATGGCCCAGTATTGAATTTTAAAAATACGGCCCATGTTGCTGGAGGAAGCTCAGGAGGGTCTGCAGTGGCTGTTCAAGCCAATATGTGTCATATTTCCTTAGGAACAGATACAGGCGGTTCAATACGTATGCCGGCTGCTTTTTGTGGTGTAGCTGGCCTGAAACCGACTTACGGTCGTGTTTCTAGATGGGGATTGATAGCTTATGCATCTTCTTTTGATACCATTGGTCCCATGGCTCGTCAAGTAGATGATTTAGCTTTAGTATTGAAATATATTTCAGGTGCTGATGGACAAGATAGCACCGTGGTTTCTCCTAATGAATTCAAGAAAAAGAAGCCTACAAGCGGAAAAAGAATCGCATATATCAAAGAAATGGCTGAGCATCCAAGTCTTCAATTGGATATAAAAAAGGCATTCTTTGAGCGACTTGAGCAAATGAAGTTGAAAGGATATGAGGTGGTTGGGGTTGATTTTCCATTTGTAGAAGCATTATTGCCGACATACTACGTTTTAACAACAGCAGAAGCGAGTTCTAATTTATCACGATTTGATGGGGTTAAGTTCGGTCATAGAACCGAAGTTCCAACCAAAGATCTTTTAGATATGTATAAAAAAACGCGAGATGAGGCATTTGGAGAGGAAGTTAAGCGAAGAATTATGCTAGGTACCTTTGTTTTAAGTGCAGATTATTATGATGCATATTATACAAAAGCACAAAAAGTACGTCGATTGATTAAAGAATTTACCCAAAGCTTATTGCAGGAATATGATTTTTTAGTTTCCCCGACAACATCTTCAACAGCCTACCGTTTGGGAGAGAAGACTTTAGATCCATTACAGATGTATTTAGGGGACTTATTTACCGTGCAGGCCAATGTGGCAGGTTTACCAGCCATTTCTATTCCCATGGGAGTAGATGCACAATCTTTACCCATGGGTTTTCAAATTATGGCAGATGTCTTTCAAGAAGAAGCCATACTCAATTTAGCTACTGAATTAGTTTAATATCTTGAATAAGAAGAGCCTATATAGTGTATTGTTCCTGTTGCTTATTGTTAATTCAATAAGTAGAGCTCAGGTATGGAATTCATTTAAGCCCATTTTAGATGAACGAGTAATTGATTCTTTGGCTCAATATGAACAAGGTTCTCCTACAGCTTGGATGATTGATCCAGCTTTGATTGAAGGACGATTGAAGCAAATGAGGAATCAAATTCCATTACCATATAATTTCTACGTACATCAATTTGTTGAATATTTTGCCTTTAGGAAGTCGGACTTTACCCAACGGATGTTGGAAAAGCGTGATTTGTATTTTCCTATTTATGAGAAATACTTAAAACAATATAATCTTCCAGATGAATTGAAGTATTTATCTTTAATTGAGTCAGGTCTTGATCCCAAAGCACTATCTAATAAAGGCGCAGGTGGACTGTGGCAATTTATGCCTTATACGGCGCGTGGAGATTTTGGTCTTCGGGTAGATTCTTATATTGACGAACGGTTTGATCCAGAAAGAGCAACAGAGGCGGCAAGCAAATATTTAAGGCAATTATACCGCATTTTTGGGGATTGGCACTTAGCTTTGGCAGCATATAATACGGGCCCGGGTAATGTAAAAAGAGCGATTAGAAACTGTAAAGGGTCGGATGATTTCTGGGGAATTTATCCTTGTTTACCCAAGCAAACCCGAGCTTATGTACCTCAGTTTATCGCTATGGCCTACATGATGAATTATCATTGGGATCATGCTATTCATCCAGAAACGTGGGCCAGCCATGTACCTTCTGATACCTTACAAATCAATGGTTATTTGAACCTAAGTGTTTTTGCTTCTTTGGCCAAGATATCCATGGATACCTTGAAAAAATTGAATCCACATGTTTTAACTCATTATTTACCTAAGGATTCTAAATCATTTGTTTTAAAGATCCCTAAAAATAGAGCTGAATACTTTCAAATAAATAGAAAGCAGATACTAGATTCTGCTGGATTGGCGGCTATTTCACTCCAACCACTTTTATCCACTGATACAAATGCTACTATGCAAATGCGCATGGTCAAAGTTCGGTATAAAGTTAAAAAAGGAGAGACCATCTATGAAGTAGCTAGGAAATTTGAGATTTCCGTATTTGAACTTAAAAGGATTAACCGTTTAAGAAGAAATCGCTTGAAAAAAGGTCAAAATTTGTTTGTTTTGGAAAAGCAATGGTTTCCCGTTAAATCAATTGCTAAAGTAGCCGACACTTCAGTTGTTAAATTGACCAGTAAACAATTAGTTTCTAAAAAGAAGAAAGTAAAATATTATTTAGTTCGTTCAGGTGATACATTGTCTGATATCGCTGATAAGCATGATGGATTGACAGTGGCTAAAATTAAAAAGTTAAATCGCTTGCGTTCTGCGGTCTTAAAACCTGGAATGCGACTAAGAATATCCTAAAGATGATTGCATATTTGCAAGGTAAATTAGCTCATAAAGATCGGACTCATGTCATTATAGATGTGAATGGTGTAGGTTATGAGGTCAAAATTTCGTTACAAACTTATGATAGTTTGGCAAATGGGCTTGAATCCATTAAGCTTTTCACTCATCTTCAAATCAAGGAAGATTCACACACTTTAGTTGGTTTCCATAGTATGGATGAGAAATTCCTATTTTTAGATTTAATCAGTGTTTCTGGTATAGGCTTGAGTACAGCCTTAGTGATGTTATCTTCTTTTTCTTCTGGAGAAATTAGAGCTGCCATCATGAATGAAAATATTGGTTTGATTCAATCCATTAAAGGAATTGGTTCTAAGACAGCCCAACGTGTCATTTTGGAGTTGAAAGACAAATGTAAAAAGGATGCCATGTTTGTAGAGGCAGGTTTAGCCTCTCACGATCAATCATTTGGTGTTAAACAAGAGGCTTTAGCAGCACTTGTTACCTTAGGAATTGCTAGAGGAGTTGCTGAGAAAAGTCTGGATAGTTTAATAAAAAGTAATCCAGATGCTTCTATTGAGCAATTAATTAAGTTGGCTCTTCGTTAAATTGGTTTAAAATTGATTCCCCGATAATTGTGCATAAACATTTTGCATCTCGTGTTCTGATTACAAGCATGGCATTTTTGCTACTTATTGGAGTAGTAGAAGGTACTCCTGCTTTTAGGAACACGTTTTTAGAGGAGGATTCTACGCTAGAAAAAAGTGGGAAAAGACCAAGGTTTAGTCTCAAATCACCTACTCCATTTAGTATATATCAACAAAGTCCGAAATCTCCTTTTTCCATCTATTCTATTAAAGGTGCTAAAAGTGCTTTATCATTTCAAGACCAAAATCAATTAGTTCAATCCCAGCAATTGGGCAATATAGCAGTTCAGCCTGTTAGGCCTTTTTCTTTTCAAGAATATGCGCGAGAACAAGACCGACAGGTTAATCGAAGTTTTTGGAATGCCTATTCTAAGAGTTTAGATGGCAGTAGTTCTTTGCAATCTCGTGGACTTTTCCCCAAGATCGAATTACCTCCTGCTATTGACCGAATTTTTGGGGGTAATGAAGTTTACTTTAAACCCAATGGAAGTTTGTTGCTTGACATTGGATACATGGGCCAATTTGTAGATAATCCAGCCATTCCAGTTCAATTACGGTATGTAGGAAACTTGTTTTTTAATGAGCAAGCTCAGATTAACTTTCAAGGAAAGATTGGCGAGAAGTTGAATTTGAATACCAATTTTGATACGAAAGCTAGTTTCAACTTTCAAAACCAATTAAAACTAAACTGGAAAACCCAGGAAGAAGATATTTTACAAAATATTGAATTAGGAAATACTTCTTGGACACTGAATTCGCAATTGATACCTGGTGTCCAAAATTTATTTGGTTTGAAGACCTTAATGAGGTTTGGAAATTTAGATGTGACAGTTGTAGCAGCCCAGCAACGTTCCAAACAAGATTGTATCACCTTAAAAGGCGGAGCACAAGGTAAATCATTTGAAATACGAGCGGATCAATATGACGAAAATCGACATTTTTTCTTGTCGAGCTATTTTAGAAATCAGTACGAACAGGCATTGAAGAATGTGCCCATGCTTTCCTCCGGTATAACCATCACCCGTGTTGAAGTGTATGTTACCAATAGAACTCAGAGTACAGAGACACTACGTAACCTTATTTCTCTCTCAGATTTAGGGGAATCGGCTCCATATAGTGCGAATAACCCCACCTTAAGCCCTATCATTCCCAACCAACCCGTTGATAATAAAAACAATGGGCTCTATGATAAATTGGTGAATGATGCTGAAATAAGGAAATCAGATCAAGCTTCTTACCGTTTGGAATCTACCTATAATTTACAAAGAGGTACGGACTTTGATATGTTAAAAGGAGCCAAGCGATTAAATGAACGAGAATTTAAGTTTCATCCTACTTTAGGTTATTTATCATTGGTTTCTCCTTTGAGAAATGATGAAGTTTTGGCAGTTGCCTATGAGTATACCTTGAATGGTAGAAAGTATAAAGTGGGTGAGTTAACCGAAGATTATCAGGCAAGAAGAGATGACGAAGTATTGGTATTAAAGATGCTTAAATCTTCTACTATCCGTAATAATTTGTACCATCCAATGTGGGATTTAATGATGAAGAATATTTATTCATTGAATACCAATGGTTTAGCTAAGCAAAATTTCCAATTACGGATTGTTTATAAAGATGATGCGACGGGTATTGATAATTCCAATTTGATTGAAGGTGAAAAATTAAAAGATATCCCTTTAGTGAAGGTATTGGGCTTGGATAAATTAAATTTTGCGGGTGACCCTCAGCCTGATGGTAACTTTGACTTTGTAGAAGACTTGACCATCGATGCAAAAAATGGAAGGATTATATTCCCAGTATTAGAGCCTTTTGGAAGAGATCTAAAATCTCATTTTGGTCCTTTGGAGACTAATTTGGTGAATAAATATGTCTTTGATGAATTATACCGTAAAACGCAATCTGATGCTTTACAGTTAGCAGGTAAAAATAAATTTTTCTTAAAAGGATCTTTCCAATCGGGTATGGGCAGCGATATCATGTTGCCTTTTGGTGTAGAAGCTAAATCTGTGACTGTTTCAGCAGGTGGACAATTGTTGACTTCAGGTACAGATTTTATTGTAGAGGGAATGTCTGGGAGGGTTAAAATCATCAATGAGAGTATTTTTTCCTCTGGACGAGAATTAAAGATTTGTTATGAGAAACCTGATTTATTTTCCAATCAAGTTCGAACATTATTGGGAACTCGTTTGGATTATAACTTAGGTGCGGATTTTCACTTGGGAGCTACGTTCCAAAATATGAGTGAAAGCCCTCCTGCATTTTTTCGTCGAGTTGCCATCGGAAATGAACCTGTAAATAATACCCTGATAGGTTTTGATGCTAGTTTATTTCGTAAATCGATGGCCCTTACCCGTGCTTTAGATGCTTTACCGATTGTATCTACTAAAGAAGCATCGGTCATTGATTTTCAAGGAGAAGTGGCCAAATTAATTCCCAATGTGAATGATCGCGTTCAAGGAAATGCTTTTATTGATGATTTTGAAGCGGCTCGGGTAGTTTATAATTTTTCTTCTCAACCGACCCTCTGGAAGCCAGCCTCAACACCAAAGGAATTTATCCTAGGCAATCCTAGAGACTTAAGCTCTAATTTCAAACGAGCTAAAATTTCTGCTTATAACGTTGATGCAAGTATTTATGGACAAGGAGGTTTTGGCTTAGATATACCAGGTATTGATCCCAATAAGGTGAATGCATATGCCTATGAGCGAGTTGTTACTCCTAAGGGATTATTCCCCAATAAAGATTTTGCAAATAATATCACCAATTTACCATTAGGCGTATTAGACGTTGCCTATTTTCCACAAGAAAGGGGTATTTATAATTTCAATACAAATTTGACTAACAAAGGTTTATTAGCAGGTGATCCTAAAAACAATTTTGGAGCCATCACACGTGCTATTAATTCGGATACGGATTTTGATAATGCGAATGTTGAACAAATTGAATTTTGGTTAATGAATCCATTTGTGGCAGGGGAGCAAGGAAAAGTGCGTGATGGTATTTTGAATAAAAATAATGAAACAGGAGGTAAGTTAGTATTTCACTTAGGGGACATTTCAGAGGACTTTATTCCTGATGGTTTTTCCAACTTTGAAAATGGTATTCCAGCTGGAGAGAAAATAACTTCGGGACCTTCTCAAAATGTAGAGGTTACCCCATGGGGAATAGCTCCGAAAAGACAATTTGTAATCAATGCCTTTGATAATCAAGCGGGAAGGTCGACCCAAGATGTTGGATTGGATGGCTTGTCCAATCAAATTTCAGAAGGTACCAGTGTTTCGGAAGAAACATATTTTAAAGAATATTTGAATCAAATACGGACGAAAGTTACCGATCAAACGGCTCTCACTAAATTAGTAAAAGACCCTGCTGGAGACGACTTTGAATATTATTTGAATGAAAAGTTCAATGGTACTGAAAGTTTGATTGAGCGATATAAGAACTTTATGGGTCTTGAGAATAATTCACCTACGACTGCCAACCCAAGTAATACCAATTTTACGGAGGCTAACAGTATGGTTCCTGACCGGGAGGATTTAAATACTGATAATACTGTCAACGAAGTAGAATCTTATTTCAAATATGAAATTGATTTGAAGCCTGGTCAATTGGAAGTAGGTAAAGGATATATTGTGGATCGGGTTACTGAAAACGGGGTAGATTGGTATTTATTTAGGATACCGATTAAGGACAAGCCAACCTCAGTAGGAGGGATGAATAGTTTTAAATCCATTCGCTTTTTCCGAATGTTATTGACTCAATTCCAAGAGCCAGTAGTATTACGTTTTGCTCAATTACAATTGTCGGGTTATTCATATCGTAAGTTTTTGGGTGATTTAGATAAGAAAAATGGAGTAGATATTCCAGAGCCATATGATGCCAAGTTCAAAGTGTCATCGGTCAATATTGAAGAAAATGGTCCAGCCTCCAAGGGTACGAATACCATACCTTATGTAGTTCCTCCAGGATTTGTTCGAGATCAAGACATTACAACCATCAATAATGCGCGGTTAAATGAGCAATCTATGAGCTTATGTGTAGATAATCTACGTCCAGGAGATGCCCGTGCTGTATTTAAAAATACCAATTTTGATTTCATCAATTACAAACGTCTTCGCATGTTTGTTTCCATGCAAAGTCAAGATCAGATTAACGGTAAAGTGGCTGCATTTATCCGAATCGGTACAGATTTGACAGATAACTACTATGAAGTTCAATCGACGGGCTTAACTCAAACTCAAAAAGGACAAAGTTTGGATTTAGAAATTTGGCCGATGGAAAATGAGTTTGATATTGAATTTGACTTGCTTAAGCGAGCCAAAATGGAGCGCGATAAGCAAGGAAAATCCTTGAATGAACGCTTTTCTATTTTGATGACGAGTTCATCTGGTAAGCAATATAAAGTGACTGTGATGGGTCGTCCAGATCAAAGTGCCAGTATGACCATGATGATTGGTATGCGAAATATCAGCACGGATGGGCCTAAGAGTTTTTGTATCTGGGTGAATGAATTGCGCGCTTCGGATTTTGATCAGACTTCTGGAGAGGCCGCTGTTGGTAAATTAGGCTTGAAATTAGCGGATTTAGGTACCATCATGATGAATGGTAGTTTTAAGAATTATGGTTTTGGAGGGGTACAATCCAAAATTTCGGATCGCTCTCGCGAGAATTATGTAGAATATGGAATTACGGCAAATCTAAATTTAGAGAAGTTTTTGCCTGCAAGTTGGGGATTCCGTATTCCGTTTTTTATCACCTATGATAAACGAAATATTTCTCCACAGTTTGATCCATTAGATCCTGATATATTCTTGTCTAATTCTTTAGAAACTAAAGGAGCGGGTTATGCAAAATTGGTGGAAGATAATACAGAACGAAGAGGATTTAACTTTACCAATGTACGTAAAGTCAAGAGCAATTTGTCTAAGCGAGCTTATTTGTGGGATTTTTCAAATTTCACATTCTCTTATGCTTATTCTGAAATGCTAAGATCAAGCACGATGATTCATGCTTATCAACAGTATAGTCAAAGAGGAAGTATATTGTATTCATTTACGACCAATAGTTCTTTTTGGGAACCATTTAATAAATGGAATACGAGTTCTTCTTGGTTGGATATTATCAAAGATTTTAATTTCAATTGGAAACCGAGCTCCTTTACCGTAAGGGCAGAGATGGACCGTAGTTTCGTTAAAACTCAATTGCGAAATCAAGATTTAAATATTGTAGGAGTAGCACCTCAATTTGAAAAGTATTGGTTCTTTAATCGTCAATATGCCTTAAATTGGAATTTAACAAAAAGTGTCATTTTCAATTATAACACGATGGTGAATGCCATCATTGATGAGCCTTTTGGAGATATTGATACACAAGCCAAGAAAGATTCGGTGATGAATAATATCAAATCTTTTGGACGAGCTAAGAACTTCGATCAGCAAGCAGGAATCGTTTGGCGTTTACCATTACAAAAACTTCCATTAACAGATTGGATGAATGCTGATTATACGCACCGAATAGGATATAATTATTATGCCAATTCTTTTAATATTCGAGATTCTCTAGATTTGCCTTTTGGAAATATCATTAAAAATACGAGAGAAAGAGCCATTAGTGGAAAGGTGGATTTTGTATCGCTTTATAATCGGATAAGAGCGTTGAGATGGGCTAATACTCCTGCGGCAATTGGTAAAAATGTAGCAAGAAACCCGGGTGATGAAGAGGAGATCGCTATTCCGAGTAAATCATTGTTAAAATCGTTTGCTCGATTGTTTTTAACACTTCGAGGAATTCAAGTTAATTATTCTGTCATTGAATCAACTACCTTGCCAGGTTTCTTACAACAGCCAGGTTTGTTAGGTATGAATGGTAATACTTCTGCTCCAGGACTTGATTTTGTTACTGGTGGACAAGATGATGGAATTCGATTTAAAGCGGCACAGGAAGGTTGGTTGACAAAGAGTACCGTTCAAAATGTACCATTTACTCAATTAAGGAATACAAAATTCAGTTATATCACCCAATTGGAGCCTAACAAAGATTTACGAATTCAGTTAGAAGGAAATTACAATCGAGGAGATAATTACCAAGAGTTTTTTAGGCCAACCAGCGTAGGAGGGAAGTTTGTGAGTCAGAATCCCTTGCGTTCGGGAAATTATTCCATGTCTTTCTTATCCTTTTTGACAGCCTTTAAAGATCCTCAATTGGTTTTTGATGAATTTAGATCTAACCGAGATGTGTTATTAGCTCGATTGAATAGGGCTAAGGCAGCTGATGGGAGTTATAATATCAATTCACAAGACGTATTAATTCCATCTTTTTTTGCAGCTTATTCAGGTGTGTCTGCTCAAACCGTTAAATATTCTCCATTTTATGATATTCCTCTTCCTAACTGGAAAGTGGATTATAATGGAATTAATTTAATGCCTTGGATGAAAAAGAAATTCAGTTCATTTACCATTACTCACATGTATTCAAGTACCTATAATGTAGGTAATTTCATTTCTTCTTTAGAATATGGTCAGTTTGAGAATGATTATTTGAACCTCACTTTAAATAGTTTATTGTATCCATTATCTTCTCGTTTTGACGGCAAAACGGGTACTTTAATTCCTGTTTATGTGATGAGTACCATTTCATTCTCTGAGAGGTTTTCTCCATTGATTGGTTTTAATGCTATTACTAAAAGTCGTGTATCCTTACGTTTAGAATATAATCAAGATCGTAACGTGGGATTGAATTTATCTAATTCACAAGTAGCAGAACTGTCCAATAAGGACTTTACGGTGTCAGTAGGATTTACTCGTGCCAATATGTTGATACCATTTAAGATCAATGGAGCATTTGTTCGATTGCCCAATGATTTGAGGTTTAATATGAATTTAACTATTCGTGATACGAGAACATTGCAAAGAAAATTGGATGCAGAGACCATCGTAACACAGGGATTTATTAATTTCCAATTTAGACCTCAGATTACTTATTCGATTAATAATAAATTATCTGTTACGGCTTATTTTGATAAGATGATGAATAATCCATTGGTTTCTAATTCATTCTATCGTTCTACTGTGGCAGGTGGATTCCAGATTCGATATAGTTTATCGGATTAGCGAAATGGATGAAAATTCGATTTGCAAAAAATGAGAACTTTATTGACCTTTGCGTAACAAATTAAACTAAAGACATGAATTTTCCAGAACAATTAAAATATACCCAAGAACACGAGTGGATTCGTTTAGAAGGAGATGTAGCAGTAGTAGGAATTACTGATTTTGCACAAAGTGAATTGGGAGATATTGTTTTTGTTGAGGTGGAAACAGTGGGTAAGAGTATTGCTAAAGATGCTGTTTTTGGAACGGTGGAAGCTGTTAAAACGGTATCTGATTTGTTTTTACCTGTTGCAGGTGAAGTGATCGAATTTAATACAGCCTTAAATAATAGTCCGGAATTAATCAATTCTGACCCTTTTGGTGAAGGATGGATTGTCAAAATAAAACCAAGTAATGTAGGTGATTTATCCGAATTAATGGATGTAGCCACCTATAAATCTTTTGTAGCACATTGATTTTAAAACCCTGATTTTCAGGGTTTTTTTTTATACCAAAGCCATGCGCATTTTATTTAAATCCATTTTAATTTTAGATAGTACTTCGTCGTATTTTCAACAAAAAGTTGACTTATTGGCTGAAAATGGTATTTGGAAGGAAATTGCTAGTTCCATTTCAAGTTCTGCAGATACGATTGTTGATTGCGAAAACTTAAGCTGGTATCCTTCAGTTGTCGATTTACGAGTTCATCATACATTACCTGGAGGTGAATTCAAGGAAGATTGGAATTCCTTACAAGCAGCGGCTTTACGTGGAGGTGTATTAGATTTGGCTCTTTTACCAACCGGAAATCCCGTGCCTCAGCAATCTGAAGCTATTAAGTTTATCAGGAATCAATCTCAAGGAGTAAATTATTATCCTATTGCTCCATTAACTATCGATAATAAAGGAGAAAATTTCACTGACTTATACGATTTACAGCTGGCAGGAGCACAGTGGTTTAGCCATGGTTCAGGTTCTTTACAGAATACTGATTTAATGGTCAAATGTTTGCAATACCTTCAGACTTTACCGGTTACCATGGTGAGTAGACCTGACACGGAGGGTTTATCGATGTACGGTCAAATTCATGAAGGACTTCAAAGTACATTAATGGGTTTAAAAGGTATTCCTGTTTTAACGGAAACTCTTTCCATAAAGCGCGATTTAGATTTGTTACGCTATGTTCAAAGTCATAGTTTTGGAAATGGGAGTGGGGGTTTTAAACTTCATTTTTCTTGTTTGTCTAGTAAGGAATCTGTGGCATTAATTAGACAAGCGAAGCAAGAAGGTTTATCTGTTTCTTCGGATGTAGCTATTCATCAATTGATATTTACAGAATCAGATTTAGCTGATTTTGATACCAATAAAAAGGTTAATCCTCCATTTAGAACACAAGAAGATCAAGATGCACTTTGGAATGGATTGCAAGATGGTACTATTGATGCCATTGTATCAGATCATCACCCTGTGGAAATAGAATTAAAAGAGATTGAGTTTGATCAAGCAAGCTTTGGGGTAGTCGGGTTAGAAACTTTATTATTGGCACTTTTGCAGGCTGCCAAACAAAGAAATATTTCATCAATTGATTCTTGGATTCATCACGGACCTGCAAAATTATTAGGAATTGAAGCTTCCCAATTAGGGCTTGGACTTATTTCTAAAGGAGTATTAGTTGAAAATAAGTCCATGGAGTTTCAGGAATCCATGATGCTTAGCAAATCTAAGAACTCAGTATTTTTGAATCATCGTTTTGATCACCAGATTGTAGGAGTCGTAAACGGTTCCATTTATACCTCGTTTTAATATGTTTTTAAACCTCAAACGCATACCAGAATTGGTCATCGCAGCTTTATTGGTTTTAGGGTTAATTTTAGTTTATTGCTATGTTTTGTACCAAAATGGGACTATTCCGATTGGTGGGAAAAAGGCTCCAAGCTATGTAATTGTTTTGTTTTTTCAGTGGTTTTTGGTGCAAAGAGGTATGAAACGACGCGACACACAGTCGGTTCATTTTTTGCATTTATTTGTTTACCAATATGTTTTTGTCATTTTGGTAAGTATATTGACTTATAGTTTTTTTTATTGGTTTTATCAATCAAGTGAAGGTTTAAACATTTTAAATGAATATATTCGATTGAGCTTAAGTGAATTGGCTCAATATCAAAAGGTTATCGTTCAGCAAGAAGGACAATCCTACTTTTTGGAATTGAAAAATAACATATCTCAAATTAATGCCTTTAGCATTGCGAAAGATGATTTTTTCCAAAAGTTAGCATTATCCTTTTTACCCAATCTACTTATATCATTATACTACAAACGTTCTTAAAACTATGGAAAATCAATCCGATGCTACACCTTCATCATCCTTAATTGCCTTAAAATGGGGTTTGATTGGGGGGACATTAAGCTTTTTATTTACTTTATTAACCAAGTATACAGGATTAGAAGATCAATTTTCAGAGTCACTAGGCTGGATTACTTTTTTGGCTACTTTATTAATTGATACATCGATTTTATTCCTGACTTTAAAAGAATTTAGAGAGCAAAATGCTGGATATTTAGGTTATAGCCAAGGTTTAGGAGTGTCCACCTTACTAGGAGCAATTTGGGGATTAGCTTCGGGAGCGTATAATTACATTTATTTAAATTTCATCGATACCACTGTACTTCAAAAACAATTGGATATAGCTCGTGAGAAGATGGAAGAGCAAGGATTGAGTGAAAGTCAAATTACAGAAGCAATGAAAGTATCTTCTATGATGATGGGCCCAGGAGTTCAATTTGTATTGATTGTATTGATGTCTACTTTATTTATCTTTTTATTGGGATTAATTGTTTCTGCCATTTTAAAGAAGGAGAAACCATTTTTTGAATAAATCTATGTGGGCTATTGTTCAAAAGGAATACCAATCATTTTTTAGTTCATTTATTGGTTTAGGGCTTATGTTAGCATTCTATTTGCTTACAGGCCTTTATACTTGGGTATTTGAAGGGAATGTCTTGGATTTTGGATTTGCGGAGTTAAGCGTTTTTTTTGAATTAGCCCCTTGGTTTTTCTTATTCTTTATCCCTGCTTTAAGTATGCGCTTGTTTTCTGAGGAATATGCTTTGAAAACCTTTGATCTACTTCGTTCTCTGCCAGTTTCAGATTGGGATATCCTGTTGGGGAAAGTGATAGGTACATTTGCAGTAGTATTGACATCACTAATTCCTACGCTCTTCTTTGTGTATTCTTTAGGAAGTTTAGGAAGTCCTCCAAGTAATTACGATTCAACATTAATTCTAGGGGGCTACATTTCCCTAATTTTATTAGGTTTATCCTTTGTTTGTTTAAGTGCATTTGCTTCTTCCTTAACGAATAAACAAGCCTTAGCCTTTGTGCTTGGTGTAGCATTTAACTTTATATGTTGGCAAGGTCCTCAAGAACTGGCTTTAATTCCTTTATTTGCCAATTTCGATATTGATCTATATAGCTTGAATTTCCACTATCGGAATATCTCCAAGGGGGTATTAGGCTTAGCAGATGTGGCTTATTTTGTGGGGTTCAATTTAGTAGTCATGGGACTACTGTTGTTTCGATTGAAACGGAAATTTATTTAAAGTCTAAGATCGATATTCTTTTTTCGCATAGAGTAATTTCTGCTTCTTCGTTGGAAGCTATTACGATCAATCGGTCTCTATTCTCTTGTATTTTTTGATAAAACCATTTTTTTGCTTTTTCATCCAAATTGGTGGTAGGTTCATCTAAAAATAGAAATGGCCTTTCGCCCAAAAGTGCCAAGCCCAATTTGATTTTTTGACGCATCCCAGAAGAATAGTTTTTTATGAACTTAGATTTGTCTGGCTGTAATTCTATGTAATCTTGAAATTGAGACAATGAAATTTGACTAGGTAAAGCTTTCAATTGAACGAGGAAATTCAATAGTTCAGTTAAGGTAAATTCCTCAATTAGCTCTACATATGGGGCTGCATAGGAAACTAAAGCATGGCATTGATCTGCTTCTATTTTAGATTGATTATCATGTAGGAATGATACTTGTCCTTTGCTAGGTAATGAGTATTGGGCTAATATGCGTAATAGGGTAGATTTTCCAGAACCATTGGGTCCAGTTAATGCATATGATTGACCAGATTCAAAGGAATAGGAAAAGGAGCGAACAACCCATTCTTGACGGAATTTTTTTTCAACATGTTCGGCAAGAATTTTCATGAATTGACGGTTTATCCTTTCATGATTCCGCGTTCGGAGTTACGAATAAAAGAAAGTATTTCATCTCTTTCTAAAGATGGACGAATCTGTTCTTCAATTTCTGATAAGGCAGTTTGGATATTCAATCCTTTCTGGTAGATATATCGATATATTTCTTGAATATCAGCGATTTGTTCATCTGAGAAATTCCTTCGTCTTAAACCAACAGAATTGATTCCTGCATAAGTTAGAGGTTCTCTTCCAGATTTAGTATAAGGAGGAACATCTTTACGAACAAGGGATCCACCAGAGATCATGACATGTTTACCAATACTAGCAAATTGGTGAATTGCAGTAGAGCCTCCAATGATGGCAAATTCTCCTACGGTAACATGACCAGCCATTTGAACCGAATTGGCTAAAATACAATTGTCGGCAATTTGACAATCATGAGCAATATGCACATAAGCCATGATTAGGCAATTTTTGCCCACGACGGTACGGTCTTTATCAACAGTACCTCGATTGATGGTTACACATTCTCGAATGGTAGTATTGTCGCCTATCTCTGCAGTTGTTTTTTCACCTCCAAATTTTAAATCTTGGGGGATAGCAGAAATAACTGCACCAGGGAAAATACGAACATTTTTTCCAATTCGAGCACCAGGGAAAATGGTTACATTTGACCCAATCCAAGTACCATCACCTATCTCAACATCTCCGTGTATCATGGTAAATGGATCAATTGTCACATTTTGGCCAATTTTTGCGGATGGATCTATATGTGTGAGCGGATATGTCATGGGTAAGATTATGATTTTCTAACTAAACTAGCGGTCATTTCTGCTTCGCAAACAACTTGTCCGGCTACATAGGCCTTACCTGTCATTTTAGCAATTCCTCTTCTAATAGGTGAAATTAATTCACAACGAAAGATAACAGTATCTCCAGGAATTACGCTTTTTCTGAATCGACAATTTTCAATACCGACTAAATATGGCCAATAGTTTTCTGGATCAGGAACGGAGCTAAGAACTAAAATGCCACCTGTTTGAGCCATAGCTTCTACTTGCATGACACCCGGCATAACTGGGTTATTGGGAAAATGGCCCATGAAATAGCTTTCATTCATGGTGACATTTTTAATTCCTACCACGCTATTTTCATCCAAATAAGTGATTTTGTCAATCATTTGGAACGGATAACGGTGAGGCAATAACTCATATATACGTTCGTGTGAACAAATAGGAGGTTGTTTAGGATCGTAAACTGGAACCTTGTTTTTCTCCGTTTCAAGCATTAATTTCTTGATCTTTTTAGCTAGTTCTACGTTAGACGCATGACCAGGTCTGGAAGCAAGAATTTGAGCTTTAATAGGTCTCCCTACTAAGGCTAAGTCACCCATTACATCCAATAATTTATGGCGAGCCATTTCATTATTGTAATGCAGGTTGGTATTATTTAAGATTCCCACTTCTTTGGAAATACTTACTTTAGGTTTTCCTAAAACTTCAGATAAATGGGATAACTCTTTTTCTGAATAATCACGATCTGCGATCACGATGGCATTACTTAAATCTCCACCTTGAATTAAGCCAGCTTTGTAAAGTACTTCTAATTCATGCACAAAACAGAAAGTTCTGCACATGGCGAATTGCTCTTTAAATTGAGAAACGTGCGTTAAATTAGCATGCTGGCTGGATAAGAATTTAGAATTATAATCCACCATTACGGCAATCCGGTAATCATTTAATGGAAGAGCAGCTAACTCAATACCTTTATCTAAATCCTTAAAACGGATTTCTTCAGGTAATTCAAAGAATTTACGATGAGCTTCTTGTTCTAAGGGAATAGCTTCTTCTAATGCTTCTACAAATTTGATGGAACTTCCATCCATGATTGGAGGTTCAGGGCCATCTAATTGTATTAAAATATTGTCAATTTCCATCCCCACCATGGCAGCCAAAACATGTTCTACTGTGTTTATACGCGCACCGTTGTGTTCAATGGTGGTACCTCTAGAAGTATCTACTACGTAATCAACATCAGCATCTGCAATCGGTTGATCGGGTAAATCGGTACGTTGAAATTTGATACCATGATTTGCTGGTGCTGGTAAAAAAGTCATAGTGGCTGTAACGCCAGTATGAAGACCCACTCCGCTTAGAGTGACAGATTTACTAATGGTGTGTTGCTTATTGTTCATACGAATCTAATGTCAAATTACTCAACTTTTATTGTTTGATTGATTTTTTCAAACAAGTCAGGTAATTGACGAATAAGTGCATTTCTTTTTAAATAATCTACATTAGGGGAGGCTGGTGTACCTCCAAGTGTTTGTCCAGGATTTTTAACAGTTTTAGTTACTCCAGATTGCGCTGTTACAATGGTATTTGGAGCTATGCTGATATGTCCAGCAACTCCTACTTGACCACCAATTAAACAATGATCTCCAATTTTTGTAGAGCCTGAAACACCCACTTGGGCAGCTATGGCTGTATTTTGGCCAACTTCCACATTATGAGCAATTTGTACTAAATTATCTATTTTAGAGCCTTTCCCTATTTTGGTTGAGCCCATGGTTGCTCGATCTATGGTGGTATTAGCACCAATACTCACATGATCTTCAATGATCACATTACCAAGTTGAGGAATGGTTGTAAATGTACCGTCTGGTTGAGGTGCAAAACCGAATCCATCAGAACCAATTACCGCATTGGCATGTATGGTACAATGATTACCTATGACCGTGTCTGGATATAAAATAACCCCAGGGTAGATCATGCAGTTTTCTCCAATTTTCACATTGACACCGATACTAACATTATTCATAATGCGAGTACCAGAACCGATTTTAGCATTTCGATTAATGCTCGTGAACGTTCCTACATAGATGTTTTCACCTAAAATAGCGCTTGGGTCAATGAAAGAGGGTTGTTGAATTCCTGTTTCATTGGATGCCATCATCTCTTGGTATTTTTGTAACAGAATGGTGAATGACAAATATGGGTCAGCAACACGTATTAGAGTGGCTAATGGCTTCTTTTTTAACGTTTGGTCCTGTGAAATGATGATGGCAGTCGCCTTCGAATCATATAAAAAAGCCTCGTACTTGGGATTAGCTAAAAACGAAATTGAACCTGATTTACCTTCCTCTATTTTGCTGAAATCTGAAATAATATCAGCTCCATTCCCATCTACTGTTCCTTGAATTAGTCCGGCAATTTGATCAACAGTAAATTTCATGCAGGGATGAATTGATTTTCAGGTAATAATGGAATTAGGTACGCAATCATCGTAATTCGCCTTGCAAATATACGCTCTTTGGGCAACAAAAATAGTATTTTTTTACAATCTTACTTAATGCTTGGATGGTCGGTAAGTCAGATGCTTCGAGTAACTCGACGACCTGCCCTTGTTTATCGACCATTTTGATGGTATTGTCCCCTTGTATGTAGGCAGCATTACTCGTTGAACCATCCACTACAAAATAGCCCACTTCCTCAGCAGTTATACCCAAACTTTTTTGAATCATTTGCTCAATTTCCAGTTTTTTAGTTCTTGGAATAGGTTGACTTCCTAATTTGCAAGTGAATAGTTTTCGGGTTAGAAATTGCTGACAAAGATTTTTTAGGATGATATCTTCTGCTGATTTCCAACTCTTTATGGCTGCCCAAACATCGTGATCATCTAAGTCTGTAAAGGCAATTAGTAAAGATTCTCTACTTGAAAACTCTTCCCAAGTATACACTTTGCTTAAAAATGTAAATAAGGGTGTAGAACATTCTAATTGTACACCTGAATTAATTAAATATTTGGCTCTACGTAATATTTGAATCAACATGCTTTCTGCAGCAATGGCGGTTTTGTGTAAATACACTTGCCAATACATGAGCCTCCTTGCCATCAAGAAATTTTCGATGGAATAAATCCCTTTTTCTTCTAAAACTAATTTTTCATTGACTAAATCCAACATAGACAAGAGCCTTTCCGAACCAATGAATCCTTCTCGAACCCCGGTGTAAAAGGAATCTCGACTTAAATAATCCAATCGATCGACATCCAATTGACTAGAAATTAATTGGTGAAAAAATGGACGGTGGTATTCATCTGAAAACATTTGAATGGCTAAATCTAATCTACCCTCAAAATGCTTATTTAAAGTAGCCATCAGTATTTGTGAAATGGCCTCATGATGGACATTTTCTAATAAGGTATATTCCAATACATGAGAAAATGGACCATGGCCAATGTCGTGCAAGAGGATGGCGATTTCTGCGGCTTCTCTTTCCTCTTCAGATATTGGGTATCCTTTAGCTTGTAGATTATTGAGTGCTTGATCCATTAAATGCATGGCACCCAAGGCATGATGAAATCGAGTATGATGGGCACCTGGATAAACAAATTCGGCTAATCCCAATTGTTTGATGCGCTTTAATCGTTGAAAATACGGGTGATCAATGAGTTTTAATATGAATGGGTTATTGATTTTAATAAAGCCATAAATAGGGTCATTGATAATTTTAGTTGGGTACATAGTGTTTAGCGGACTTTCTTATCTTTTACCAAATTGGTTATTTCATTTAACATTTCAACTTGGATGTTTTGTATTTCAAGCAATTCTTGTTGCTGATGCATCATTAAATGATCTATTTTCTCATTTAGCAAGCGTATTTCTAATTCTGATTTCAAATTGATTAAATAATCTTTCTTTGATCTTTCTCGATCTCTCTCTTCTTGTCTATTTTGGCTCATCATAATCACAGGTGCTTGCAAAGAAGCAATACAGGATAAAATCAGATTTAATAGAATAAAAGGATAAGGGTCAAAACCTTTATTTAAAAATAAATAGACATTGACTAAAATCCATAAGGCTAAAAATACAAAGAAGGAAATGATAAAACGCCAACTACCACCAAAAGAGGCTACTTTATCCGCTATTATTTGACCAGTGGTTAAATCTCCAAAATCTTCCATGTCCACAGCTTGGGTAATTAAACGGTGGTCTGCTTCATTTTTGATGACTACTTGTTCTAAAGCGGTTAAATCACCCGATTCCTTTTTAAGAAAATCTGATAAATAAATTTGCCGGAATATGTTCAATTCGCTTAAAGCTAAATTGCTTTCTGAGTTGAATTTGGGGTAGTCTCTTTGAATTAATTGTAAAATCCCTTCTTGAATATTAGTCCCATTAACTAATTCTGAAATAGGGTAAATTTTCTTGGATAGATCGCTGATGAACGTTTTTGTTTTCATGGTTGAAAATGGATGGGACCAAGCTAGTTTGAACCTTAAATTATAAATTTATAAAGGAAATTAGTTAAAAAGCTCTTGATTATTTAATTTTGCAGCTCGTTGAAGCAATTCAATGCGGACTTGTAGCTCAGTTGGTTAGAGCATCTGACTCATAATCAGGGGGTCCATGGTTCGAGCCCATGCTGGTCCACCCCATGTAAAAAAGCAACACCTTGAAAAGGGTGTTGCTTTTTTTTTGCCAAAAATGGAAAAATCATTTTTCCATCTTACAAATGAAAAGCAAAATCAATCCTAGAATTGGAAGGATATATATGTAAAAAGATGATTAATAATATTTTTTATTAATTACCGTAAAATAAAGCAAATTGTAAAATAGGCCAATACTAATGATATAGACTAATTAGACTATTATGTTCTCAATTTAAAATAGTCGACGGCTTTAGTAAATTAATTTAATAAATTTGCTCATTACAACCTGTGTTTCTTTTAAAACTATAAAGTATGCTGCAAAAGTCAGTACGGACTCTGTCCATATTGTGTTTTGTGTTAACGTCTTCTTTTTTTTCGGCTTTTGCACAATTTCCCCTTGATTTATTAAACTTAACCGCCTCATCACCCGCAAGTGTGGCTTTTTCTGTACGAAAATTAAGTACTTCTTATACAGGAAAAATCATCCAAGTTAGAAGAGCCAGTGATAATGCCATTGTCGATATTGGTTTTGATTCGAATAATGAATTAAGTGCTTCTAGTATTTGTACAGTAGTATCTGCTGGAAGTTCTGGTTTAAGTATAGGAGCAACACTTACATTTGCCAGCTTTTATGCAGGAACAGATGTTTTTGTGTCCAAATGGTATGATCAATCAGGAAACGGAAACGATTTAAGTCAAGCTTCAAGTACAAATCAACCCCAGTTAGTAAGTGCAGGTTCAATCATTTTAGAACGAAATAAACCTTTCATTCGATTTTCAGGCACTATTTCAGGTACAGATTATAGGTCATTAGCTCTTTCAAGCGCGGTATCAACCAATGCACAAGTGATAGTTGTCAATAAATTTCAATCCAGTGGAAATGGGTTTTTATTGGGAGATGCAACGAATAATAATTGGAATTCTGGATCTTCTACTAATTTATTATTCAGCTCTACCTTAGCCTCAAGTTCTATTCGAAGTGGGACTATATACCAAAATGGACTTAACATTTCAATCGCTTCAGCAGTTTGGAATACCTCTTTAGGCATAAATTCAGTGGAAGCCCAAACGGCGAATTCTGGAACAAGTTGGGATAACATTGGAAGAGATCGTTTGAATGAGCATACTACTGGTGGCGGTGGTTGGTCTGAGCTAATTTCATTTCCAGCTACCTTAAGTATGGCTGACCGAATCAAAGTGGAATTAACTGAAAACACCTATTTTGGTATTCCAATTATTGAAGTTAATTCAACGGGTTTTTCAACTTGCTCTGAAAAATTTACAGTTACGGGTAAAGGATTAAGTGCTAATATTGTTGTTACAGCACCAACAGGATATACAGTTTCTACTAGCCTTTCTGGTACGTATACTGCATCCGTAACTTTAACACAGTCAAGTGGTGTCGTTAATGAAACCACGATATATGTTAAACAAACTACAGGTGGAGCTGGAAACGTTGTTATTTCATCGACAGGGTTTATAAGTCAAAATTTAGCTATAGTTAATGCTTTACCAAACGCTCCGACGCAATCAGTCGGAACGGTCTCCAATAATCTTCAATTTTCTTATAACTCCTCAAACAGTTCAAAAGGATTAATTTTTAATCCTCTAAACTCCTATTTATATGCTCCCAAAGTAAGTGATGCTCCAGTTATTCAAATTTATTCTACCTCTGGAACTCTCATTTCAGCCTCAGGTAGTTTGCCTTTAGGAGGGCTTTCCAATAGTGCAATATCTTCTTTAAATGTGGATAATTTGGGAAATGTGTACATAATTATGCCTCAAGCTAATGGTATTGTGAAAATGGAATACAGTACTAATACCATGAGTGTATTTGCCTCTATTACCAGTCCACAAGGTTCTGCTGTAGATAGTAATAATAATTTGTATGTCACCACTACTGGAAATGTTATTTATAAAATTACTCCAAGTGGGGTAGTTTCTACGTTTTGCAGTGATTCACAAATCAATAATGCATTTGGTTTATGTTTTGATCCTGATGGAAATATGTATGTGGCGAATCGAGGTGCCGCCAATATATTAAAAATTAATCCAAGTGGAACGAGCGTTTCCGTTTATGCCACCTCTGTCAACACCAACATTACTGATTTAATTCGTGATTCAAATGGGAATTTGTTTTATGGCATCTTTGCGAGTTCAATTATTAGAAAAGTAGCAACAGACAGAACGATCACAACTTATGCTAATAGCATTAATGCTCCACAAGGAATGACCTTTGATGCACAAGGGGCAATATATGTGGCAGCCAATGCAACTACTACTAAAAGTATATATAAATTAACTCCACCAAGTCCCAATTCCATATGTGGCTCTGGTACGATGAATTTATCTATTTCTGCCACGAGTGGAATTGTTGGAGATTGGTATACAAGTTCATCAGGTGGAACAGCTGCTTTTACCGGGACCAATACCATAACTACACCATCTACAAGTATTCCACTTATCTACTATGTCGAAAGTCGAAATAGTACGTCGGGCTGCGTATCAAATACAAGAACCAAGATTGTTGCACCAGTCAATGGCCTAGAAAGTATAACTGCAGGAAGTGCATGCGAAACTACTTCGGCAACATTATCAGCCATAGGTACAACTGGTACCGTAAATTGGTTTGATGGAACTACAGGAGCAAGTGTATATTCGAGTGGTGCTTCTTTTACCACACCAGTACTTTCATCTACTACTACATTTTATGCTCAAGCCGCATTAACAGGATGTCCAGAGAGTAGTAGAACGGCAGTTGTAGCCACTGCCATTCCACGTCCTACGGTTACTTTGTCTTCCATTGCTTCGGTTTATCGATCAGCAACTAGTTTTTTAATTCCATATACTGCTTCTACTAATTCCCCAGATCAGTATACATTAACAACTGGAACAACAGCATTAAGTGGATTTACTGCTTTGACTAATTCGAGTTTAGTTTCAAGTCCTATATCGGTAGGTATACCAGTTAATTCAGCACTCAATACTTATAATTTTAATTTTTCAGTCAGGAATTCTGGTACAGGTTGTGTTTCTCCTACTTCAACATTTAATTTGGTTGTAAATGATATTCCTCCTTCAGGATTTAGTTATTCTTCTCCTGCTACTTTTTATCGAGGAGAGTCTGTTACCAGTATTAGTCCTACAGTTACGGGTTCAAATATTACTTATTCGGTAAGTCCAATATTACCTGTTGGTTTAACACTGGATGTCAATACAGGTATTATTAGTGGTACACCTTCCAGTATAGTTTCTTCAGCCACTTATGTTGTAACAGCTACCAATTCAGGAGGTTCTACATCATTTAATCTATCTTTAGAAGTTGTTCAAGGTGCAGCAATTAAATTTATTATTACTGGTACCGGTACTCAAACAGCTGGAGCATCACAAAATATAACCATTACAGCAGTGGATGTTTTGGGTCAGGCCGTTACGGCTTTTACCGGGACTAAAAATTTGACATTTTCTGGTGCTAGTAGTTCTGCATCGCCAGTTACAGCACCCAAGGTAGGAATCACAGACTTTGGCACGAGCACAAGTGTGAGTTTCACGAATGGAGTAGCCACACCTGCTTTAACTCTATATAAAGTAGAAACAGCGGTCATCGTAGCCACCCAAGGAACAATTACCACTACAGGATCTGATCGTTTGACAGTTATTGTTAGTCCTTCGGGGATGAGTAAATTTCTTGTTAGTTTAATGGGTCCACAAACTAGTGGTACAGCATTTAGTGGCACGAATAGCTTGACAGCACAAGATGCCTATGGCAACGTAGTGACAGGCTTTGATGCGAGTACAAATAATGTGACAGTAAGCAGTAGCTTGACAGGAAGTATCACAGGCTTAAGTGGCACGAATAAATTGAATAGTGCTTCAGACTTTGTGAGTGGCGTAGCGAACTTGACAAGCTTAGGCTTGAAATACACAGGAGAGTCGGGATCAGGAACGTTCACGTTTACCCCAGCTACCGGAGCACCAGTAAGCTCATCATCATTGACGATTAATTCAGGTACGGCAACGAAATTGATTATCACCGGAACAGGTACACAGACAGCGGGTACAAGTCAAACGATAACAATCACAGCGAAAGATGCGAGTGGCAACACTGCAACAGCTTATACGGGAGTTAAGTCGATTACGTTCAGTGGAGCTAGTGCATCAAGCAGTCCAGTGACCAACCCAACAGTTGGTGGCACGAATGTGGGTACAGCGACGAATGTGACATTTAGTAATGGAGTAGCGACAGCGAGCTTGAGCTTGTACCATGTAGAATCGGCGGTATTAGCAGCTACGGATGGCAGTCTATCAGCAGCAGGTTCAGACCGCTTATCGGTATCAGTAAGTGCAGGATCATTCAGCAAATTAATCGTAAGCTTGACGAGTCCACAGACGAGTGGTACAGCATTTAGCGGCACGAATAGCTTGATAGCACAAGATGCTTATGGCAACGTAGTGACAGGCTTTGATGCCTCAACCAATAACATCACGGTAAGCACGAGCTTAACAGGGTCAATCAGTGGATTATCAGGTACCAACAAGTTGAACAATGCGGGCGACTTTGTAAGTGGAGTAGCTAACATTAGCAGCTTAACATTTACCGGAACATCCGGTACAGGCACATTCACGTTCACCCCAGCGAGCGGAACAGCCGTAACGAGTGGCAGTGTGAGCATAGGAGCAGGTTCTGCTACGAAGTTCATTGTGACAGGAACAGGCACTCAGACAGCAGGTGGTAGTCAAAACATCACGATTACAGCCAAAGATGCGAGTGGAAATACAGCGACAGCTTATACGGGAGCTAAATCGATTACGTTCAGTGGAGCTAATGCATCAAGCAGCCCAGCAACTAACCCAACAGTAGCGAGTACAGACTTTGGTACCGCGACTAGTGTGAGCTTCACGAATGGAGTAGCAACAGTAAGCATGAGCTTATACAAAGTAGAGTCGGCCTTGATCGTAGCTACTGATGGTTCAGTAACAACGAGTGGTTCCGATCGCTTGAGTGTGAGTGTAAGCCCAGCGGTATTCAGCAAATTAGCCTTGAGCTTAGCAGGACCACAGATCAATGGGGTAGCCTTTACAGGAACGAACAGCTTAACAGCCTTGGATGCTTATGGCAACGTGGTGACAGGCTTTGATGCCTCAACAAATAACATTACTGTAAGCACGAGCTTAAGTGGTAGTATCAGTGGCTTAAGTGGCACGACTAAGTTGAGCAATGCAGGAGACTTTGTGAGTGGAGTAGCGAACTTGAGTAGCTTAGGCTTGAAGTACACAGGAGCGGTAGGTTCAGGAACATTCACGTTTACCCCAGCGAGCGGAACAGCCGTAACAAGTGGAAGCATTACGATTAACCCAGGTTCAGCCAACAAGTTTGTGATCACAGGAAGTGGCACGCAGACAGCAGGCACGAGTCAAACGATTACAATCACGGCGAAAGATGCGAATGGTAACACAGTAAGCTCTTATAGTGGAAGTAAAGATTTAACGTTCTCTGGAGCTAATAGTTCAGCATCACCAACAACAGCACCAAAAGTAGGAAGCACAGACTTTGGCACAGCCACAAGTGTGAGCTTCACGAATGGAGTAGCGACAGCGAGCATGAGCTTGTATAAAGTAGAGTCCGCTTCGATTAGTGTGACCGATGGTAGCTTAACATCTAGTGGAGGAGGAGAATTGTCAGTAAGCGTATCAGTAGGGACATTTGCTAAGTTTAGCTTGGCCTTGGCTGGTCCACAGACGAGTGGTACAGCATTTAGTGGCACGAATAGCTTGACAGCACAAGATGCCTATGGCAACGTAGTGACAGGCTTTGATGCGAGTACAAATAATGTGACAGTGAGCAGTAGCTTAACAGGAAGTATCACAGGCTTAAGTGGCACGAATAAATTGAATAGTGCTTCAGACTTTGTGAGTGGAGTGGCGAACTTGACAAGTTTAGGCTTGAAATACACAGGAGAGTCGGGATCAGGAACGTTCACGTTTACCCCAGCTACCGGAGCACCAGTAAGCTCATCGTCATTGACGATTAATTCAGGTACGGCAACGAAATTGATTATCACCGGAACAGGTACACAGACAGCGGGTACTAGTCAAACGATAACAATCACAGCGAAAGATGCGAGTGGCAACACCGCAACAGCTTATACGGGAGTTAAGTCGATTACATTCAGTGGAGCTAGTGCATCAAGCAGTCCAGTGACCAACCCAACAGTGGGCGGCACGAATGTGGGCACAGCGACGAATGTGACATTTAGTAATGGAGTAGCGACAGCGAGCTTGAGCTTGTACCAAGTAGAATCGGCGGTATTAGCAGCTACGGATGGCAGTCTATCAGCAGCAGGTTCAGACCGCTTATCGGTATCAGTAAGTGCAGGATCATTCAGCAAATTAATCGTAAGCTTGACGAGTCCACAGACGAGTGGTACAGCATTTAGCGGCACGAATAGCTTGATAGCACAAGATGCTTATGGCAACGTAGTGACAGGCTTTGATGCCTCAACCAATAACATCACGGTAAGCACGAGCTTAACAGGGTCAATCAGTGGATTATCAGGTACCAACAAGTTGAACAATGCGGGCGACTTTGTAAGTGGAGTAGCTAACATTAGCAGCTTAACATTTACCGGAACATCCGGTACAGGCACATTCACGTTCACTCCAGCGAGCGGAACGGCAGTAACGAGTGGCAGTGTGAGCATAGGAGCAGGATCTGCTACGAAGTTCATTGTTACTGGAACAGGCACTCAGACAGCAGGTGGTAGTCAAAACATCACGATTACAGCCAAAGATGCGAGTGGAAATACAGCGACAGCTTATACGGGAGCTAAATCGATTACGTTCAGTGGAGCTAATGCATCAAGCAGCCCTGCAACTAATCCAACAGTAGCGAGTACAGACTTTGGTACCGCGACTAGTGTGAGCTTCACGAATGGAGTAGCAACAGTAAGCATGAGCTTATACAAAGTAGAGTCGGCCTTGATCGTAGCTACTGATGGTTCAGTAACAACGAGTGGTTCAGATCGCTTGAGTGTGAGTGTTAGCCCAGCGGTATTCAGCAAATTAGCCTTGAGCTTAGCGGGACCACAGATCAACGGAGTAGCCTTTACAGGAACGAACAGCTTAACAGCCTTGGATGCTTATGGCAACGTGGTGACAGGCTTTGATGCCTCAACAAATAACATTACTGTAAGCACGAGCTTAAGTGGTAGTATCAGTGGCTTAAGTGGCACGAATAAACTAAATAGTGCATCAGACTTTGTGAGTGGAGTAGCGAACTTGAGTAGCTTAGGCTTGAAGTATACAGGAGCGGTTGGTTCAGGAACATTCACGTTTACCCCTGCAAGTGGAACAGTTGTTACGAGTTCTGCTATTAATTTTAATTCTGGTGTAGCTTCTCGTTTATCATTATCTACTATATCATCCTTTTCTGCAGGCACATCGCAAACAGTAACAGTTTCATTAGTGGATGCATCAGGTAATTTGGTTAATTCAAATGAAAATGGAAGAATAACTTTGTCTGTAAAATCGGGTTCTGGGACTATTCTTGGAACTGTTACTGCTGATTTACTTACCGGACAAAATGCTGTTACTTTTACCAATTGGTCGTATAATAAAAGTGAGTCAGGAGTGATAATTACTGCACTTGCCTCGTCTTTGAATACAAGTAATTTAAATGGGAAAGTAGGAGATTCTAATTCCTTTATAGTCTCGCCAGGGAATCCATACAAATATTATGTTACTTCTACCCAATCAATAACAAGAGCAGGGAGCCCAATTACAGTGAAAGTTATTGCAAAAGATGAATTTGGGAATATTTGTACGAATTTGTCAAGTGCTCAATTGATACAGTTTTGGGGAGCCAATAAAGCACCTAATGGGGTTGATATTCCTCAAGCAGGTTTACCTTCAATCTCGCCACTTTCACTAGTAGTTTTTAATAGTAAAGACAAATCAACTAAGAAAATATCCAATAGCATCACGACTGATTTGGATATTTCTACGAGTAAATCAAATGCTACTTCTACTCAATTTAGCTTAGTGCAGAGTGGTATGAATGCATTTGGGTCTAGTTTTTCTGTAAATTTTGTGAATGGCGAAGCTAATGTTCAATTGATTTTAGTTAATGCGGAATTAGCACTTTTACAAGCAATTAATTCTTCCGGTACACCATCTAATAATATTGCTGACAAATTTTCTTTGAATGTTACTGCCGCTGATTTTTCAACTTTCAAATATGATTTAGATCCAAAACAAGATGCAGGAAAATTGATTTCAGGATTTATGACAGCCATAGATACTTATGGAAATACAATTATTGATTTTAATGCAGCTTTGAACCCCGTTACAATCGTAGTGAAATTAATTGTTGGGGGAATTATAAAGGATCAAAAGACTGTCGTGTTAAATAGATCAACAGATTATGTTAATGGCGTCGCCAATTTTTCTGTTTTGGGTAATTTGTTCCCAAATGCTATTTCAGGCTCTATTCAAATTGCGATTACTCCAAGTGTTGGGATTTCTGTGCAAACGGCAGAAATAGTGATGGTGGCATCAGATTCAGATGGCGATAGTGTGACAGATGAACAAGAGTTAATAGATAAGACAGATGTAAACGACGGCTGTTCCTATTTGATGAGTTCATTTGTTTTATCTAAAACATCCTCAGCATGGAAAGCGATGGATTGCGATGGCGATGGATCTCCAAATGGAACTGACGTTGAACCATCGAATGCATGTTCAGGTGGAGTAGCAGGATATATTCCTCCAAGAGGAAGTGTTGGTTATGCCAAATATTTTGCAGGAGATTGCGATAGCGATGGTATTTCAAACGAAATGGAGTGTAACGGAGGCTATTTAGGAACAGGATCTTGCCAAGACTTTGATTCAGATGGTATTCCTAACTTCTTAGATCCAGATTCGGATAACGACGGTATCTTAGACATGATTGAGAAGAACATCGATAGCGATGGAGATGGTCATGCCAACTACTTGGATTTGGATTCTGATAACGACGGAATCTTGGATTCTCAAGAAAGATCATACGATACGGATGGAGATGGAGTGATGAACTTCTTGGATATCGATTCGGATAATGACGGAATATTGGATGCATGGGAAGGAACAGACAATAAGCGTGGAACAATCGATGACAATTACGATGGCCGTGTGGATAAAAATGGATCTGCACCAGATGTGAACGGAAATGGATTGGCTGACTTCTTAGAAGGTAACCCTGCACCAGTACCTGATACAGATAAGGACGGAACACCAGATTATATCGACTTAGACTCTGATGGAGACGGAATCGCAGATAAGATAGAATTGACGAATGACCCAGATAAAGATGGTAAACCAAACTACCGAGATAAAGATTCGGATGGAGATTGGTTAGGAGATAGCGATGAGCGAGATACGGACAATGATGGAGATCGTATACCAAATTATTTAGATGCAGATTCGGATGGAGACGGTATACCAGATGCATGGGAAGGAAAAGATAAGTGTAGAGAATGCGATAATTCGAATGACGACAATGATAACGGTTGGGATGATCGTGGCGAATACAAAGCAGTGATAGATACAGACAAGGATGGATCACCTGACTTCTTAGATCTAGATTCTGATAATGACTGTATTCCAGACGGAGTAGAAGGAGGGGCAGATTGGGATCAAGATAAATTGGCCAATTTCCGTGATACAGATTCAGATGGAGACGGTATCCTAGATATAGTTGAAGTAGGAGATTGCAATAAACCTTGGGATACGGATGGAGATGGCTTGAAAAACTTTGAGGATACGGATTCTGATGGTGACGGTATTCCAGATGCAATCGAGGCAGGTAAGGATTTATCGAAACCAGTTGATACGGATGGCGACGGAATTCCAGATATGTTGGATTTAGATTCGGACAATGACACCATTCCAGATAAAGTGGAAGTAGGAAGCGACGTATGGAAACCATTGGATACGGATAAGGATGGTAAGGATGACTTCCGTGATACGGATTCAGATGGCGATCGGATTCTTGATGTTCTTGAGGTTGGGAAAAGACCATTTTTACTTTTAGATACAGATTCTGATGGTATTTGGGATTATTTAGATGTAGAAAGTGATGGAGATGGAATTTTGGATTCATTGGAAGCAGGGAAATATGGAGAAAGTCCATTGGATAGTGACCAAGATGGAATTTATGATTTCCAAGATCTTGATTCTGACAATGATGGTATGTTAGATAGCATAGAAGCCGGTGCTGATAAAACTAAGCCATTAAATACAGATGATGATATTCAATTGGATGGCTTACCTAAATATGACTACCGAGATACAGACTCTGATAATGATGGTATACCAGATTTTATTGAAGCTGGCTTAACTCCATTGAAACCTCAGGATACAGACGGAGATAATATTCCTGATTACCGTGAATTGGATGCTGATAATGACGGTATTTTGGACCGAATAGAAGCAGGTAAAGATCCATTGATTCCTGTAGATACAGATAAAGATGGTAAAGCCGATTATACAGATTTTGATTCTGATAATGATACTATTTTGGATAAAATGGAAACGAGCTTAGATACAGATAAAGATGGTTTGCCAGATTATATAGATTTAGACTCTGATGGAGATTTAATCCCAGACCAAGTAGAGGTAGGTCTTGATCCAGTTAAACCACTAGATACGGATAAAGACGATGTTTTTGATTTCCGCGACTTGGATTCAGATGGAGATGGAATTCCAGATAAAATCGAGGCAGGTAAAAATCCCAATAGCCCAGCTGATACTGATGGAGATGGTTTACCAGATTACCGCGATGTAGATTCAGATAATAATGGAATCCCAGATAAGGATGAAGTTGGCCCAGATCCTTTGCATCCTTTGGATACGGATAAAAATGGTATTCCAGATTATTTAGATCCAGATGATGATGGAGATCGAATCCCAGATAAATTAGAAGAAGATTTAAACTATGGGGCACTTCCAGATTGTGATCATGATGGTATACCTAATAGTAAAGATAAAGATGTATGTGAGATCTTTATGACGCAAGGATTCTCACCTAATGGTGATGGGGTGAATGACAAGTTTGTGATTCCTGGAATTATGAGTATGCCAAGCCACCATTTAACCATCTTTAACCGTTGGGGTAATATTGTGTACGAAACCGACAATTATAAAAATGATTGGGGTGGGGAGATATCGAAGCAAGAATCATTTGTTGCTGGAGATGGACGAATAGCGGATGGAGTTTATTTCTATTTTATCGACTTCAAAGGAAGCAAGCCAAATGTTCAATCATTTATTTATGTTAATCATATGAAATAGCTCTTTGAGCCTATATTTTTTAAGATTAAAAATAGAATAATTAGAATATTTTGTAGATTGGTTTGTGTAAAAATACGAACATGAACCGTCAAGAATTTATTAAACAATCTAGCATTCTTTTTATGGCCAGTCAAATTCATATTCCTGCTACTTCAGAAACTAACTGGGCGGGAAATTTGACTTATTCAGCAAAAAAGATAGTATACCCTACAAGCATTGAAGAATTAAGAAAAGAAGTGTTAGCCGCTAAACAACCTAAAGCTTTAGGCTCTAAACATTCATTTAATACCATTGCTAATTCAACAGATACACTGATTTCTACTTCAAAATTGGATAAACTACTATCCATTGACCGTCAAAAGATGTGGGTTTGGGTTGAATCAGGAATCAAGTATGGAACGCTTGGTTTATTATTAGACAAAGAAGGTTTTGCTCTACACAATTTAGCCTCCTTACCACATATTTCGGTTGCAGGAGCATGTGCTACGGCTACTCATGGTTCAGGAGATAAAAATGGTAATTTGTCTTCGGCAGTTCGTGGCATTGAAATGATGAAGGCAGATGGAACTTTGGAAAGATGGGAGCAAGGTCATCCCGATTTTAATGGCGTCGTTGTGAACCTGGGTGCTTTGGGTATTGTAACCAAAATGGCTCTAGCAATTCAACCGAAATTTGAAGTTAGTCAGTTTGTCTTTGAAAATTTATCGATGAACCAATTGAAAGATCATTTTGATGAGATATATCAAGAAGGTTATTCAGTAAGTATGTTTACACATTGGGAGAAAAAATTAATTAATCAATTGTGGATTAAGAAACGTACAGATGCGAAAAATATCCACCCTGTAAATACGTATTTTGGCGCCACTGCAGCTAGTACTCATTTGCACCCAATCAAAATTAATTCTCCCGTTAATTGCACGGATCAAATGGGAATTTCGGGTCCTTGGTATGAGCGACTTCCGCATTTTAAAATGGGATTTACCCCTAGTAATGGGGCAGAATTACAGGCAGAGTATTTTGTTCCTAGAAAATATGCTTATCAAGCCATCATGGCCGTAGAAGCTATACATTCTATTTTTGTGCCTTATTTATTTGTGACTGAAATTAGAAGTATGGCAGCAGATGAACTTTGGTTAAGTCCTGCTTATCAACAAGATACTATTGCTATACATTTTACATGGAAGCCTGACACCAAAAATGTAATGGCTGTATTACCTAAAATTGAAGCAGCTTTAGAGCCGTATGAAGTAAAACCACATTGGGGTAAATTATTTACTTTGAGTCCCCAGAAACTACATGCTCGTTATCCAAAATTTAAGGATTTTCAGGCTTTAGCGAAGCGTTTAGATCCTCAAGGACATTGGAGAAATGAGTTTTTGAATCGAAATTTATAATTTAAGGTAAAGCAAAAGCCACATATTGATTGTTTTTAGGTGTTCCCAATTTTGAGCCTCCACAAGCAATCACAATATATTGTTTTCCATTAACCATGTAAGTGGAAGGTGTAGCAAATCCTGCAGCAGGTAAAAGGGTTTCCCAAACCAGTTTACCTGTTTTTGATTCAAAAGCTCTGAATTTCCCATCTTTGGTAGCTGCAATAAATAGTAAACCATTGGAAGTTATCAAGGGCCCTCCATAGTTTTCAATTCCAGTATTTTTAATTCCTTGTTTGGCTAATTCAATATCTTCTCCTAAAGGGATTTTCCACAAGTATTCACCTGTGTTTAAATCAATGGCATTTAATGTACCCCAAGGAGGACTAATACCTGGTTTCCCCTTTGAATCGAGAAATTTATTATACCCAGCCATTCGGTATGGGATTTTACTTTTAGTACTTGAATTTTGACTAACTACTTCCTGTTTATCTTCATTTCCCAAAAATGAAATAATGGCATCAATTTCAGTATTTTTTAATTGAGTAAATCCTGGCATCATGCCTTTACCTTGTTGTATTAATTGTTTGACAAATGCTTTATCCCGCCGCTGAAAAATATTGATCAATGATGGATAACCACTTAGGCTATTTCCTTTCAATTCTGGTCCATGACAACTTTGACAATAATTTTGATAAAGCCTTTTGGCACTACTTATTTTTAATTTTTCTTTTTCTGCTTGATTTTCCATTTTTTGAACCCAAGCCATTTCATTACTATTGATGTATATAATCCCATTTTCAGGATCTGCCGCTGCTCCACCCCATTCTCCACCGCCATCAAAGCCAGGAAATATGAGTGTCCCGACTTCACTAGGTGGGGCATAAAAGTCTTTTTTGAATTTCTTAAGCTGTTGAATTAATTCATCTTTGTTTTCAGCGTATGGACTAACATCCAGATGACTAATTTCATATGACTGTCGAGCATATGGAGCTGGTTTGCTGGGAAAGGGTTGGGTGCCCCAAGGCTTTTCTTCTGGTAGGCCATGTGTGGAAACTTTCCTTTCTGTGATAGGAAATAAAGGTTTCCCCGTACTTCTATTGAATAAGAATACAAAACCTTGTTTTGAGATTTGAGCTACAGCATCGATGTATTTTCCTTGATGCTTTACTCGAATTAAATTGGGAGGTGCAGGTAAATCCCGATCCCATAAATCATGGTGAGTAGTTTGAAAATGCCAGATTCGTTTTCCTGTTTTAGCATCCAGGGCTATCAAACAATTTGCAAATAGGTTAGTACCAGGTCTATTTCCACCCCAGAAATCATATCCCGCGGAACCCGTAGGAACAAAAAGGATTCCTTTTTGCTCATCGATAGCCATACCCGCCCAATTATTGGCGGCACCTACGTATGTATTTTTATATGCATCCTTAGGGAATGTTGTATAGCCATATTCTCCAGGGTAAGGGATTGTATGAAATGTCCATACAAGTTTTCCTGTTTTGACATCAAATGCCCGAATATCACCTGGTGCAGCATCTTCTCCTTCAGAAAGTCGGAGCGGCATAATAATCAAGTCCTGATAAATGGTGCCTGGGGTATTAGATACAAGAAATTTGTCTTTAGCTATATCGGGTAAACCCGTGTGTAAATCAATTTTACCTTGTTGACCAAAAGAAGGAATTGGCTTTCCAGTCTTAGCATTCAATGCCCATAAATTGGGTCCAGCAGTATACAGGATTCGTGACTCTTCTCCATTTGACCAATAACTGACTCCACGACTCGTACTTGCCCAATTTTTCAATGGATCTCCAAATCGCCAAATTTCTTTTCCTGTAGCAGCATCTAGAGCAAAAGCTTGAACAGATGCATTCACACTATATAATATACCTTTAATAATGATGGGATTTGCTTGAATTTGTCCTGAATCACCATTTGAATAGGTCCAAGCCATTTTTAATTGCTTGACATTGTCCAAATTAATTTGGGTCAATCGAGAATAATGATTTCTGTCAGATCCACCTAGATAGGATGGCCAGTCTTCGTTAGACTGAGGAATGAAAAAGGATGAGCCAATAAGTAGCATGACTACAGAGAAGACAGCAAGAGGAGCAGTTTTACTTTTCATAGGCTTAATTTAATAATAAATAGCACTTTCATTAGCCTGCCTTGAATTGTTTTTATCAATTCTTCTGTTACATTAGCGAACCAATTTTGAAGCAAAAGCCTCAATTTGGTTTATTAAATGGATAAATGGGAGAGGCCTATTTCTTTTTTAGGATAGAAATGCTCCTATTTGTGCTTTCATAAGAATATTTCAAAATAATTAATAAATAGATCAAATGGGTTCATTATTAGGTTTGTTGTTTCACAGTTTAGGGGGCTTTGCTTCGGGTAGTTTTTATATTCCATATCGCAAGATTGAAGTTTGGTCATGGGAAAGTGCTTGGATTGTAGGAGGTGTATTTTCTTGGATTTTGGTTCCCTTTGTAGCAGCCTACTTGACTATTCCTGATTTCATGCAAATTATCCAGCAAGCTAACTCGAGCACTTTATTTTGGACATATGCATTTGGAGTTTTGTGGGGAATTGGAGGATTGACTTTTGGTTTAGCCATGCGCTATTTAGGTATGTCATTGGGAATGTCCATCGCCTTAAGTTTATGTAGTATTTTTGGAGCTTTAGTGCCTCCTATTTACCGTGAATTCTCTGGAATGGAAGGTGTTACATTCTCTCAAATCGCAGGAAGCACAGGTGGTAGACTGGTATTGTTGGGAATTGTAGTGTGTATTTTCGGTATATATCTCTGTGGAAAAGCAGGAATGATGAAGGAGAATGAGCTATCTGATGAGCAGAAAAAAGAAAGTATCAAAGAGTTTAATTTGGTTAAGGGTTTAATTGTTGCCACTATATCGGGTTTATTAAGTGCTTGTTTTAATTTTGGAATTGAAGCAGGTAAATTAATGGCCAATGAAGCCATAGTTAAGGGTTGTGATCCTTTATTTCAAAATAATGTCATATTCATCGTGGTACTTTGGGGTGGATTTACTACCAATTTCATTTGGTGTATGTATTTAAATTATACCAATAAATCTTTTGGAGATTACCTGAATAGTGAATCTCCTTTACGTAGAAACTATACTTTTGCTGCCGTGGCAGGAACTACCTGGTTTCTTCAGTTCTTCTTTTATGGTATGGGAGAAAGTAAATTAGGCAATGGGGCAAGCTCATGGATTTTACACATGGCTACCATTATTTTAACTTCTAATTTCTGGGGATTGTATTTTAAGGAGTGGAAAGGAGTTTCTAAGCAAACATTAAGGACAGTAATGGCAGGAATTGTTGTAATTTTGGTATCCGTTATCATTGTAGGTATAGGTAATTCTTTATAAATGAGTCATTCTAACATTCTTGATGTCATCCATATTGATGAGTTTTCATCAACACCCAAATACCAACAGTTGGCGAATTCCATCATTGAAGGAATTCGTAATAAGCGCATTAAAAAGGGAGAAAGTTTACCTTCCATTAATGAAGTTAGTTTTGAATATTATATTTCAAGAATCACCGTTGAGAAGGGATATAATTATTTGAAATCGAAAGGAGTCATTGACTCTGTGCGAGGAAAAGGATTTTTCATTAAAATCGATAAGCTGCCAGTTGATTTTCGTATATTCTTGTTATTCAACAAGTTAAGTGGTCACAAGAAATTAGTGTATGATTCCTTTGTAGAAGCTATGGGGGAAAATGCGACAATTGACTTTTATATTTATAATAACGACTTTAACTTATTTAAGAAGATTATTCAATCCAGAGATCGAGATTATTCACATATCGTGATTATTCCTCATTTTATGGAAGGAGAGCAAAGTGCCAGAGAATTAATTAATCAATTACCTAAAGAGAAGTTGATTTTACTGGACAAATTATTACCTGGTATTCAAGGCAACTTTGGGGCAGTATATGAAAATTTTGAAAAAGACATCTATTCTGCCTTAATTCAAGCCAAGGACGATTTAAGTAAGTACCATGTTTTAAAAATGATTTTCCCGAATACGTCATATTATCCTCAGGAGATTGTGACAGGTTTTACTAATTTTTGTCGAGATTTTGCCTTTGATATGGATATCGTATCATCTGCTAATGCCATAACTCCCGCTGTTGGAGAGGCATATATCAATGTCATGGAAGATGACTTGATTATGTTATTGGAGAAGATTTTAGAAAAAGAATTAGTTTTGGGAGAGGATGTTGGTTTAATATCCTACAATGAAACTCCTTTGAAAAGGCTATTGTTTAAAGGTATTAGTACCATATCTACGGATTTTGCTCAATTGGGCAGAACAGCAGCGGAATTAATCAAAACAAATTCTAAAGTTCATATTGAAAATCCTTTCTGCCTGATTTCGCGAGCCTCCTTATAAGGCTTGATCTGCCAAATATTATATGGCCAAACTCTGTTTTTGAGCAATTAAACCTTTGAATTTCCTGAAAAAAGTAGCATTTTTGTAGCTTGATTTAGGTAATTATTTAATTCTATTATAATGAGCAATTCTCCCAGTACCCTTTTTGATAAAGTTTGGGACTCTCATGTCGTTCGTAAGATCGAAGATGGTCCAGACGTATTTTTTATAGATCGTCACTTCATTCACGAAGTAACTAGCCCTGTGGCATTTTTAGGTTTAGAGACACGTGGTATTGGTGTATTATTTCCTGAAAGAACTTTTGCTACGGCAGATCATAACACTCCAACAATTAATCAGCATTTGCCTGTTGAGGACCCTTTGTCGGCTAATCAGTTGTTGCAGTTAGAGAAAAATACAAGTAAATATGGTATTTCTCACTGGGGTTTAGGAAATCCAAAGAATGGTATTGTTCACGTAGTAGGACCAGAAAATGGTATTACTTTGCCAGGTATGACCATTGTTTGTGGAGATTCTCATACTTCTACTCATGGAGCGTTTGGTGCTATTGCATTTGGTATTGGTACTTCTGAGGTTGAGATGGTGCTTTCTTCTCAATGCATCATGCAGCCTAAGCCTAAGAAAATGATCATTAATGTAAATGGTACATTAGGTAAAGGAGTGACGCCCAAAGACGTGGCTTTATATATCATATCTAAATTAACTACTTCTGGTGCCACTGGGTATTTTGTAGAATATGCTGGAGATGTATTTAGAAACATGTCTATGGAAGGTAGAATGACAGTTTGTAATCTATCGATAGAAATGGGTGCACGTGGTGGTATGATTGCCCCGGATCAAACAACTTTTGATTATATCGAAGGTCGTGAATTAGCTCCTAAAGGTGCTGATTGGGATAAGCAATTAGCTTATTGGAAGACTTTGAAAACGGATGAAGGTGCTTCATTTGATCAAGTGATTAATTTCAATGCATCTGACATTGAGCCAATGATTACCTATGGTACCAATCCTGGAATGGGAATGGGTATTTCAAAACATATTCCTAAAGCTACGGATGTTGAAGGTGGAGTTGCTACCTATGAAAAATCCCTAGATTACATGGGTTTTGCTGAAGATGATGCCATGATTGGTAAGAAGGTAGACTATGTGTTTATTGGTTCTTGTACTAATGGTCGTATTGAAGATTTTAGAGCTTTTGCTTCTATCGTGAAAGGCCGTAAGAAGGCAGATCATGTAACAGCATGGGTTGTTCCTGGCTCACATATTGTTGAAAAGCAAATTAAGGATGAAGGTATTTTTGAAATTCTGACTGAGGCAGGATTTGAATTACGTCAACCGGGTTGTTCTGCTTGTTTAGCTATGAATGACGACAAAATACCTGCTGGAAAGTACGCAGTGAGTACTTCCAATCGTAATTTCGAAGGACGTCAAGGACCAGGTTCTCGTACCTTATTGGCTAGTCCTTTAGTCGCTGCTGCGGCTGCAGTAACCGGTGTAGTTACAGATCCTAGAGAGTTTTTATAAGTTGTTTAAATTAGACCATTATGGCTTACGATAGTTTTAGTATATTAAAAAGTTCTGCTGTTCCATTACCAATAGAGAACGTAGATACAGATCAAATCATCCCAGCTCGTTTCTTAAAAGCTACTGAGCGCCAAGGATTTGGCGATAATTTATTTAGAGATTGGAGATACGATAAAAATGACCAACCTAAGGCTGATTTCGTATTAAATAATCCTACTTATCAAGGAAAGATTTTAGTTGGAGGGAAGAATTTTGGTTCAGGAAGTAGCCGTGAACACGCAGCTTGGGCTATATACGATTATGGTTTCAGATGTGTGGTTTCTTCATTCTTCGCGGATATTTTCCGTGGTAATGCCATAAACGTAGGTATCTTACCTGTACAAGTTAGTCCAGAATTTTTACATCAGATTTTCGAAGCCATTGAAAAAGACCCTAAGGCTGAATTAGAAGTGAATTTGGAAGAACAGCGTATTAGCATTGTTTCCACAGGAGCTTCTGAAAGTTTCGATATCAACGGTTATAAAAAACATAATTTATTGAATGGTTTTGACGACATAGATTATTTACAAGCTATGAAAGATGAAATCGTTTCCTTTGCTTCCAATCGATAATTCCTTGAAACGTCATATTGAAATTATGGATACCACCCTTCGTGATGGTGAACAAACCAGCGGGGTATCCTTTTCTGCCAGTGAAAAATTAACGATAGCTCAATTGCTTTTGACTGAATTAAAAGTTGATCGCATTGAGATAGCCTCGGCACGTGTGTCGGAAGGTGAATTTCAAGCTGTGAAAAAAATCACCGAATGGGCTGATAAAAATGGTCTTTTGGATAAAGTGGAAGTGTTGACATTTGTCGATGGTGGAACATCGGTCAATTGGATGTTAGATGCTGGTGCTAAAGTGATGAACTTATTAACCAAAGGTTCTTTAAACCATTTGACATTTCAATTAAAAAAGACGCCGGAGCAGCATTTTAGTGAAGTAGAAGCTACCATCAGATTAGCTATATCCAAAGGCTTAAAGGTAAATGTGTATTTAGAAGATTGGTCAAATGGTATGCGTAATTCAAAAGAATACGTCATTTCCTATTTGGATTTTTTAAGTACTTTACCCGTTGATCGTATTTTGTTGCCAGATACCTTAGGAATTTTAATTCCTTCTGAAGTGGCAGCATTTATCTCAGAATTAGTGTCCCGTTACCCCAATATTCATTTTGATTTTCATGCTCATAATGATTATGATTTAGGAACGGCCAATGCACTTGAAGCTGTTAGAAATGGGGTTCATGGACTGCATTTGACAGTGAATGGAATGGGAGAGAGAGCAGGGAATGCACCTTTAGCCAGTGTCATTGCGGTCATTAATGATTATCAAAAAGATGTTGAGGTTTCGGTTGAGGAGAAATCATTATACTCGGTTAGTAAGTTAGTAGAAACGTTTTCTGGTTTCAGAATACCTGCTAATAAGCCTGTTGTAGGGGAGAATGTATTTACTCAAACAGCAGGTATACATGCTGATGGAGATAAAAAGAATAATTTATACCACAATGATTTAATGCCTGAGCGTTTCGGGCGTGAGCGTAAATATGCATTGGGTAAAACCAGTGGTAAGGCCAATATCGAAAACAATTTATTGCAATTGGGGATTCAATTATCAGATGAAGATTTGAAGAAAGTAACCCAACGCATCATTGAATTAGGTGATCGTAAAGAAGTGGTGACGCCTAATGATTTGCCTTATATTATTTCAGATGTTCTTGATAGTTCGGCTATCGAAGAGCGTGTTCAAGTACTGAATTATGTCTTAACACATAGTAAAGAATTACGTCCTTCAGTAACCTTGAAGATTTCCATTGATGGAAAAGTTTATGAAGAACATGCCCAAGGTGATGGTCAATATGATGCTTTTGTGAATGCTTTAGAGATTATATTCCAAAAGAATGGTAAGAAATTGGCGCAATTGAAAGATTATGCTGTTCGGATTCCACCTGGAGGAGATTCTGATGCACTTTGTGAAACCATTATTACCTGGTCTCATCAAGGTAAAGAATTAATAACCCGTGGATTGGATTGTGATCAAACTGTATCTGCCATTAAGGCAACTCAAAAAATGTTGAATTTGATTTAGTAACATACAATAATACAAATGGCTAAGAAGCATATTTTAATTGTTCCAGGTGATGGAATTGGACAAGAAGTTACCGCTGTAGGTAAAAAAGTTTTAGACAAAATTGCAGCTCGATTTAATCATGAGTTTACTTATGATGAAGCTTTAATTGGTCACGTAGCGATTGAAGCTACGGGAGATCCACTTCCAGCTGAGTCATTGGAAAAGATGAGAAATTCAGATGCCGTATTATTTGGTGCGGTAGGTCATCCAAAATATGACAATGATCCATCCGCAAAGGTTCGTCCTGAGCAAGGATTATTAAAAATGCGTAAGGAATTAGGTTTATATGCCAACTTACGTCCCATTAAATTATTTGATGAATTGTTAGGAGCTTCAAGTATTAAACCTGAAATCTTAAAAGGAGCTGATATTTTGTTTTTCCGTGAACTAACGGGAGATATCTATTTCGGTGAAAAAGGACGTAAAAATAATGGTGATACAGCTTATGACGTAGCTGAATATAGCCGCTATGAAGTTCAACGTATCGGTCGTAAAGCATTTGATGCAGCTAGAACTCGTCGTAAGAAATTAGTTTCGGTTGATAAAGCCAATGTATTGGAATCATCTCGTTTGTGGAGAGAAGAAATTCAGAAATTGGCCTTAGAATATCCTGACGTAGAAGTAGAATACCAATTTGTGGATGCTACGGCTATGATATTAATTAAAGAGCCAACTCGTTTCGATGTAGTTGTTACGGCTAATTTATTTGGAGATATATTAACAGACGAAGCATCTCAAATTGCAGGTTCTATGGGAATGTTAGCCTCGGCATCTATTGGTGATGGAACTGGCGTATATGAGCCTATTCACGGTTCTGCTCATGATATTACAGGTAAAGGTTTAGCTAATCCTATGGCCTCTGTTTTATCAGCAGCTTTATTGTTGGATATTTCCTTTGGTTTAAAGGAAGAGTCAGAAGCCATTATTTCTGCCATCGATCAAGTATTGAAGAAAGGTTTCCGCACACGTGATATCGCTGATAAAACAACGGATCCATCTATGATTTTAGGCACTGATGCAATTGGGGAAGAAATTTTGAAATTGCTTTAATTGCAACAATATTTAATAAATTTAGGTCTCCAATTTGGAGGCCTTTTTTTATGCAATTTCAAGAAGTACTTATCATCTTAGGATCCCCCAATTTACCTAATGGTCAATTAGGCCCCATCGCTATGGATCGGGTAAATTACTGCTGGGAATTATTTCAAATCCAAGCTCGTCCTATACTTTGTACTGGTGGATTTGGTGCTCACTTTAATACAAGTCCCTGGGCACATGCAGCTCTATTGAAACAGGAGTTGGCATCAAGAGGAGTAGCTGAGGACTATTTTTTACCTCTGGCACTATCTTCCAATACAGTTGATGATGCAGTCAAAAGCAAATTAGTAATCGAAAATTATTCCATTCAATCACTTAATATACTAACTTCTCAATATCATGTTCCTCGAGTTAAATTGATTTTTGATGAAGTTTTACCAAGCTATTCTAAGAAATATTATGGAGTGGAGCATCAATCTTTTATTCCAGAATTAGATCAATTAATTGCACACGAAGCTCATGCTTTGACTGAAATAAAAAAGAACGGATTATACTTTTAAATCAACAAATATGAAAAAATTACTTATTCTCTCTGTCTTCTTATTAGCCATTTTCTCATTAACGGCACAAACAAGTCAGAAAATTGAATTAACTGATTTACTAAAAATCAAAACAGTTTCACAACCTCAGTTTTCTCCCGATGGGAAAAAGTATATTTATTTAGTTAAATCCATCTTGGATGATCCCGATAAAAAGGGGGAGTATACCTATCAAACGCATTTATTTCTTGGAGATATGCTAACGAAAGAAACTAGGGCCTTGACATCAGGTAAATTGTCAGTTGCATCTGCTTCCTGGAGTCCCGATGGTCAGTTTATTAGTTTTGTCAGACTAGCTACTGATAACAAACCACAAGTTTTTTTGCTGCCTTTAAAAGGGGGAGAAGCATATTCTATCACATCCATCCCATATGGTGCTGCAGCTCCAGAATGGTCAAAAGATGGGCAAAGTATCTATTTTAGTTCAACTATATCTGTCAAAGAATTTTTATCAGATTCTTTATATAATAAATCAAGATGGATTCCTTCATGGACCCATGAAAAGCCTGGATATGATTGGACAAGTTTTCAAACCAAATCAATTAAGCCCAATCCCAATGGAAATATCGATGAAATACGGGCTTATTTAATCCAGAATGAAAAAGATAAAAAGGCCAAAGTCATTAATCAATTGGATTTTCAAGAAGAAAGTACCACCAGTAGTGAGTTAGAGGTTGCTGCATTTTTTAAAGTTCCCTTATCAGGAAGTACTAAACCTACTTTATTATCCAATCCTTATCGGAGAATAGACGAAATGAAAGAGCTACATGGTGGGAATACATTTGTGGTATGTATGCCATCTGATACCTTAAAACACCCTGACAAAGTACTAGATAACGTGATTGCTTTATATGATGTTAGCACGAAATCTTTCCAAACTTTAGTAGAAAAACCAGGCTATCGTTATACCAATCTCTCTGTTTCTCCCAATGGTAAATATTTGGCTTTTTTTGAGTTAAAAGTCGGAGGCATACCAAGTCCTGTGGCTAAAATCATTGCCCTAAGTCCAGGAGCTTATTATCAAAAGATAATTCCATTGGATAGAATTATAACACAATGGTCTTGGTCTAAGGATGAATCGAAATTGTATTTTACTGCTCAAGATCACGGTGGAGTACCTCTTTTTGAATATGATATCACCAATAATAAATTAAATACGTTAAGTAATACTGAAGATGGAGTATTAGGCTTCGATCAAAATGAAGGGCAGTTTATCTATGCCAAAACAAAGATTTCGAATCCTTCTGAATTGTATTATTTCTCAAAAAACAATCCCAACGAAATAGCTTTGACACAATTAAATGCTGTATGGTTGAAAGATAAAGTGCTGAGTTTAGCCACCAAGAAATCGTTTAAAAATAAGAAAGGCTTAGTTGTTGATTATTGGGTCATGAAACCTGTTGATTTTCAATCAGGGAAAAAATACCCTTTATTGTTAGAAATCCACGGTGGACCAACTGCCATGTGGGGGACTGGTGAAGCCAGTATGTGGCATGAATTTCAATATTTTGCAGCTAAAGGTTATGGCATTGTTTATTCCAATCCTAGAGGTAGTGGTGGTTATGGAACGGAATTTATGGGGGCTAATATGAAAGATTGGGGACAAGGTCCTATGTCAGATGTGATGCAGGCTCTAGATTTAGGAATTTCAGAAGGATGGGCTGATACAACTAAACTAGCTGTAACAGGTGGATCATATGCAGGTTATTTAGTTTCTTATATGTTAGGCCATACGAACCGCTTTAAAGTGGCTTGTTCACAACGTGGCGTATATGAGTTGTCCACTTTTTTTGGGGAAGGTAATGCCTGGAGATTGGTTCCAAATTATTTTGGAGGTTATCCATGGGAAAAACAAACTAGGATTATATTGGACAAAGAGTCGCCATTATCCTATGTTCAAAATATCAGAACGCCCTTGATTATATTTCACGGAGAGCAAGATTTGAGAACAGGGGTGATTCAATCGGAAATGTTGTATAAAAGCTTAAAAGTTATGGGGCGTGAAGTTGAATATGTCCGTCATCCAGGTGCTACGCATGAAATTACTCGAGCTGGCAATAACCGTCAGCGCTTAGATCAGATGTTGAGGACATATGAGTTTTTTGAGCGGTACCTGAGATAAATGTAGAATTAAGAATGTAGAATGTAGAATGACTTGTTATGTTATTTGTTTTTTTACTAATTGATAAGTGATAATTCTACATTCTACATTTTACATTCTAAATTGATTAACTAAAGTATCTAAAATCTTCATTTCCTTTTACCTTCAATAAACAAGCATAAATTAAGTCAATAACAGCTTCCATGTCGGATTTGGCTATCATTTCAACTGTGGTGTGCATGTATTTCAATGGTAAAGAAATCAAGGCTGAGGCTACACCTTCTGTAGCATAAGCAAAAGAATCTGTGTCAGTTCCTGTGGATCTAGAAACAGCTTGTCTTTGGAAATCAATCTTGTTTTCATTAGCAATATCGATAATGAAGTCTCTTACATTGTTTTGAACGGCTGGTCCATAACAAATCACTGGTCCTTTGCCGCAGGCCATATCACCTTGAGTCTTCTTATTGTACATGGGTGATTGTGTATCATGTGTCACGTCCGTAATGATGGCTAAATCTGGTTTTAATCGCTTCACAATCATTTCGGCACCACGTAATCCAATTTCTTCCTGTACTGCATTTACCACGTATAAAGTAAAAGGCAATTCAATGTTATTGTCTTTCAATCGTTTGGCCACCTGAGCAATCATATAGCCTCCTATACGATTATCAAGAGCACGTCCAACCAAATATTTTTCATTCAATTCCATGAGTCCATCCTCAAAAGTCACAACTGTACCCACATGGATCCCCATTTCCTCCACCTCTTTCTTATTGGATGCCCCACAATCGATAAAGATATCACTCACTGTAGGCGCCTTGTCTTTTGTCGTATCTCGTACGTGTATGGCAGGCCAACCAAAAATACCTTTGATTACTTTGTCCTTAGTATGAATATTCGCCCGCATAGATGGTGCAATTAAGGCATCAGATCCACCATTTCTACGTAAAAACAAGTATCCATTCTCGTCGATGTAGTTGACAAACCACGAAATTTCATCGGCATGAGCCTCTATTACGACAGAATATGGTTTCCCTGGATTAATGACAGCCACCGCTGTTCCGTATATATCAATGATTTTTTCATCTAAGTAAGGCTTTAAATAATCTAGCCAAATTTTTTGACCTGACATTTCGAAACCAGTAGGGGAAGCATTATTTAAATATTCGTACAGAAAGTCATTCGATTTTTGAGACATAATTGACATATTTTTTGAAGCTGCAATTTACTAAGGCTAATTTATATTTGAATTTTATCGAAAAAATAAATTTAAGAGTTTTGGAGAGCCATTTTAAAGCTTAAATTTGTAGTTAGTAGTGAAAATTTATCCGGCTAAGGATTGTTTTTATCATTTTATTAGTAAAACAACATTTGATGAAGAAAATAGCAGTTTATACATCAGGAGGAGATGCCCCAGGAATGAATTCTTGTATTCGTGCCATAGTACGCGGTGCCGCTTATCATGGAGTAGAGGTTTATGGTATAGTGAGAGGGTACAATGGAATGATTAATGGAGATATTATTCCATTAAATTCCCAATCAGTTAGTAATATAATTCAAAGAGGTGGAACTATCTTGAAATCAGCACGTTCTAAAGAGTTTTTAACTACAGAAGGACGTAAGAAAGCTTACGACCAGTTGCAGGCTAAAGGAATTGAAGGATTAGTTGCAATTGGTGGAAATGGTACATTTACTGGTGCCGAAATCTTTTATAATGAATTTAAAATTCCTTGTGTAGGTGCTCCAGGAACAATTGATAATGATTTATATGGAACCGATTATACCATTGGTTATGACACAGCTGTGAATACAGCTTTAGATGCTATAGATAAAATTAGAGATACAGCTGATTCACACGATCGTGTATTTTTTATTGAAGTAATGGGACGTGATTCAGGTTATATAGCCATTCAATGTGCGATTGCAGGTGGCGCTGAAGCCGTGATGATTCCAGAAAATTTAACTCCTGTGAGTGAGGTAATGGAAACGTTACTAAAGGGATTTTCTAAGGCTAAATCCTCATCTATTGTCATTGTAGCGGAAGGAGATGAAGAAGGTAATGCTCAAAAAGTGGCTCAAAAGATTAAAGATCAAATGAAAATTGAGCTGGATATACGCGTGACCACTTTAGGACATATTCAACGTGGAGGAGTGCCAACCGCAGCAGACCGTATTTTGGCTAGTCGATTAGGTTTAGGAGCTTTAGAAGGTCTTTTACGTGGAGAAAAGAATGTGATGGCCGGTGTAGTGAATAATCAATTGGTTTACACTCCTTTCCATGATACTATCACGAAAAAGAAACCTGTTTCGGAAGATTTAATTCGAATGGTAGAAATATTATCGACCTAGATATAACCTTTGAGTTTGTAAACAAGTATACCAACAACTTCACGAATTAATTGAAAGTTTATGGATAAACTTTTTTCGCTAGGTTTAAAATAGGAAAGGAGACTCAATGGAGTCTCCTTTTTTAATATATCCGCAGCATAAGGTCTAACATTAAATCCTTTGTTTTCAAAACATAGTATTGAGCGTCTAAGGTGCATGGCAGAAGTAATAAGCACAATAGTATCTTTTTTTAAGTAGTTCTTTAACATCTGACTTGAATACAAGGCATTTTCATACGTATTTCTAGCTTTATTTTCCACAAATATATCACGTGCAGGAACCCCCATTTTTATGAGTAATCTTTTTACATTGATTGATTCATTGGATTGGTCGACCATCAAATTTGCAATACTTGTTTCTCCACCAGTAATGAGTATTTTTTTAATGGCTCCTTGTTGGTATAAATGAAAGGTTTGAATCATACGATCAGCTGCTTCTCCTGAAGAGATACGATCTGGATGAGTATCTGTATATTTAATCATTCCACCTGTTAATAAGACTCCCCAAGTATAGGTTTTACCTGCTGGAATATCTGGGGCATCAATCTCCCAACTCTTAAGTAGGGCATTGCAAATGCTCCCATTCGTTAAAAATAGAAGCAAAAGTATGGATGAGAAAATAGCAATTTTTATCTGTTTTACTTTTTTCAAACGCAAGGCGATGACCATCGGAATAATTATCCAAATAGTTGGAGAAAGTAAGATGTCTAATATTTTAGATAGTATGAAAAACATTGTAATTTTAGATTCGTTAGTCCGTAAATTTAATTAAATATATGAAAGTATTTTTTCTAGCATGTAGCATTCTACTATGCGGATTTGGATCAATCGCCCAAGTAAAAAAGACAAACACTCAAGCCACTCCATCAGCTGGCTTTTTAATTAAAGGAAAGATTAATGGAATTGCTTCCGGAGAAATCTATTTAGCCCATTATTTTGGATCAACGCAACAGGTTATTAAAGACACAGCTCAAGCTGATGGACAAGGTAATTTTCTATTTCAAGGCAAGGAAGATTTACCCAAAGGTTTATATTTAATTAGTTTCTCTAAAAATAAATACCTAGATATCATCATTGGTAATACCCAATTTTCCTTTGAAACAGACACGCTTGATCCAATTAACCACATGAAGTTCCAAAATTCGGCTGAAAATGAAGCATTTTTCAGCTTTCAAAAGGAAATGGGTAAAAGATATGTGGATTTGAGGAAATTGGAAATGGAAAGAAAAGACCTAGGTCAAATTGCAGCAATTCGAAAAGAAATTGTACAGTATCAACAATCCTGGTTTGAGAAGAATAAGCAATTGTTTGTTTCTAAGTTAGTTAAAGCCACCTTTGAGCCAGAAATACCTCCTTTCAAAAAGAAAATGAGTACACCAAAGGATAGCTCTGAATTTTACCAATATCAGTTTAGCTATTATAAAAAGCATTTCTTTGATAACTTAGATTTGAATGATGAACGCTTCATTCGTACGCCATTTTTGCAAAAAAAATTAGAAAAGTATTTTGAAGATTTGGTCGTTCAGCAGCCAGATTCCATCACCAAAGATGCAGATTTATTGTTGGCAAAAATCAAAAACAGAGATGTTAGACGATATGTCATTTATAAAATTTCTAGTACTTATGAAAATTCCAATATTGTAGGTACAGACGCAGCATTTGCCCACATGGGAGAGAAGTATTATGTTGGAGAGCCAGCTTTGTGGGATACAACTACCATACGACAAATGCGTGATCGTATTAAAGTATTGAAACCTTTATTGATTGGAAAACGGATTCCTGAGTTGTATTTAACGGACCCTTCTGGTAAAAGATTGACTACTGCGGCTATTCCAGGAGAATATACGCTGGTATATTTCTACGATCCTGACTGCAGTCACTGCAAAGAAGAAACTCCGAAATTAATGGCGCAAGCTAACTACTTTAAATCGAAGAAAATATCCGTTTTGGCCACATCGATTGCCAGGAATAAGCAACAGTGGACTGATTTTATAAAGGAATATAAAATGGAGTCCGTTTACAATGGAATCGATATACATCAGAATGCAAAAACAGGGAAAGAAGAATATTTTAACAACTTCTTGCAAACCTTTGATATCTATTCTACACCCATTATTTATGTTTTGGATAAAAATAAAAGGATCATAGGAAAGAAAATTCCAACAGATAAAATCCAAGACTTTATCACATTTTATGAAAATAGACAAAAGGAATTAGGAATTAAATAACTTGTCTTATTAGTTCAAACAAACTTTCATTCACACATAGCGAATGGTATTGAAACCCCTTGCTAAGTAATGGATTTATCCGTTGGTCAATGAAAATACTTTGTTGCTTCGTTTGCAATTGATTCCATTCCTCCATGGGTAAAGACAATACTTGATTTGTTTCAATGTCTTTATACTGTAGAATATTGCCAGGTTTAAATTCCTGTTGTCTTTCACTTTGATCCCAAACATGAAGGATTTTGATGGTATTTTTATTTGCTTTTATCTCTGATAGACTTTGTAAAAATAAAGCATACTCCTTATCATTCATTAACAAATCGGTTAAGATAAATACGATTTTTCTTTGACCAATAGCTGATACTTTATTAGAGAGAATGGAAGGTAATTGACTAATTTCTTCAACCGATTCTCTTTTTAGTAGATCTTCTAATTGAGAATATATTTCATGTAGATGCCCTTGAGTATTACTTAATGGACTTTCCCAAATCAATTCATTCGATATTCCTAATATGCCAAATTTGTCTCTTTGCTTCTGTAAAATTTTACATAACACAGCAATCATTTGAATCGATTTGTTGATTTTCGCTAGATCTTCTCTGGGGAAAAACATGGAGGACGACAAATCAAGGAAGAAGTAAGCGCTGATATTAGATTCATCATGGAAATGTTTGGTGAATAGTTTATCTGTTCTGCCATATAATTTCCAATCTACTTGCTTTAAATTATCACCAATTTGGTAGGCTTTATATTCTTTAAATTCTGATGAATATCCATGAAAAGCACTTCGGTGCTTACCATGGTATAATTCATGGCTTATTTCTTCAGCAATGATAGCTAGGGTATTACTTGCTTGTTCTTCCGCTACTTTTCTTAGCATGAGTCAATTTCTTTTTTCTGTTTTTATTCACAGTTCCTTTCTTTTTACCTTTTACTAAATAAGAACGATTGCGAATATGTCTTTTGAGGCGGTACTTCTTCTTGTATTTTAAACGTGTCTTTTGGTAATATTTGGTACTGAATTTTGGGCTTGTTTCCATTTCCAAATGCTGGTAGGGGATGAGCATTTGTTCATTTTCAAATCCTACGATTTTCAAACGAACTTTAGTTAGGCCTATTTTTCGAATATTGAGATGCTTGGCACTAATTTCAGTTAAATCAATAATTCGTCCTGATTTATAGGGACCTCGGTCATTAATACGTACGATAACAGACTTTTTGTTTTGTAAATTAGTTACTTCCACCAAGGTATTAAATGGATAAATTCGATGCGCAGCAGTAAACTCCTTTCTATTTAATAATTCTTGATTAGCTGTTTTTTTATTGTAAAAACTTCGAGAATAATAGGATGCTATCCCATAACTCTCATCTCCAAGGTTTTGTGCCTGGCCTTGAAATAGGAAGTGATAGATTAGGGTAAATAATATGATCCTAAACGAAGTCATGATGCAACTTATCAAATAACCCGCTTATTGTGTAATTTTTATACTTTTAATTTAAGATTATCTAACTTTTGTACAAAAAATGAACATTTTTTGACAGTAAATTTCTAATATATTTTTTGAGTGATTGAGAATAAATAGTAGATTTACGCATTGTAAAACTTAAATACTTATTTAAAGTGGAAGAAAGAGACAGAGAAGAATTGTTTTCCAAAAGAATTCGTGCGGGTAAAAGAACTTATTTTTTTGATGTTAAATCAACTCGTTCACAAGATTACTACATAACTATAACAGAAAGTCGCCGTCACCAAAAAGAAGATGGATTTGTGTATGAGAAGCACAAAATGTTCCTTTACAAAGAGGATTTCGATAAATTCATGGATGGATTAAAAGAAGCAGTTGATCATGTGAAGACAGAATTGATGCCAGATGTAGATTTTACACAATTTAATCGCGATGAAGATGAGTTTGGTGGCTCAGATTTAAAGTGGGAATAAGAAATACACAATATTTAATAAAAAGCCGCTGTATAAACAGGGGCTTTTTTAATTTTTAAGCGTATTTTTGCGCTTCATTTTAAATAAGCTATGGGATTAACGTGTGGAATTGTAGGTTTACCTAATGTGGGTAAGTCAACTTTATTTAGTGCTATTTCTTCTAATAAAGCAGAAGCAGCTAATTACCCTTTTTGTACAATAGAACCCAATGTGGGAATTGTTACTGTACCCGATGAGCGCTTGTCCATTTTGGAAGGCTTAGTGAATCCTCAGCGTGTACTTCCAACAGTGATTGAATTTACGGATATTGCTGGTTTGGTGAAAGGTGCTTCACAAGGTGCAGGTTTAGGAAATAAGTTCTTAGCCAATATTCGCGAAGTTGATGCCATCATTCACGTAGTACGCTGTTTTGAAGATGAAAATATTGTTCACGTTGAAGGACGTGTGAATCCAGTTAGTGATAAGGAAATCATCGACATGGAATTACAATTGAAAGATTTAGAATCTGTTGATAAAAAGATTTCCAAAACCGAACGTGCAGCTAAGGCTGGTGATGCTAAGGCTAGACAAGAATTGGCAGCTCTTCAACAGTTTAAAGCTACCTTAGAAGCGGGTAAATCTGCTCGAACTTTGGATATGGATCCAGAATTAAGAGCCGCTGCCATTGGAGATTTATATTTGCTAACCGATAAGCCTGTTATTTATGTGGCGAATGTAGATGAATCAGCACTAGCTCAAGGTGGAAACGAATATGTGGATCAATTAAGAGCCAATGTACAGGTTGAAAATGCCGAGGTAATTGTGGTTTGCGCTGCTTTAGAGGCTCAAATTGCTGAAATAGAAGATATGGATGAAAGAGCTATGTTTTTAGGTGAATATGGCTTAACAGAATCAGGTTTAAGTAAGTTGATTCGTAGTTCTTATTATTTATTGAACTTGATTACTTATTTCACCGCAGGAGTACAAGAAGTTCGTGCCTGGACCATTCAAAAAGGTTGGAAGGCTCCTCAAGCTGCTGGGGTTATTCATACGGATTTCGAAAAAGGATTTATTCGTGCTGAAGTAATCAAACTGTCTGATTACCAAGCATTAAAGACTGAGTTAGCTTGTAAAGAGGCGGGTAAGATGAGCGTGGAAGGAAAAGAATATGTCGTGCAAGATGGTGATATTATGCACTTTAGATTTAATGTATAGTTAGGGATAAGTTAATTTATTATATCCCAATAATGAATCATGGCGATCGCCAGGTTTTCTAAAATAAACCAATACTTCATAAGTGTTTTCAGTTTGTGAGTAATTACCTTCTAGCATCGTATTAGGTAAATTACTTGCAAACTGATAATTATATATTCCTTGTTTTAGTCGAATCCTTTTCACGTACATCTGCTTAGAAACATCGTATTCCATCAGATTATCAGCATTCTTTTCAAATTGGTTGAAAGCACCCACCACATAAATCTTTTCATTAGGTAATTCTTCCATTTTTAATTGAAAATTACACCAGATATAATCTGATGCCACACTTGAATTACCATTTTCATAATGGTCAATCACAAATGCCCCATCAAAATCTGGTCTTTGGACATAGGAATAATTCCCTTGAGGAACTTCCACTTGGGTACTGATTTCTGTAAATGCATCAGATTGACGGATACTCTCAACAAATGTCATTTTTTGTTGGGTACTAGATAAATTGATCAGCCTAAATTCATTTCCTCCAGGAATCACGTTTTCGTTATCATAGAAAGGAAAAGTAATTCTCCTTTCTTGCCCATTAATTTGTGCTCGAGGTATTTTATTCAACCAATTTTCTGTTTGATAATTTTTTCTCAAGATTATGCTTAAGCCATCATCTGAATTCAACATTAATTGATTAGGATATAAGATGGTTAAATCAATGGCTTGGTGAGTATTTCGTAGATTATTGGGTCTAGCAAAGGATATTTTTGCCGCAACTGTTAGCGCATTTTCATAAACTGAAAACCGCTTGGTGAAAACGGTATCTCGTTTATTTCTTTGAGCATATACCATAGCAATGAAATTACCACTTATTCTAACTTTGGGGATTTCAATTTGATAATGTAAATAGGGAATTTTAGTGCCAAACGAATTTCTAGGTGAGCGAATTGGCACATCATTGAAGTCTTGCAAATACTCTATTTCTGATAGGGTTGAAGGCTTCCAGTCGGCTTGACAATGTATAATGCGCAGATGGTAAGTTAAATTTTTCATCGCCAAATCGTCAAATGATAATAGATAATTACCTTGACTAGCAATGTCCACCACTGGATTATCTGTGATGATGGTTTTTTCTTCAGATCTACTTAAAACAATGGTCTGAACCTCGCTCTTAAATTTTTTACTTTTAATCTGACCTAATGCCGAAAGACTAAAAAATAGAAACACGAAGGTCAAGCCATTGAATTTCATGGAGTTAGGCTATTAATGTTTCCCACTCACTCATGACTTGACTTAATTCATTCGAAACTAATCTTAGTTTTTCTTCCCAAGTTTTCATTTCTTGAAATTCATTATTTTGAGCTAAATCTGACATTTTAGTCTCAATTTCCCCCTTTTTATTTTCCAAGTCCATGATTTTAGCCTCTAATTTTTCAATCTGTTTGGCATTATTAACGACTGGAGTAGTAGGTGCAATGGTTTTCTCAATTTCCGGTTTAGGCTTCTCCGTTGCTTTTTTATTTCCACTAGGTAATTCTACTTTCCTAGTTTCTTGCCAAGTTTCATACTCTTCAAAAGAGCCTGGGTATTCTTTGATTTCATAATCCTCTAAATACCAGATTTTATTGGCAATTTGAGATACAAAGAATCGATCGTGGGAAACGACAACATAACTACCTTCGTATTGCTGCAAGGCTTGAATTAAGATATTCACCGATTGCATGTCGAGGTGGTTGGTAGGCTCATCTAATAAAAGGAAGTTAGCCTGAGAAATCAATACCTTAGCTAGGGCTACACGAGATTTTTCACCTCCAGAAAGCACTTTGATTTTCTTGAAAACCTCTTCACCAGAAAATAAAAAGCATCCTAAAATACTTCTTAATTCCATTTCAGTTTTAGCTGTTCCAGTAGATTTTAATTCATCTAAAAGTGAATTTTCTACTTGCAAGCTTTCCAATTGATGCTGAGCAAAGAAGGATTCAATCACATTATGTCCTAATCTTCTTTCGCCTTCAATCTTCTCTGTTCCTGAAATGATTCGCAATAAGGTGGATTTACCTTTACCATTAGCTCCAATTAAGGCAATTTTATCTCCACGGTTAATCGTAGCTGAGGTATTTTTCAAGATAATTTTTTCTCCATAAGCTTTCGAAATTTGTTCCAAAAAGAGAATAAATCTACCCGGTTGAGTTCCAAAGTTGAATTTGAAATTGACCTTAGCTTTTTCGTCGATGACATCATCAATGATATCAATTTTATCTAATGCTTTTACGCGCGATTGAACTTGGCGGGCTTTTGAAGCCTTAGCTTTGAATCGTTCAATAAAACGTTCCGTTTGTCGGATTTGAGCTTGTTGGTTTTCATAGGCTCCTTTTTGGACCTCATTTCTCAAGGCTTTTTCTTCCATATAAAAGGAATAATTTCCTGGATATAAAGTTATTTTAGCATTGGAAACCTCAGCAATATGATCTATGGTTCTATCTAAGAAATAGCGATCGTGTGATACAACGACAATGGAGCCCTCGTAATCATGGATGTATTTTTCTACCCATTCAATGGAAGGTAAGTCCAAGTGGTTAGTTGGCTCATCTAGTAATAGCAAGGCAGGCTTTTGTAATAATAATTTAGCCAACATCACACGCATTCTCCATCCTCCTGAAAACAATCGTAAAGGTCGAGATAAATCTTCCGTACTAAATCCTAAACCCTCGAGAATTTCCTCTGTCTTTGCTTGGATAGTATATCCGTCCAATCGTTCAAATTCTTCTTGTAAATGCGCAAGAACATCGATATCCTTATCTTCATAGTTGGTTTCCATCTTGTGCAAGACTGCATCAATTTTGTGTTGAAGCTCTAATTGCTTCTCAAAAGCCTGCATGGCAACTTCCAAGATACTATCGTCTGTTTGATAGGATAATAAATCTTGATTCAGAAAACCGATGGTGCATTCTCCCGACTTAGAAATATTTCCACCATCAGGAGAGTATTCGCCAGATATTAAGCGAAGAAGGGTGGATTTACCTGTACCATTGGCCCCAATGAGACCAATCTTGGTTTTAGGTTTGATATGTAAATTGGCATTTTCATATAATGCCCGACTACCGAAATAGAAACTTAAATTGGATATGGATAACATAGTGCAAAGATAACCAAACCTTTCTAAACCTGAGGTGCAAATGTTAATCGTTTTCTTGCACCTTCACCACCTAAATGAGAACAAGTCAATAAATCATGGAAACTACCATATTTTACGGGGTCTTTGTGGTAACCTAATGACTTAGAAAGAGCTATCGTCCGATTATTGTCTCCCATAGAAAATTCAATATCATCCATGGTTAATTGACATGGATGTTCATATCCACAGGCATGCGTTATTTCACCGATTTCTTTGATTAAGGTATAATGGTATAAATAATAGCGTTCACTTTTTAATGTTACATCGATACCAGCTTGTAGCCATTTGTTAGAAGTCGCAATTCCTGTTGGACAATGATTTGTATGACATTTTTGTGCTTGAATGCAGCCAATGGACATCATAGCTTCTCGAGCTATATTTACTGAATCAGCACCCATAGCAAAGGCCATTAAGGCTTTTTCAGGAAATCCCAGTTTTCCAGAGGCAATAAAAAAGATGTGCTCTGTTAATTCTTGTCTTTGGAATATTTGGTAAACTTTGGCAAATGCGAAAGTAAATGGCATGGATACATGATCTGCAAAGGCATGTGGTGCTGCTCCCGTTCCGCCCTCGCCACCATCAATGGTTATAAAATCAGGTCCTTTACCTGTTTTTTTCATGTACAGTGCTAATTCTTCCCATTGTTCTAATTTTCCAATGGCAGATTTAATCCCGACAGGTAATCCGGTAGCCTCTGCCATTTTTTCTATGAAATCCACCATTTCAGGAATATTAGAAAATTCGGAATGAAAAGCAGGGGAGAAGGCATCTTTTCCAATAGGGATATGACGAATATCCGCAATTTCTTTATTCACCTTGGCAGCAGGTAGCATACCGCCTTTACCAGGCTTAGCTCCTTGAGAGAGTTTTAATTCAATGGCTCTTAGTCTAGGATTTGCTTGAACTTTTTCCACTAACTTTTCCATGGAAAATTTACCGTCTAAATCCCTAACACCGAAATAAGCAGTTCCTATATTTAAGACTATATCTGCACCCATTTGATGGTAAGGTGATAATGATCCTTCTCCAGTATTGTGAAAACAGCCTGCTAAAAAGGCCCCTTTGTTTAGTGATTCTACTGCTTTGGCGGACAAAGAACCATAACTCATACCAGAGATATTAACGACTGAATAGGGGCGGAAAGGTCTTTTTCTTTCATGATAAGCGCCAATAATTTTAGCAGCAGGAATAACACCAGGATTACTTCTAAATGGATGATCTTTGGGTGGATTATAACCCATCATGGCATTTTTTATGAAAATATACCCTGGAGAATTGAAATCTTGATCACTTCCAAAACCTTGTAAATTGTTTTCATTTTTAGACGAAGCGTAAATCCATGACCGCTCTTGACGATTAAATGGGAGCTCTTCTCGGTTATTTGCAACGATGTATTGTCGAATTTCAGGCCCTATTCGCTCTATCCAATATCGAATATGCCCTACGATGGGAAAATTGTGTGTGATGGTATGACTTTTCTGAATGAAAACATCACGTATGATAACGGCAACGAGGAGAAAAACTAGCCAAAACCAAAATGAAGAGATTATTTCTAGTAGATAATTAGTTTGCATAATCGGATGAAGTAAAATTCGGTGAAACGAATATAGCAAAGAACGTTGGCATGCCCTTAAAAGTTTTATTCCCCCATATTATTTTTATCTTTGTGTTTTGTTTTTAAGACTATGCAAGCAGATTTTAACCGCCTACAAAATTTTGTGGCCTCGGTTTTCGAATCCATTGGTACTCCAGAAATTCAAGCCCAATTGGCCGCTGAGGTTTTAGTATCTGCGGATGCGCGTGGGATTGATTCACATGGAGTTGCTAGATTAGCGGGTTATGTTCGATTATTCGACCATGGACGTTTGAATCCGAATCCACAGATTAAGATTGTTCATGAATCACCTTCTACAGCTGTGATCGATGGAGATAAGGGTTTAGGTTTAGTGGTTGCTCCATACGCCATGGAAATTGCGTGCGAGAAAGCAGAAAAAGCAGGTACAGGTTGGATTGCAGTTCGAAATTCTAATCACTTTGGTATTGCCGGATATCATGCCATGAAAGCGCTAAACCATCAAATGATTGGCTGGGCTATGACTCATGCGGCTCCATTGGTTACTCCTACCTTTTCAAGGGAGAAATTATTAGGAACGAACCCAGTAGCCATGGCAATTCCGGCATTGACCGAACCTGCATTTGTAGCTGATTTTGCATCTACAGCAGTAGCTTATGGTAAATTAGAAATATTACAAAGAAAAGGTCTAAATACTCCTGATGGCTGGGTACAAGATGCTGAAGGAAATCCTTGCAATGATGCCTTTGCCATTAAAAACGGAGGAGCATTGCTTCCATTAGGTGGAGATCGTGAACATGGATCACATAAAGGATATGCTTTAGGTGCTATGGTCGATATTCTATCGGGCGTATTGTCTGGTGCTAATTTTGGTCCTTGGGTACCACCATTCGCCACAGCAGGGTTCATGTCGGCTGGAGAATCTGTTGGAATTGGAACAGGTCATTTTCTTGGTGCTATGCGGATTGACGCATTTAGGCCTGCTGATGAGTTTAAAAAAGATATGGATAAGTGGATTCAACGGTTTCGTTCTGCTCAAGCTGTGGAAGGAAAGCAAGTTATTATCCCTGGTGATCCAGAAAGAGAATTAGAAGTAGAGCGTAAAGCACATGGAATACCATTATTGGAACCTGTTGTAAGAGATTTAGAAACACTTGCCAATCGATTTAATGTACCTTTTATTTTAGCCTAACATGATAGATAACAAGAAATTCAAGATTTTCATATTGCTGTTTTCGCTATTGGCGGCCATGTTTTCATATTACGTTTGGCAGGTTTTCAAGACACCAAATTTTGATGTTAAAGCTGACAAGCCATTTGTTTTATTGATTCCTAAAGGGGCAAGTTTTCAAACGGTTTTAGATACCCTAGACAAGCATAAATTAGTTAGAGATCAATTGAGTTTTCGCTTTTTAGCTAAAATCTTGTCTTATCCAGAAAGAGTAAAGGCTGGAAGGTATTTAATTTATTCCGAGTCAGGTAACTTTGAAGTAATCAGGAAGCTAAGAAATGGTCGACAAGACGCCATTCGTTTGGTAATCAATACCTTTCGATTAAAAGAGGATTTAGCTGGGAAATTGGCTAAACAATTACCATTTGATTCGACATTTATTTACAAACAATTAGATTCCAACGAGTATGTAAGTCAATTTGGATTCAACAAGGAAACCATTCCTTGTATGTTTATTCCGAATACCTATGAAATACTTTGGACTTCTTCTTTTGAATCATTCATGTCAAAAATGAATAAAGAGTATACTAAGTTTTGGACCTCTGAAAGAAAAGAAAAGGCTCAAAAATTAGCTTTAACTCCTACCGAAGTCGGAATTTTGGCATCCATCGTAGAAGGCGAAAGTAAAAAGTCAGATGAGCAATCTCGGATTGCTGGTGTTTATTGGAATCGATTAAAAACAGGTATGCCATTGCAAGCTGATCCAACGATTGTGTTTGCATGGAAAGATTTCACCATTAAACGAGTTACTGGAAAGTATACTGCCATTAGTTCTCCGTATAATACTTACAAATTAACAGGATTACCTCCGGGACCTATCTCTATTCCTTCACCCCAGGTTATTGATAAGGTGTTAAGTCTAGAAAGACATTCCTATTTGTACTTTTGTGCCAAAGAAGATTTTTCAGGATACCACTCCTTTGCCACTAGCTATGAGGAACATATGCAAAATGCACGTAGGTATCAAAGTGCTTTAAATGCCTTGAAAATTAAATAAATATGTATAGCCACACAGTAACTTATCGAGTTTGTTATGCCGATACGGATCAAATGGGATATGTTTACTATGGTAACTATGCTCGTTTATTTGAAATTGCTCGAGTAGAGACTTTACGTAGCTTAGGTGTCAGCTATAAGGATCTGGAAGACCAACAAATCGGTTTGCCAGTATATGAGAACTATTCCAAATTTTTAGCTCCAGCTTATTACGATGAGTTATTGACAATTGAATGCACATTATTGTCATTACCTCAGGTACGCATTCAATTTTCTTATCGAATTTTGAATAGTAAGCAGGAATTAATTCATGAAGGCAAAACCACGCTTGTCTTTATGGATATGAAACGACAAAAAATGGTGAAGGCTCCCGATTATTTATTGGAAGTTTTGAAGCCATATTTTTAATATGAAAAAAAGTATACTCCGTGAACTTAAAATAATTTGGAAGGAACTAGAGGAACACTATGTCTTAGCTAGAATTTTGACTATTCTATATCAAAAGGTTTTTCAATTTGATATCGATGTACGTGCAGCAGCAGTAGCTTACAATTTTACATTGGCCTTTTTCCCGGCCATTATTTTTCTTTTTTCATTATTAGCCTATTTGCCCATTGAACATTTAGATGTTAAGATGATTGGGTTTTTAAAAGGATCTATTCCAAAAAGTATGCTTAAGGATTTATCCGAGCTGGTGGTTGAATTAGTTAGTAATAAAAGGGGAGGAGTTTTGTCATTTGGTTTTATTTTGGCTCTTTATGCGTCTACGAGTGGAATAATGGCATTAATTAGGTCTTTTAACTTGACCTACAAAACCAACGAAAATCGGGGTTATATTAAAGAAAGGGTAATAGCGGTCGCCTTGAACTTTCTGTTGACTTTTGTGCTAATTACTGCCTTTTTGGTGTTCATTGTGGGTAATTTAATTGTTCATAGTTTGGCAAATAAAGGTTTGATAAATTATGACTTCACGTTTTACTTCATTAAGATACTTACCTATTTTGTTATATTTTCAGTATTCTTTTTGACGATATCCATTATCTATTTTTATGCTCCAGCTATTCATAAAAGATGGAAATTTTTCAATGCAGGTTCTATTACAGCGTCTATTTTAACGATCAGCATTACTAATATTTTCTCTTATTACTTAGTGAATTTCGCAAGTTACAATAAGGTATATGGCTCTATTGGTTCACTTATTGCCTTGATGGTTTGGCTGTATTTTTTCGCACTGATATTGCTCGTTGGATTTGAAATTAATGCGAGCATAGATCAAGTTAAAATAGAGGATAATGAACAAGAGCCTAATGATTTTTTTTACCCACCTTCTCGACTAAAAAATGGAAGCTCAATGGATTAAGATTTACGAGAAGAATAATTCACAAGCACTGATAGATCAAGTGGTGCAAGTGTTAAATAAAAATGGAGTAATTATCTATCCTACAGATACGATGTATGCCTTAGGATGTTCTATACAATCTGCTCAAGCTATTTCTCGGATTTGTGAAATCAAGCAAATTAAACCGAATAAAAACCGTTTTTCGTTTATTTGTGCAGATTTGAGTTCTATTGCCAACTTTGCCAAAGTAAGTGATTTTGCCTTTAAAGTATTAAAAAGATATTTGCCTGGTCCTTATACCTTCGTATTGCCAGCTAGCTCCAAAGTGCCTTCTGTTTTGGTACAGGGCAAAAAAACGGTTGGTATTCGTATTCCTAATTATTTGCCCATTTTAGAGATTGTCAAGGTGTTAGGACACCCCTTGTTGACGACTACTCTTCCTCAAGAAGGATTGGATGTCGAAGATTTTACCGACCCAAGTTTAATTTTTGATACCTATAAAAATAAGGTTGATTTAGTCCTTGATGGGGATTTTGGTGGATTAATCGCATCCAGTGTCATTGACCTCAGTGAAGATGAAATTGAAGTGATCAGGGAAGGAGCAGGGGATTGCTCCGATTTTCTTTAATTCCACTTAATAGAGATTTGCTCTGGTTTTTTATGTTTCCAGCGGCGGTGAGACCACAAATATTGATCTGGATATTTTACTATTGATTTCTCTAATCTTCTAGCAAATCGTTCAATAATTTCTCCATTGGGTAAATTATCAAAGCTAGGTTCAGCTAATAATTCATAAGTCATGGAATAATAGCCTCTTTTTTCACGAATTAATTCAGCAAAAACCACTGGATATTGGTATTCCCTAGCAAAACGCTCCATACCAGTGAAAAATGCCGTATCCTGATTTAAAAATTGAGTCCAATACGCAGTTTCTGGTTTTTGTGGCGCTTGGTCGGCCGCTAAACAAATAGTTCTTGGAATCAATTTCCGATCTCGTGTTAAAATAACTGATTCCCTTTTTTCCATCAATACAATATTCCCAAATCGTTGTCGAACTTGTTTACTAAACTCGTTGAAATTTGGATTATTTAGTTTTTGATAAACGACATCATTCGTGATTTTGGTAAGTGCTAAACGATGTATAGCCCATTCCCAGTTTCCTTGATGTCCAGCCACTAATATGACGGGAATACCTTTATCAATGTAGTTTTGAACCAAGTCATGATTATTTAATTTAACACGTTCTAAAACTTGTTTTTCTGTTAATGAGACCCCTTTGAAAAATTCCAATAAATTGTCAGTTAAATACCCATAAAATTGAAAGGCAATTTTACGAATTTCTTTTTCCGATTTTTCTGGAAAAGAGGAGGTTAAATTCCCCATAATGACCTTTTTACGATAGGAAATTACCGCATAAAAAAGCCACTTTAAAGCATCTGCTAATCGATAAAGAACAAATAAGGGTAGTTGCCCCAGCAACCTAAAGAAAAACATCATTTGATTTCAGAACTTATTGGCTATATTCTATTAATTTTGCAAATATCCGATTAATTTTTGGGAATGCGTATTGAGATCCACTATTTACCCAGTATAGAATATTTATCATTACTTCTTTCACAAGAGCAAGTTCAATTCGAAGTCTACGAACATTTCCAAAAGCAAACTTACCGCAATAGAGCACTTATTTTAGGTGCTAACGGAATTGAAACCTTAACAGTTCCTATTCAACATGTGCATTCCGGAAAAATGTTGATGAAAGATGTTCGTATAGATTATGGTCAAAATTGGGTAAGGATTCATCAAGGGGCAATTCAAGCTGCTTATGGAAAAGCTCCTTATTTTGAATATTTTGAGCCATATATACGTTCTATTTTTGCAAAAAAATTAAATTTTTTAGTAGATTTAAATATTGAATACATTGAATTGTTTGGTCGAATTTTAGGAAGAAAATGGAATTATTCTCTCTCAAATTCGTTTGAAATAGAAGATAAAGATGTATTTTGGAATTATATCCAAGCCAAACAAGATTGGCGGGAAAGAAACGTTTATTCAGAATTAGCTTATCCACAATGTTTCGGTAATACATTCCATCCAAACTTATCGGTGTTGGATTTGTTAATGAATCAGGGCAGAGATGCTAATTTGATTTTAAATCAATTGAACAAAAAATGAACAAATAGAACGGTGTTCTTGTTCTCGGCATAAAAATAAATTATATGGAGGCTAAGTTTTCAAATAAAGTGAAAGAAGTGATTTCTCTAGCAAGAGAAGAGGCCTTACGTTTAGGACATGATTACATTGGGACAGAGCACCTAATGCTAGGAATGATTCGTGATGGAGAAGGTCCAGGAATTGATTTATTGTTGAAGTCTGGTGTATCCTTAGATCAATTAAGGCAGAGCATTGAGCACTCAACTTCGTCAACGAGTCGTTCTTCCTTTGATAAGCAGAATATGTTGAACATACCTTTGACTAAACAAGCGGAGAAGGTATTGCGTTTGACTTATTTAGAAGCTAAATATTTCAAAACAAATCTAGTTGGTACAGATCATTTGTTGATGGCTATTTTGCGTGATGAAGATAATGTAGCAACTCAAATTTTGGAAAAATATCAAGTTTACTACGATTTGATTAAAGAAATGGTTGAGTTCCAAAATGGTGCTGGTCAAGAAAATTCCCCTAAGGCAAGTTCTGATACCGACGATAACGATGATGATAGTCGTTTGTATTCTTCAGGTTCAGGTGGAGCTGCCGGTTCAGGTTCAGCATCTTCCGGAACTAAAAGTACAGAAAAGAGTAAAACACCTGTTTTAGATAACTTTGGTCGTGATTTAACTAAAATTGCGGAGAACGGTAAGTTAGATCCTATAGTAGGTCGTGAAAAGGAGATTGAGCGTGTAGCTCAAATTTTATCACGTAGAAAGAAAAACAACCCCATTTTAATAGGTGAACCAGGTGTGGGTAAAACGGCTATAGCTGAAGGATTAGCGCTAAGAATCATTCAAAAGAAGGTTTCTCGTGTGTTATTTGGTAAGCGAGTTGTGACACTTGATTTGGCATCTTTAGTGGCCGGTACTAAATACCGTGGTCAGTTTGAGGAGCGTATGAAAGCGGTCATGAATGAGTTGGAAAAATCAACAGATGTCATACTGTTTATTGATGAATTGCATACCATTGTGGGTGCGGGTGGAGCTTCTGGTTCATTGGATGCTTCTAACATGTTTAAACCAGCTTTAGCGAGAGGGGATATCCAAGTTATTGGAGCTACAACTTTAGATGAATATCGCCAATACATAGAAAAGGACGGTGCTTTGGCTCGTCGTTTCCAAACTGTGATGGTCGATGCTACTACCGTTGATGAAACCATTGAGATATTACATAATATTAAGGATAAGTACGAAGAGCATCATCATGTAATTTATACCCCAGAATCTATCGTTTCTGCTGTGAAATTATCTGATCGTTATGTTTCAGATCGTTTCTTACCTGATAAAGCCATTGATGTAATGGATGAGGTGGGTGCTCGTGTACACATTTCCAATATTAATGTTCCTGCAGATATTGTGGCTTTAGAATCTCAGATTGAAATAGTTAAGAAGGAAAAAAACCAAGTAGTTAAATCTCAGAAATATGAAGAGGCTGCTCAGTTGCGTGATCGTGAAAAGAAATTGATTGATCAGTTAGAGCAAGCTAAAAATATTTGGGAAGAGGAGTCTAAAAAGCAGAAATTTACTGTAACCGAAGAGCATGTAGCGGAAGTAATTGCTCAAATGACGGGTATTCCAGTGAATCGAGTTGCAGCCAAAGAAGGAGAGAAGTTGTTGTTGATGGAGCAAGAAATGTCCAAACATGTGATTGGTCAAGGAGATGCCATTAAGAAATTAGTGAAAGCCATTCAACGAACTCGTGTAGGTTTAAAAGACCCTAAAAAGCCAATTGGATCCTTTATTTTCCTAGGTCCTACTGGAGTAGGTAAAACGGAAATGGCGAAAGTATTAGCTTCTTACTTGTTTGATAAAGAAGATGCTTTGGTACGTATAGATATGAGTGAATACATGGAGAAATTCAGTGTATCACGCTTAGTTGGAGCGCCTCCAGGATATGTGGGATATGAAGAGGGAGGTCAATTAACTGAGAAAATCCGTAGAAAACCTTATTCGGTAGTTCTTTTAGACGAAATCGAAAAAGCACATCCAGATGTTTTCAACTTGTTATTGCAAGTGTTGGATGATGGAATTTTAACGGATGGATTAGGTAGAAGAGTTGATTTTAGAAATACGATTATTATTATGACCTCCAATATTGGAGCTCGTGATTTGAAAGATTTTGGATCAGGAATTGGTTTTTCAACCAAGTCAAGAACGGATAATATCGAAGAACACGCTAAATCAACGATACAAAATGCATTGAAAAAGGCATTTGCACCTGAATTCATTAATCGTTTGGATGATATTATTGTATTTAATTCCCTTGAAAGAGCTGATTTGCATCAAATCATCGATTTAATGTTGATTAAATTGAAAACTCGTTTGAGCAATTTAGGATATACGGTAACTTTGACAGACAAAGCCAAGGATTATATTGCTGATAAGGGATATGATCCACAATATGGTGCTAGACCTTTGAACCGTGCCATTCAAAAATACTTAGAGGATCCATTAGCAGAAGAGATTTTAAAAGGACCTTTAGCTGAAAATGAGATTATCGAAGCAGATTTTGTGGAAGGGGCAACGGAAATAGTACTAACAAGAAAAAACCAATAAAAAGATTAAATTATTTGTATGAAATTAGTTGAAAACAAGGTTGTATTAGTCACAGGAGCATCGAGAGGTATTGGTCGTGCCATTGCTACTTCATTTGCTAAATCTGGAGCTAATGTAGCTTTTACGTATTTGTCTTCTGTTGAAAAAGGAGAGGCTCTTGAAAAAGAATTAGCTGCTTATGGAATTCGAGCCAAAGGCTATCGTTCGGATGCTTCTCAGTATGTAGAATCAGAAGAGTTGGTTAATTCAGTATTGGAAGATTTTGGTTCTATTGATGTATTAATCAACAACGCTGGTATTACACGCGACGGTTTGTTGATGCGCATGAGCGAAGAACAGTGGGATGAAGTAATACGTGTAAATCTTAAATCTGTTTTCAATTTGACAAAAGCTGTTATCAAACCTATGATGAAAGCTAAGTCAGGTTCTATCATTAATTTAACATCCATTGTTGGAATAAAGGGAAATGCTGGTCAAGCGAATTATTCAGCTTCAAAAGCAGGTATTATAGGATTTACGAAGTCTGTAGCTTTAGAATTAGGCTCAAGAAATATTCGTTGTAATGCCATAGCACCAGGTTTTATTGAAACTGAAATGACAGGTGAATTAAATGAAGCCACAGTAGATGAGTGGACAAAGGCTATTCCATTGAAAAGAGGTGGGCAAGCAGAAGAAGTAGCTAATGTATGCTTATTTTTAGGTTCTGAATTGTCCTCTTATGTAACGGGTCAAGTATTACAAGTTGATGGGGGTCTATTAACCTAATGCATTCGATTCTCTTGAATTTATGGCTAAGCTCAGTTCCCCTTTGGGTGGGATTGAGCTTAGCTTTTTTATTGGGTCTAGCTTATTATTGGTTTCAAAATAGAAATTATTCCTTTAGCTTGTTGAGCCGGTTTCAAGCTGTTTTAAGAGGTTTGTTTTTGGTTGGGATTGTCTTATGTTTTATTCCTTGGAAGATAGCTATTGAGGAATCAAACGTGCTTCCTTCTAAGGTTTTATTGATTATCGATGATTCACAATCCATGAATCAAGCTACTTATGCTGTTTTTATTCAGGATGTGAGTAAGAAAATTCAAGACATTGCAAGTAATCGCGGTGAATTGAAAATTGTAGGCTTAAACAGTCCAGAGAATTCTATACAGGCAATTGCTCCAGTTGGTCAAAATTCTTCTTGGGGGAAAGTGCAAGAATTGATTAGAAAAGAGAGTAAGAACTTTCAATTATCCCAGGTTTTTTTTGTTACAGACGGACAATTAAGTGATTTAGAAACACCAATACACCGAGGTGCTTCTGTGTATATCGTACCTTTTGGTAAAATAGTTTCCCAACAAAAAATGGGAATAAGTATTCCAACCAAAACTGTTTATTCTGTCCCAGGAGAACGAATTCATGTGCCGGTTTCTGTATGGACAAATTTTAATCAAGGTGAAAAATCTCCTAATATTGAAGTTTTGCTGGATGGTAAATTATATCAAACCTTAAAAGCATCTGGGGGCTCATGGAAAGATTTTCAACTAGTTGACTTAGAGTTAAGTAAGTCCATTGTTGGGAAGCATGCAGTACAAATTCAAATTGAAAATGATCCATCACTACCTCAAGGATTTACTTGGGTGATACAAGATTTTCATGCCAAAGTTGAAGCTTTTGCCACATCTCCTAATTCCAATTTAGGAGTAATTAATCGTGTTGCTCAAGAAGCCAAAATCAACGTTCATTGGAATTTTGTCCCATCAATTTCAACTTTACCTAGTGCAGATAATTATCTCTTTTATGGAATCTTACCAAAAGAATTGCCCAAAGATAAGTCGGCTTGGTACTTAAATATCCCTACAGAACAGAAGAAGGATTGGCCAACATTTGAAGAATTTGGAAATGTAGGTTTACATTTTCCTAGTTTATGGAAGAAGCATTCTGATATTAGAACAAGCCTATGGAGTTCTAATGTGGCACTTTGGAGAGAACAGATGGCAGAAGTGAAAAGCGCGGGGTCTTATGAAATCTTGGATTCGACTTTGCACGAAATGTTAAAAATTAGTTTTTTGAGACAAGCGGATGATCTATTTTCAATTGAATTAAGTAAGCCACAGATTAGGCTAGGAGAGGATTTGTTTTTTGAAGTTAGGCAGTTAAATCCTGAATTAAAGGATAAGCAAAAAATCGACGTTCAATTTAAAATTGTTTCAACTAATTCAACTGTTCAGTTCAAACGCACTTTATCTCAAGCTCATCAAATAGTCAATTTTCAGCCATCTAAGAAAGGTAAATATCAATACCAGGCAAAATTGGTTTATCAAGGTAAGGAATTGGAATTCAATGGGGCATTTACTGTTTTGGATGATAATCCAGAAAAAATAATGGGTAGAAACAATGCTAATTTTCAAGTTTTAAGTCATCGGGAAGGAGTGAAGATTTTGGAATCTTCTGAGATAAAAAACCTCTCTTTAAATAATATAGAAGATACTAAGAGAGTTAGTAACAAAGAAATTAACCTTTGGGAGTGGCCTTATTTTGGTTTATTGATGTTAGTACTAGTAGGATTGGAATGGATTATTCGCAAAAGATTAAATCAAATATGAGGTATTTTTTAGTTTTAATGGTTTGTTTTTTGGGCTTCTCTTGTCGTAAGGAAGTCGTTTTACCTTCCAAATCTGCCGTTTATCAAGAGAATTTTACCCAACTAAAACCAGCTTTTACGCAGGTTGATTTTGAATTTTCGTATGACACTTTGCAGAAATGGATGCGATGGCAACCAGGAAAAACCTTATTTAAAACAGGTTCAGATGCATCTATTGTGGGTTTTCCGTTACAAGTAAACTTGTTGAATCTGGCAAAAATTCAAGGAAACAATGATCAATCACTCAGCTTAAAATTGCCAATTAGTTTTACTGCAGAGCCAAGTTTAGCTGGTTTTTCGGCGGGCAAGGTGAATGGACAAATGGATTTAACTGTGCAAGCTGATATCCTTTCAAAGCCCATCAATTCTCTTTCTGTTCAGAAAATTCAATATTCTTACCAATGGAAAGAAAAGCCTAGTTTACGCGTGGCTGGCTTTGGAGTGAATGTTTCATCGGTTATTGATCGTTTATTAGCTAGTAAGCAGGAACAGTTGATCAGTCAAATATCATCCCAGATTAATCAATCACTTCAAGTGGTTAACTTAGAAAAAATGCTAAATACTGCCATACATAGTATGCCAGTAGCGGATTTTGTATTACTTCCATCGGTAAATCAAATAGCCCTAGATAAAGTCGTTTTTGGTACTACTAGTGTACGTGGATCGGTATTTATAAATTCTTCTTTGGTGTTTACGAATGTGTTTGACAATCGGGTATTGCAAAAGAATGCTATTAAATTGATTTCTAATGTACCTTCCGTAGCAGAATCTGGAGCTCCATTTTCGGTTCAATTAAGTTGGGAATATTTGAGAGCTTTAGTAGAAACACAAATGAGAAAAGGGGCTAAGCAACCTAACTTAATATTGACCTTACAAACACTGGATTCTAGATGGATCCATTGTAGTATTTTGGGTTACAAGGGAAAGGAGAGTTCGTTTAGTTTTGATTTTATTCCTGTTTTATTGGAAGACAATAAATTAAGTATTCGTTTGGTATCGAAAGAGTTATCTGGATTAAGTTTTCCTTCAAGTCTATTTAAGAAACAAGTTGTTAGGAGATTAGAGAAGAATTTAAATCAATTTACTATTGATCCTATGTTGTTTATTGATCGCTCCAAGTGGATGAATAGTGGGATGATTGATTCTGATATGCAAATTCGTTTGGATAGTTTGCAATGGAATAAGGAAGTCTTGAATGTTCAGGGTAAAATTCAGGGTAAATGGTTGATAAGGAAATAAATACTACCTTTGCGCTAGAGAAAATAAATCGTCTTATCGCTTTTTTAAAGAGGAAAGTCCGAACAACATAGAGCATCGTGCTTCCTAACGGGAAGGGAGATTATTTATAATCTCACAGATAGTGCCGCAGAAAATAACCGCCTTTCGGGGTAAGGGTGAAAAGGCGAGGTAAGAGCTCACCGCTATTTTGGTGACAAAATAGGCATAGGTAAACCTCACGCGTTGCAAGATCAAATAGGCTGGCTGTCGAAAGACAAAAGGGTTGCTCGTCCGATGTCAGCGGGTAGATTGCTAGAGGTGAACAGTGATGTTCATCCAAGATAAATGATAAGAAGGCTTTACAGCTTACAGAATTCGGCTTATAGATTTATTTTCTCTATTTCTTTTACTTGGAAATTCTCTCCAAAATTGTTAATTTCGCAAACATTTTTATAAACTCGAGGGACGAGATCCCTCATAACCCAACAAATAATGGCTGTTAAAATCAGACTAGCGCGTCGTGGACGCAAGAAATTGGCAATTTTTGACTTAGTTGTAGCAGATGCTCGTGCACCTCGCGACGGTCGTTTTATTGAGAAAATTGGTACGTATAACCCAAATTCAAATCCTGCTACTATCGTCTTGAACGATGCACAAGCACTTAAATGGGTGATGAATGGAGCTCAACCTACGGATACAGCAAAAGCAATTTTGTCTTACCGTGGTATTTTATACAAGAAACACTTACAAGTAGGTGTGATCAAAGGTGCTATTACACAAGAGCAAGCAGACGCTAAGTTTGAAGCTTGGAAAGCTGAAAAAGAGACTAAGATTCAAACTAAGTCTACTAACATCCAAGATTCTAAAGATAAGTCTAAAGCTACTCGTTTAGCAGCTGAAGCGAAAGTTTCTGCGGCTCGTGCTGAAGTTATTGCAGCGAAAAACAAAGTAGAAGAAGAAGCTTTAGTAGCTAGTGTAGTAGAAGCTATCAATGAAAGTGATGATGATGCAGCTGAAGAAGTAGAAGAAACTGTTGTAGCTGAAGTAGCTGCAGAAGAAGCTCCTGCTGCTGAGGAAGCACCAGCAACAGAAGAAGCTGCACCAGAAGCTCCTGCTGCAGAATAATTTTTAAATTCATTTAAAATCATACAAATTTGATCTTCAGATTTGTATGATTTTTTTTTGTACCTATGGCAGTAACAGAATATTTTGAATTAGGGACGCTTTCTAAACCTCATGGTATCAAGGGGGCTTTCCATGTTTATTTGGATGTAGATGATCCGGAAGAATATGAGGATTTAGATGCTGTATTCTTACAATTAGGTAATGAAATGGTTCCTTATTTTATTACTGATTTACAAATTAGATCTAACCTGAATTTACTGAGTTTAGAAGGTATTGAAACCTTGGATGCTGCCAAAGAATTGGTGGGAGTCAAGCTCTTTTTACCCGTATCGATGTTACCCAAATTAAAGGATAATCAATTTTATTATCACGAAATAGTTGGATATCAGGTAATAGATAAACATCATGGTCCATTAGGTACAGTAAAAGAAGTATACTCTACTGGAGCGCAAGATGTATTGGTTATGAATTATCAATCTAAGGAAGTGTTAATTCCTTTGATGGATGCTATTATACCCAAAGTTGATAAGAAGAATCAAGTGATTCACAGTGTTTTACCAGATGGACTTTTAGAAGTATATTTAGATGATGCGAATTGATATCATTTCGGTGGTTCCTGCCTTGATGCAAAGTTTTTTTGAACATTCCATCTGCAAAAGAGCTAGTCAAGCGGGCTTGGTATCTATACATTTGCACGATTTGCATGATTATTCTTCCAAGAAATTCAGGCAAGTAGATGATTATCCATTTGGTGGAGGTGCAGGAATGGTAATCGCTGTGGAACCTCTTTCTACTTGTTTGGATCATTTAATGGCGGAGAGAACTTATCAGGATATTATTTTTCTGACACCGGATGGCCAAACATTCCAACAAGGTTTAGCTAATCAGTTGAGCTTGTCAGAAAACCTATTATTTATTTGTGGGCATTACAAGGGAATCGACGAGAGGATACGAGAGAAATACGTTACTCGAGAAATATCAATTGGCGACTATGTGTTATCTGGGGGAGAAATTGCGGCAGCTGTATGTGCGGATGCCATTATTCGACTGATACCTGGAGCCATCGGTGATGAGAGTTCAGCCTTAACAGATTCGTTTCAAGATGGATTATTAGCTCCACCAGTTTATACTCGACCAGCAAGTTTCAAAGGGATGGATGTACCTGAGGTATTACTTTCAGGCCATGAAAAGAAAATTGAAGCTTGGAGACATGAACAGTCAATAAAGCGTACACAAGATCGTAGACCAGATTTATTACAATAGCATGTTAAAAAAAGGTTCAATGAGTTTACCTAATCTAATTGCATTAGGTTTACTCTATCTAATTTGGGGTTCCACATTTTTAAGCGTACGAATATTAGTGGCATATTTTCCTCCCTTGTTTATTTCTTATGGTAGGAATATGACAGCTGGATTATTGTTATTAAGCTGGTCTATATTAGGTGGCTATTGGGTAAAGATGCCATTAAAACATTTGCGTGTCCACATCATGGCAGGTATGCTATTTATAACGGTCAATAATGCATCTTTAGCTGTGGCCAGTGCGATCGTTCCTTCTGGTTTTTCAGCGGTTTTTATGGCCTTAGGCCCTTTGATTTTAGTGATATTTTTTTGGCTAGAAGGAGTGAAACCCAGTTTTAAAAAAATAGTAGCTACACTGCTAGGCTTAGTTGGTATTTTATTAATGAGTTCTCAAAAAGGATTATCTATTCCAGGTAAAGCAGATGAATTTTTCACTGGTATTTTACTTTTATTAGGTGCGGTGATAGCTTGGAATATTGCGGTATTTCGTGTTCAATCAACCAAAGCAAACACTTATCATTTTACCCAAGTTTGTGCCATTCAAATGATTTCAGGTAGTATTCCTTTGATTTTCATTAGTTCAATGAAAGGAGATTTAGCTTTGTTACATTTTGATGCTGTTCCCATGTCAGCGTGGTCCGTTTTTGCCTATTTAACATTAATTGGTTCCATGGCTGGTTTTTCTTTATTTGGGTATTTGTCGAAAGAATGTGACGCAACTTTAGTGGCAACGTATACGTATGTCAATCCAGTGGTTGCTTTAATTTTAGGGAATTTAGTTTTGGATGAAGAGTTACATCCTATTTTATTATTTGCTAGTTTTTTCATACTATTGGCAGTCGTTTTAATTACTACCGATAAAACTAAACCTGTTATTAAGTCATGAAAAAAATTGTATTGACTCTTTTCTCTATTGTAAACCTATCTTTTTGTCTAATGGCTCAAGGTCCCCAAGCTCTGTATCCTGGAGCAGTTCCCAATTACATTGATGGTCCAAATGAACAAAACGTAGCAGTAACGAATGGTATATCACGCATTGCTAAGGTTACGATTCCTACTTACCAATTTTATTCTGCTGGATCAGGAGCCAATAAACCTTGTGTGATTGTTTGTCCTGGAGGAGGTTATGGAATATTAGCTTCTTCTCACGAAGGTTCAGATATAGCTAAGAAATTCAACGAAAAGGGTATTCATGCTCTGGTCTTATTTTATCGTTTGCCAGATGCTAAAAGACAAGTAGATAAACGAATCGCTCCATTACAAGATGCCCAACAAGCTATTCGTATCACCCGTCAACATGCTACAGAATGGGGAATTGATCCTAAGAAAATTGGTATCATGGGCTTTTCTGCAGGTGGTCATTTAGCATCAAGTGCAGCCACTCATTTTACCAAAGATTATACTGGAATCAATGATGGAGCCAATTTACGTCCAGATTTTCAAATTCTATTATATCCAGTTATTAGCTTTAGATCCTTTGGGCATCAAGGTTCAGCTAAAAATTTAATTGGCCCAGAGATGTCGGCAGAAGATTTACACTTGTTCTCAAATGAGGAACAAGTTACTTCTCAAACACCTCCAGCATTTTTAGTACATGCAGCTGACGATAAAGCGGTACCCGTCAAAAATTCTTTATTGTACGTAGAGAAATTAAGCGATCTTAATATTTCTAGTGATTTACATGTTTATGCCAAAGGTGGACATGGTTTTGGACTTAACAACAAAACAACCAGTGATGATTGGTTCGAAAGTTTAGTGAAATGGTTTAAAACTCAGTCTTTACTTTGATTTCTTTTCATTAAATAATAAAAAGGCACTCCTGATATCACGAGACCTAATCCGATTGTTGAAGAGAGTGTTTTAACATACAATAAATTAGCTGCTATGGCTACTAGGATTATTAAGTAAACAGCAAATAATACTTTGTTGGTATTACTTAATAATCCTTTTGAAATCTTTTCCTTGTATAGCGACATCACTGTTAGGAAGTAGAATAATAATATAGCAAATACCGTAAAGTCCAATAAGGTACCATAACCTCCAGAAAAGCAAAGAAGAATAGCCCATATCCCTTGTATAATCAAGGAGTATGATGGAGCACCATTTTTGTTCAAATATGCAGCTTTTGAAAAGAATAATTTATCCTGAGCCATAGCTTCGAATAGTCGGCCACCCGCTAATATAATTCCATTATTACAGCCGAATGTAGATATCATGATAAATATGGCCATTAAAGTAGCGCCAATGGTTCCAAATACACTCTGTAATGCAGCGGACCCCAATCGGTCTTGGCTGGCAAACATAATGCCACGTTCATAGGCTGTTGTGCCTGAAGGATTCCCATCCAATGGAAGTATGCCTAGATAAGCGATATTGGTTAAAATGTATAATAAACAAACCAAGGCAGAACCATAAACAAGTCCTTTTGCAATGGTTTTTTTAGGATCTTCAAAGTCTTGACTGGCAAAAGTGACATTATTCCAGGCGGAAGAGGAAAATAGGGGACCAATCATGGCTACACCAAATAAACTAGCTAAAGTTAACGAGTTGATGGGTATTACTTGTTGAACCGCTACATCATATGTTTTCACTTCGCTAAAAAAATGATCAAAATGCAACCAATCATTTTGAAAGCCAACATAAAAACCAATTAAGATTAATACGATGATAGCTCCAATTTTGGTAAAGGTGAACAGGTTTTGAATGAATGAGGCAAAGGATATTCCTTTTAAATTGAAATAAGTAAGTAATGCTATTAAAGCTGCAGCTAAAATTTGTTGACTATTGATGTAATTAAACAAAACCGCATTTTCATTAATCAAATTGGGAAACAAAAAGCCTGTATACTTAGCAAAAGCTACGGCAACAGCTGCAATGGTTCCTGTTTGTATCACAAGAAATGTTGTCCATCCGAACAAAAATCCCGTCATGGGAGAATAAGCCTCTTTGAGATATATGTATTGTCCACCAGTTTGGGGGAAAAGAGTCGAAAGCTTGCCGTAGGCGTATGCCCCTGTGATGGTTAAAAAACTAGTTAGTATCCAGGTTCCCAGCCACATATAGGGGCTGGATATTTGTCTAGCTACTTCTGAACTTACTAAAAATATACCTGAACCTATCATGGAACCCATGACCAGCATTGAGGCGTCCAAGGTGTTTAATTTTTTAATTTGTTGATTCATCTTCTATGGAAAACTTAAAAATAGTCAATTTTTAGTTTATGGTATTTTTTTTGGTAGAAATATTAATTAGTTCATTTTTTAACCTTGTTTTTCATTTTTTTCAAAGACCCAAAAAATGTAAACGTTTACGTAAACGTTTACGGAAAAAAATTAAAGATTTTCATTGAATTATTATAATTCCTATATCTATATTGGTTTCACTCTACTAAAGAAATGGAGTAAAATTTAAGAACTACTTACAATAGTCCAATTAATCTTATACCAATGAAACAAAGCATCAATGAAGTGGAAGTTTGGGACCAATTCAGAAATGGAAACCATCAGGCCTTTACTAGTCTTTATCAGCATTTTGTTCAGCCCTTATATTCCTATTCAATGGGGATTACAAGTGATAAAGAATTAATCAAAGATTGTTTACATGATTTATTTGTGGAGCTATGGCGGAATCATGCTAGTCTAGGGCCGACAACTAGCGTTAAGTTTTATTTAATGGCTTCCATAAAGCGTAAGTTGGTTCGTCACTTAGATGGCCAACTAAAAAATTCCCAGCATCATGCTAACTACTATTTGGAAACAGCTGATAGAGATAATAGTCAGGAATATAGGATGATTCGAATGGAGGATGAATTAGCAACCAATAAACAGTTATCTCACTGCTTGTTGAAATTAAGTAAAAGACAAAGAGAGGCTATCTCTTTAAAGTTTTATCACAATATGGATACGGATCAAATCAGTCAATCCATGAAAATCAATCCACAATCTGTGTATAATTTAATTTTTGGGGCTTTACGTCAAATGAAAGAGTTGATGGTCTATGAAAATGTAGCATTTTGATGTGAAATGAGTAAAAAGTTTGTGGAAATTACTTTACATAGTAATTGTACAAAAAAAACTTTAAATGATACATCAAAATGGAAAGGAACAAAGAAACTTAAAACGCTTAATGCGTTATCGCATTGCTAAATTTTTAGTAAGATTTTCTAGTAGTACCTGGAACCAACCTAGAAAATTCATAAACCCTAAGGTCCAGCTAACTCCTAATGAGAGCAAGGCATTATGGAGTAGAATACAAAACACTTTGCACTCATATTAACTTATTATTTTAGAACAAATGAGAAAAAAATTACTTTCTAAGTTCCTACTAAGCATGATATTTGTCTTTTTGGGGATTCAATTGTTTGCTCAGGAACGTTCCATTAGCGGAAAAATTATTTCTGCTGACGATGGTTCAGGAATTCCTGGGGTATCCGTTTTAATTAAAGGAACCAAATTAGGTACATCCTCCGATGTGAACGGAAATTTTAAAATTTCTGCGTCTAGTACATCGGTATTATTAATTTCTTCCGTGGGCTATTTACCTCAGGAAATTACCGTGGGAGCTAAAAGTCAAATTGATGTAAAGCTTCTTGCTGATAATACTAGTTTAAGTGAAGTTGTGGTGGTTGGTTATGGTACTCAGAAAAAGAGTCAAATGACGGGTGCTATTTCTTCCGTAGGGGCTAAAGAAATTTCTGAGTTACCTGTAACCAATGCGCGTCAAGCTTTACAAGGTAGAGCTGCAGGGGTTGACGTAGTTCAGCCTGGATCTAAGCCGGGTGCTGGTCCTCAAATCCGTATTCGTGGTAGAAGATCCTTTAATGCATCAAACGATCCATTATATGTAGTGGATGGAATTCCTTTATCTGGAGGAATAGATGATATTAACCCATCTGATATTACTTCTATGGAAGTGTTAAAAGATGCATCTGCTACAGCTATATATGGATCTAGAGGAGCCAATGGAGTTGTCATCATCAGTACCAAAAGAGGTAAAGTGGGTAAAACAGTAGTTTCTGTAGACTCATATTATGGTGTAAATCAGCAATTAGGTACTATTCAAGTAATGAATGGTTCTGAGTTTGCTGAATACAAACGTGAATCTCGCCGTGCAGTTGGACAATATCCACTTGGTGCTGCTACTGCCGCTGATGATGCAAAAATATTTGAGCCTAGAGAGTTAACTAGTATTTCTACTGGTAGAAGTACGGATTACGTAGGAGGGATGTTACGTGCTGGTGCTATTCAAAGCCATCAAGTATCGGTTTCTGGAGGTTCAGAAAAGACTACTTTCAATATTTCAGCCAACTATTTTAATGATATTGGTGTGGTTAAGATGCAAGATTTTACTCGTTATACTTTCCGTGTCAACTTGGATCATCAAATTAACAACAAGATTAAAATTGGATTATCTACTTTGGTTGTCAACAGTTTACGTAATGGAGAAAACCTGAATATTCTAGGTGGAGCCATGCAAGAGAATCCTTTAGGTGAACCATATGATGCCAATGGAAATTTAGTATTTCTTCCTACAAACGATGGTTTAAGAACTAATCCATTTTCTGAAATTGTTCCTGGTGCTAATATTGATGAGAATAAACGTTTTAGAACGTTTAATAGTCTTTATGGCGAGTGGAATATAGCTAAAGGTTTAAAATATCGTGTCAATTTTGGTCCAGATTTAACGATTGGTCGTGCCGGTCGATTTATCGGAGCATTCACAAACAATAACCGCGGAGGTAATGCCAATGGTTCTATTAGTGAGCAATTTTTGTTCAACTGGACTTTAGAAAACGTAATTACTTATAACCGTAAGTTTAAAGATGTTCATAATGTCAATTTTACAGGTTTACAATCTATTCAGCGTGATCGGGATGAAAGAACTTCCATTTCAGTTAATGGTATTCCTGCAGAATCTGAATCATATCATCGTTTAGGTGATGCTAGCCAAATTACTGGTGCTAATACTGATTTGATTGAATGGACTTTATTATCTTATATGGGTCGTTTGAACTATGACTACAAAGAAAAGTACTTAATAACAGCTACTTTAAGAGCGGATGGATCTTCACGATTTGGAGCTAATACCAAGTTTGGATTGTTCCCATCAGTGGCTATTGGTTGGAATATGTCAGAAGAGCCCTTTATTAAAGATATTACAGCTATTGATCAGTTGAAATTGCGTGCTAGCTGGGGCGCCATTGGTAACCAAGCAATTAACCCGTATCAAACACAAGCTTTGTTAGGCAGAACAGCCTATGCTTGGGACAATGCTGCAGCTTATGGATACCGTCCTAATACCATCGGTAACCCAGATTTACGTTGGGAAACTTCTACAACTAAAAACGTAGGTTTAGACTTTAGTTTCTTACGTGGAAGAATTTCAGGTACTGCTGAATACTACGTAACCAATACTACGAATTTATTAGCACCTCAACCTCTTCCTACTTCCATTGGATTTGGTGGTTTTACTACTAACATTGGAGAAACTCAAAATACGGGTATTGAATTAACCTTATCTTCTGTCAACGTAGATAAAGGAGGTTTTAATTGGACTACAGATTTGATTTTCAACCGAAATAGAGAATCCATTATTGAGTTAGCGAATGGAAAAGTAGATGATATTGGTGCAGGTAGATTTATTGGTCAGCCTTTAAGTGTATTCTTTGATTACAAGAAAATAGGTATTTGGCAAACTTCTGAAAAAGATGAAGCTGCGAAATACGGTGATAAAGTGGGTCAAATTAAAGTGCAAGACTATAATAATGATGGTAAGATTAATGCAGATGACCGTCAAATATTAGGATCTGCTGTACCTGCTTTTACAGCTGGTTTAACCAACAGATTTTCGTACAAAGGTTTTGACTTATCTTTCTTTGTTTTTGCTCGTGTAGGTCAAATGATTCGTAGTCGTTTTCATGATAACGTCAATCAATTAGCTGGTCGATACAACAACTTGTCATTGAACTATTGGACTCCGAATAATCCAACCAATGAGTTTCCTCAACCAGTTGTGACTCAAGAGTTTCCTAAATATGGTAGTTCATTGACATATTTTGAAGGTTCATTCTTTAAGATCAGAAATATCAATATTGGTTACAATATTCCGGAAGCTGTAGCTAAAAAATGGAAGATGGAAAGTATCCGAGTGTATGCTAGTATCCAGCAACCATTAATCTTGGCAGAATACCGTCAAAAATACAAAGGTATTGACCCAGAAACTTACGTAGACGGAGAGCAAGGTGTTGGAGGGGGTGAAGTAAACACAAACGTTTCCCCTGCAACGAGTGTACTTACTTTCGGCGTAAATCTTAAATTTTAAAAATATTTCAAATATTGATAGATATGAAAAGCTTTAAATTATTTAAAAAAATAAGTTTTTTAGCAAATTTAGGATTGATTGGAACTTTAGGTTTAGGTTTACAATCCTGTAATGATTTGCTAACAGAAAATGTCGTTTCACGAATTGGTAATGATTATATCAATACTGCCAAAGGTTTAAACGATGCTACAAGTGCAGCTTATTCGACCATGCGTTCATGGTATGGTACAGAGCGCGGTATGAATTTGACGATTTTTGGAACAGATACCTATACCAATGGTGCTGACGGAAGCTGGAAATTCATGAATACCTACACAACAGATTTCGATACCAGAAACGGTTTATTGGCAGAAATTTGGAATGATTTTTACCAAGGTATTAATACGTGCAATGCCATTATTGGACGATCGTCTGCTGTGACGGGTTTAGCAGAATCCGTTAAGAAGCAACGTGTAGCTGAAGCTAAGTTTATTCGTGCTCACCATTATTTTATTTTTACTCAATTGTTTGGTGGGGTAGATTTACGCTTAACTGAAACCTTAGCACCAACTAAAGTAGTAAAACGCAGTACGGTAGCTGAACAGTATGCTCAAATTATCAAGGATTTGAATGAAGCGATTCCTGATTTGGAAAATAAATCAAGATCGGCGGAATACGGTCGTGCTACACGTGCAGCAGCGGAACATCTATTAGGTAGAGTTTATTTGACTAAAGCAACTTCATCAGCTAAAGCTGGAGATGATTATGCAAAAGCCATTGTTAATCTTAAAAGCGTAATTGCAAATTATGGTTTGACTCTGTTGCCTAATTTCGCTGATGTGCATAAGCAAGGAAATGAAATGAACAACGAAGTTATCTGGTCTGTTCAATATACTCGTGACCCATTAACCAATGCAGGTGGTAATAACGCACACGTATTTTTTGGTATGGAGTATGACGTATTACCTGGTATGCAACGTGATACTGAAAATGGTCGTCCTTTTAAGCGCTACAAGCCAACGAATTATACCTTAGATGTTGTTTTCAATAATCGCGATATTGACAGCCGTTATAAGAAAACTTTTAAGGATACTTATTTATCCAATAAACCAGGAACTTATAATACGAGTTTTGATTTAACCAAGAAGACGGTCACATTTGCTTTAGGAGATACGGCTATTTTCTTACCTGGTTATGAAATGTCGGAAGCTGAAAGAGCAAAAAAGAAATATCAAGTATTGGTACCATCTCGCTACGATGAGCGTATTTTTCCAGCTATCAATAAGCATTTTGACGGTGGTCGTGTAGACCGTACTCAATTTGAAGGTGGTCGTGACTTTATTGCTTTTAGATTGGCAGATACCTATTTGATGTTAGCTGAAGCTCAATATTTTTCTGGACTTAAAGCAGATGCTGCGGCAAATTATAATATGATACGTCGTCGTGCTGCCTGGCCTGGTAAAGAAAACGAAATGACGATCAAGGCAGATGATATAACATTAGATTTTGTTATGGATGAGCGTGAGCGTGAATTATTAGGAGAACAATCGCGTTGGTTAGATTTGGCTCGTTGGGGAAACTTGATTGACCGAGTGAAGAAGTATAATCCTCAAGCGGCTCCATTTATTAAAGCTCACCACGTATTAAGACCTATTCCGCAGCTACAAATTGATAGGGCAGAAGGTACTTCTACTGGATTCCCTCAAAACGCAGGTTATTAATATCAATTTGATTTTGTTATTTTGTAAAATTCCGAGGAGTCATTCTCGGAATTTTACTTTAAACTTATTTTTATGAAAAAATTATTTTTAATCTTATCTGCTTGCATCGCTTTTCAAGTAAATGCTCAAAACCAATCAGTTAGCTTCAAAAAAAATGATGCTGAAAAGAAAATTGACGTATTAGTTGGGGGTAAATATTTTACGTCTTACTTTTTTCCAGGTGAAGCCATCTTAAAAAAGGCCGTTCTTTATCCAATTTTAAGTGCTAAAGGAAGTACTATTACACGTGGTTATCCAGTAGCTATTCGCCCAGGCGAACGTACAGACCACCCTCACCATGTAGGGATGTGGTTAAACTATGAAGATGTTAATGGATTTGACTACTGGAATAATTCTAACAATATCTCCGATGGCATGAAGAGCCATAAATTTGGAACGATTGTTCATGAGCAGGTATTGAACATGAAATCAGGTAAAGAAAAAGGAGAATTGGGTGTTTCAGCAACCTGGATTGATAGTGATGGAAAAGGAGCGAAGGTATTGGCAGAAAAGACAACTTATGTATTCTCAGGAACATCGGATATTCGTGTGATTGATCGAATTACTACCTTAACTGCCTTAGCAGAGACAGTTCTTTTTAAAGATGTTAAAGACGGAATGTTTGCTATTCGCGTAGCACGTCAATTAGAAATTCCGTCGAATAAACCGGATATCTTTACGGATGCTCATGGTGTTGAAACGAAAGTTCCTGTATTAGATAATACAGGTGTAAGCGGAGATTATGAAAGTAGTGAAGGTATAACTGGCGAGAAAGTTTGGAGCACTCGTGCTAAATGGATGAATTTGAAAGGTGTATTGGATAATCATCCTATCAATATTGCTATTTTAGATCACCCTTCCAATGTTAGTTATCCAAGTTATTGGCATGCTAGAGGTTATGGTTTATTTGCTGTTAATCCACTTGGTGCTAAAGTGTTTAGTAATGGCAAGGATGAGCGTAATTTAACTTTGAAAAAAGGCGAATCTGTGACATTTAGATATAGAACTGTTATTGCTGATAAGCAATTAACAAAAGATGTTTTAGATAAAATGCAGGCTGATTTTGCTAAGCAAGTGAAATAGGCATTTCTATTTCACGAAAAAGCTGTATTTTTGTCATGTATCAGGGGCTCTTTGAGCCCCTATTTATTTGATTTTATGAAGCTACAATTTTTAGGTGCGGCCAAACAAGTAACAGGAAGTATGTACTTGCTAGAATTGGAAGATGGCTTTAAGATTTTGATTGATTGTGGTACGGACATGGAGCGGGAGATTGATTTTGATGAACCATATGAGAGCAAAGCATTTTTCCCATTTGATGCGTCCTTGATTAATTTAGTTATTCTTACACATGCCCATATTGACCACTCTGGCAATATTCCCATGCTGTATCGAGAAGGATACGAAGGGCAAGTGCTTTGTACTCCCCCAACAGCTGAATTAGCGGAATTACTTTTAATGGACTCGGCTAATTTACATTTGAGAAAGTTGAAAGCTGCTCAAGGTGAAAGTCGTAAAAAGCATAAACAAATGGATCGTCTATTACGAAAAGGCGATTTGTATTTGCAAAAGGATGTAGAACATTCTGTGAACCATTTCATTACGATTCCATTTAGTAAGAAATTTAGAGCTACAGAGAATTTAGAAATCACCTTTATACCAGCTGGTCATCTTTTAGGTGCTGCCCATGTACATTTAGGTATTACAGAAAACGGAGTAAAGAAAACCCTTGGTTTTAGTGGTGATGTGGGTCGAAAAAATTACCCATTGCATATTGATCCGCAAACCATGCCAGCTTGCGATTATTTAGTTTGCGAAACTACTTATGGAAATCGTATCCATGAAGATAAAGAATCGACTAAAAAAGCTTTGGGCGATATAATAAAATCAACCTGTATAGACAAACCAGGTAGATTAATTATTCCTGCTTTCTCAGTGGGTAGAACCCAAGCTGTTTTATATACCTTAAATCGATTAATCGAAGAAGACCATTTTCCTGCTATTCGTGTATTCACGGATAGTCCTATGGGAAAAAGTTCTACCCGTATTTATACCAAATATTCATCTTACTTAAATCAAGAAGCTAGAGAGTTTCAAGCTGAATATGATGAATTATTTGACTTTGATAATTTGAAGTTTTTGCAAACAGAAAAAGAAAGTAGAGCCATTAAGAACTACCATGAACCATGTATTATTATTTCTTCTTCAGGAATGATTTCAGGTGGAAGGGTAGAAACCCATATTGCAGACAATATTTCAAATACTTATTGTACGATTTTATTGATTGGTTATGCTGCTGAAGGTACTTTAGGCCGACAGTTATTAGCAGGAACAGATCATATTCAAGTACGAGATCGAGAATACAAAGTTCACGCACAAATACGTAAAATTGATGTCTTTTCAGGACATGCAGATAAATTGGGTTTGTTGGATTTTGTCAAAGTTCAAAGTCCATCTACCTTAAAAAAAGTATTTCTATCCCATGGTGAAGAAGAAAGTATGGTAGAATTCAAAGAAGAGTTAACAAATTTGGGATATCAGGATGTTATTTTGCCTGAAAAGAATCAAACTTTCATTCTTTAATTGATAATTTTACAATTGAAATTAACATCTACTATGAGAACATTATTAGAATTTGAAAAGCCAATTGCTGAATTAGAGGATAAGTTGATAGAAATGCGCAAATTAGCAATTGAAAATAATGTCGATGTGACTGCTACAGTACAATCATTGACAGAAAAAATTCTAGAATTGAAAAAAGAGACATTTTCTAATTTAACTCGTTGGCAAAGGGTTCAGTTATCTAGACATCCTGATCGTCCTTATACTTTTGATTATATCGAAAAAATATGTGAAGAGTTTATCGAGATTCACGGAGATCGTTCTGTGGCCGATGATAAAGCCATGGTGGGTGGATTTGGAAATATCGATGGAGAATTTTCTGTTATGTTCATTGGTCAACAAAAAGGACGTAATACGAAGCAAAGACAGTATCGTAATTTTGGTATGCCGAATCCAGAAGGATATCGTAAGGCCTTGCGTTTGATGAAAATGGCTGAGAAGTTCAATAAACCCATCGTATGCTTAATAGATACTCCAGGTGCATTTCCAGGCTTAGAAGCAGAAGAAAGAGGTCAGGGAGAAGCTATTGCGCGTAATATCCGCGACATGTTTATGTTGAAAGTACCAGTAATTTGTATCATCATAGGTGAAGGTGCTTCTGGTGGTGCATTGGGGATAGCTGTAGGTGATCGAGTTTTGATGATGGAAAATACATGGTATTCGGTGATATCTCCGGAATCTTGTTCTTCGATTTTATGGAGATCATGGAATTATAAAGAGCAAGCTGCCGAAGCTTTGAAATTGACAGCCAATGATATGGAGCAAAATGGCTTGATCGATGGGATTATTCCTGAGCCATTAGGTGGTGCACACTTAGATCCTGATGCTGCAGCGGCTAAAATGAAAGCTGTGATCAAAGATGAATTGAAAAAGCTATGTGCTATGGATGTTCGAGCACGCATAGATGCACGTATAGATAAGTACGGTAAAATGGGTGTTGTTGTTGAGTAGGTATTATGTCATCCTCTAAACTATCACTTCTCTTTGATTTAGGTAATGTATTATTACCAATTGACCTAGACAAAACGTTTCAGGCTTTTGCAGATTTATCAGATCGGTTTTCCGCAGAAGAAGTGAAGGAATTGACTCACAGTCAAGCTCTTTGGGCTAGATACGAAAGCGGTTTGCAAACAGAGGAAGAGTTTAGATATTTTCTTCGCCATTCTCTAGCATTGAATTGTTCAGATGAACAGTTTGATTTGGCATTTTCAGCTCTTTTATTGGATTTTCATCCCCAAGTATATACCTGGTTAGAAAATATTGCCAAGCAATATGCTATATACTTATTAAGTAATACCAGCTTAATTCATGCGAAGCAATTTACGCAGGTGCCATTAGGTCCCCAAGGAGAGTCATTATTTGGTTTGTTTAAGAAAACTTATTTTTCATTCGACTTAGGAATGATTAAGCCAGATGAAAAAATTTATCACCATGTATTAGAAGATTTATCGTTAAAACCAGAAAATCTTGTTTTTTTTGATGATAATTTTCATAATATTGAATCAGCAAAACGAGTAGGCATTGATGGAGTGCTCATTAATCCTTCGTGTTCTTTACAACAAATTGACTCCTATTTATTGCAATTATGCTCATAAAATCTGCATTGTTCGACTTATTCTTTAAGTGGATGGGTTGGGAAATGAAAGGAAATATTCCACGAAATATTCCGAAAAGTATAGTCATTGTGTGCCCACACGCCACTTGGGTCGACTTTCCTATAGGTTTAGGTGTACGTTCCTTATTAAATATGAACATCTATTTTTGGGGTAAACAAGAGCTTTTTAAAGGTGTTTTTGGATGGTTATTTCGTTGGTTGGGAGGTTATCCAGTAGACCGATCGAAGAACCAAAATTTGGTCAATGCCATTGTAGATATTTATCAAGCGAATAAATATTTTCATGCTGCCTTAGCCCCTGAAGGTACACGCAAAGATGTGCAAGAATTAAAAACAGGTTTTTACCATATTGCTGTAAAAGCTAATATTCCCATTATCATGGTTGGCTTTGATTATGTGAATAAATGGGTTCACATTAATGATCCTTTTTATCCTAGTGGAGATTTTGACGTGGATAAGAAAGTTATAGCAAATTATTATGCATCTATTCCAGGGACTCAGAAATCTTGGATTAAAAATTACTTAGCCTGATAGGATAAGGCATAATCATACATCATTTTGGCTGTTTTTTTCGATGCTCCTGCAGGGCCAATGATTTGTATTAATTCATCATAACAATTTAATTGCTTTTGCTTGCTAACAGCATTATAATCAAGTAGTTGCTTGATTTTTAGAGAAATATGAGAAGCAGTAAACTTAGATTGAATCATCTCTGGTACAGCTTCTTTTCCTAAAATGATATTGACTAAGGAAATGAATTTTATTTTTACTAGCAATTTGGCTAAAGAATAAAATAACCAATCTGTTTTATATACAACGATTTGAGGAATTCTAAATAAGGCAGTTTCTAAGGTGGCTGTTCCTGAAGTTACGATGGCAATTTGAGATACATGTAATAAATTGTAAGTATCATCATATATGATATCTAAATCGTAGGTTTCATAAATAGATTGCCATTCTTTAAGTCCTGCTACATAAAAGTGCAAATCTGGAAATTGCTGCTTAATCTCTTGGAAAACAGGCAGAGCGGCATTGATTTCTTGCTTTCTGCTTCCAGCTAATAAGGATATGCAAGGTTGTTTGATGGAATTTTGTTCGGCAAATTGAGGATTAGGTTGAAAGTCATCAATGGAATCTTTCAATGGGTTTCCAACATAATGCGTGGAAATGCCATGTTCTTCAAAAAGGGTCTTTTCAAAGGGGAAAATCACATACAATTGATCTACCCATTTTTTGATAACATCCACTCGTCCTTTATTCCAAGCCCAAACTTTCGGTGCAATGTAAAATTGGGTATGAAAGCCTTGCAATTTGGCAATTCTGGCTGCTTTGAGATTAAAACCACCATAGTCAATGAAGATGACAGTATCAGGTTGAAATTGCTGAATTTGACTTTTAAATTTTTGAAATAAACCTTTCAGCCGTTGAATGTTCTGCAAAACACCCAATAAACCCATGATGGCAAGTTCTTTGTGATGAATAAGTACTTCAGCACCAGCTTCCTTCATATCATCTCCACCCCATGCTTGTATAGTAGCAGTTGAATCCAGTAGTAATAGTTCCTTAATTAATTTGGAACCGTGTAAATCACCTGATTTTTCTCCTGCTAGTATGAAATACTTCATTTATATTTCTCCGTAATATTCTACTGAGTTTTTGTTGGTTTCAACCAAATGGATTTTATGCAATTGGGCACTAGTGGAAGCAGATTGGATTTTTGGAGCTAAGATTTTCCAAAATTCCATGACCAAATTTTCACAACTCGCCAATTTACCAGACATAAAATCGACGTCCATATTCAAATTTTTATGATCTACTTTATCAATAATTTCTTTCTTGATTAGCTTACCTAATTCTTTCAAATCAAATACAAATCCTGTCTCTGGATCAGGATTTCCTTTAACGGTCACAATTAATTCAAAATTATGCCCATGCCAGTTTTTGTTGGCACATGGACCAAAAACTTCATCATTCTTCTCTTCTGACCAATTGGGATTATAAAGCCGATGAGCGGCATTAAAATGTTCCTTGCGGATGACGTAAACCATTGTTTTCAGTTGTTTAAAGTGAAGGTGAACTGGGAAAACATTAGCAGAATCACCATTAATTCTGCAAAGGTATGGAATGCTATTGGGATTCTACGTAAATTTGGGGGCTAAATCTATATAATCTATTTAATTATGATCATTGTTACAGGAGCTGCTGGATTCATAGGTAGTTGTTTAATTCAAAAATTGAACGAGTTAAATTTTAACTACATTATCGCAGTAGATGATTTTTCTTTCGAAGAAAAAAACAAAAATTTGATTGGTAAAAAAATCAAGGAAAAAGTGGAAAGAACTCAGTTTTTCACTTGGTTAGACGCCAATTTCAGAGAAGTTGAGTTTATTTTTCACATCGGAGCTCGGACGGATACCACCGAATTTGACAAATCAATTTTTGATGAATTGAATGTTAATTATTCCAAAGAAATTTGGAATCGATGTGTGGAGTATCAAATCCCACTCGTTTATGCCTCATCTGCAGCCACATATGGCTTGGGTGAATTGGGATATGATGATGATGAGAGTAAAATCCCAGGATTAAAACCCTTAAATCCTTATGGGGACTCAAAGAACGATTTTGATATTTGGGCATTGAAACAAGAAAAGAAACCTTTCTTTTGGGCTGGTTTGAAGTTTTTTAATGTTTATGGACCCAATGAATACCACAAAGGTCGCATGGCTTCCGTTATTTGGCATGCCTTTCGTCAAATTAATGAAAAAGGTAGTTTAAATCTATTTAGATCGCATCGTCCAGATTATGGAGACGGCGAACAAATGCGTGATTTTATCTACGTCAAAGATTTAATTGATGTATGCATATTCTTCATGGAACATCGTAAGAATTCGGGGATCTATAATTTAGGAACAGGTATTGCGCGTTCTTTTAATGATTTAGGCAAATCTACTTTTGCTGCCATGGGTAAAGAAGCGGTAATAAATTATATTGATACACCGATCGATATTCGTGATAAGTACCAATATTTTACGGAAGCAAATATGTCGAAGTTACGTCAAATTGGTTTTACACAACCATTCCATACTTTGGAAGAAGGGGTGAAAGATTACGTTCAGAATTACTTACTTAAGAAGGCTTACTGGTAATCTTTTTCCATGCCTCTTCTAAAAATCCTTGGCCATAAGCGATTAATTGTATGTTAGCTGCAATAAGGCCAAGGATTGTTATTTTAAGGCTTTTCGTCTGAAATAATGCATCAATTATTATTCCCAACCAATACAATAAGACAAGCCCTGCTAAGTATTTCCCTAAACTAGGAAGTATAATCAAGCTTAATAAAACGAAAATAACTCCTAATAAATAACAAGCCGGGAAAAAATGTACCCATTTCAATTCATTAGGAAAGAATCTGGAAATATTGATTCTGGCTCGACCAAAGAAGTGTAATTGTTTATAAAATTGTGCAAAGTCAGTACGTCTTTTGTGATAAATGAATGCTTTCGGTAAGAGTGCAGAAGTGAAACCTAAGGATAAACAACGTATACTGAATTCAATATCTTCTCCCATTCGAGTTATTTTAAAGCCTTGGGTAGCTTCCCAAACTTTCCTGGATATACCCATGTTAAAGCTCCTTGGATGAAAGGTACCACCTACGTTCTTTTCTTTACCACGTATACCACCTGTAGTAAATAGGCTTGTCATACTAAAGCTAATTGCTTTTTGAATAGGGGTGAAGCTAACATGGTCTTTATCTGGCCCACCAAATAAATCGATATTCTTTTCTCGGATTCCTATAGCTACTTCTTCTAAGTAGGTAGCTTCAACCAATGCATCTGAATCCAAAATCACAAAAAAATCACCCTTCGCTCTTTCAAAGGCATAATTTCTAGCAAATCCTTGTCCTCCGTTTTCTTTGAAATAATAATGTATGTCTAATTGTGTGGCATATTGATCCACCACTTCTTTCGAAGAAATGAGTGACCCATCTTCGATAATGAGCACTTCAAAATGTCGGTAGATTTGACGAGTTAAACAGTTTAAAAGCTCATCCAATTCGTGCGGACGATTATAGACTGGAATTATAACACTGAAGAAAGTTGATTCTTCTTTCATATAGCTATAGAGCTGTTTAGGCTGACACTAGGCCATAAGCGTTTTTTCCAAGGCTATCCTACTCGCTTTTAAAATATGATCAATGTGTGCTTCATCTAGCGCAGCAGATAAAAACCATGATTCAAATTGAGAAGGGGGTAAATAAACACCTTGGTTCAACATTTCTCTAAAATAAATGCCAAATTTAGCAGTATCAGAAGTTTTAGCATCACTGAAATTTTTCACCGCTTTATTGGTAAAGAACAAAGTGAACATAGAACCTATTTGGTTAACAAATCCATCAATTTGTAATTCTGATAATTGTTGACGAATTCCTTCAGCTAATGCTTTTCCCTTTTGATTTAATGCATCATAGACTTCAGGATGCTCAGAGATTAAGTTCAACATGGCTAATCCAGCTGAAGTAGCTAAGGGATTTCCTGATAAGGTACCGGCTTGATATACTGGACCAGCTGGAGCTATCATGTTCATGATTTCAGCTTTTCCTCCGTAGGCACCCACTGGTAGACCTCCACCTATGATTTTACCTAAAGTGGTTAAATCGGGTTGAATATTCGTGAGACCTTGATAACCTGATGATGACAGTCTGAAACCTGTCATAACTTCATCAAATATCAATAGACTCCCGTATGTCTTACATAATTGTTGAATTCCTTCAATGAAACCAGGCTCAGGGATAACTAATCCCATATTTCCGACTACAGGTTCTAAAATGACTGCTGAAATATCAGTAGGATTGGCCTCGAATAAGTTTCTTAATGAACTTAAATCGTTATATACGGCCGTTAAAGTGTCTTTTGCTGTAGAAACTGTAACACCCGGACTATCAGGTGTACCTAAGGTGGCAACGCCAGAACCAGCAGCTATTAAAAAGGAATCACCATGCCCATGGTAACAGCCTTCAAACTTAATGATTTTATCTCTTTTGGTATAAGCCCTCGCTAAACGAATCGCAGCCATAGTGGCTTCTGTTCCAGAATTAACTAAGCGAACCTTTTCTATCGATGGAATCATGGAAACAATTTTCTCCGCGATTAATACCTCATTATAGGAAGGTGCGCCAAATGAAAATCCCTTTGACAATGCATCACGAACGGCATTTTCAATACTTGGATGTGCTTGGCCAAATAACATGGGTCCCCATGATCCAATGAGATCGATGTATTCTTTACCATCGACGTCTTTTAGGTATGCACCTTTAGCCGATTGTATGAATAGAGGTGAGCCACCTACTGATTTAAATGCACGAACTGGAGAATTAACCCCACCCGGTATAACTTCTTGGGCACGTTCAAAATAGGAAGCACTTAATGATCCCATATCTATTTCTTCTTCTTAGGATTGGTATTTTTTTGGTCTTTTTGTTGTTCTTCAATAGCTTTCATTTGTGTTTGAAGGTATTGAGAAAAACGAGATTTTTTAGCCCCACCACCAGCAGCTATTTTCTTACGATTTTCATCTAATAAACGCTTGATTTTATCTTCATCAACAAATTTACGAATAGCAAGTTGTTGACCAATAGTGACCAAGTTAGATACAAAATAATAGAAACTTAATCCTGCAGGGAAAGAGTTCATCACAAACATGAAAATGACAGGAGTTACATAAGCCATCATTTTCATATTGATTGGTTGTCCAGGTTGATCCGGTGTAATTTGGTTGTTATAATAACCATAAGCCAATTGCGACAAGGTCATTAATAAACAAAATAAACTCACATGAGAACCATAGAATGGAATATTGAAAGGCAAATCCAAAACTGAATCAAAAGTTGATAGGTCATTTGCCCACCAAAATGATTCTTGTCTTAGGTTAATTAAGTTCGGGAACAACATAAATACTGCCATCAATACCGGCATAGTAGCTAATACAGGGATACAGCCACTCAGAGGATTGACTCCTACTTCACCATATAATTTCATGGTTTCTTGTTGAACTCTTGCCGCATCATCACCAATTTTCTCTTTAATTGCAGCAATTTCAGGGGCTAAAATCCTAGTTTTAGCCATGGAAACATATGACTTGTAAGTCAACGGTAACAAGGCAGTTTTGACGATTAAAACCAACAAAACAATCAATAGTCCATAATTAGAAACAATACTTTCTAAGAAATCAAATAGAGGAACAAACACATAGCGTGTTATTGGTAATAAAAAGTCGTAACTCAATTTGACATTTTTCCCAAATGAAGGAGCTACATGTTTGATGATGGAATAATCATTAGGTCCAAAGTAAAATTTGAAACTAGATTTTCCTGAAATCAAATCTTGAGATGAAGCAACAATGTTGGCATCTAAGGTTTTGATGTTCAACGAATCATTTAAGTTGGGAGTACTGCTCAAAGAGGCTTTTTGGAATTGAAAACCTTGTGGAATCAAACCTGCGATGAAATACTTCTTTTTGAATGTGATCCAATCTACTTTAGACGTGATATTTTCTGCTTCATTGGCAGAAGGATTTTCTGACAAGTAATCAAACTCCTCATCTTCATGTAAAAGAAAATTAATGGTAGCTTTTCTTTCTTCGGCGATATCTTTCTCCGTTTGATGGATATTCTCTTTCCAATGAATTTGGTATTCAGTACCTAAATCGACACCTAATGATTTAGCATCAATGGCATAATTCAATTCAAAACCCTCTTTAGCAAGACTGTAGGTTTGTTTGATCAATTTTCCAGATGGCAAGGTGCTGATAAATTCAATACTTTCACCAGACTTTTTGGCCTGATAAGTTAAGTCGTTCAGTTTGACTTTTTTACCTGAGATAGGCAACTCTACATCAAATTGATCTTTTTTTGCATCGAATAATTTCAAACCAGCTTTTAGACCTTGATTGTAATTTTTATAAGATTCGTAGTTTTTAAGTATCACGGAAACAATTTTTCCTCCGTAATTACTCAATTGAACTTTGATATCTTTATTTTCTAATACAAAGCTCTCTTCTTTAATGGCCGCCACAGCGGTATCCAATTTTGCTACAGCGGGTGTCGCTTTGGATACTAAAGAATCAACTTTTTTCGGGCTTGAAGCTGCTTTAACACTGGTTTCACTCTTAATCGGTTCTTTGGGTGCAAAGAAGTATTGATACCCCAATAACATGGCTAATATCAATACAATACCGGTAACTGAATTCCTATCCATAAGATATATCTAAATACTATTTTGAATTTTTAATAAAAGGGACAGCATGTTGATATGCCGCTTTGACAAAATGAACAAACAGGGGAGAAGGTGCTTCTACGGTAGATTTATATTCCGGGTGAAACTGTACTCCAACAAAAAATGGATGATTCGGTAATTCCACAATTTCCACCAAATTACTATCAGGATTAAGCCCTGATGTAACCATTCCTGCCTGATGAAACTGATCTAAGAAATTATTATTGAATTCATAGCGGTGTCTATGGCGTTCTTGAATAGAAGTTTTACCATAAATTTTATGAGCCAAAGTACCCTTTTCTATTTTACATGGATATGCTCCTAATCGCATGGTTCCACCTTTTTCTGAGATTTTTTTCTGATCTTCCATGATATCAATCACAGGATAAGGCGTTTCAGGATTCATTTCAAAAGAATGAGCATCATCTAAACCGATGACATTACGAGCAAATTCAATGACAGCACATTGCATTCCTAAACAGATACCTAAGAATGGGATCTTGTTTTCTCGAGCATATTTTACGGCATTAATTTTCCCTTGAATACCTCTTTCTCCAAATCCTGGAGCTACTAAAATACCATCTAGACCTGCTAATGTATCTTGGATATTTTCCTCATCCATAGTTTCAGAAGAAATCCATTTGACATTTACTTTAATCTCATTAGCCACACCTGCATGTATAAATGCTTCAGCAATGGATTTATATGAATCTTTTAATTCTACGTACTTACCTATTAGACCTATGGAAATCTCAAATTTTGGATTTTTTAATTTCGACAAAAAGTTTTTCCAATTAACTAAATTGGAATCCTTATCATTGTAAATATCTAATTTATATAAAACACGACTATCCAGACGCTCTTCCTTCATCAATAAAGGTACATCGTAAATAGTTTCCGCGTCCATCGCTTCAATTACGTCTTGTTCTGTCACGTTACAGAACAAACCAATTTTGCGCTTCATCTCTTGAGGTAAAGGATGTTCTGTACGACAAACTAAGATATCAGGTTGAATACCTGATTCTGATAACGTTTTGACAGAGTGCTGTGTTGGTTTAGTTTTTAATTCTCCAGCAGAGCTTAAATATGGAATTAATGTCAAATGGATAAATAAGGTATTTTTCTCACCTAAATCCCATTTTAACTGACGAGCAGCTTCTATGAACGGTAAAGATTCAATATCTCCTACACAGCCTCCAATTTCAGTAATTACAATGTCAAATTTTCCAGTTTCGCCCAAGAGCAAAATGTTTCTTTTGATTTCATCGGTAATATGAGGAACTACTTGAACAGTTTTACCTAGATAATCTCCTCTTCTTTCTTTGGTAATGACATTATGGTAGATTCTACCGGTAGTAATGTTATTCGCCTGACTCGTTGGCGTGTTTAAGAATCGTTCGTAATGGCCTAAGTCTAAATCAGTTTCGGCACCATCATTTGTTACATAACATTCCCCATGTTCGTAGGGATTTAATGTTCCTGGATCAATATTAATATATGGATCGAATTTTTGAATGGTACAGCTTAAACCTCGAGCCTGTAAAAGTTTGGCTAAGGAAGACGCTATGATGCCTTTACCTAATGAAGAAGTTACTCCACCCGTAACGAAAATGTACTTTGATTTCTTTGTGGTCCCTTTACCTGACATTGGGAATTTGTTTGTTTGGTTACGGGAAACAAAGATAGCAATAAAAGGCACACCGAATTAATCCTATTTTTATTTTATCTTGCATTCTAAACAGTTTTTTCATGTTAGCCTCACCTTTACAACTCTTTTCTGCATCTGCAGGGTCCGGTAAAACCTATACGCTAACATTGGAGTACCTAAAATTATCATTAAGAGAAGTTGAACCTCGAGGGTACTTTCGTCGCATTCTAGCTGTAACATTTACCATCAAAGCTGCGGAGGAAATGCGCACAAGAATCATTAAAGCTTTGTCTGGTATATCGGCTTACCCTGACTTTGTTGGGATTTCAGAAAAGGAAAGTTCTGAGTCAAAGCAGTTGTTGTCCAGAATTCAACATGATTTAGCCCAAGATGGGATAGATGTAAGTCTGGAAGAATTAGCTACTCGCTCTTTTGTTACTTTACAGCAAATTCTTCAAGATTATGGACTTTTTTCTGTAATGACCATTGATGCCTTTGTTCAAAGGTTAAGTAGTTCATTTGTGGAAGAACTTCATTTACCAAGTCAATTTGAAGTGATTTTGGATATTCCAACTTTGATGAATGATTTGATGGATCAATTATTGGATAAGGTTAATCAAACTGGAGATAAGAATTTAACGGAATTGGTTCTTTCCTTTGCTCGACAAGAAGTAACTGATGGGCGAAATTGGAATCGAATTAGACAAAGTTTAACTGATTTCTTACAGATTACTTTTAATGAGAATTACTTTAGAATTAAGGACGAAATGGATGTGTTTTCAATGGCGGATTTTATCCAAATTGAAAGTCAAATTTATGAAAGAATAAAGTTATTAGAATCTCAAGTAGCCCATATTGCCAACCAAATTATTGAATTAGTAGAATCAAGTCATATTTCAGATGCTGAATTTACAGGTGGCGCCAAAGGGCCTATCAATACGTTTAGGCGATTGGCCTCGGGTCAAAGTTTAAAATTGGAAGCATATTCCACTTTGCGTAAGGCTGCAGAACAGAATAAGTGGTATTTATCCAAAGTAGACCCAATTACTAAATCAAATATTGAAGCAATTTCAGATCAATTGACTGAACATGCTCAGGAGTTTCTTCAACTGTATGATGATGAAATCTCGCGTTATTTATTATTCAAGTTGGTGGCCAAGGATTTAAAGAAGGTAGCTCTTATTTCTTCCATCAATGAAGAATACCAGGTATATCAAAATGAACAGTCAAGTATTTCTATTTCGGAGTTTGCAAGAAGGATTAACGAAATTATATCAAAGGACCCAGTCCCTTTTATTTATGAAAAACTAGGGGATCGTTATTTCCATATTTTGATTGATGAATTTCAAGACACCTCTATTTTGCAATGGAAGAATTTCATGCCTTTGTTGGAAAATACGGTTTCATTAGGGAAACGTAATTTATTGGTAGGGGATGCCAAACAATCTATCTATAAGTTTAGAGGCGGGGAAGTGGGATTAATAGCGTCATTAACGGCCAAAAATCCTGAATTGATTGGAAATAAAATAAATAACACAGAACTAGATCAAGTTCGCTATGATTATCTGGTCCAACAGATTCATTTGAACCAGTTGGAAAGTAATTACCGTAGTGCTCCAGAAATAGTTGAGTTTAATAATGCTTTGTTTACTTGGATTTCTCAGCAGCAGGAATATCAAAGTTTCTGTGCATTATTGGAACCTGTTTATGGCCAGTATATGACTCAAATACCTCAGGTTTCTTCTCAAGATCTATCTGGCCAAGTTGATCTCTTGGTTTTTCAAAAACCAGTAAATACGCTTGATAACAAGGACTTAGAATCTTCTTGGATGCTTGAGCAAGTTGTTCAATTGATTGAATATAATTTATCACTGGGTTTTAAATTGGCTGATATTGCTATATTAACTCGGAAAAATAAGCAGTCAAATTTTCTTGCTTTGCAATTAAAAGAAGCGGGGTATCCTGTTATTTCTGCCGACTCCCTTTTGGTTTATTATTCATCACTTGTGACTTTCATTTTAGCCATATTGAAAATGAAAGAAGATAAGGAAAAGCACTTATTGCTTTTTGAAGCCGCTTATGCATTGGCAGATGTTCATGGAAAAACGATTTCATTAGAAGCACTTGATTATCTGCAAACACATGGCAAATATGCCAAAAATCAACAAATTATATTAGACCAATATTTGCAACTTTACTATGACGTTTCATCTAATATAAATTGGAAAGAGGATAACCTGTTTGATATGGTGTATCAACTTATTGGAATATTCGACTTATTTAATCAATCAGAAGGATCAGAATATGTACTTAAGTTTTTAGATATTATTCAGGAATATACGCTGAAAAATACGGCATCAATAGCTGATTTTGTTCAGTATTTTGACCTTAATAAGCATAGTTTTAGTATTTCATGTCCAGAAAATATTGATGCCATCACCATTACTAGTATACATAGATCTAAAGGTTTGGAATATCCAGTTGTCATATTACCTTTTGCCGCTTGGACACATCAAGTAAGTGAAAGGGATAAAATATGGTTTAAACTGGCTGAGGAAATAGATGTGTTTCAATTGAATGGAAAAGGTCAATTACCTTATTTTTATGCCAAGGCTAATGCCAGTGACCTGGATTTGTTTCCTGATTTAGCACATCAAAAACAAAAGGAAATTGATGCCATATTTTTAGATGCTTTGAATATGTTATATGTAGCTAGCACTCGAGCAAAACAGCATTTACATATTTTATTGGCGGAACCTAGTCCTGATGCGCATTCGAAAACTCAATTAACTTTTAAGCAATCTATTGGACAATTATTGATGAAATATGTAGAAACGCTTAAAACTACTTCTAATGAATTACCCGCTTTTGTGAAGCCAGAATATGTTGAAAACAGCCTTTATTATTTAATCAGTAAATCGGAGTTATTTATAAGTAAATCATTAGCGACAAAAAGCAATTTGCCGATTTCTTTAGCTTTGAATGCAAAGGCTTCTACAAAACCTTTATTGAGGATCAAATCTTCGCAAACAGATCTTTATACATTAGCCAAAGAAAAGCGAGAGAGGGGTAAAATTATTCACGATCAATTGGAAAAATTGAATTCATATGAAGAATTAACTGAAGAGGAATTTTTGCCTGAAGTTTTAGAATTACTTGAAATAGAAGATATTAAGCAATTTTTCAAACCAGGAGAGCTCTTGTTTTCAGAAGAAGATATTTTAATGCCAGACGGAAATATGATTCGACCAGATCGCGTTATTAGACAGCAAGATTCATTGGTTGTGGTCGACTATAAAACGGGTAAAAAAGATGATAAACATATTATTCAAGTAAATTCTTACTGTGAAGCTTTGCGACAAATGGGTTATCCTGTTGTAAAAGGGGCCATTATTTACACAGAAGATAAAGAAGTGAATTATGTTTAAAAGAGTTATTTGTATTTTATCTATTGTTTTTCTTGTTTCATCCTGTTCAGTTTGGAAAAAGACCATTCGCTTTTTAGGCATATCCAAGAAAGAAACCATTGAAAACAATTATTCCATTCGCGAAGTAGATCAAATTATTCAATCAGGAATGTCTTATAAAGGAGTTCCATATCGTACAGGCGGTACTGATCGAAAGGGAATGGATTGTTCGGGCTTGTTGTTTAGAATTTATACAGACCAACTTTACCAGATTCCTCGACTTTCCAAAGATCAAGCTCAATTTGGTTTACCTGTTTCCATTCAAGAAGCTCAAGTTGGTGATTGGATTTTTTTTGCCACCAATCAAGCAAAAGTTATTAATCATTCGGGTATAATTTCTCAGATTAAATCTGCCAATGAGGTCTATTTTCTTCATGCAAGTACTTCCAAGGGTGTTCGGGAAGATAATTTATACACCAAATATTGGCTTGGTAGTTATGTGAAAATTATACGTCCATTTAAAAATTAATGAAAGCTTGAAGGATAAAAGCTTCTCTTGATGTATTTTTGCATTCTTTTTAAATAAAACTATGTCGAAAAAGGTAATTGTAATTGGTGCAGGTGGTGTAGGAAACGTGGTTGTGAAGAAATGCGCTATGAATCCCCAGTTTTTTTCTGAAGTGGTATTGGCTTCAAGAACTTTATCAAAATGTGATGCCATTGCTCTAGAAGCAAAAAACATTGGGCTTCCAATCGAAATTAAAACACGTCGGGTTGATGCGGATTCTGTTCCAGAATTAATCCAGTTGTTTACGGAGGAAAAACCATATATGGTCATCAATGTGGCTTTACCATATCAAGATTTAACCATCATGGATGCTTGTTTAGCTACTGGAGTTCATTACTTGGATACGGCCAATTATGAGCCTAAAGATGAAGCCAAATTTGAATATTCATGGCAATGGGCTTACCAAGAAAGATTTAAAGAAGCCGGATTAATGGCATTATTGGGCTGTGGTTTTGATCCGGGTGTGACAGGTGTATATACAGCTTATGCTAACAAACATTATTTCGATGAAATGCATTATTTAGATATCATCGACTGTAATGCTGGAGATCATGGTAAAGCTTTTGCTACTAATTTTAATCCGGAAATTAATATTCGTGAAATTACTCAAAAAGGTAAATATTGGGAAAATGGTCAATGGGTAGAAATTGATGCTATGTCCATTCATAAACCTATAGAATATCCGAATATTGGACCTAAGGAATCCTATTTATTATATCATGAAGAGTTAGAGTCTTTGACTAAAAACTTTCCTTCATTGAAGCGTGCTCGCTTCTGGATGACATTTGGTCAGGCTTATTTAACTCATTTAGAAGTATTGCAAAATGTAGGGATGACTTCTATACAACCAATAAAATTCAATGGTATGGATATTGTCCCATTGGAATTTTTGAAAGCTGTACTTCCAGAGCCTGGAACATTGGGTGAGAATTATTCTGGCCAAACTTCCATTGGTTGTCAGATTAAGGGGCTTAAAGATGGACAGGACACCACGTATTATGTGTATAATAACTGTCACCATGCAGAATGCTATAAAGAAGTTCAGGCACAAGGTGTTAGCTATACAACAGGTGTACCAGCTATGATTGGGGCCAGCTTAATGATTCAGGGAGAATGGATGAAACCTGGAGTATATAATGTAGAGGAGTTTAATCCAGATCCGTTTATGGAGATGTTAAATATTCATGGCTTACCATGGCATGAATTGCACAATATCACACTTCCACATGAGTATTAGACCTCAAGCAGTATTTCCTGCCATACCTTCTCCTTGTTTTGTCTTAGAAGAGAACTTATTGTTGAAAAATCTTAGATTGCTTCAACGTGTTCAACAAGAAGCAGGTATTGAAATTATTTGTGCCTTAAAAGGGTTTTCTTTTTATCATGAATTTCCTTTGGTAAGGCAGTATTTAGCTGGAGCTACAGCTAGTTCATTGCATGAAGCTCGTTTGGCTTTTGAAGAAATGAAGGTGAAGTGTCATGTTTATTCACCAGCTTATTTGGAAAAGGAATTTGAGGAATTAGCATCTTATACAAGTCATCTGTCTTTTAATTCGCTGAATCAATATCAGCAGTTTTATCATCGAGCGGCACAAAAGGGGATATCATGTGGAATTCGTATTAATCCCGAATATGCTGAAGTAGAAACAGACATGTATAATCCTTGTGTGCCTGGGTCTAGATTGGGAATTCGTCGGTCTGATATTGGAGAAACATTGCCAGAAGGAATAGAAGGTTTACATTCACATACTTTATGTGAAAATGATTCTTTCGTTTTGGAGAGAACCTTGGCTGTTATTGATGAGAAATTTGGTGATTTATTACATCAGATAAAATGGTTAAATCTCGGAGGTGGGCATTTGATAACACGAGCAGATTATCAAGTAGATCATTTAATTCAAGTACTGACTCGCTTTAAAGCAAAATACCCTAATTTATCGATTATTTTAGAACCAGGCTCAGCAGTTGGTTGGCAAACAGGATTTTTAAAATCTACGGTTTTAGATATCGTTCATTCAGCAGGAATTGACGTAGCTATTTTAGATGTGTCTTTTGCGGCACATATGCCTGATACTTTAGAAATGCCTTATAAACCACGAATTCGATTTGCTGATTCAGAACCAGTTGCTGGAAAGCCTACGTATCGATTCGGTGGTATGACTTGTCTAGCAGGGGATTATTATGGCGACTATTCTTTTGATGAACCCTTGCAAATAGGGGATGAGATCATTTTGGAAGATATGATTCATTATACTATGGTGAAAACGACAACCTTCAATGGTGTTAACCTGCCTAGCATTGGGAAATTGGATCAGGATCAGAACTTCGTGTTATTTAAGAGTTTTGGTTACGAGTCGTTTAAAGATCGATTGTAAATTATCAATATCTATGATTGAATTTGCATCTATTTCCGTTTAGATTTGTCAAATTTTTGAAATTTGACAAATCTCATTGACAAGTCTATTTGAAAATTTCCCCAACAAAAAAATGTAGACGAAAGAACTGAATTCTCATTCTACATTCTTCAATCTACATTTCACTAGTGGAGAAGATCGGGCTCGAACCGACGACCTCTTGCATGCCATGCAAGCGCTCTAGCCAACTGAGCTACATCCCCATTTACGGATTGCAAATGTCATGATTTTTAATCTAAAATGCAATATGGCTTAAAAATTAACCCGAACGCCTATACCACCTTGAACGTGGAAAAAGAATGGGTTGGGAGCTATTTCATTATAAAAACCGATCTCACCAAAGAAAGATAAATTCGGTGCATCAACGGGATAGAATTCAATTCCACCTACTGCCGCTGCCCCAAATCCGCCATTATTAGTAGGAGTAGTACTACCTTTAGTATACAAATCCCTAGATGTATATTGTGGGCCAAAGCCATAATAGGTATGGATATCTGAATTTACTAAAGTAGGATGATGCCATAGATACAAGGCATTCATGGTAAATCCAATATTCTTAAACGTTCCATCCTTATAGTTTCTATCTGTTCCCCACAAGCCTCCATAAGCTCCAATATTTACTTCAACGGCATTTATTCCATTACTTAAATATTTCCGAGCCATGAATCCCCCTGGTTCACCAATTCTGAAACCAGAAGCCCATTCTTGAATTTGCCCAAAAGCAAAGTTGGAGAGACAAGTAAATAAAAGGATGAAAAGGCTCTTTTTAAACATATAGTTAAGAATAAAATTCTTGCATCTTTTGAATTAGTATATGGTTTTCCTCTGGTAGACCAACTGTAATTCGGATGGAACTTTCACATAAAGTCACATTAGAACGGTTTCTAGTAATGACTTGTTGTGAAATTAAATAATCAAATAACTCTTGCGCCTTTTCCATTTTAACCAATATAAAATTAGCTTGTGAAGGAAAGATACGAATCACTTGAGGTATAGCTTCCAACTTTGAAATTAACGTATTTTTTGCATGATTTATTTGTTGAATAGAATTAATTAAAAAATCTCTATTCCTCAATGCCTCTAAAACCAATGCTTGAGTGGCACCTCCAATATTATATGGCGGCTTAATTTTGTTTAAAATTTGAATTATTTGTGGATTTGCAAATGCCATTCCCAAACGTAAAGAGGCCAATCCATAAGCCTTTGAAAGCGTTTGCATGACAATTACATTGGGGTATTTATCCAATTCAGTAATGAAACTAGGTTCATCGGAAAAATCAATATAGGCTTCATCTATGATGACAAACCCTTGTTGGAACTTCTCTATGATTTGATAAATATCACTTCGATTAATTTTATTTCCGGTAGGGTTATTCGGTGAACAAATAAAGATTATACGTGTGTCTTCTTTGACAGTCGACAATATTTGTTCAACGTCTAATTGATATTCCTTTGTTAGTGGAACGGATAAAATGTTGACATGATTAATAGATGCACTCACTTCATACATCCCATAGGTAGGAGGGCATAGAATAATGGAATTGGCCTGTCCAGCACAAGTCATTCGGATAATCAGGTCAATAGCTTCATCAGATCCATTTCCAATAAATATTTGATCTGCCGGAATTTGCTTAATATCAGACAACTCTTCCTTAATTTCCCATTGCATGGGATCAGGATAACGATTCCAATTTTCAGAAAGGGGAGAGCCTAATGGATTTTCATTTGCATCTAAAAATATACCTTCCTTACCTTTAAATTCATCTCTAGCTGATGAATAAGGTTTCAAATTCCAAATATGTGGTAAAATGATGGATTGATAATTCATGAACGTGTATTTAATCGAATTGCCACGGCATTAGCATGCGCCTGTAACGATTCAGCCTCTGCCATGTCAATGATACTTTGACCTAAAACTTCTAAGCCAGCTTGACTGATACTTTGAAGTGTAATTTTTTTCTGAAAACTCGCCAAGTTTACACCTGAATAAGCTTTCGCGAAACCATTGGTAGGTAAGGTATGATTGGTTCCAGAAGCGTAATCTCCAGCTGCCTCTGGGGTAAAATTACCTAGAAAAATGGACCCAGCATTCACAATGTGATCAGCAAATTCCTCTGGTTGATCACAGGCTAATATCAAGTGTTCAGCGGCATATTCATTCAATAGTTGAATAGCCTCTTGTCTATCTTTCACCAAAATAGCCTTAGAATTAGTTAGGGCTTGTAAAGCTAAATCCTTCCTATCTAATAGTTGTACTTGCTTTTCTAATTCCTCTTGTGTCTTTTCAATGAATGTTTCTTCCAATGCCACTAAAAATACTTGAGAATCAACCCCATGTTCAGCTTGTGATAATAAATCTGCAGCTACATAGGCTGGATTGGCAATCTTATCAGCATATACTGCCACTTCTGAAGGCCCAGCAGGCATGTCAATGGCTATTCCTTTATGATTCGCATACATTTTAGCAGCGGTCACATATTGATTACCAGGACCAAAAATCTTATAAACTTTTGGGATGGATTCTGTACCTAAAGCCATAGCTGCAATAGCTTGCGCTCCACCCACCTTTGCCATTTTAGTGACACCACATAGTTGTGCCGTATAAAATATAGCTGGATGAACGGCTGGTGTACATAAAACAATTTCCTTACAGCCTGCTATTTGGGCAGGAATGGCCAACATCAATATGGTAGAAAATAAAGGTGCTGTTCCTCCAGGAATATAGATACCCACTTTTTCAATTGGACTAGCTTTTTGCCAGCAAACCACTCCTGGGCTTGTTTCTATTTTTTGAGTTACAAACTGCTGTGATTCATGAAAAGTATGAATATTAGCATAAGCTTGCTGAATAGCTTTTTTCAACGAAGCAGGAACTTGATCAGCTAATTCAGATATTTCCTGTTGGCTATACAAAATGTCCTGAATTTCCCTTTTTTCAAATTTCAACGTTAAATCGCGCAAAGCTTGATCTTGTTGAGTTTCAACTTGAGTGAATATCCCTTCAATGATTTGATCCAAAGATTGGGCATCTAGGCTGGGTCTTTGACAAATTTGAACAAAGGTGTCTACAGAAGGATATTTAATAAAAGGAATCATACTAAAGAATCATTTTCTCAATAGGTAACACTAAAATTCCTTGAGCTCCAGCTTCTCGCAAGGACTCGATGATTTCCCAGAAATCATTTTCCGAAATAACAGAATGTAAAGAATACCAACCTTTTTCAGCGAGAGGAACTCGAGATGGAGATTTCATTCCAGGTAATAGCGCTATGATTTTGTCTAAATTCTTTTCTTCAGCATTTAAAACAACATATTTGGCATTTTGCCCTCTTTGTACTGAATCAATTCGAAAAGTAAGTTTATCTAAAATGCTGGTCTTCTCAGCAGTTAATGATTTGTTGGAAATCAATACGGCCTGACTTTTAAAAACTTCAGCGACTTCTTTTAATCCATTACTTAAAAGTGTTCCACCTGTAGAAACAATATCACAAATTCCTTCCGCTAGTCCAATGCTTGGTGCAATTTCCACTGAACCTGAGATCTCATGTGTATGAGCACTAACACCTTTTGATTTTAAAAAAGTATTAGTCAAGTTAGGGTAGGAGGTTGCTATATTTTTTCCCTCAAAATAACTTAAGTCCGTATATACTTCATTTCTTGGGATAGCTAAGGATAAGCGACATTTTGAAAATCCTAATTCTTTAACGATCTCAACGTCTTTGCGATTTTCTTCTAATACATTCAGACCAATAACTCCTAAATCAGCTACTCCATCTTCTACATATCCAGGGATATCATCATCTCTAAGGAATAAAAACTCTATAGGGAAATTGCTTGAGATTGAACGTAATTTAGATCCGCCCGACTCAAACTTAATTCCACATTCTTTAAATAATTTCAATGAATCGTCACTTAATCTTCCTGATTTCTGAACTGCGATTCTTATGTTGGTATTGCTCATATTCGTATTTTTCCTAAAATAGACAAGCCCCGAAATTTTCGAGGCTTGCCATTATTTTTGTTTAGATAAACATCTTAATGGGATCCTCTAGATACTGTTTTAATGTTAGTAAAAAAGCAGCACCTGTTGCACCATCTACCACGCGATGGTCACAAGTCAAAGTTAATTTCATGATATTAGTTGCATAGAATTGACCATTCTTTACACCTACTGTTTCTTTAATACCACCTACTGCCAAAATACATGATTCTGGAGAGTTGATAATAGATGTGAATTGATCAATCCCAAACATACCTAAGTTGCTGACAGTAAATGTATTACCTTCCCAATCTTTAGGTTGCAATTGTTTGTTTTTAGCTTTTCCACCTAATTCTTTTGCTTCAGCAGAAATCTGTGCAATGGATTTCTCACTTGCAAAACGAATAACTGGCACCAATAATCCATCTTCTACAGCTACGGCCATTCCGATGTGAACATGCTTATTAACCCGAATTCGATCTTCCATCCAATATGAATTAACTTTTGGATGTTTAACTAGTGATAAAGCTACCGCTTTGATAACCATGTCATTAAATGATATTTTGACAGGCAATACTTCATTCATGCTAACACGTGCTTCCATGGCTTTATCCATGTTAATTTCCATGGTTAGATAAAACTCTGGAGCACTGAATTTAGACTCAGACAAACGTCGAGCGATTGTCTTACGCATTTGGCTATTAGGAATATCTTCGAAACTCTCTTCTCCTGAAATGAAGTTACCGGTAGCTCCACCCGCGTTAGGTTTGTAGTTTTCAACGTCAGATTTGGTTATTCTTCCACCATCACCTGTTCCTTGTAACCAATTTAGATTAATATTCTTTTCTTTCGCTAATGCTTTAGCTAAAGGAGACGCTTTGATTATTCCACCTTTTGAATCTGTTTGTATTCCAGAAGTTGTAGCCTTCGCTTCAGGTGCTTTTGGAGCCTCCTTCACAGGCGCTGGAGCAGCTACCGCTACAGGAGCAGCAGGTGCTGGTGCAGCTGGAGTAGCTGCTTGTTGTAAGATTGGTTGAAAATCAGTTCCAGGTTCTCCCACAATCATGATGATACCATCTACAATGACACCTTCACCTTCTTTGGCTCCAATGTATAAAATAGTTCCATCCTCATAGTTTTCTAATTCCATAGTAGCCTTGTCAGTTTCAACCTCGGCAATGATATCACCAGATTTAACTACATCACCTACTTGCTTTAACCATTTAGCTATGACACCTTCCACCATAGTATCACTCATCTTCGGCATTCTTACTGCTTTTGCAGGAATCGAACTTAGATCAACTACAGGTGCAGCAGGAGCGGTAGCTATAGGAGCTGCTTCTGGTGCAGGACTAGCTTCCACAGCAGCAACTGGAGCTGCTGGTGCACCAGCTAATAAACTAGAGTAATCTTCACCTGGAGTACCAACGATGGCAATAATTCCATCAACAGGAACTGCTTCGCCTACTTTAACTCCAATATATAATAATGTTCCATCCTCGTAATTTTCCAACTCCATTGTTGCCTTATCGGTTTCTACCTCAGCAATAATGTCACCAGATTTGATTACATCACCCTCTTTCTTTAGCCAATTAGCGATCACACCTTCAACCATGGTATCGCTCATCTTGGGCATTCTAATTACTTCAGCCATTATCTTATTTTTAAAAATCCAAAATTAAGCTTTAGAAGCTTGTTTCGAAAACTATTATGTAAAAATATTTGATTAATCTAATTTTAAAACTGCCATGAATGCTTCTTGAGGGATTTCTACATTACCTACTTGACGCATTCGCTTTTTACCTTTCTTCTGCTTTTCTAATAACTTTCTTTTTCGAGAAATATCACCACCATAACATTTGGCAAGTACATCCTTTCTTAAAGCTTTTACTGTTTCACGAGCAATAATCTTTTGACCAATAGCTGCTTGAATAGCTATTTCAAATTGTTGTCTAGGTAATAATTCACGCAATTTCTCACATAAACGTTTTCCCCAATCGTAGGCCTTATCACGATGTACGATTGCTGACAATGCATCTACTTTTTCACCATTTAACATGATATCCAATTTAACCATGTTACCTGGTTCATATCCTTTATATTCATAATCCAAAGACGCATAACCTCTGGAAATGGTTTTTAAACGATCAAAGAAATCAAATACTACTTCCGACAAAGGCATATCAAAAGTAAGTTCTACTCGGTCTGTGGTCAAATAAATTTGATTAATTAAAATTCCACGTTTATCCATGCAAAGACTCATAATAACACCTGTATATTCTGATTTGGTGATAATCTGAGCTTTAATATATGGTTCCTCAATGATGTTAATCAAATTGGGTTCAGGTAAATCACTCGGTGCTGATACCCACAATTCCTCATTCGCAGTTGTTAAAACTTTGAACTTTACTGACGGTACAGTTGTAATCACCGTCATATCAAACTCACGCTCTAAACGTTCCTGTACAATTTCCATGTGCAACATGCCCAAGAAACCGCAACGAAACCCAAAGCCTAAAGCCATGGATGTCTCTGGTTCCCAAACTAATGAAGCATCATTTAATTGCAACTTCTCCATGGCATCTCTTAAATCCTCGAATTCAGATGTTTCTACTGGATAGATACCAGCAAATACCATAGGTTTTACCTCTTCAAATCCTTGAATAGCAGATTTGCATGGGTTAGCTACATGGGTAATGGTATCACCTACTTTAACTTCTTTTGCCTCTTTGATTCCGGAAATAAGATAACCTACATCACCTGTTTTAATAATAGACTTAGGTTCTTGCTCTAATCCAAGTGTGCCAATTTCATCGGCAAAGTATTCTTTACCCGTATTCATGAATTTGACACGATCTCCTTTTCGTATCTCACCATTGTAGACACGGAATATTACTTCTATTCCACGATAGGAATTAAATGTTGAATCAAAAATAAGCGCTTGTAAGGGCTCTTCGGGGTTTCCTTTTGGAGCTGGGATGCGGGTAACTACGGCATCTAAAATATCTTGAATACCAATACCTTCTTTTCCTGAAGCATGGATGATATCTTCTTTTTTGCAACCAATTAAATCAATAATTTGATCCGAAACTTCCTCAGGCATAGCACCAGGTAAGTCTATTTTATTCAAGACAGGAATGATTTCCAAATCGTGATTGATTGCCAAATATAAATTGGAAATGGTCTGCGCTTCTATACCTTGAGACGCATCAACAATTAATAATGCACCTTCACAAGCAGCAATGGATCGAGAAACTTCATAAGAGAAATCGACGTGGCCAGGTGTATCAATTAAATTAAATGTATAAATCTCCCCGTCTTTGGGATATTGCATCTGAATAGCATGCGATTTAATGGTAATTCCACGCTCTCTTTCTAAATCCATATCATCCAAAAGCTGATTCATCATATCTCGCTTTTGAACTGTATTCGTGAATTCAATTAATCGATCGGCCAAGGTGCTTTTTCCGTGATCAATATGGGCGATGATGCAAAAATTACGAAGGTTCTTCATTTATGTTAATATATGTTTTACCTAGAAATGGAATCGATGTATTTAATTCTTATTCTTGGCAATTGGAATTCATATTTACCATGACATTCCGTCTATTTAAAATCAATACTAGGAAAGTATATTTCCACCTTACAAAGATAGGTAAGCCAAAGCGGACAAACCACATGCTAAGCTAATTATTAGTGTATTAAATCGAATAAAATGGCAATTCGTTGGTTAGATCTTCGATTGCATGATGGATTCGATCTCATCCCATTCAATTGGAATGTGTTTCATCAAATTATCTGTTCCAGTTGAAGTAATTAACAAGTTGTTCTCTAACCTTATACCTAATCCTTCTTCTCGAATATAAATACCTGGTTCACAGGTTAAAACCATACCCGCTTCAAATGGTTTGTATTTATCCCAAACATCATGCACATCTAAGCCTAAATGATGAGCAACACCATGCATGAAATATTTTTTAAATAATGGGGCATTTTTATCTTGTTTCTCAACATCAGCACGCGAAAATAGACCTAAGTCGATCAATTTACCTTCCATGTACCGCTCTACTTCTTTTTGATAATCAACCCAATAAATGGATGGACGCATTAATTGACTTGCAAAATTTAATACATCATGAACAGCCAGGTAAACCTGTTTTTGTCTAGGACTAAATTTCCCACTGACCGGTATTGTTCGAGTCATATCGGCATTATAATTGCCATAAGCTGCACCTACATCCAACAAAATCACATCACCGTCCTGACAAACCTCTTTATTCTCAATATAGTGTAATACACAAGCATTAGCACCTGATGCAATAATAGGAGTATAGGCAAAACCATCTCCTTTTAATCGAATAAACTCATGGATAAATTCTGCTTCAATTTCGTATTCTGTTACTCCAGGTTGAGTAAATTTCAATACTCGTCTAAAAGCGGATTCAGTAATATCAATGGCCTTTTGCATCGCCTTAATTTCATCCATCTCCTTTTTCATTCGAATAGTATTCGTAATTGGAGCAAGACGCTTATAGCTATGAGTAGGATATTTAGCTTGCAAAGATTTAGTAAAACGTGCATTTTGTGTTTCCACCGTTGAACTATTTCTTATATGCTCATTATCTACCAAATAGATATTTTCAGCGGTGTAAATCAATGTTTGTAAAATGGACTCAAATTGCTGTGTCCATTGGATGTTTTTAATTCCAGATATACCCTGAGCCTCTTCTTTGGTGAATTTATGTCCTTCCCAAATAGATATTAATTCGGAAGTTTCTCTGACAAAAGCTATTTCTTTTAAATGATCTTCTGGCGCATCAGGATACAAAAGCAGGATTGTTTCTTCTTGATCCAAGCCTGATAAATACAATAAATCAGAATTTTGCTTAAAACCCATACTGCCATCAGCATTGGTTGGCATGATATCATTGGAACAAATTAATACAATGGATTTGGGTGCTAATTGTTGTATTAATTTTTGACGGTTGTTGATGTACAGCTGAGCTGGAAGTTTTTCGTATCTCATGGTATTATTTGTGGCATAGATATATAATTTCGCCTAGAGGTAAAGCCATTTTTTTACTTTCATCTAGTCCGATTTTTTCAATCATGTTGATAGGATTTACTTGAAATCCTGAATTTTCTAATTGAGTACCATAATCACGACCATAAATACGTAAATGGTCATCTTGTAAAAAATGAATTTCTCTTTCCTTAGGATCGGTAATACTCGCATCTTCGTAGGTGGTAGCTAAGTCCAATCGCTGTGGGCTCTGGCATAAGGCGAATCCATCAGGCTTCAAAACTCGTCGAATTTCCTGCATGCAACGAACATCATCGCGAACGTGTTCTAACACGTGATTGCAAAACACCACATCAAAGGTATTGTCTTCAAATGGTATATCATGTAAGTCCATTTTTACTTTAGCTAATGGTGATTCGATATCCGCTGTAATGTAATTGTCGCCTAATAATTTCTCAAATCTGTCAATAAAACAATATTCTGGAGCTATGTGTAATAATTTAGGTTGACTTTGGAAAAAGCTAGTTTCCTTCTGTAAAAAAAGATACATCAATCGATGTCTTTCTAAACTTAAACAAGATGGACACAAGGCGTTTTCTCTAGGATGCAATCTGCCATAAGGTAAAAATTTGGAAAAATTCTCTTGGCAAATAGGGCAGTGGACTTTATTTCCTTTTAAGAATATACTATATGCTTTTAGCAATTGGTGGGCCACCAATTGAATGTATTTTCTAGGAATATGGCGTAAAATCCAACTTATAAGGTATTTCATAGGATAAAAAAAGGGAAGGAATTTTCTTAGAAAACCCTTCCCTAAAATAATGAATTAATAATTACATTTCACGAATCCAGATGTTACGGAAACTAACTGGATTACCATGATCTTGCAAACTAATAGGACCAGGACCATGAACTGGGTTTTTAGGTTGCCCAATGTATTCCGTAGTTCCTTGAATTTTCGTATGATTCTGTACCACAATTCCATTGTGAATAACTGTCACATAGGCTGGAGTATCAATTCCACCATTGATGGTGAATTTCGGAGCAGTATAAATGATATCATACGTATTCCATTCTCCCATTGGTGAAGTAGCATTAACTAATGGTGCAGATTGTTTGTAAATACTTCCTGCTTGTCCATTACGGTAGCTTCTATTTTGGTATGAGTTTAATACTTGTACTTCATACATTCCTTGCATAAAAATACCACTATTCCCTTTACCTTGACTTTTCAAAGTCTCAGGTTCAATAGGAGAGCGCCATTCAATATGCAATTGGTAATTGGTAAATTTTTGTTTGGTAGAAATATGTCCAGCCCCTTTTACAACGGTCATGGCTCCATCTTCTACTTTCCATTTTGCTGGACTACCATCTTTGACAGTTTCCCAGTTATCTAAATTTTTACCATCAAATAATACAATGGCGTCTGAAGGTGTTTTACCAGGACTAACTACGCGGATTTCTGGATCCCAAAATTCAGTTTTGTCAGGTTTGGTTGGATTCTCTTCAATGAATCTGTGGTCTTGTGCTTGTAAGCTAAATACACCTACTGCTAAAATAGTGGTGCAAATGAAAGTAATTTTTTTCATGTATAATGGATTTAGAAAATCAAATTACAGCAATTTTTGGATAAAAAAAAACCGGTATATACCGGTTTCTCTTTACTGAAATAATGCTTATTTAGCGAAACTTGCTTTGATTTCTTCTACATCTACCAATTTGATAATAGGTCTCTGCTTTAAAATTTTGATAGCAGATACTTTATTATTCGCTACTGCGTGATTTCTTCTGTCTTTACGTTTTAGTCTAGTTACGGCCATGTCTTGATAAATTTGGTGTGCAAAAATACGAAATATCGTTTATTAATCAAATAATAAGCCCCGATTAATTAAATTTGTTTTTTGAAATTATGCAAAAGCCCAGTAACGCAAGAGGTACAAGAGATTTTGGTCCCAAAGAAATGGCCAAAAGAAATTATGTTTTCAATATCATTAGAAAGCATTTTGAACAATTTGGTTTCCAAGCCATAGAAACTCCAGCCATTGAGAATTTATCTACATTGACAGGCAAATATGGTGATGAAGGAGATCAATTATTGTTTAAAATTTTAAATTCAGGAGATTATCTTTCCAAATTATCAGAACAGGATTTTCAAGAGGGTAGTAAGAAATTTACGTATAAAGTCAGTGAAAAAGGCTTACGGTACGACTTAACCGTACCATTTGCCCGCTTTGTTTCTATGAATCGTAATGATTTGGCATTTCCGTTTAGGAGGTATCAAATTCAACCCGTTTGGAGAGCAGATAGACCCCAGAAAGGTCGTTATCGTGAATTTTATCAATGTGATGCAGATATTATTGGTTCTAATTCCTTACTGAATGAAGCCGAATTAATTACTTTATTCCAAGCCATTTTTAATTCCTTAAACCTCAAAGCAAACCTAGTTATAAATTCTAGGAAGGTATTAGCTGGTGTTGTGGATGTTCTTGGGATGAATAAGCATTTTGTCGATTTTGCTGTAGCAATCGATAAATTGGATAAAATTGGTTGGGATGCAGTTGCTAAAGAATTAGTAGAAAAAGGATTTACTGTTGAGCAATGCGCTGTTTTAGCTGATTTGATTGTATTTGAAGGAAATAACTTAGCTAAGATCGATAAATTAACGACTTTCTTTAACGGTAATACCCAAGGTTTGGCAGGTTTAAAGGAAATTGAAGACGTATTACGATTCATTCAACAAAATGGATTTGTAAATACCAATATCATCTTTGATTATCGTCTGGCACGCGGTTTAAGTTATTACACGGGTTTAATATTTGAAGGTAAAGCTGTTGATATTCCTTTTGGGTCAATTGCTGGAGGTGGAAGATATGATAACTTGACAACTGATTTTGGCTTACCCAATATGTCGGGCGTAGGTTTGTCCTTTGGCATTGAACGCATGATTGATGTCATGGATGCTTTAAATCTTTTTCCATTAATACCTTTTAGTGGATCTAAAATATTGTTTGCCTATTTTGATGAGGCTGGACAAACACAGGCTTTTCAATACGTGAATGAATTACGTAAACAGGGAATTCCCTCAGAAATTTATCCAGAAGTGGCAAAAATCAAGAAGCCTTTTGAGTTTGCCGACAAAAAGCAGATTCCTTATGTAGCTGTACTAGGCGAACAAGAAATGGCTCAAAATAAAATGAATCTAAAAAATATGGAAAGCGGTGAGCAGGAATTGCTCAGTCTGCAAGACTTAATCGAAAAAATAAAATAAAAAAAGGCTAGTTGAAAGACTAGCCTTTTTCATTGGATTACGTCTGTGATTATCTCCAATCTTTAAATTGGTTGATCAATCCATTGGTAGAACTATCATGACTTTGGACTTTATCTTCATTTTCCAATTCAGGCAAAATCGAATTAGCTAATTGTTTTCCTAATTCCACACCCCATTGGTCGTAACTGAAAATATTCCAGATTACTCCTTGTACAAAAATTTTGTGCTCATACATGGCAATTAAAGCTCCTAAAGTGGCAGGATTAATTTCTTTCGCCAAGATGGAGTTAGTAGGCTTATTTCCTTCAAAAACCTTAAATGGAGCAAGTTTTTCTATTTCTGACTCATTTAGACCAGCTTTAACTAATTCGGACTTAACGATTTCTAATGATTTTCCATTCATCAACGCTTCCGTTTGTGCAAAGAAGTTGGACATCAAAAGTGTATGGTGATTACCAATTGGATTATGCGTTTTAGCAGGAGCTATAAAATCGGCAGGAATCATTTGGGTACCTTGATGGATCAATTGGTAAAAGGCATGTTGACCGTTGGTACCAGGTTCACCCCAAATCACAGGACCAGTAGCATAATTGACGCGCTTTCCAGTTCGATCAACTGTTTTACCATTGGATTCCATATCTCCTTGTTGGAAATAGGCAGCAAAACGATGCATGTATTGGTCGTACGGTAAAATGGCTTGCGTAGGAGCATTCCAAAAATTCACATACCATATTCCCAGAAGGGCCAAAATAACGGGTGCATTAGCTTCTAGTGGAGTATTGGCAAGATGCAAATCCATTTCATGTGCTCCTGATAAAAGAGATTCAAAGTTGTCGTAACCTATAGATAAACAAATAGACAAACCAATGGCAGACCAAAGGGAATATCTTCCACCAACCCAATCCCAGAATGCGAACATATTGGCAGAATCAATACCGAATTTTTCAACTTGAGTTTTATTTGTTGATAAGGCAACAAAATGTTTTGAAACTGCTGCTTCATCCTTTGCTGTTTTCAAGAACCAATCCCTAGCCGTAAAAGCATTGGCCATGGTTTCTTGTGTAGTGAATGTTTTAGAAGCAATTAAAAATAAAGTAGTTTCTGGGTTTACTTTTTTCAGTGTTTCAGCAATATGTGTACCGTCCACATTACTTACAAAGTGTACATTTAAATGTGTTTTGTAAGGTTTTAAAGCTTCTGTCACCATGACAGGGCCTAAGTCAGAACCTCCAATACCGATGTTGACAACATCAGTGATACTCTTATTAGTAAATCCTTTCCAAGTTCCTGAAACCACTTGCTCAGTAAATTCTTTCATATGAGCTCTCACCTGATGAATATCTGCATTGATATCTACACCATTTAGTAGCTGTGATTGTCCTTTGGGTTTTCTTAAAGCAGTATGCAAAACGGCTCTTCCTTCCGTTTGGTTAATTGCTTCACCATTTAATTGAGCTTGAATGGCCGATTCCAATTGGCACTCTTTCGCTAATTCAATTAAATGTTCGAAAGTTTCAGCATCAAGGATATTTTTAGAATAATCGATCAAAATATTTTGAAAGAACAAACTGTATTTCTTTTGTCTTTCACTATCAGTATGAAATAAAGCTGAAATAGAACTAGATTCTAAACGCTTTTTGTCTGATAATAACTTTTGGTAGGCAGTGGTTTGGGTAAAATTAATCGTGGATAGCATGGTATTTATTTGATTAGCAGGGAAGCAAATTCGGAATGATCTCCCAAAAATACATTATAATCCCAAGATTTGGAATTCCCTTCAAGCTTGCCATGCTTACTGTATTGCCAAAAACGCAGATTATCCGCATCTACAATGGTATTGGTTTCATAGCTAGCTAACCACAAAGGGAAATCAGTAAACTCCTCATTATTAAATAAATCAGAGTACATCCGTGTATTGGTATATAAGATTGGTTTGGTATGATAGTAATCGGTTAAATAATTCAAAAATGCTTTGATATCTTTTCTGATTTTTTTGTGACTCACGCTATTGGTAACTTCAATATCACAAACAGGAGGGAGATCACCTTCTTGAAGTTGGACCATCTTACAAAAGTTTTTAGCTTGCTCAATGGGATCTCTGGTAGGTATGTAAAAATGATATGCTCCGGCAGTTAATCCTTTTTGTTTGGCCTTTCGCCAATTAACATGGAAATTGGGATCTTGTAAACTTCGACCTTCTGTTGCTTTAATAAAAACAAATTTCAAAGATACCGTATCGAAAATCTCTAATTCCGTGAGATGGTTCCAAGGTACAATTCCATTATGATGTGATACATCAATACCGTGAATAGGGTGCTTTTGAGGAACTTCTATTTGAATAGCATCACTATAGGAAAATTGATGTCCTTCATCATTCGATAGTGAACTTATATAAGAAAAAAGAATCCAGCAAAAGCTAAACACTGCAACGAGGCTAACAATAAGTTGGATTCTCTTTTTCTTCAATTTTTTGGTTGGAATAACCAAATTTACAAAATCTTATAGATTTGGTTGTGGTGTTTTTCTCAAATATGGTTTAACTGCTGTAAATCCTTTTGGGAATTTAGTGAGAGCTTCCTCATTTGAAACAGCAGGAGTGATAATAACATCTTCTCCATTCACCCAATCAGCTGGTGTAGCTACTTGATAATTAGCTGTTAATTGTAAAGAATCAATAACGCGCAAAATTTCTGTGAAATTTCTACCAGTAGATGCTGGATAGGTTAACGTCAATTTGATTTTTTTATCAGGCCCAATAATAAACACAGAGCGAACTGTAGCTTTTTCTGAGGCATTGGGGTGAATCATATCATACAATAATGCCACTTTTTTCTCTGGATCCGCAATAATAGGGAAGTTCATCTCAACATGATTTACTTCTTCAATATCTGGAACCCACTTGTTGTGAGAATCCAAACTATCGACTGAAATAGCAATCGCTTTTACTCCTCTTTTGCTAAATTCTCCATTAAGTAATGCGGTTTTTCCTAACTCAGTAGTACAAACAGGCGTAAAGTCAGCTGGGTGACTAAAAAATAATACCCATGAATTTCCAATCCATTCGTGAAAATTAATAGGTCCAAGTGTTGTTTCAGCGCTGAAATCTGGCGCGATATCTCCTAATCTTAATGACATAATGATAGGTGTTTATGGTGATTTATCTACCGAATTTATAGACTAATTATCAAATAAAAAAGCAATCCTAAAATAGAATTGCTTTTAACATTACACTTCATCAACAAACTAAAAACCAAATAATAAAAATGCTGTAGGAGAAGGATTCGAACCTCCAAGGTGCGGTTAGCCATATCGCAGAACTGATTTAGTGGTCAACCCATTACGCTACGTTTATCCCGAACTCACCACCCCCGAGACAGGAGGGCACGTCTGCCAATTTCATCACCCTACAGTGAAATAATATTTACCTTTGTAACTATTATATGACAAAATTAGAAATCATTTTTAATTTTTCAAAATAATTTAAAGAAATTATAATTTTTTTGAGTAATTTTTAAAAATAATATCAATTTGTTGAAAATATTATGGATAAAAAATTTGACCTAGACCCATTAGACTATAAAATTTTAGAAATTTTAGTGAGTGATTCTAACCTCCCATACACAGAAATAGGACAACGATTGGATGTTTCTGGTGGGACTGTACACGTTAGAATGAAAAAAATGGAAGCTTTAGGGATCGTTAAAGGTGCTCAGCTATTAATTGATTATTCAAAAATTGGTTGGGACATCACAGCATTTTTAGGCATCTACTTAGATAAAAGTTCGCTTTACGAGGATGTGGCAAAGCAATTAGAAAAAATACCTGAAGTGGTCAATATTCACTATACAACTGGTATTTATTCCATTTTTGCCAAAATTATTTGTCGAGATACCCAGCATTTGAGAGAAGTACTGCATGATAAAATTCAACGGGTAACTGGTATTCAACGCACCGAGACTTTCATCTCTTTAGAAGAGAGTTTAATTAGAAATACACCATTATTTTAGGTTATTTAGATTAGTTCTAATTAAATGCTTACAAAACTAAATTTTGCTTTGTAATTTTGTAACTCTATAGAAACAAAGGTCATGGCAGAAAAGGTAGATGATATTTTACAGGAAGTAACTAGTTCCGATTATAAATACGGATTTGAATCTCATTTTGATACTGATGAGGCTCCTATCGGTTTAGATGAAAGCACCATTCGTTTTATTTCTGATAAAAAGAATGAACCTGAATGGATGTTTGAATGGCGATTAGCGGCATTTCGTTATTGGAAAACATTGCAGGAGCCAACATGGGCAAATGTGTCTTATAAGCCTACGGATTATCAGGCGCTTAAATATTACTCAGCACCTAAGCCTAAAAAGCAATTGAATTCTTTGGATGAGATTGATCCAGAACTTCGTAGAACTTTCGAAAAATTAGGGATATCATTAGATGAGCAAAAACGTTTATCCAATGTTGCCGTAGATGCAGTGATTGATTCCGTATCGGTGGCCACTACATTTAAAGAAACCTTAGCTGAAAAAGGTATTATTTTCTGTTCTATTTCAGAAGCTGTAAGAGAACATCCAGATCTTATCAAGAAATATTTAGGAAGTGTAGTTCCTGTCAAAGACAATTACTTTGCGGCACTAAATGCGGCTGTATTTTCCGATGGATCTTTCTGTTATATTCCCAAGGGTGTTCGTTGCCCAATGGAGCTTTCTACCTATTTCCGTATTAATGCATCAGGTACTGGTCAATTTGAGCGTACCTTGATTGTGGCAGATGAAGATTCGTATGTTAGTTATCTTGAAGGATGTACGGCACCGATGCGTGATGAAAATCAATTGCATGCGGCTGTTGTTGAAATATTTGTACATGCCGGAGCCGAGGTGAAATATTCTACCGTTCAAAACTGGTACCCAGGGGACAAAGAAGGAAAAGGAGGTATATATAACTTTGTAACAAAACGTGGTATTTGCGATGGTGCCCATTCCAAATTATCATGGACTCAAGTAGAAACAGGTTCTGCTGTAACTTGGAAATACCCATCAGTTATTTTAAAGGGAGATTATTCTATTGGAGAATTTTACTCAGTAGCAGTAACTAATAATCACCAACAAGCTGATACAGGTACCAAAATGATTCATTTAGGGAAGCACTCTAAATCACGAATTGTTTCAAAAGGTATTTCAGCCGGAGTTTCTCAAAATTCATATCGTGGCTTAGTTCAAGTAGCCAAGCGAGCTGATTCCGCTAAAAATTATTCACAATGTGATTCATTACTTTTAGGTGATCGCTGCGGGGCACATACATTCCCTTATTTAGAGGTTAAAAACAATACGGCTTCTGTAGAACATGAAGCTACGACATCTAAAATTGGAGAAGATCAAATCTTTTATTGCAACCAAAGGGGATTATCGACAGAAACTGCCATTGCTTTAATTGTCAATGGTTATGCCAAGGAGGTATTAAATCAATTACCCATGGAGTTTGCAGTAGAAGCGCAAAAATTATTGGCTATATCGCTTGAAGGATCAGTAGGATAAACTATTTAATACCACCCGTGTGTATACATACCAAAGTACTTCCTTCCGGGAAGTACTTTTTTTTGAGTAAATCATATACTCCATACATCATTTTACCTGTATAGGTAGGTTCAATGGGGATGTTATGCTGATTTTCAAATGTTTCGCAGAATTCAATGAGTTCCGTGGGTCTAGAAGCATACTTACCAAATATATAATCTTTTGTTAAGTGAAGTTTGGGTAGATCCAATCGAAGTTCATGTTGATGTTCTTCAATTTCCTTTTCATTATTCAAGCAAAGTACACCAAGGGTGTTGACGTTCGAATATTTGGCTAAACCAAGTATAGTAGTTCCTGTTCCTACAGCGCTAATAAGAAAATCTGGCGCTAGAAATTGTTGAATTTCGTCTACCAAAGCTTTCATTCCATCTATTCCTTGGCTAGAATATCCTCCTTCAGGAATTATCCAATAATCATTTAAGTCAAATTGATCTGGAATATTTTTTCTGCGGTAATTTTCACGGTCAATAAAGCGTAATTCCATTCCCATGGCTTTCATTTGACTCAAATAGGGATTACTTTCTGAATCTAATTCTTCTCCTCTTATTAATCCTATACAAGATATTGGTAACATTTGACCCACATAGGCTAAGGCATATAAATGATTGGAATAAGCTCCACCGAAACTTATAATTCCCTTTTTAGGATTATCTTGGGCGATACGGATATATTCCTTTAATTTGCGCCACTTATTGCCAGAAACGGTGGGGTGAATCAAATCATCTCGCTTGAAAAATATCCTTATGTTTTGTTCATTCCAAAGAGGATCGAACAATTCAATGATCGGTGATGGTATATGTAAATAGTTTTTTTCAAAAGCAGATATGTCCATAGATAATGAAATAGATCCCATTGAGAGTGAAGATGATTTGTTTGAACATTTCAATTTCACGGTGGACAAAGGTCAACAATTACTTAGAATAGATAAATACCTACTTCTAAAAATTTCCAATGCTACTCGTTCTAAAATTCAATCTGGAATTGAGGCTGGTTCAGTCAAAGTAAATGGCCTTAATATTAAGTCGAATTATAAGGTTAAGCCTTTCGACGAGATTGTTGTATCTTTTTCCCATCCACCTAGAGATAAAGATATAGTAGCAGAAAATATCCCTTTGGATATCATCTACGAAGATGAAGAGCTTATTTTAGTAAATAAACCTTCTGGTATGGTGGTGCATCCTGCTCATGGAAATTGGGAAGGAACTTTGGTTAATGCATTACTGTATCATTGTCAACATTTGCCGGGCAAAGGAGATATTCGTCCGGGTTTAGTGCATCGGATTGATAAAGATACTTCGGGTATTTTAGTTGTCGCTAAATCAGAGTTTTCTTTAAACCACTTAGCTAGACAGTTTTTTGATCATACGATTGATCGAACTTATTATGCAATTTGTTGGGGTGTACCCAAAGAAAGTAAAGCCACTCTTCGCGGAAAAATAGATCGTAGTCCTCGTGATAGGAAAGTAATGATGATGTTTCCTGAAGAAGCGGAACATGGAAAGTTGGCCATTACGCACTATGAAGTAATGGAGTCTTTTGGTTTTTGTTCTTTAGTTCAATTTAATTTAGAAACTGGTCGTACACACCAAATTAGAGCCCATGCTGCTTCCATTGGGCATCCATTATTATCTGATGCTGCTTATGGTGGTGATAAAATTCGCTATATGAGTTCTATTGCAAATTTTAAAACCTTTGCGGCTAATTTAATGAAGCTTTGTCCTAGGCAAGCTTTACATGCTTTTTCTTTGGGTTTCGATCATCCTAAAGCCAACGAAAGAATATATTTTGAGCAAGATTTTCCAGAAGATATGCGAGAAGTTCTATATCGATTAAGAGAAGTTACGAATCATGGAGCAAATAGAAATTAGAAAGGCGAGGATAGACGATGTTCCAGCCATATATGACTTAGTAAAGGAATTGGCCTTATTTGAAAAGGCCCCAAATGAAGTTAGTTCAAGTTTCGACGATTTTATTCAAAATGGTTTTCAAGAGAATCCCATTTTTGCATCGAACCTGATATTTTTTGAAGGTAAATTAGCGGGATTTGCTTTGTGGTATTTTCGTTTTTCAACTTGGAAAGGCAAAAGGTTATACCTTGAAGATTTATACATTAAGGAAGAGTTTCGCTCTTTGGGCTTAGGTAAAATGCTTTTAGATGAAACTGTTTTAGAAGCTAAACGAACTCAATGTACTGGTATGATGTGGCAGGTACTGGATTGGAATGAACCAGCTATTCAATTTTATAGTAAATATGGTGTCAAATTTGACGCAGGGTGGTTAAATGTGCATTTGGACTTATAAATTCAAATGCACATTTAATTTAGTGAATGATAATCTGTTTCTCAATATCCTCCAATGATGCCCCTTTCGTCTCAGGCATTAAAAACATGACATAAAAGAATTGGCCAACCATCATGATTCCAAATAGGCTAAAGATAAATGTCCCACCAAAGTTCTCTGTCAAAATGGGGAAGAAATTAGCAACTAGAGCAGCTAATAACCAGTGAGTTAATGAACCCCAGGCCATCCCGGAAGCTCGTACAGAATTTGGGAAGATTTCAGATATAAATACCCAAATGACTGAACCTTGACCGATTGCATGCGATGCTATAAATAGGAAAATATAGATTGGTACTAATGCATAGGATTCTTGATAAAAAGAGAAAGCGATAAGTCCCAAAGAAATGATATAACCTACTGATCCAATATACATCAGAATTCTCCTACCTATTTTGTCAATAAAATACCAGCCTAATAAAGTAAATAGTAAATTAGCCACTCCAATTCCAGCTGTAGATAACAAGGCACTTTCTTTAACAAGGCCTGTTAATTCATAAATACGAGGGGCGTAATATATGATGGCATTAATGCCTGACATTTGATTGAAAAAGGCAAAGAGAAAGGAGAGGAGTAAAGGGGTAAAAAACTTTTTCGAAAACAGGTGCTCCTTTTTTACCTGTGCCTTAGCATTATCTAAAATTCGTTTTAATGTTCCTTCTGGATCTGAATCAGCTAAGGTTAAGACTTTTAAAGCTCCTGCTTGATCATTTCGTTTTAATAGTAAAAATTGGGGTGTTTCAGGAGTAAAGAGAATTAAGAAGGAAAATAGTAAGCTTGGTAGAGCTACCATCCCTAACATATAACGCCAATCGTCATCGCCGCCTTGTAATAAATAATTAGAGATATATGCTAACAAAATACCAAAAACGACATTCAATTGGAATGAAATTACCAATTTGCCTCGGTGCTCAGGAGGAGCAATTTCAGAAATATAAATTGGCGCAACTACAGATGAAGCCCCAATACCCAAACCTCCTAAAAATCGAAAGAGCATAAAAAAATTAACATCAGTTGCTAATGCAGCACCTAATGATGAAACAAAAAAACTGATACCTATCCATAATAGGGTTTGCTTTCGACCAAATCGATCTGCTGGTATTCCTCCTAATGCAGCTCCCACTACTGTTCCATAAAGGGCTGTGGCTACGGCTAAGCCGTGAGTCCAACTATCTAAGTGCCATAGTTTTTGAATAGCTAATTCTGCTCCAGATATAACGGCTACATCTAAGCCAAATAACATTCCTCCTAAACCAACTGTAATAGACCAGAATATGACGTGTTTGTTCATGCCAATGATAAATTGAAAGATATATTAAATAAAGATAATTAAATATATAAATTATTCAATTGATAGCCAAGCTATTCTTTATTTAATGCAAACTTACTAATACCGCTAGCTAATAGTCCTAAGATAATAAGAAGGATTAAGGCCTGTTTTAAGCCATAATATTCCGATAGAAAACCGATGACTACCGGTCCCAACATAAAGCCAACATAGGCAATGGTTGATACGGCAGCTATAGCCATGGCAGGTGATGTATCTTTGGTATTTCCAGCTTGAGAGTATATCATAGGAACAATGGTGGATATACCTATACCAGTGATGAAACATCCTAATATTAATAGGGGCACTTGTGTGAAAAAGACAGTTATACTCATGCCTAGTGCTATTAGCAATCCATTCATCATAAGAATATTACGAATAGATAGATGCTTAGCTGCCCAATCACCAATTAAGCGTCCGATCACCATAGAAAATGCAAAGGAGGAAAAACCAATTGTGAATGGATATCCATCTAAATTGGGTAGCAATTTGAAATATAGACTGATCCAATCGGCCATGGCGCCTTCACAAAGCATACCACAAAAAGCAACAAATGAGAGAATCAATAAATAATTGTTCAACTTAAATTTCGGTTCTACCATGTTATTCTCTTGCTCCTCATTTTTAGAATCAATGAGTAAATACCTGTAAACCCCGATGATCGAAATTAAGTTACATAAAGCAATCATATAAAAATGCTGATTTAATGTAACGTCCAATTTGACTAAATAACCGCCCAATAGAGAGCCTAACATCAATCCAATGGAAAATATGGCATGAAAAGATGACATGGTTTTTTTATTTGTAAGCTTTTCGAGACTTACAACTTGTGTGTTCATCGAAATGTTCAATATATCGCCGGCCATTCCAAAAGAAAATAGACCTACAAATAGAAATAATGAACTGGATATAAATGTTAAAGCAGGTAAGATTAAGATATATAGTACAATAGCTAGTAGACAAATGATTTTGGAATTATACCGAGCTATTAACCAACCTGCCAGGGGGAGGGATACCATGGATCCTATGGGTAATCCCATGAGAATACTACCTAATTCAGCATCAGACAAGGATAAGAATTCTTTGAAATCTGGAATTCGGGTTGCCCAAGAAGCGAAATTCAATCCACACAATAAAAATAAAACGCTTATAGCGAGTCTAGCTTGAGGCATAGATAACGTAAACTATAAAAATAATTGACTTACTTCCTTCCAAGTGCTCACACGTTCGTAGTCGTGTATATGTAGGTTATGCAAGGCTGAATAGAGGATAGGTTTTCCTGTAAAGCTGACTAAGTTTTTTTCGTGATCATCAATCAAGAAATCAGCTTGAATCATATGTTTGTGTCCACAGAATACGGTATGTTGCCAACCTATAAAAGGAAAATGCTCTTCTAACCAAATCAACTTTTCTTTCATAGATTCAGGAAATTCAGTAGCTGCAGATACAATGAATACTTCGTATTTCTCCTGTAATTGTTTGACAACCTCCACGGCATCTTCTTTAACGGCAATATCTAAGAAAAATCCTGGTTCCCATAGAAATTGGTTGTCGAATTGATAATCTTGATAAAAGGCTAATTTCAAGGCATCGCTTTCCAGCAAATCAGCATGATTGTAGTTTTTATTAAGTCGAAGGTTTACTTGATCAATGATTTTTAAGGAGGTGTCAGCTAGGACATCATCCATGTCAATGGCAATTCTTTTCATAGTTCGGGTAATAAAAAAACTCCCCAAAGATGGGGAGTTTTCACTAAAAAATCTAATTAAATTACATCATGCCGCCCATTCCGCCGCCACCAGGTCCGTGACCATGTGCAGGTTCAGCTGCTGGTTTATCAGCAATGACACATTCTGTAGTTAATAACAATCCTGCAATAGATGCCGCATTTTCTAAAGCTAAACGAGTTACTTTAGTTGGGTCAATAATACCTGCTGCAATCATATTTTCGTATTTGTCTTCACGAGCATTGTAACCGAAGTCATCTTTTCCTGCTTTAACAGCATTGATAACTACAGATCCTTCACCACCTGCGTTAGAAACGATTGTACGTAATGGAGATTCTACTGCTTGACGAATGATATTGATACCTGTATTTTGGTCTTCGTTTTCACCTGTCAACGTATCTAAAGCACTGATAGCACGAATTAACGCAACTCCACCACCTGCAACGATACCTTCTTCTACAGCAGCTCTAGTAGCGTGCAAAGCATCATCTACACGGTCTTTCTTTTCTTTCATTTCCACTTCAGTAGCAGCACCAATGTAAAGAATAGCTACACCACCTGAAAGTTTTGCTAAGCGCTCTTGTAATTTCTCACGATCATAATCTGAAGTCGTGTTTTCAATTTGCGCTTTGATTTGGTTTACACGATTCTCGATATCATCTTTAGAACCATTTCCATTAACAACTGTTGTGTTGTCTTTGTCAATGATTACTTTCTCTGCTTGTCCTAGATATTCTAAAGTAGCATTTTCCAATTTGAATCCTCTTTCCTCTGCGATAACTGTACCACCTGTTAAGATAGCGATATCTTCTAACATTGCTTTTCTACGATCACCGAAACCAGGAGCTTTAACAGCAGCTACTTTCAGAGCACCGCGGATTTTATTAACAACTAAGGTAGCTAAAGCCTCACCATCAACATCTTCTGAGATAATCAACAATGGACGGCCAGTTTGAGCTACTGCTTCCAATACTGGAAGTAATTCTTTCATAGAAGACACTTTCTTCTCAGAAATCAAAATGAATGGCTTTTCTAATTCCACTTCCATTTTGTCAGTATTAGTAACAAAATACGCAGATAAATATCCACGATCAAATTGCATACCTTCTACCGTTTTAACTTCTGTTTCTGTACCACGAGCTTCTTCAACCGTGATAACACCTTCGCGACCTACTTTTTCCATGGCTGAAGAAATCATTTGACCGATTTCAACATCATTATTTGCTGAAATAGTTGCTACTTGAGCAATTTCAGTAGAAGTAGTGATAGGACGAGATTGAGTTCTTAAGTTACCAACGATAGCTTCTACAGCCTTCTCAATACCACGCTTTAAATCCATTGGATTAGCACCAGCAGCCACGTTTTTAGAACCAATTGTGTAGATTGATTGAGCTAATACAGTAGCAGTAGTAGTACCATCACCAGCCTGATCAGCTGTTTTAGAAGCTACTTCCTTTACTAATTGTGCACCCATGTTTTCCACGGCGTCTTCTAATTCAATTTCTTTTGCAACAGACACACCATCTTTTGTAATAGAAGGTGATCCGAATTTTTTATCAATAATTACATTACGTCCTTTAGGTCCTAATGTTACTTTTACGGCGTTCGCAAGGGTATCAACCCCTCTTTTCATTTTTTCTCTCGCCTCGGTGTCAAAATATAGTTCTTTTGCCATTTTGTTAAATAAATTTTACTGGTTGAAATATTTTAAAGTATGAAAACTATAAAACTGCAAAAATGTCAGATTCACGCATGATTAAATAATCTTTACCGTCGATTGTAATCTCAGTTCCAGAATATTTACCATACAATACCGAATCACCTACATTAACAGTGATAGGCTCATCTTTTTTGCCATTACCAACGGCAACAATCGTTCCTTTTTGTGGTTTCTCTTTAGCAGTATCAGGAATAATGATACCAAAAGCAGTTTTTTCTTCAGCTTGAGCAGGCTCAACAACAACCCGATCTGCTAAGGGCTTGATACTTAATTTTGACATAATAATATAGATTTTAAGTTATTAACATATAAAAAGTCCTTATCATCTAAGGACTTTCCATTTATCAGCATGATGTGTGCCAAAAAATATAAGCTGTAAAATTGTCAGTATATCGACAACTATTGTCAGTCTAATTATTTCGCTGGAGCAGCTGGGCTAGGAGCAGGGGCAGCTGGTAATGTTTTACCTGCCGCTTTTTCTACGTTAACAGACTGTGTGGCATCTGTTGTACCAGAAGAAATGGTGAAATTAGTTAATAAAACTAAAACCAAAATGCTTATCGAAAAGCCCCAAGTTAATTGTTCTACTAAATCACCTGTCTTTTGAACGCCAAACATTTGGGTTGCTCCAGCAGATGAGAACTCTCCACTTATACCACCACCTTTAGGATTTTGAACCAAAATCAAGACGATTAAAAGTGCAGAAAAAAGAACAATAAGAGAAATTAATACGGTGAACATCGTTTATTTAAATTAATTTATGTTTCAATTCGGAAATTCGAGACGCAAAGTAAAGGCTTTTTTCAGGTTTAATCAAACTTAATTTTTCATACATCTCGATAGCTCTTTCATATTTCTCCTGTCTTTCAAGAATTTTAGCAAAAGTTTCGGACACTGGAGTTGCATTTTTCAGCTCCGCCAAGTCTAAAACATCAGAATCATCCTCTGACATATTCTTTTTTGGACGAGCAATACTAGGTAAGTTTTGTAAAAAATCATCAATGACTTGTAATTGTTCTTTAACATCAGGAATCGATGGCTTAAAACTTTCAACGTCTACATAAGCAATAGCATTTTCTTCTATGTCGAATATGGATTCAAAATAATGTTTTCGCGACGAAGACATTAAAGCTACCTTCTTTTGGAGATTGGGATTGAATTTCTCATTCCAAAATAACAGATAGAAATAAGGGTAAGCTTCTTTGTCAGCATCAAAAGAATGTTGCAGACTCAAATTACTTCGATCTATTTTATTAAGCAGAAACCACAAATCTTGAGCTTTATTATCCATGTATTACCAATCTCCAGCAATTTTGTTGAATAAATCTAAGATTATTTGATCCAATAATTTAGGAATCAATGCTTTTTCTACTTGATTCAGCGTTTGATTTTGAGGGAAATCCTGATAAAAAGAAAACTCTTGATCAAAGTTTTTATTTTCATCTAAGCGATTGGTCAATCTAAACTGAATGCGTAAAGTTAGTCTGTTTAATCCGGCCTTATCATCCGAGGTAGGTGCTTGAGGACTTAATTCATAACCTACTATAGTTCCTTCAAGAAGTAAATCAGGAGCTTGAGTTGTCAATTTCAGCGAAGTATTTCTCTGAAAATACTCTTTTAATCGTTCATTGACATCCAAACTTAGATTAGCAGGGCCACCGGCCGTTTCCATACGGATATTACTGATTTGTATGGTCTTTAATTCAGGGGATAAGCTAGCTCCCTTGAAACTATAACACCCACTAAATAAGCTTATAAGGCCAATAACAACTGCCAATCTAGGCAATATCTTCCAAATCATATTGTTTAATTTTTCGATATAAGGTTCTTTCTGAAATCCCTAAATCCTTGGCGGCATATTTACGTTTATTTCTATTTTTCTTTAAAGCCCGGATGATAATTTCTTTTTCCTGCTTTTCCAAAGACAAAGTAACATCTTGAACTTGAGCACTTACATCTTCAAAATTAATGTCTTCTTCTATCTGTGAATTTCCAATTGGATGAATTTCAATTGGATTAGTACTTACTTCCACAGCACTTGGAGTAGAAGGAAGCGCTAAATTCTTTTGTAAATCAGAAAACTCGGGTTTAATATCTTCAAAAATGGACATATTATTTGAAATAATATCATAGGCATTCGTATTACCTGATTCTATCACTTTCAATAATATCTTTTTCAACTCTGTGACATCCCTTTTTAGATCAAATAAGATTTTATAAAGGATTTCTCGTTCATTTAAACCATCTGGACTTGTGAAAAAGTCACCTTTGATGACAGATGAATTAATTTTGGGCTCATTAAATTCCAAATAGTATTGCAACTTATTGTCGTCCACAATTCGATCTCCCATTTCTAACACAGATATTTGCTCAGCTAAGTTTTTCAACTGGCGAATATTTCCAGGGAATCGTTGTTTTTGAAGCAAATCCTTGGCTTCACGAGTTAACATAATTGGCTTAACTCGATGAAGTTCAGAAAAATCTGTAGTAAATTTTCTAAAAAGCAATTCAATATCATCACCACGTTCTCTCAATGGAGGAACATAAATGGGCACTGTACATAGTCGATAGTATAAATCTTCTCTGAATTTACCCGTGGATATAGCATCCTGAAGATTTACGTTGGTCGCTGCTACAACACGTGTATTCGTCTTCTGAACTTTGGAAGATCCTACTCGATAAAATTCCCCATTTTCTAACACACGCAATAGTCGAGCTTGTGTTCCAAGAGGCATTTCAGCTATTTCATCCAAGAAAATGGTTCCCCCATCAGTTACTTCAAAATACCCTTTACGAGCTTCTATAGCTCCAGTAAACGATCCCTTTTCATGACCAAATAACTCTGAGTCAATGGTTCCTTCTGGAATGGCCCCACAGTTAACTGCGATAAATTGACCATGTTTTCTTTTGGATAAGGAGTGAATAATTTTGGAAAAAGACTCTTTCCCTGATCCACTTTCTCCAGTTATTAGCACGGTCATATCTGTTGGTGCAACTTGCTCTGCCACCGAAATAGCACGCAATAGGGCAGAAGAGTTTCCAATAATCCCAAAACGGGCCTTAATGGCATTTAGATGACTTGATTCCATATCAATTGATTAATTCACCTAATAAAGTTCCTGAAGTACAATGAGTAATTTTCACATCGACAAATTTCCCTTTCATTTCCTCCATTTTAGGGAAAACTACCACCTTATTGTTATCTGTTCTTCCAAAATGATGGGCAGAAGATTTCTTAGAATCACCTTCCACTAACACACGTTGAACTGTACCAATCATTAGTTGGTTTCTGTAGGCAGAATGAATTCTTTGAGAATCAATGATTTCTTGAAGTCTTCTTTTTTTGATTTCTTCAGGAATATCATCGACTAATTTCTTTTCAGCAGGCGTACCTGGCCTCTCTGAATACGAAAACATATAACCAAAATCATACTTAACCTCTTCTAATAAACTTAAGGAATCTTGGTGCTCTTCTTCGGTTTCAGAGCAAAATCCAGCAATTAAATCATGTGAGATGCCACAAGATTCACCTAGAATATTTCTTATTGACTGAATGCGTTCTAAATACCATTCACGCGTATAAGTACGATTCATTAAATCTAAGATCCGATTGTTTCCACTCTGAGCAGGAAGATGAATATTCTTACAAATATTATCATAGGCTGCCATCGTATACAGTACTTCGTCAGTAATATCTTTAGGATGAGAAGTAGAAAATCTAACTCGTAGCTCTGGGGTCAATTGTGCTACTTTTTTCAGTAAATGAGCAAAATTAACCTTTTCATTCGTTGCTGGATTTTGCCAATGATAGGAGTCCACATTTTGACCCAACAGTGTAACCTCTCGATATCCTGATTGAAATAGATTGGTACATTCTTTCAAAATAGAATCTAAATCCCTGGATCTTTCGCGACCTCTTGTATAGGGCACTACACAAAAGGAACACATATTATTGCATCCTCGCATGATGCTGACCAAGGCTGTTACACCATTGGTATGAAGTCGTACGGGTTCAATATTACCATATGTTTCTTCACGAGAAAGGAATACATTGACAGCTTTGTTCCCATCTTCAATTTCCTCCAATAATCGAGGTAAATCACGGTAGGCATCTGGTCCAGCTACTAAATCAACTATTTTCTCCTCTTCCAATAATTGGGTCTTTAGGCGCTCAGCCATACACCCCAAAATACCTACTGTAACATGCGGATTTTTCGCTTTGATAGATTTGAAACTTTGTAAACGATGACGTATTTTCTGCTCTGCATTCTCTCGAATGGCACAAGTATTTAGTAAAATAGTATCAGCTTCATGAATATTAGATGTAGTAGAATAACCTTGTTCCATTAAAATGGAAGTCACCACTTCTGAATCTGCAAAATTCATTTGACAGCCGTAGCTTTCTAAATAAATTTTTTTCGAATAATCTGTTTGATTCTGGCTGGGCGAAATTCTTGGTTCATCCAATCCTTTTATCTCCTCTGGTGAGAGTACTTTTAAATCTTGCATGAATTAAAAATTGAATTAATTCACAAATTTATGACATTTTGTCAGACAATGACTATTGAATCTTGCCAGAATTTAAAATAATTACTTGGTCAGATTGATGAGTGAGAGCCTCATTGTGAGTGACCATGATAATTCGTTGATTCCAATCTTGCTTCAATTCTAAAAATAGATTGTAGAGATTCTCTGCATTGTTTTTGTCTAGATTACCCGTCGGTTCATCTGCCAGAAGTATGCTTGGTCGATTAATTAAAGCTCGAGCTACGGCTACTCGTTGCTGTTCTCCACCTGATATTTGGCCCGGGAATTTTTTTAGAATCTGAGTGATCCCCAACTTCTGAACTATTTTGTCATAGAATTCATCATCTTCTTGAGTCAATTTTCCACCTCGAATGTAGAGTGGAAATTTAATGTTTTCTTCACAAGTAAATTCCCCCAAAAGATGATGGAATTGGAAAACAAAGCCCATTTTATTGTTTCTGAAAAAACTTTGTTCCTGTTCATTCAAACTAGAATATGCAACACCATCCAAGTAGATTTCACCTGAATGGTAGTTTGTAAGTAAACCAATGATTTGAAGTAAGGTACTTTTTCCTGAACCGGAAGGTCCTAAAATAGAAATTAATTCATTGTTTTTGATAGTAAATGATATGTTGTCCAGAATTAATTGAGTCCCATAGGATTTGGAAATATTTTTTAATTCTAACATTTTTTTGTCTTTTTTTTAGAAAATACGATTGATACAATAAGATTTTAAAAGTTTGGCAAATAAATAGTAATTTCACGAAATAAAAATTTTGATAAATGAATATTCACGAATACCAAGCAAAAGAAATTTTAAAAAGTTACGGGGTAAGGATTCAAGAGGGTATTGTTGTTGACAAGTTGGAAGATGCTACTTCAGCAGCTGAAGCTTTAAAAGCACAGACAGGCACAGGCTGGTTTGTGGTGAAAGCTCAGATTCATGCGGGTGGACGTGGAAAAGGTGGTGGAGTTAAGCTTGCTAAGAACATGGACGAGGTTAATGAGCGCGTTTCTCAAATTTTGGGAATGCAATTAATTACCCACCAAACTGGACCTGAAGGTAAAAAGGTTAATAAAGTTTTAATTAGTGAGGATGTTTATTATCCTGGCGATTCAGAACCGAAAGAATACTATTTATCGATTTTATTAGATCGTGGTCGTGCTTGTAATGTGATCATGGCATCTACTGAAGGTGGAATGGATATTGAAGAGGTAGCAGAGCACAGTCCTGAGAAAATCATTAAAGAATGGATTGACCCTCGTGTTGGATTACAAGATTTCCAAGCTCGTAAAATTGCCTTCATGTTAGGCTTAAGCGGCCAAGCTTTAAAGGAAATGGTGAAGTTCATTCAATCTTTATACAAGGCATATGTGGAGACTGATTCATCTATGTTTGAAATCAACCCAGTATTAAAGACATCAGATGATAAGATTTTAGCAGTTGATGCTAAAGTTAATTTAGATGATAATGCATTGTATCGTCACAAAGATTTAGCGGTATTGCGTGATATATCGGAAGAGGATCCTTTAGAAGTAGAAGCATCTGAAAACGATTTGAACTACGTTAAATTAGATGGTAATGTAGGATGTATGGTGAACGGAGCTGGTTTAGCCATGGCAACGATGGATATCATTAAATTGTCAGGTGGTGAACCCGCAAACTTCCTAGATGTTGGGGGTGGAGCAAATGCTAAAACGGTAGAAGCTGGTTTTCGCATTATTTTACAAGATCCAAACGTAAAGGCCATTTTGATTAACATCTTTGGTGGTATTGTTCGTTGCGACCGAGTTGCAAATGGAGTTGTAGAAGCATATAAGAATATTGGTGAAATTAATGTTCCTATCATTGTACGTTTACAAGGTACCAATGCAGAAGAAGGAGCAGCTATTATTAATAATTCTGGTTTGAAAGTATTTTCAGCCGTATTATTAAAAGATGCAGCAAAATTGGTTTCTGAAGTTTTAAAATAATTTTTCACACATGAAAATTATTTGTGTAGGAAGAAATTATGTGGATCATATTAAGGAGTTATCGAATGAAAAACCCAAGGATCCAGTAATTTTTTTAAAACCAGACACGGCGTTATTAGATCAAAACTCGGATTTTTACTATCCGAGTTTTTCACAAGATGTTCACCATGAAATCGAATTAGTATTTCGTATTTCAAAAGTGGGTAAGAATATTGAGTCAAAATTTGCCTATAAATACATCGACGGGATAGGTTTGGGGATTGATTTTACTGCGCGAGATTTACAAGCTAAGCTCAAAGAAAAAGGCTTACCATGGGAAAAATCTAAAGCTTTTAATGGTTCAGCTTTTGTTTCTACTGTGAGACCATTTAATGAAGGTGAGTTGGAGCAATCCATTCCTTTTCGATTAGATATTAATGGAAAGACTGTTCAATCAGGTGAAAGCAACCTGATGATTTGGAACATCAGCGAGTTAATAGCAGATATTTCTCAATACTTTACCCTAAAAACGGGAGATTACATCTTTACTGGTACACCTGCTGGAGTTGGTCCTGTGAAAATAGGAGATAAGTTAAGTGGTTTCCTTTATGAAGATAAATTATTTGATCTAAACATCTCTTAATATGAGTTTACAAATAGGTGAATTAGCTCCTGCATTTAGCATGACTGATTCAGATGGTAATTTGGTTGATTTAGCTGCATTAAAAGGGACAAAAGTCGTTCTTTACTTTTATCCTAAAGATGATACTCCTGGCTGTACAGCTCAAGCATGTAACCTAAATGAAAATTTAGATTACTTGACTTCCAAAGGATATCGAGTTATTGGTGTTAGTGTAGATTCGAATGCTGCACATACCAAGTTTAAGAAAAAATATCAATTAAATTTCTCTCTTTTAGCTGATACTGAACACGAATTGGTCAATAATTATGGCGTTTGGGTTGAGAAATCTATGTATGGAAAATCGTACATGGGTACTGCTAGAACTACGTTTTTGATTGATGAAAACGGAATTATTACGGATATTATAGCCAAGGTGGATACTAAAAACCACAGTTCTCAGATCCACTAATTTATTTTTATGCAAACACAAGAATTAAAAAATGTAGCAAGCCAAGTACGTAGAGATATTCTTCGTCAGGTACATGCATGTCAATCAGGTCACCCAGGTGGTTCGTTAGGTTGTACTGATTTATTAGTTGGATTATATTTTAATTCCATGAAATTGGCTCAAGATGCCAATGGAAATGTAGTTTTTAATATGTCTGGAGCTAACGAAGATATTTTTTATCTTTCCAATGGCCATATTTCCCCTTTATTGTACAGTATATTGGCTAGAAGAGGATATTTTCCTGTAAAAGAGTTAGCCACTTTCAGACAATTAAATTCTCGTTTACAAGGTCATCCTACTCCTCATGAGCATTTAGAAGGAATTCGTATTGCTTCAGGTTCTTTAGGACAAGGTTTAAGTGTTGCCATTGGAACTGCTCAAGCAAAGAAACTTTCAAAAGATTCGTCAACTGTTTATTGTTTAATGGGAGATGGAGAACAAAATGAAGGGCAAGTTTGGGAAGCAGCCATGTATGCACCGCATCATCAAGTTGATAATCTGATCGCATTTATTGATGAAAACGGCCAACAAATAGATGGACCAACAGAGAAGGTCATGAGTAATCGTGATTTAGAAGCTAAGTATAAGGCTTTTGGATGGACCGTTTTGCGCATGGATGGAAATAATATGGAAGAGGTTGTTGCTACTTTAGCGCATGCCAAATCATTATTGGGTCAAGGGTCACCTATCATGATTTTGATGAAGACTGAAATGGGAGCGGGAGTTGATTTTATGATGGGTAGTCATAAATGGCATGGAGTTGCTCCCAACGATCAGCAATTAGCTGATGCATTAGCACAATTAAATGAAACTTTAGGCGACTATTAATTAATTATAATGAAGTTTACTTACGAAACAAAAAAAGATACTCGTTCAGGCTTTGGTGCTGGAATGGAATATTTGAGTCAAAACAATCCTAAGGTTGTGGCTTTATGTGCTGATTTAATTGGCTCTTTAAAATTGGAAGCTTTCATTAAGAATAGTCCAGAAAGATTTTTTCAAACGGGTATTGCTGAAGCTAACATGATTGGTATTTCAGCTGGTTTAGCTATTGGAGGTTATATTCCATTTGCTACCACTTTTGCTAATTTTGGAACGGGTCGTGTATATGATCAAATCCGCCAATCGGTTGCATACTCTGGTAAAAACGTTAAAATTTGCTGTTCTCACGCTGGTTTAACTTTAGGAGAAGATGGTGCAACTCACCAAATTTTAGAAGACATTGGTTTAATGAAAATGCTTCCAGGTATGGTCGTTATTAATCCATGTGATTACAATCAAACCAAAGCAGCTACTATTGCCATTGCAGAATACGAAGGACCTGTATATTTACGTTTTGGTCGCCCAGTAGTCCCTGTTTTTACTCCAGAAAATCAAAAATTTGAAATTGGTAAAGCCATTCATTTGATAGAAGGAACGGATGTAACCATTTTAGCGACAGGACACTTGGTATGGGAAGCTATTCAAGCGGCTGAAATATTGGAAGAGAAAGGCATAAAAGCGGATGTATTAAACATTCATACAATTAAGCCTCTAGATACAGCAGCAATCTTAGCATCAATTAGTAAAACAGGTTGTGTGGTAACGGCTGAAGAGCATCAAATCAATGGTGGTTTGGGTGATTCAGTGGCTCAGTTTTTATCTCAAAATCGTCCAACTCCTCAAGAATTTGTGGGTGTGAATGATTCTTTTGGTGAATCAGGCAAGCCTGCTGATTTGATGGAAAAATATGGTTTGAATGCAGCAGCAATTGTTGAAAAATCAATTAAAGCGATCTCTAGAAAATAGATTAAAAAGGATAACCAATTCCTATATTAAATTCAATTGGGTTTTCTCCACTACTGAATGAAGTTTTGGAGAGAACCCATTTTTCGTTTTCTGGCTTGGCTGGATTAATTACTTTAGTTGCCAAATCTAGACGTAATAAGAAATAAGAGAAGTCCCAACGTAAACCAAATCCAGTTCCAACTGCTATTTGATTGTAAAAACGATCAAAAGCAAAATAACCATCCTTCTCACCTTTGGAATTAGCAAATGTCCAAATGTTACCAGCATCAATGAAAAATGCTCCATTCATGGTACCAAAAAGTTGAAACATTCTAAATCGGTATTCTAGAGACGATTCTAACAATATACTTCCTGGCTGCTCAATCAAATTACTGATTGCATTATATGCTCCTGGACCCAATCGACGAGGTTTCCAGGCCCGTAAACTACTGGGGCCACCTATGAAGAAATTCTTCTCATATGGTAGCTGAAAATCGTTTTCTTCACCATAGGCATAGGCTAAACCTCCAATAAATTTAAATGCTAATTGAGACTTCCTATTTAAGCCTAACATTTTGTATTTTCTATAATCGAAATTGAATCGTAAAAATCGATAAAACTGAATGTTTTGATTGCTTCCTAATATATTTTCAATGAAAGCAATTTTCTTGGATCCAATTAAATTTAATGTACTTCCGCCAGATTCTAAGCCCAATTGAAACGATTCTCCTGCTTGCAATTCATTGCTTGGTAAAAAACTACGATAGGAATATGTGAAATGAATGCTTGATACAAAACTTGGATTAAAGCTACGGTAAAGGTTATTTCCTTGTAATCGCAATTCTTCTAAATAGTTCTTAAAAGCACTAGCTGTAGCCGTTTCAGGATAATTAGTATTTAAAATATTCAAGTCTACTAATGAAAACTGGAATGTTTTAAAGGGTGATTTTCTCCATTGGTAGCGTTGAAAAATCTTGAAATTAGTTCTTAAATATTCTGGACGATTGATGTAATCATATCCAAATCCGATTTGTGTTTGAGAAGCATACAGCGGTCCTAATTGCTGTTTTATATTAGTAGGCAAGAATAACCTAGGGAAGTTCAATGTCGTACTTAAATTAACCTCTAAATTCTTTCTAGCTTGATCTGTATTGATGAATCCAGCCTGAGCTTCAAAGCCCACTCGAGCTGAAAAATCTAAGTAATCTAAACTAGAAAAGACTCTTCTCACTTTAAAAGAATTAGTAAGGAAAGGTCCTGGAATACCCCTAAAAATACTTCCTCCTAATTCTGATGAGAAATTGAATTTTTCATTTGGAACTAATTCAACTTTGGGAAATACACGGGTAGAGGAGGTGTCAAACTTGATTGCTACCGATTTAAATTGATCAGAAGCATAGATATTTTGTAAGCTTTGATTTAACTGATCTACTGAATAAAGATCACCTTCTTTAAACGTAATTAATTTGGATAAAGCCGAAGTATTTAATACCCCAATATTGCTAGAATCTGCGTATTGATTATTAATAAAGCTTGCTTTACCGAATCGAAATAATCGATCATATAATCGGTTGGTGTTAACCTCTTTAAAATCAGGAATTTTATATATTATCCCAACATGAAATAAGCTAGTATCTTGGAGATCATTGAGCTTTAATCCAACTGCTTCATTTGAAAAGTAAAAATATCCTTGATTTTTTAAATAATGGCTAATATTATCTTTCTCTTTTTTGAGTAAATCCAGGTTTAGTCGATCATTGATAGAAATAACGCTTTCTTTAGCATAATAGGATTCTATTTTTTTTCCTAATTGGGGATTATCTACTAAAAAAGAATCCTTTTTAGAAAAAGTACTCAGTGTATTTTCTTCAATTTGGTAAGTAACATTAACTAATTTTTCCAATTTATGGAGTGTGTCTATTTTTAAAAAAACACGATTTTTTAGAAATCCATTATTTCGATAATATTTATAAATAGCCTCTTTCGTAATTTCTAAATAGCCCTTATTTAAACTAGGATTGGGTGTATTGAAAAATTGAATAAATGCAGCAGATTTCCCTAATGAATCTTTTAGCTTTCTTTTGGCTTCAAAGTATCCATACGTTTTAGGTGAAAAAATTCTTGCATAGGATTCCTTTAAACCAGGTATATTTGTTCTGAGGTCTTCTTTGGATATTAATTTATTGCCTTGAATGTCAATTCGGTTTACTTTATATTCAGATAATTTAAATTGGCGATAGCCAGTACAGGAGATAAACAGTGCCTGAGTTATTAATAAACCAATAAGTATATTTCTAGATTTCAATTGATGCTAACGAATAAACAAATAAAGTTAATTAATTCTCTACATTCTAAAAAAGGACGATTGGAGAACGAACTATTTTTGGTAGAAGGAGAGAAAGGGATTCAAGAAGTTCTAGATTCAAGCTATGAAGTTGAGTTTTTAGTAATAAACGTGGATTTTCAGCATCTATTTTCTGCCACATCAGTTCCTACGTTTTTTTTATCAAAAGATGAAATAACTAAACTAAGTACCTTAACCATTAATCAGTATGGTTTAGCCGTGGTACGCAGTAAATCAAGTAATGAAATTACACCTTTGGATGACGTTGTGTTAATCCTTGATGGAGTTAGAGACCCCGGTAATTTAGGTACCATTATACGAATTTGTGATTGGTATGGAATTAAGCAAATAGTGTGTTCTAATGACAGTACAGAATTTTATAATCCTAAGGTTATTTCAGCTACCATGGGATCGTTTAAACGAGTAGAATGTATGTATGTCGATTTACAAGATTTCCTACTATCAAATCCAAGTCATTCAATTATCGGAGCAGATTTAGCTGGAGAAAATTTACATCATTATCAATTTCCACAAAAGGTGTTTATTGTCATGGGAAGCGAATCCCATGGAATTAGGCCTGAGGTAAGTAAACTTATTCAACAAAGAATTACTATACCTAGATTTGGGGAAGCAGAATCCCTTAATGTGGCTATTTCAACTGGAATTATATTAGACCATTTCAGAAGAAGTTAATCTTTTTCTGATTTTAAATACAATTCAATCAAATAGTGAGCTAGGTACAGTACGGGAGTGAAAAGAATGGCAATAATGAACTTGTATAAGTAATTATTGAAGGAAACATTCATCCATTGACTCAAACTCCAATTTCCAAAGAAATAAAAAGCTATACCAATGACCACTATACTATCAATCAATTGAGAAATGAGTGTCGATCCCGTAGCTCTAAGCCAAATATGTTTCTGACCGGTCCTGGATTTAATCTTTTCAAAAATAACAGCATCTAACATTTGACTTACCAAAAAAGCCGTTAAAGATCCTGTAATTATTCCTAAGCCCTGACGGAATATTCTTGCGAATGAAAGATTTATATCAAATCCATTGGAATTGTTAACTTGAAGCCAAAAATCAGCAGGTACTAATAAGGTTGCCCAATAAATTATTAAAAATGAATAGGCAATGAATAGGGCTGTCGTGTATGATATAAAGCGTACCCCTTTTTTTCCAAAATAATCATTGATAATATCAGAAGTAATAAAAACTATTGGCCAATTGAGTGCCCCAGCAGTTTGATTAAAATCCCAAGTTTCTCCCCAAGGGGTTAATAATCCAAGTGGAGAGAAACCTAAGGACTTTTCGATACTGACTATTTTAACTCCAATAATCTCAGCAATAATAGCATTCGTTAAAAATATTCCAAAAAGGAAAATAAATAGTTTTTGCTTGCGAGAGAATTGGTTAAAAATCATCTTCTATAATTATCAAAATGCAGGGCAATTTTATCTAATGCTAATGAAAGTTGTTCTACATGAGGTAGAAACACTATTCTGAAATGATCTCTTTGTTTGAAATTAAAACCTCTACCTGCAACAACAAGAATCTTTTGTTCTTCCAATAGCGACATGACAAAATGCTCATCATCTTCAAACGTAAATTTACCTAGATCAATTTTGGGAAAAAGGTATAAGGCACCTTTGGGTTTTACACAGCAAACGCCATCAATTGCATTGAGTTTTTCATAAGCCAATTGCATTTGCTTATATAACCTGCCTCCAGGCGCCACTAAGTCATTGATGGATTGATAGCCACCTAATGCCGTTTGAATACCAAATTGAGTTATAACGTTGGCACACAATCTTGTACTAAATAAGAAATTTAAACCTTCGATATATGATTTAGCTTTATGCTTAGCTCCCGTTAAAATCATCCAACCTCCTCTAAAACCTGCGGCCCGGTAGTTTTTAGACAAACCACCCATGGTAACAATTAATATTTCATCGCTTAAACCTGCTGCGGAATTGTGCTCATGTTGATCGTACAAAATCTTATCATAAATTTCATCTGAAAATAGAATCAACTTATGCTTAGCTGCTAGTTGAACAATTTTTTCTACTGTTTCTTTAGAATAAACTGCTCCAGTAGGGTTGTTAGGGTTAATCATGACAATGGCTCTGCATTTGTCCGTGATTTTCGCCTCCATATCCTCTAAATCGGGTTGCCAATCCGTTGATTCGTCGCAAACGTAATGAACAGAACTACCTCCGGCTAATCCTACAACGGTAGTCCAAAGTGGGTAGTCGGGAGAAGGAATTAAAACTTCATCTTCAGGATTTAATAAAGCCATCATGACAAGAGAAATTAATTCACTGACACCGTTTCCAATGTAGATATCTTCAATTAATATGTTTTTGACACCTTTGTTTTGATAATACTGCATGACAGCTTTTCTAGCTGCGAATAGGCCACGAGAATCTGTATAGCCTTGGGCATTTCGGATATTGACAATGATATCGTGAACGATTTCATCTGGTGTCTCAAAACCAAATGCCGCAGGATTACCTATATTTAAAGATGTAATTTTATAACCTTGATTCTGAAGAGCAAGCGCCTTGTCATATACAGGTCCACGAATTTCATACTTCAAATGCTCTAACCTGCTACTTTTTAATATATCCATTGAAAAAAAATAAGAATTGTAAAAATAGTAATTTACTTTTGAATTGTTTTTAAGCTCACTTAATGAATTTCACACAACTATTTATTATTCTATTGAGTTTATTTTCAGTCATTTATCTCCTTATACTGTGGAGATATTGGCGAAATTCAAGAGGTATTTTCCGTATTTCAGGGATATTTATTTTTAAGATATTGGCTAGGTTAAGTATTTTTTTACTTTTTTTCTGGCTTTTCATTTCCTATTTGGAACCTAATAATTCGTCTAAAAACCTTGCTGAACCTGTAAAAGCCATTTATCAAGTTCCCCAGTATTATACTTTGTCGAAAGAAAGTTGGCAAGAGGCACAATCTGTGATTAGTGAAGATTTAAAACGGACACAACCAGTTTACGTCAGTCTTGTAATTTCTCAATTCAAGAATAAGAAGTTAGAGACTTTAATTCCAGCAACACCATTGCATTCATTTCTTAGTTTGATTGAAAATCCTGAGGTATTAAACTTAAGACATTCCATCCTACAAGATGCAAGTTCCAAATCAGGAGACAGAAAAGGAGGGATTCAAGAGTTTAGCCCAATAACGAAATTGGTAAAAAAGGGAAATGCAAGTCAGGAATTTACCCTAACCAACCAAGAAACTTCCTATTTTACTTTTCTTAGCTCGAATAATTGGACTGAATTAGTCGATATGAAGGTATATTTATTAATTTTGTTATTGATATTAATCACATCAGATTTACTCTTTATTCTGCATATAATTAAGATATAGTTTGTTTACATCTTATTTGTACATTTTTTTATTGATTTATCAGGGCCTATTTTCAAATAGGGCTAGTGTATACAATATAGATATTCAGCAGGTTAACTATCTAATCAAGAATAAGCGAAATGCAGAAGCCTTGTTTTGGATACGAAAAGCAAAGGGTAAAGATATTTTCATCAACAAAGAATTAGAGAAAACGCAAGCTTTATTAAATATTCGATTGAATCAATTGGTAGAGAATAACATGCGATTTTCTAGTACTGATTCAAATGAATTATTAATTGAAGCGGCCATTTTAGAAAAGCAAGGAAACATTGACCAAGCTATTTCTTTGATTGAAAGAGGAATTAAAGACAATCCACTTTCAGATACGCTTATCAAGCAATATGAGATATATGCCTTTAAATGGAGAAAACTTCTTCCCGTTTTGAAAATGGCAAAACAAAATCAGTGGCTGCAAGAACAGCAAAATATGAATCGAATTAATACCAAAGAAGCATTGGGATTGTTGGATTTAATGAAAAAGAAAGAGAGAATTTTAATTTATTAATCATGGAAAATAAGGCTCAAGGTCATTTCAATTTTAAAAACCAAACGGCTTTTTATCGTGGCAAAGTAAGAGACGTATATAGTATCGGAGCTGATCGATTATTGATGGTTACATCCGATCGTATTTCTGCTTTTGATGTAATTCTTCCAAGAACTATTCCTTTTAAAGGACAGGTTTTGAATCAAATTGCTGCCTATTTTTTGAATAAGACACGAGATGTAATTCCCAATTGGTTAATTGATACACCAGACCCTAATGCGGCTTACGGCTATAAATGCACACCTATTCCTATAGAAATGGTTGTACGTGGTTATGTAGCTGGTCATTTATGGCGTGAATATAAGGCGGGCAAAAGGGAGGTCTGTGGTGTATTATTACCTGAGGGCTTGAAAGAAAATGATCGATTACCAACTCCGATTATTACACCTACTACTAAAGCCAGTGAAGGTCATGATGAAGATATTTCCGTGGCAAAAATTTTAGAATTAGGTGTCGTATCTCCAGATATCATGAATCAATTATGTCAAAAAGCATTGGCATTATTTGATCGTGGTACCCAAATGGCCAAAGAAAAAGGTTTAATTTTGGTGGATACCAAATATGAATTTGGACTATTGGACGGTCAAATCATGTTAATGGACGAGATACATACTCCTGATTCATCTCGCTATTTCTATGCCAACACGTATCAAGAATTATTGGAAAAAGGATTGCCTCAAAAGCAGTTATCCAAAGAATTTGTACGAGAGTGGCTTATAGCTAATGGTTTTCAAGGTAAAGAAGGGCAAGTAGTCCCTAATATCTCAGATGAATTTGTAACAGAAATTTCTAATCGCTACATTCTTTTATATGAAGAAATCACAGGGCAGAAATTTCAGAAAGAACCACAAGAAAATTTAGAACAACGTATATTTAATCACGTAAACCAATATTTAGAAAATGTCGACTAATGCTTTATTTCAACTTGATCAAAACGAAAGTTATGCTTTAATTGATTGGAAAGGCGAAAACTTGGTTCAAAGCAATTATGAAGAATTAGAAAATGTCGTTCGATTGCTTTTTAAGAAAGAGTATACTAATATGATATTAAATATCTCCAAAGTCACAGAATTGGATGGATATGGCGTATCTGCGATTCGTAAAGGAACAAAAATTTGTTCCAATGAGTCAGGCTTATTTGTAGTAGTAAGTAAAGAAGAATCAGTAGTAGAGCGATTAGATCAAGCCAAAATAGAAAACCTAACTATTTTGAATACAGTAAGAGAAGGCGTAGATGCCATTTATCTAAATGATTTGGAAAATGATTTTGGTGATGGAGAAGGGGAAGAGGAGAATGAATTCGGAGGGGAATCATCTGATTACGGTGATGATTACTAATTAATTGTACTCTAGCAAGATATTTTGTACTTGTTTAGTGATATTTTAAAAACAGTATTATATTTTGTTTATTCAATGAATTGCCAAATATATTTTTGATTAAATTTGATATTGCTTATATAAATATCAAATTAGCAACCATTACTGATATTTAATTTTGTTGAGAATTTTTAGTTTATTATTAGAATATTAATAGTTTCTTATGGAAGTCATGAATGAAGAGGGATTGTATCGGAAAGAATTTGAGCATGATGCTTGTGGTATTGGTTTTGTAGCCAGTATGAAAGGCATTAAATCGCATCGAATTGTACAAGATTCAATTAAGATGTTGATTCGTATGGACCACCGTGGTGCTTGCGGTTGTGATCCTAATTCAGGTGATGGAGCCGGAGTATTAGTTCAATTACCTCATGAATTCTTTTTCGAAGAAACAGCTAAATTAGGATTTACTTTACCATCCTTAGGTCAATATGGCGTAGGAATGGTATTCTTTCCCAAAGATGAAACTCTTATTAAAGAGTGTAAAGAAATCATTGAAAGAAAAGCTAAGAAATTAAGTTTACGTATCCTTGGTTACAGAACTGTACCAGTAGACAATTCAGAAATCTTAGGCGCAGACTCAGGAAATGAAGAGCCTTCCATTCAGCAATTATTCATAGAAAGACCTGAATCGTGTTTAAGTGAAATAGACTTTGAAAGAAAACTATATGTTTTCCGTCAATATGTGACTCGTTTATTGAATGAGACGATTGTTCAACTAAATGGTAAATTCTATTTTGCGTCATTGTCATGCCGTACCATTATTTATAAAGGTATGTTGACAACCATGCAGGTTCCTGGTTATTTCCAGGATTTGTTCCAAGAGAACTTTACATCTGCCTTAGCTATTGTTCACTCACGTTTCTCGACTAATACATTTCCTGAGTGGAGATTAGCTCAGCCTTTCCGTTACATTGCTCATAATGGAGAAATCAATACGGTAAAAGGTAACTCTTCCTGGATGCAAGCTCAATCAGCTTTGTTCTCTAGTAAGTATTTTACACAAGAAGAACTAGATATGATTTTGCCTGTTTGTAGTTTAGGCCAATCAGATTCAGCCATTCTCGATAATGCTATTGAAATTTTATATTTAAGTGGACGTAGCTTGCCTCATGTCATGATGATGTTAATCCCTGAAGCATGGGATGGTAATGAATCCATGGAAAGCTATAAAAAGGATTTCTATGAGTATCATGCTGCCATGATGGAGCCTTGGGATGGTCCAGCTTCGATTTCATTTACCGATGGTAAAATGATTGGGGCTACTTTAGATAGAAATGGATTACGTCCATCTAGATATTGGGTAACGGAAGATGATCATGTGATCATGGCATCAGAAGCAGGGGTTTTGGATTTAGATCCAGCTACTATTGTTTCTAAAGGTCGTTTACAACCTGGAAAGATGTTCGTTGTTGATATGGAGCAGGGTAGAATCATTCCAGATGAAGAATTAAAAGAAAAAATTTGTCAGCAACAACCTTATGGACAATGGTTGCGAGAAAATAAAATTCGAGTAGAGGATTTACCTGAAGCTGGAAGTGAATACCGTCAACCTAAACCAGTTGAGTTAATTTCTCGTCAACAGATATTTGGTTTTACTACAGAAGATATCCGAGTTGTCTTAGCACAAATGGCTGAAACAGGTAAGGAAGCATTAGGGTCTATGGGTATTGATACACCATTAGCCGTTTTGTCTGATAAAGCACAACATCTTTCTAGCTATTTCAAGCAACTATTTGCTCAAGTAACCAACCCGCCGATTGATCCTATTCGTGAACGAATGGTTATGTCTCTATTGACTGATATTGGCGGTTTGTCCAACTTATTGGATGAAACACCTAGTCATTGTAGACAAATCGAAATTCAACAACCTGTACTTCGTAATAAAGAAGTAGAAAAGATTCGTTGGATTGATCATGCTAATTTTCAGACTAAATCCATTCATATGACTTTCCGTTCCTCGGAAGAGTCGGGTGTTTTGAAAAAAGCATTAAACCGTATTTGTCAATATGCCGAAGATGCTGTTGATGATGGTTATTCAATTATTTTATTGACTGATCGCGGAATTGATTCATCACATGCACCAATTCCATCTTTATTAGCTTTGGGTGCAGTTCATAATCACTTAATTCGTACGAAAAAACGTGCTAAAGTAGGTATTATAATTGAAGCTGGCGATGTTTGGGAAACGCATCACTTTGCTACTTTAATTGGATATGGAGCTTCGGCTGTTAATCCTTATATGGCTTTTGAAACGATCAAAGCTATGAAGGACAATCATTTGGTAGATCAAAGTTTATCCTATGAAAAGTTAGAATACAATTATATTAAAGCTGTTAATGGAGAATTATTGAAGATTTTCTCTAAAATGGGTATTTCTACTTTGCAATCTTACCAAGGAGCACAAATTTTCGAAATTCTTGGTTTGGGCAAAGATGTAGTTGATAATTATTTCAGTGGTTCTATTTCTAGAATTAATGGAGTTGATTTAGATACGATTGCCAAAGAAGCTTTAATTAAACATCAATCTGGTTTTGCTTTATTGAAATCAGATCATCCGAAATTAGAAGTGGGTGGTATTTACCAATGGAAGCAACGTGGAGAAGAACATTTATTTAATCCACAGACGATTCATCTTTTACAGCAATCAACAAAGGTTAACGATTATTCTACTTACAAAAAGTATTCTAAGTTAATTGATGATCAAAGTAAGAAGTCAATTACTCTAAGAGGTTTATTGCGTTTCAAAAATGCTAATTCTATTTCTATTGATGAAGTTGAGCCTATTGAAAGCATTTTAAAACGTTTTGCAACAGGTGCGATGTCGTTTGGTTCTATTTCTTACGAAGCACATACCACCTTGGCTATTGCCATGAACCGAATTGGAGGTAAATCTAATACGGGAGAAGGAGGAGAAGATCCAATTCGTTTTGAAAAAATGAAGAATGGAGACTCCATGAATTCAGCTATTAAACAAGTGGCATCGGGTAGATTTGGAGTAACTGCTAATTATTTAACTAATGCAGTAGAGCTTCAAATTAAAATGGCTCAAGGTGCTAAACCAGGAGAAGGTGGACAACTACCAGGACATAAAGTAGATGATTGGATCGGTAAAACTCGTCATTCTACACCTGGTGTAGGTTTAATTTCACCTCCGCCACACCATGATATTTATTCGATTGAAGATTTGGCACAGTTAATCTTTGATTTGAAAAATGCCAATAGAGCTGCACGAATTTCTGTGAAACTAGTTTCTGAAGCAGGAGTAGGTACCATTGCTGCTGGTGTTGCTAAAGCACATGCTGACCATATTTTGATTGCTGGTTATGATGGAGGAACAGGTGCATCTCCTTTATCTTCCATTCGTCATGCAGGTTTACCTTGGGAACTTGGTTTAGCAGAAACACATCAAACTTTAGTTAAAAATAAGTTAAGAGGTCGTGTAACGATTCAAACAGACGGACAAATTAAGACGGGTCGCGATATTGCTATTGCAGCATTATTGGGAGCGGAAGAATTTGGGGTTGCGACAGCAGCTTTGGTTACTGCAGGATGTATTATGATGCGTAAGTGTCATTTAAATACTTGTCCTGTGGGAGTTGCTACACAAAACCCAGAACTGAGAGCTTTATATACTGGTAAGCCAGAACATGTGGTTAATTTATTCCATTTCTTAGCTCAAGAATTACGTGAGATTATGGCGGAATTAGGTTTCCGTAAAATTGAAGAAATGATTGGTCGTGTGGATTATTTATGCATGGCTGACGTTTCCTCACATTGGAAATTTAAGCATATTGATTTATCACCTATCTTAAAACCTTCCAATCCTGCTGAAGGAGTGGCTGTGTTTAAGTCGGAAGAGCAAGATCACGGTTTAGTAGATCAATTGGATTGGCAAATTTTGAAGATTGCTCAAGCTGCGATTGATTCGAAGAAACAAGTGAATGGTGAATTTAATATCATTAACGTAAATCGTTCAGTAGGTACCATTCTATCGAATGAAATCACCAAGAAATACGGAGATAAAGCACTTCCAGATGGTTTAATTCATATTAAATTTAAAGGAACTGCTGGTCAATCTTTCGGTGCCTTTTCAGTTAAAGGTTTGAAATTCGAAATCGAAGGAGATGCTAATGACTATATTGGAAAAGGTCTATGTGGAGCTATATTGATTGCTTATCCATCTCCAGCAGCCAAGTTTATTGCGGCAGAAAATTCTATCGTGGGTAACGTATCCTTTTATGGTGCCACTTCAGGTGAAGCTTATTTAGCTGGTATGGCCGGAGAACGTTTCTGTGTTAGAAACTCAGGAGCCAAAGTGGTAGTAGAAGGTATAGGTGACCATGGTTGTGAATACATGACTGGAGGTTTAGTCCTAATTTTAGGAGCAACTGGTAGAAACTTTGGTGCAGGTATGTCTGGTGGTGTGGCTTACATTTTAGATGAGAAGAATGACTTTGAATCTAAGGTAAATCGTGAAATGGTTGAGATTACTGATTTAAATCAAGAAGATATTCAAATCGTTTCTATGTATTTAGCTAAGCATGTTGAATTAACTGGTTCAGTAAAAGGGAAATATGTCATGGATAACTTTAATTCAATGACAAGTTTATTCAAAAAAGTATTACCAATTGATTATAGAAATGCCTTGGCAAGTAGACATTTAAGCATCACAGATGTATTGAATGACAAAGACAAAGTATACCAAAATATTAAAGTAGAATTAAACTAATTATTGAAAATGGGGAAGCCAACAGGTTTTTTAGAAGTTGATAGAAAAACCTCTGCGAAGAGAGAAGTTTCTGAGCGTATCAATGACTATAAAGAAATTGAATTATTAAATTCATCCGAAGAGACTGAAAAGCAGGCAAGCCGTTGCATGGATTGCGGTACACCTTTTTGTCATAGTGGATGTCCTTTAGGTAATATTATACCTGAATTCAATGATGCAGTTTATGAGCAAAATTGGAAATATGCCTATGAAATATTGAGTTCGACTAATAATTTCCCAGAATTTACGGGGAGAATTTGTCCTGCTCCATGTGAATCGGCCTGTGTTTTAGGTATAAATAAACCACCAGTTGCGATTGAATTGATTGAAAAATCAATCATTGAAAAGGCATATTCTGAAGGATGGGTAGTTCCATTTGTTCCAACTAAAAGAACTGGAAAGAAAATTGCCATAGTTGGTTCTGGTCCTGCTGGATTAGCAGCAGCAGCACAGTTAAATAAAGTGGGACATTCAGTTACCGTATTTGAAAGAGCGGATCGTATAGGTGGTCTATTACGTTATGGAATACCAGATTTTAAATTGGATAAATCTGTAGTAGATCGTCGTGTGGCTGTCATGGAAAAGGAGGGTGTTGAATTTAAAACCAATGTTCATATTGGAGTTAACTACAAAGTTTCCAAATTGACCAATGAATATGATGCTATTTTAATTGCAACAGGTTCGACAACACCTCGATTAATTAATACAAAAGGAAGTGATGCTACAGGTATTTATCCTGCCATGGAATTTTTATCTCAACAAAATAAACGCAATGCCCATATTGCTTTAGAGGTAAATCATAAAGGAGAAGAATATACTAATAGTAATATTTTGGCTACAGGTAAACATGTGGTTGTTATTGGTGGGGGAGATACGGGATCAGATTGTGTAGGTACATCCAATCGCCATAAAGCTGCATCGATTACTCAAATTGAAGTAATGCCTAAGCCACCTGTTGATCGTGCAGAAAATACACCTTGGCCCAATTGGCCAAATATGTTACGTACTTCTACTTCACATGAAGAAGGTGCCAACCGTTTATGGTCTATTTCATTACAAGAGTTCATTACAAATGATAAGAATGAATTGGTAGCGCTTAAGATTGGAGACATTACTTATGATATGTCGAATGGAAAGATGGAGCAAAAAGTAGAAAACATTCGTGAAATCCCTTGTGATTTGGCTTTAATTGCTGCTGGATTCTTACACACGGATCACGGTAACCTTTTTCAAGAGCTAACTGAAACTGGAATTTCTGCTGATGAAAGAGGAAATATTGTAGCTAACGGAAACTATCAATCTGCTCAAGAAAAGATTTTTGTGGCAGGTGATGCCAGACGTGGACAGTCCTTAGTAGTATGGGCAATTTCCGAGGGTAGAGAGGCTGCTAGAAATATTGATCAGTTTTTAATGGGCAAAACGAGCTTGGAAGGAAAAAGTGTCTCAAGTTTCGATATTTTTAAATAAATTTTCATTTTTGAATTTCGATATTCAAAAAAAATTACTACATTTGTGCTCTCTTAAATGCTAGGAGAGATGCCTGAGAGGCCGAAAGGAACAGTTTGCTAAACTGTCGTACTGGCAACGGTACCGAGGGTTCGAATCCCTCTCTCTCCGCAGTGTTTTTTCGGGGTGTAGCGTAGCCCGGTATCGCGCTTGGTTTGGGACCAAGAGGTCGTAGGTTCGAATCCTGCCACCCCGACAACATAGTCAATTTATTTAACAGTGCTTGCACCAAGAATAAATTGACTATTTATTTTTAGGTTCCGTAGCTCAGTTGGATAGAGCAACTGCCTTCTAAGCAGTAGGTCTTTGGTTCGAATCCAAACGGAATCACAAAAAGTCTTTAGACTTTCGAATCGTATCAATCATTTCTAGCCTTCCTTCAAAGCGTTGACCATTAAGCAAATCACCTTGGTTAAAAATGCGATAGGAATATTGATATTCTGGATTGCTCCTCCATTAATTTATTTTTTCAAAGAAAAGCTAGGCTTCGGTGGAGGTTCCGTATTTACAGGTATTGTATACGTTTCTGGTTTGCTCTTCATGCTAAACCATTTCCATGCTAAAGTTGGGCACAAACCCAATACTTTCCTTTTGTTATTGGGCGGTACATTTTTCAGTGTAGCCATGATTTATTTCTTTTTGATGAATAAAGAAATGACCATGTTTAATACGGATTTAATCAATTTTGCCTTAATTTTTGGGTTTTTCTTTTCCTTATTGCGTGTCGACAATCAAGTGCAAAAGTATTTGCCTGTATTGATATTGATTATCACATTTTTAACAAGTTGTGCTCTAATCTATTCTGTTGCAACTAATCCAAATTATGTATTTGGAACAAGAGCCACTGTTCAATACACGAGTAAGACAACGGAGAATTTTACTGGTAATCCATATATCTATAGTAGAAATGGATTGGCTGGCTTTTTAATTTCATTTTTGATCATTAATAGGAGCTGGGATTCGATCAAAGTGCCTCATGTCTATTTAACTAGATTATTAGCCCATATCAACGTTTGGTTTAGCTTAATTGTCATTATATTAACTCAAACGAGAGCAACGATTCTAACCGTGCTAATGGCACTGCCTTGTATGTTATTTTTCATGGTTCCTGTGAAAAGTATATTTTCAAATATTAAGAGGCAATCCTATATTTTCTATGCCCTCGTAATTGGGAATTTGTATTATTTCGCTACTAAATTGAGAATCGTAGAATTAATTGATTCTTATTACAATTCGTTTTTCAATTTGTTTATTCGTGCCATGAGCACTGGTGTTACCCTTGGTAAAAGTTCAGAGGTAGATGAATCAGCGATGGGTCGCGTTAATAATATTAATTATATAAAGCAGTTGTGGAGTACGAGTAGGATCGATTTTATATTTGGCCATGGCTATCGTTATCGATACATTGATATTCCTATGTTAGAGTCACTCGTTAATTTTGGCGTATTTGGATTTATTCTCTTTGCAAGTTTCCATGTAGCATTTCTTTATTTTGCTTACCGTTGCTTTAAATCCCAAATTATCTTCCAAAATTTTATAGGCCTATTCTATCTAAATACATTTGTTGGAATGTTTACCTCAGGTAGGCCAATGGACTTCGCTTATTGGGTTTCATTTTTGATATTTATTCGATTCATGAACGTTGAAATGGTCAAGGATAAAAATGAAATTGAAAGTCAACTTTAGAATTGCTATTGACTAACCTTATATGCCAACTCAGAAAAGAGTTTTACAAGTTTCTCCTGCTTACTATCCTGCCATTTCAATAGGAGGGCCTATATTTACCAATTTAACCTTTTCTAAGGCCTTAGAAGATATTAATTGCCAAATTGAAGTAGTAACAACAACCCAAGGACTTTCAAAAGCTCAACTAGAGCAAATTACTGTAGGCGAAAAATCTATTTCTGAGTTTTCGTATCCCATATGGCGTTTTCCTTTTTACGGATATTCTAACTTTACTTTCTCTCCAGGTATATTTTTTTGGCTATTGAAGCATACTCGTCAGTTCGACATGGTTGTATTTCAAGCCGTTTGGAATTTCCCTATTTTGGCGGCCTATTTAGCTTGTAAATGGCATAAAGTGCCTTATGTGGTAATTCCACATGGAAGTTTATATGATGAAACCTTTCATCTTAAATCTTCCAAATTCAAAAGATTCTTTTTTAGCTTATATGTGAAAAAGATGTTGATGAAAGCGCATCGGATTCTATTTTCCACTCAAGATGAAGAATTGAAGGTGAAGAAATTCTTGTCGATTCCTTTGAAATCATCTATTATTCCTAACATTGTTGATGTACAAAAATTCGATAATCTTCCTGAAAAGGGAACGTTTCGAAGTAAATTTTCTATTTCAAAAGATCAAATCATACTTACACATTTTGGTCGTGTGACCATCAAAAAAGGAATCAATTTTGTATTAGAAATATTACCAGAATTAATCCAAAATTACCCCACTATTGTATATGTCATTGCGGGTTCTGAAGAAGATAACTACATCAATGAACTAAGAGCCATTATTGAGCAAAAGCAAATAGAAAAACACATTATTTTTACAGGTTTGCTTTCTCCGAATGAGGGTATAGACTTATTAGCTGATTCTGATGTATTTATATTACCATCTCTATCTGAAAATTTTGGTATGTCAGTGGTTGAAGCGATGCTTTGCGAAATTCCTGTAATCATATCCGAACACGTTGGGATTGCTATGGATATAAAGAATGAAGCATGTGCAAAAGTGATAAAACTAGAAGACACTTCACTGAAAGATGCCTTAATGGATCTAATTGCCGATTCAAATAAAAGAATAGAAATGGGCCAAAAGGGGAGAGAATTTGCTAAACGAAATTACTCTTACGAGGCTATTGAAATTAAACTGGATCAATTAATTAATCGTTAGTTTACGAAAGCCTTGATACATTTCACTGGCTAATTTATCTACTTCAAAGATTTTAGAATTTCTCAATGAATTTTCATGGTACTTAGCTGCATTTAGTGGTAATTTATCTAAAAAGTGTTTGATTCGCTCTCGTTCCGTGGAATCATCCAAGCGCTTAATCACTAGTCCAGTAAAGCCATCAATGATTAAATCATTGGCACAACCGCATGCTTCGGTACAAATAACGGGTTTGCCTAATTCTTGAGCTTCATTGGCAACCATCCCCCAAGTTTCGGAAGTAGAAACCAACACCAAACTAGAAGCATTTTTATATAAATCAGCCAATTCTGACCATGCGACAGTACCTAATAAATGAACATTAGCTATTTGTTCACTTTGAATCATTTCTTGTAATTCGTCATAAAGAGGACCGTTCCCAGCCATTTTTAATGTGTAGGGTAGTTCTTTCATCAAATTCAATAACTCGAACAGATTTTTTTCCTCGGACAAACGTCCAACATAGAGCAAATACGGCTGGTTATTAGGAACTAATGGATTTGATATCTCATTACCTAATTGCTGTTTGAATTTGATTTTATCAAAGGAATTCAAAAAAGAGAGAATTTTCTTTTTGGCAACTCCAGAACGAAATAAAAACTGATTGGAATTGATACCATAACTAAAAAAACCGGTAGTTAATTTAAATATGGCCGATTTTATAATGGATTTACTTAAATGGATGATACCGCCTTGTTTTTCAGATTGATTCCTAACGGATTCAATAGTCATGATGGTTTTAATTCCTAGTAGTTTACAAAGTAACAATGTTGGCAAAGCTGCTGCTTCAGCATAGCCGGTAAAATTGATAACATCTGGCTTAAATTGCAGTATAATCTTGAACCACTCAAACCCCACTTTCCATGGGGAAATATGTTGCAATGGTTTCGTGCTCAATAGTTTAACTGGGAATTTATACGGATAAGTAGATAAATCGAAATCAACTAAGTCTTCTCTTCCTGCTTCAGTAATTGTTGTTTCTATGACTAATAATTCATCTTGGTTTTCAACACAAATTTCCGCTACTTTTTCAAATACAACGGATTTGTATTGCGACCATAATAAATTGTGAAAAATAAGAATTCTCATAGATTGAATTTCAAGAACAAAACTAATCCCTTTTTTAAATATGACAATGAATCCAATTGTAATATCTGTCTAGGATTAGGTTTAACCATTTATTTCTAGAATACCATATTTGCCATATTTCAATTATATATCTTAAATTGCGAGATAATGACTAATTTCAATTAAGTCATATTGTTTCAAATAAGATTTGAATAGATTAAGCATTGAAAAAAACGATCGGTGTATTGTTGCTTACTTATAATGAAGAAATTCATTTAGAAAGATGCATTCATAATGTTCAAAAACTAAGCAATCAGATATTCATTATTGATTCATTTTCAACTGATAATACTTTAGCTATTGCAGCCAAGTATAACATTCCTGTTGTACAAAATAAATTCATACACCATGCCAATCAAATTAATAAGGCATTGGAAATTTATCCATTTGAAACAGATTACATTATACGTGTGGATTGTGATGAGCTTTTAAGTGATTCTTTAATTGAAGAAATTCACGCTTGTTTAAATGATGAAGCTCTTAGTTCTATCAATGGTTTTTACATGCAAAGAAAAGTTTTCTTCATGGGCGGAATCATACAATATGGGATGACAAACCCAATCTGGTTATTACGCATTTGGAAAAGAGGAGAAGGTCAATGTGATGATAAATGGATGGATGAAAAAATAGTGTTGAAACAACCTAACACCTATAATTTAAAGAATTTGATCATTGATCATAATTTGAACAATTTAACTTGGTGGACTCAAAAACACAATTTATATGCTAGCAGAGAGTCCTTAGAAGTTTTAAAACACAGGTACTTACAAGCGGATCAGTTACAAGATAAATTGCCGATAAAAGATCTCATCATTCATATATTAAAATCTTTTTACAACAAAAGCCCTATTTTTGTACGATCGATTCTTCTGTTTCATTATTCCTATTTTTTTCGATTAGGGATTTTAGATGGAATACGTGGTTTAATGTGGAATATCCTTCAAGTATTTTGGTATCGATTCTTAGTAGATGCAAAAGTATATGAATTTGAGAATTCCTTTGATTTTGATAAAACAAGGATAAAAGAAGCCTTAAAGGAAATAGTTTGAAAACTGATTTGAGCACATTTACTGGCGAGGGATCACCTGGAATTACAGCTAAATTGAAATATTTAGTATGGCTTCTATTTTCTAATGTATTTTTTTTGACTAATATTCCATATCCCAATGTTATAAAGGTTAATATTTTGAGGTTTTTTGGAGCAAAAATTGGTCATCATGTTGTGATTAAACCTTGGGTAAAGATTAAATTTCCTTGGAAATTAGTGCTAGGTAATTATGTATGGTTGGGAGAGGAAGCATGGCTTGATAATCTATCTGAGATTAGGATAGGAAACCATGTATGTATCTCACAAGGGGCATTACTTATCACAGGTAATCATGATTATAAAAAGTCGTCTTTTGATTTATTTACGCAAGGAATAGATATAGAAGATGGGGTATGGGTTGGAGCTAAATCCATTGTAAGTGGAGGTGTAAAATTGAAATCTCACAGTGTCTTAACTGTAGGGTCATTCACCAGTAAAGATTTAGCCTCATATACCATTAATCAGGGTAATCCGGCACAAGTAGTTAAACAAAGAGAAATCAGCTAGTACAATGAATGAATATTTGCAATTATTAAGTAATAAAGAGTTTCAAATCATTGTTTCCTTTATAGTATCCATTGTGGTGACTGTAACGGCTATACCTGTCATTATTAATATTTCGAAATTGAAAGACTTAATGGCAGAAATTGAATTGAGAAGTTCACATGAAGAATTAACACCTACTTTAGGTGGGGTAGCTATTTTTGCAGCTACTTTGATCAGCTATTTTATCTGGGATAATCCAAATGAAGGACATGAAATACACCTAGCTGTGGCTGCCCTTATTATTTTATTCTTTTTAGGAATTAAAGACGATATATTGATCTTATCTCCTAAAAAGAAATTATTTATTCAAATAGCGGCTTCACTGTTATTAATCACTTTTGGAGATTTACGAATTTCTACTTTCTTTGGCTTATTTAATATCCATCATATTCCATATATTATTAGCATTGCTTTTACTTTGTTTATCATCATTGCCATTATCAATGCAATCAATTTATTAGATGGTATTGATGGCTTAGCAGGGACAGTAGGTTTTGTAGCATCAGCCATATTTGCTTATCTATTTTATAGTCTTGGATTATTTGCTTTAGCTACTTTAGCTCTTTCCTTAGCAGGTTCATTAGTTGGATTTTTACGATTCAATTGGTCTACTAAAAATAAAATATTCATGGGAGATACAGGATCCATGATTTTAGGATTTCTATTGGCCTTTTTTGCCGTTAAATATATAGTCTATAATAGTTCATACGTTTATGATCCGCGATTGGTCAAAGATGCTCCTATATTGACGATTATTATACTCTTATTGCCACTTTTTGACACTTTACGTATGTTTATCATACGTATATCTACAGGAGTATCACCTTTCAAAGGAGATAGAAAACATTTACATCATGTGTTAATTGATAATGGATTTAGTCACTTTTGGGCAACTATGATTCTGATTGCATTTAATCTAAGCGTATTAGCCTTATATACCATTATTCGTCATGAATATTCCAACCATGAAGTATTATTTGGGCTATTAGTTACTTTTTTAATTTACTGCTATACTGCTTATTTATTATCAAGAAATATTGATACAAACACAGTAGATCGATTGAAGTATACTAAAATTGATAAAGTCAAGCGACTTCAATTGGTAGAAGAGAAAAAGAATACTAATTTATCCAGTAACCAGCCGCCAATTACAGAGTAGGGGCATTTAATAAATAATATTCCAATTTTTGACATTCTGATTGTATTTCAAAATTAGAAAGGCTTTCTCGCATCTTGATTTTGTCAAATTCGCTGGATAGTAAGCTAGTTAATTCTTTAGCTAAGGTTTCAGGCCTAAAATCTTGACTTAAAATACCATTTGTTTCATTGACCATTAGGCTAGAACCTCCAGAATTGGTCGCTAAGACAGGAACGCCACAATATATAGCCTCCATTGCCACCAATCCCATACTCTCTTCTCTAGAGCAAGTTATGAAAGCATCAGCACTTGATATTACTTGATAATACTCTTCAGGACTCAGGTTTTCTAAAAATTGAACCGCTGGATAATTTCCTGTTAATAATTGCCGACGTATAACTTCGGCATAGCCGTTATTAGCCCATTTACCAAGCCAAATAAATTCAAATTCAGTTGGATTAACAAGCAAACTGGTTTGAAGGAAAATATCTACGCCTTTACGATAACATATAGTACCAGAGGAGACTATTCTTTTTTTGGAAATTTTTTTTCTCGATTGTGTAGCTAGGCATTTATCGATGAAATTCTTATTTATGCTCGAATGAAATACGAAACTTGTTTTCGAAAAAATAGGAGCAAAGAATTGTTGAACTAGGTCAGAACATGTGACCAAGTAATCGACTTGATCAAACATACGTTTACAATCTTTAATCTCTAATTGCTCAAAATTGTATAAATACTCATGAACATGAAGAAATGTAGAGATATTAAAATGTTGCTTGTACTGCAATAAAAAAGCATTTTGTATGGTATTAATATACCAAATTGAAGCTCCAAATTGTTGTTGTATTTCGCGTATACGCTGAAGCACGATATCTTGACCTACGTGAAATTTCAGTTTATCCCAGAAAGAAAATTGAACATCTAAGTAATATACTTGAATATGAGGTGCTAATTGACTGAGTAAAGAACCATTAGGTTCTAATAGAACCAAGCCAATTTCAAATCTTTCACTATCTATTTGATGTAAAATATCAAATAAGACTATCTCTGCACCAGTACGATTAAAGTTACTAGAGAAGAATAATATTTTCTTTTTTGACATTAAACAAAATTAAAGTGAGCTAATATGAATAAAAACATCGACTACTGATCAAAATTAGTAATTTTGGGTTGCATTGAAAATTATCCCGAATGAAAAGCATACAACAATTAAGAGAAAGCATTGATAGCATTGACGATTCTATATTAAAGCTGCTAGTAAAACGCATGGAATTTGTTGAAGAGATTGGTCGCTTAAAAAGAGAAAATAATACCGTTATTTATCATCCGGATAGAGAAAAGGAAATTGTTGACCGATTAGCATCTAAGTACACTGGTAAATTAAGCAAAGCTGCTATTGAAGCTATATTTTTAGAAATATTCGGAGTATCAAGAAATTTAGAATTACCAGAAATCATTTCATTTTTAGGACCAGAAGGCAGCTTTACACATCAAGCTGCAGAAAGTAGATTTGGTGCTGTAGCCGACTATATTTCATTACCCTCCATTCGCTCTGTGTTTGATTCAGTAGAGACGGGTAGAGCTAAATATGGAGTTGTTCCCATTGAAAATAATCAAGAGGGGATGGTCAAAGAGACAATGGACCTTCTCAATGAACGCAATCTGTTTATTATTTCAGAAATTATAATTCCTGTCAATTTCTGTTTAGCATCGAAAGAGAATTCCATCCATCAAATTCAAAAAATATATTCAAAAGATATTGCCTTTCAACAATGCAAAGGCTTTTTACAAGACTATTTTAGTCATAAACCCGAGGATTTCTTTGTTCAAGTGGATTCCACTTCTAAAGCAGCGAAATTAGCAGTAGAAGACACTAAAGCAGCAGCACTTTGTTCTCACATTGCTGCTAAAATTTATTCATTACCGATTTTATTTGATAATATCCAAGATAGTGAGGCGAATCAAACTCGTTTTTTCATTATTTCTAAAGTAGAAAATTTGAAGAAAACGGATAAAGATAAAACTAGCTTAGCGATAAAACTTAAACATGATGATAAACCAGGGGCATTATTATCTTTGTTAAAGGACTTTGAAGATGTTCAAATCAACTTATTAAAGATTGAATCCAGACCTCAAAAGGACACACACGAGTTTAAGTTTTGGTTCTTTATTGATATTGAAGGAAATAAGTTAGACGATAATGTTCAACAGATTTTGAACAAAAGAAAAGACGAAATTATTTTCTTAGGTAGCTATATGAATCTTTGTTAATTGGGTTCTAGCCCAATTAACATCTTGTGAAATTTGCTCTATCAATTCTGGAAGTGAATTAAATTTTTTCTCATCACGAATTTTCTCAAGAAGTTCTAACTCAACTTCTTTTTCGTATATATCCTCTTGAAAATCAAACAGATGAGATTCTATGGAAACATAGGTGTCATTTGTTAAAGTGGGCCTTTTACCGATATTGGTGACGCCACCAATGCATTTCCCATCTATTTTCAAATAACTAACATATACGCCCAATCCAGGTATTAATTTATCTGCATCTTCTAATTCAATATTAGCTGTAGGAAAACCTAGTTCTCGGCCTTTGTGATTACCATGAATTACTTTTCCTTTTAAAGAGTAGTTTCTACCAAGCATGGTATTTGCCTTCTTGATATTCCCTTGTATGATGTATTCTTTAATCACGGATGAACTAATGATTTCATCATCTAATTTCGCTACATCAATAGAATAGGCATTAATTTGATTAGCATAGTGTTCGTTGACAAATTCAACAGAGCCTTTACGTTGATAACCAAATCGATTATCATAGCCTAAAACTAAATCACTTATCCCAAATTTAGCCCGCAATATGTCCTCCATGAAACTCTCTGCAGGTAAATGAGCCATATAGTGGTCAAATGGTATCATAAATAAATAATCAATACCAAGTGACTCTATCCATTGAATTTTTTCTTTATCAGGACTCAACAGACTATTCTTCGAATCATACTTTTGATTAAAATAGGAGGCAGGGTGATTACTAAATGAAATAACAATGGAACAAATTCCTTTTTGTTTCGCAATATGGACACACTCAGATAATACTTTTGCATGTCCCAAATGCACTCCGTCAAACATACCTATCGTAATAACAGATTGCTCAACCAAAGGTATTTCTGGGAAACTATAAAAGTATTTCATATTGATCAGCACTAAATTTCTCTATGGATTGCGCTTTTTCTAGCGAATAATCTCCAATTTGACTCCTAACTAACTCATTTAAATAAGCACCTGAATTTAGAAAATATCCAAAATCTCTCACGATACTACGAATGTACGTTCCTTTGGAACATCTAATTTTAAATTGAATTTCCGGAAATGCCGAAGTATCTATCTCAAATTCATACACACTAGCTTGTCGAATTTTAATTTCAACATCTTTTTCAGTCAAACCTTTTCTCGCTTGAACATAGAGTCGTTGACCATTTTGTTTAACAGCCGAATAGATAGGAGGGACTTGTTCGATATCACCTAACAAAGATAGCCTAGCTGCTTCTAATAGCTGTGGTGTGATATGGTCAATCGGATACTCTTCATCAAATTCCGTTTCTAAATCGATGGAAGGAGTCGTTTTACCTAAAACAAAAGAACCGGTATAGGTTTTAGGGAGTGATTGAAAATACTCAATTTTTTTGGTGTATTTACCAACACAGATAATCAATAAACCAGTAGCTAAAGGATCTAATGTGCCAGCATGACCTATTTTTTTAAACTTACCCAAATTTCTGATCTTTCGAACGGCATCAAAAGAAGTCCACGTTTTGGGCTTATCAATCAAATAGAATTTTTCTTCTATGGGTACTAATTCATCCACAAGTATATTGCTAAAAAGATACCAGCTAAAACTCGATAATATCCAAAGAATTTAAAGCCAAATTTATTCACTAAATCAACCATCCAGCGAATGGTAAGTAAGGCAATTACAAAACTAATCACGGCTCCGACTAACAATGAAATACTGTTAGTTGGATTTAAAATAATATCAAGATCATGACGATAGTCTACTAATTTTTTAGCACATGCACCCAAAATGGTTGGGATACCGAGTAAAAATGAAAATTCTACTGCTGCTCGATGATTTAAACCGACTAATCTTCCACCAATAATGGATGCTCCTGAACGTGAAACTCCAGGAATCATGGCTAAGCATTGATATAATCCAATTTTTATTGACTGTGATATTGACATTTTATCAATATTGTCATGTTGATGGTCTTTATCCTTCACCCAATCATCAATTTTAATCAATAACAAACCACCTATAAACCAAGAACCTGCAATAAACCAATAACCCTGAAATAGGGATTCCAATAAATCATCTAACAAAACTCCAAAAATTGCGGCAGGGATAAAGGAAGCGATAATGTATTTATAGACACTAATCGATTGAAATAAACGCTTAAAATACAAAAAAGGAACAGCGGCAATGGCCCCTAATTGTATAAATACAGTAAAAAAATTCAGGTATTTGGATGATTCAATTCCTAACAATTTTTCAGCTACAATGATGTGAGCCGTAGAAGAAATAGGTAAAAATTCACTTAATCCTTCTACAATTCCAAGCACAATAGCTTCTAAAAACTGATTCATTATTTCTTTATTTTAAACAAGGAAAAAATAGGAATAATAAGTCCAATGAGCACTAAAATAGGACCTAATGTGATTCCCAAAAATCCAAAACCGAAAGGTTCTTTATCTAAGGTCATGACAAAAAAACCGATAATCATGATGCATAGTCCAGCTATTAAAATCAAGATATCTTTTCTGTCTAATGGGAAGTTGGAGTTAGATGAATTTTCCATATTAAAATAAGTTAGTGTGTTGAATCTTTAAATATCGATTCAGTGAAAAATAGGTTGAAATAACACTGAAAAGAGAAGAACTTAGTACTGCTAATAAGAATAATTTAAGCTGATTACTTACATCAAAAAATAGAAAACCTGTTTCAGGTAAGTTTTGAATAAAGTAATAAAAAACGCCATTGGATACTAAATAACCTAAACCTCCTCCTAATAAACCTAATAATAGAGAGTTTAATAAATAGGGTTTACGTATAAACGCATTTGTTGACCCCAATAATTGCATTGTTTTAATTAATACCCGATTACTATGAATATTCAATCGAATGTAATTGGACAATTGAAGGTATACGAATCCACTTAGAATAATAATAAACACCAAAATAATCCAGCCTACATGCTTAATTTTAGATAGGAATGAGTCTAAAAAAGTATTTGGGTAAGTTACTTCATATACCCCTGGAAAATTCTTTAATTCACTTGCTATTTTTTCAAAAGATTTACCAGATTTATACTCTTCAGCAATACTTAAAATGAAGAGGTTTTTAAATGGATTATCTTCTCCTAGTAGGTCTTGGTAATTTTCATGATTCGACTTTAAAAAATCGGAGGCAATTTTATCTTTAGAAACAAATGAAACATCTTTTTTTACACCCAATGTTTGAATAAATGGCTTTTTAGCTAGCATTTTGTAAGATTCAATCAATTGTTGACTACTTAAAGAGTCTTCCATGTATACATACATTTTCATCTGTGATTTGATATCGTCTCCCCAGGATTTTATACCTACAAATAATTGAAAGAATACACAGATAATAAAGGCCAAACTAGAAATGGAGAAAATCAACAACACGTTGGTAGAACTCGGCTTAGCTTTGGAATATTTCATTTTTGATTATTTAATACTTCAATTTGATCTCTTAATCTAGCAGCTTCTTCGTAATTTTCTTCTAAAAGTGCTTTTTGTAAAAGCTCTTCTAACTCTGCAATACTGATAGTACTAGGTTGATAAACAGGAATATCCACTGAAAAGGAGAGGTCTTCTTCTATTTCATCCTCTTCTTCTTCATCTGGGATACAGATAGACTTCAGCAAACTTTCTTTAATGTAAATGTGCTTTTGAGCTCGTAATGCCAATGCTATAGAATCACTCGGACGAGCATCCATTTCAATTAGTGAACCATCCTGAAAAAATTCGATTTTAGCATAAAATATGCCTTCTTTGAAATCTGTAATTAACACACGATTTAAATCCAAATTTGATTTTTCAATCACTTGAATAAATAAATCGTGTGTTAAAGGTCTACTAGTCTGAATTTGCTCTAGGTAAACAGAAATAGCTTGAGCTTCTTGATTCCCAATTACGATTGGAAAACGTAAGTTGGGGTGGTCTTCTGATTGCAGGAGGAGAATAAAAGAACTCGCTCCAACTGAACTAGGAGATACAGAAACTATACTTAATTTTAAATAATCGTTCAAGGCTACATTTTAAAAAACAAATGTATCAAAAAATGGCCTAAAATTAATGGCTTTTAAGCTTATTTAACAATCTAGGAAGTACATCAAATACATCTCCAACTATACCATAATCTGCATGCTTGAAAAAAGGTGCTTCAGGATCGTTGTTGATAACGACAATTTTTCTTGAACCATTAACTCCTGCCAAATGCTGAATGGCACCAGAAATACCACATGCTATATATAATTTAGGAGCTATTTTAACTCCAGTTTGTCCAACGTGCTCGTGGTGAGGTCTCCAATTTAGGTCAGAAACAGGTTTTGAACATGCTGTTGCAGCTCCCAATTCTTTTGCTAAATCTTCTACAATACCCCAGTTGGAAGGATCTTTAAAGCCTCTTCCAGCACCTACAACAATGGCTGCATCTGGCAATGGAATTGCACCCGTTAAGGGATAATTTTCAATTAATTTATTTTGAGCATCAGTTCCTAATGCAATTACAGCTTGACTTATGGCTGAATTACCTGCCTGAGAGGTAGTTTCAAACGTAAACGACTTATTAAATGCTGCAATAAATGAATTATTATTTATCTCAGTAGTTAATGTTGCCTTTCCTGAAAATATCGATTTAGTCAATTGATAACCATCAGATACTTTTGCTAATTTAAGTACATTAGAAACTAGTGGAATCGATAATGATTCTGCAAAAAATGCAGCGATGCTATCCACCAGTAATGATTTTACATAAAAGAATTGACCTATTTCTTTTTGCTTAATATCCTCCAATAGTGGGGCAATGACCTGATTATTATTTACTAATCCTGGAATTGTGATATGGATATATTGCTTAATAGAACTGAACGAATTAAATGAATCGGATGATTGTTCTTCGAAACCATATACATAAATCCCTTCTAATCCATTTTGTACAAGCCAACTACTTGAAAGATCCAATAAGCGTTTAGAACTTTCCGAAATTTGACCGTTTTTACTATCTACAAATACTGCTAAATTTTTCATCTTATATCAGGTTTTCACTTTTTAATATGTCGATTAATGATTCTGCATTTTCAGCAGGAATCATTTTTTGTAAGCGCTCCGTTTCAACCACATGAGCAGCAATATGCTGTTCAAAATTTGAATGATTAGGGAAGATTACAGCTATTTCTTTAGTTCTAGCTGTCATGATACCTCGCATAGAAGGTATTTTCCATTCTGCGATGGGTTCCTGACATCCTAATACCGCAGGGAGTGTTGTGCTAACTTTTGATTTACCTGAATCAGTTTCAATCTCTAGGATTAATTTATCTGTATCTAAATCCAAATGCATCACTGGTGAAAAATGATTGTAGGATAAACCATGAGCTACTAATGCATGAACGATGCCACTATTATAGTCAATGGATTCCTTTCCCATCATAATGAGATCAAATGATTGATCTTTGGCATAGTGAATGATTTCTTGAGCTACTTGGTAAGAATCTAATGCTGCCGTATCAATTCGAACAGCTCGATCTGCACCTAATGCCAAACATTTTCTGATTAATGCTTCAGAATCAGAAGATCCTACATGTAAAACCACTAATTCAGCTTGGGTTTGCTCCTTGATTTCAATGGCTCTTGATAGGGCATAATCATCGTAGGGACCAACAATAAAAGTTATACCCTCTGAATTAATACGAGTATTTGTTGAATCTAGTGTAATTTTGGAAGTCGTATCAGGTACGACTGATATGCAAACTAAGATTTTCATAGGCGATTAAATAAAAATGTATGCAAGCATACTAATTTGTTTTTAAAATTACAAAAATGGAGCGTAAAGAATTTATAAAAAATGAAATAAAAGAGGAGCCAGAGAACCCTTTCAATTATTATTTAATGGCTTTAGAATTAAAGAAAGAAGGGGATATGAGTGGGTCAATCACTGTTTTTGATCAATTGATGAAACAATTCCCTATGTACATACCAACGTATTATAGCTTTGCCGACTTGTTAATTGAATTAGAACAAGACGACAAAGCCAAACTAGTAGTAAAAAAAGGAATTGAGGTGGCCGAAATTGGAAGTGCAAGCAAAGCGCTGCATGAATTAAGGCAATTATGGGAACTAAACTTTTAAGTTAACAACACTTCTTCTAAGTCTTTTTCGATAATTAAATTTTCAATAATGAATTTTTGCCTCTCGGGTGTATTTTTACCCATATAATAGGTCAATAATTGAGGAATCGTAAATTCCTTTTCAAGAATCACGGGTTCTAATTTGATATTTTCCCCGATAAAAGTTCCAAACTCTTCTGGAGAAATTTCACCTAATCCTTTGAATCGAGTAATTTCTGGCTTAGGACTTAATTTTTCAATCGCATTTCTTCTTTCTTCGTCAGAATAACAATAGATCGTTTCTTTTTTATTTCTAACACGAAATAGGGGAGTTTCTAAAATATACAAATGCCCATTACGAACTAAATCAGGGAAGAATTGAAGAAAGAAAGTTAAAATCAATAAGCGAATGTGCATCCCATCCACATCGGCATCAGTAGCAATTACAATTTTATTATAACGCAAATTATCAAGGCTATCTTCGATATCTAAGGCATGTTGCAATAAATTAAACTCTTCGTTTTCGTATACGATTTTCTTAGTCAAACCAAAGCAGTTCAAAGGCTTACCTCGAAGGCTGAATACGGCTTGGGTTTGAACATCCCTAGATTTAGTAATTGATCCACTAGCTGAGTCTCCCTCAGTGATGAATAGAATTGTATCATGTCGAGCATCTGATTTTTCATCTGGTAAATGAACACGACAATCCCTTAATTTTTTATTGTGAAGATTTGCTTTTTTTGCCCTTTCATTGGCTAATTTTTTGATACCTGCAATATCCTTTCTTTCTCGTTCCGATTGCAAAATCCGCTTTAAAATGGCATCTGCAGTGCTCGGGTTCTTATGTAAAAAATTATCTAATTCTGTTTTAACAAAATCTCCTATAAAGGAGCGAATGGAAGTTGAATTAGAATCTGGAGAAATGGTTGTAGAACCTAATTTTGTCTTAGTTTGAGATTCAAATACAGGCTCTTGAACACGAATAGCAATTGCACCAACGATACTTGCTCTAACATCAGAAGGATCAAAATCCTTTTTATAAAATTCCCTGACCGTTTTAACAATGGCTTCTCTAAATGCAGCTAAATGGGTACCACCTTGCGTCGTATTTTGACCATTGACAAACGAATAGTATTCTTCCCCGTATTGGTTGTTATGCGTAATAGCTAATTCAATATCATTGCCTTTCAAATGTATAATAGGGTATCTATTTTCTTCGGCATTGGTCTTTTTAGATAATAAATCTAATAATCCATTTTGAGAAAAATATTTCTCCCCATTAAAATTAATGGACAATCCTGCGTTCAAATAAGCATAATTCCAGAATAAGGAATCCAGGTACTGGGGAATGAAATGGTAATTTTTGAATATGCTATTATCTGGTTCAAAGCAGACATGTGTTCCGCTTTTGGCATTAGATGCTTCAAATCCATCTGATTCAGCAGTTAATTCACCTTTACAGAATTCCGCCCATTTGGTTTGACCATCTCGATATGATTGTACCTTGAAATATTGAGAAAGTGCATTGGTAGCTTTTGTACCAACACCATTTAGACCAACTGATTTCTGGAAAGCGCCAGAATCATACTTTCCTCCCGTATTAATTTTTGAAACGCAATCAATGACTTTACCTAATGGTATTCCGCGACCATAATCTCGAACTTCTACTTTATGATCTGAAATTTTAACTTCAATAACCTTTCCGTTACCCATCATGTGCTCATCGATGGAATTATCCATGATTTCTTTCACGAGCACATAAATACCATCGTCCACAGATGAACCATCTCCTAATTTTCCAATATACATTCCCGGTCTTAATCGGATATGTTCTTTCCAATCTAAAGATCGGATACTGTCATCGTTATAAATCGGGGGGGTACTGTTAATTTCTTCCACTAGATAATTTTTGTCAATATTAATTTAAATAACACGTTACTCGATCGTGCAATTAGCTTTAAAGTTAGCATTAAATCATGTTTTTTCTTTAATTTGCAGTCAAATTAGAAATAAAAGACTTTATGAACAAAAAGTTTTCTTTTGTCTTAATGGCAATTTTGTTGTTAAGTACAAAAATGATGAGTCAAACGATTCCATTCGGAGTACAAGGTCAGCTTTTAGACCGAATGAACAATAATCCTTCTAATAGTCAAATCAGAACTCAGCCTCAAAATCAAGCTAATGTGGGTCGTAGAACTATTACGACAACACCCAAGCAAAAGCAAAATTACGATAGCTTAATGGCTGAGCGTAAAAGAAACGCTGGTGAAATAGCCAATGAGGATACTGCTGTTTATAACCTTAGAAAACGAATTTTCGGTTATTCTATCTTTAATAATAAAACAGGCACTTTTGAACCTAATTTGAAAATAGCTACACCTAAATCATATGTTTTAGGGCCAGATGATGAATTAATCATCGATATCAATGGATATTCAGAAGATCATTACAACCTAACAGTTAGTCCAGACGGCTACGTGAAGATTAACCGAATTGGTAATGTATATGTGGCTGGTTTAACGATAGAAGAAGCAAAAAGTAGAATTATTTCTAAACTATCTCAAATTTTTGTTGGACTTCGTAAAGAAGGTAGTGGCCCCAGCAGTACTAATTTATATGCTTCTATTTCATTAGGAAGCATACGTACCGTTAATGTAACGGTTCAAGGAGAGGTATTATTCCCAGGTACTTATTCTGTTCCTTCCTTAGCAAGAGTGATGAACGTTTTATATTTAGCTGGTGGACCTAATCAAAATGGTACTTATCGTGAGATTCAATTAATCCGAAATAAAAAAGTAATTGCTACGATTGATTTATATGATTTTTTAACAGCTGGAATTCAGAAAAATGATGTCAATATTCACGACCAAGATATCATTAAAGTTGGAGTCTATAAAAATAGAATTGAAGTAAAAGGGAAGGTTAAGAGGCCAGCTTTATTTGAAATTAAGTCACAGGAGAGTTTGACAAAAGTAATTCAAGAATTTGCTGGCGGTTTTACAGAAGATGCTTTTAAGGAATTAGTAAAGATTACTCGTTACACTAATCGTGAACGTAAGTTAATTGACCTAAATGCAGCATTGATGGATTCATTTAGTCCACAAACGGGAGATATCATACAGGTAGAATCAGTTAATCAGGATCGCTTTGAAAATAAGCTAACCATCGTAGGTGAGGTATTTAGACCTGGCCAATTTGCGCTAGAAGGAAGTCCAAGCTTATTGAAATTAATAGATAGAGCCGGAGGATTAAAAGAAAATGCATTCTTGGATCGTGTTTTGATTCAACGTATCAATCCAGATTTATCTAAAACAAATTTGTCCGTTAATTTAAAGGATATTTTAAATAACAAATCAAAGGATATTCCATTAAGGAGAGAAGATAACGTTTCCATTTTCTCCATTTTAGATTTGAAAGAAGGCTATACAGTTACTATACATGGTGAAATCAACTTAAAGCGAAACGATATCATTTTGGATAATAAATTGGACGGTAGCAATAAATTAGAATCCAACGGTGGTAAGGTTTCTAGTTCACAAGAAAATGCAATCAAATCTAATACTGATAAAATTAACTCGGAGAACAATGCTGTTCAGATAGAAAGTGAAATATCGGAGGAGTTGAAATCCAATGAAGCTGCGAATCAATTGATCAATCGTCAATTAAAATTAACACTCCCATTTGTAGAAAAAATGACTGTAGAGGATTTAATCCTACAAGCTGGTGGTTTAAGAGAATCTGCTGCTACAGGCGTGGTTGAAATTGTTAGAAGAAAAAAGAATTTGGCTGACAATACGCCAATCAATTCGCAAATAGCTGAGATTATACGTTTCTCTATTAGTAAGAAGTTGCAATTAGACGAAACTGCTTCAACTTTTGAATTACAGCCTTACGATGAGGTATTTATTCGCTCTTCGCCTAATTATGAGTTGCAACAATTCATTACCATTCAAGGACAAGTTGTTTATCCTGGTGTTTATGGCTTGGAAAAGAAGGATGAACGTTTAAGTGAAATTATCACAAGAGCAGGTGGTTTAAATAGACAAGCTTATCCTAAAGGAGCTAAGTTGATTCGTAAAATTCAATTAACAGAATTTGAGAAAAATAGAAGAACGGAGCAATTAAATGAAATTCAAGATAACTTCACTGGAATTACTGCACCAAGAGAACAAGCCATTGCTAATAAGACGAAAGAAACTATTGGTATCGACTTAGTAAAAGCATTAAAAAACCCAGGTGGTGAAGATGATTTATACGTTTTAGAAGGTGATATTATTGATATCCCGAAAGAACCACAAACTGTTAAAGTCTCAGGTGAAGTTCTTTATCCTAATAGTGTGAAGTATTTAGATGGAAAATCATTCTATGATTTCATTTCAGAGGCAGGAGGGTTTACATCTAGTTCTGCTAGAAAAAGAGCCTATGTACTTTATTCTAATGGATCAGTGAAAAGAACGAAATCATTTTTATTCTTTCGTTTTCATCCTAAAATTGAACAAGGGGCTGAAATTATTGTTCCTAAGAAATCTAAAGTGGCTACTGGACAACAAATTGTATCAGTTGTATCTATCTTCACAGGAACCCTTACTAGTTTAATTGGTATTATTACCTTGATTAAGGCTACATCAAACTAATCACATGGCAGAGTTAAGATCTGATCAATTTTCTTTCAAGCGCTTACTTTTTAAGTGCTTTTTATTGATTCCTTTTTTCAAAAAGAATCGTAAAAAACTACTCATAGGGGCATTTATTGGTTTTGCAGCAGGTATTAGTGTTGAGATTATTCGTAGTCAAAATAAAATTTATAAGGCTCAAATCGTGTTTGTCATGGATTCTGAAGGATCAAGTGGCGGAGGATTAGCCGATATAGCTAGTAGCTTAGGATTGGGAGGATTTACTGCTAGTAATTCACTATTTAGCGGGGAAAATTTCAAAGAACTTTTGAAAACAAAAGCTCTGTTCAGAAAAGCCTTGTTAACCCGTGTCAAGTTTGGAGACAAAGAGGATTTATTTGCCAATTTCTTCTTACAAAAGGCTGATTTGAAAAAACACGAGTGGAGTGATTTACCTGATGATTTCTTTAACTACCGTTTTAAAATCTCAGATCCAAGTCAAGCCAATGAGCAAGATAGAAATATCATGAACGCCATTTATGAATATTTAAAAGGAAATACGGTAATTAGTAATGAAAACCCAAAATCATCCTTTTTAACTATGACGGTTGAAACACGTAATGATACGTTGAGTTATACATGGTCTAAGTTATATTTGAAAACGGTTACTGAATTCTACATTCAAACAAAAACTAAAAAATCCAAAGAACTTTTAGTGATTATGGATAAAAGGGTAGATTCACTGCGCTCAGCTTTGTACTATACCCAAGGTAAACTAGCGAATTACAATGACCAAAATCAACAGATCATTTATCAAAGAGCTAGAATTACAGCAGAAAGGTTACAAATGAATTCTTCTCAGCTACAAAGTATGTATTTTGAAGCTGTACGAAATTTTGATAACCTGAAGTTCTCACTTATTAAAGAGTCTCCTTTATTTACAATCATTTCAGATTCTGAGCTTCCTACTAAAATTGAGGTTTATTTTTGGGGTCCCATTACCTTAGTAGCTGTAGTCATAGGCATGTTAATAACATCCTTATTGATTTATATAGGAAGTGTTTATAGAGAATTAATGGCTTAGTTTACATGAATCTTATACAACAGAAAATCAAGGAGATTAGTAGTGATTGGGAGTTATTGGTCATCTTAGCCAAAAGAGATATTTCCGTTAGATACAAGCAAACTATTTTAGGTTTAAGCTGGGCTATCGTTAAGCCAGTGGCCACCATGTTAGTATTTTTATTTGCATATAAACAGGTTGCAAAAATTCAAGACTTATCGGGTTATCCTATTCAATTGGTGATATTTTCAGGCATCCTATTTTGGAATTATTTTGCTAATTCACTTCAGGCAATTAGCAACTCTATATTAGTGAATAGTAACTTAATTTCTAAAGTCTATTTTCCGCGTTTAATTATTTGTTTTTCTTCTATTGCTGTTTCATTAGTCGATTTCGTAGTAGGATTAGCTGTTTATCTAATTTTGACACTTAGTTTACATCAAAGCATATCTCCTTATATTGTTTTACTGCCATTGGCATTACTGATTACTAGTTTATTTGCCTTAGGATTTGGTTTAATATTTGCCTCCTTTTCTGTTAAATACCGGGATGTACAACAAATCATTCCTTTGATCGTACAATATGGATTTTTTGCTACTCCCATTGTTTATACGACGAAACAATTATCAGAAAAATCATGGTTTTTATATTACAATATATTAAATCCATTAGCAGGTTTAGTAGAAATGTTTAGAGCTTGCTTAATTAGCCAATACGATTTACTAACAGTTCAAAACTTAGGTATAAGTATCATTGCTAGTATTTTGGTATTTATCCTAGGCATTATCATTTTTGACAAAAGAGAAGACTCCTTCGTGGATTATTTATAACATTTATGCACATTATTGAAGTCGATTCCATTTCTAAAAAGTACGAGCTTTCAGCCAATAAAGGGGCTGTTAGTATAAAGAATGGCTTGAAAAACTTGTTGACCAAAGAAGAAAAAGAAATTTTTTGGGCAGTCAATGATGTTTCTTTTGCATTAAATCGTGGTGACAAACTAGGAATTGTTGGAAGTAATGGGGCGGGTAAATCTACATTATTAAAAATCTTAAGTAAGATTACAAAACCTACAAGTGGTGAAATTCATGTAAGAGGTAAAGTAGCAAGCTTATTAGAGGTTGGAACAGGTTTTCATCCAGAGTTAACTGGAAGGGAAAACATCTTTTTGAATGGTGCAATTTTAGGTATGTCTAAGCATGAGATAAAATCGCAATTTGATGAAATTGTTGATTTTGCTGGTGAACAAATATCCCGCTTTCTAGATACACCTGTTAAGCGATATTCCTCTGGAATGTATGTTCGTTTAGGATTTGCTATTTCAGCGCATTTAAACCCTGAAATTCTCATTGTAGATGAAGTACTTGCGGTAGGAGATGCAGATTTCCAAAAGAAGTCCTTAGGTAAAATGCGCGAAGTTGCAGCCAATGATAAAACCATTTTGTTTGTAAGTCATAACTTGACGGCTGTAGCTAATTTGTGTAATAAAACCTTACACCTTGAAAGGGGTAGGGTAAAGCAATTTGGGGAAACAGGAGAGGTGCTTTCCAATTATATGGCGGCGCTTCAAACCAATCGTTTGGAACAAAGTTATGAGTCATTTGATGCCGCTCCAGGGTCTCAGCAGATTCGCTTGAAAAAAGCTACATTAATTCCTGAATTGCTAGAAGGGCAGACTTATTTAGATATTAGGAACAAGATTAATATTAGTATTGAATTTTGGAATACAGAACCTAACCAGCAATTAAACATCAGTTTACATTTATTTGCTAGCACTGGTGAATGCGTATTTAATGTAGGCACACCTCCGGGAAACTTTGGAATAGGATTAGTACAAGCTAACTTGGAGATTCCGGGCCATTTCTTAAATGATGGGACTTACCTTATTTCTTTTATGGTTGTCAAGGATAAGTCCATTGTCTTATATAACTTCGAGGAAGTATTTAACTTTGAGATTGCTGATTTCAGGGAAGATACTACCTGGTATGGCAAATGGCCGGGTTATGTAAGACCAGTATTTCCTTTTCCAATTCGTCAACTATCTGATTCTATCTAATTATGCTACATGTTACCAAATCGTTCTTGCCTGATTTAAAAGAATATGTCAGCTATTTAGAACGTATTTGGGAGAGCAATCATTTAACCAATGATGGGCCCTTATTAAGAGAATTAGAGCAGAAACTTCGCGATTACTTACAAGTAGAGCATGTTATTTTTGTCACCAATGGCACCATTGCCTTGCAATTGGCTTTAAAAGCACTACAAGTAAAAGGTGAAGTTATTACTACACCATTCTCATACTGTGCTACTTCAAACTCCATTCTCTGGGAAGGATCTACACCTATTTTCGCAGATATAGACGCCAATAGCCTAACAGTAGAATCAGCTCAAATTAAGTCGAAAATTACTTCGAATACCCAAGCTATCTTAACTACTCACGTATATGGTAATGCGGGCGACTTAGAAGCTCAGGAAGAAATAGCGGCTGCTTATGACATTCCCCTCATCTATGATGGCGCACATGCGTTTGGAGTTAACTATAAGGGAAAATCTATTTTCAATTATGGTACTGTAAGCACTTGTAGCTTTCATGCAACTAAAGTATTCCATAGTGTTGAGGGTGGAGCTGTGGTGACAAATGATTCAAAACTAGCCGCTAAAATCATTGAATTGCGGAGCTTTGGACATAAAAATGACGATTATTTCTCAGCTGGAATTAATGGCAAGAATTCAGAATTTCATGCGGCAATGGGATTAGTGAATCTAGGTCATTTTGAACAAATTAGAAATTACCGTAAATGGGCATGTGAGCTATATGATAGTCTGTTACAAGTACCTGGAGATGCGATTCAATTCAATCCTGTCATGGAAAGGAATTACAGTTACTATCCTGTGATGTTTCCGACTGAAGGTTCATTATTAAAAGCTGTTTCTAAGTTAAATGCCGTACAAATTAATCCAAGAAGATATTTCTACCCATCTTTGAATACACTTAGTTTTGTGGATAAACAGTCTTGCCCAGTATCAGAAGATATAGCATTAAGAGTATTGTGTTTACCTTTAAGTGCTGAAATTAAAGAAGATGAAATTAGACTGATTTCGGATTTAGTGAATCAATCCTTTAATTAAAAAAACGATGTATTGGATAGCATTCATTTCATTTATATTGATGAACTACAAGGTAGCGTCTAAGATTTCAAACAAAAACTTAGAAGAGATCCTAATTATAGGGTTTACCATTTATACAAGTAGTGTTATTTTAACAGGTTATGGATTATCTGCCTTTGGGCTTTGGGATAGCCGTATTTTATGGGCTATTATTCCATTTTTCATAACCTCATTGACCTATTATTTTTTTCAAAGACCTGTATTTGCCTTTGAAATGGAACATATATCTGCTTTTAAAGTTATAGGTTCAGCAATTCAAACAACACATCAAACCTATTCCAAGTTATCAGGTATTGAGCGATTTATTTTTGCCTGTCTATTCTGGTCTTTCCTGATTATTTGTGTCTTACAAACCTCTTTGGTATTCAATAGTCCTCCCAATGAATGGGACAGCATGACTGGGCATTTGAATCGAGTCATTTATTTCCTCAAACGAGGCACTATGTCTCACTTTATAGGCACTAATTGGAATATAGACACATATCCAAGAAGTTTTTGTTCCTTACAAGTGTATCCCTTTTTAATGAGTGGCTACAATGAATATTTATTCAAGCTTCCCAACATTGGATCATATTGGATTTTATCTTTTGGAATTTATGGAATACTCAAAAATCTAGGAATTAAATTCAAAACTAGGTTATTCTTAAGCATCATCTTTTTATTCCTGCCTAATGTTCTGATGCAATCCATTACCACAGAAACGGATATTGTACTTGCAGCATATTTGTGCACGATTGTATATTACTTAGTAGCATATAAAAAACAAGAGAAAACCATTTATTTATATTTAGCTGGTTTAACATTTGGTTTAGCTTTAAGTCATAAAATAACCTTTGTATTTTCATTCATTCCATTACTTATTTTGTATGCCTATTGCTTTATGCCAGCCATAAAAAAACGGGCCATATTTGTCATAAAGCACTTATTTATAGCTCACTTTTTAGGTGCAGTCTTGTATGTAGCAGCTACAGGTTACATCGCTAATTATATACATTATGGACATCCTATTGGACCTCCAACAGCCACGCAACATCAATCAGTTGAAAGAGCAGGAAGTTTAGGTAATTTATTGATTCAAGGAAGCCGAAATGTGGTCAGGTATGGATTTGATTTATTTAATTTTGATGGTCTAAGAAACATCATGGTGGTTGAAAAGCTTAATCATGCCATGAAAGCACCTTTTAGAGTAATTGACCATGGTTTGCATTTAGGCTTAGAAAAAGTAACTGAATTCACCATTATTCCATTTACGTTCGATAAACGATTTGAATACTTTAATGGTAGTCCAATTTATGGTAGCATTTTTATATTCATTGTACTACCCAGTTTATTGATGTTTATTAGAAGACCCAATTGGACTCTGGGCTTGTTTTCACTTGCATTTGCCATCCATTTTGCAACTTTGGCATTTACAGCAGCATATGATCCTTGGAAAGGGCGTTATATGATAAGTTCCGCTATCTATTTGTTTCCTGTGTTAACCTATATTTCCAGCTATATCTTCGAAAGAAAGCAACATTTTATATCGAGTATAATTTTGGGGTCCGTGGTTGTCATTATCAGTTTATCCGCCATATTGACGTTAGGTCTCAATATTCGAGCATTACCGTTTAATGCTTATGGGAAAAAGTCCATATTAGAACTTGACAGGGTATCGGCATTAACCATCAATCGACCAGACATCACAAAAGCATATCAAAACTTTGAAAAATTAGTACCTGTTAATGCAACAGTTGCACTTGGTACAATTAATGATGATTTTGAATATCCATTATGGGGCGCAAAATTTAGCAGAAAATTAATTCCGCTAAACCCATTTGAACAGGGCATTCAAGCAATTCCCGCTGAAGCTCAATACTTATTTTTTAGCAAAAACGTATTTCAACCTCAAAAAGGAGATATTCGATTAGGAACGGATACAACGATGGTAGAAGGGGTCTTGGTACGTGGAGAAGATTATTATTTAAGAAAACTGCACTAAGTTTTCTGCTTTTTCTTTTTGGCAGAAGGGAATAAGATATTGTTTAATATTAATCGATATCCTGCCGAGTTTTTGTGAAGACTTAAATCGGTATGTTCTTCATTAACAAAATGTTGATAATCTTCTGGATCATGACCTCCTAAAAAAGCGAAAAATCCTTTTCCTACTTGTCCATACAAGTATTTCACTTCCTTTAAACTTTCATTTTCGGCTAAAATAGTTACTTCTGATTTAACTGTTGAACTCGCAAAACCAGTTGTTTGTCCCATAAAACCGTGAATAACTTGCTGGTGGTTTTGCGTTAACATACAGGGAATCATATCTGATTTAGCAGAAAACTCATTGAGTTCAAAAAAATCATTCTCCTCTGCAATAGGCCTTTGAGTATAATTGGGAGCCGAATCAATGGTGGAAAATTCGTTTACTCGATAATTAAGAATTAAGGAGAAATCTTTAAAAGCAACGGTATTTTTAAAATTCAAATTATCAGCGCTAATATTGGACGATGTGGCATCTCCATCGTAAAATGCAGGAACAGCATCCATTCCCAAAGTTGCTAAAGCAATATCAAATGTATCCGTAGCAGTACACATAGCAAATAGATATCCGCCACCTAACATAAAGTCCTTAATCATGGATGCCACTTTTCCTTTCATTTGAGAAACTTTTGAAAAACCATTTTTCTTAGCCATCTGCTGGTCTTCCTGCAATTGCAATTGATACCAAACTTGATCTTTTTGGGTAAACATCTTACCCATTTGTCCGGTAAAATCTTCATGGTGCAAATGCACCCAATCGTATTTAGCCAAATTACCATCGAGCACATCTTGATCATAAATCGTCTCAAAGGGTATTTCAGCGTAGGTGAGGGCCAATGAAACGGCATCATCCCATGGAGAGGCCGATTTGGGAGAATAAAGCGCTATTTTAGGAACCTTTTGCAAGGTAGCTTGTTCCATATTTGAACTTTCAGAATTGACTTCAGCTAAAATTTGATTAGCTGATTGATCTGAGATGATTTGATAAGAAATTCCTTTACTTAATAAATCTTTTGAAAAATTAGGATAATATTCCATCAGAAAAGATCCTCCTTTGTAATTCAAAAGCCAAGAAACTTTAGCATCTTCTCCTTGCAAGACCTTGTAGGTAAAACCATAGGCTTTTAAATGGTTCGTTTGGCTCTCATCCATTGGAATCAATAGCTTATTTGCTAGTATAGAGCTGAATGAAGAACAAAAAATGATTAATGGAAGAATTAGCCCTTTCATTGGTTTCTTAAGACGTAAATTATCTAATAAATTGCAAGGTAAAATTTAAACGGTAGGAGAACAACATGAATCTTAAGGAAAACGTATTTGAAGGATTAAGATCGATCAAAGGTAATTTACTTAGAACGGTTTTAACGGCCTTAATCATTTCGCTTGGAATTACGTCTTTAGTTGGAATTTTAACTGCCATAGATGGTATTCAGAGCTCTGTAGATAATTCATTTTCGGGTTTAGGGGCTAATTCTTTTGACATTAGAAATCGACCTGCTATGCAAATAAGACGAGAAGGTCAAAGAGAAAAGAGATTTAAAAATATTGATTACCGACAAGCTAGTCGATATAAGACTTTATTTAGTTCCAAAGGAAAAGTATCCTTAAAAACGAATGTAAATTTCAATGCCATAGCTAAACATGCTTCTAAAAAGACCAATCCCAATACTCGCTTAGTAGGAATAGATGATAATTTCATGGAGCTGAAAGGTTACAAAGTTGGTCTGGGTAGAAATTTTTCCACCCATGAGTTTCAGCACGCTAATAATGTATGTTTGTTAGGTGTTGATGTCATTGATCAGTTGTATGAAAAAGAAAACCCAGTCAATTCTGAAATCATTGTCAGTGGACAAAAACTAAAAGTAGTTGGTATTCTAGAGAAAAAAGGAAGCATGATGGGTGGGGGAGATGATCGTGTGATCATGGTACCTTTAGAAACAGGCAGGAAAATGGCTGTAGGTAGAAATTTGACCTTTGATATTACGACTTCTTCTACCAAAGTAAAAAACCTAGATGATTTTATGGAAGAAGCTAGAGGGGCCATGCGTAAAGTTAGAATGGATCCCATAGGCGCCGAAGATTCTTTTTCCATTGATCGCTCAGATTCAATTGCTAAAAGCTTTGAAAATATTACTTCTTCTTTACGTATCGGGGGCTTTGTCATTGGCTTTATTACCTTATTAGGAGCAGCAATCGCCTTAATGAATATTATGATGGTATCAGTTACAGAAAGAACAAGAGAAATAGGTATTCGTAAATCATTAGGAGCGACACCTTTTAGAATCTTGCAACAATTCTTGATAGAGGCCATTGTTATCTGTCTATTAGGAGGTTTAGGAGGAATTGTATTAGCAATACCCATTGGAAACCTCATTGCTCAAGGCATTAGCTCTGGTAGTGCTAGCTTTATTATCCCTTGGGTTTGGATGATTACGGGTATTATTGTTTGTATTTTAGTTGGCTTATTTTCAGGAATTTACCCTGCATTTAAGGCCTCTAAATTAGACCCTGTAGATGCTCTACGCTACGAATAATTAAGAAATTATTAAATAGGTACTTGATTAATCGAAGGATTTGAAGTACTTTTGTGTCGCAATTAAGAATTGCCCAGATGGCGGAATTGGTAGACGCGCTGGTCTCAAACACCCGTGGGTGCAAGCCCGTGCCGGTTCGACTCCGGCTCTGGGTACAAGCCTCCTGAATTTCAGGAGGCTTTTACTTTTTTAAGCGGGCAAGTAATTTTTCCAATTATGATATGCCTGCACTGTTTCTTCAGTAAATTTCAAATCAGGTTCTATAGTCTTACGAATTTTCAACTGAGACACAGCTTCTTTGGGCGAGTTAAAGTATCCAATGCCAATTCCTGCCCCCAATGCTGCCCCCATAGCACCATCTGAATCCATTAAATCAACCGATATTTGAGTAGCATTGACTATACTCTGACTAAATACAGGACTTAAATACATATTGGCTAACCCAGCTTTTAATCGCTGAGGAGTGATTCCCACTTTATCCAATAATTCGATTCCATAAACTAAAGAGAAAGCTATGCCTTCTTGAACGGATCTTGAAATCTCTGCTGATTGATGACGGTTTAAATCTAAGTGTTGGAAACTAGCTCCTATAACTCGATTTTGAAATATTCGTTCTGCACCATTCCCAAAAGGCATAACAATTAAGCCTTTAGCACCAATTTCTGACTGTGAAGCTAAATCATTCATTTGTTGATATGAACTTGAACTAAAAAAGTTTTGCTTCAACCAACGGTTCATAATTCCTGTTCCATTGATACACATTAACACACCAATTCTTCTAAGAGATTCTTGATAATTTACATGAGCAAATGAATTGACCCGATTTCCTTGGTCATATTTTAATTCATCACTTACACCATATACTACTCCTGATGTTCCAGCTGTAGTCGCAATTTCACCGGGTTCCAAGACTCCTAATGACAAAGCATTGTTAGGTTGATCTCCTGCTTTGTATGTCACCTTAACGTACTCGTTCAAACCTAAACTCGTAGCAATTTGGGGTAAGATTTGACCATGATCTGAAAAAACAGGTTGAATGGTTGGAAATAAATCCTTAGAAAACCCAAAATGAGTTAACAATTCATTCGAAATTCTATTTTCCTTAAAATCCCAAAAAATACCTTCTGATAAAGAAGATGGAGTACAAGTTAGATTTCCAGTTAATTGAGCACCAATATAATCACCCGGTAAAACAACATGCTTTATTTTTTCAAATATCTCCGGTTGATTAACTTTTACCCAAGCTAATTTTGAAGCAGTAAAATTACCTGGAGAATTTAATAAATGTGATTGACAATAAGCCTCACCAAGAGCAGAAGCAGCTTTTTCACCTAAAGCACCTGCTCGGGAATCACACCAAATAATGGATGGCCTTAGTACTTGCAAATCTTTGTCCAAAACAACCAAACCGTGCATTTGGTACGAAATACCAATGGCATGAATGTCCAATGGATTATAAGTTCCCGAGGCATTTCCCTTTAAAAGGGCCTGTTGGGTACAATACCACCAATGAGCAGGATCCTGTTCAGCAAAGCCTGGTTGAGGTGAATATATTTCATTTTCTGTCTCTGGATAAGAGCAAGAAAAAAGAACTGTTTGCTTAGCAGCATCAACAATACTAACTTTAATCGAAGATGTGCCTACATCAATTCCACACAGTAGCATAAAAAGTCATTTAAATGTTAGAGATTCAAATTAATCACCACCAAGTTACAAGTCATTTTGCTTTAAACCATATACATTTTCAAGTAAAAGCGGGTGAAATATTTGCTCTCATCGGGAAAAGTGGTTCAGGAAAGAGTACTATTGCTAACATTGTTGTTGGACAAACCATTCAACCAGGTGCTTCCATTATAGTTAATGGCAAAGAATTAAACACCCAAATGGATCGTTTGATCAAGGTATTTAAAGAAGTAGGCTATGTACCTCAAAACCTGCATTTAATGCCGCACCATACGGTGGAGGAATACCTTCGTCGTCTAGGTCAAAAAATGACTAGTCAAGATTTAGAAAAATTTATTCAGAAAAATGTAAGACGATTTCGACTTAAATCTGTTAAAAACACAAAAATTCAACATCTTTCTGGAGGAGAAAGGCAAAAATTGGCCTTATTGGAAGCCATCAGCAAGCCAATTGAATTATTGGTTTTAGACGAACCCTTTAGTCAACTTGATACCGAGCAAAAATTAGAATTTTCTGAAATTTTCAAGCAGGTGGTTGAAGAAGAAAAAATACCCTGTCTGCTTATCAGTCATGATTTAGTAGACATATTAAGTCTAAGTCAGCAAGTCGGAATATTACATCAAGGTAAATTGATATTTCAGGGTGATTGGGTAAAATTCAAAAAATCCCAAAATAAGCATGTCCTTAAATTGCAACAAGCCATGAGGGTTTGGAAGGAAAAAATAGATACATTATTAAATGTTTGAATAAGCTTTCAAAGCCTGCGCATTTTGCGTGGTTATTTGAATTACTTCTGCCAAAGGCATTTCTCTATAATCTGCTAATTTTTGAGCAATTAAGCCTAAGTAGGCAGGGGAGTTAGGTTTTCCTCGATGAGGCACAGGACTTAAATAGGGTGCATCTGTTTCTAAAACCAATTGGGTTAGTGGAACATCTTGAATATCATGGTGGAGATTAGCATTTTTATACGTTAAAACACCTCCAATTCCCAAAGTATAACCCAAATCAACCAAGGTATTGGCTTCTCGAGCATCCCCAGAGAAACAATGAATAATACCTGTTAACTCTTTGAATTCTTTCTTTTTAAGTATAGCCAGTAAATCGGCATAGGCTTTTCTACAATGAACATCGATCCACAAATGATGCTCCAACGCCCAATGACATTGCATTTCAAAAGCTGCAATTTGTTGAGATTTGAAACTAACATCCCAATAATAATCTAAACCAATTTCACCAATAGCTAGTACTTTTTTACTTTGTAGTTCTTGTTCAAAAAATGCCAATTGCTGTACATAATCTTCTTTGACGTAGGTTGGGTGTAAACCTATCATCGGCTTACAAAATGACGTATTTGCTTGATATAAACTCCATAAAGCTGACCATGAATCTTGATCGCAATTTGGCAACCATACTTCCTCAATACCAGCCATTTTCATTTCATTGTATTGAACATCCCATTGCTGTGTAAAATGCTCATCATATAAATGTGCGTGGGTATCTATCATAGGGCGGATAATTGGAAGCCATTGTCATAACAATAGGCTAAAAATTCTGGTAAAATTACTTTTAAATGCGGAAATGCTTTTTGGCTATCATGAAAAACAATGATCGAACCAGCTTGAATATTCTTTAGGCAATTTCTAGTTATAGATGTATGAGATAAAGTCGAATTATAATCTCCGGTCAACAAAGACCACATGAAAATAGGTCCTAAATTGGTTGCATTTTTAATGATAGCCCGATTAACTCGACCATAAGGAGGTCTAAAACCTACACTAGGTATATCTAAGTCCAGAAAAACCTCATCACATGCTTGCTTATTAATGCGATAATCATCCTCTGATACTTTCCAAGCATTGAGATGGTTCATGGTATGATTACCTAAACTATGTCCTGCGGCATGAGCTGTCAATGCTAAATCTGGAAATAAGCGCATATTTTTACCAATGCAAAAAAAAGTGGCTTTTGCCTGATATTTATCTAACTCTTCTAAAACAAAATTGGTAATTTCAGGACTAGGTCCATCATCAAAAGTGAAATACACTTGATTTTCTTTGGCATCTGCTTTTTTATCCCAAATCAAACTAGGAAAAATAGCTGGCACTAGAGAAGGTAAACGATGAATGAACATGTATTTCAGATCCAATATTCATGCAAATTACTAGTTCAGGTGCAGAAAAAATAATTTTAGGTATAGACCCTGGTACCCGCTTTTTGGGATATGGATTATTAAAAGTAGATAAAGCCAAAGTAACAGTCCTACAATATGGTGTTTTGAATCTGACTAAATACACGACTCAGGGGGCTAAATTTCTAAAAATACATGAACGTGTATTGGGAATCATTGAAGAATTTTTACCTGACGAAATAGCTATTGAATCCCCATTTTTTGGAAAAAATATTCAATCCATGTTGAAATTAGGCCGTGTTCAAGGTATGGTTATGTCCTTGGCATTTTCCAAGGGAATACCCATTGTGGAGTATGAACCTAAAAAAATCAAGCAATCGGTAACGGGCAACGGTAATGCATCCAAAGAGCAAGTAGCTAAAATGGTCGAGGTAATAACTGGCATCAAATTGGATGCCAAATTATTTGATGCCACTGACGCATTAGGAATTGCCATTTGCCATCACTTCCATCAAAACAACATTTCTTCTTCTGTCAAAGGTACTAAAAAGGGCTGGGGGGCCTTTGTCTCTGAAAACCCAGAAAGAATTAAATAAGCTCTCGCCATTGTTCATGTAGTTCCTCGATGGTACTTACAGGTGCTAAACAATGGTTTCCGACGCAAACTAAAAAATGCTTGTTTGAAGGCAAATTATCCACAGGAATCAAGGTGCAATTTAATGCGATTAAAGAGTCCAATATTTCTTGTTCCACAACAAAAGAATCATTGAATTTGACCTGAGCTTGAGGGTTTTCAAACCATTGAGAATAAATGCGTAACCAGTTGGAGAAATAAGCAGGATTAGCCTGAGCCTTTGACATGACAGTTTCAAGCATTTGTTGGGCTCGCATAGTACATTCAACCTGTGATTGTATCAATCCTAACCAAAGCAATGATTCGCAAAGCATGGAATTAGAGGAAGGACATACCGAATCTGTAAATTCGACTTTATCTGCAATTAGCTCCTGCGCTTTATTTTGAGCATAATTATATAAAGCAAATCCTTCTTCTTTTGATTCAAATATTTCCGTTGCTTTCTCCACAAGGCAAGTAGCTAAATTCAGGTATTTTCTATCAAATGTTACTAAATACAATTGAATATAAGCTAAAGCAGTTGCTGCATAATCATCTAAAAAACCATCAATGGGATGACCTGAGTAGGAAGCCTGATGCAAACAAGATCCGTCAGATTTTAATAAGTGTTTTTCAATGGCATCTGCTAAGTCCAATGCATCTTGTTTAATTTCTGCTGAATGAAGAGACTGATAAGCAGCAACCAAGCCAGATAAAACATAAGCATTCCACGCTAAAATTTGCTTGGTATCAGTTTCTGGTCTAATTCTAGTTTTTCTTTCGGCTGCCAATGCGGCCAATTCATCTTTAAATTGATCATTAAGAATAGCCTCTTTTTTGAATAAAATATTTCGACTGTCTTCCCAATTACCGTTGGATAAAATACTATAGGATCGATAAAATTCAGGATGGGTAAGAGAAGGAATAATCCGATTAACTTCTTCAAAATGCCAAATATAAAATAATCCTTCAACACCTTCACTATCAGCATCTAAGGAAGCATAATACAAGCCATTTTCTGCCAGCAATTCCGACTTTAAAAATTGAATTGTTTGAATTATTGCTTCCGAATAAAGAGGATTTTTAGTGCGTCCATATGCTTTGGCATAAGCTTCCAACAACTGCCCATTATCATAAAGCATTTTTTCAAAATGTGGAGCAAACCACTCTGAATCAACAGAATAACGAGAAAAACCACCCGCTATTTGATCAAAGATTCCTCCTTGGGCCATTCTATTCAGTTGGGTTTCAGAAGCCTTAAAGGCATTGGTTTGTTGAGCTAATGGAGCAGGAACAGACTCTATAAATTTCAATAAGGAAGGCAAAGGAAATTTGGGTGCTTTATTCATGCCACCAAAAATTGGATCCATATTTCCTACGATAACTTTCAAACTCATGGGGATAAAGCTAGGACTAGCTTCTAAATCCATTATTTGAAATAAAGAAGCATGATCTGAAATTGAATTGGCGAATCCCTCAGCTGAAGCTTCTAATTCTGCACGATGTTCTTGAAAGGCGTTTTGCACAGAGCTCAAGATATTCATCCATTTCATTTTGGGGAAATATGTTCCTCCGTAAAATGGTTTTTGAGAAGGCAATAAAAATACATTCAATGGCCAACCACCCGATAAACCCATTTGTTGAATAGCATCCATGTAGATCATGTCCACATCTGGTCTTTCTTCTCGATCTACCTTAATATTGATAAAATGTTTGTTCATTAAATCAGCCACTTCTTGATTTTCAAAGCATTCTTTCTCCATCACATGGCACCAATGACAAGCTGCATATCCAATACTAACCAAAATTAACTTATCCTCGTCTTTAGCTTGCTGAAGCGCTTCCTGACCCCATGGCTGCCAGTGTACAGGATTGTGTTGGTGCTGCAATAAATAGGGACTAACTTGGTGTTGAAGCTTGTTCATTAAAAGAGAGGATTTTCGTAAATTTGTACAAATTTATACGATGTTAGAACTAAAAGATTTTGTAGTCAGTCCAGAAATTGCTCATTCTCCTGAATTGCTTCGAGCATTTCTTATTTCTGAATTAGGCACAAATCTATTAAATAGCTGCCAATATCGAATCGAGAAAAAATCAATCGATGCGAGAAGTCGACAAATAAAAGTCAATTTACGTATTGGCTTATATGAAAAGAACCATGATTTTTCTTTACAACATCTATCTAAATTAAAGGGTCTAAGCTCCGAAGCTGAGCAGGTTATCATTGTAGGAAGTGGTCCTGCTGGTTTATTTGCAGCTATTAGACTCATTCAACTGGGTATTAAACCCATTGTATTAGAAAGAGGCAAAGATGTTCGTGAAAGAAGGAGAGATTTGGCAGCCATCAATCGGTTTAACATCGTCGATTCCGATAGTAACTATTGTTTTGGCGAAGGAGGTGCAGGAACTTACTCTGATGGGAAATTATATACTAGGAGTACCAAAAGAGGGGATATAAAATCTGTATTAGAAACATTTGTGGCACATGGAGCAGACCAAAATATACTTTTTGAAGCACATCCACATATAGGAACCAATAAATTACCTGCCATCATTGCTTCCATGCGAGATGCAATCATTGAAGCAGGAGGGGAAGTGCATTTTCAACAACGAGTATCCGATTTTATTATTCAAAACAAGCAGATCAAAGGAGTTGTTACTGCTCAAAATCAAGAATTTAAAGCAGATAAATTACTCTTAGCTACTGGACATTCTGCTCGTGATATTTTTGAATTACTAAGGCAAAAAAATATATTGATAGAATCTAAAGGCTTTGCCATGGGGGTTCGAATTGAGCATCGACAATCACTCATTGATGCATGCCAATATAAAAACAAACAAAGGCCAGATTATTTACCTCCAGCAAGTTTTAGTTTAGTTAGCCAAACTAAGTTTAAAGGTTTGCAAAGAGGCGTATTTTCATTTTGTATGTGTCCAGGTGGTTTCATTGTACCATCCGCTACTAGTCAAAACCAAGTTGTTGTGAATGGCATGTCTCCTTCCAGACGAGACTCACAATATGCCAATTCAGGAATTGTAGTTAGTTTATTAGACCATGATTTGGCTGAATTCAAATCAGAGGGTGCCTTGGCAGGTATGTATTTGCAGGAATCATTAGAACAAAAAGCACATCGATTATCTGGTGAAACACAAAAAGCGATTTCACAATTAACGCAAGATTTCATTCAAAGAAAAACAAGTAAATCGTGTCATGAATCATCCTATGTCCCCGGATTAATTCCAGGAGAAATGCGAGACTTTTTACCTGATTTCATTGCAGAACCATTGGCTTTGGGCTTAAGCGATTTTAATAAAAAGATACCTAACTTTTCCAGTAATATTGGACAAATCATAGGTTTAGAAAGTCGGACTTCATCGCCAGTCAAAATTCCTCGTGATCAAGAAAGTTTGGAACATCCGCAAATTAAAGGATTATATCCTTGCGGGGAAGGAGCTGGATATGCAGGTGGAATTATGTCAGCGGCATTGGATGGAATTCGTTGTGCTGAAGCAATCGCAAAATAAATCATGTCATGAAAGAAATGTTTGAGCCTATTTTCAATCTTCATCAAAGTTTCATGCAAATGGATTCGGTGAAAGAAAATGCTCGTCAAGCTGCAGTAGTGGCTATTATACACAAAAATGACATCCAAAATACCATCTTGCTGATCAAGCGAAATGAATATGAAGGTGCCCATTCTGGACAAATGGCTTTTCCTGGAGGTAAACAAGAATTATCCGATAACGATTTGAAGGTGACGGCCATTAGAGAAGTAAAAGAAGAAATCGGAATTGATGTTCCTTATGATGCCTTAAAGGCAATGGAACCTGTTTGGGTGATGGTCTCCAATTACTGGGTTCAACCATATTTTGTAGTCTTAGAAGAAAAGCAAAATTACGTTTTAGATAAACGAGAAATAAATCGTATTTTTGAAATACCTGTGTCACATTTCCAAGATAGCTCGCAATTAAAAGCGCATCAATTAACAATTCAAAATGAGACCTATTGGGCTCCACAATTTGAATTTGAAGGTGAAGTTATTTGGGGTGCCACAGCCTTGTTTTTATACCAATTATTCCACCTAAAAATAGGGGAGTTAACACTATAGTTCGATTATATGGATGAATCATTGGATGGCAGCTTGCAAAATCAAATTGCCGTGGCAGGAATGTACGAGAATTGGTTTTTAGAATATGCCTCTTACGTAATTCTTGAACGCGCTGTTCCAGCCGTAGCAGATGGATTAAAACCTGTACAAAGGAGGATTCTTCATGCTTTGAGGGAGATGGACGATGGTCGCTTTAATAAAGTAGCTAACGTCGTAGGACAAACCATGCAATATCACCCGCATGGCGATGCTTCCATCACAGATGCAATGGTTAATCTTGGGCAAAAAGAATTGTTATTTGATTGCCAAGGTAACTGGGGCGACATGCGTACAGGAGACAGTGCGGCAGCAGCTCGTTATATCGAAGTACGACTATCCAAGTTTGCCAACGATGTCGTTTTTAACAACCAAACCACTAAATGGCAATTATCTTATGATGGACGTAAAAAAGAACCCATCACATTGCCCATTAAATTCCCTTTATTATTAGCTCAAGGGGTTGAAGGTATTGCTGTAGGTTTGGCCACCAAAATCATGCCGCATAATTTCTGTGAGATTCTACAAGCATCCATTGATTTATTGAATAATAAAAAAGTGGAATTATTGCCCGATTTCTTGACTGGAGGAATGCTAGATGCATCTAATTACAACGATGGCTTACGTGGTGGGAAAATCAGAATTCGTGCTAAGATTGAAGAAATAGATAAGAAAACACTGGTTATTAAGGATATACCTTATTCTACTACTACTACATCTTTGATTGATTCAATCATTAAAGCAAACGATACAGGTAAGATTAAGATTAAAAAAGTCATCGATAATACGGCTAAAGATGTTGAAATTCAAATCCAATTAGCTCCAGGAATATCTCCTGATGTGACTATAGACGCATTATATGCATTTACTGATTGTGAAATTTCAATTTCTCCGAATGCTTGTGTTATCATTGATGAAAAACCACATTTTGTCGGCATTTCTGAAATTCTAAAAGTAAGCACCAATCAAACTGTTGATTTGCTGAAACAAGAATTGGAAATTAGAAAGGCCGAACTCATGGAACGTATTCTATTCAGTTCCTTGGAGAAAATTTTCATTGAAAATAGAATTTACCGTGATATTGAGGAATGTGAGACTTTTGAGTCGGTGATTGAAATGGTAGATAAGGGTTTAGAGCCTTACAAAAAGGATTTCTATCGTGAAATCGTAGAAGAAGACATTTTACGTTTATTAGAAATCCGTATCAAACGTATCTCCAAATTCGATGCTTTCAAGGCAGATGAAGCCATGAAACGTTTGGAAGAAGAATTAGCGGAAGTAGAACACAATTTGGCTAATTTGATTACCTATGCCATCAATTACTTTAAAAATCTCTTAAGTAAGTACGGAAAGGGAAGAGAGCGGAAAACTGAAATTCAAAACTTTAATACCATTTCTGCTACGGTTGTAGCTGCCGCCAACCAAAAGCTATACGTCAATAGAGCCGATGGATTTATTGGCTATGGGTTGAAGAAAGACGAATACATCATGGATTGTTCGGATATCGACGATATCATTGTATTCCGTCAGAATGGAACTTGTGTTGTTACCAAGGTTCAAGAGAAAGTTTTTGTCGGAAAAGACATTTTGTATTGCTCAGTTTTCAAGAAAAACGATGATAGAAAGGTCTATAATTTGGTCTATTTTGACGGGAAAAATGGAATTTCTTATGTCAAACGATTTAAAGTTACTTCGGTCACAAGAGATCGAGAATATAAACTGGTAAGTGATAATTCGAAATCCAAGATTACCTATTTTTCTGCCAATGAAAATGGAGAAGCCGAAATTATTCAAATCAATTTAACAGCCAATTGTACAGCCAAAATCAAACAATTTGATTATGATTTTGCCAAATTAGCAATTAAAGGCCGTGAATCTTTAGGTAACGTATTGACCAAATATCCCGTTAGAAAAATTGTTCAAAAATCGGCTGGAGTTTCTACTTTAGGGGGTGTGGATATTTGGTATGATGCTACTGTTGGTAGATTAAATCGTGATGAACATGGTCAATTTATTGGCAATTTTGAGCCTAAAGACAGTATTTTAGTATTGTACAAATCGGGTAATTATGAATTAACCAATTTCGAATTAACCAATCGATATACAGCTGATGATATTTTGTATTTGAAAAAATATGAAGCCAATAGCATTATTTCAGCTGCTTATTTAGATGGAGGTAGTAAGAATCATTTTATCAAAAGATTTAAATTAGAAACGACAACCATCGATAAAAAATTCTTGTTTATTTCGGATCATAAAGCTTCCAGATTAATTGCTGCAACAGATAATTATGCACCTAATGTGCAGATTAAGCACAAACCAGATGGAAAAACCAATCAAGTAGAATTATTGCCGATTTCTGAATTAGGAGATGTACGCGGCTGGAAAGCCATTGGTAATAAGCTAAACTATCCCAAATTAACTGATTTACAATTTGTAGATACCGATGAAAAAGCGCCTATTCAATTAGAAGATGAAAATCCTGCGGTTGATGGTGATGATGAACCAGAATTCATCATTAAAAATCTAGAAGGTAATTTTGAAGCGAATGATTCTGATCAAGAGGAAAATACAATTGAATCAGAATCTGAGGATGCTTCAAATGATGTGGATGATATTCCTTTTGAAATTAAGAATTTACCATCTGAGAATAAAGATTCTGGAACTGGGGAGCAATTAGGCCTATTTTAACTATGGAACAAACACTGAACAATAAAAAAACCATGAATGCCTGGGCCTTTTATGATTGGGCTAATTCTGTACATTCATTAACTATTGTTTCAGCGATATTTCCCATTTATTTTCCTGTAGCAGCTATTGTTATGGGAAGCAAGCATCCAGAGTTAATTGAAATTGCAGGTTTTTCTCTACAAAACACAGTTGTATATTCTTACATCATTTCATTTGCCTACTTAGTTCTTGCCATATTTATGCCTTTTTTGTCAGGTATTGCTGATTACACTGGGAGTAAAAAAAGCTTTATGCGCTTCTTTTGTTATTTAGGTGCTTTTAGCTGTATGATATTGTATTTATTCACAAAGGGCCAATACATCATAGGATCATTAGGTTTTCTTTTTTCTATCATAGGATGGGGGGGAAGTTTAGTTTTCTACAATTCCTTTTTACCCGAAATTGCTAGCCCGGATCGCTATGACCAATTAAGTGCTAAAGGCTTTTCATTAGGTTATATTGGTAGCGTTATCTTATTGTTACAAAATTTAAGCATGATTTTAATGCCTGATTTATATGGTGGAATATCCGTAGAAATGGCATCTCGAATATCATTTTTAACCGTGGGTGTTTGGTGGTTCATTTTCGCACAAATACCCTTTTATTATCTACCAAAATCTGTTCAAAAGGAAAAAGACCATCCAAGGTGGTGGTTAGGTGGGTTTAAAGAATTAAAAAAAGTATTCCATGAAATCACTCACATTCCTTCCATAAAAAACTTTCTACTTGGCTTCTTTCTGTATAATATGGGTTCGCAGACAGTTATGCTCTTGGGAGCACTTTTTGGAAGCCAAGAGTTGCATTTACCATCTGAATCGCTGATTATCACCATATTATTGATACAATTAGTGGCAATTCCTGGAGCATATGTTTGTGCTCATTTGTCGAAGAAAATAGGCAATGTCAACGCTATTCGTGTCATAATTGTATTTTGGATTTTAGTTTGCTGTTCAGCCTATTTTGTTCATGAAACATTTCATTTCTATTTATTAGCCACAGCCATAGGCTTTGTCATGGGTGGAATCCAATCAAACTCCAGAGCTACATATGCCAAGTTATGTCCTGAAAATGAACATGATACGGCATCTTACTTCAGCTTTTTTGATGTATGCGATCGAGCTTCTACCGTAGTCGGCACATTTATTTTTGGCCTATTAATTCAATTAACTGGAAATATGCGTTTAGGGATTTTAGTTCTAGCATTCGTATTCTTACTTAGCTTAATTTATATGGCTAGATTAAACAAAATAAATCCTGTGGTTCTTAGATCGGAATAATATTTCGTTCATTTAATTCACGCCAAGATTCAGGTACTACAGATAAAATTTCTTTATGCAAAGCTTGAATGATCCCTTTTCTCGCATAGCTAGGAGAGTACACTAAAGAGACTTCACGTACAGGTTTTGGAAAAGGTAAAGGAAATACATGATCCTGTTTATTCGAATCTAAAAAATCATATAACATTTCAGGAATAATGGTCTGACCTCCAGCATCTTCAGCGATACGGACGATAGTTTCTAGACTTCCTGTTTGATAGGTAATTCTTGGACTTAAAGTTTGTCCGGATTTTAAATTACAGATGGAATTAATTTGACTACTTAAACAATGGCCTTCTTCCAAAAGCCATAAGTTCTCTGGCTCCACCGACTTACAAATTTTACCCGAATTTAAGCGTAGGTTGGAATATAGATACAGTTCCTCATAATATAAATGCTTTTCTATGAGCTGATCACCAAGAGGCGTTACCAAAATCCCAATATCCAATTTCCCTTCTTTTATTTCTTTGACAATATTGGAAGTTGTCGTTTCTGAAATATTAATATGGAGATCAGGAAATTTTTGTTGGAAGCCTGATAAGAATCGCGGCATCAAATAGGGAGCGATTGTGGGTATCACACCAATACTGACATTACCTGAAACTTGATTGCTCCAACCTTTGGAAAGATCTTTTAGTGTAGCTGTTTCTTTCAGGATAACTCTTGCTTGTCTGATGATTTCTTGACCTTGTATCGTTGCTTTTAAAGGTTTATCCTTTCGATTAAATATGACAATATTTAATTCAGATTCTAATTTTTGAATCTGCATACTAAGGCTGGGTTGTGTAACACAACAAAAATCTGCCGCTTTTGAAAAACTTTTTAAGTCATCTAAGGCCACAATATATTCTAACTGTGTGATTGTCATATCGTATAGTTTTAAACTATACAAATATAGTAAATATAGATTTGCTTGATAGAATTAACTTATCGAAATTTGTATCACATTTAAACGAAACAATTAATATTATGTCTACACACATGTTAGGTTTGGGAAGTAAGTTTCCAGCATTTGAGAAAAAAGCAGTAGTGTCATTAGAAAAAGATAAGGAGTTTGCAACGATTACTGCAGAAGATCATAAAAAAGATGGTAAATGGATGGTGATGTTCTGGTGGCCAAAAGATTTTACTTTTGTTTGCCCAACTGAGATTGCTGAATTCAATCGTCGTTCGGGTGATTTTTCTGATCGTGATGCCGTTTTAATTGGTGCATCTACAGATTCTGAGTTCGTTCACGCAGCTTGGAGAAGAGATCATGATGATTTACGTGGTTTAAAATTCCCAATGTTAGCTGATACTTCTAAGAGCTTGGCTGAAGAGTTAGGTATTTTGACAGAAGATGAAAAAGTAGCATACCGTGTGACTTACATCGTAGATCAAGATGGTATCATTCGTTGGGTATCTGCTAATGATTTATCAGTAGGACGTAATGTAGATGAAGTGTTACGTGTGTTAGATGCTTTACAAACAGATGAGCTTTGTCCATGTAACTGGAAAGCTGGAGAAGCAACTTTATAATATCAACTAAAGCCCCATTCATTTGGGGCTTTTTAACAACAAGATCATGAGTGAAACTAGAGATAATCTATTAGCCGAAATTAATTTACCTGCCACTAGCCAGTTCCCTTTATTGGACCAATTAGATGCTACGGATAATCGTTATATCAAAGATTTAAAAATCAATGTTTCCAATGCATTAAAATATGCTACTTTAACAGAAAAAGAAGCCGTATTATTGGCACTTGCCGTTTCAGTAAATCAGAAGCATGAAATTACTATTAATTCATTAACTGAATTGGCTAAATTAAAAGGAGCCACTGATGCAGAAATCAACGAAATTCATGCGTTAACATCTTTATTGAATGCTAACAACGTATTTTATCGTTTCAAGCATTTTGTTGGCAAAGAATATTACAACACTGCTCCAGCAGGAATCAGAATGTCGATCATGATGAATCCGGTATTGGGAAAAGAATTCTTTGAATTAGCGAGTTTAACTGTTTCAGCTATTAACGGTTGTGAAATGTGTGTTAAATCTCACGAACAATCTGTCATTAACCACGGTGCCACAGAAGCTCGCATCATGGATGCTATCCGCTTAACCGCAATTTTCAAAAGCTTAATCGTATTATTGTAGGGTAAAATTATTTACCCCACATCGCATTAGCCGTGTTCGGGAAGGGAAGGGTCAATTCAGGTACTTGATGTACCATGCGATTGGCCCATTCTACTCCTTGCATCATGGAGTGATCTTGATTAGACACTTCATATTTCCAAGCTCCAAATCTTCCACGACTATAAACATCTTCTTTTTCTAAAACGGGTAATACTTGTTTTAGAATTCCATCACGTTCAATGGAAGGAGTAGGGTATCCGTAAGATGTAGAGAAATAGAATTTAGAAATCACTTGATCTTCAGATTCAATCAAACCATCTTCTATCATCGCCTTAATGGTATCTTCCACCAAAGTAGTTCGATTCACAGGCTTCATGTCAGACTCACTGACTTCTGCCATTAATGACCATTGATTTGCTGGATCTGGTACGTTATCTGGACTGTAGTTTGAAAATACTGTAATCCGGTAATATGGACTATTATCCTCTGGGAAATACATCCAACATTTTTTGGCTAATTGTTCTACTGGTTTACCTTTCAAACCAATACCAATCACGTGTGTACTACTATGTTTCAAACCTTGGGCCGTTTGAGTAATCTCCGCAGGTAAATCCTCACACTTTTGGGTGAATATATCCAATGGAATCGTACTCATTACTTGATCATATTCAATCTGAGTACCATCTTCCAAGGTAATTTGATGCGCATTTAAATTCACAGATTTTACCGTAGAATTCAATCGGAAATATTCTTCTCCAATCAATTGACCAACTGCCTTCCAAATAGCTCCTGTACCACCCGATTTAGGAAATTGAAATAAATTATTAGGACCCCAAGAAAGATCGTCCTTTTCAAATATGATATTCTCTACAATCCGACCTAAATCGCTTACAGCCACACGTTCTCCCACCCAATTGGCATTCATCATTTCAGGAGGATAGGCCCATACCTTGAAATTATATGGAAACATAAATACGTCTGCAATACCTTGTCCACAAGTATTTAAAATCCAATCTCTAAAATTGGCTAATTTAGTAGCTGGACCTTTTTTATACAATTCAATTAATCCTTGTAAACATTGCCACTGCTCTTCTTTAGGTAAATAACCTAAATTATTTTGGAATGGATATGGAACAAAACGGTCTCTAATCCAAACCCAGGATTCTCTTTGATGTGTATACCAGCCTTCTTCACCTAAGGCTAATTTCATTAAATCATCAAAATACTGATAATGAGAAAACTGTACATGACCACCTACATCCCAAGTAAAACCTTTTTCATCCACAAAACTGGTGGCTAAACCTCCAACGAAGTTTTCCTTTTCAAGGACAATAAAATCAGTAATCCCTAATTCTTTTAAACGATAAGCTGCACCTAAACCAGTGGGTCCTCCACCTAGGATGACATATTTATATTTCATTTTCCTTGGGTAATTTCTTTAACTAAACTGTTTAAATGAACTCTAAAGGCCAATAATTCTTTGAAACTTTGCCAGCAAACTTTAAGCAATTTCATATGACGAATAGATACTTCACCTGTTTCTCTTTCACGGTGAATGACAGGGATGTTATATAAATTCTGACCCGACTTTTTCGCTAAAACGGCTAAAAAGATATTGGGAGCAAAAGGTGTCTGCGCAGGCAAAGCATGTAACAATTTCTTTAAGAAACTTGTTTTGAATAAACGGAAAGGAATATTGGCATCATCAATATAGGTACCATAAATGAACAATAAAGAGAATTTCAAAATACGGGTAATAACCAAACGGAAAGGGTCGTCATGTCTTACTTTACGATATCCTAAAATAAACTCAGATTGATTTCTTTTTTCCCAGAAATTTCCAAAATCTTTAACATCAAACTGATCATCAGAATCTGTTTGAAATACGTAAGTAGGATTCATTTCAACTGCCATACGATATCCATTAACTACCGCATTACCATGACCTCCATTTAATTGGTGTTTGGCAATAAGATTAGGATAAATACCTGAAATTTCATCTAAAATAGCACCAGTACGATCTTTAGAACCGTCATTAATGATCAGTAATTTAAATTTATCAGGACTTACATAGGTAGAAATTCCATTGATCCAATGGGCAACCACTTGCTGAATGCATTCCTCTTCATTGTAAGCAGGTATTACTACCACTAATTCCAAACTCATATTATTTTAATTTATCCTTGAAACTATTTATTGGTTTCTCAATAACAAACCAGGAAACACTAGCAACAAATAGTAATAAAATTAGGTTGACGAAAAATTTTGACAATATAAAATTAAGGAAATTTGTTTGAAATAGGGGCATATATTTAGAAATAGCCCACCATAAAGTATTTCCTTCTTGATGGTAATAATTATAAATAAAATTATGATACAAATATAGACCGTAGGATATTTTACCTAAATAATCTACCCAGGATAATGATAAAAACTTACCAAAGAGATGTTGTCTTTCCGAAACAGCTTCCGCAATTAAAAAGAAAGAAAAGATAGCTGCCACACTACGTTCTATAACAATAAACCATACATTATCGTAAGTATATTCCGCTAAATGAGAAAACCAAAGAACTAAAAAAAAGGAAGTTAACGTAATCGGAAGTATAAAATTAACATTGCTTATTTTTTGAAATATCGTTCGATGATAGTGGTAGAAATAGGCTAATAATCCTCCTAAACCAAAACTATCAATGGCACTGAAAGGATTAACATAAGACCACATCCATGAAGATTCTTTAAAATCATGGCTTGCAAAAAGGTAAAAAAACAATCGAGAACAAAGGCCCAAAACAATCATCCAAGGAAATAATCGACCGAAATATTTTCGAGGTAAAAACAGAATAAAATAAGGGAAAATCAAATAGTACTGTTCTTCTACTGCCAATGACCAAAGGTGATCCCAAACCCCAAGCCATTGATAATGAATCATGATGTAAAAATCAGGCATATAGAATACTAACCATTTCCAAACTTGAGGAAATGGTTCTATGCGTAAGAACCCACCAATGGCTAATAAAAGAAAGTAAATTGGGAATATCCGTAATGATCTACGTAAAATAAAAGTCTTAATTTTATTCCAAGGCGAATGACCTTTTTCTGCAACATCATCAGCACTTTGAAATAAAATACGGGTAATTAAAAATCCACTCAGCACAAAAAATATGACTACTCCTAAATGCCCAAGAGGAAAGGGGATAGTTGGTACCAACCAATGGTCCATTAGCACCAAAAAAACCGCTAAAAAGCGAATCCCGTTTAATTGCGTGAAATATACTGCGTGTTTATCGCTCATTAATCTCCTTGAAGTGTAAACTCCACTCTTCGATTTAATTTCCTTCTTTCTTCACTCATGTTACTTGCCATAGGTTTGGTTCCTCCCCAACCTTTGACACGCACTCGATTCGGGCTTATTCCTTTGGAAACAATATATGCCTTGACATTTTCAACCCTTTCTAAAGAGAGTTTCATATTTTCATTCCAATCTCCTTGGTTATCCGTATGACCTTCCAACAGGATTTTAAAATTACTATTGTCTTTTAAAATTTTAACTATTTTATCTAATTCTTCATAAGAACTTGGAATAAGTTCTGCCTTACTTTGATCAAAGTTAATATTAGGAATTTGATATTGCTTGTTCAATTGAATAGGAATTATCAAAAGGTTCCTTTGAATGTTTTTAAAGTTGCGCTCAGATGTATAATCAAATTTTTCCACCCGACAGATATAACCATCTTTCACCACTTGCATGGTAAATGCTTTTTTTGCTGGCCACATAAAACTATAATCACCCAAATATGGATCATAATCAACCCACAATGAATCAGTCCCAGCTACTGATTTAACTAAAATTTTACCTGCAATAGTCTCTTGGGTATCTTGATTAAGAATTTGACCTGCCATTTGAATCAAGGTCAAAGGTTTTGCTTTCTCTGGTATTTTAATCCGATAGATATCTTCAGCACCTAACGAGTTTTCAACAGAACTAAAATAGGCATAATCACCTTGTGCAGCTACAGAAAAATAGCCATCCCATTGAGGAGTATTAACGATAGGACCTAAGTTTTCAGGCTCCGACCAATTCAACCATGTATCATCTAATCGACGCGTAAGAAAAATATCATTATTACCGTATCCCACATGTCCACTGGAAGAAAAATACATGGTTACTCCATCAGGAGCAATGAAAGGGGTAGATTCAGATTCTCCCGTATTTACTACTTGTCCAATGTTCCTTGGCTCTGTCCAGCTATCATCATTTTTCCAAAACGATACATAAATATCTTTACCTCCAAAGGAATCTTTCATTTCAGTGGTCATCACTAAAATCTTACCATTGGGAGCCAAGGAATACTCTGAAAATTCTGACTTATTTTTAAAATTCAATATTTTCAACGCTTTTGGGAAACTCCAGTCGCCCGTTCTCAATAGAAATGACATGGATACACCTTTCTCCATTTGACCATCATTACGATACACGTTGTTCAACAACATGGTTTTGCCATTTGGCGAGATTCCGCAAACAGCATTGTTTTCATCATTGTTAATGGGCTCAGGAAATAATTCGGCTTTAGACCAAGTTTTGGTATCCGCCTGCCAATTAGAAACCCAAATATCTTGATTCTTATTTTTACCCATATTGGAAGGATGTTTCCAACGTGTAAAATAGAGTTTTTTGCCATCTGGGCTAATAACAGGGCAAATCTCATTGTATGGTGAATTGATTTCTTTGCCTAAGTTTTCTTTAAAGGAATAGGCATTTAAATCCTTATTCAACTTTAAGCTTTCTTCAATGGGAACATCTGAATCCGAAATACCAATGGCATCAATTTGAGAATAACCTCTAACCCGTTCTGAATTCATGGACACTTTTATCGCACGAATGGGCACAGAAGGAGAAGGTAAATGGATGGTTGTGACTTGAGCTGATTTTAATGCATAGCCTGGGCTAAACTCTTTTAACAAAATCAATTTATTATTTTCATCTAATCCATCAACACGCACTATGGAACCCGCACCGAAGTTTTCAAAAATAGCCACCTGTTTGATCGTAGCTATACTATCAAATGAAACAATAATGTATTCTCCTGCTGGGTTATCAGGGGTCAAAGATTGCCAAGCACTAGGACTATTACTGAATGCTGGGTATTTACTCGGTTTACCCAAAATATGCAAAGCTCGAAATTCTAAACCCAATAAGGGGTCTGAATACTCACTTGAAACCGATATGACTTTATTGGCCCAGCGAACACGCTGTGCAGGCAAGCTAAAAACAAGCAGACAACAGAAAATTCCAAAAATTAAGCGGATTTTCAAATTCATGAATGTTAGTTACCTAGTTTCACCAAATTGGCAATGGTTTCCATGGGATTAGATGAAGAAAAAACAAAATTACCCGCCACTAAAACATTGGCTCCAGCATCAATTAAATCAGCAGCATTGGACATTGAAACTCCACCGTCAATTTCTATTTTTAGTTTTGTCAATCCTTTTGATGCAGCTAATTCAGCTAATTCTTTGGTCTTTTTAATGGCGTTTGGAATAAACTTTTGACCACCAAAACCAGGATTTACCGACATAATTAAAACTAAATCAACATCTGAAATGATATCTTCTAAAACTTGAACAGGAGTAGATGGATTTAAAGCAACACCTGCTATACAGCCCAAGTCTTTGATTTGTTGAATCGTACGATGTAAATGAGGACATGTTTCAAAATGTACTGTTAAAACCTGAGCACCTGCCTTAGCAAATGCTTCTAAATACCTTTCAGGCTTTTCTATCATCAAATGGACATCCAATACTTTAGTTGCTCTTTTATTGACTGCCTCTAAAACGGGAAAACCAAAAGAAATATTGGGTACAAACATTCCATCCATCACATCCACGTGGATCCATTCTGCTTGAGAAGCATTCAACATGTCAATTTCGGAACCTAGTTCTGCAAAATTTGCAGCTAAAATTGAGGGGGCAATGATTAAACTTTCCATCTTGCAAAGGTATGAAAATTATTGGCTAAGGTTTATTTCTTAGTGCTTTCCATTTAACTTTAGGTTGTTAAAAATTGATACATGGATGTGAAAATGCGGATGGAAGAATTAATCCATCAAATTAATCAATACAACGAAGCTTACTACCAACAAAATGAAAGCCTCATTTCTGATCAGGAATTCGATGCATTATTGGCTGAACTCCAAAAATTAGAAGAAGAAAATCCGCTTTTTGCCTTACCTGATAGTCCAACTCAACGGGTAGGAGGAACAATTACCAAGCAATTTAAAAGCGTCACCCACCGCTTCCCAATGCTTTCTTTGGGTAATACCTATAATGAACAAGATTTAAGAGATTTTGATGAACGAGTTGCCAAAGGATTGGATGGTGAAGCATATGAATATATCTGCGAACTTAAATTTGATGGAGTAGCCTTATCATTTTGGTATGAAAACGGTAAATTAATAAAAGGGGTTACCAGAGGAGATGGAACTAGAGGAGATGATATCACTAATAATGTCAAAACTATTAAGGATTTACCGATTCGATTAAATTCCAGCATTTTCCCAAGGGAATTTGAGCTTCGAGGAGAAGGATATATGCCTTTGTCATCCTTTGGGGCAATCAATGACCAAAAAGTCAGTCGGGGAGAAGCTCCATTAGCTAATCCTAGAAATGCCGCCTCAGGAACCTTTAAAATGCAAGATTCAGCGGAGGTAGCTCGAAGAAACATGGCTTGTTATATCTATGCTATGGTGGGAAATGAAAATCCTTTTCAAACACATGAAGAAAGCTTAATTGCTCTGGAAAAGGCACAATTTCCTATTTCTCCGACTTGGAGAAAATGTCAGTCAATATCTGAGGTGCTTAACTACATTCATGAATGGCAAGATAAAAGGAATGAATTACCTTTGAACACAGATGGTATTGTTATCAAAATCAATGATTACGCTCAACAAGAACGACTGGGGTTTACAGCCAAATCGCCAAGATGGGCAATTGCCTATAAGTATCCATCTGAAATTGCTGAAACGGAAATAGAAAGCATTAGTTATCAGGTAGGCAGAACAGGCAATGTGACACCTGTTGCGAATTTAAAGCCCGTTTATTTAGCTGGAACCATGATCAAACGTGCTTCAGTTCACAATGCCAATGAAATGGACCGTTTAGATTTGAGAGAAAAAGATTTCGTTTTTATTGAAAAAGGAGGAGAAATTATACCCAAAATCACATCTGTCAATGTAGCTAAACGACAAGGAAATTCTCCTAAATTTCAATTCCCAGAAGAATGCCCTGCCTGTGGAACTATCTTGGTCCGACAAGAAGGAGAAGCGAATCATTATTGTTTGAACGACAAGCATTGTCCACCCCAGATTAAAGGTAAAATAGAGCATTTCATTCAAAGAAAAGCGTTAAACATTGAAAACCTTGGAGTGGAGACAATCGACTTATTGGTAGAAAAAGGCATCATACATTATATAGCTGATCTTTATCAATTAAATGAAGGTCATTTCAATGGATTAGAAGGATTTCAAAGTAAATCAATCAATAATATTTTACAGTCAATAGAAAAATCTAAGTCGATTCCTTTCAGACAAGTATTATTTGGATTAGGGATTCGACATGTTGGAGCAACCATTGCAGAAAAATTAGTCCTTCAATTTCATTCGATGGAAAAATTAAAGTTGGCAAGCTTAGAAGAATTAATTGCTGTACCAGAAATTGGAGAACGAATAGCGCAAAGTTTGAGGGAATATTTGGATGATCCAGATAATATTGAACAAATTGATCGTTTAAGAGAAGCCGGAGTACAGTTATCTGAAGAAATTCAAGAAATAGTTTTGGAGGGAGAAGCCTTGGTCGGAAAAAGTTTTGTAATTTCGGGGGTGTTTAAAAACTTCGAAAGAGAAGAATTGAAAGACAAAATTATTGCCAATGGAGGTAAGGTTGTATCCAGTATTTCATCCAAATTAGATTATCTAGTTGCTGGTGAAAACATGGGACCTGCCAAATTAGAAAAGGCAAATTTATTATCTATAAAAATTATCACAGAGGACGAGTTTTTAGCTCTTCTACACTAGCACATGCATACATTACCTAAATTTCATGGGGTAGCACCAGCCCTGATTACACCTATGCAAGCCGATCGAACGATTGATTGGACCGCCTTAGGAAAACTTGTTCAATACGTATCAACAGGTGGTGTCGATTATTTAGTGGTTCAAGGTACCACAGGTGAATCAGTTACTACCAGTGCCGATGAAAAAAAGAAAATCATTGCCACTGTTCAGGAATCAAATTCTAAAAATTTACCTATTGTATATGGTTTAGGTGGAAACCATACTGAAAATTTAATTGCTCAAATCAAACAAACGTCTTTTGATGGTATTGATGCCATTTTATCTGTTTGTCCTTATTATAACAAACCAAGTGCACGTGGAGTAATCCAACATTATCGTGCCGTGGCAGATGCAAGTCCTGTTCCTGTAATATTATACAATATCCCAGGAAGAACAGGTATTAATTTGTCTCCAGAAACAATTTTAACTTTAGCAGAACATCCTAATATCATCGGAGTAAAAGAAGCTTCTTGTATCATTGAACAATGCATGGAGATTGCAGCACATAAACCTGCCGATTTCCTTTTAATCTCTGGTGACGATGTGCAAGCTGTACCTATTATTTCCATAGGTGGAGTTGGCGTTATGTCTGTTATTGCCAATGCTTTTCCTCATCAATTCTCTCAAATGATACATTCAGCTTTAGCAGGTGATTTTGCAGAAGCTAGAAAATCATTAGGTAGCTTCTTAGCCGTTGATCCATATTTATATGAAGAAGGTAATCCGGTGGGAGTGAAGAAAATTTTAGCATTAAAAGGAATGATTCAAGCTCAAGTTCGTATGCCATTAGCAGAAGCATCAGAAGAATTGGGTGTTAAATTGAACCGTATTATTCAACAAGAAAACTTATCTAATTAAACATATGTTTGTTCACGTAGTAAATTTTTGGTTAAAAAAAGGCCTGAGCGAAGAAGAAATTCAACAATTTGAAGCCGGAGTCTTGTCATTAGAGAAAGTAGAAACAGTTAAAGATTTCAATGTTGGGAAGCCAGCTAGTACAGACCGACCAGTGATTGATCGTTCTTACGATTATTGTTTATTAACAACTTTTGTGGATGAAGCAGGGCATGATTATTATCAAACGGCTCCCATCCATTTAGAATTCATCAAAAACTGTGCTCAATATTGGGACAGGGTATTAATTTATGACTCAGAAAGCATTTAAAGTTCTAAGCTTAGGCTTTATAATCTTGTTAGCCGCTTGTTCAAAAAACGTTAAGCCATCCTCTTACTATTCTCCAAATTACAAAGATGGGGGAGTTGATCGTCATGATGGTTTAGGTTTTGAAATACCGGTCAAGTATGCCATCGATGTATTTTATTTCAATGAAAGTCCTAAGCAATCTTATGAGGTCATTGAAAGTATCAGTATTTCGGGTGAAGTTCCTTTAGAAAATAACCAAACGGTGAACGGAAAAATGCTGAACCGTGGAAATCACCAGACCAAAAAACAAGAAATATTGAGTCAATTGGTAGAAAAAGCCACCGAAATGGGAGCTAGTGCTTTAATGGACGTAAAATACCAAGTTTATAGTACTCAATATGCCAATGGCTATACTTTTAGTGGTAAAGCGATTCGTTACGTACTGAAATAATTCGATAAAGAGCCAAGTTCGAAATCAAAGGTTGGGCTCTGTAATCTTCTAAAATGATGCGAATTTGCTTTACCTTTCTTTCTGGGAAGGTAAGCATTCGTTTATTTCCAATGGTTTTAGCTTTAATTAACCATTTATCTCCATTTTCAGACTCAATTTCGACGGAGAATGATTTAATCCTTTGCCCGAGAGCAATAGGTTCTTGGAGCATCAATGTATTGGAGAGAAGAGGAGTAGCTAATGTAATTTCAATACTTGGTTGCTTGTCACTCACTAGAGGAGCCCAAGCACTCGCTGGATTCGTATCTACTAAGTTCTTTACAGAATAAGTCGAATTATTCGTTGAACTAACTTGAATCTTGCTTGAGTTTGCATTCATCAAATTAATCAAGCTTTTCTTTCTCAATGCCGCGAATCCCATCATGGCAGCTGAATCATTGGGATGAATCAATCCTCGAGTATCTACTGGTATATTAAGTAGTAGATTAGCATTTCGGCCAACTGAAGCTACATAAATCTTCATTAATGAATCAGGACTTTTTACACGATTATCCTCTTTAGGATGGTAATACCAACCTGGACGAATGGATACGTCAACTTCAGGTGCTACCCAATGCGTTCCATTTTCTTGACCATTTTTATATTGATCAAATTTGGGATAACCTGGATATATCTCATCACGATTGATAGGACTCCAAGAAGTATCATAGTTGTATCCTCTTTCATTTCCTACCCAACGAATATCGGGTCCATTATCAGAAAATTGGACAGCATTAGGTTGATATTTATTAACCATCGAGTGAAACAAAGGCCAATCATATACTTGTTTCTTTCCATTAGGTCCTTCGCCATTGGCTCCATCGTACCAAAATTCAAAAATAGGACCATACTGAGTTAGTAACTCTTTCTGCATTTCAGCATAAATCTTATTGTATTCATCGGTGCCATAAGCGGGATGAAAACGATCCCATGGTGACAGATATATTCCCAATTTTAATCCATATTCTTTACACGCTTGTGCTAATTCTTTAACTACATCGCCTTTTCCGTTTTTCCAAGGCGATTTTGCCACGGAATGTGTCGTAAATTTTGAAGGATATAAAGCAAATCCATCGTGGTGTTTAGCTGTTAAAATCAGCCCTTTCATACCTGCTGCTTTAGCTATTCTAGCCCATTGTCGACAATCCAAAGCGCTAGGATTAAAATTGGATGGAGATTCTTTTCCCTCACCCCATTCCACATTCGTAAATGTATTCATGTTAAAATGGATAAAGCCATAATATTCTAGAGCTTGCCACTGAATCTGCTTGGAGGAAGGGAGAGGAGCAATAGGTTGAATTTTTTGAGAAAAGCTAATACCCGTTGAACTCAAAAAAAGGAAAATAAGAATTACAAAACGCATGAAGTTATGTTTAAACATGGAGCAATCTGACTTTGAAAAAATTTAATACTAATTATATATTTGATACAATAATTCTAAATAAAGAACCGTTTTGAAGATTTTTTTGAATTTATATTGAACTATTTTAACATTTAACATAAGATTAATTAGTATAAAACTAAAATTAATAAAAAAAAGCAGGTAAATTAAAGCTGCTAAACTCTTTTAACACAAAGTATCTGCATGGCCTTACCCATAAACTCGGAAGAACAATTAGAACTAAGTCAAAGTAAAGACAATACTAATTATTTACTTCCTTTTATTTTAGTTACAAGTCTATTTTTTCTTTGGGGCTTAGCCAATAGCTTGAATGGTACTTTAGTTAAACAATTTCAGATAGCCTTAGATCTACAAAGATGGCAAGCTAACATTGTTGAAACGGCTTTCTATATGGGCTATTTTGTCATGGCTATTCCTGCTGGAATGGTGATGCGTAAATTAGGCTACAAAATGGGCATATTAATGGGCCTAATCCTTTATTCTGCTGGAGCTTTTTTATTTTACCCTGCTGCATCGGTCAGAGAATATAGTTTTTTCTTAGGTGCGTTATTTCTAATAGCTAGTGGAATTGCTTTTTTAGAAACAGCTGCTAATTTATATGTTACCGTACTAGGGGATCCTAAGAAAGGAGATTTTCGACTTAATTTGGCACAGTCTTTCAATGGAATTAGTACCATTTTAGGCCCGGTAATTGGTGGTTTATTTATCTTTTCTGATCGAGAATATACTCGAGATATGATACAAGCATTACCAGCAGCAGAAGCTGAGGCTATTCGAGTGAGTCAAGCTGAATCAGTTCAAGGTCCTTATTTAGTCATTGGAGTTGTGGTAGCAATTGTTGCTGTATTATTTGCAATCACTAAAATGCCCGAGGTGAAAGCGGTAGGAGAAAGTAAATCGAGCGGTAGTAAAATTACCATTGTTAGTCTACTAAAAAACAAACATTTACGTCTAGGCGTCATCGCACAATTTTGCAATATCGGAGCACAAGTTTCACTTTGGGGAAATTTTGTTGATTTCAAATTGGACTTTGCACGAGATTCCAATTTATGGATTGTTGAACAAATCTATCAAACAACAGAAAGCATGACTCCAACGCAAATTGCGAGTTTTCATGCTTCATTTGCTTTCATTTTATTTATGATTGGCCGATTCATAGGTACTTATTTTATGGGTAAATATGAATCAAATCGAGTTTTAGGAATTTATGCCATTGGATCAGTACTTTCTATCATTATTGCTATACTAGGAGGAGGAATCTTAGCTGTAATTGCATTAATGATGGTATATTTTTTCCAATCCATTATGTTTCCTACTATCTTTGCATTAGCATGTAAAGATTTAGGTGAAGGCTCTAAATTAGCCTCATCGTTAATTATCATGTCCATTGTAGGTGGAGCGATTATTCCCCCATTTACTGCTTATTTATTTAAAATAGGGCCTTCTTTGGCATTGGGCATTCCTTTGGCTTGCTTTGTGTTTATTGTATATTACGCGTACCAAGGATTTAAAATCCAAAAAATCTAGGATTATGCAACGATTTATGCTAATGCTGGATTTAAAAAATGAATCTAAACTTATTCAAACCTATGAAAACTACCATCAAAACATCCCCGCCGAAATCGCGGAGAGCATTCGTGCATCTGGAATTGAATCCATGGAAATTTATCGCTTTGAAAACCGACTAGTCATGGAGATTGTCGCCCATGACCATTTCGATTTTGAGGAAAAAAGTAAGCTAGACGCCTCCAATGAGAAGGTTCAAGCATGGGAACAACTCATGAGTCAATTTCAGCAAGTGATACCCGGTACTCCTGAAGGAGTTAAATGGGTATTAACTAAACAAATCTTTAAACTTTAATTAAAACTATTTTAATGTCCCGTTCTTACTTACAGATACACCCCATAGATAATTTACTCGTTGCCCTTAAAGACTTAAAAGCTGGTACTGTTATACAACATCAAGGTCAGGAAATTACGTTGAAAGATGATATAGCAGCTAAACATAAATTTAGTACAGTTGATATTCCTAAAGGTAATACCGCCACCATGTATGGTGTATTGGTAGGTGTTGCAACTCAAGATATTCCCAAAGGAGGATTAATACATACGTTCAACTTACATCATGCATCACAAGACTTTTTAGGGAAACAAAAAGAATATAATTGGGAAGCTCCCAATGTTGATCGATGGAAAAATACCACATTTAAAGGTTACCAAAGACCTGATGGTCAGGTAGGAACTCAAAACTATTGGCTAGTTATTCCATTGGTTTTTTGTGAGAACCGAAATATCGAATTATTAAAAAATGCCTTTATTAAAGGTTTAGGTTTTCAAAAAAATGATCCATTTACCGATCAAGTTATTGAATTAAAGAAGCAATTAGAAAGTGGTCATGACCTAAAAACAAGCGATATAAAAGGCACGTTTAAAGGTGAATTATTACAGAAATCTGCTGCTTTCCCCAATGTAGACGGAATCAAGTTTTTACGTCATGAAAGTGGCTGTGGCGAGAGTAAAGATGACTCAGACATGCTTTGCTCATTATTAGCAGGATATTGTGTCAACCCGAATGTCGGTGGAATTTCTGTTTTAAGCCTAGGTTGTCAACATTCTCAGATTGAAACCTTTAAAGATAGCTTAAAAGCCATTGATCCTAATTTTTCAAAACCCATTCATTTCTTTGAACAACAACAGGACGAGGGCAGCGGTGTGGAGAATTTATTAAGTGATGTTATTTTAAAGACCTTCCAAGGTTTAGTAGAAATAAATAAAATTAGTAGAACAGAGGCTCCACTTTCTAAATTACGCTTAGGTGTTAAATGTGGTGGTTCTGATGGTTTCTCAGGTATTTCTGCCAATCCTGCCATAGGTCACACAGCAGATTTGTTAGTTGCTCTAGGAGGTACCGTTATGATTGCTGAATTTCCAGAATTATGCGGTGTAGAACAAGAATTACAAAATAGATCAGTAAATGCCACTGTGGCTGATAATTTTGGCAAATTAATGCGTGAATATGCTAGAAGAGCTGAGGCCGTTGGTGCTGGTTTTGACATGAATCCTTCTCCTGGTAATATTAAAGATGGATTAATTACAGACGCTATTAAATCAGCGGGTGCTGCCAAAAAAGCAGGAACTTCTCCCATTGTGGATGCATTAGGATACGGACAATATGCCAAAAAACACGGCTTAAATCTAGTTTGTACACCAGGAAATGATGTATTAGCCACTACTGGTATGGCTGGTGCTGGTGCCACTGTTCAATTATTTACAACTGGATTAGGTACACCTACAGGTAATCCCATTAGTCCTATGGTTAAATTATCTACCAATACTCGATTAGCGGAAAAGCTTCCTGAAATCATTGATATTGATTGCGGTCCAATTATTTCAGGCGAAAAATCAGTGGAAGAAATGGGAGAGGAAATATTGGATTATGTTATTCGTTTAGCATCAGGTGAAATCAATACCAAAGCCATGGAGCTTGGTCAGGATGATTTCATGTTTTGGAGAAGGGGAGTATCTTTATAAAACTTTGTGCTATGATTTTTTCATTGAAAAATAAAAAAGCCATCATAACTGGAGGTGGTTCTGGTATTGGAAAAGCGATATCCTTACTTTTTGCCCGTCAGGGTGCAGAAGTGCATATGATTGATTTAGAAAATGCTACTTCCCGCCAAACTGAAAAGAATTTAAAAAGTATTTCAGGGAAATCTCAACTGCACATTGTTAATATCACCGACTTAGAGGCTGTAAAAAAACTAGCTTCCTCTATAGGCAACATCGATATTTTAGTTAATAATGCGGGTATTGCTCAAATTGGTAATTTAGAAAATACGACTTCTGAAGGATTTCAAGCCATTTTTGATGTCAATGTAAAAGGAGCCTTCCATTGTATGCAGGCTTTTATACCTAGTATGTTACAACAAAGCAAAGGAGTAATCGTCAATATGGCATCAGTAGCCGCTTCTGTTGGTATCCCTGACCGTTTTGGGTATTCCATGACAAAAGGAGCTATACGATCTATGACCCAATCAGTAGCTAAAGATTATATCCAACAAGGTATTAGATGTAATTGCATTTCTCCTGGTAGAGTGCATACTCCTTTTGTAGATGGGTTTATTGCTAAAAATTATCCAGACAAAAAGGAAGAAATGTTTGCCAAATTATCGGCAACTCAGCCTATAGGTCGTATGGCTCAACCTGAAGAAATTGCTCATTTAGCCCTATATTTATGTTCTGATGAAGCCTCGTTCATCACAGGTTGTGATTATCCGATTGACGGTGGTTTTACATATTTAAACAATTAATTTAAATCGTATGAAAAGTAAGTTGATTCTCTCCATTGCCTTATTGTTGGCAACATTAAGTTCATTTAGTCCAGCCAATCCCATCAAAATCGTATTCTTTGGTGATTCTATTACACAGGCTGGAGTTTCTAAAACGGGTTATATCACTCAAATGCAAGGCATGTTAGCTGCTCAAGGAATCGGCGATAAATACGAATTAATTGGTGCAGGAATAGGGGGGAACAAAATTTATGATTTATACCTTCGTCATGAAGATGATCTATTGTCAAAAAAGCCTAATATCACAGTCATTTACATTGGCATCAATGATGTTTGGCATAAAACATCTTCGAGAACAGGTACAGATGCTGATAAGTTTGAGCGTTTCTACAATGCTTTAATCAAGAAAATTCAAGCTGCTGGAAGTCAGGTGCTTATTTGTACACCAACCGTTATTGGAGAGCGCTATGATGCTACGAATGAAAACGATGGTGATTTAAATCGCTATTCTGATATCATTCGTCGAATTGCAAAAAACAATAATTGTACCTTGATTGATTTGCGTAAGGCTTTTTTAACTTATGAGCAAAACAATAACCCTGAGAATAAAGAATCTGGCATATTAACTAGTGACCGAGTTCATTTAAATGAAACTGGCAATAAGTTTTTGGCTGAAACCATGTGGTCTGTTTTAAAAGACATTAAATAATACCTTTATAATTCAATTTACGTATGAAATTAGTTCGTCTAGGAGCCCTTAATAAAGAAAAAACTGCTGTCTTAATAGATGGTAAGTATTTCGATGTCAGTCCATTTTTTCAAGATTTCAATGAAGCATTTTTTGAACAAGACGGATTAAAAAAATTGGCAGACGTAGTCAATAATGAAATATTGGAGGAAGTAGATAATCCAGAGCGAATTGGTTCATGTGTAGCTCGTCCTTCAAAAATTATTTGTGTGGGTTTAAATTATGCTGACCATGCCAAAGAAACAGGTGCAGCCATTCCTACAGAACCTATTTTGTTTTTCAAAAGTACCTCTGCATTAAGCGGTCCGTTTGATGATGTTATTATTCCCAAGAACTCCGTTAAGACGGACTGGGAAGTTGAATTTGCCATTGTAATTGGTAAAAAAGCCTCATATGTTAATGAGGACAATGCATACGATTATGTAGCTGGATATTGTTTACACAATGATATTTCTGAAAGAGAGTTCCAATTAGAAAGAGGAGGTAACTGGTCAAAAGGAAAAGGATGCGATACTTTTGCTCCATTGGGACCCTTTTTAGCCACCAAAGACGAAATACAAGATGTTCATAACCTAAATATGTGGTTGGATATCAATGGAAAGCGTTTTCAAACAAGTAATACGAAACAATTGATTTTTAATGTACCACAAATTGTTTCTTACATCTCGCAATTCATGACTTTATTGCCAGGAGATGTTATTTCCACAGGAACACCTCACGGTGTTGGCCTTGGTTTAAATCCTCCCGTTTTTTTAAAGCCAGGTGATGTCATGACATTAGGCATGGATGGTTTAGGTGAGCAAAAACAAATGGCAATTGCCTATTCAGCTTAGTATGATTGATGCACATCAACATTTTTGGAACTATCAGCCTGAACGAGACACTTGGATTACAGATGATATGTCCCAAATTCAAACGGATTTTTATCCTAATGAAAGCCAGGTTGTATTTGAAAGCAATGGAATACAAGGTTGCATAGCTGTACAAGCAGATTCATCTGAAGAGGAAACGCTATTTTTATTAGCATTGGCTGAGCAAAATGACTTTATAAAAGGAGTTGTTGGCTGGACAGATTTACAAAATGATCATCTGGAGAGTAGATTAGAATATTTTTCTCAATTTGAAAAATGCGTGGGTTTCCGACATGTTGTTCAAGGAGAAAAAGACCCATTGTTCTTTCAAAGACCAAATTTCATTCAAGGGGTTAAACAATTAGCTGCATTTGATTACACCTACGATATTTTAATTTATCCCCATCAATTAAAAGAAAGTGTTGCCTTTGCTCAAAAGTTACCCGATCAAAAATTGATTTTGGATCATTTGGCCAAGCCTCCATATAAATCAAAAGATTTGACCAATTGGAAGAAAGATATTCAAGGATATCGATCTCTTGACCATGTATCGGCTAAAATATCAGGATTGGTTACAGAAGCAGATTGGGCCAATTGGACAAAAGACGAAATTAAAGAAACAATTGATGTAGCTTTAGAGGTATTTGGTCCCAAAAGATTATTATTTGGTTCCGATTACCCCGTTGTTTTAGTCGCATCAACCTTAGAGAAATGGCTGGAAGTATTTCATGAAAGTGTTGCCAGCTTGTCTGCATGCGAACAAGCAGATATTAAATTGAATAATTGTTTAGCTTTTTATCAAGTAGAACTATAATGAACCTAGGACTTAAAGAAAAGGTCATCATCGTAACGGGTGGTGCCAAAGGAATTGGAGAAGGAATCAGTCAATCATTAGCTTTAGAATCAGCTATGGTGGCTATCGTGGGGAGAAATAAGGAAGATAATGAAAAGGCAATAGCCAAGATTCAAGCTACCGGTGGACAAGCATTTTCTTTTGTAGCGGAACTAAGTCGCCCAGAAGAATGTGAACGTGTAGTCAATGAAGTCTATCAGTTTTTTGGTCGAATCGATGGATTAGTCAACAATGCTGGTATAAACGATGGGGTAGGTCTAGCTTCTGGAAGCTATGAAAAATTTATGCAGTCGCTACATTCCAATTTGATTCATTATTACCTAATGGCAAAGGCTTGCTTACCGCATTTAATTCAATCGAAAGGAGCTATTGTTAATATTGGTTCCAAAGTAGCTGAAACCGGTCAAGGTGGAACTTCTGCCTATGCAGCTGCCAACGGTGGAAGAAATGCATTAACCCGCGAATGGGCTGTGGAATTATTGAAAGAAGGAGTTCGTGTGAATGCTGTAATTGTAGCAGAATGTTATACACCTTTGTACGACAGATGGTTAAAGACCCTTCCTAATCCCGAAGAAACATTAGCCTCGATTACTGAAAAAATACCTTTAGGAAAACGAATGACTACATCGGAGGAATTAGGAGACATGGTTACTTTCTTGATGTCAAAAAAATCAAGTCATACGACTGGTCAATTAATTCACGTAGACGGCGGATATACTCATTTAGATCGTGCATTAATATAATATGAGCATTGATTGTACAAATATTCAAAGTCCGGGTTTATTGGTCTTTCCTGAAAAGGTAAAAGAAAATATTGCTTATGTGTTGAGTTTGGTAGGTGGAGATGCTAATCGATTAAGACCCCACATCAAGACGCATAAAACAAAAGAGGTAAATGACTTACTCTTAGCTGCGGGAATAACTAAATTCAAATGTGCTACTATTGCTGAGGCCGAACTACTCGCTTTATCGCATGCTCCTTCAGTTTTGTTGAGTATGCAGGCAACTGGACCTTACATTTATCGTTTGGTCGAATTGGTAAAAACCTATCCCAAAAGCCGTTTTGCTTGCTTAATTGATGATTTTCATGCGGCAGAGGCTATTTCTACTATCTTTCAAAGTCATGGTATAAACATTGATGTATTTATTGATATCAATGTAGGGATGAATCGAACGGGTATCCGTCCAGCACTTGCAGCTACATTGATTCAACAGATAAAGAGTTTACCAGCAATAACTATAAGTGGATTGCATGCTTATGATGGCCATATTCGGGACTTGAATTTAGAAGATAGAAAATTACATGTCCAAACAGATTTTGTTGAATTTGAGGCATTAGTTCAGGCTATTTCATCTGAATTTCCAGACTTAGAATTATGTGTTGGGGGAACACCTAGTTTTTTAGTTCATCATAAAAACCCTGCCTATGTGTGTAGCCCTGGTACTTTTGTCTTTTTCGATGCTGGATATGCTGCTCTTTATCCAGAAAATAGCTTAGAACCAGCACTTTATATTATAAGTCGAATCATTTCAAAACCTAGTAAAACAACGATATGCTTGGATTTGGGACATAAATCGGTTGCAGCAGAAAACACCATTGAAAATCGAGTTCGATTCATCGACCGTCCAGAATTTATATTAGTAAGCCAAAGTGAAGAACATGGTATCGTCGAAGTGCCAGACTCTGATGTTTTTGAAATAGGTCAAGAATTTTACATGATTCCTTTTCATGTTTGTCCAACCGTTGCCTTGCATGCTAACTTGCAAGTGATAGAAAATAACCAGCTTGCTGGAATTTGGGAAGTAAAAGCCAGAAACAGAAAAATCAACATATAAGATGCTACTATTTGACGCGCATTTGGACCTGAGTATGAATGCCTTGGAATGGAATCGGGATTTAAGATCTTCCTTACAAGACATCAATGAGAGAGAATTTGGTATGACAGACAAACCCGATCGAGGGAATGCTGTCATCTCATTGGATGAATTAAGAAAAGGGAATATAGGAATTGTAGTAGCCACTCAAATAGCTCGATATGTAGAAAAAAACTCTACTATACCCGGATGGCATTCACCTGAACAAGCTTGGGCGCAAACTCAAGGACAATTAGCTTATTACAAGGCACTTGAAACCTTGGGAGAATTAAGTCCTATCAGAAACTGGTCAGAATTGCAAGCTCATCTGACCTATTGGAATAATAGCCAAGAACCCAAAAAGAAGATTGGCTATATTTTAAGTTTAGAAGGAGCTGATTCCATTATTACGGTAGATCATTTAGATATAGCTTACAACTATGGCTTAAGAGCTTTAGGACCAGCACATTATGGTCCTGGTAGATATGCGCAAGGTACCAATGCGACAGGTGGATTGGGCGAAAACGGAAGAGCTCTTTTAACTAGAATGAAGCAGTTAGGCATTATTCTAGACGCCACCCATTTATGTGATGAAAGCTTTTGGGAAGCGATGGAACACTATGATGGACCTGTTTGGGCAAGCCACCATAATTGTCGGGCTTTAGTAGATCATAATCGCCAATTTACGGATGAACAATTCAAAGAATTGATTCGTCGGGGTGCAGTAATTGGAATGCCATTGGATGCCTGGATGATGGTCCCTAATTGGGAAAGAGGTGTTTCTACACCTCAAAATATGCAGGTAAGTTTGAATACCATGATTGATCACTTAGATCATATTTGTCAAATTGCTGGTAATACCAACCATGTGGGTTTAGGCACTGATTTAGATGGTGGATTTGGAACAGAACAATGCCCTTATGATATACAATCCATTGCAGATTTGCAAAAAATACCAGATTTACTGAGCAAGAGAGGCTATTCAGCCAATGATATTGAAAAGATATGTCATAAAAACTGGATTGGTTTTTTAGAGAAAACCTGGAAATAAATTGTAAGTTGTGAATGGTAAATGGTAAATGGAGTATGAATTGCTATTTCCATTTTATAATTCACCATTAACAATTCACCATTCACTTAGGGGGTATCCCTACCGAAGTCCAACCTCCATCAATGACCAAAAACTGGCCAGTGATGTGTTTAGAAAGAGGTGAGAGGAAAAATAAAGCCGCATTCGCGATGTCTTCTACCGTGGCTGGATAGCCCAAAGGTGTAATAGCTGACCACTCTTTGATATAATCTTGATCAGAAAGTGTTCTTTCAGTTAAAGTTGCCCCAGGGCTAATCGTATTGATTCGAATTTGAAAAGGAGAGAGGTCGATTACTAAATTCTTGGCCAATTGATTTAAAGCAGCCTTTGTCATTCCATATGCAGCTAAATCAGGATGAGCTTGATGACCCGTAACTGAGGACATCAATAAAATACTTCCTCCATTTCCTGCATCTCTAAGCTTTTGAGCTACTAATTGTGCCAAAAAGAAGGTTCCTTTAATGTTTATCTTCAAAATGTGATCTAAAGATTCTTTGGTATATGACCAAAAATCTCCGAAAGTAGTAATGCCTGCATTGCAAACACATCCAGCTAGTGTTCCAGGCGTTTCATCAATCAAAATAGAAAGAGAATCTAGGAATTCATCAGAGCTTGCATCAGCACAGATACATGAAAACTGGTATAAACCAAGATGGTGTAATTGAGCTTTTGCTTGATCAATTTGTTCCTGATTGATATCATTCCAGATAACATAATTGCCTTGCAATAAAATCGACTTAACTATCTCAAAACCAATACCTTGTGCAGCACCAGTAACAATATACTTTAACATAATTACGTATAAAAAAAGAGGCCTCGTTGAATCAATAAGGCCTCTTTATTTGAAATTAATGAGAATCTCTTGTAACGATAGAACCTGATCCTCCCTTAAGGAAATCAAAATCAGCTCCTTCATGGGCTTGGGAAACGCGGTCAATAAATAAACCTACATAACCTCTTATATGTGCTTGCACTTGGAAAGGTTGTGCCAACTTACGTGCTTCTAATTCTTCCTCTGAAACTTCCCAGTTGATGGATCTATTATCTAAATCCAAGGCTATATAATCGCCATTTTGAACCCAATTCAATGGCCCACCAGCAGCTGATTCCGGAGAAACGTGCAATACTACCGTTCCAAAACCAGTTCCACTCATCCGTCCATCAGATATACGAACCATATCTTTTACACCTTTTTCTAGGAGTTTTTTGGGTATACCCATATTGCCTACCTCAGCCATACCTGGATAACCTTTTGGCCCCACATTTTTCAATACCATCACAGAGTTTTCATCGATATCTAAATCTGGATGATCTATTCGAGCATGATAATCTTCAATATTTTCAAATACTACTGCTTTACCACGATGTTTAAATAACTCAGGAGATGCTGCACTAGGTTTAACCACAGCTCCATTGGGAGCCAAGTTACCTTTCACAACCGCAATCCCAGAATCCGGTTTAAAAGGATTCTCCATGGTAGAAATGATGTTTGAATCATAAATTGGAGTATTCGCAATGTTTTCTCCCACTGTTTTACCATTCACGGTAATAATTCCAGTATGCAAGAATTCCTTCATTTGATTCATCAATGCTGGTAAACCTCCAGCATAATACAGATCTTCCATGAAATGGACACCTGATGGTTGAATGTTAGCTAATAAAGGAATTTGTTTCGAAAATTTATCAAAATCATTTAAATCCAATTCAACACCAATACGACCAGCAATGGCTAATAAGTGAATCACAAAATTGGTAGAACCTCCAGTAGCAGCATTCACTCGAATGGCATTTTCAAATGCTTCACGAGTCAATACTTTGGAAAGCTTCAAATCTTCTTTTACCATTTCCACAATTCTTCTTCCTGAATGCTGAGCCAACACCTTTCTACGCACATCAGCAGCAGGAATAGCTGCATTTTGAGGTAAACTTAATCCCAATGCTTCGACCATCGTTGCCATGGTAGAGGCTGTACCCATCACCGCACAGTGACCTGGCGTACGCGCCATACACGCTTCTGCCTCAATAAATTCAGCTTGAGATAATTCACCTAATTTATAAGCTTCAGCAAAACGCCACACATCCGATGTCCCAATTTCCTTTCCTTTGAACTTCCCTTTCATCATGGGTCCACCTGAAATAACTAAACTAGGCAAATCCACACTGCACGCACCCATCACTAGGGAAGGTGTTGTTTTATCGCAACCGCACATCAAAACTACACCGTCAATCGGATTTGCACGAATGGATTCTTCGACATCCATACTTGCCAAATTACGGTATAACATGGCTGTGGGTTTAATCAGTGTTTCACCCAAAGACATAACTGGAAATTCGACAGGAAATCCTCCTGCTTCTATGACTCCTTTTTTGACAAATTCTGCCAATTCTCTAAAATGAGCATTGCAAGGGGTTAATTCTGACCACGTATTGCAAATACCAATAACTGGTTTACCTTGAAAATAATCATCAGGAATACCCTGATTTTTCATCCAAGCACGGTAAATAAATCCATCTTTACCTGTTTTGCCAAACCATTGTTGCGATCGTAATTTTTGCTCACTCATTGTTGAATATGTTCTAAGTCTAACGTTTTGTTTAATACAAAGCTTCGGTCTGTACCAAAGCTATAATAACATGCCCTCATTCCTTCAGGGAGGTCTGAATAGGGATCATTTTTAAAATCAAATGACCTTACAATATAAGATTTATCTACATGTAAACTATCATTTCCTGCGTACCCAAAGTTTTGTCGACCTTTAAGTACGGGAAATTGAACCTCTTTCAAATTTCCCTTTTGGTATTCAAAAGCATAAATAAGGCTACTTTTACCCTTTGTCACCAAAATCCAAAACTCAGGTTGCATATCTCCATTCAAATCAGAAGATAAAATTTGTTTACAGCTAACATGCAAAAATTCCTTTTGAAAGATAGCCTGATTGCTCTTTGAAACTTTAAAAACAATTTTATTGGTTTCCGTTTCAATTTTTGCTTCAATGTCCTCAAATTTAGTGTAGAATTCGGACAAATTACTTTGCTCAATGACTTTAGGGGGATTATTCAAGGAATCTTGGTATCGTTGTACCAAATCCATTTCCTCCAATCTAATTGTCGACTGCTCTTCCATTTCTTCTTTCTGTTGTACATAATATATCAGCCCTACGAGTAGACAAACCAACAATAAAAATGAAAAAAAGCGAATAATCTTTACCATGTTAGTGTGACAAACTGGCAATAATCTGACAGGCTTCCTCTAACTGAGAATGAGGGCAAGCAAAATTCAAACGAATGAAGTTTTTTCCCTTAAACTGTTCTCCACGCAATACATGTAGTCCATGTTCCAACAGTCGCTCGGGTAAATCTCCCCAACTTTGATCATATGAAATCCAGGCTAAATAAGTTGCTTCTAATGGAATCATATCCAAACCTGCTTGTTGCTTGACAAAATCCATGAGAAAATCATGGTTCTGTTTCAAGTAGGGGATTAATTGAGATAACCAATTCGAACCGTGTTGATAAGTTGCCGACATTACATCAATGCTATGCCGACTCAGCATGGGCATATACCCAAAGGTTTTCTTTACAAAAGCTTCTCGAGTAGATTTGTGAGGAATAATAGCTACACAACCTCCTAAGCCAGCAGTATTAAAGGCCTTTGAAGTAGCAAAGAAACTAATTGAGGGTATTTCTTCGATGAATTGGCCAATACAAATATGTTTCGATTGGGGATGTATGCGTAAATCAGCATGTATTTCATCAGAAATAATCATACAATCATATTGCTTACATAAACTTATTATTAGATCAATTTCATCTTGATTAAACACGGTACCCCCAGGATTATGTGGATTACAAAACAAAAAAACCGCTGGTTGTTTTTTTAAAGCTTCCTCAAATGCTATAAAATCATATGTCCATCGGCCTTCTTTTTCTACCATAGGAAAGGTAATTAAAGGTCTACCTAACCATGTTGGTATTAGATGAAAAGGGTGGTATACAGGTATAGTTGTTGCGACTCCTCTTGTTTCATTGGCAAATAAATCACAAGCTAAGGTTATGCCGGGCACAATTCCAGGTAACCATACTTGCCATTCTAGCTCGGTTTCCCATTGATAATCCTCTTGTATTTTTTTTTGAGCCAATAATTTCAATGAATCCGGTACAATAGAATAACCTAAAACACCATGTTGAGTTATGTTATCTAATGCTTCCAATATTTCATCAGCCACAGCAAATTCCATATCTGCCACAGGCATAGGAAGCATGGGTTTACCTTGGTACAAGGGATTATCCCACTTATAACTAGAAGTATTTTTACGATCAATTACTCGATCAAAGTCGTATATTTTCATTTAATAAAATTAGGTCTAAAAACCTGAATGCCAAGAAAGGAGGGATGCGATTTTAAGTATTCCAATAAATTCTTATCCGACACACAGACCCTTCGTACTTCTTGAGAAGCATGGAGTAAATACCAGTTTGATTTTCTAAAAGTCAGAAAGCCTGTATGTTGTACATCCAAATCATTTCTTTTGGAAACAAAAGTAACGATATCACCTTCTTTTAAACTTGGAAGTAGTTTACTTACTTGAGCTGTGGGGACGTAGGTAAAAGGGCTAAATCTCAATTGATTCTCAATTTGTTCTAAAGCAGGAATAGAAATGTTTTTATTCTTTTTCAGATAAAATTGAGATAAAAAAGCAAAGCTCTTATTGATTTGTATTTCCTCAGGACTGTGAACTGGACTAATCCATGCATCTTTTATTAATTGTTGCATGGAGGATGAGAAATAATGGTTTCTTGTTTCAAATCGAATATCCTTTGCTTGAGAATATCTCCAATGAATTAGGTTTTTCTTATAAAGAGAATCCTGACCTTTAGAATGATATAAAGACATGACATTTTCAATGAATGTTACACAATCAAAATCCTCTAAGGAAACATATAATTTCTCAGGATTTTCAGACGAAAGGGCATTCGCCACATAGGGTTTTCCTAAGAAATACTCTGCCAAAATCACATGATTTCTATTTTTTTCTGCTAAAGCTATTCTGCTTTGCAAATCCAAAGGAATCCATTTCTCTTGCGCCTTTCCTTCCAGACTAAAAACAAGACAACAGAGAAATAGTAAATATCGCATATAGGTATGCATCAAGAAAATCATGAAATCTTAAATATATAAGCACTATTAGGAGGCAAAATAGCCTCATTGATGGCTTGATTATGTTCTTTTAATGCAGGAGGAATAAATGCCTTGTCCAATTTCAATTTAACCTTAGACACCTGCATCATATCTTTAGCCAATGTAGGTAAATGAATATCCACTGAATAGGAATATTGAGAATCAAAATTACATACGATTAACAATTTCTCTTTAGGAGTATATCGCAAAAATGAATAAACTTTTCGGTTAGGATAGGCCTCATTTTGAGCATATTGTAAATCAAAAAACTGCCCTTTTTGAATAGCGGGATGAGAATGCACAAATTGGAATAAATCCACGTAAAATTCATCCAATTGTTGCTCCTCTTTAGTTAATAGTGCCTCATCAAAGTTCCCTTGATTCATCCACCTTTGATGGGTTTCTACCCTCCAAAAATCAAACATCGTAGTTCGGTCTTGAGCCATATTGAATCCTTCCACCTCATTAGCTTGTTCACCAAATTCCTGCCCCATATAGGTCATCAATGGTCCATGATGCAGACAAGCTGTAATGACCATGGCCGGAATAGTTGACCATAGGTTTTGTTGGGCAAAACCAGGACTATTTATTCTGGTTTCGTCGTGATTTTCCAAAAAGCGTAACATATGCTCCGCAAAATCCCCAGATTCATTTTGCCAAACTCGTGTAATATCCTCTACAGTAGCCTCTGGTCTCTCTTCCATTAACCTTCTTAAAGCATCATATAGTCCCACCTTATCATATAAATAATCAAATCCACCACGGAAAATATACTCATGGTAACGGTGAGGTTGATAAATTTCGGCAATGAAAGTTATTTTAGGATTAATAGCTTTAATCTTTGGAATGACATAAGCCCAAAATGCTACAGGAACCATTTCAGCCATATCGCAGCGAAAAGAATCCACCCCTTTGTTCGTCCAATAAGTCAGAACATCCAGCAGTTTTAACCAAGTATCTGGTATAGGATCAAAATATGTCGTTTCTCCATGTTGAAAATCAATGCCATAATTCAACTTCACCGTTTCGAACCAATCATCTTTGGACGGCTGAGCAGAAAAAACATTATTCCCGCTCACCTTGGCGGGAATCTCAATGTAGGGAATAGAAAATGGAACAGGTATATCAAGTCCTTCTGGAACAGAAAATTGAGTACCTGGTAAGTAATAAAAGTTATTATTGGGGTCAAATGATTTATCTGTATGGTCATTCGCACCAAAATCAATTACACCAATGGGCTTTTTATCTGAATAATATTGTCGGGCTAAATGATTCGGAACAAAATCTAAAATTAACTGCAAACCACAAGCATGAATTCTAAGCAGCATTTCATCAAACTCTTCCAATCTTTTGGCTGGGTCTGAAGCTAAAAACGGATTGACATCATAATAATCTTTGATCGCAAAAGGAGAACCTGCACGCCCTTTAACGATAGAAGGGTGATCCAAAGGCGATCCATAGGCAGAAAAATCTTCCATGGTCGCATGTTCAATAATACCAGTAGCATAAATATGAGTAAATCCTTTTTTTGCTAATGCCTGTAAAGCTTTCGATGAAACATCTTTAAACTTGGTTACTCCATTTCTTTGGCATGAACCATTAAAGACTAAATCTGTATTTGTATTACCCCATAAATGGAACATCATTTGATATACAATAAACTTATGGGAGTTATTATCTTTCATTTATTTCAGGGTCATGCAATTGTAAAAATATGGGTCTTAGACCCGTTTAATTCTTTTTAAATAAAATTAAATAATTCCTCAAATACAAGATAAAAGGCTCAAATAAGCCAAATTTAGCTTTTTACCCAGCTGAAAATCTCGTATTTTTGAAATATAGCATAACCCTTAAAATTATAAAATGAAGTATAAAGCCTGTCTTTTTGACCTTGATGGCGTTCTAGTAGATACAGCAATTTACCATTTTCAAGCTTGGAAAACCTTAGGAAAACAATTTGATTTTGAATTAAGTCATGAGCAGAATGAAGAACTAAAAGGTATTTCTCGAGTTGAATCATTGGAAAAAATCTTGCAATGGGCAAATTATCAGGCTACCCATGAGCAAAAAGATCGATGGCTCAAAGAAAAAAATGAGAACTATTTAGCGCTTATTTCGAATATGAACTCCAACGAAATTTTGCCTGGAGTCATTTCTTTTTTACAGCAATTAAAAGAACAAGGGTTTTTGATTGCCTTAGGTTCTGCCAGTAAAAATGCTCAAATCATTTTAGAAAAAACGGGTTTAATTACCTGGTTCCACGCCATAATTGATGGGAATAAAGTCAGTAAAAGCAAACCCGATCCAGAAGTTTTCCAAAAAGGTGCAGAAGCACTTGGCTGCTCCTCAGAAGAATGCATTGTTTTTGAAGATGCCCAAGCAGGCATAGATGCGGCCAAAGCAGGTGGAATGAAAGTTATTGGTATTGGTTCGCCATTGGTTTTAAGTGGAGCTGATAAAATCATTTCATCCTTTACCGAAATACAAGTATCCGATTTTATGACTTTATAATTTACTTTTTTCGACCCTAATTAGACAAATATGAAGCAATATTTAAAGCATGATGAGTGGAAAGTGATCGAAGATAAATTTCATCCAGAGTTCAATGAAATTACGGAATCCATTTTTTCATTAGGAAACGGACGAATGGGTCAAAGAGCCAATTTCGAAGAAACATATACAGGAAAAACACTTCAAGGAAATTATGTAGCAGGAGTGTACTATCCAGATAAAACACGTGTAGGTTGGTGGAAAAACGGATATCCAGAATATTTTGCTAAAGTACTAAATGCCGCCAATTGGATTGGAATTGACATTGAAATAGAAGGAGTGAAGGTCGATTTACATCAAGCTACCATGCATGATTTTTATCGTGAATTAAATATGAAAGAGGGTTTTCTACATCGAAAATGTGATATCTCCTTGGCTAATGGCAAACGATTAAAAATAGAATCCCTTCGTTTTAATAGTATGGCAGACGATGAATCTGGTGCTATTTCATATTCAATTACGCCCATCAATTTCTCAGGACCTATTCAAATCAAAGCTTTTATAGATGGTGATATTCAAAACAAAGATTCCAATTATAATGAAAAATTTTGGGACCAAGTCAAAGTAAACGCCTCCGAAAATCAATCTTTTGTTTGGTCTAAAACAAAAAAGACCCACTTTGAAGTTATTACGGGACAGGAAGTTCAAATATATCAAGTTGGTCAAAAAGTAGATCATTTAGCCGAATTCGAGACAAAAGAAAAATACAGTGCTTTAACTTACAATGTAAAAGTGCTTGAAAATGAGACTACTACCGTACTAAAATATGCTGTTAATTTAAGTTCAGAAAATTACTCTACTTCCGAATTTGAAATAAAATTATCGCAATACCTCTCCAAGATTACTTCCAAAGGATTTGATCAAATGTTGCAAGAACAAGCACTCGCTTGGGCAAAGAAATGGGATAGTAATGACATTGTTATAGAGGGTGATGTAGCCGCGCAGCAAGGTATTCGATTCAATATTTTTCAACTCAATCAAACCTATACAGGTAAAGATGATCGCTTAAATATTGGTCCAAAGGGATTTACTGGAGAAAAGTATGGCGGTTCCACCTATTGGGATACTGAAGCATATTGCATTCCTTTTTACCTATCAACAGCGCCATCACAAGTTGCCAAAAATCTCTTGATCTACCGTTGGAAACAATTGGACAAGGCCATTGAAAATGCACAAAAACTTGGTTTTGATCAAGGTGCAGCGCTTTACCCTATGGTCACTATGAATGGAGAAGAATGTCATAATGAATGGGAAATCACATTCGAAGAAATTCATCGAAATGGGGCTATAGCTTATGCCATCAAGGATTATGTGCAATACACAGATGATAAGCAACATTTACTTGATTATGGTTGGGATGTTTTAATTGCGATTGCTAGATTCTGGAAACAACGTGTCAATTGGTCAGAAAATCTGCAAAAATATGTCATGCTGGGTGTCACTGGACCAAATGAATATGAAAACAATGTCAATAATAACTGGTATACCAATTATTTGGCAGTATGGTGCTTAAAGTACGTGCAAGAGGTTTATCAAGAAATTAGCGAATTATATCCCAAGGAGGCCAATCTGAAATTTGAAAAAGGTCAATTTTCTGTGACTGAATTAGCTGAATTTGAACATATTGTTCAACATATGTACTTTCCTAGGGATGAGAAAAGAGGAGTTTATCTTCAGCAAGACGGCTTTTTAGATAAAATAATAGCTTCTGTAGATCATATACCTGCCCATCAGCGCCCCATCAATCAGCATTGGTCTTGGGATCGAATTTTACGATCTTGTTATATTAAACAGGCAGATGTTTTACAAGGTATGTACTTTTTTGAATCGGATTTCACTTTGGAGGAGATTGAAAGAAATTACAATTTTTATGAGCCTCTAACTGTGCATGAATCATCCTTGAGCCCATGTGTACATAGTATTTTGGCTGCGAAACTGGGTAAAGAAGATAAATCTTATGAGTTTTATACTCGTGCTGCGCGCTTGGATTTAGATGATTATAATAATGACACGGAAGATGGCTGTCATATCACCAGTATGGCTGGAACCTGGATGTCCATCATCAAAGGTTTTTCTGGTCAAAGTGTTCAAAACAACCTATTGCACTTAGCTCCATTTTTACCAAAACAATGGAAGAGCTATCGTTTTAAAATCAACTTCAGACAAGATCATTTAGAAATAGAAGTGAATCGAGAGGGAGTGAAGGTGCAAAATTTAGCCAATCATGATACTGAAATTGTCATACATGATAAGAAGTATCAAATTGTAGCTAATTCAACTATCAATCTATAAAAAAAGGCCTCTAAATGAGGCCTTTTTACTGCTATTAAAAGATTAATTAATCTTTAGCTAAATCGATATCAGGTGTAGAAACATCCGTTAAAACAACGCCACCACGCTCTTTGCGAGCTATTCTTGAATATAATCCCACTTCTTGAGAGAATAGGAAAGTAAAGAACAATTTGACAAATGATGTATGATATTTTAAATTGTCATAGTATTCAGGAGCTGCTGCTTTTAACTTGGGAAGATTATTCCATGGAATAGAAGGCATATCGTGGTGCTCATTGTGGTAACCCACGTTCATGTTGATTCCATTCAATCCACCATAGTAACTATACGTTTCTTGATTTTTATCTAAAACTAAATAATGCTCTTGAATCCAACGAGCGCCAAGTGGATGTAGACCCACTGAAAACATGAAACTCAAACCCATGTAAGCCAATGCTGGCCAGCCCCATAAATACACAATCAATGCATCAAAAGCGAATTGAGCTATGATATTCATAATTACCCAACGATCAAAAACGGCTAATTCGATACAACGAATAGTACGGATAGCTTGAAAGAAAGGAAAAAGTAGCAGCCAGATTGCTTTACCTATGAAATAGTTGTTGATCAATTTTGCTTCCCAATAATCAGGTAAATCTGCATCCAATTCATGTACTCCTTGAAAAGCATGATGCTTTAAGTGGTAGTTTTTAAAAGAAATGGCAGTAGGGAATAAGGAGGGGAAGTTAGCTATAATCCCAGCAAACACATTCCATGAATTCTTTTTAAATACTAAATTGTGGGCAGTCTCATGGATACAAACAAATAAAGTGTGAGTAGGGAAGGCTCCCACAAACCAAGCTACAGCGACAATTAGCCACCAGGGAGAATCCTTTAAAAAATAAGCTAGGGTAATTTGTAAACCTACACATGCTAAAATCCACCAAATGGTATTTGGATTTTTTCCAATAAGTTTTTTTACTTCGGGGTGTTTCTTGATGATTTCTCTTGTACGTTGACGATGAGGCTCTGAACCTTCTACCCACGTAAAGTCATTAAATTCAGACATAATTGAACATATTTTCTTATTCACAAAGATAACATATATGCCTATTTACTGACGAAATTTATTGAATTTTATTATTCCGGGGACAGTATGTGACAATATGTCAGCATTTAATTAAAACGACTCTCATGGCATATTCCTTGTTACATGGGAGGAAAAAATAAAATAATAATCATGGGAAAAATTATTGGAATTGACCTAGGTACCACCAACTCATGTGTGGCCGTAATGGAAGGAAATGAGGCAGTTGTTATTGCTAACTCAGAAGGAAGAAGGACAACTCCCTCAATTGTAGCGTTTTTAGAGAATGGTGAGCGTAAAGTAGGGGATCCTGCCAAAAGACAAGCGATTACCAACCCTCAAAATACCATATCATCTGTTAAAAGATTTATGGGTAAAAAATATAGTGATGTTAGTTCTGAATTAAAAACTATTTCATACCAAGTTGAAAAAGGTAATAATGATACTCCTCGTGTTCGCATAGGTGATCGTTTATATACTCCACAAGAAATTTCTGCACAAATCTTAACCAAGATGAAACAAACTGCAGAAGATTATTTGGGACAAACTGTAACCGAAGCTGTTATAACTGTACCAGCTTACTTCAACGATGCTGAACGTCAAGCTACTAAAGAAGCAGGTCAAATTGCTGGTTTAGAAGTGAAACGTATCATCAATGAGCCAACAGCCGCTGCTTTAGCTTATGGTGTTGACAAGCAAGGTAAGGATATGAAAATTGCTGTGTTCGACTTAGGTGGTGGAACATTTGACGTATCTATCTTAGAATTAGGTGATGGAGTATTTGAAGTAAAATCTACTGATGGTGATACTCACTTAGGTGGAGATGATTTTGACCAAGTAATCATTGATTGGTTGGCTCAAGAATTTATTTCAGATGAAAACATCGACCTGCGTAAGGATCCAATGGCTCTTCAGCGTTTAAAAGAAGCTGCTGAAAAAGCTAAAATTGAATTAAGCTCTGGTGCTTCCACTGAAATCAATTTGCCTTATATTATGCCGGTAAATGGTATTCCTAAGCACTTAGTTCGCAATTTAACACGCGCTAAATTTGAGCAACTAGCTGATAATTTGATTCAACGTACTTTGGAGCCATGCAAAAGAGCCATGAAAAATGCAGGATACTCGAATTCTGATATTGATGAGGTTATTTTAGTAGGTGGTTCTACTCGTATTCCTAGAATTCAAGAAGAAGTAGAAAAATTCTTCGAAAAGAAACCTTCTAAAGGAGTGAATCCAGACGAAGTAGTGGCTTTAGGAGCTGCTATTCAAGGTGGAGTTTTAACAGGAGAAGTAAAAGATGTTTTGTTACTTGACGTGACTCCATTATCTTTAGGTATTGAAACGATGGGTGGTGTGTTCACCAAGTTAATTGAAGCGAATACAACCATCCCAACTAAGAAGTCAGAGGTATTCTCTACAGCAGCTGATAACCAACCTTCTGTTGAGTTAAATGTATTGCAAGGAGAGAGACCAATGGCGAAGGATAACCGTTCATTAGGACGCTTCCATTTAGATGGTTTGCCACCAGCACAACGTGGAGTACCTCAAATTGAAGTTACTTTTGACATTGATGCCAACGGTATCTTACACGTATCTGCTAAAGACAAAGGAACAGGTAAGGAACAAAAAATCCGTATCGAAGCTTCCAGCGGTTTAACAGATGCTGAAATTGAAAAAATGCGCAACGAGGCAAAGGCCAACGAAGCGAACGATAAAATTGAGAAAGAGCGTGTTGAGAAAATCAACCAAGCTGATGCTTTAATTTTCCAATCTGAAAAGCAATTGAAAGAATATGGAGAGAAGCTTTCCGAAGGAAACAAATCAGCCATTGAAGGTGCTTTAGCTGAATTAAAAACAGCTCATGCTTCCCAAGATGTAGCCGCTATTGATGCAGGCTTGGAAAAACTTAATACAGCTTGGACTGCCGCTTCCCAAGAAATGTACGCTGCTGGTGAAACTGCAGGTGCGACAGAAAATACAGCTGATGCCACTGCCAATGGTGCTAGTGAAGCAGAAGATGTAGCTTTCGAGGAAGTAAAATAGTTAAATAGGTTTAGAGGTTTATTTAAACTCCCAGCAGATACGCTGGGAGTTTTTTGTTTTTAAAAGGAGTTAGAAATACACCTTTAAACAGTCTTATTATACATGAATAGGCTTCTCCCTGAATTTTAGAGGCTGACCATCTCGTTTATTTTTTTGCGCAATTATTTCGGAAATAATTGAAATAGCTATTTCTTCTGGACCTTCTGCTCCCACATCAAGGCCAATAGGGCTGGATATTTTTTTTCTAAGCACTGATATATCGATTCCTTCATCTTTTAAATGCCCTTGTAATTTATCCATACGTTTTTGTGGGCCTAAAATCCCCCAAAAAGCAAAGTGTTCTAATGAACTTAATTTCTTCATTAAAAATACATCCCGATCAAAATCATGAGTCATCATGACGATAGCATCATCAGGAAGAATTTGATAATCCATTTCCCAATCATAAACTTGATTGACCAATTTTTTACCAAGGGGATTCATTTTTTGAACATTACCCACCCAATGTATTTCCCAAGCTAACAAATTAACTTGGTGAATTAAAGCCATAGCATCAAATTGATTCCCCATTATCCAAATACGAGGCATGGGAGGGATGTATTCCAACAAAGAAGATTTACCTTCTAGTAAGCGATAATGTGCAGTTTTTTGAACTAAAATTTCTTTTTTATCGGCATCATAGGAATGAATATCCGACTGCGGAACATACATAAACTGAAAAGAAGTCAAGTCTTTTTCATCCCAATTACTACATAAAACCCCGGGTTCATAGGAAGATATAGCCTGTTTCATAGCCAAACAAAAAGCTTCCAAATGAGAACGAATAGGGTCGATAATGATATCAATTAAGCCTTGACAACCCAGTCCTACACCTAATTGAAAAGGATCGTCTTCTCTAGTATCATAAGTCACTAGTTTGATTTGTTGAGTCATCATAGCCATTTGTGCTTTTTTCAACATATCTCCCTCTAGACATCCTCCACTTATAGCACCCCACCAACTTCCATCTCCTGTAACCAGCATTCGGGCACCGGGCCTTCGATATGCCGAACCATCCACATGTACCACTGTGGCTAAGGCTAACTCAGTATTCTCTGATAATAATTGCTCTAGTCGATTAACTATTTGAATCCAATCTTTCATGGTAGTAGTTTTTGGAAACTTTGAACGAGGTAATTGATAACCCATTCATGATCCTCTTTCAAATAAGTATGTGCCAATGATATACGTACTGTAGACAATGCAGTATCATCATCTCTACCCAAAGCCTTAATTACATGGGAAGGAAATGTGGATTTAGAATTGCAAGCAGAACCATTGGAAATGGCTAATTGGGGCATCGATCTAAAAAGCCTTTCCCAGTCAATCCCCTGAATGGAAAAATTAAGGATATTTGGAATCTGATTTTCAGAAACAGAATTTAATATCATTGATTCTCCAAGGGACGCAGTAAGAGCTTTTTCAAACTCTTGCTTGATTGCTTGTATTTGAGGTAAATATGTCAAAAGCTGTGGAATACCTTCTACTGCTTTGGCAAGTCCTACAATCAAAGGAACAGGCAAAGTACCGGCACGTAAGCCTCTTTCTTGGGATCCTCCCCATTGTCTTGGATGCAAACGAATTCCATCTTTAAGAACTAAAGCTCCTATTCCTTTAGGACCAAAAATTTTATGTCCAGAAAAACTCAATAAATCAGGTAAATAAGCTTGAGATATATCCAATTTACCCAAGGCTTGTGTGGCATCACTATGACAACTTATTCCTTCATTACTACACCATTGAGCAATAGTAGAAATATCATTAATTGTCCCAATTTCATTATTAACCCACATGATAGATACGAATTGGGTATTCGACTTTTGTGCAGCTTTTATTTGATCTATATTTATTTCACCTAATTCATTGGGCTTAAGGTAAGTAATATCCCAGCCTTTAGAAGCTAAAAAAGCTAAAGGCTCTAACACTGCTTTATGCTCTAATACAGAAGAAATAATGTGCCCAGGGCTTTGATGCTCTAGCAAACCCAAAATGGCTAAATTAGTAGACTCTGTAGCTCCAGAAGTAAATAGGATAGAGGATGGTTTAAGAGAAAAATAGGAGGCAATGCTTTTTCGGGCTTGATCTACAGCATCAGCTGCTTCCCAACCAAACATATGCTGATTTGAGCCTGAATTACCAAAATGCAAACTAAAATAAGGAATCATAGCATCCATAACTTCTGCGGAAACAGGAGTGGTGGCAGCATAATCTAAATAAATGGGACGATTCAATTTATTAGCTGGTGGATGTATAACAAAGATACATGAAGGGCATGAAAAAAGTCCCAAATTTCTTTGGGACTTTCTTACTAAGTATTTAAATAAGGATTAACCTAATTTATTAACTACTGCTTTGAACGCTTCTGGATGGTTCATCGCTAAATCAGCAAGCACCTTACGGTTTAAAGTCATTCCTGATTTGTTGAATTTGCCCATGAAAGCTGAATAAGACATTCCTTCTTGACGAGCAGCAGCATTGATACGCTGAATCCACAATCCTCTGAAATCTCTTTTCTTTACTTTGCGATCACGGTATGCATATTGCAAACCTTTCTCAACTTTGTTTTTGGCTACGGTCCAAACGTTTTTTCCGCGACCATAAAAGCCTTTGGCTAATTTTAAGATTTTTTTTCTGCGAGCTCTAGAAGCTACATGGTTGACACTACGTGGCATAGAAATTTGTTTTTTGAAATTGAGGCGACTTCTTACAGTACTTTAGGCCTTATTTCTGGTTGAACAATAACTTAAATTGATATTAAAGACCTAACATTAAGTTTACACGGTCCATATCAGATGGAGAAACTAAAGTAGCGTGAACTAGGTTACGCTTCTGCTTAGTCGTTTTTTTAGTAAGGATATGGCTATGAAAAGCGTGTTTACGCTTGATTTTACCAGTTCCAGTTACTTTGAAACGTTTCTTTGCTCCAGAGTTGGTTTTAATTTTTGGCATTATTGTAAAAATTAAATTTAAAATTGGGAATGCAAAAGTATAAAAAATACCCCTTAATTCCCTGTTTTGATTAAAAAAAAATTGAAATTATTTCTTAGCAGCTTTAGGAGAGAAGATAATGCTCATACGCTTACCTTCTAATTTCGGCATGTCATCTGGTTTGCCAAACTCTTCTAAGCCTTTAGCGAAATTCAATAATAACATTTCGCCACGCTCTTTGAAAACAATGGTACGTCCAACAAAGTGAACATAAGCCTTTACCTTAGCGCCTTCTTTTAAGAAGTTAACTGCGTGTTTTAACTTAAAATTAAAATCATGCTCGTCGGTATTAGGACCGAAACGGATCTCTTTAATAACCGTTTTCGTAGCATTAGCTTTGATTTCTTTTTGCTTTTTCTTTTGATCATACTTGAATTTAGCATAATCAATGACCTTACAAACAGGAGGAACGGCATTAGGAGAGATTTCAACCAAATCTAAACTTTGAGACTCAGCTATCGCTAGCGCTTTAGAAAACTCATAAACACCTTGCTCAATATTTTCTCCTACTAATCGCACTTCTGCAACCCCTCGAATTAAATTATTGATTCTGTAAGGCTCCTCTTCTCGTTTGTTTCCTCGGTAATTGTTATTGGGGCGTAAAGCCATAAAGTAAAATTTCGTTTAATAATTATTGTTAATTCTCGTATTCAATTCGAAAGCTATATCAATTTTAACGCATTTGCAAACAAAAGAGTTTCAAGCAATTGATAATCGCCAATAAATCTATCTATCCTGAGTCAATTGTTGAATTTCTTCCTGAGCAATAGCCATAAAAGCATCCAAAGTCATCGAACCTAAATCTCCTTGACCCTTTTTACGAATACTGATCAATCCTTCTGCCTGTTCTTTTTCTCCCACAATAATCATGAAGGGAACTTTTGAAACTTCAGCATCTCGGATTTTACGACCTATCTTCTCATCACGGTGATCTACATATCCTCTTAAATCACGCTCTTGTAAACGTAAATAAATCTCATTGGCATAATCTTCGTATTTCTCGGAAATAGGTAAGACTGCCAATTGATCCGGAGATAACCACAATGGGAAATTACCTGCCGTATTTTCAATCAAAATAGCCACAAAACGCTCCAAAGAGCCAAATGGCGCCCGGTGAATCATAACAGGACGATGCTTTTGGTTATCTGAACCTGTATATTCTAATTCAAAACGCTGAGGTAATTGATAATCTACTTGAATAGTCCCTAATTGCCATTTTCTACCCAAAGCATCACGAACCATAAAATCTAATTTGGGACCATAGAATGCGGCTTCGCCATATTCCACCACATAAGGTAGGCCTTTTTCTTCTGCCGACTTAATGATAGCTGCTTCTGCCTTTTCCCAATCCTCATCTCTACCGATATATTTCTCCCGATCTGTTTTATCTCTCAATGAAACTTGGGCCGAAAATTCATTAAAACCAAGCGCCTTGAATACATAAAGTACCAAATCAATCACTTTCATGAATTCATCCTCTACTTGGTCTGGACGACAAAATATGTGCGCATCGTCTTGAGTAAAGCCTCTAACACGCGTTAAGCCATGTAATTCTCCTGATTGCTCATAACGATAAACCGTACCAAACTCTGCTAAACGCAATGGCAAATCTTTATAAGAACGAGGTTTAGTTTTATAAATCTCACAGTGGTGAGGACAGTTCATCGGTTTCAACAAGAACTCTTCACCTTCATCAGGAGTATTGATTGGTTGAAATGAATCTTTACCGTATTTGGCATAATGACCTGAAGTCACATACAATTCTTTACTTCCTATGTGTGGAGTCACAACTGGAGAATATCCTGCACGAACCTGAGCTCTACGTAAGAAATTCTCTAATCTTTCACGAAGAATCGTTCCTTTAGGCAGCCACAAAGGCAAACCTAAACCTACCTTTTCAGAAAATGCAAAAAGCTCTAATTCCTTGCCTAATTTGCGGTGGTCACGGCGTTTAGCTTCTTCTAATAGGAATAAATACTCTTCCAATTCTTTCGCCTTAGGGAAAGTGATGGCATATATACGGGTCATTTGCTTACGCTTCTCATCTCCGCGCCAGTATGCACCCGCTACGCTTAATAACTTAACAGATTTAATAAATCCAGTTTGAGGAATATGAGGCCCACGACACAAATCAGTGAAGTTTCCTTGTGTATAGAAAGTAATAGAACCATCTTCTAAACCTTCTAAAAGTTCTAATTTATACTCATCATCTTTTTCCTGAAAATAGGCAATAGCATCTGCTTTGGCCACTGGCTTTCTCAAATATTCACTCTTTTGGCGAGCCAATTCGAGCATTTTGTCTTCAATCTGCTTAAACTGATCACTACCAAATTCCTTTCCTCCTAAATCTATATCGTAATAAAATCCATTTTCAATGGCTGGACCAATACCAAACTTTGTACCTGGGTACAAAGCTTCAATAGCTTCTGCCATTAAGTGGGCAGATGAATGCCAAAATGTCTTTTTCCCATCCGTATCATTCCAGGTCAATAATTGAACACGCGCATCACATTGAATAGGAGTAGAAGCATCTACTACTTGATCATCCACTTTGGCAGCCAACACATTTCGTGCTAAACCTTCTGAAATTGACAAGGCAACTTCCATAGGTGTCACACCTGAATTATACTCACGGATATTTCCGTCGGGAAAAGTAATTTTTATCATTCGTACAAATTTTATGCAATTTACAAATTAAGCAGGAATATTAGGAGCGTATTTTAATTTTCAGGTGTCTCTGTATACAAACTATCCCTTTGAGCTCGAGTAGAATCAATATTTCGATTCATCAATCGATACCTTAAACTCTTAAACCTAGCATCTGCAGGATATAATCTTTGAGCTGAATCCAAAAGCTCTATACTTTTCAACCTTTCTCCCAAATAAAGCCAACAAATCGACTTAGTAAACATGGCTTCAGAACTAAATGCATTGTCATTAGGCACTTTATCATAAAAAGCGATTGCTTTATAATAATCTCGATTTTTAAAGTAAAAGTTACCTAGCTCAGCGAATAAACTAATATTGTTAGAAAATGAAGCCAACACACTGGCATATACTTTTTCTGCTCTAGGAATTTGTCGAATTTGGGCCAAAAAGCGAGCCCAAAAACGAAGTAAATGCGGGTCATTGGGGTACTTTTTTCTTGCAGCTAATAGCTGAGCTTGATATATCATCAAAGGAACTCGAACACCTTGATGTTGAAAATACAATCGAGCTAAGGGAGTTTCAGATAGATAAATGTTACTACTATCACGTACAGACTTCATCCATGCTAAAGTATCGCCCACAGATAAATTACGCAATGTATAAACATAAGCTCTATCCTTGGGTGATAAACCTACTTTTAGACTTTTAGCCAAATAGTAATTGGCCATTTTAGTTTGCTTCTGTTGGGCATATATTTCTGCTAGTAAAATCCATAAACCAGGGGCAGAAAAACCCGCTTCTTCTAATGATTTCGCATCTTTTAAAGCGTCGGTATATTCTTCTAAATGGTAATGGATTTGTGCCGACAGAAATAAAAAGTCCAAATCACCGGATTCTATCTGTAAGGCCCTTTGTATATCTTCATAGGCTTTCAGATACTTTCTTTGAGTAAAATAAGCCTTGGAACGTATATAATATAGGGAGGAAGATGGTTTATCTTCTAAAATGGCACTGACGTATTGAATCACCCGCTGTGGATCTTCACCTTTCAAAAATGCGGTAGAAGGAGGTATTTTTTCGCCTTTTGAATCTTGATTCGTTTCACAGGAGAGTAAAAAAAAGCTTAATCCAAGCAGTCCAATCCAAGAAAAAATTAAAAACCTATATCGATTACCAAAGGATACCACTCGATTTGCTTGGTTTGAGATTTATATAAACAACGAACTCCGATTTCAAATGTTTGAGAAAATCGCATCAAATGAAATTGAGACGACAAATCTACACCGAATGATTGGAAAGTCGTGGAGGTAGTTCCATCTTTTAGTATATTTTCTCCTTGAGATGCATCAAAAAACAAATTACCTTTTAATCGCTTCACATACAATAATCTACCTACATTGAAATCTGTATTGGCAATAGGAAACTTATAGTCTGCGGAAAAAGAATACAATCGATTATACAACACGGTGGTGTATCCACGTGGCAAGGCTAATGTACTAGCAAATGTATAGTTTCCATTAGATTGCTGCTGGTAGGCTCCTCTTAAGGAAATACCATGGTGTTTAAATAGGCCAGGAACAAATGCTTTTAGTTGAGCAGACCAAATTTCTGAATTCAAATTTTGACTAAATGGGGTTCCTTGCCAATGCAATCCAATTTGATATCCCCAAGGTGACTGAACATCCCAATATGCCTTATTCAACAATTTTGAATAGGAGAGTGCGTGCGTCATGGATGAATACATGCCATTAAATGCCTCACTTTTAAATCTTAATGGTAAATCATAACCACTGACTTGAAAAAAAGAATAGGTAGACGAAATGGTTAAAAACTCTGAATACGCTGAATGTGTCAAATTAAAAGGTAAACGTATACCCAAATCTCCTTTCGTTTGCGTCCAATTATCTGTCCTCAAACTATCAAATGGTGCTCTTTTATCAATATATAAACTTGTACTACGTTGACTATTTTGAAACGATGCATCAAATACTGGAAATAATCCTTGGTAAGAAAAGCGAGCAAACTGAGTACCAGCACGCTCATTGGGATCATATTGATACCCCAAACCAGCCTGAAAGGTATTGGTTATATTTTTAGACAATAAACTTACTTCCAATTGATTTCCCTGAGCTGCTATTAATGGTCCCCATGAATACACATTAAAAATATTCCATTTAGAATATTTTTGAGCAGCATAATTAGGATTCACTAAGTGATTGTACGTTGGTGAAGCTTCTGAAACGAATGGTTTCCAATCCTCATTCTTCAAATTTGTCTGCATGATTGCATCACCAGAGGCTCTGTAGGATTGATATATGATCTTTTCATCATTAAAAGCCTGAGCAGAATAAGCTCCAAATTGCGAATGCGTTAAGATTTGTTGCTGTTTATTTTTTAAATGAATGCGAACAATTTGATCAATGCCATTAACTGGTTCATTGAAATAAACATAATCTCCCTGTAAGTAAGGTGCACCTATATTATTAGCCCCTAATCCAATCTCATACAACTGATTGAAATGTACCAAATCCATCACTCGGATGGATTTTTGATGTTGTCTTTTTACAACAAACACCATCCTGTTCTGATCAGCCAATCGAGCATGAAGCACCTGTTCTCCAGAAGCAATCGCTATTTTTTTAATCAATTGTCTGGTTTCTACATCCAATAATAACAAATGAGATGAGCCTGAATTATTTTGGACTAGGGTTAATACTTGTTTTCCATCTTGACTGATGGAAGGGTTTATCCATTTTTCATCTCCATCCCAAAATGTTTTTTCCTTTGTTTCACGATTAAATAATACCAAACGAGTCCCTTGCTTTTGCCCCCAACGAACATCAAATTTGATTTCAGACCATACAATCCAGTTGGGTGAGGCAGAAAGCATATTCATTTCTGCTATTGGTCCTAGCTTCGTTAACTCCTTTTCTTGCCCATGACTAACTTCTACCAGCACAGGAATACTTGAAAATCCCGATTTAATTGCCACAAATGCATTATCTGAAATCCAACAAGGATATTCATAAGGAGTATATCCTTTAGAAACCTTGGGACTAATTTGCACCGCATTATCGGCGTTAACTTGCTGTTTCAATTGAATAGAATCACGTAATTCCTTTAAAGCCAATTGACTCAGCTGATCTATACTCAATCCCGTTCTTTGCTTTACCACCGAAGAAAATGCAAAAGGATAAGGGCGCTGTAAGGCGTTTTGCCAAATCTGACCTATGGTAAATTCACCTTGTTTTTGACGAATATATTGACTCAAATACTGGCCAAATACATAGTGATTAGGGACAAACTCTCGGAACGATTTCCCCATCAATTTTCCGTAAGATGGAATACCAAATTCCGATAAATAAGCGTGAAGAGGCAAATAGAACTCAGGTATTTTACTTCGGCCAATAGGATTTAACTTTGTTTCTGTTTCCACAGCATCTCCTTCCCAAAGCCAATTGGGGACTATTAAATTGGAATATAAGGCTTGGCCATTACTTCCCCATAAACTTCTAAATACCTTGGCTAAACCTTGTCGACCCAACTCATTTTGAAACATATGTCGAGTTTCATGACTCACCAACATTTCAAGCCATTCATTGGTACCCACTAAAGCTGGACTTTGCGTGGGAATAGAGAAAAACTCCGCCCTAGGGGCGTTTAAACTAACAAAACCATTAGAATATATCCCTTTGTTTTGTAATACAATTTTCCAAGGATGCAGTTTGCTGGGTAGAGTCTTTCCAACTTGATTTACATGTTTTTCAAGGTAAAACGCTGTTAATTGAGCTAAACTATCAGCATCTTCAGGATAAATAATTTGAATGGCATGATTAGGAACTTGAATGCGTTTCCATTGAACTGATGCTGGATTTTGATCTAATAAGGCATAATTTAACTGTGCCATAGTCATTGGGGCAATGCCCAAATACAACAAGAATATGAATACTTTTTTTAAAGCCATTTGAGAATAAAATCAAGCATCCAACGAACTTTTAACTGATAAGGGGGATATAAAAACTTCATCATTCGACTATGTTGAATTAACACTGATTTCTGATTTGAGAACTCAATAAATCCGTATTTACCCCCTGTTTTACCAATTCCAGAATTATTAACACCTCCAAAAGGTAACTCGCCATGCCCATAATGGATAAGGCAATCATTAACAACTACACCACCCGAACTTGTATTTTTCAGGATATGCTGAGTAAACTCTTCATTTTCTGAAAAAATATACAATGCTAAGGGTTTTTCTTCTCTTGCTAATTTGTCGATGATTTCTTGCTCATCTTTATAAACTAAAATGGGTAAAATCGGTCCAAAAATCTCCTCCTGCATGATTTTCATATCATGATGACAATTAGTCAATACCATAGGTGCAATAAAACAATCTTGTTCATCTGTATCTCCACCAAATAGAACATTGGCTCCATGCAGTTTAGCGTCCTCCACTAAATTCATTATCCGACTAAAATGTCTGGAATTGACAATTCTAGCATAATCTTTACTTTGCTGAACACCTTTTTTATCAGGATTATAAAACGAATTAACCGACTTTTCTAGTGCTTCTAAAAATGCGAAATAGTGCTTCTCATGTACATATACATAATCTGGAGCAATACAAGTCTGTCCATTATTCAAAAACTTACCCCAGGCAATTTTTTGTGCTGAAGCTTCAATATCAGCGTGAGGACCAATAATTGCTGGTGATTTTCCTCCTAATTCTAAGGTAACAGAAGTTAGATGTTCGGCAGCAGCCTTCATGACTAATTTGCCAATCATGGGACTACCTGTAAAGAATATATGATCAAATTTCTGGTCTAATAAACAGGTCGAAACCGCTACATCACCTTCAAATACAGCTACTTCACTTCGATCAAATAGTGATGTAATCATTTTTTTAATAAAAGTAGAAGTGGCTGGGCTTAATTCAGAAGGTTTTAGCATGACTGCGTTGCCGGCAGCTATGGCTAATAGGAGTGGGCAGATAGCCAAGTTAAAGGGATAATTCCAAGGAGCAATGATCAAACACATACCCTTGGCTTCCATTTGCACGTATCCTTGTGTACCTAACAATAGAAGTGGAGTAACTACTTTTTGAGGCTTCATCCAGGATTTCAGATGAGCGCATATATGATCTATTTCTCTTTTTACACCTAAAAGTTCTGCTAAAATGACCTCAGAAGATGGTTTTTTAAAATCGTCATACAAAGCATCAAACAATTCTTTTTTATGAGAAATCATGTATTTCTCAATGGATCTCAATTTGTCAATACGTTCTTTATGTGTCGTATTTTTAAGACGAGATAAAGACGATTTTTGAATCCAAAATACTTCTGCAATTTGATCTTCTATTGGTGAAACCATAGCTTTTAAGACTTAAATAATTCTCTTAAACTGTTTTCTAATCCATCAAAATACCGGTTATTTCCCGAAGGTTTTCTTAACGAATCTCCAGCCACATACCATAAGCCATCTCCTGGGTAAACAGCAAATGACTGTGTGCTTCTCAATTCCTCTTTTGCTTTATCCGCTTGAAAATCAGCAATATAAACCGTATTCATTAAAGTCTGTAAACGATCCCAATCTGAAATTGTTTTAAGCACTGAACCAGATTCTTGATAAGTGAAATTCAAATTTTGGAAAGATAATTCTCCTTCAATCCTAATCCATTCATCCAATTCATTTTTAAACTGAAACCCTAGAAACAAAGGCAATTCTCTACCGGCCGTCTCGAAAATGGATTGAATGAATTCTTGAATTAAATTTTCTTCTATTTCCAACATCCTTGGCACCTTAGTGGTCGAATTGGGATATTCCAACATAATAAACGGCTCTTCATCTCTTGGCTTACATGATCCCGATTTATATGTTTCAAATCTAATGGCTAATCTTTGTTGCCATGCTGGTGATATGCTTCCTTTCCAGGCCCATGATTCTTCAGTAGGTAAACCTTCAGCGATCAATTCTTCTTTAGAAAAATCATCCCGATCAGTGTATTGAATCTCTACTTCCAAAGACGCCTGCGGAGTTCCAAATTCAATAAATCGAATTAATGATTCAAAATGATAAGGAGCTGGCACATTGTTAGCACTCTCGTAAAATAAATTAAAATTTGTCATGGGCAGAAGATTCTTTGGATAAAGATTGGAGGTACAAAGCTACCGTTTTCAAGCTATCCAATTTACCATTTGAATTAAATAAGAATTTTGGAAGGCAAATAATCGACTTAGGGATTTGTTTTGAAGACAAATGCTGTAATAAATATTGTTTTAAATGACCTTCAAATGACACTTCTTCAGGTGATTCGATAAAAAGTACGGCTTTTTGCCCGTAAAATATATCCGGAATACCCGCTACAAAAGAAAGTTTAGAAATGCCATTTTCTAAAAAATAGGCTTGAACGTGTTTTTCAATTTGACTAGGTAACAATTTCATTCCGCCAGAATTAATGACAAAGTCTTTTCGTCCCAAAATCTTGAAACGTTGATCTTCTTTCAATTCAGCTAAATCATTGGTTTCTATCCATGCTCGATTAGTCACCTCTGCTCGGATACAAATGCAGCCTTCTTCATTCAAATTTAGTTCAACTCCTGGAAGTGGACGTAAGTAATCATCAATTTTTAATGAAATGGGTCTGTAAGCTATGTGTGAAACCGTTTCTGTCATCCCATAAGTAAGAAAAATAGGAAAATCTTGTTTCATCGCTAGACTTTCAATCTCAACAGAAATAGCTGCACCACCCACTAAAACCCCTTTTGCAAAATGAAAAGGCTTCAATAAAGAGTCATTTTGCAGTATATGTTGCAATTGAGGAGGAACGAGGGAGGTCAATTGTATGGACAAATCATTGGGAATATCTGGCTGGTTACTAGGTTCAACAATGATAAGTTGTAAATCCCAAACTAAGGCTCTTACCACAACCATCACGCCTCCAATAAATTTTACTGGCAAGCACAATAATGCACGATCGCCGGCTTCCAATCCCAACCAATTTCCAGTCAATTGAGCAGAATGAATCATTTGATCTCGATGAATTCGAATAGCTTTGGGTTGTCCAGTTGACCCAGACGTATGGAAGTTAAACCACTCATTTCCTGCGTTCCATGATTGACAAAATTCAATCACCTCAGCTTCAAAAGGAGTGGATGGAACAGGGAACACATTGGACTTTGGAGAAATTACCAGCATATAATCAGTGAATCATTCCAAAATTAACCAAACATTCTCTAATTTTGAGGGTTACAGCTAGGATTTACCTTAATTAATTGAGCATGTCTGAAGATCCTTTCTTAAATCCCATTAATCCAGAAAAAGTAGCCCAAAACCCTGGACTTTTGCCTTATGCACATACGGCTGGTTCAGCTGTCATCAAGCCTGAGGACATGGGAAAATCGAAAGGTAGATCGGTGAAAGCAATGCGGCAGCAAACAGACCGCCAAATGAACCAGTTGTATGAACAAATGGAGGTATTGGCTAAACAAGCCAAATTATTAGCTGAAAGAAAAGAAATATCGGAGCGAATTTACGATGCAGCTATGGGTTTTGAACCTATCATCAGTGAAACGTATTATCTATATGAAAAGGAGAATGGAACGGATTTACTATCTTTAGTAGCTCCACATGAATGGGGCCGTTCTTTTAAATACAGTCGATTTTTAGCCCAAGTAACATTACTAGCAGACCATACATGGGATGTGATTTATAACCAAGAAAACGAATAAACCATGACATCTAATTTTCCCTGGAAAACGATCAAGGAGTACGAAGAAATTCTATTTCAACAATACAATGGAATCGCCAAAATTTCCATTAATCGCCCACATAAACACAATGCTTTTACACCAAAAACGGTTCAGGAAATGTCTGAAGCGATGGAATTAGCGCGACAAGACACAACAGTTGGCGTCATAATATTAACTGGCGAGGGTGGAAAGGCATTCTGCTCAGGTGGAGATCAAAGTGTTAGGGGTGATGGGGGATATGTAGGTCAAGATTTAGTTCCCCGATTAAATGTATTGGATTTGCAAAGACAAATTAGAACCATCCCAAAACCAGTAATTGCCATGGTTGCAGGCTGGGCCATTGGTGGTGGACATGTCTTACATGTAGTTTGCGATTTATCCATTGCAGCAGATAATGCCCGTTTTGGTCAAACTGGACCCAATGTAGGGTCTTTTGATGGTGGTTTTGGTGCATCTTATTTAGCGCGTGTGGTTGGACAAAAGAAAGCCAGAGAAATTTGGTATTTATGTGATCAATATGATGCTCAAGAAGCTTTACAAATGGGTTTAGTCAATAAAGTGGTTCCATTAGATCAGTTAGAAGCTACTACCATTTCTTGGTGTGAAAGAATATTGGAGAAAAGTCCAATAGCTCTTCGTATGCTAAAATCTTCATTCAATGCTGAGTTAGATGGACAAGCTGGAATTCAAGAATTAGCCGGTAATGCGACCTTATTATATTATTTATCCGATGAAGCTAAGGAAGGTAAAAATGCCTTTTTAGAAAAAAGAAAGCCAGATTTCTCTAAATTCCCTAAATTTCCTTGATATGAATCATTGGTTAGTAAAATCAGAACCGTTCAAATATTCTTGGGATGATTTCGTTAAAGAAGGTAAATCCGTTTGGGATGGAGTAAGAAATTATCAAGCCAGAAATAACTTGATGGCCATGAAAAAGGGTGATTGGGTGTATTTTTATCATTCCAATGAAGGCCTTGAAGTGGTTGGATTAGCCGAGGTAAGTAAGGAACATTATCCTGATCCTACCACGGATGATCCTCGCTGGGTAGTTGTTGAACTGATTCCTATACGGAAGTTTAATAAAACAGTAACCTTAAAACAGATGAAATCAGATGATCGCTTAGGGAATTTGGCCTTATTAAAGCAATCTAGACTTTCAGTAACGCCAGTTGACAAGCCTGAATTTGATATTATCATGAGCCTAACAGAATAAATATTATGAAACGTTTTCATCAATTCAAGCTAGTGTTGTGTAGCCTTTTGCTTTCAACCATGTTTCAAGCGCAAGCCCAAGTTGGTCAACGAATTGAATTTCCAGTAGGAGGTAAAGACTTAGAATCCTTCACTATACCTATTGGTAATCAAGGAGTTATTATATTAAATCAATTAGGCAAGCAAGAATTTAGTATCCAAAAATTCTCCACCAATTTGGAGCAAGTTTGGTATACCTCTGGAACAATTGATAATGGCTTGGATTATGTAAATTATAGTTTCGACGGTAAATCGTTAAATCTATTATTCAGTCGATTTAAGAGTAATTCCTACCAAATAGTGCGTGTTAATGTATCAAAAGGTTCGTTTGAAAAATTCCAAATCTATTCCGTGGATCGAATGGAAATATCCAATTTTAAAGCCTTAAACGAGTCTTTGTTCATTGGTGGAATTGTCAATAATCAACCTGTCATTTTATTTACCAATTTAAAAGAGCGTAAAACCCGAATTCTTCCTTCCGTAGTTAAAGGACAAGCGGAGATTCAGTCCATGGATTTAGACTCCATCCAACAGCAGGTAAATGTGACCTATTCTGTTGGAAATCGAGCTAAAAACTATCAATTAATCATTAAATCATTTGATGAAGATGGTGGACAAATTGGACAAATTGGACAAATTGTCATGAATCCCAATGAAGAATTTGCCATGATGAATGCAAAATCAACACAGTTAAATGACTCATTGCAGGTAATTGTGGGCACTTATGGGCACAAGACCACCATTGGTTCTTCTAAAGGGCCAAGTTCTCAAGGGATCTATTTTAACTCTTATTTAGATGGAGAATTGCTTCAATCTAAGTTTCATAGTTTTACTAAATTTTCGAACTTTTTTAATTTCTTGACTCCCAAACAAAAAGAAAAACAAGAGAAGAAAATCAAGGACAAGGAAAGTAAGGGTGAAGATCTTCGACTTGATTATCGTTTATTAATTCATGAAATCATTAAAAAAGGAGATCACTACATTGTGGTGGCTGAAGCTTTTTATCCTGATTACAAATACAATAATTTTGGTCCTTATGGCTCAATGATGGGCCTAGGAAGCTTTTATTCACCATGGAGCATGATGTATAATCCCTACCGTTGGGGTTATGGATATTATGGTTTGTATTCTCCTTATTCAAGCTATTATAGCCCTTGGGGATACCGTGGATACAATTATTATGGAAACCAACAACAATTTGATGGTTGGGTTTACACCCATGCGGTTATCGTTGAATTGGATGAAAAAGGAGAATTACTTTGGGATCACTGCATTGACATGAAAGACCTAAAAGAACCTAAATTGATTCAAAAAATCAAAACATCCATTCAGGGTGATCAAATCGTACTTTCCTTTAACTTAGATAATCAAATTATTACCAAGACCATTAAAAATCAAGGTAAATCAGAAAGTGAGAGTATACAAAACATCAGTACGGAAAATGAGGGTGACAAAATCAGAAGAAGTAGTCGTTCTGAGTTAAATTATTGGTTTGGACCATATTTCCTAGCCAATGGATACCAGACGATTTCCAACGAAGAAGGTCGCCGATCGGTATATTATTTAAATAAGATAGAAATCCAAAAATAATTTTGAAGCAGTCCACATCCATTGCCATTGAAACACCTCAATTTTGGGGAAATAATTATCAGTTAATCGACTCAGGTGGATTTGAAAAGCTGGAAAAATTTGGAGAATTCACCGTTAGACGGCCTGAACCTCAGGCTATTTGGGGTAAATCACTTTCTGAAAATGAATGGCAAAAACTGAGTCATGCCCATTTTAAAAAGGAAAAGGGAAGTCAAGAGCGCGGACAATGGGAAGTGAAAGGCAAAGTACCCGACAAATGGTTCATGCCTTATCAATCTGATCGCCTTCAACTTTCTTTCAAAATTTCTCTTTCCTCATTTAAACATGTGGGCTTATTTCCTGAGCAAGCCTCCAATTGGGAGTTTTTGGCAGAAAAAATTCCATTATTTCAAAGACCCAATCCCAAGTTTTTAAACCTGTTTGCCTATACAGGTGGAGCAAGTTTGGTCTGTCGACAAATGGGAGCAGAAGTAACCCATGTGGATTCTGTCAAGCCTGTATTATCATGGGCTAGAGAAAATATGGAAGTATCCAAACTTGACGGTATACGTTGGATGGCTGAAGACGCCCTAAAGTTTGTCAAAAGAGAGGCTAGAAGAGGTAATTTCTATCAAGGAATATTGCTAGATCCTCCCGCCTATGGACGTGGACCTGATGGTGAAAAATGGGTGTTAGAAGAGCAAATTGAAGATTTATTACTTTCTGTCAAAGAAATATTGGATCCAGAAGAGCACTTGTTATTAAGTAATGTGTATTCACTTGGTTTCTCCACTTTAGTGGTTGAAAATCTCATGAATGGTATATTTGATGTGCCTTCAAGTGCCGAATCAGGAGAGCTCTATTTAAATGACAATAGCGACAAAAAACTTCCTTTGGGAGTCTTTCATCGCTATTATAATCATATCTAAATGGGCTTAATTTTTAGGATAAATTGTCCCTTTGGCAGCCAATAAGGTATTTTTCATTAATGAAACAATGGTCATTGGACCTACACCTTTAGGTACTGGAGTGATGTAAGAACATTTAGGGGCTACATCTGCAAAATCCACGTCTCCTTTTAAAGCAAAACCTGATTTTTTGCTTTCGTCTACTACTCGAGTCAAACCTACGTCAATCACAACAGCTCCTTCTTTAATGTGTGCTGCTTTAATGAACTCTGGTTTACCCAATGCGGCAATGACAATATCTCCTTGAGCGCAAATTTCTTCCAAATTAGGAGTTCTTGAGTGAGTCAATGTAACTGTACAATTTCCTTGAGGGTGGTTTCTTTGCATCAAAATCGACATTGGTAAACCTACAATTTGACTTCTACCGACCACAACACAATGTTTACCGGCAGTTTGAATATTGTAATAGGCCAATAAATCCAATACCCCTTGAGGAGTGGCTGAAATATAAGCAGGTAAGCCTTTGGCCATTCGACCTATGTTGATTGGATGAAATCCGTCTACATCTTTAGAAGGATGAATCATTTCCATCACTTTATCCGGATTAATATGATCGGGTAGGGGTAATTGAACAATCAAACCATCCATATCTGGATTATCATTTACACCTTGAACAGCGGCCAACAATTCAGCTTCTGTAATGCTTGGTTCAAAACGTAAAAGGGTAGACGTAAATCCTAATTCTTCACAAGATTTGACTTTATTAGCCACATAGGTTTCAGAAGCGCCATTATTTCCCACTAAAATAGCTACTAAATGAGGGGCTCTTTGACCTGCTGCTACTAATTCTTGTACCTCTTTGGCAATCGAGGCTTTCATTGTTTCAGAAACAAATTTGCCATCAATAATTTGACTCATACCCTTAAATTAAATGTTAATATTACTTTTTTCTACCTTTTTTAGGTGCCGGAGCTTGTTCACCCAGTTCTAGGCACTGTTCTAATGTTAATTCGGAAGGATTCTGATCCTTAGGAATTTTGACATTGCGTTTTCCTATTTGAATGTATGGACCATACATACCATTGACAATTTTTACTTGATCATTTTCAGCAAATTCTTTAATGAATTTATTGGCTTCTAAATTACGCTTAGCTAAAATGATTTCAATAGCTCGTTCAGAAGTTAAACTAGCCAAATTATCCGTTTTACCTAATGAATAGTATTTCCCCGCATGTTTAACATATGGGCCAAAACGACCTTTTCCTGTAGAAATTAATTCATTTTCAAAAGTTCCTAGACTTTCCGCTTCAGCCACTTTTTGTGCTGATTCTAACACACGAATAGCTCCAGCCATATCTAAGGTAAATGGATCTTCTGTGTCTGGTAAACTAGTAAATTTGCCGTCATACTTAATGTAAGGACCTAATTTACCTGCACCAATAATCAATGGTTTATCCTCATGGATTCCTACTTCCCGAGGTAATTTAGGACGCTCTAATAAAGCAATAGCTTCTTCTAATGTTAAATTAGAAATGGATTGGTCCTTCGAAAGATTAGCAAAAACAGGCTTTTCGTCTTCTCCAGATTCCCCTAATTGAACGAATGGTCCAAATTTTCCCAAACGAACCGATATTTTCTTTCCTGAAACTGGATCAACGCCCAATTCTCTTCCTCCACCAACGGAACTACGTGAAATCGACTTGCTATCTTCAATGGTTTGATGGAAAGAACCATAAAAATTCTTCATTAATTGCGTCCAGGCTAATTTTCCTTTGGCAACATTATCAAACTCATCTTCCATTTCAGCTGTGAAGGTATAATCCACAACTTCTTCAAAATTCTCAACCAAAAAATCAGTAACTAAGGTGCCTATATGAGTAGGAAATAATTTAGCTTTTTCTGTTCCAACAACCTCGGTATTCTTTTGACCAACAATCTCTTGATCTTTTAATATCCACGTTTGAAACTCGCGTTCTTTTCCAGCGCGATCTTCTTTTACCACATAAGCTCGCTTGATGATGGTAGAAATCGTAGGAGCATAGGTAGAAGGACGGCCAATACCTTTTTCTTCCAATGCTTTCACCAAACTAGCCTCTGTGTAACGGGCTGCTGGTCTAGAAAAACGCTCTTGAGCCTTTAATTCCGATAAGTCAAGTACCTGACCAATGGACAATGGAGGTAACATATCTTTGTTTTCATCTTCTTCTTCATCGTCTTTTCCTTCTAAATATGCCTTTAAAAATCCTTCAAAAGTAACCACTTCTCCTTGTGCTATTAACAATTCCGAAGTACTAGAAATTTGAATTTGAGCTGTAGTTCGTTCAATCACAGCCTCTGACATTTGAGAAGCAATGGCCCGTTTCCAAATTAATTCATATAAACGTTTTTCACGCGCATCACCTGATATGGAATTTACTTCAAAATCAGTAGGACGGATGGCTTCGTGAGCCTCTTGCGCACTTTCACTTTTGGTTTTAAACTGGCGAGCATGATGAAATTTAGCACCATAGGCTGCCTCAATGGCTGCTTTTGCCTTATCTCTAGCTTCTTGAGATAACATGGTTGAGTCAGTACGCATGTAAGATATACGTCCTGATTCATACAATTTTTGAGCAATCTGCATGGTAGTAGCTACCGAGTACCCCAATTTTCTGGATGCTTCTTGCTGTAAAGTTGACGTAGTAAATGGAGGTGCTGGAGATTTCTTAGCGGGTTTCGTTTCTAAGCTCTTGATACTAAAGTCTGCACCAACACATTTTTTCAAAAAAGCGACTGCTTCATCTTCTGTCGCGAAATTCTTAGGTAATTCAGCCTTCAACACCTTTTTGCCAGGCAAATTGAATAAGGCTGTAATTTTATAAGTTCCTACACTTTCGTGCTTTTCAATTTCCTTCTCTCTTTCAACAATTAATCGAACTGCAACTGATTGTACACGTCCTGCAGAAAGACCTTTTTGAACTTTAGACCAAAGAACAGGTGATAATTCAAATCCTATTAATCGATCCATGATACGGCGAGCTTGTTGAGCATTCACCAAATCCATATCTATTTTTCGAGGAGCTAAAATCGCATTTTGAATAGCCGATTTCGTAATTTCTCTAAAGACAATCCTTTTTGTATCATCTTTTAAGCCTAATGCTTCCTTTAAATGCCAAGAAATAGATTCTCCCTCACGGTCGTCGTCAGTTGCTAACCAAACTTCTTCAGATGATTTAGCTAAACTTTTCAATTCTGAAATCACTTTGGTTTTATCCGGTGAAATCACATAGGTTGGCGTGAAGTCATGCTCTATATCAATTGCCTTATCGCCTTTGATAGGAAGGTCCCTCACGTGACCAAACGAAGATTTCACCACAAAATCTTTACCCAAATACCCTTCGATGGTTTTAGCTTTTGCAGGCGACTCCACGATGACCAAATTTTTTGCCATTCTATTAAATTGAATAATGTAAACTAAAAAATGACCTCAAATATACTTGCTTAAAATGAATTTCTAGCCAATGATAAAGAAGCAATCAAAAAAAATCTATTTGTTCTATTAATCTGGGATATTACCAATTCGTATTCTTGAATTAAGATTTAAGCGTAATCCGACGTAATTAAATTGACCGTTGATAAAACTTCCAATTGCCTCTAATCGAAATATTTTCAATAAACCATCCAATCCATAACCGACTTCAGAGTATAAAAGTTTTTGATTGTGGATATATACCGTATTGGCAATCAACAATTCTTTCACATATGACTTTTTCATTCCTAGGATGGGTTTCAACCACAAATTAGAAAACTGAAATAAAGATAATCCTTCTACATAAGCACCAGCAGTACTGTAAGCATAGTGATTTACATTCAGTCGCTGATTAGCCCCTGATGTGAAATTTTGGTAGTAGCCGACTAGTCGGTGGGACGCCAACATTTCTCCAGCCTGTACCAAATTCATCGTACCATTATAATGCTTAAAATCAATAAAATACTGAGGTGCTTCCCCTATAAATGTACCAGCATTGATGATAAAACCAGATTTTACCCATGGAGAAAGTGCCATATTTTGTAAATACGATAACTCCACCATCGTAAATGGAGCTGATGATTCAGCTACACCTTTCCATCCTGCACGATATTTGAATAAAATAAGAGGAGAAGATCCCCACTCGCTTTCACGAATATGGTTACGATAATATTGGGTTAAGAATGGTCTAAATCCTAAGGTAATTTGACTTATAAAAGAATTGTGAGTTTGAAATCCATCTTGCTTATATTCCTCATTTTGAGGGTTATTCGACGTGAATTTACGGTTCAGGTAATTGAACCAATAATAATCCGTGGTATTATCCATTTGACTTCTGCGCGACCACTCAAAACTACTTTTAAAGAAAAATTTAGATGAAAAACGCTTGGTGAGAGCTAAATTCCAATATTCTTTGCGAAAGATTTTCATTTGATTATTTTTCAACAAAAGTGTTGAAAGGGAATTCATCTCAGGAGAAATGGAATTATCTGGATTCATTTGTTGGACAAAATCCCCTTGAGCTAAGGAGATATCAAATGAATCAGTCTTATACCTCAATTTGATGTATCCCGTATTTCGATTCAAACCAAAGGATCTCCTTCCCAAAAATTCTGCTTCTAAAAATCGATACCTAGCCCAACGTTTTCTAAATACTAATCCAGCGTTAGCAACAAAACCTTCCACCGTATTGAAATTGGAATCAAATACTGGAGATTTATAATATATCTCAAATGGATAAAAATCCTTTTGTCGAGGACCGTAGTAGAACGATTTAGAAAACAGCAATTGATTGAAAGAAAAAGGACTTTTTCTCAACGTATCAATGGACGCTTCTAATAAATTGGAAGTCATAGACCCTTGGAAAAATTGATCTTCTTGAGTATTGTGTAAGACTTCTTCCCGCTTCACATATCGAACGGAGTCCATAGTAACCAGTCCACTTTGCGGGCGCGATTTCCATTTTCTTAATAATGATTGATGAAAATTTCCTAACAATTGGGTTGCAAAGACCTCATCAAATCCTATTTCTGCAATGTTTAAGCGCTCTTGAGATTGGTTGGGAATTTGAAACCCTGAATCTGCTTTCCAAGTTTGGGGTTTCTGTTGAACCTCTTCTTGTAAAAGAAATTCACCATAATTGCCCATGAGCCCACCTTCCAATTTAAAGTAAGCTGATTTAGGTAGCCACGCTTGATTTACCCATTGATGTTGCAAATCCATGTGATAAAGTAAAGCATCAGACTCTACTTGAGCTTCCCATCGAATAATCCAGCCCGTCTTACTTAATGTCAATTTACCTGAAAACAATCGATCTCCAGAGGAGGATGGTCTAACGTTAAATTGGTAACCAATTTGACCGTCAACCAAGGTATCTCCTTGATAATCATAGGAATAATAATCCCGACCATGATAATTCAATGGAGAAACGCAATTAGTACCAATGAAATCTTGATAGAAGTCTGGCCAGAAAAATAGGGTAGGCCTAGGGTATTTTTTTTGAAATCCTTTGACATCAATGACCTCATGTATCATTTGATTCAAACTTTTTACATATACTTTAGCATGTGTTTGATTTCCATACCATTGGCCTTCCTGAATTCCTTCATTTTTTTTCAATCGATTTTTAGCTAGGCCAAGAACCCGATTAAAACGACCTTTTTCTTTCGTTATAACCTCCGCTGAAAATTGTCCCATCAACGCGCTATGTTGAGGTGCTAATTCCAAAGCCCTATTGATCAAGCTATCCATAGCATTGGTTTTTTGACCGAAGGCTGCCATGCTTCCAGAAAAGAAAACGAGAAAACAAAAAGAAGAAATCTGCTTAAATCTCAAATTGGGCTTAACAATGGTTTCAAAAACGAGAATTTACTCGATAAAAACTCAATTAAAATGTAAAATTCACAAAAAACTGCTGCAAAGGAAATGATATTTACAAAAAGTGGCAAAAAGGTGGCAGTAATCTATTAATTTTACGAACAATTTATTAAAACCAACATTGACTCATGGCCTTTGATATTGAAATGATTAAAGCTGTCTATGACCGCATGCCGGCTAGAATTGCCGCAGCACGTGCATTGACAGGAAAACCGCTTACTTTAACGGAAAAAATTCTTTACAGTCACTTGTGGGAAGGTACCCCTTCTACCACATTTACACGTGGGGGTTCCTATGTGGACTTTGCTCCAGACCGTGTTGCGATGCAAGATGCAACGGCTCAAATGGCCTTATTGCAATTTATGCAGGCAGGTCGTCCGCAAGTTGCCGTTCCTTCTACTGTACACTGTGATCACTTAATTGAAGCTAAAGTAGCTTCTACAACTGACCTTAAAGTGGCGGTTGACAAGAATAAAGAAGTGTATGATTTCTTATCATCTGTTTCAGATAAATATGGTATTGGTTTCTGGAAACCAGGAGCTGGTATTATTCACCAAGTTGTTTTAGAAAACTACGCATTCCCAGGTGGAATGATGATTGGTACAGACTCCCACACTGTAAATGCAGGTGGTTTAGGTATGATTGCCATTGGTGTTGGTGGAGCTGATGCTTGTGATGTAATGGCTGGTTTAGCTTGGGAATTGAAATTCCCTAAGTTGATTGGTGTTAAATTAACTGGTAAATTAAACGGATGGACATCTGCCAAAGATGTTATCTTAAAAGTAGCGGGTATTTTAACTGTGAAAGGTGGTACTGGATGTGTGGTTGAATATTTTGGAGAAGGAGCTACATCCATGTCTTGTACAGGAAAAGGAACCATTTGTAACATGGGAGCGGAAATTGGTGCTACCACTTCTACTTTTGGTTATGATGATTCAATGGCTCGTTATTTAGAGTCTACAGGTAGAGCTGACGTTGCGGCTTTAGCAAATGGCATTCGTGAGCATTTAACGGCTGATTCTGAGGTTTATGCCAATCCAGAAGCTTATTTTGACCAAGTAATTGAAATTGATTTGGATGCATTGGAACCACATGTAAATGGTCCATTCACTCCAGATTTGGCCACGCCTATTTCTAAATTGAAAGAATTAGCGATCAAAAACAACTGGCCTACTAAAGTAGAGGTTGGTTTGATTGGTTCATGTACGAACTCTTCTTATGAAGATATTGCTCGTGCAGCTTCATTAGCTAAACAAGTAGCAGCGAAAGGTTTAAAAACTAAAGCACAATTTACTATAACTCCAGGATCGGAGCAGGTACGTTACACGATCGAAAGAGATGGTTTTATCTCGACATTTGATTCCATTGGTGCCACTGTATTTTCAAATGCTTGTGGACCATGTATTGGACAATGGGCTCGCCCAGGTGCTGAAAAAGGAGAAAAGAACACCATTGTTCACTCTTTTAACAGAAACTTTGCCAAACGTGCCGACGGTAACCCAAATACCTATGCTTTTGTAGCTTCACCAGAAATCGTAACAGCATTAGCTATTGCAGGTGATTTAACTTTCAATCCTTTGACAGATACGTTGACTAACGAAAAAGGAGAACAAGTGAAATTGGAAGCTCCAACAGGAGATGAATTACCAAAATTAGGATTTGCTGTTGAAGATGCTGGATATCAAGCTCCTGCAGCTGATGGATCAGGTGTTCAAGTTAAAGTAGCTCCAACTTCTGATCGTCTTCAATTATTAGCTCCATTCTCAGCTTGGGAAGGAACTGATTTGAAAGGCTTAAAATTATTAATTAAAGCAAAAGGTAAGTGTACTACTGACCATATCTCTATGGCCGGGCCTTGGTTGAAATACCGTGGACACTTAGATAATATCTCCAACAATATGTTGATTGGTGCTGTGAATTTCTTCAATGAAAAAACAGACAATGTTAAAAACCAATTAACAGGAGCTTATGGTGCAGTACCTGATACTCAACGTGCTTATAAAGCTGCAGGAATCGGAACCATCGTAGTAGGTGATACCAATTACGGTGAAGGTTCTTCTCGTGAGCATGCTGCTATGGAACCTCGTCATTTAGGAGTTCGTGCCGTATTAGTAAAATCATTTGCTCGTATTCACGAAACGAACTTGAAAAAGCAAGGTATGTTAGCTTTAACATTTGTTAATGATGCTGATTACGACAAAATCCAAGAAGACGACAGCATTAATATTGTTGGTTTGAATGATTTTGCTCCTGAAAAACCATTAACAATTGAATTAGTGCACGCAGATGGAAGCACAGATAGTTTCCCTGTTAATCATACTTATAATGCACAGCAAATTGAGTGGTTTAAAGCTGGTGGAGCTTTGAATATCATTCGTGCATCGATTAAATAGAGTATAAAATTGTAAAAGGGCGCAAAATTCACTAGTTTTGCGCCTTATTTCAGATAAACCAACCATTGTTCCTTAATTTTTCCAGATGGCAGCGATTAATGCAGTAAAAATATTTTCAGGTTCAGCGTCCAATTATTTGGCCAAAGAAATTGCTAAATACTACGGAAAAGATTTGGGTGCAGCCACTACATTGCGCTTTTCAGATGGAGAAATGTCTCCAAGTTTTGATGAGTCTGTACGTGGTTGTGATGTATTTATCATTCAATCGACATTTCCATCGGCAGATAATCTGATGGAATTACTATTGATGATTGATGCAGCCCGAAGAGCTTCCGCACATTATGTTACCGCGGTTATTCCTTATTTTGGATACTCTCGTCAAGATCGTAAAGATCGTCCTAGAGTAGGTATTGGAGCAAAATTAATTGCCAACTTGTTGACAGCTGCTGGCGCTGATCGTTTAATGACGATTGATTTACATGCCGGTCAAATTCAAGGTTTCATGGATTTTCCAGTGGACCACTTGGAAGGAACGGCTATTTTTATTCCTTATTTGAAATCCTTAGAACTTGAAAATCTAACTTTTGCCTCACCTGATGTGGGTGGTGTGGTTAGAACAAGAAACATGGCGAAGTTTTTCAACGCCAACATGGTTATTTGCGACAAACACAGAAAACGTGCTAATGAAATTGCATCCATGCAATTAATTGGTGACGTGGAGGGTGCAAACGTCGTTTTAGTAGATGATTTAATTGATACCGGTGGTACAATGTGTAAAGCCGCTCAATTGATCATGGACAAAGGTGCTAAATCGGTGAGAGCAATTGTGACTCACCCAGTTTTATCAGGTAAGGCTTATGAAAACATTTCTAATTCTGTGTTGACGGAATTAGTAGTAACAGACACCATACCTCTGAAAGAAGAATGCGCCAAAATTAAAGTTCTTACCGTTTCAGAATTATTTGCAAAAGCAATCGGAAGAATTCGAGATCACGAATCTATCAGTTCATTATTTATTAAATATTAATTTCAACCGTTTTCAGGGGATAGCAAAAAGCGAAAGACTGGAAACTTAACAAAAACAACATGAAAAAATTAGAGATTGTAGGGTATAAAAGAGCGAATCTCGGAAGTAAGGGCGCAAAAGATTTGCGTACTGAAGCTTTAGCTCCTTGTGTATTGTATGGTGGAAAAGAGCAGGTTCACTTCGCTGTTCCAATGATCCTTTTCCGTGATTTACTTTACTCAGCAGATGTTTACGAAGTAGCATTAAACATAGAAGGTGATGTATACCGCGCTATTTTACAAGATGCGCAGTTTCACCCAGTAAATGAAATGATTTTACACGTTGACTTTTTAGAAATTGTTGATAACAAAGCTATCAAGATCGATGTACCTATCAAAATTATTGGAAACTCTCCAGGTGTTATTAAAGGGGGTAAAATGATCCAAAAGTTACGTAAAGTAACTTTGAAAGGATTAGCTGAAAACATTCCTGATTTTGTTACTGCTGATATTTCTGGTTTAGATCTAGGACAAACAGTAAAAGTTAACAAATTAGTTGTTGAAGGATGTGAGATATTGAATCCAATGTCTAACCCAGTTGCAACGATCGATATCCCAAGAGCATTAAGAGGTAAATTAACTGCTTAATTCAAGGAATATCTTTCTGATAGAGATTCAAAAAAGCCTTCCAATCGGAAGGCTTTTTTAGTTATTAGTTATTAGTGTTTAGTTATTAGAGAAATCAGGGAATTGGGAATTGAAGATAAAAAATGAACATTAACTTGAAATAAAATCCTAATAACTAATAACTAAACACTAATAACTAAACACTAATAACTAAACACAAATAACTAAACACTAATAACTAAAAGAGGTCAACCCTGACGGATTGACCTCTTTTAAAATAACTAGATGATACTTATTTCTTAGCAACTACTTTCATCACAATAGGTGCTTTCTCTACATGAGAAACTTTACCATCTGTTTTTGCAATATAAGGAGCAATAACCAAGGAAACGATCGACATTAATTTAATCAAGATGTTCATGGATGGACCAGAAGTATCTTTGAATGGATCTCCTACAGTGTCTCCAGTAACAGCAGCTTTATGTGGCTCCGAACCTTTCTTGTAAGTTACGCCATCAATCAAAACTCCTTTCTCAAATGATTTCTTGGCATTATCCCAAGCACCACCTGCGTTCGATTGGAAAATACCCATCAACACACCTGATACAGTAACACCTGCTAATAAACCTCCCAATACTTCAGGTCCCATGATAAATCCAACGATAACTGGTACCGATAATGCAATGGCTCCTGGCAACATCATCTGACGAATAGATGCTTCGGTAGAAATAGCAACACATTTTTCATATTCTGGCTTTGCCTTATATTCCATAATTCCTGGAATCTCACGGAACTGGCGACGAACTTCATTCACCATTTCCATAGCCGCTTTTCCTACTGCTGAAATACACAAGGCAGAGAAAATGAATGGAATCATACCACCCACAAATAAACCTGCTAACACATCTGCTTTGTAAATGTCGATTTGTGTAATTCCAGAAATACCAACGAAAGCAGCAAAAAGTGCTAAGGAAGTTAATGCCGCAGAAGCAATAGCAAATCCTTTACCCGTAGCAGCTGTTGTATTTCCAACCGCATCTAAATTATCTGTACGCTCACGAACTTCAGCTGGCAATTGTGACATCTCAGCAATACCTCCTGCATTGTCTGCAATAGGTCCAAATGCATCAATAGCTAATTGCATAGCAGTAGTAGCCATCATACCCGCAGCAGCGATGGATACCCCGTAAATTCCAGCAAAGAAATAAGAGAAGTAAATACCTGCAGCTAATACCAAAATAGGTAATACCGTAGATTCCATACCTACAGCCAAACCACCAATGATGTTTGTCGCATGACCAGTTCCTGATTTCTGAACGATTGAATCAACTGGGCGTTTTCCCATAGCCGTGTAATATTCCGTAATGATTGACATTAAGGTACCTACCACAAGACCCACGATGATGGAATAAAATACATCCATAGCTGTAAAACTAAATCCACGTAATACCAGAGTTTCAGGCAAGATGTTCTTCACTAAGAAATAGGAAGTAACAAACGTAATAGCAATAGATAAATAGTTACCTGTGTTCAATGCATTTTGAACTGAAGAAGTTTCATCTTTTATACGTACAAAGAAGGTGGAAACTAAAGAGGCTAATAAACCTACACCAGCTATTAACATCGGTAATAAAACAGGGGAGAAGCCACCATAGTTATCGCTAACTTCAATTTCCTGTCCTAAAACCATCGTTGCAAGAATGGTTGCTACATAAGAACCAAACAAATCGGCTCCCATACCAGCTACGTCACCCACATTGTCTCCTACGTTATCCGCAATTGTTGCCGGATTACGAACATCATCCTCTGGTATTCCAGCTTCTACTTTACCAACTAAATCGGCTCCTACGTCTGCAGCTTTGGTATAAATACCACCACCAACACGAGCAAATAAGGCAATCGACTCAGCTCCTAATGAAAAACCAGCTAAAACTTCGATAGCCGTTTTCATCTCATTGGAAGTCAAAGCATGTCCTTGAGCAAAAATCTGATAGAAAGTAATAAACAAACCTCCTAAACCTAAGATAGCCAATCCAGCAACTCCCATTCCCATAACAGAACCACCTGTAAATGAAACAGATAAAGCTTTAGCCAAAGAAGTTCTAGCAGCTTCTGCTGTACGAACATTGGCTTTGGTTGCCACAATCATACCTATATAACCTGCCGTAGCAGAAAATATAGCTCCAATTAAAAAGGCAACTGCAATTAGGGGAGAAGAGTGAAATCCAGGACCTTCCTGATTTCCTAACCATGCCAATAATATCGCTGTGGGAATAGCGAAATAGGCTAATATTTTCCATTCTGCTTTCAAGAAGGCGATTGCACCATCTGCAATATAACCCGAAAGCTCTTTCATTGTGTCATTTCCAGCATCTTGCTTCGATACCCAGCTAAACTTCCAAGCCGTGTACAACAATCCTACTATTCCAAAAGCAGGAACTAAGTAAACAATTGAATCCATAAAGTGTGTTTTAGATTATTCCAAAAAAATTTGTTACAAAAATAAGAATTTTGGCGTATAAAACAACTAAAAAGGAAATCTAAGCAAGAGCTTGAAGCGCTCCGGAACCCAATTACTCATAGGATAAGCTACCTCTAAACCAAGAAATTTGCCTATTCCCGAAATACCATAGACAAGCTCTTGATATGCCCCTTGATTTACTCCAGCAAGTAATTGAAGTCGATTGTAAACCACATATTCTCGAATCCCATATTGAGTCAAAACATTCCATTGACTCAACATCAATTTCCGAGGTTCCCATTTTACATGCATTTTAAAATGATTATCGGTTGTACTATATGCATAATATGGTAATGCTCGAAATGATTGATCGTTTGCACTTATAAAAATGGTTTGATTTCCATTAAAGTGTGTATAATCTAAAAAATTAGTTGCCTTTTGTAAATAAGTGGTATAATTCAAATGAAGATTCAATGTACCTAATCGAGCCAAATTGATGTACTGGTTGTAATCTACATTCAAGCGTTGAAATTGATCATCACCTGTACCGAATGCATAAATGAAATTAAAGGATGGGCCTTCATTATTATTAATTCGCCGAACACCATTAAATCGATTCCAGGTAGCTTTGGGTTGCCAACGAAACCCTAATGAGCTAGCAAATTGACTACCGCGAGCTGGGATTTGATTCCCCCAAGCTGTATTGGATGGCATATTGGGTTCAAAGTGCTTTTCCTGATCCAGCCAACCATGTTCCACCGAATTCGTCAATATTTCCCTATTTCGATATTCAAATAATGAAAGAAATCGTATGCTTGGGGTGAATTGATATTGATAGTTCAAACTCACATAATTCTTTTGGAATAAGCGAACATAATTTTCTGATACCAATAAAGAATAAAACATATTCAAAAATGGTGAAATAGGATTACTACGGTTTATTTGAAAGACATTACTTCCTATTTCTGCTTTCAAATACTGTCGGTTTTCATCAAAATTTCGTTCCAAAAATACATCTCCATTCCAGTTATGACGAGCAAAAGCATACCGCACATTGCCACCTAATGTCAAATAGTTATTTCTACCAAATCGATTTCGATAGGTTAAACTTCGGTCGAGATAAAAGCCATCCACAGCATTAAATCCCCCACCAAATGAACTTAGATTCAAACTTTTTCCAATCAAATTCTTTTCATAATTATAATATTTCCCCGAGAACAATTGGCCAAAATGGAATTTAGGTAAGGAATTAATGGAATCTTTCCTTCGTTTATCTGCACCAGCTATCCATAAGCTATCCGCTTCTTTATATCCTACTTTTTCAGCCTCCGTTAGAGGTACTTGTCGTTCTTCTTCCCAAAATCCTTCCGACTTATTTCTCGACATTGAATCTACTTCAAAAGTATAATCTGAAGTTAAGCCATCCATTTTAGCCAAATTCTCTTTTTTCTCTAATTTGTCTACCTCCTTCAATACTTCTTTTAACTTCTTTCTAGTAAGCTCTTTGCCCAAGGCCTGTTTGGGATCTTTTACTTTCTCACGATTGATTTCCTTGGCTAATTCCTTATTTAATCGCTCTTCGATAATAGCTGGTTTGACTACAAAAGCTGGATTAACCTTAATTTGATATTGCTTAATTTGGGTGATATACCTAAAATTGGCTTTGATACCAAATGCATCAAAATTGACTTGTGAATCATATTGAATGGGCATCCAAACACCCTGAAATAAAGCATTTTGCTGTGTAAAGCCATAAGAGCCATTGGGATCTTTAAATCTTAGCTGGAATGAATAAATACTCCAAGTATCTTCTACTACTTGTACCGTACCTTCAAATAAATCATCGTAGCTTGCTCTTGGCTGGACCTGAATCTTACTGATGGTCATTCCATCTTGTGTAAAACTACCTAAATAGGCAAATTTATAGAGTTGAAATGCTTGAGGACCAAAGGGCGACCATAAACTTCCCCATACTTTAGGACGATAAAAATTGGTCTGAGTCACGCGTAAGTTTAATCCTTGATTAATAGCAGCAGGAAGATTATTCCGATTCGATATTACTTTTTCCTGCAATCGATTCGGCTTTTGGTAATTGATTTGGTTGATTCCTTCCAATACATAAGTACTTCCCACTTTTACCCCCATTTCCTTTTCAATCTTTTTTCCACCTAACATTTTGACCAAAGCGCTCACTTCAGTTACCTTACCCGAACCTTTGACATAAGCCTTAGCTTCATAAGCATCTAATTCTTTTAGGTGAAATGGTGCCATAGCAATCATTCGACGCATAATACCAATGGCAGGATCTTCTTTTAAACCTCCCACATTGACTTCTGCTAAGGCTACAGCTTGCTCTTCTAAAACCACATCCAATTTTTTATCTGAATTCGCTGATTCTAATTCCACTGTATAGGTCTTGGGACTATGCCCTAAAAAACGAAAAACCAAGGTATGCTTTCCTATCCCTGTTTTAATCGAATAATTACCTTCTTCATTGGCAGTGGTTCCTTTATTTAGATTCGATACCCAGACCGTAGCAAAAGGCATTATTTCACCTTGCTTGTTTCGAATAATTCCATGAATTTGTTGGGCATTTACGGACGATGCAAAAACGATTAATATAGTTAAAGAGTAAAGTAGTTTTATGGATTTCATAATTAGAGATTTACTGCAAAAATAGAATGAGAAATTATAAGTAAACTGATTTTATGACAAAGGGTAAAATAAAGTAGTAAGTAGAATTACCAATCCTAACGTAAAGAAGATAAATTTGTTTTTCTTTTGATTATGGCTATTACACATCGACAACTATTTCTTGATCATCTTGCTAAAACTTCTGATGCACCACTAGCTTTAGAAATTGAAAAAGCAGAACATATCTATTTATATGATGTCCATGGGAAGTCCTATATCGATTTAATTTCAGGTATTGCTGTATCAAATGTGGGTCATCGGCACCCTAAAGTAATTTCAGCCATTAAAAACCAATTAGATGCCTACATGCATTTAATGGTTTATGGAGAATATATTCAAAGCCCACAGGTCAAACTTGCAGCTGCTCTTGTTAAATCAACCCAATCCTCTAAATTGAATCAAGTCTATTTTACCAATTCAGGAACGGAAGCGGTAGAAGGAGCTATGAAATTGGCCAAACGATACACAGGAAGAACTGAAATCATATCTTGCTTTCAAGCATACCATGGGGCTACCCAAGGTGCATTGTCGCTAGCTGGTGATGAAAATTTTAAGAATAGTTTCAGACCCCTTTTGCCTGATATACGCCACATTCGACATGGAAATCTAGATGATTTGACTCAAATTACCCATAAAACAGCTGCTATAGTCATCGAAATAGTGGGAGGAGAATCAGGTGTGCGTTTAGCTTCCAAGGCTTATTTTATGGCCTTAAAGCAGCGATGCAAAGAAACAGGTTGTTTATTGATTATTGATGAGATACAAACAGGTTTTGGGAGAACAGGCACATTTTGGGCTTTTCAGGCCATGGATATTGAACCTGATATTTTACTTTCTGCCAAAGGAATGGGAGGGGGCATGCCCATCGGAGCATTTATTGCACCAGAAGAAATCATGCAGACCTTAACTATTAGACCTGTTTTAGGGCATATCACTACTTTTGGAGGTCACCCCGTTTCTTGTGCCTCATCTTTGGCTACTTTAGATACTATCTTTGAGGAATGTTTATTAGATGATGTTGAAAAGAAAAGTCAACTTTTTAAAGACCTTTTAATTCATCCAAGTATCAAAGAAGTTCGAGGAATAGGTCTAATGCTAGCCGTGGAAATGGATTCCTTCCAAACTGTCAAAGCTGTCATTGATACTTGTATTGAACAAGGCTTAATCACCGATTGGTTTTTGTTTTGCGATTATTCCATTCGCATAGCTCCTCCATTAGTAATTACAGAAGAGGAAATAAAAATAGCCTGCAACATTTTGCTACAGGCTATTGAACAAGTTTCTTCAAAAAATTAAGCGTGCTTCAACAAAGCTTCAGCTAATACTGATTTTGGTAAGTTTCCACCTACTAAACGCTCTTTCATTTCTCCATTTTTGAAAACCATCAAAGTTGGAATAGAACGAATACCCAAAGAAGCTGGTACCGCTGAATTTAAGTCGACATTCATTTTAGCAACAATCGCTTGACCTTCTACTTCACCTGCCAATTCTTCCACTACCGGTCCAATCATTTTACATGGGCCACACCATTCTGCCCAAAAATCCACTAATACCGGAGTATCAGAACCTATTAACTCTTGAAAATTGGCATCAGTAGCCTCTACGTATTTTCCCATGATTTATTTATTATTAAGATTCAAAATTAACATTTTTATTATTTCTATTGGATAAACAGGCTAATTAAGATATCAACTTTACTGTAATGTTCTCTATTTCAGCCAATTCGTCCATTAAAGACTTTTCTATATTCAATTGCATTTTACGCGACATAAAATCAAGTTGCAATCTTTCAACCTCATCATATACCTCGATCACTAGCTTTTTGTTTCCCTTATGTCTTTCTAAGGTTTCTAGTAAATAATCTAGTGAAGTTTTGTTTAAACTATGTAAGTTCAAAGAAAGTTTCATTTCCTTGGTCCTCGAAGACAAAATTTCTGATAATAGCTCAATGGATTGAATTTTGAATGCTTTTTGATCTGAATACGAGTTTTTATTTTTATAAACTCCCTGTATAAATAAAAGCCGGTCGAGTCCAATAAAACGCTCAAACTCAATATAATCCTTAGCAAAAAGAGCAAACTCGGTGGTTCCAGTAAAATCTTCCAAACTGAAAATCATGAATTGATTTCCATTTCCAGAGGTTCTCACATTCATTTTGGTTACAATACCAGCAAATGACTGTACATTTCCCCCTTTTAATTCCAATTGAGAGACACTAGAATTACAGAAATTATTGATTTCTATTCGGTATTCATCCAATGGATGTCCTGAAATATAGACACCTACCACTTCTTTTTCATTTTTCAATTGCTCCATCACTGACCAGGCCTCAGCGGTAGGAATTCTAGGTTTGGCGATGTCATTGCCTGTTCCAGCACCCAATTCGCCAAACAAAGACTGGGTAGCGCTAGCTTTTAACTCAGCCATGCGTGAGGCATATCTGACAATCTTCTCAATAAAAGTGGTATTCTCTTGATCCACATAAAAATAATGGGAGCGAGGTATTTCTGAAAAACAGTCAAAAGCACCGGCGAATGCCAAGGATTCTAAACTTTTCTTATTCACCTGACGCACATTGATTCTTGAAACAAAATCAAAAATATCGGTATACTCCCCATTTTTAGCCCGCTCTTCCACAATGGCGTCTACGGCTGCTTCTCCCACACCTTTGATGGCACCCAGACCAAAACGAATATGCCCCTTTTTATTAACCGCAAAATACCTTTCCGATTCATTCACATCTGGAACCAATAATGGTATTCCCATGCGTTTACATTCGTCCATGAAGAATGTTATCTTCTCAATATTTCCCAAGGAATTGGAAAGTACCGCGGCCATGAACTCAGAAGGATAGTTTGCTTTTAAGTATCCTGTTTGGTAAGCCACTAAGCCATAGCACGTTGAGTGCGATTTGTTAAAGGCATATTGAGCAAATGCTTCCCAGTCAGTCCATATTTTCTCCAATCGATCGGCAGGATGTTGATTAGCTTGTCCACCTTCCATGAACTTACCCTTCATTTTATCAATCGTAGCCTTATCCTTTTTACCCATGGCCTTTCTCAAAACATCCGCATCACCTTTGGTGAAATTGGCCAATTTCTGAGAAAGCAACATCACCTGCTCTTGGTAAACAGTAATACCATATGTATCACTTAAATACTCTTCCATTTCTGGCAAATCGTATTCAATCTTTTCCCTTCCATGCTTACGAGCAATGTAATTGGGAATATAAACCATAGGACCTGGTCTAAACAAGGCATTCATGGCAATCAAATCAGAAAACTGATCGGGCTTTAAATCTTTGAGGTGCTTTTGCATCCCAGGAGATTCAAACTGGAATGTACCATTGGTTTCAGCTCTTTGATACAATTCAAAAGTTTTTACATCATCCAGTGGAAGACTGTCCAAATCAATGATGATTCCATGGTTTTGCTTGATTAAGCGAATAGCTTCCTTTAAAATGGATAAGGTTTTTAAGCCCAAAAAGTCCATTTTAATAACACCCGCGTTTTCGATAACAGAACCATCAAATTGGGTAATCAATAAAGTGACGTCTTTCGATGTGGCAACGGGTAAAATATCTGTTAAATCGTTGGGAGCAATGATGATACCCGCCGCGTGAATTCCTGTTCCTCGAACAGAACCTTCCAAAACCAAGGCATTTTCAATAACCCGAGAGGCTAAACCTCCATCGGCCTTTATTTGCCTTAATTGCTTCACTTGCTCTAATTCCTCACTCGATAAATTTTCTTTATCTGCCAAACTGCCATCTCCTGTTAATGGTGCATTTATCACACGTTCCAGGGATATTTTCGGCTTATCTGGCACCAATTTGGCCAAAGCATTGGATTCAGAAAGAGGCAAATCCAATACACGAGCAACGTCTTTAATGGACATTTTGGCAGCCATAGTACCGTAGGTGGCTATATGTGCTACTTGGTTGCGACCGTATTTCTCGACTACATAATCAATGACTTTTTGTCGACCTTCATCGTCAAAGTCCGTATCTATATCGGGTAATGACTTACGATCTGGATTCAAGAAACGTTCAAATAGCAGATTGTACTTAATGGGGTCGATATTAGTTATACCCAAACAATATGCCACTACGGAACCTGCTGCAGATCCACGACCAGGGCCCACATAAACACCCAAATCCTTACCTGCATTAATGAAATCGGCTACAATTAAGAAATAACCCGCAAATCCCATGGTCCGAATGGTATGCAATTCAAATCTCAAACGCTCTTCAATCTCTTGATTAATATCCAAATAACGCTTTTTAGCGCCTTCCATGGTCAAGTGTTCTAAGAAATCATCTTGACTTAAAAAGGTACTTGGAATTTGAAAATTGGGTAATAGCACGTCTTTTTTCAATTCCAAGGTTTCCACTTTACCAACGATTTCATTGGTATTGTCTATGGCCTCAGGAATGTGTGACCATAATTGGGTCATTTCCTCTGTTGTCTTGAAATAAAATTGATCATTATAAAAAGCAAAACGCTTTCCTTTCATGTCAAAATCACCTTCTATATCCTTATAAGTAGGAGTGGACTGCTTTTCTCCAGTATTGATACACAATAAAATATCATGTGCATTGGCATCTTTTTGATCCAAATAATGGCTATCATTGGAAGCAATAACTTTCACATTATATTTCTTGGCAAATCGTAACAAGACTTCATTGACGGTTTGTTGCTCTGGAATATGGTGATTCTGTACTTCGATGTAATAATCCTCTCCAAATAAATCCAACCACCATTTAAATTCCTTTTCAGCTTCAGCTTCTCCAGAACGCAAAATAGCTTGAGGGACACTGGCTCCTAAACAACAAGTAGTAGCAATCAAGCCTTTATGGTATTTCAAAACTAACTCTTTATCTATCCTGGGATATTTGGAATACATGCCTTCCATAAATCCCAGAGAACATAATTTCACTAGGTTTTGATACCCTTCTGGATTTTTAGCAAGAAATAGTTGATGATACCTTTTATCCTTTTGCTCTTTAGTAAAGCTTTGCTTATGACGATCTGTCACTAAATAAAACTCACACCCCACAATCGGTTTTACTCCCTGCTTGCCAGCTTCGGCAACAAATTGAAATACTCCAAACATATTTCCATGGTCTGTAATAGCCACCGCTGGCATATTGTCAGTCTTGGCTTTTTTAAACATAGAAGATATCTTGGACGCACCATCCAAAAGGGAAAACTGAGAGTGATTGTGCAAATGCGAAAACTGCATATATTACTTAATAGAAAAGGGTTCTTTATCAAAAAAAATGGCATTCAAGAAATCTAGATAAGGTTTTAATACCTGTGCATCTTGAATTAGTGTTTCAACAAACGAGGGACTTAACACTTCTGAATCACTATATTTCCTCCAAAAAAACAATTGTTTCTTCTTCAACAATTTGATTTCAGGATGTTCAACTGGATATCCTTTGGGCATTGTTTTTAAAGCATCGCCTACAGGCTCCCCGAATACCTTCAAAAAGGAAGGAGAGTAAATGATACCTTTCAAATGCTTGGCATTATAATCAATTTCTTGTCGAAATAAAGCCAATTGCTCAGGCGTAGGGCTATACATTCCCCCACCTAAAAAGGATTTTCCTCCAGGTTCTATGTGAACATAATAATCCATTAAACCCGACTTGCGACCACCTTCTGAAAAACTCGCTGAAAACCAAGTTTTATAAGGAGCCTTATCTTTGGCAAAGCGAACATCACGGTAAATACGATAGGAGCAATGCTTCAATTCTACTCCATCCATGTTTTCAAACTCCGAAAAAAGCGATATGAGTTGAATGGTAAATTGATCAAAGGCCGTCTTTTGTTCTAGGAATCTATCCTTATTTTCACCAAACCATTCTCTTGTATTGTTTTCTTTTAAATCCGACAAAAAGGTCAAAAGGGAACTTGGAATGGACATGGGCCTATTAATGAAAAATTATAAACGAATTTAAATAAATTAGTCAATACTTGCCCGCAAACTTTGGGAGTTTCGCGCTATTTTCTTGATTTTTGTAAAACATTAAATTTTCAAGCATGCGCATTCTGACGGGCATTCAGTCTTCTGGTAGACCACATTTAGGAAATATATTAGGAGCGATTCTACCAGCGGTTGAACTTTCTAAGAAAACGGGTAATGAATCATTCCTTTTTATAGCCGATTTACACACCTTAACGAGTTTAAAAGATGGAGCTACCATCCGAGCCAATACCTTATCCATAGCTGCGGCTTGGTTAGCTTGTGGATTGGATACCCAACATACCTATTTTTATCGCCAATCGAAATTGGCTCCTTACCATACCGAATTATTGTGGTATTTATCTTGTGTAACACCTTTCCCGATGCTAGCGAACGCGCATAGTTTCAAGGATAAATCCAATAAATTAGCTGATGTGAATGCAGGTTTATTTACCTATCCCGTTTTACAAGCAGCTGATATCTTATTGTATGATGCCAATTTGATACCAGTAGGTAAAGATCAGCGTCAGCATATAGAAATGACGAGGGATATGGCAGGCGTGATTAATCGTTTGGCACAAAAAGATGTTTTCGTCATCCCAGAAGCTGAAATTTCGGAACATGTCATGACCATCCCAGGTATTGATGGTCAAAAGATGAGCAAATCTTTAAACAATTACATTGATGTGTTTTTGCCAGAAAAGGACTTGCTGAAACAAATCAAAAAGATTGTGACGGATACCACTCCATTAGAAGATCCCAAGAATCCAGACGAAGATATTACCTTTAAATTGTATCAACTCGTTGCATCTCCTGAGCAAATAGCTACGATGAAAGCAAATTATTTACAAGGAGGCTACGGATACGGGCATGCTAAACAAGCTTTATATGAGGCTGTTTTGGTTTATTTCAAAGAAGCCCGTGAAAAATTCGATTATTATATGGCTAATCCAAAAGAAATAGAAGCCAAATTAGAAGAAGGTGAGGCTCGTGTAAAACCTATTGCAGAAGCTACCATCCAACGAGTACGTGAAATTTTTCATTTTTAATCATGTGGCCACAATGGGATAGTGATGTATTTCAATGGATTAACCAAGCGCATGCGAGTGGTCTGGATGAAATCATGGTGCTATTATCCAATCGATGGATATGGGTTCCCATGTACCTTTATTTGATCTATGTCATATACCAACAAAAGCAAAAGCTATTTCTAGCATCTATATCTTATTTAGTTATGAGCATTGTTTGGGCTGACCAAATATCTTCTAGTGTTTTGAAACCGTATTTTCAACGATTAAGACCTTGTCATGTACCAGCATTTAGTTCTTGGATCCATTTACCAGATGGCTGTGGAGGATTATATGGGTTTTGCTCGTCCCATGCTGCCAATTCATTTGCTTTAGCATTTGGCTTTTATATATTGACCCAAAACAAAATAGCGCGAAATTTATTATTAGTATGGGCTTTTCTAGTCTCCTATAGCCGCGTTTACCTGGGAGCTCATTATCCCTTGGATGTTATAACTGGGGCTATAGTAGGTATTTTGGGAACGTATATATTAAAATACCTCATTTACGACAAGCTGGTCAAAAAGGCATAAGTATCAATTCCATCAGCAAAATCACTTAATCCTGGTTCTTGGCTTTTACCAAAACCCACTTGATTCTTTTTGGCTGATTCAGCTCCAACAATACACTGAATTTTTTCTTCTGAGGCATGTATCCAAGCTTCTAATTCGTCTTTAGAAGAATATCTCCTTAAATATACCACACCCACAGGTGAGACTAAATCCTGACTTTCTTGAATCAATAAGTTTCCTAAATCAAAATGAGGAATCTGATTTAAGAGAAACAAGGTTTTATGATATTGATAATTGTTGGAATACTTCGTATGATCTAACACCCAGTGATACTGAGTCAGCACATCAAAAAGAGGAGTGGGGTCGTACGATTCAGGTATGGATATGGTAGAAACATTTCTACAACCTAAACCAAAGTAAGAAAATACGTCTTTAGCCAATTGATGAAAATCCTCCTGAGATTCTGAACCATCTAAAATAGCAATGGAAGTTCTGTTCTTACGTATGATATGTGGTGTGGAAGCAAAATAATGAGCAAAATAGGAACCTGAAAAATCGCTTCCAGTGGCAATAACGGCATCCATACCTTGCAATCGTTCAATCAATTGAATGGGTACATCGACACTAAATTCTTGCATTGCTTGCACATAAAGCAGCATGATGGACTTATCTTGAGAGCTTAATTTGATACAAGCTTCATTTCCACTGGCTAAAGTCATCAATACATCATGAATTCCAACTGCTGGGAGATTACCTGCCAAAATCAAGCCTACTTTTTTACTTGAATGAACTTGGTGTGGATGATTCCCAAAAAATATTTCCCAAGATTTTATATCAAAAAACTGAAGATGAACCGCTTCCATGGCTTCACGAATCAGGTGTTCAGAGAACCAAGGATTCTCATTTTTAGCTCTATCTATAAAAAGTTCTATTTTTTCCTTGTTAGATGACTTTGTGAAATAATCCGACAAAAAGGCAATGAGCTGTAAAAATGACTCTTTTCTCATAAATGGAATGGTTCTTAGCTTGCAATAGGATTGCAAAGTTCTAAAAATTTTGCAATAGTCTTTTAAAAATATATAGTATTCAAAATTTTGGATGTAAATTGCACAAATTTCTTTCAAAAAGGACGATTAAAGTCTTAAACAAAAGATTATGGCTATTATTATTACTGATGAGTGTATTAACTGTGGGGCTTGCGAACCGGAATGCCCTAATACAGCAATTTATGAAGGTGGTGTAGAGTGGACATGGGCTGGGGGAACTGCTTTAACTGAAGTAGAATTAGGAGATGGTTCAACCATGGATGCAAAAGCACCTATTGAGCCAGTTTCAGAAGAGTTTTATTATATCGTGCCTGACAAGTGTACCGAATGTACTGGATTTCATGAAGAGCCACAGTGTGCGGCTGTTTGTCCAGTGGATTGTTGCGTTCCAGATCCGGATCATGTAGAAGATAAAGATACCTTATTAGCTAAAAAAGCATGGTTACATGCTGAATAATTAGTCATAATATAGATTAATATGAGGACCTGCCAAGTGCAGGTCTTTTTTTTTGGCCTCAGTTTAATCCAAACAGACTTTTCGCTAGTCTAAATACTTAATTTATACTATTCTAAGATTACTTCTACCAAAATTTCATTTTTTACAAAAACTAGTTTCATTTCAAGTGTCATTTTTATTCATTTTTGTAATTATTCAAATTTTAGGTTTAATTTTTAACCTCAAATTGTAATATTTTTGAATAAATATCATTTTTAGGTTTAATTTTTATCAATAATTCTTGTTTTGTATTTTTTTTAAAACAATATTTGTCCCGTAGTCAAGCATTTATTTTCCCATTAAAATTTAAAGAATATGAAAAAATCAATCTTTACCCTCTTATTGTCAGGAATTAGCTTTTTGGGATTTTCCCAAGAAAAAGAAGCTGAGAGCTCAAAATTTACATTTTCGGGTTACATCGATTCGTACTATATGTTAAATTTTAACAATCCGACAAATCGCAGCAATCTAGGTGTTGCTGGAAACGAAAGAGCTTTTGACCAAAAATCAAATCAATTCTCTTTAGGCTTGGTACAAACTAAGTTCGGCTATGCTACAAAAACATCTGATGTTGTAGTTGATTTAACCTTCGGACCTAATGCAGACCTTGGTCAATACGGAAACGTAATCGGACCATTGGGCGCAGGAAAAGCTACCACTGCATTGGCCATCAAGCAAGCGTATTTCAACTGGAAGCCCAGCGACAAATGGACATTCACTGTTGGCCAGTTTGGCACACACATAGGATATGAAGTCATTGATGCTCCAGTGAATTATAACTATTCCTTATCTAACTTATTCAACAACGGTCCATTCTATCATATTGGAGCTAAAGCCAACTATGCTTTCTCAGCTAAATCTGCTTTGATGTTAGGTATCGTGAACAACGTAGATAACTTGAATGATAATAACTCTTCTAAAGGTTTCATTGGACAATTCTTTTTTGCTCCTAAAGAAGGTTGGAATGTGTATATCAACGGAATTACTTCCAATGAATCTGCTCCTTTGGCTAGCGGAAAAGATGATTCGGGCAGTTACAACTTATTAGACTTAACCACCTCATATCAAATTAGCCCTAAATATTTAATTGGCTTAAACGCTGCATACGGTTCTCAAACGGGTGATTTCCAAGGCGGTGGAAATGTAGGTAATAGCAAAACTTGGGGCGGCGTAGCACTTTACTCCAACTATGCTTTCACAGACCACTTCAGCTTAGGAGGCCGTTACGAAGTATTTGATAATACAAGTGGTGCTAGAGCTCTACGTGGAATTAATACAGCAGGCGAGACAGTAGGTACCGATGTTAGTTCATTCACATTGACGGCTACTTTCACAACAGCAGAAGGACACTTATTGATTAAACCAGAATTAAGAACAGACTCATTCAAAACTGCCCAATTTGTGGATGGCGATGGAAAGTCTCAAAAATCACAAGCCACATTTGGAACAGTCTTTATATACAAATTTTAATTTAACTTAACTTTTACGGACATGACAACACAAAAACCAACTTGGATTCCGCTTCTAGTATTACTTGCAGTTGCGGTGCTTGCATTGTTTACCGATCTACCTGGAACAATTCCTACAGAAGGCATTGACACAGGTGACACAGCCTGGCTAATTGTTGCCTCTGGCTTGGTACTCCTAATGACTCCTGGATTAGCTTATTTCTATGGGGGAATGGTAAATCATAAAAATGTGATTTCTACTATGTTGCAATCTTTCATTGCCATGGGTGTAATCAGTGTTATTTGGGTGATTTTTGGATTCAGCTTAGCATTTGGAGATTCCATTGGCGGCTGGATAGGTGATCCAACTACCTTTTTTATGTTCAATCATGTGTTTGACCACAAATTATCATTAGGATCTTCTGATCAAATTAAATTCACGATTCCTTTTGCTCTATTTGCTTTTTTCCAAATGAAGTTCGCTGTTATCACGCCAGCTTTGATCTCTGGAGCTTTAGCAGAAAGAATTAACTTCAAAGCTTACGTATTATTCATGGTGCTTTTCTGCATCTGTGTATATTCGCCATTGGCTCACTGGACATGGCACCCAGACGGATTCTTATTCAATTTAGGAGTTTTGGATTTTGCGGGTGGAACAGTAGTTCACATGTCAGCTGGTTGGGCAGCATTAGCAGGTGCTCTTTACCTTCGTCGTAGAAAATCACATATTGAATCTAACATTTTGCCTCCAGCTAATATTCCTTACGTATTATTAGGTACTGCCTTATTATGGTTCGGATGGTTTGGTTTCAATGCTGGTTCAGCTTTAGGTGCTAACTCTTTATCTGTAACAGCATTCGCTACTACACACATTGCTGCAGCATCTGCTGGTTTATCTTGGATATTGTTTGACGTAACTCGTGGTAAAAAAGTTTCTGCATTAGGTTTCTGTATCGGTGCTGTGGTTGGTTTAGTAGCTATCACACCTGCAGCTGGTTTTGTAACATTGCCAGTAGCCATCTTCATCGGTGTTATTGCAGCCTTAGTATCTAACATCATCGCACACTGGAGAGCTTCTTCTAACTTAGATGATACTTTAGATGTATTCCCTTGCCATGGTGTAGGTGGAATGATGGGTATGTTAATGACAGGTATTTTCGCAACTAGCGCTGTAAACTCAGCTGTTGCAGGAAACGGCTTATTCTACGGAGAAACTGATTTATTCGTAAAACATATCTTAGCTCTTGCAATCGTTTCTGCCTTTGCATTCGGCGTATCTTATATCCTTTTAATTGTAACGGATAAAATCATTCCATTACGTGTTAACGAGGAAGAAGAAAGATTAGGTTTAGACATTTCGCAACACGACGAGTCGATCTCGGAATAGTCTAACATATAGACAAAGCCGCAAGTAATGGTTCTTGTGGTTTTGTTTCAATCAAAAAGTCGGAAGCTTCTAGTTTCCGGCTTTTTTGTTTTCAATAAACTAAACGAATTGTTCTAGCAAGATATCAGCACGCATTAAACCTTCTTCATCCAAAGATTTGTAACGAACAGGTTGAATGGTATTAATTAAAAGCGGATCATAAGGAACACGAACACGCACGTAATTCTCAGAAAACCCTTCCATAAAACCATCAGAAGAAGCTTCTTCAAAAAGCACTTTACCTTTTCTCCCCAATTGAGTTTCATAAAATGCACGACGTTTCTTATCAGAAAGTATATGCAACATTTTCGAGCGCTCTGCTTTCACTTTGGCATCTATTTTAGGCTGAATATCAACCGCATAGGTATTTGCTCTTTCAGAATAAGTAAAAACATGTAAATAAGAGATATCTAAATCATTCAAAAAATGATAGGTATCTAAAAACATCTCCTCAGTTTCTCCTGGATGACCGACAATGACATCTACACCAATACAAGCATGAGGCATCAATGATTTAATTTCTCGAACACGTTCAGCATACAATTCTCTTTGGTATCTACGTTTCATTAAACGCAAAACGGCATTGGAACCAGACTGCAACGGCACATGAAAATGAGGTACAAAATGCTGTGATTCAGCCAAATATTGTAATAACTCGCTATGTAATAAATTAGGTTCAATGGACGAAATCCGAAAGCGATTCAAATCACTTTGAGCATCAAGAGATTTCACTAAATCAAAAAAGGATTCTACTCGTTTACCTTGTTGAATACCAAAGTCGCCAATGTTCACACCAGTCAAAACAACTTCTTTTACTCCTTTTTCTGCAATTTCCTTCACTAGGCCTAACACGTTTTCAATAGTACTCGATCTGCTTTGTCCACGTGCCAAAGGAATGGTACAATAGGAGCAAGGATAATCACAACCATCCTGAACTTTCAAAAAAGTACGAGTCCGGTCATTCACGGAATAGGATGCATGGTAATCTAAATCGTACCGAATCTCAGAAGCTATGACTTTAGGAAGAGACTTTTTAGTATCGGAAACAAAATAGGGTGAAATAATATCTGCTAATTGGAATTTCTCATTTGCCCCTAAAACTAAATCAACTCCTGGAATCTGAACAATTTCATCAGGTTTCAATTGAGCATAGCAACCTAATATCACCACGATCGACTCAGGATTGATTTTTTTCGCTTCCTTAACTACTTTTTTACACTTTTTATCGGCCTGATCTGTCACACTACACGTGTTTATGACAAATAAATCAGGAGATTGCTGGAATTCTACCCGTTCAAAGCCCATGGGTTCCAAGGAACGAGCAATGGTGCTAGACTCGGCAAAATTCAACTTACAACCTAAGGTATAAAAAGCTAATTTTTTCATGCAGAATAATATGCTGCAAATTTAAAACAAAAATGGCGGATAAATCCGCCATTTTAATCAATTATGAATGAATCGAACCTCTAAATATTAATATTTAGCAGTTTTAACAGTCTTAATAATTCTTGAAGCTACTTTATATGGATCAGCTGCTGAATTAGGACGACGATCTTCTAACCAACCTTTCCATCCTTTTTCTACCGTAGCGATAGGGATACGAATAGAAGCTCCACGATCAGAAACTCCATAAGAGAACTGGTGGATAGATTGTGTTTCGTGTTTTCCTGTTAAACGCAAGTGATTATCAGCACCATATACTTCAATATGCTCTTTCACTACTGGAGCAAATGCAGAACAGATAGCGTCATAAGTACCTTTTTCTCCACATGTACGTAAAGCTGTATTAGAGAAGTTAGCATGCATACCTGATCCATTCCAATCTAATTCTCCAAGAGGCTTACAGTGCCAGTTAATAGCTACACCGTATTTCTCTCCTAATCTTTCCAATAAATAACGAGCAACCCAAATTTGATCTCCTGCTTCTTTAGCACCTTTTGCGAAAATTTGGAATTCCCACTGACCAGCAGCTACTTCGGCATTAATACCTTCCACATTTAAACCTGCTTCTAAACAGATGTCTAAATGCTCCTCTACGATATCTCTACCAAATGCATTTTTAGCACCAACCGAACAATAGTATGGTCCTTGTGGCGCTGGATAGCCATTAGAAGGAAAACCTAAAGGCTTATTGGTTTCAGGATCCCACAAGAAATATTCTTGCTCAAAACCAAACCAAAAATCATTATCATCATCTTCAATCGTCGCACGACCATTACTTTCGTGTGCTGATCCATCAGAATTCAACACTTCACACATCACTAAGTAAGCACTTTTTCTAGCAGGATCTGGACAAATGAACACAGGTTTCAAAAGACAGTCAGAAGAACCACCTGGAGCCTGCTCAGTCGATGAGCCATCAAAGCACCACATATCACAATCTTCTAGTTTGCCACTGAAGTTATTTTCAATCTTTGTTTTAGAACGTAAACTCTGAGTAGGTTTGTAACCGTCAAGCCAAATGTATTCAAGTTTAGATTTTGCCATGATTTTAAACGTGTTTTTATTAAAAATTCATTTTTTGTACCAAATACAATGCAAAAATAAACCTGTTTTTAAGAAAAACAATTTTTTGAAATAAAAATTATACAATTTCGTCACGATTAATTTTGAAAATAAAAAACATGACATTTATTAGAATTAACGAGAAATACGGGAAAAAGAGATTAAATTTGTTTCAAGTAACAAGCAAAAATCCTATTTTTACGTTCTTGATAACCAAATTCCAACCATGGCAATAACTAGATTCAAAGCTCTTGAATTAGCTCAAAGTAGAGCTACTGCCGTTGTGAAAATCCCTACTGAAAAAGTTAGTGATTATTACGGCAATATGACATTTAATGATGAGGTAATGCGCTCATTGTTATCTCCTGAAGCATACCTTAAGATTACAACAGCCATTAATACTGGTTCCAAAATCGACCGTGATGCGGCTGATGAGGTTGCAGCAGCGATGAAATCTTGGGCTATTTCTAAAGGAGCGACTCACTACACGCACTGGTTTCAACCATTAACTGGTACTACCGCTGAAAAACATGATTCGTTTTTTGATATTGATTTAAGTACAGGTAAGGCAGTTGAAAAATTCAAAGGATCTGCTTTAGTACAACAGGAGCCGGATGCTTCTTCATTCCCTAATGGTGGAATTCGTTCTACATTTGAAGCTCGTGGTTATACAGGTTGGGATCCTTCTTCACCTGCGTTTATCATGGAAAATGCAGCTGGAACGGCTACATTATGTATTCCTTCAGTATTTGTTTCTTATACTGGTGAAGCACTTGACTACAAAACTCCATTATTAAAATCCATTGAATTAATCGACAAAGCTGCAACGGCAGTTGTGAAAGAATATTTCAATCGCGATGTAACGAAAGTTGTTCCTACAGTAGGTATTGAGCAGGAATACTTCTTAGTTGATGAGGCTCTTTACAATGCTCGTCCTGATTTGATGATGGCAGGCAGAACAGTATTCGGTCATGCTCCAGCAAAAGGTCAACAATTAGAAGATCACTATTTTGGATCAATTCCAACACGTGTGAATGCTTTCATGGTTGATTTTGAAATTGAAGCTTTAAAATTGGGTATGCCAGTTCGCACGCGTCACAATGAAGTGGCTCCTGCGCAATTTGAAGTTGCTCCAACTTTTGAAGAAGCTAACTTAGCTTGTGATCACAACGCCCTTTTGATGGATTTGATGTCGAAAGTAGCTGTTAAACATAAATTAAAAGTATTGTTCCATGAGAAACCATTTGCTGGTATCAATGGATCAGGTAAACATAACAACTGGGCTTTAGGTACAGATACGGGTGTCAATTTATTGGGACCATCATCTAAGCCAAAAGAAAACCTTCGTTTCTTGACTTTCTTTGTGAACGTAGTAAAAGCCGTGCATGATAATGCTGATTTATTACGCGCATCGATTGCTTCTTCAGGAAATGAGCACCGTTTAGGAGCTAATGAAGCACCTCCAGCGATCGTTTCTGTATTCTTAGGATCAACCATGAATAATGTGTTGGATGATTTAGAGAATATGAAGGATATCGAAGAATTCCAATTAGAAAAAGGAGATAATGTGTACCTAAAATTAGGTATCAATAAAATCCCTTCTTTGATTTTGGATAATACGGATCGTAACAGAACATCACCATTTGCTTTTACTGGAAATAAATTTGAATTCCGTGCTGTAGGTTCATCTGCTAATTCAGCTGCACCTATGACGATTTTGAATACCATCGTTGCGAACCAATTAATCTTATTCCGTAAAGAGGTAGATGCTATCTTAGAAAAAGGAGTGAAGAAAGAATTGGCTATCATGGATGTATTAAAGCGTTATGCCAAAGAATCTAAGAAAATCCGTTTTGAAGGAAATGGTTATTCCGATGAATGGGTAGAAGAAGCTGCTAAGAGAGGTTTATCAAACATGAAAACTACTCCAGAGGCACTTTTAGTTTACACTCGCCCAGAGTCGATTGAATTATTCACTAAATACGGCATTTATTCTAAAGAGGAAATGCATGCACGTTATGAGATCGAATTGGAAAACTACATCAAGAAAATCCAAATCGAATCTCGTGTATTAGGTGATATGGCGATTAACCATATTGTTTCTACTTCATTGAAATACCAAACTCAATTGGTAGAAAATGTGAAAGGTCAGAAAGAAATTGGTATTGATCCTCAATATTATGCACCTACCGTTGAAATGATTAAAAAAATCTCTGAGTATACGTCGAAAATCGTTTTATTACAAAATGATATGACGGAAGCAAGAAAAGAGGCAAACAATGTGGAAAATATCGAAGAAAGAGCGTTCTTGTATGGCTCTAAGGTCAAAGGATATTTCGAAGATATTCGCTACGCAGTGGATAAACTAGAATTAATCATTGACGACGATGAGTGGCCATTGCCAAAGTACAGAGAATTATTAATGATTAAATAGTTTGTCACCTTATGACACAAATTAGCAATCCCGGATTTTCTCCAGAGGAAATCAAACGTTTAAAGGAGCTTTGCGCGACCGAACAACGTACATTTATTTTGATCGAAGACGAAGATCTTCCGGTAAGCAATGATAGAGAAATGGTCCACATACAGTTTGTGGGCCATTTTGAGCAAAAGGAGGTTATTTATGATGCCATCCTATGCACGCTACAATTACATTATTCTAGCTTGTTGTATGAAGCGGCGGAAAGAGAGGCTATCCAACATTTTCCGTTATATGTCCCTATTGAAAATAGAGATGAAACATATCAAGCCAATGATTCATTAGACGAGGAAGTGGAAATGATGGTTTTGGAGATCATCGAAGAAATGGAGGAAAATGATGAAATCAAGGTAAGTGAATACGTAGAAGTAGATAAAGATTTTGATTTTGGTATCGGTTTAGAGGCTGCTTTATACGTTCCAGCATTATCTGACGAGGTTATTGAGGAATTCATTCATGACTTTAATGCAGATGCTTTACAATTAGATACATCTTTATATTCGTTTAAATCAGAAGAAGAGTAAGCATGAGTATTCCGGTTTTTTATGAGCCAAATCCTATTGCTAGCCCTTTTTTAAGCGAAGATGAATCCATTCATGCCCATCGGGTCCTCCGTTTAAAAGCGGGAGACCCGATTTTTATTTTAAATGGGAAAGGTCAAAAATTTGAAGCTAAGATTGACCAATCAACTAGTAAAAAGACCTCATTTTATCAACTCAAAGAAATTGAAAATGCGGACAAGCCTACCTATGCTATTCACCTTTGGATAGCACCAACCAAACAAATGGAACGAATGGAATGGATGGTGGAGAAATGTGCTGAATTTGGAATTCAATCCATTGGTTTTTTTCACTCCCGATATTCTGAAAGAAAGGAAATTAAGACTCACCGTTTAGAAAAAATTGTCATTTCTGCATTAAAACAGTCGAAAAACCTATTTTTACCCATTATAAACCCAATCGTTTCCTTCAAAGAGCTTGTTCATCAAATGGAAAACAAGCCAGTTGAACAAAAACTATTTGCCTATATTTCCGAGCCACCAAGTCCGAGTCTATCTAAAAGTATTCAACTGAATCGCGCTTATCATATTTTAATTGGTCCAGAAGGAGATTTTTCACAAGAAGAAAGTGAGGCTTTACTAGCAAGCGATTGGACTCCATTTAGCCTTGGAAGAGCCATTTTAAGAACAGAAACTGCAGGATTAGCTGCTACGCATGCCATACATTTATTACATGAGAATTAAGGCAATACTTTTCTTAATCATTTTAATCAGTCAACAGCTTTTGGCTCAAAACCCTTTGTTTAAAATTGCTAAAGTAAAATACAAAGGGGGAGGAGATTGGTATGCCAATAAGACATCATTACCTAATCTCATTCAATTTGCTAACCAGCAGAAAAAAATGGGCATTGATCCTAGTCCAGAGACCGTAGAATTAACAAGCCCTATGCTTTGGAATTATCCTTTTATCCATTTGACGGGTCATGGTAATGTGCTATTCGATAAAGAGGAACAAAAGAACTTACGTCAATACTTATTAGGGGGTGGTTTTCTGCATATTGATGATAATTATGGTTTAGATAAATCCATTCGCAGAGAAATGGCGAAAGTCTTTCCTGAATTAAGTTTTGTAGAATTACCTTTCAATCATCCCATTTATTCTCAAGCATATTCTTTCCCCAAAGGTTTACCCAAAGTGCATGAGCATGACGGCAAAGCTCCTCAAGGATTTGGGTTGATTTATCAAGGCCGACTCATCTGTTTTTATTCCTATGAATGCGATTTAGGAAATGGCTGGGAAGATGAAAGTATTTACCACGATCCAGCAGAAAAAAGAGAGGCTGCCCTTAAAATGGGAGTCAATATCCTTCAATACGCCTTCCTACACCCATAACTGATAAAAATCATAAAAGTATATTGGAATACTAGAGATTCTTTGAGTTTTCATGGCTAAATTTGTGGTCATACCTTATTATTACTTTTATGCAATTAGTACTTCCAGCTTTTATTATTCATTGGTACGTATCTTTATTTAGTCAAACTTTCTTCCTACATCGTTATTCAGCACACAAAATGTTCTTAATGAACAAGTTCTGGGAGAAATTTTTCTATTTCCTTACTTATTTATCTCAAGGGTCTTCTTTTTTAAGTCCAAGAGCTTACGCCATTCTACACCGAATGCATCATGCATTTTCTGATACACCTAAAGATCCACACTCGCCGATGTTCTCTAGTAATGTCTTCACGATGATGTGGAAAACAAAGAACATTTACAATGCGGTTTTAAACCGTTCTCAAAAAGTAGAAGAACGTTTTGAGCATGATTATCCAGTTTCTAAAACAATTGAAAAAATTGGCGATTCATGGATTTCAAGAATTGGTTGGGGAGTTGCTTACGCTTCATTCTACATTGTTGCCTATAAATATTTTGATATGCACTGGGCATTCTTCTTTTTGTTACCCGTACACTTTTTAATGGGACCTGTTCACGGTGCTATTGTTAACTGGTCAGGGCATAAGTATGGCTACCAAAATTATGACAATCATGATCACTCTAAGAACTCTTTAGTCGTGGATGTGTTGATGATGGGAGAGTTGTTCCAAAATAATCACCATAAATTACCGAATCGTGTCAATTTTGCTACCAAATGGTTTGAGATTGATCCAACCTATCCAATGGTTAAATTATTAACTTGGTTACGCATTATTCGTCCTAATGTCAAGGACCCGAATTCCAAGTTTTAATTACACAAAACATTAAAAAAGCCCTGGATTTATTCAGGGCTTTTTTATTAACATGGCTCTTACTGAAATAAGTTGACAGTTTTTTGGTCGACAGAGTTGGTCAATACTATTTTGGATTTTCCGATATGTAATAATTGAATCAATATAGGTTATTTTATATCGCACTCTACTTTAATGCCAATACTTAGATTCTGAGTCTTTTTTATTTAAAATATTCAAAGTGTTGTCTTGTCCTGATAAAAGGCCAAAGTAAATGATATGATTATGGTTCTGTTGAATCTGACCTAAATACCATCACTTAAAACACAATTTTATGGTATTTCTTTTTTTGAAAAAAAAGAAACAAAAAAACTTCTTTTCTTGTCGGTCAGCAAAGGCGAATTTCGCTTCGCGAAACCGTGATTCACTACGCTATCGCCTATATTTTTGACGCCGACACGCATCGCCTTTGCTAAGGTCAAAACCTCGTCTACCGCTGCGTTCATCATCTTTCGCTCGTGCTGACCAACTGTATTTTCTATCAAAAAATATCAAACTTCATTCTAAAAACTTAATTCAAATAACTAACAACTAATGAGGTTAATCCCAACGAAAGATGGGAACGTAGCATAAGCGAAGCGTGAGGCGGATGTTTGACCCAGCGCATAGGCTATGTGCGTTAGCGTCAAAGATAAAAGCCGTATGCGAAGTGAACATCGGTTCCGCGTAGCGGAATTCGTCTTAGGATTAACCGTAATCATCTGTTTTTTTTGTTTCTTTTTTTTGAAAAAAAGAAATACCTAAGTATTGGCATTAAAGTAGAGTGCGATATAAAATAACCTATATTGCTTCAATAATTATGTCGAAAAATCTAAAACAAGTAATGTTAAATAACAACCTGAGCCTCATGTAAAATAAAGATCTGACTACAATTCGTGATCAGAAATATTGAATTTCTCTAGATAATCGGAAACTCGTTTCAAGAAACCTCCACCCAAAGAACCATCGATTACTCGGTGGTCATATGAATGAGATATGAACATCTTTTGACGAATCGCAATCTGATCACCTTGAGGCCCAGAAATGACCGCTGGTTTCTTTTCAATTACTCCAAAGGCCAATATCCCTACTTGTGGCTGAACAATGATAGGAGTACCCATCAAATTGCCAAATGAACCAATATTTGAGATAGAATAAGTGCCTCCTTCTAAATCAAATGGAGTTAATTTATTCAATCTAGCTCGATTAGATAAATCATTGACCTTTTTAGTCAATTCCAATAATGATAATTTATCTACTTCATGAATAACAGGAACAATCAAATTACCATTGGGTAAGGCTACTGCCATGCCAATATTGATTTGTTCATGCTGTACTAAATAATTTCCTTCCACAGAAATGTTCATCCCCGGGAAATCCTTCAGAGCTTTGGCTGTCGCCATAATCAACAATGGGGTATAGGTTATTGGCTCTTTGTATTTGGCCAAAAAATTGGCCTTTTCAGTTTCGCGCCAAGTAACCATAGCTGTCATATCAGCCTCTAAAAACGAGGTAACGTGAGGGGCGATACGCTTAGAATCCACCATACGCTCAGAAATCATCTTGCGCATACGGTCCATTTCTATCACCACATCACCTGGTAAACGCAAGCCTGGACCTTGACTCAGCGTTCCTGAGGCTATCATCCGCTTGGAATTCCGAACGGCGATATAATTCAAAACATCTTTTTTGGTAACTCGTTGGTCTAGGCCAGAACCTTTAATAGTACTTAGCTCACGCTGAGTGACATTTTCTTGCAAGCAAATTTGTTTGATCAAAGGAGAAATCCATGGGTTTGATTTTTCTTCATTTTGACCTAAAATCCCTAAGCTTACATCTGTCAATAAAGCTAATTCTTCATGTTGAGGAAACATCGTGACTGTAGAGGTGCTAGGAGAGGGTTCTGCTGAATTTTCCGTAGAATCAATGACACAAATGGCCTTTCCAATGGTAGCTATTTCTCCAACAGGGATAATAATCTTCTGTAAATAACCTGAAACGGGGCTTGGTACTTCGGTATCTATCTTATCAGTAGCTACCTCCAAAATAAATTCATCTGCTTCCACATAATCACCTGGTTTTTTTAACCAGTTTAATACGGTAGCTTCCATGATACTTTCACCCATTTTAGGCATGATGACTTCCATGATGGCCATAACTATTGAGTCAATTCGTTTAACAAAAATTTCCTAACTAAATTCAGACAGTTTAGGGCCGTCATATGTATTATTTGCTTCCTAGTGCCTGCTAATTGCAACTTACGAGTAATTACACCTTCAGCATGAGATAAAGCAATCCATACCGTTCCTACAGGTTTTTCCTCGGTACCACCATCTGGACCAGCAATTCCAGAAGTGGCTAGAGATATAGTACTTTGTAATTTCTCTCTGACCCCATTCGCCATAGCTATGATACAAGCTTCACTGACAGCTCCATCATTTTCTAATAAAGCATGAGAAACACCTAATGTTTCTATTTTAACTTCATTGGCATAAGAAATAACACCACCTTTAAAATAGGCTGAACTACCTGCTATTTCTGTGAATAGATGTGCTAAATAACCTCCTGTACAACTTTCTGCCACGGAAATATTAGCGCCTTTTTCGATCAATAATTGACCTATAACTTGTGATAATTCGTCTTGCTCATAACCAAACACATAGAGTTTGATGAGGGGCATGACACGGTCTATTTCCTGTTGAATATCTTGATTCAATTGAGTAACACTGTCTCCAAAGCCCGTCAAACGCAATTTAACGATTCCCAAAGAAGGCAAATACGCTAATTTAATATGACTGGGTAATGACAATTCCCAATCCTGTATCATATCTGACAAATAGGATTCACCTATGCCTACCACTTTTACAATTTTATGCACAATGGTTGGCGTTTTAAAATGTTGGGCTACTCGAGGCAAGACCAAATCTTCCATGATCGCTTTCATTTCAAATGGAACACCTGCCATAGATACCCAAACCGTACCTTTTTCTTCAAACCACATACCTGGTGCAGTACCTTGCTTATTTTGTACGTATTGCGCTTTGGTAGGTAACAAGGCTTGATCTCGATTCAAATCACTTAATTCTCTTCCTCTTTTCTCAAAGAAAACACGTACATCTTCCAATGCTTGTGGATGATACGCCATGTCGCAATCAAAGAAATTAGCTAGAACTTTTTTGGTCAAATCATCTTTGGTTGGCCCTAATCCTCCTGTAATGAATACGATATCGGCCCGATGTTGAGCTTCTTCCAGAATGCTTAAAATTTCACTTTCTTGATCGCCTACGGACGACTTTCTGATGGTTTTAATTCCTATTTTATCTAATTCAAGGCTAATCCATTGGGTATTGGTATCCAATATTTGCCCATAAAGAATCTCGTCCCCAATCGTAATAATTTCTGCTCGAACCATTAAGTTTTCTTACTTTTGTACGAAAATACGATTTATTTGGGATAGAATTTAGTCCATGAATCGAAAAACAATTCAAATTAAGCGATGAAACAATCAGAGATAAATTTCAAAATTAGTTTAGACGAAAATAACATTCCTGAACAAATTTCTTGGTCAGCTACTGATAACCCTAACGAAGGAATAGAAGAAACCAAAGCAATTTTAGTGGCGACTTGGGATCCATACCACAAAGGCACATTAACCTTACCTCTTTGGACCAAAGACATGGAGGTTTTAGACATGAAGCGTTTTTTCATTGAAATCTTAGGTACTGTTTCTGAAGCTTCCTTACAAGCTACTGGAGATACTTATTTTTCACAGGAAATAGAACAAGTTTGTATGACTTTATCGAGTCATTTAAAGAAAGAAATCATCGCGGCTGAGAAAGGTCAATAAAAATTTTTACATGAAAATATCCCATTTATTCCTAGCCATTATTTTACTCCTATCTATGCCTTCTAAGGCTCAAAAGGGGATAAATTTCATCAAAACAGGTAATTTCAATGTGGCCATAGCTACTGCCAAAAAGCAGAATAAACTTTTATTTATGGAAGTCTATGCGCCAGATTGTCATATATGTAATGCTTTCAAAGGCACATTCGCACAACCACAAGTTGGTGCTTTGTACAATGCTAAATTTGTCAATTTCCAACTAGATATTCGCAATCCTGAAAATCAAAACTTACTGAAGAAACTCAAAATAAACATTAATGCTACACCGACCTTCATTTTTATGGATCCTAATACCTTACAAATTGTAGGAGCAAAGATCTTTGGAGAGAGGGAGAATTCTGTCATTAATGTGAATTCTATAGCTCAAAAAGCCGCTAATCCAGCGGAAAATGCACAGAATTATGCTAAAAGATTAAAAGGTGGAGATAAAAATCTGCAATTTTTATTAAACTATGCGGAGTACGCACGGATAGTGGGCGATACCACTTCCAATATTTTGGCCTTCAATGAATTTGCTAAGACCTTAAATCCAGGGCAATATACTTCCCAAAGTACTTTCAATGCCATTCAAATGGTCATGATGAATAATAATAATGCTTTATTTGACTATTTCATCACACATATTCCTGCCTATGAGAAAATCTATGAGGCAAACCCTGTGCGAATGAGCTATGAAAACATCTTTCAAATTGTGTTGACTAGCTCTCAGGCAAATAAATTGAGTGTAAGTGATATACAAAAGATAAAGAGCCAAATGACTAAGGCTGGACTAGATGCTAGCTCGATTCAAAGAAGAATGTGGATGGTAGAAAGTTCTTTGTTATTCAAACAAAAGAAAGCTTCTCAAGCTATTCAGGTTATTGAAAAATTATTGGCAGTGCTACCCAATGCCCCAGGACCAAAAGAATACCAATATTTATGCGATTATGTCAATGGAAAAACCAAGGACAAAAAGGCTTTGGCCTACGCTAAATCACATTGGTGTAAATTTGGGATGAAATAATTCTAGCGAAATACAGCTCGATAAATCATCACGGCCACACAAAACAAAAACATCACAATCGATATTTTATTAATCATGTGCATTGTGCGAATATTAAAGTTCGTCGGTGTACCTGGTTTTGGTTTTTGAAATACTCGAATGAAATAGGTAAATACTTCACCTATTCTGAATTGATCTCTTAGTCTGCTCATCTTAATTGGTCGTTTCTTGCGGATCTTTCCAAATTCCGTCTTCTTTGATTAATTGAATTAATTCATCCACAGCTGAATCTGCTGGTACTGACTTTTTAACGACTTCCTGACCACGGTATAAGGCAATTTTGTCTTTACCAATACCTACATAGCCATAATCGGCATCAGCCATTTCTCCTGGGCCATTCACAATGCAGCCCATAATTCCTATTTTCACCCCTTTTAAATGATCAGTCACTTGTCGTATTCTTGCCGTTGTTTCTTGAAGATCAAATAAGGTTCTTCCACAAGATGGACAAGAAATATATTCGGTTTTAGAAATACGTACTCGACAGGCCTGTAAAATTCCAAAATTAGTAGAATTAACGAGGGAAGTTTGAACATGAAGACCTGTTAATGACAACATCAAACCATCACCAAAACCATCAATCAATAAGGCACCCGCATCGGTAGGAGCAAATAATTGAAACTGTTCTGCTGGAATATCTTGGTAATTCAATTGTATAACCACAGGAATACTAATTCCTTCCATTTCCAACTCAAAATAGGCCCGACGAATGGCTGCCATTCGATTGGAGAAGCTGGAAGAAAGTACTAATACTTCATGCTGGGCTAATTTTAACGCATTGACCAATACTTCATTTGTCCAAATTTCTTCTGCATCTACATGTACAAAATTAAGGGAGGTATGTTTCTTGCTAGATTTCAACCAATCTTCTGCTTCAAATAATGGATATTGATGCTCTGAAGAACTCGATTGCATCCATGTTTTAGCAGATTGAATTTGTTTCAAGCCATTAGGAAGCATAAAATCCACATCCAATGTTCCCGTATATAGATAATCTGCTCCCAAATCATTCATGGCCCATTTATCGGGTTCTGGCAAATAAAAATGACCAATGGATTTCAAATCCTCCATGCCTATGCTTTTCAAATGAGAAAAGTCGGCTATAACTCGAGGAACTTGATGACCTCCAAAATTCAACAATTCGGTACTTTTTCTTCTTGAATGAGCAAATGGATTAATAGGGGAGTCAAATCCTGCAGTTAAATTAGTAAGAGCTGGAATAGGAGCATTAGGACGATTTCGTCCGACATAGCGATTAACCAAATCTTTAGCTACAGGAATTTCAAATTCAGGGTCTTCTGTTAAAGATACACGTATGGTATCTCCTAATCCATCTTCTAAAAGCGTACCAATACCCACGGCTGATTTAATTCGGCCATCTTCACCTTCACCTGCCTCTGTTACCCCCAAGTGCAATGGATATGCTTTAAAACGACCATCAGCAAGCTTTTTACTTAATAAACGATAGGCTTCTACCATGACCTGCGTATTGGATGCCTTCATGGAAAGAACGATATTAAAGTAATTTTCATCCTCACAGATACGTAAAAACTCCAAAGCAGATTCTACCATACCTAAAGGAGTATCTCCATATCGACTTAAAATACGATCTGAAAGAGAGCCGTGATTGGTCCCAATACGCATAGCAGTACCATATTCCTTGCAAATTTTCACCAATGGCAAGAATTTTTCACGAATTCGTTCTAATTCAGACTGATAGGATGCTTCCGTATAATCAATTGTTTCAAATCGCTTCTTATCGGCATAATTACCCGGATTTATGCGCACTTTCTCTACTATTCTAGCAGCTAATTCAGCAGCGTTGGGTGTAAAGTGAATATCAGCTACTAAGGGAGTTTTATAGCCTTTGGAACGTAAACCTTTTCGAATATTTTCTAAGTTTTGTGCTTCCTTAACAGATGGAGCTGTAATCCGCACCAATTCACAACCCGCATCAATCATACGAATGGACTGTTCAATGGAGCCCACTGTATCCATGGTGTCTACCGTGGTCATGGATTGTATTCGAATAGGAAAATCAGAACCTAACATCAAATCACCGATTGAAACAGGAATCGTTTCTCTCCTTTGATAGCCATACAAAGTAGGAGCATAAAGGTTCCCATCGCTTATCAAATGAGCAGAAGACGACTGAAGGATGCTTGACATAGGTAGTATATTTATTTCAAATTTACGAAATACAAACAAAAAGCCTCATCTCATGAAAATAAGATGAGGCTCTTTTTACATGATGTTATTACCAAGAACTCTTTTTGTGTCCGATTGTTGCGTAAAAAAGAATAAACAAATAGCAAGGAACCATAATGACATAAGCCAATTGTGTATCTTGAATTCGATCGGCAATATCTCCATATAATAATGGAATTAATGCCCCGCCCGAAATCATCATAATTATCAAGGCAGAACCTAATTTGGTAAATTTCCCTAAACCACTAATAGCTAATGGCCACAAAGCTGGCCACATTAATGCATTGGCTAAGCCTAAAAGGGCTAAACACATCACTGAATAATATCCATGTAAAAGAACGGTTCCAAGGGAAAATACAACCCCTAAAATGGCAGAATAATTCAAGGCTTTTTGTTGAGATAAAATCTTAGGAATAAACAAAATACCTACTACATATCCAGCCAACATCCCATATAAAGTATAGGTGGTGAAGGTTTTAGCCACTTCCATTTCAATGCCTTGCGACACGCCATAATTGATGATAGTATCACCCGCCATAACTTCCACACCTACGTATAAGAAGAATGCTACTAGTCCCAAAACTAGGTTAGGGTATGCCCATACGCTAGAGCGTTGTTCTGCAGCTGCTTCATCACTTTCTTCGGCTTCTACTTCTGGTAAAGTTGAGAAGCGAACCAATAAGGCTAATCCCACTAAAACTCCAGTCATAATTAAATATGGAGTTACCACTATGCTCAAATCTTTGGCATCTGTAGTGGAGGATAACAATAAGCCACCGAAAATAAACTGACTTAAAATACCAGCCACTTTATTGCAAATTCCCATAACAGAGATACGCTTGGCAGCAGAATCTGGAGAACCTAAAATGGTTACATATGGATTGGAAGCTGTTTGTAAAAGCGCTAATCCAGTACCAATCACGAATAAACCTAAAAGGAACATGGGATAATTAGACATTTCAGCCGCTGGAACAAATAATACAGTTCCAACTGCCATAACAATTAATCCCAAGGACATACCATTTTTAAATCCAGTTTTTGCCAATACCCAAGAAGAAGGAATGGCCATAACAAAATAAGAAATAAAAAATGCTGAGGTTACTAACAGAGATTCAAAGTTATTTAATGCAAAGGCTGCTTTAAAAAAAGCAATTAAAACGGAGTTTACCCAAGTCACAAATCCAAATACAAAAAAGAGTATTCCGATAATTAAAAGGGCAGCTGAGGTGTTGGTAGGTTTGTTTGTAGTTGTCATAAAGGTTTAATAGTTATCATTTAAAGCAAAAATAGGTTGATTTGTTTTCCATTTCCCACGTGTGAAATCAGGAATTTTAACAGGGGCAGATCCTTTGGCTATGGATTCTTCGGATAGTGGTGAAATAGCTGACCATGCTGCCGCATCATATACGTCAATAGGAGGGGCTACTTTATTTTTAATCGATTCAATAAAAGCTCTTAAAACAAAATAATCAATTCCTCCATGGCCTGCATTTTCTGCATCTTGTGCATGAGCCTTCCAAAGTGGATGATCGTATTTCTCTTGATAGGGTTTGAATGGCTCCCAGCTATGCGCTTTAGGTGAAACACCTTCCAAATAAATGGATTTATTATCATCCATCCATAAACCATTGGTTCCTTGAACACGGAATCCTAAAGAATAAGGTCTAGGGGAGTTGGTATCATGGGAAATCATGATGGTTTCTCCGTTGGCGCATTTAATTAACGTGGTAACCACATCACCTAACTTAAACTTGGTTTTGGCATTTGGGTGATCTTTACCACCTTTATCCACAACATATTTATGTAAACCTAAAGCTGGACTAGCCATAGATGTTAAATGTAAAAACTGGTTTCCTCGGTTAATATTCAACATTTCAGCTACTGGCCCTAAGCCATGAGTTGGATAAATATCACCGTTTCTATCAACCGAATGTTGGGTTCTCCATTTAGCCTCCGAAAATCCTTTCGCTCCAAATTCTACACCACCACCATAAGGCTTAACTCCATCATTGAATTTCACTTCACGTAAATCATGTTGATAACCACATTGTACATGGGTTAATGAGCCAAACATGCCTTGACGAACCATGTTTAAAACAGCTAGCACATCACGGCGGTAGCAGACATTTTCCAAAATCATGCAATGTGAACCTGTTTTTTCATACATATTCACTAAATCCCACGATTCTTTTAGGGTAACTGTGGCTGAAACTTCCACACCCGTATATTTTCCTTCTTTCATGGAAGCTAAGGCCATAGGCACATGCCATTCCCAAGGAGTAGCGATAATTACACCATCGATATCGTTTCGTTTGACTAAATTTTCAAAATCATGATCCCCTTTTTGATATACAACAGCTTCTTTACGACCCTTATCGCGAATCATTTTTTGAGAAATCTGAATTGCTTGAGGATCTACATCACAAATTGCCACAATTTCTACATCGGGACGAAACATCGCCATTTCCAAATGATTTCTTCCACGAAGTCCCACGCCAATGAAACCTAATCGCACTTTTGTTTGTTCTGGTGTTATGCCTTTTAAAATAGTGGGAAATAGGGCAGCAGATGAAGTATATAGCAGCGATTTTGAAATAAAGTTTCGCCTTTTCATAAATAGTTAAACTGGTTTTAGATAATGAAATTGAAATTTAATCAAATTATGGCTGTAAATTTATATCCAATTTAAAAAAATGATGGAGCTTCCTCGTGTAAGTGTATTTAGGAAAGAACATTTTAATGCTGCTCATCGGTTATATAATACCAATTGGTCAGATGAAAAGAACCAAGAAGTATTTGGATTATGCAACAATCCGAATTTCCATGGCCACAATTATGAATTAATTGTGCAAATTACTGGAACAATTAATCCTGAAACGGGTTATGTGATAGATATGAAGGAGGTTTCCCAACTGGTTCAAAAGGAAATAATTCAGAAATTCGACCATAAGAATCTTAATTTAGATGTTCCCGAATTTGCTAATTTAAATCCTACAGCTGAAAACATTGCCTTGGTTATTTATCAAAAAATGAGAGCTGTGCTTGCCACCAACTTTGACTTAAAAATTAGATTATATGAAACAGAAAGAAATTTTGTTGAATTCCCTGCTCATTGATACGGAAAATTTCCATTTCACGGATGATGAGATTGGAGATAATCACATAGCGACTTCAATAGAGACGCCGATGCGATCAGATGCATTTGATCTTTCTGATGCTGATAAAATCAAAAAGATAGAAGGTCATTTTAAAGAAATCATGTTGACATTAGGTTTAGACTTAACAGATGATTCATTAAAAGGTACTCCAAAGCGTGTGGCTAAAATGTACGTGGAAGAGATTTTCAGTGGATTAAATCCTAAAAATGAGCCGCAAGTAGCCTTATTCGAAAATAAGTTTGGCTACAACGAAATGCTGATTGAGAAAAACATTAGCTTTTACTCCAATTGTGAGCACCATTTTGTGCCTATCGTTGGTAAAACACATATTGCATATATCTCTTCAGGTAAAGTCATTGGATTATCCAAATTGAACCGTATCGTTCAATATTATGCCAAAAGGCCTCAAGTTCAAGAGCGCTTGACCATGCAAATTGCGAAGCATTTGCAAAAAGTTTTGGAGACAGAACATGTTGCCATCTACATTGATGCTAAACATTTATGCGTTTCTTCTAGAGGTGTTAAAGATGATGCTACATCGACCATTACTTCATTTTATGGGGGCAAATTCCAAGAAGAAGCAACTAAAAAAGAATTTTTAGGCAGTATTCAATCCATTTAATGGGAGTTTATGTTGTGGTTGGAGCAAGCCAAGGGATTGGTTACTCCATAGCAGAGCAATTAATAGCTGCTGGACATCGTGTACTTAATTTTTCCAGAAAAGCGTCTGACTTGGTGGGTATTGAAAATTATACATGGGATGCCCTTCAAGAGGATGATAGCATATTTTCATCCATTCAAGGTCCTGTGGCTGGTATTGCATATTGCCCGGGCAGCATCGTATTAAAACCTTTTCATCGACTAAGTACGGCTGATTTTGAACTAGATTTTAAAATCAATGTCTTAGGTGCTGTTCGTGTTATTCAAGCCTTATTACCTTGCTTAAAACAATCTGAAAGTGCATCCATTGTGATGTTCAGTACAGTGGCTGTTCAAACAGGAATGGGATTTCATGCATCAATAGCTAGTTCGAAAGGTGCCATTGAAGGACTTACTCGTTCTTTAGCAGCAGAATTAAGTAGTTTTAAAATTCGAGTGAATGCCGTTGCCCCTTCATTAACTCAAACACCTCTAGCTCAAAACTTGTTAAATAGTCCTGAAAAAGTGGAAGCGGGAGGAAAACGTCATCCCTTGGGTCGTGTGGGGCAAGCTGAAGACGTGGCTAATCTGGCTGTATTCTTATTAAAACCTGAAAATTCTTGGATTACGGGTCAAATAATAGGAGTAGATGGAGGAATAGGAAGCCTAAGGACGGTTTAGTTGTTCTAAAAAGTGCTTTTGATTCAAGGCTAAGTTCACATTATTCCATTCAATTTTTTCTTGAAATGCATGCGCTCGGATTGGGCAGTCAGAAACCTGACAATGTGCACAGCATTCGTCCAAACAGGGGTCCGCGTGTACAAATATCTCAATGTGGGTAGGGAGAACTCGAGATAGTGTTCCTTCGAAGTCGTGAATTTCCTCATGAACATGGTTCAAATCCCAATACCGAGGTAATGTCAAATGGCAGTCGATATGTAAATCCCCCCCATATTGCTGAACTCTTAAATTATGTAAATCAATCCATTCGTCACGTTGATTTTTAGTAATCCAATCAATGACCATTCGAAAGACTTTTGGATTGGTTTCATCCATTAAAGCCGCCACAGAGGTACGAATCAAACGGATACCTTGCCAAAACATAAAAAAAGCAAATAGGAGAGATGCAGCTGAGTCAACCCATAACCAGTTAGTTAAATAGGTGATAGCTAAGGCTAATACGACTAATAAACTATTATAAGCATCCAAACGTAAGTGTTTCCCATCTGCCACCATGGTTGGAGAATGCTCCTTTTTACCCATTTGAATTAAGAAATATCCCATGATACCATTTAAGGCAGAAGAACCCAATGAAATGGCCATACCCATATCCAGGCTCTTGATTTCTTGATTTGTCCATAGATGCTGAGAGGCATGTAAAAATATGTATGCAGCAGCTAAGAGAATCAATACGCCTTCTAAACCAGAAGCGAAAAATTCAATTTTCCCATGGCCATAAGGGTGATTCAAGTCTTTGGGTAAAGAGGCTAAATAAATGGAGTAAAAGGCAAAAGCACCTGCCACCACATTAATGATGGATTCTAAAGCATCCGTCAATAAAGTAGTGGAACCACTTAAATAATAGGCATAAAATTTCCCGATTAATATCAAGACACTGACCGAGAAAGTAATAAGCAGCAAACGCTGTTTCATGGGAAAAATTTATGCACAAAGATACATCAATTCCTCTTATTTTTACGGGATGGAACTACAAGATAAACCTTGGAAAACACTTTCCAAAAATACCGTATATGAAAATCCTTGGATCCGAATTGAGCATCACGAGGTCATTAATCCGAATCAAAAAGAAGGTATTTATGGATTGGTCCATTTTAAAAATGTAGCCGTTTCTATCTTTCCATTAGATGAAGAAGGTAATACGTATTTGGTGGAACAACACCGTTATACCCTAGATGCCTATTCCTGGGAGTTACCCGAAGGAGGATGTTTAATTGAAAATAAGGAAAATCCTTTGGAGGCTGCTAAAAGAGAATTAGAAGAGGAAACAGGTTTACATGCCAAAGAATGGATTAGTCTTGGAACATGCTATTTATCCAATTCTGTGACCGATGAAAAAGCCTATATGTTTCTAGCTAAAGACCTTCAGCAAGGAATCGCTTCACCCGAAGAGACAGAATCATTGCTTGTTAGGAAACTTCCCATACAAGAAGTATTTAACATGGCCGAAAACGGAGAAATTCAAGATGCTTTGAGCTTATTGACTATTTTAAAAGTCAAATCGATTATATCGTAAAATCCCAATGTTTCATTTCTTCTAATGCTTGATAATCCGTTAAATCATATTTAACTGGAACTACAGTAGCAAAATTCTCAGATAACCAATCTAAATCCGTTCCATTATTAAGGTCTTCATTATGTAAAAAGCCATCCATCCAAAAATATGGTTGGCCGTATGGATCTTTTCTTTCTTCAAAAAACTCTCGATAAACAGCTTTAGCTTGTCGTGCTACACGTATTCCTTGAATTGGCGACTCAGATTTAGCAGGGAAATTCACATTTAAGGTTAGACCCTCATGTAAACCGTGCTCTAAAACTTGCTGAGCAATTTTAATGATTAAATCATGGCAATGACTAAAATCCGCATCATTGGCATAATCACAAAGAGAAAAGCCAATGGCTGGAATTCCTTCCATGGCAGCCTCAATGGCTGCCGACATAGTACCAGAATACAATACAGAAATAGATGCATTGGAACCGTGATTGATACCTGAAACCATCAAATCAATCTTACGGCCTTTTAAAATATAGTGTTTACCAAACTTGACACAGTCGGCAGGCGTACCTGAACATTTATAGGATTGAATATTGGGTCCAAAAGTTTCTGTTTTAGTTACACGAATAGGAGTCCCCATGGTGATAGCATGTCCCATCCCAGATTGATGGCTATCAGGCGCCACTACGACAACCTCGCCAATTTCTGACATGATCTCAGTTAATACTCTAATTCCTTTAGAATGAATAGAATCGTCATTAGCAATTAGAATAAGCGGTTTCTCTTGACTCATATTTTTTTAATTTTAACGAATTTACAAATTTGCTCTCTTAATTTTGCAGAATGCAAATCCGAAAAGCTGAAATAAATGATATTCCTACCATACAAGCGATAGCCGAGCAAGCTTGGCGTCCTACCTATGGTTCTATCCTAAGTGAAGAACAATGTGTTTACATGTTGGACATGATGTATCGAACTGAGGTTTTGAAAAAGCAATTCGAAGGAAATGTTCATTTTTTCATGTTAGAATCGGAAGAAGGAGCTATTGGTTTTGCGGCTTATGAAGCCATGAATGAGCATGAAGGAAAGCTACATAAAATCTATTTGAGACCACTACAAAAAAGTCAAGGTGCAGGAACCTTTTTATTGGAATATGTAGCTGGATTTGCTAAAGAAAATGGTCAAAAAGCGATGTATTTAAATGTCAATCGACATAATTCTGCCGTTCAGTTTTATCTAAAAAGAGGATTTCAAATCGACCAAGAATTAGATTTACATGTAGGAGAGGGCTATTACATGAACGATTACATCATGAAAAGAGAGCTATAGCTTTCTCGATCAATTGACTAATTTGTTTTTCTGGATTTGTCGAAAATTGATGTGTTATGCGATTGGCCAAAATGGCATTCAATGAAATCATTTCATGCCCTAAAACTCCTGAAAAAGCATAGTAAGCTGAAGTTTCCATCTCAATATTCGTAATTTTTGATTTCCCCACGAGTGTGACGGAACAGTCTTTCAAAAAATCAGGTAAGATTGATTCCATTCTAACGGTGCGACCTTGGGGGGCATAGAAACCAGGTGCAGTTAACGTTGTTCCCAAAAATGCATCCCGAAAATAGGCATCTTGAGAGAATCGATGAACTAATTGATTGGAAGCTTTGGCGCCATAAATGGGCAAAGGATAGCCAATTTGTTGACAAAATAGATCCAAATCATTTTGAAGAAGACTTTTATCGGAAGAAAAATGATAGAACTGGGCCAAATTATCAAATCCAATAGCAGCTTCAGATATTAACACTGAATCAACTGGGATATCTTCTTGAATAGATCCCGAGGTACCAATTCGGATAAGATGTAAGGATCGCTTTTGACTTTTTTCCTCTCGAGTTTCGAAATCTATGTTTGCTAAAGCATCCAATTCATTCATGACAATTTCTACATTATCTGCTCCAATGCCACTTGAAATCACTCCAATAGGCTTTCCTGCAAGTTCCCCAAAATGGCTTACAAACTCTCTTTTATGGATTTTGAAATCAATACGGTCAAAATGACAGGACACTTTTTCTACTCGTTCTGGATCCCCCACCATAAAAATGGTATCACATAATTGCTCCGGACGAATGTTCAAATGATAGGAACTTCCATCTGGGTTAATAATCAAGTCGGTCGGTGAGAAATAGGTCATGAACAAATTTATTGATAATTTCCCAAAAGAATCATTTGAACTTGTCGGACATGAGCGATTGGCACCATATTAAATCTCAACTTTATCAGGAAATAGTCTTGCGATTGGAACAAAACATCCAAGAAGCTCAACTAGCTTATGTTCAGGCAAAAGAATCAAGAGATTCTGACACCAAGAGTTCGGCTGGCGACAAATATGAAACAGGTAGAGAAATGATGCAAAGAGAAATGGATAAATGTTCTGCTTTGATCGACCAAAATAGGCATTCCATGCAAATCATCCAGCATGTACCCATTCATAGGACGTATGAAAGTATCGACAAAGGTGCGCTCATTGTCACAGATAGAGGATCTTATTATATGTTGGTGGGCTTAGGAAAAATCAGTTTAGAACAGAAAGACTATTTTGCGATTTCCCCCGAATCACCCATTGGAAGCTTATTTTTAGGAAAGAAAGTAGGAGAGTATATACTTTTGAGAGAACAGAAAATCACCATTCAAGGCATTTATTAATAGAAAAAAAATGAAAAAAATAATACATCTACTCTTGATTGTCATTGGTATACAATCAGCATTGGGACAAAGTACAGAAGAAAAAATCAAGGCATTTATTCCACAAATTGATCAACTTTTTAAAAAATATGTGGAGAAAGAAAAACTACCTAGTGCTGTTTATGGATTGGTCTATCAAGGTAAATTGATACATACTCAATCCATCGGTTTGGCTAATATCCAACAGCAAATCCCTGCCAATTCACAAATCGATTACCGAATAGCTTCTATGACCAAAAGCTTCACCACCATGGCCATCTTGAAGTTGAGAGATGAAGGAAAATTACAATTGGATGAACCAGCACACCATTTTATTCCTGAATTAAAAAATCAAAAATATGTAACAAAGGATGCCCCAGAGATTACCATTAGGCATTTGATGACCCATGCAGCAGGTTTTCCAGAAGATAACCCTTGGGGAGATCGACAATTGGGGATCTCAGAAAAAGCATTCTCAGACATGCTGAATAAAGGTATTTCATTTTCAAACAATCCTGGAGTAAGCTTTGAATACAGCAATATGGGATTTGCGCTTTTGGGAAGTATCATTAAAAAAGTATCTGGACAGTCATACCAAACTTACATTACAGAGAAAATTTTAAAGCCTTTAGGCATGACACATACCTATTGGGAATATATGGATGTACCAAAGAACCAATTGGCTCTAGGTTATCGATGGATTAATCAATCTTGGGTGGAGCAGCCATTGGAACATGATGGCGCTTATGGAGCTATGGGAGGCTTGATTACCACCATGGAAGATTTCAGCCATTATGTCGCTTTTCATCTATCTGCATGGCCGGAAAGAAATGATCCAGAATCAGGTCCTATTAAACGTTCTTCAGTCAGAGAAATGCAATTCCCCTGGAATTTTATTAGTGTGAATGCCAAACAAAAATATCCTAACGGTCAGGTGGGTCAAAGCTTTAGTGCCTATGCCTATGGCTTAAGTTTTACCAAAGATTATGCTAATAGAACTTCCATTTCGCATTCTGGGGGATTACCTGGATTTGGAAGTAATTGGCGGATATTTCCAGATTATAACATAGGAATTATATCTTTTAGTAATTTGACCTATGCCAATATGGGAAGCATCAATATGCAGGTCATTGATTCTTTACTGAATACAACATCAATACCCAAGCGTTCTTTACACGTATCTGCCATTTTGAAACAAAGACAAAGTGAATTAATGAAGATATTGCCACATTGGAACCAAGGAGAGAGAAGTGGCATTTTTGCCATCAATTTTTTCTCCGATTATTTTACACCTGTATTGAAGAGCGAGGCAGAAGCCTTATTCTTGAAAGTTGGCTCTATCAAAAAGGTACATGACATGATTCCAGAAAATCAATTGCGGGGTAAATTTAGAATAGAAGGAGAAAAAGGCGATTTAGAAGTAAGCTTTACTTTAAGTCCAGAAAATCCAGCGTTAATTCAAGAATTCCATTTAAATGAAATCAAAAAGGCTCACGAATGAGCCTTTTTTTGTTTTTCTTCAATCTTCGCATTTCTGCTAAAGGATTTAAAACCTAAAATAGGAGAGTAGCCTACAGATTGTTTGGAATAATACCCTTTTTCGTTGTATGGGCGTTTTCTAGGATGATCTTTACATTCAGGAGAACATGCTCCATCCATTTCTTTTAAACAGCTTGGACAAATAGCCAAGTGCTCATTGCATTCAGGATTGGCACAGTTGACCATATGATCTGATGGTTCCTGACAAACATGACATTTAGAGATAACTAAAGGATTTACGCTATTAACTGGAGTGGCTACACGACTGTCGAATACATAACAAGATCCGTCAAAATCTTCTCCTCCTTCTTCTAAACCGTACTTAATGATACCACCGTGCAATTGATATACATCTTTAAAACCTTTCTCTAGTAAATAAGCAGAAGCCTTTTCACATTTAATACCACCAGTACAGTAAGTAATGACTTTCTTATTTTTCAAATGATCAATTTCATGCACATGATCAGGTAAATCCCGTAAATTTTCCATGTCAAAGGTATAAGCACCTTTGAAACGGCCTAATTCATGTTCATAATTGGAACGCATATCCACCAATACTACGTCAGGATCATTTTTCAATAATTCCTTGAATTCTTTGGGTTTTAAATGCTTACCTGTTCTTTCTAAGGGATTAACAGGCAAGTCGGAATGAACGATTTCATTTTTGACACGCACATGCAATTTATTAAAGGTGTGTTTGTCAAATTCTTCGATTTTAAAATCAAAATCTGTTCCCTGAAAAATAGGGTCGCTTTCCAACCATTGCATGTACTTGTCGCAATCTTCTTTAAGACCTGAGACTGCTCCATTCAATCCTTCTGATGCCACAATAATACGGCCTAGGATATTGTTTTCAATACAAAAAAGGTGGTGTTTTTCCCGATAAGCCTCAGGATCTGGCACAGGGGTGTAGTTATAGTAAAGCAACACACTGTAAGGTTTCATCTTCAACATGATTTACAGATTAATAATAAAAAAAACAGTGACGATGGGGAGATTCGAACTCCCATACCTAAAACGGCACTACCACCTCAAAGTAGCGTGTCTACCAATTCCACCACATCGCCAAAATGGTTAGCAAAATTACCAAATATTTGCTTACTTGCAAGGAAATCAAGTTTTCATCAAATCTGAATAAACAGAATGGCTTTAGAAATCAGCGGAAAATTAATTAAAAAACTTCCTGAAGTAACCGGTACTGGACGTAACGGAACCAATTGGATCAAGCAAGAATTTGTCATTGAAACCCAAGATCAATACCCTAAAAAAGTGTGTATGTCGGTCTGGGGTGATAAGACTCAAGATTTAGCTCCAGTACAGGAAGGTGAAATTGTGAAAGTACAATTCAATGTAGAATCAAGAGAATACAATGATCGCTGGTATACAGAAATCAGAGCATATCGTTTAGATCGTTCAGGTGCAGCCCCATCTGTTCCTCCTAATGTAGCGCCAACTGCTAGTGGTGGCTATCAGTTCCCTCCATTGGAAGCTGAATCTGGAGATGATCTTCCATTTTAATATTAGATTAAGATCTATACCAATAAAGCCCTAGCGATGCTAGGGCTTTATTTTTTTGAGGGATTCTGTATTTCAAGAGTTCTAGCAGTGCTAGAACTCTATTATCTACGATAAATACCCGAATTTTCCTGCATTAAAATCTTCAAAAGCTTGCATGATTTCCTGACGCGTATTCATGACAAATGGACCATGGGCTGCTATGGGTTCATGGATAGGTTCACCACTAAGAATCAATACAATACTGTCTTCTTTAGCTTCTATCGTAAAATCTTCTCCATTGTTTTCCATCAAAGCTAAATTATCCAAGTCAACATCTTCTGTTCCATTGACTGATACACTACCTTCAATAACCAATAAACAGGTGTTATAAGAAGCGGGAAATGAAAAACTAGCTTTTGCTCCATGCTTTAATTTAGCATTCAGCATATTCACGAGAGTGAATGTAAATGCTGGCCCTTTTATACCCTGATATTCTCCTGCAATCACCTCTATGAAGCCTAAATCTCCTAAATCGACTTTCGTGATTTGTTGGTTGGAGATAGCCTGATACTTAGGAGGGGACATTTTATCCTTCGCAGGTAAATTAACCCACAATTGTACCATTTGGAAATCACCACCTTCGGCACTGAAAGTTTCCTCATGGTACTCTTTATGCAATACACCTGAAGCTGCAGTCATCCACTGAACATCTCCTTCACCTATAATTCCACCTCCACCACTGCTATCATGATGAGCTACACGACCTTTATAAGCAATGGTCACTGTTTCAAAACCTCGATGCGGATGAACTCCCACACCTTTAGGTTCTTTAGAAGGAGCGAAGTAGTGTTTAGAACCATAATCCAACATAATGAATGGACTCATGCGTTGCATGTCCAAACCGTATCGACTAGGAATAAAATTATGCACTCTAAACCCATCTCCCACAAAATGTACCTCGCCTGGAGGATACACTAACTCGACTTTCTTTGTCATAATCATCAATTGTTAATGGAGTAAATCTCCGAAATCACCAACACTAATCACTAATAACTAATCCCTAATTATGAGTGACATTGCTTGATGAACAATATCTGCCTCTATAAAAGTTTCACCATAAGGCATAAATCCTAAACTGGCATAAAGTGGCATGACAGTTTGTTGAGAATGCAAATAAAAGTAAGTAAGCTCTGGATAAGCCATTTTGGCTTCTTGAATAATGTGTTGTACAATCTGACTGGCATATCCTTTTCCTCTGGCAGATGCTAGTGTTGCGATACGCTCAACTTTGACCCCTTTCTCTGTTTTGCGATAACGACCAGTTGCCACCGCTTTTCCATCTTCCCACAATAAATAGTGCTTGGCTTGTGCATCCAATTCATCAAACTCTTCAGATGGTAAGCAGGCTTGTTCCACCACAAATACCTCGATTCGGATAGCAAAAACCTCGTGTATTTCCTCCAAAGATTTGGCTTGTGTGATTTCGACCATCTTATTTTTCTTGTTTTCCGTAAGCCTCAATAATTTCACGAACTAGGCGGTGACGTACTACATCGGAGCCATCCAATTCTACGAATGAAATACCAGCAATACCTTTTAATATATTGGCTGCTTCTCCTAATCCAGACACTTGGTTTTTAGGTAAATCGACTTGGGATTTATCACCTGTGATGATGGTTTTCGACTGAATACCCATACGCGTCAAAAACATCTTCATTTGCATCGAAGTGGTATTTTGAGCTTCATCCAACAAGATAAATGCTTTATTCAAGGTTCGACCACGCATATACGCTAAAGGTGCTATTTCGATCGTTCTATTCTCAATATAGAATTTCAATTTTTCTGCAGGAATCATGTCTTCCAATGCGTCGTAAATTGGACGTAGGTAGGGATCGATTTTTTCTTTTAAATCGCCTGGTAAAAAACCTAAGTTTTCTCCAGCCTCAACGGCAGGGCGGGTAATAATGATCTTTTTGACCTCTTTGTTTTTAAGTGCTTTTACAGCCAAGGCTACCGCCGTATAAGTCTTACCAGTACCAGCTGGCCCAATGGCAAATACAATATCATTTTTACTAGCTGCTTCAACTAATTTGCGTTGATTAGGCGTTTTTACTTTAATGACCAATCCCTTGGTTCCAAAAAGCAAAACGTCCTTATCTTCCACCCAAGGAGTTTCATTTTCTTCTCCTGTTGGGTTTAAGATCAAATCAATGTAGGCCTTCATGTGGTTGGCCGACAAAGAACTATGTTTTTCTAAATGCTTGATACATTGATTGACAATGGCTTCCACCAAAGAAATTTGGTCATCTGAACCGCGAACTGTGATTTGATCACCGCGAGCAATGATTTTGGTTTGTGGAAAAGCTTCCGTCAATAGTGTTAAGTTGGAATTTGAGACTCCGAGAAAATCAACCAGAGACACATCCGTTAAGGCAATAATTTTTTCTAACAAGTATGAAAAAGTTAAGGTGAAAAATATTTACTAAAATAGAGAATAATTGAAATTTAATCGGTTGATTAGAATGATATTTTTATCAAAATATTGTAAAATTGTAGTCTATGGAATCAAACAATCCCTCATCAATTTCTAAAAAAGCAAATTCTAGCTATAATCGTTCCAATCAACCTGCACGATTAAGTGATTTAGGCTTAGGAAAGCTTCCTCCGCAAGCACCTGAGTTAGAAGAAGCATTATTGGGGGCTTTGATGTTGGAAAAGGAACCCTTAGCCAACGTCATTGAATTATTGAAACCTGAGACTTTTTACAAAGAAGCTCATCAGAAGATATTTCAGGCCATTCAGGGATTGTTCCAAGCTTCGCAGCCTGTCGACTTACTAACCGTTAACAATTACCTAAAAGTTAATGGAGACTTAGAAAAAGCAGGAGGGACGAGTTATTTAGCCCAATTAACTTCGCGTGTAAGTTCCACGTCCAACGTAGAATTTCATGCTAGGATCATCATTGAGCAATTCATTAAACGTCAACTAATTCATGTTTCTTCTGAAATTCAGCGTTTAGCTTATGAAGATACGACTGACGTATTTCAAATTTTGGATCGTATGGAACAAGAATTGTTTTCCATTGCTGAATCCAATATCCGAAAGAACTACGAAAGTATGTCGGATATTTTGAAGAAGGCCATTGATGAATTAGAAAAGAAACAAAAGCAAAAAAGTGGTCTTACCGGTATTCCTTCAGGTTTTACGGAATTAGATCGCCATACTTCAGGTTGGCAAAAGCAAGAACTTATCATCATTGCCGCTCGTCCAGGTATGGGTAAAACGGCCTTTGTCGTTTCCGCTTGTAGAAATGCTGCTTTGGACTTTGGCCATGCAGTAGCCTTATTCTCGCTAGAGATGAGTTCGATTCAATTGGTCAATCGTATTGTTTCTGCTGAAGCTGAGATTGAAGCTGAAAAGATACGAAAAGGTAAATTAGAGCCGCATGAATGGCAACAATTGCACACCAAGATTGATAAATTATTCCAAGCACCTATTTATATCGACGATACTCCTGCTTTATCCATATTGGAATTAAGAGCTAAATGTCGTCGTTTGAAAGCTCAAAAGAACATTGAACTCATAGTCATTGACTACTTGCAATTGATGACAGGAGATACATCTGGAAAAGGAGCAAGTGGTAACCGTGAACAAGAAATTGCACAGATTTCCCGTGCATTAAAGCAATTGGCAAAAGAATTGGATGTACCAGTGATTGCGCTTTCTCAATTAAATCGTTCAACAGAAACTCGTGGAGGTAATAAAAAGCCTCAATTATCTGACCTTCGTGAATCGGGAGCCATAGAGCAAGATGCTGACCAGGTTATGTTCATCTATCGACCTGAGTACTATGGCATTACTACAGATGAACAAGGTAATTCCATTGCAGGAATGGGAGAGATCATCATGGCTAAAAACCGTTCTGGTTCCCTTGAAAATGTGTGGTTGAAGTTCATCGGTAAGTTCACCAAATATTGTGATTTGGATTTCCAACCTTTTGCGGATGGCAATGGAAATGGAGTATTCAACCTCAGTGAATTAGGGGATACTGCATCTCAATTTGAGCAAGGAAATAGTGATTCTGTTTTTAAAGGAAGTAAAATGAATTTACCTCCTGCAGATTTTGATCCTTTGAACGAACCTTTCTAGCTTTTTCTTAGTCGTAAGCGAACGATGTTTTCAACATGGTGTGTTTGCGGAAACATATCGACAGGATGAACAACATCCACCTCATACGCTTCATCTAACCAAGCCAAATCACGTGCTTGTGTAGCTGGATTACAACTTACATAGACAATTTTTTCGGGGCGAACTTGAAGAATTTGACGAACCACATCTTCATCCATACCAGCCCGAGGAGGGTCAGTTATAACCACTTGAGGTTTTCCATGAAGCGCAATGAATTCTTCTGTTAAAAGCTTTTTCATATCACCTGCAAAGAAGGAAGCTGTATCTATTTTATTATGAATTGCATTCATTTTGGCATCTTCTACTGCCATTTCTACATATTCTAATCCTACTACTTTGGCTGCATATTTGGCCAAAAACAAAGCAATAGTTCCTGTTCCAGTATACAAATCATACACTAACTCATCTCCTTGTAAATCAGCGTATTCTCTAACCAATTGATATAAACGTAAAGCTTGTTTGGCATTGGTTTGGAAAAAGGATTTAGGCCCAATCTGAAAACGCAAATCTTCCATTTGTTCTTCAATAAATGGCTTACCATGAAAACAAATGACATCCAAATCATGGAAAGTATCATTTCCTTTTTGATTCACCACATAATTCAAAGAAGTAATCATTGGGAAATTGCTTTTTAGGTAATTCATCACCAAGCTAATTTCTTCCTCCGTAGCATAAGCAAACTGTACGACCACCATCCATTCACCAGAACTTGCATTTCGTATAATCAGGTTACGTAAAGCGCCTTCTTGTTGATTTTTTAATTCATAAAATGAAATTCCATTGGCTTCTGCAAAATCACGAACACCATTTCGAATGGCATTGGAAGGATCGGGTTGTAAATAACAGTGATCTACAGGTAATATTTTATCGAAACGACCAGGAACGTGGAATCCTAGGGCATTCATGGAACCTAAATTATCTTTTCCAATCTCTTCAATGGTTAACCAGCGAGAAGATGAAAATGTGAATTCTAATTTATTACGGTAATAATATGCCTCATCAGAACCTAAAATAGGTTGAAATTCAGGCAATTTAACTTTAGCAATTCGCTCTAAATTATCCTTCACTTGGCGCTGTTTGAAAGCTAATTGAGCTTCATAAGAAACGTGTTGCCATTTACATCCACCGCATACGCCAAAATGAGTACAAGGAGCATCAGTCCTAAAAGGAGACAGTGCTTGAATGTTGATCGCCTGAGCTTGTTTGAATTTCTTTTTCGACTTAAGAATACGTAAATCGGCTATATCACCAGGGGCAACCGTACCTTGTACGAAAATAACTTCATCGTTTACCTTCGCAATGCATTTAGCTTCAGCTGCGAAATCAAGGATGGAAATTTGTTCTAGGACTTGGGGGATTTTATATTTTCTGGCGCTCATAAGGTAAATTCTGGCACAAAAATAGGGCTTTCATTTGGCTAGTCAATCAATTATGGGATAAAAGCTTAACTTTGAGAACAAATTTTGCATATGAAAAACAAAGTCGTCATTATCACAGGTGCTTCTTCTGGAATTGGAAAAGCCTTAGCATTTGAATATGGAAACAAAGGTGCCCAAGTCGTTATTACGGGTAGAAATGAAGCTAAGCTTGAAGAAGCGAAGGCGGAATTAGTTGCAGCCAATATTACCTGCCAAGCTATTGTTTGTGATAGTAGTTCAGAAGAACAAACCAGAGCCATGGTCGCTCAGGTAGTTCAAGAATTTGGAAGGATTGACATATTGATTAATAATGCGGGGATTTCCATGCGGTCCATGTTTGAAAATGTAGATCTGAAAGTATTGAAGCAATTGATGGACATCAATTTCTGGGGAACGGTGTATGCTACCCATGCTGCTTTGCCTTATATAAAAGAAAGTAAAGGAGGAATCATCGGTATTTCATCCATTGCGGGATACCGAGGTTTACCGGTAAGAACTGGTTATTCGGCTTCCAAATTTGCTATGAATGGCTTTTTAGAGGCATTGAGAACAGAATTATTAGAAACAGGTGTACATGTCTTAACGGCATGTCCTGGATTTACAGCTTCCAACATCCGAAATGCTTCTTTGAATTCAGAAGGTAAAATCACAGGTGATACAATGCGTGACGAAGAAAAAATGATGTCGGCAGAAGAAGTAGCGGCACGCATTTATACGGCCTTTGAACAAAAGAAAAAAACCTTAGTATTAACCTTCCAAGGAAAACTAACTGTCTTTTTAAACAAATGGCTGAATGGTTTGATGGATCGATTGGTGTACAATACCTTGAAAAAGGAAAAAGATAGCCCGCTGAAATAATGTAGAATGTAGAATTAAGAATGTAGAATATAAAATTGTCAATTATTTGATTTTGAAAATACCACATAGATAAACATTCATTATTAATTCTGTATCTCTAATTCTTCATTCCTAATTCTACATTCTTCATTCCTAATTCTACATTCTAAAGTAAAAGCCCTGCCCGACAATGTCAAGCAGGGCAGTACAACCCTTTTAACTTACCACTCTATTTTTTTTAGAGGTTAAACCTCTTAATGAAAATCGCAATTAATGAGGAACGAGCTCTGTAAATACGGCGTCGAATTCCTTACTTTTTTGTTCAAAATAGGACGATGCAAAATCAAACTCTTGCATTAACATCAAGAAATAATTTTTCTCAAAAACTAAAAATTTTGATGTTTGAAGTGTTTCAGCAGAAAAGCTATGCTTTTTGCCTTCAAGCACTTCACTGATACCTAGAAATATAGGATTGGCGTGATAAATAATACCTTCTGGGGAATTGAACGACTTTAAAGCAATTTCACCTCCTTGAAAATAAAATACAAACTCCGCTTTCTGACCTTGACGGAACAAAAATTCGTTAGCTAAATAGTTGATTTCTATTCCGCTAGCTAGTACTTTACGTTCGGTCTCGATCATTTGATCCATACTTTTTAAAATTTGTTTACGAAAGTAGATTTACTCTGGAATTAATTTCATGACAATGCTCATGTTTTGACCTGCTTTTTATCATTAACAGAGCAGTTTTTTCAGAGGAACTTTGAAAAAAGATTGAGTTTATGATGGAACAACCTGTCCATACCACCCTAACAAAAAACATCTGCTATCACTGTGGAGAGCCATTTGTTGACGAAATCATCGAATTTCAAGAGAAGGAATTTTGCTGTCAGGGATGTAAAAATGTGTATGAGCTCCTGAACGATCATGAATTAAGTAACTACTACACCTGTGATGTAAATCCAGGTATTTCGCCTAGTAATCAAAACTTTGATTACCTCAACAAACCTGCTTTTAGGGATAAACTAATTCAGTTTTCAAATCAAGAAGTTTCAAAAGTCAGTTTTAATCTCCCCAGTATTCACTGTAGGTCCTGTTTATATATATTAGAAAACCTACACAAACTGAATCCTGGAATTATTAAAACGCAATTGAATTTTGGAAAGAAGGATTTGAGTATTTGGTTTAAAGAAAATGAGATTAGTTTAGGCGAATTGGCCTCATTATTGGCAAAAATTGGATATGAACCTCTTTTAGCCGAAGAATCCGAAGGCAAAGAGAAGAAAAAAAGACTTTCTCAACAAACACAACTCTTCATCAAACTAGGTGTTGCCGGCTTTTGTGCTGGCAACATCATGCTTTTTAGTTTTCCTGAATATTTAGGTATTGAAGATGGAAGTTTAAAGAACTTATTCGGCTATTTAAACCTGGTCTTGGGGTCTGTAGCTTTATTTTACTCAGGTTCAGATTATTTCAAAAACATTTGGGCGCACTTAAAATTGAAAAAAATAACCATTGAAATGCCTATACTTTTAGGCGTTATGGTGGGTTACTCCCGAAGTGTTTATGAAATCCTGAGTCACACTGGAGCAGGTTATATGGATTCTGTTTCTGGACTTTTGTTTTTTCTGTTGGTAGGGAAATGGTTTCAACAAAAATCCTTTGATTTTTTATCCTTTGAAAGAAAGTATACCTCATACTTTCCTTTGGTCATTACTAAAATCATTCATGGAAATGAGGAAACAGCACCATTAAGTGAAATCAAAGTAGGAGATTGTTTGCGTATCCGGAATGAAGAGATCATTCCAGCTGATGCGATTTTGATGAAAGGGAAAAGTAACATGGATTATAGTTTTGTTACAGGAGAAAGCGAATGGGTTCCCATACAATCTGGAAACTTAATCTATGCAGGAGGGAGGCATCATGGAGAAATGATCGAAATTGAAGTCAAAAAAGACCTCCAACAAAGTCATTTAACCCAATTATGGGAACAGCAAGCGTTTAAAGATCCTAGTTTTAAAATGGAAAACTGGGAAAACTTTGCCAATCAAGTTGGAGTATATTTTACCATTGGCCTAATTACTTTGGCAACAGTCGTAGCAGCATACTGGATACAGGCTGATCCAAGTAAATGGCAGAATTCGGTGGTCAGTATTTTAGTGATTGCTTGTCCTTGTGCATTAGCTATTTCATATCCATTTGCACTAGGTCATGGCGTTCGTTGGCTGTCTAAATTCCACTTATATGTCAAGGATATTCAGGCATTAGAACGTATGGGGCAGGTTGACACCTTAGTTTTTGACAAAACAGGAACGTTAACCCTTGCCAAATCTGAGGCTCCTAAAAATCAATTAAATCGTCATATCAGTGAACAGGAATTAGATCTTTTATATTCTTTATCTGTACAGTCTACGCATCCTCTTTCTCGTCGACTTTGTGCTTATATGCAGAGCCTAGGCAACAGAAATTTAATCAACTTATCTTCCTTCAAGGAAATCCCTGGTAAAGGTTTGGAAGCAAAATGGGGGGATTTGACAATTAAACTTGGATCTGCCAAATTTTTAGACATTAATTATCATTCGCCTCAGGACTTCTATTCATCTGAATCTCAATTATTTATACAAATAGGAGAGGAATCGCTTGGATATTTGGACTTCCCATGGGAAAACCGAGATGGCGTAGAATACATGCTCCGAAAATTACAGCATCACTATGATGTATATTTAGTTTCTGGAGATAAAGCCAGTCATGCAACGAGCTTAAAAGATTGGTTTTCAGAAGAAGGCCACATGAAGTTTGAATGCAGTCCTATGGATAAAATGGAATTCATTCGAGAACTACAATCTCAAGGAAAAAAAGTCATGATGATAGGAGATGGGTTGAATGATGCAGGTGCCTTACAACAAGCACATGTAGGGATAGCCGTTTCAGATGATCACTTACATTTTACACCCGCCAGTGATGCCATTTTGCAAGGCCGTTCGCTAAGTCGCTTACCTGAATTTTTGCAATTCTCCCAAAAGGCAATTACCTTAATCAAAATGAGTTTCTTGTTATCCTTGGTATATAATGCCATCGGACTAAGTTTTGCAGTACAAGGGAATTTATCTCCATTAGTGGCTGCCATCTTAATGCCCGTAAATTCAATTAGTATGTTGATTATCGCTACTTGGGGAATGAATATTTATGGTAGGCAAATTAAAAACAAATTGAAATCATATACAGTACACAACTTAGCTGAGGAAAATCATATTTTAAGCCCCGATATAAAAAGAACTTTACAAAGTAGTATGGAGTACTAAAACTCTTTCTGCAATCCTTGTTCTCTAAATAATAGTGCCATGGAAATAATGTACTTAATGATTTTTTTGAGTTTACTCATGGCCATCGGTTTCCTGTTAGCCTTTATTTGGTTTGTACGCTCAGGACAACAAGATGACCTCATTACTCCAGGCATGCGCATTCTTAATGATGATAAAAAGACTATTAATTAATCTCAATTTAAACGCTTATGAAGTCACAAACGACTACTTTGGATCAATTCTCGTACGACAATAAAACCGTTCGGAATTTCGCCATTGCAACCATTATCTGGGGTATTGTTGGAATGCTTGTTGGGGTCATCATTGCCTCGCAGTTATTCGAACCTGCAATGAACGTCACTCAATACGGAACATTTGGTCGTATACGTCCACTGCATACCAATGCCGTGATTTTTGCTTTTGTGGGTAATGCCATCTTTGCAGGTGTGTATTATTCCCTTCAAAGGCTTTTAAAAGCACGTATGTTCAGTGATTTTCTTTCGTCGTTCCACTTTTGGGGTTGGCAATTAATCATTGTAGCTGCAGCTATTACATTACCATTAGGTATTACAACTTCTCACGAATATGCTGAATTGGAATGGCCAATTGATATTGCCATTACATTGGTATGGGTAGCATTCGGTATCAATATGTTTGGTACAATCATCAAACGTAGAGAGCGTCACCTATATGTGGCTATTTGGTTTTACATTGCCACATTTGTTACTGTAGCTGTTTTACACTTAACTAACTCGGTACAGTTACCTATTTCGCTTTTCAAAAGTTATTATGTGTACGCTGGCGTTCAAGATGCATTAATTCAGTGGTGGTATGGACATAATGCGGTTGCATTCTTCTTAACCACTCCATTCCTAGGTTTAATGTATTATTTTCTACCTAAAATGGCCAATCGTCCAGTGTATTCTTATCGTTTATCTATTTTACACTTCTGGGCTTTGATATTTATATATATCTGGGCTGGTCCTCACCACTTACTTTACTCTAGCTTACCTGATTGGGCACAATCGTTAGGGGTAGTATTCTCTATTATGTTGATTGCACCATCTTGGGGTGGTATGATTAATGGTTTGTTGACCTTGCGTGGTGCTTGGGATCAAGTACGAGAAAATACGATCTTGAAATTTATGGTAGTGGGTATCACTACTTATGGTATGGCCACATTTGAAGGCCCTATGTTAAGTTTAAAAAATGTGAACGCTATTGCTCACTTTACTGACTGGATTGTAGCGCACGTTCACGTTGGAGCTTTAGGATGGAATGGTTTCTTAACTTTCGCAATCTTGTATTGGATGGTTCCACGTATTTTCCAAACTACTTTATTTTCTGAAAAATTAGTAAAAACTCACTTCTGGATAGGGACTCTAGGAATTGCCTTCTATGCTATCCCGATGTATATCTCTGGTTTCACTCAAGGAATGATGTGGAAGCAGTTTACTCCAGAAGGAACATTGCAATATGGTAACTTCTTAGATACTACGTTGCAAATCATTCCTATGCACCAAATGCGTGCTTTGGGAGGAACCTTGTACTTAATAGGTGCTATTTTAATGGCCTACAACTTGTTCAAAACGATGGCACAAGGTACGCTTTTAGCTAACGAACCTGCTGAAGCTGCTCCACTAGAAGTTATTGTTTCTGAAAAAGAAGTAAAAGGCTTGCACTGGCATAGCTGGATTGAAAGAAGACCAATTCAATTATTGATTGGTTCTTTAATCATGATTTTGGTGGGTTCTTTAGTTGAATTAATTCCAACTTTTATGGTTAAATCCAATGTACCAACCATTGCAGCGGTACAACCATATACTTCTTTAGAATTAGAAGGACGTGATATTTATATCCGCGAGGGTTGTGTCAACTGTCACTCGCAATTAGTAAGACCATTCCGTAGTGAAACAGAGCGTTATGGTGAGTTTTCTAAATCAGGTGAGTTTGTTTACGATCACCCTTTCTTGTGGGGATCAAAAAGAACAGGACCAGATTTGCATCGTGAAGGAGGAAAATATCCCGATTCATGGCATTATCATCACATGCGAGAACCTTCATCTATGTCACCTGGATCCATCATGCCAGCTTACGATTGGTTGTATGAGCAAAGTTTAAATACGTCTCAAACACAAGCAAAATTGAAAGCAATGAAGACCTTGGGCGTTCCATATGATGATGTTCAAATCAAAAATGCTGTAAAAGACTTAGAAGCTCAATCGAAAGAAATTCAAGCTCGTTTAGCAGAAGAAAAAATCAAAGTAAGTTCAGATAAAGAGATTATCGCTTTGATCGCTTATTTACAAAGATTAGGTACAGACATTTCTAAAAAATAAGACCATGTTTAAGCAATTTATTTCCACGATACCAGGAGCTGATTCCTATATGATATTTTCATTATTGGTATTCTTAGTATTCTTTGTTTTGGTAGGCGTTTATTTGTTCTGGATGGATAAAAAACATTTAGACAAAATGCGAAAAATGCCTCTAGAATAGGTCTTAAAGATTTTTGATAACATTTATTCATAACAATATGTTTAATTCATTCACAGAAATTTGGTTAATCAGCTTGATACTTTTAACAAGCATTTTGGTATTAATCGTCACGATGCAGCTTTCTTCTGCACTAAAGAAATTAACCTTAGATCCAACTAAACAGGAGGAGGAAGCTTCCTTAAGTTGGTGGCAGAAATTTACTGGATTAAAGCCTTTAGAAAAGGAAAAAGATCTAGAAATGGAACACCAATACGATGGAATTGTGGAGTTAGATAATCCAACTCCACCTTGGTTTATGTATCTGTTTTATATTACAATCTTATTTGGTGTCGTTTATTTATTCTATTATCACATAGCTCAAGATGGCAATACCCAAGAGACGGAATACAAAACAGAAGTAGCGATTGCTGAGAAAGCCAGAGACGAATACATGAAGAAATTCGCCAATTCAGTTAACGAGGATAATGTAAAGGCCCTAAGTGCTGCAAAAGATTTAACAGAGGGTTCTACTATTTATTCTACAAATTGTGTAGCTTGTCATGGTGATAAAGGTCAAGGTGGCGTAGGTCCAAATTTAACCGATGTGTATTGGTTACACGGTGGAAGTATTAAGGACTTATTCCATACCATCACGAATGGTGTACCAGAAAAAGGGATGATTGCCTGGAACAAAACATTGAATCCTATTCAAATTCAACAAGTTTCTTCCTACATTCTAACTTTACAAGGAAGTAACCCTCCAGGGGCTAAAGAACCTCAAGGTACTGAGCAAAAATAGTAATCAAATCTCAACTTATATGAAACAGAATGTTGGACGTACAGATCGGATTGCGCGAATTGCTGCTGCGGTAGCGCTTGCCATCTTAACCTATGCTGGGATAATTCCTGAGAATTTATCCGTAGTAGTATATGTAGTTGCGGGCATTATTGCCTTAACAGGAATTGTTCGTTTTTGCCCCCTGTATAAACCTTTTGGTATAAGTACTTGTAGAGAAAAGGCTCCATTTTAAGTTAAAAAGGTCCGGAAACGGACCTTCTTTTTTATATGTCAAATATCAGTTTAGAAAATGATGATTATCGTAATCATCTATATAATCAAACCAAAGATGGTAAACGTCTTTGGATATACCCCGGTAGAATCATAGGTCGATTATATCGCCTAAGAACCTATTTCTCCTACCTATTGATGCTCTTGCTTTTTGGATTGCCTTGGGTAGAAAGAAAAGGTGAACCCGTATTTTTATTTAATGTTATCGAGCGGAAATTCATCTTTTTTGGTGTTCCTTTCTTTCCTCAGGATTTCCATTTAGTAGCTCTTGGCTTGGTTGCCTCATTAATCTTCATCAGCTTATTCACCGTTTTGTTTGGTCGGGTATGGTGTGGATGGGCATGTCCGCAAACCATCTTCATGGAAATGTTATTTCGTAAAATAGAATATTGGATTGATGGAGATGATAAAGCTCAAAAAAGATTGGATGCCGCACCTTGGGATAGTAGTAAAATAATTAAACGAGTTAGTAAACATAGCTTATTCATTCTATTGTCATTCGCCATTTCGAATACCTTTTTGATGTATATCTTGGGGAAAAAGGAATGGATTAAATTGGTGACTGAACCTCCTTTAGAACATTTGGCTGGCTTATTTGCTATCCTATTATTTACTGGTACCTTTTATTTTGTCTTTGCTAGATTCCGGGAGTTAGTATGTATCGTGGTTTGTCCTTACGGTCGCCTTCAAGGGGTTTTGCTCGATAATAATTCCATATTGGTTTCCTATGATCACCAACGAGGAGAGCCTAGGGGAAAGATACAAAAAGGCGTTGATCAGAGCCATCAAGGAGATTGCATTGATTGTCATTGGTGTGTACGAGTTTGCCCAACAGGAATTGATATACGGAATGGTAGTAATCAACTAGAGTGCATTGGTTGTACATCTTGCATAGATGCATGTGATGAAGTCATGGAAAAAATCAATAAGCCTAAAAACTTAATCCGATATGATTCTGTCAATGGTATCAATGAAAAGAAAAAATTGAAATTCAATTTAAGAATTGGTGCATACAGCGGGGTGTTGGTATTATTAGTGGCAGCAATTGCCTTTTTATTACTCACGAGAAGTCCATGGGAAACTACTTTATTAAGAACTCCTGGCATGACTTTCCAATTGGATGAAAAAAACAAAGAAGTGAGTAATTTGTACTCCATTGAGATTTTGAACAAATCGCTGGATTTGCAAAATTTAGAGTTTCAAATTGAGGCCCCCATGCGTATTCAATGGGTTGGAACACCACCAAATGGTATCGAACCTGGTAAAATGGTGAAGTCAGAATTTTTCATCAAAGCACCCATGGGTGCATGGAAAAGTAAAGACAAAGTTGAAATTCAAATCCTGAATAAAGAGGGTAAAAAAGAAACAATCAAAACTAGATTTATACAACCTGATGAGTAATACAGAAAAAAAATCGTTGAATTGGGGACATGCCATCATTGGTGTATTTATACTTTTTGGTGCATTTATGGCCTATTTTTATGTCAATATGACGCATGAAACCATCGAATTGGTTGGTGATCATTACTATGAAGATGGACAGAAATTTCAAAAGAAAATAGATCAAAGAAAGGAAACGGCCTTATTAGCTAAAAAGGTAGAACTACAGTTTAATTCCACAACTAAAGAAGTCAAATTAAACATACCCAATGGCTCGCATGATATCAAAGTTAATTTCTTTCGTCCTTCATCTGCTGCGCAAGACAAGTCGTTTACATTGAAAAATCCAAGTGATAGCATCTGGACTATTCCTGGAGAATTCTTGTCGAAAGGTCCCTGGAAAATTAATATTGAATGGATGGTGGTAGATAAAAGCTATCTTGAAGATCATCGTATTTTAGTTCCTTAATGCAAACTTGGTATCTCAGCTTTTTAATAGGTTTAGCAGGTAGCTGGCATTGTGTGGCTATGTGTGGCCCTATTATGCTTCATGTAAGGCAAAAGAACCAACAAGCCAATACCGGTACGATTATCTATCAAATAGGCCGAATTTTAACTTATTCTATTCTTGGCTTAGTTGTAGCCAGTATGGGCTCTATTTGGATATTCCCAACATGGTGGCATTTTTATTACTTATTTGCAGGAATAGTTTTGGTTTTACTATCCAGTGGAAAACTTAAAGACAGTTCATTCGATTTTCTGTATCGTTGGATAGGGAAACCATTACAAAAATCGGGGAGAGGAATGGGAATCATTGGCCATTTCTTTTTAGGTATGGGAAATGGATTGTTACCCTGCGGTTTAGTGATTGGAGGACTTAGTTTAGCCTTAATTCAACCGAGTCCCATGTTGGGCGCCTGGACTATGTTTATATTTGGCTTAAGTACATTACCTGCCATCACCACGGCTATATTAGGTTTTCGGTGGTTAGAAAACAAGCAAAAGAATTTAATGCAATACGTGAAGTACTTGAGCTGGGCTGTCGCTTTTTTGCTCTTGTTTCGGGGAGCATGGGGAATAGGAATGAGTCACTCGAATTACTTGAAGAACTCTCCACTCAGTCCTATTATTTGTCATCCATTTAGCTCTAATAGCGCAAATTTGCCAGTTTATTAACATCTAAGAGGGTCATTTCACTTCCTCTTATTTCCAATAAACCTTCTTTTTTAAAATCACTTAATGTTCGAATGACTGTCTCGGTAGCCGTACCCACACGAGAGGCTAAATCTTCTCGAGATAGGCGAATTACCACAGGCCCATTGACATCTTTCCCATAAGTCTTAGCTAACTCAACTAAAGCCATAGAAACCCTAATACGTAAAGATTGATAAGCCATGGAAACTAAGATTTTCTCATTCTTCATGAGATAGCTTGTTAAGGCCTTTCTGAAATAAATCTCTAAATGAATATTTTGCTTAAGTAAATCTTTGAACTCATTGGAGGAAATACTTAAAATCACAGACTCCTCTAAAGCTTCTGCTGTTTCTCGATAAATTTGATTTTCAAGAATATCCACATAGCCAAAAAACTCACCTTCTTTGATGAATGAGGTAATAAAATACTTTCCTTCACGGTTAGTATGGTATGTTTTAATTTTGCCTTTTTCTAAGAAAAACAAACGAGATGGACTATCGCCTTCCGTATATATACTTTGCTTTTTCTGCACATGATGTGTCCTTTTCTCTCCATCAAAATGGGTGAAATCAAGAAAATTTAAGGCTTTTTGAGCTAAAGAAACTTCAGTTTGTAATTCCGCATCTACAAACCCTTCTGTTCGCTGAAGTGATTTCTTTTTTAACCTAGTTTCAATAGAACGTAATAGTTCTACTTCTTGAAATGGCTTAGTCAAAAAATCATCAGCGCCCATCTCCATGCCTTTGCGCATATCCGAACGATCTGTTTTGGCCGTTAAGAAAATAAACGGAACTTTTGAAAGATATTCATGATTTGAAAATACCTGTAAAACACCAAAACCATCTAGGTGCGGCATCATGATATCACAAATCACTAAGTCAGGTAAATTTTGTTGAGCCATTCGAACCCCTTCAATACCATCAGCTGCAGTTTCTACCACATAACCTGATAATTCCAGCAATTCAGCCGTGTTCTCGCGGATATCATCACTGTCTTCAATAAGTAATATTTTATTCATCATGGTTTAATCTCGGTATTTCTATGGTAAGTTGAGTTCCTTGGTTCAATTCTGATTCTAATTTCAGTTGACCATTGATCAATTCCAAATATCGGTCAATTAGATGTAATCCCAAACCAGTTCCAGGAATTACGGTAGCATTACTTCCTCTGAAAAATCTTTCAAATAAATGTTTTTTATCTTCCTCACTAATTCCAATTCCTTTATCACAGATCGTGATTTTTAAGATGTTATTTTCCTCTTTAACGATTAAATCAACGCTATCATTGGAAAATTTCAAGGCATTGGAAAGAGCATTCAATAAGATTTTTCTTAAAACAGATTCATCACTCACCCAGGTTTCGGGAGCATCAAAATCCAAGATAATTTTTTGATTGTTTTTTTTATACGGAATCAGATCTGCTTTAATTTCTAAAAACAAGGGTTCCAATTCAATCGTCGAAGCATGAATCTCAACATGCCCAGATTCTAGTTTTCCTACCGATAAAAATTCCTCTAAAATCATCGTTAAATGATTTACAGAAGCCTTTATACGTCGGATATGCTGTTCTCTTTTTTCTTGCTCTTCTGCTTTTTGATACTTCTCCAACAAAGTTGCAGAACTTAAAATAGAGGTAAGGGGAGTCCTAAACTCATGAGAAGCCATGGACACGAAACGAGTTTTTAAATCTCCTAACTCCTTTTCCTTTTGTAAGGCATTTTCTAATTCTAAGGTATTAGCTTCTAATTTCTCTAAGGTATTTTGTAATGCTTGCGTTCTTGCTTTTACTTCCTCTTCTAAGGTTTCATTCAATTGATTGATCTCCTGATTCTTCAAAATCAGCTCCATTTCTACCTTGCGTTTCAAGGTCACATCACTAATAAAAGCGATGTAAAACATTTGACCATCTTCTTTAAAATGGCTTAAACTAATTTCAACAGGAAAGAGAGATTCATCTTTTCTTTTAGCCTTCAAATCCAAACCAACGCCCATAGGCCGATCTTGTGGATGTTCGGCATATTTTGCTTGATGTCCATGATGCCGAGATCGCAAGTGATTGGGAATCAGTATATCAATATTCTTACCCTTTAATTCATTGGGGGCGTAACCAAATAGACGATCCGCAAAATTGTTTGTCATGATGACATTACTCGAAGAATCCGTCACCAGAATACCAATCGCTGCCTCATTGAAGATAGCTTCATATTGAAATCTGGAAACAATAGACTGAGACATATCCGCAAATTAATCCAACTAAATTACAACATTTGACTTCTTTTACAATTAATTTAAGGATGATATGCTGATTTCTGATGCTTCAACACATCTTCAATATAAAAATGGACATCCTTGAATTTTCCTTCGGCATACTGTTGCCCTTGATCAAAAAAATGAGGTGAATGAACATCTCCACTTTGTCCACCTGCTAATAAAGATTTAGCTTTAATTTTTGGCCCAAATTCTACAGCACAAATAAAACTATTCCCATTCACCCCATACCATTTCTTGGTATTAGAAAAAGCCTTGCTATTATATGATGGTAACATACCCCAGGTAGAAGAAGCGAAAGGAACAGGGTAGCTAGCCTGTGCATCATCAAAAGCCAATTCAACTTGATTTCCAATACGTTGTAAGCGATTTAACTCTCCCCACGCTACTTGCCAGGTTCCCCAATTTTTATTTAAATCTTGCAAATCGATTTCTAAGACTTGACACATTTCTTCACCCTTACCTGATGCAATGTAGGCTTCTATGCTTTGTATCAAGTCGATTTCTCCACCAAACATCTGTTTTCTTGGTATTTTCAAAAGCATTTTTTGGCCCCATTGAATGGCTAAGGTTTGAGCTACTGAATTTAACCTAGCATGGTAATCCCAACGTTTCAGCGTATCAATTGCCCACTTGAAAAAAGCAGAGCTATTAGTCATATTTCTTGATTCTCCAGCCTTGACTAAAGCTGGAATCAGTAATTCAAAGGCGGTTAACTTGCGATTATAACCAAGATGAATCAACTCATCTAAATTAAGTTTTGCGGAAGTAGAAAATAATCGAAAAGCATTTCTGTCTCGGAAGTTTTCTGCATCTGGAGCCATATACACTGGATATTTCGATTTTTGTGGGCTAGAAAACCCTGAAACCGTAAAAGGAGTAGAATTGCAATTTTGAATCCAGCCACTTGCAGGGTCTATGGACTGCACAATTTCCTTCAATGGATGTAAACCCTTCCAATCCAGAGACGATTTTGTTCCATCTTGAACCAAGGACCAATCGATTTCAGGTTGTCTTTTAGGTACAAAATTACCATGCCAATAAGCTATTCGACCGTTTTTACCAGCATAAACTGTGTTGTTGGACGTATTAGCCCGCATGTTCATCACCGATTGAAATTCTTCAAAACTTCTGGTTTTAGTTCTAGCCCAACTTTGGATTAAACTTTTAATGGATCGATTATATGACTTTACTGAAATCCATTTTCCATTTCTTTCGGCCATAATTGGTCCTCGATGATTAAAATAAACTGGAATGGATAGTGCAGGCTGCCCTTTGGCTTGTAAAACAATGCGTTGCTCTTTAATTGGAAGCCATTTCCCATCTAAAAGATATTCTCTGCCTTGCTTTCCTTCACGGGTAGTTTCTGCATAATTATCGGCGACATCCACCTGACTCGAAGTATGCATCCAACCTCCAAATTGATTAAATCCTTGATATACGAAAAATTGACCCCAGGTTACAGCTCCGTATACATGTAATCCCTGTTCGCTATTTACGTGCACTTCTGGTCGAAAATAAAAGGTAACATGAGGATTAATATAGAAAAGAGAATTCCCCGATCTTGATTTAGCAGGACCTACGGCAAAACCATTTGAACCTGTTAGATCTGCCTCTGGATCCAAAGGATTCTTTTTTATGTAACTTAATTTATTTCCTGATAAGCCATAAAACTTGGCAACCTCCGCTTGATTGACACTGCCTGTGGAAATGGCTCCAATGCTTCCGTCTGTCCATAATAGGGGATACCATGGTTCAAAATGAGATAATAAGGCTGGTTTAACTTCTGGATGTTTGTACAAATAATAGTTTATTCCATCAGCATAAGCTTGCAGTAATTTCTTTAACCAAAGAGGACTTGTTTGATATTCTTGTTTCGCTTCTTCCTGACTGATTATCAAACGAATATATAAATCATTCGCTAATTCACTAGGGCCAAAAACTTCGGCTTTACGGCCTAATTTCTCGATATAGTTCATTTCAACTCGCATAAAATCATCTTCACATTGGGCGTATAACAAGCCAAATACCGCATCAGCATCGGATTTTCCATAAATATGGGGAACACCATATTCATCTCGAATAATTTTTACTCGTTTGGATTGAGCTTTCCATGCATTTAATTGATTAGGATTGATTTCTATGGCCTGACACAGATTGGTTCCAAAGAAAATCAAACAGAGGGAGAGGAGGATAATTCTAAATTTCATAGTGTTGATGTTAATCAAACAAAAATACATTTTTTTCATGGTCAGCCTGAATAATTTCCAGAACATACTCCAAATCACCTAAGAGATTCCTTTTTTTCAAGATACGGGTATAAAATATGTGGCTTTGTCTTTTTATGTTTGTAATTCTGATTGAAAAATTTTGCTTTTGAAAACCATATTTACCATGAAATTAAAATTTCTTTATGCGCTTGGGCTAGTTTCCGCAATATCCTATTCTTGTAGTAATTCTTTGGAAAAAGATACTTACCGTGTCATTCTTGAGGATCAAGATAATTTGGCAGAAAAAGCTAAGACTGCCAAAGAAAAATTACCTATAAAAATTGCCCCTGGTTTACAGATAACTCGATTTGCTTCTGATTCCTTAGCCCCAGATCCAGTTGGAATTGATATGGATGATAAAGGAGCGGTATACATTACTCGTACCAATCGTGGTAAATATTCGGAATTTGATATTCGTGGACATCGTGATTGGATGACAGAATCCATTGGTTTTCAGTCGGTCGCTGATAGAAAAGCATTTTTACATAAGACTTTTGCTTCAGAAAATTCTGCCAAAAACGATTGGTTACCCGATTTAAACAAGGATGGTATTCATGATGTGAATGACCTCAAAGTAGAAAAAGAAGAAATCTGGAAAATTGAAGACAAAAATGGAGATGGATTAGCTGATCAAGCTACACGAGTATTTAATGGATTTCACGAAGAGTACACCGACGTCGCTGGAGGGATTTTGATCCGTAAAAAAGATGCTTTTATAGCAGTTGGACCTGATTTATGGCGTTTAAATAACACGAAGAAAAATGGTTTATTAACAGAACCAGTATCTATATCCACTGGTTATGGCGTTCATATTGGATTTGGAGGCCATGGAATGTCTGGGGTCATAGAAGGTCCAGATGGTAAAATTTATTGGCAAATTGGAGATATTGGAGCCAACATTACCGCTTTAGATGGCAAGCAATACAAATATCCTAATTCAGGAGTAATTGTACGTTCAAATCCTGATGGAAGTAATTTTGAAGTATTTGCTTCTGGATTACGTAATACACATGAATTCGTATTTGATCACTATGGTAATTTAATTAGTTCTGACAATGATGGTGACCATCCAGGCGAAAGTGAGCGTTTAGTACATATTGTAGAAGGTTCAGATGCGGGTTGGAGATCCAACTGGCAGTACGGTAAATATACTGACCCAGGAAATAATTTATACAAAGTATGGATGGATGAAAAATTGTACGTGCCTCGTTGGAAAGGACAAGCTGCATACATCATTCCTCCAATCAGAAACTACCATAATGGACCTACCGGAATGTTATTTAATCCGGGAACTGCCCTAGGTAAAAAATGGACTAATAAATTCTTTTTAGTGGAATTTGTAGGCAATCCTAATGCCTCCCACATTTGGTCATTTGATTTAAAACCTAAGGGTGCGACTTTTGATTTTAAATCTGAAGAAGATGTGGTTAGTGGAATTTTACCAACTGGTATGCGCTTTGGACCAGATGGTGCTTTGTATGCTGCCGACTGGGTAAACGGTTGGGATGTGAAACACTATGGACGAGTTTGGAAAATTGATGTAGATGCTAAAAACAATGATTTAGAAAAAGAAAGAGCAGAAACTAAGCGTTTAATTCAATTGGATTATGAGAAGCAACATGCTAACACTTTGTATGATTTATTATTCTACAACGACTTACGTGTACGCATGAAAGCCCAATTTGAGTTAGCTAAAAGAGGCAATGCTTCTGTAGCAATATTTCAAAAAGCTATTCAACAAAAAGAAAATCAATTGGCTCGTATTCATGGAATATGGGGAATGGGACAGCTTGGTGCCACAGATGTTAAAGTGGGAGCCTTGTTAGGTGAACAATTGCAAGATCAAGATGAGGAAATAGTAGCTCAAGCAGCAAAAGTTTTGGGGGACATTTTTAATAAAGATCATGAAGGTCGATTGATTCAATTAATTGATTCCAAAAACCCACGGGTAAGTTTCTTTGCTTGTCAAGCAGTAGGACGAATCAAATCGGAAAATGCCATTCCTAGTTTATTAAAGCTCATTGAAAAAAATAACGATGAAGATCATTATATCCGCCATGCCGCAGTTTTAGCATTAGCTAGAATTGGAAAAGAAGAACCTTTGGTGGCCTTGGCAAGTTCATCAAATACTGCCTTAAAAACAGCAGCAGTGTTAGTATTACGTCGTTTATCTAGTCCCAAAGTCGCTTTATTTTTACAAGACTCCGATGAATATATTGCTACAGAAGCAGCCAGAGCTATCAATGACGATGAATCTATTCCTGCAGCACTACCTGCTTTAGCAGCCGCATTAAACAATAAAGCTTGGAAAGGAGAACCATTATTACGTAGAGCTATCAACGCTTGTTTACGTGTTGGTACTAGCAAAGAAATCGATGCATTAATTCAATTCAGTGAGAGAAATGATATATCTGATGTCATTCGTGCAGAGGCAATTGCTACCTTAGGTTCATGGGCTAACCCATCTGTGTTAGATCGTGTAGATGGTCGTCATAGAGGCCAATTACAAAGAAATCCAGCTGATGTGGTGGGTCGTATTTATCCTAAGATTGCTACTTTTCTAAGAAGTACTAATCCTGAAGTTCTGATTGCCACAGCGAAATTATTATCGGAATTAAAAATGACTGATTTCAAGAGTGAGCAGACTCAAATTTTCTTGAATCATGCGAATGCGAAAGTGAGAGCAGCTCATTTAAGTTCCTTAGTAGCCTTGAAAGATGCCAATTTGTCCTTAATTATTCAGAAAGGAATGAACGATGCCGATAGGAGTGTTCGAGGAGCTTCTCTTGGTTTCTTAGATAAAGTGGATTTATCTAAAGCTCAATTGCCGAATGTGGTAAATCCTATCATAGAAAAGGGGAGCGTTGTTGAGCAACAGCAATTATTACAAAGTATTGGTAAAATGCCTGTCGATAAAACAGAAGATGTTTTGGCTGATTTAATTCAACGCATGATAGGGAATAAATTATCCAATGACATTCGCTTAGATTTAGTGGAAGCAGTAGAGGCTACTAACTCTCAAAGATTAATTGCCAAATTAGATGCCTTGAAAACAAAAGGTACGCTGACAGATGAATTTAAAGATGCCATGTTTGGTGGAAGTATTCAAGCTGGAAATGCCATTTTCTACAGAAATCAAACAGTTCAATGCGTTCGCTGTCACAATGCTGGTGGAGAAGGAGGCATTGTTGGACCTTCTTTAAAAGGTATTGGCCGTCGTTTAAGTAGAGAGCAAATTTTACAAGCTTTAATTGAGCCAAGTGCGCGAATTGCGCCAGGTTATGGCACTATTAATTTGAAATTAACAGATGGTCAAGAAGTTAGTGGAACGGTTATTTCTGAAACGGAAAGTATGATTCAGTTGAAAACATCAGAAGCTGAGCCTTTGAAAATTGCAATATCTCGTATCAAGTCTAGAGAGAATTTTCCATCTAGTATGCCACCAATGGGAAGCCTAATGTCTAAGAGAGAAATTAGGGATGTCGTAGAATTTTTATCATCTTTAAGAAATTAAATTTACATTTGTGCCGTTATAGGTTATTATGAAATTCAATTCTCGCTTCTTATTGTTTATCAGTATCTTCTTCTTCATGGTTACGGCCTCGATGAAGCATGTTATTGGTATTACTCAAGAAAGTGCAATTGGTAACAATGTTAAGGTTAATAAAACAGAGCAGAAAGAGCTTAGTTTTTTTAACCTTTTATTTGAAGAAGACCGCGACAACACAGAAGAGGATGATGAAGTAGAAAATCTTCATTTTGACTTTTCTAATTTTGATTTACCTAGCCATTTTTCATTTAACAATCCCTACTCTGGGGCATTAAGAGCTGTTGCTATTCCATCTTCGATGATCAATAGTGATTCTCCAACTTCATTTTTCATTTTATTTAGGAATATCAGGATTTAGGAATAATCGTATAGGTTTTCCTTTATTTAATTCGCCTAATTGGATTCTATCCAAATTTTACCACCGCACATTGATTTTTCTTTCAAAAATTGTCAGTCAATTTTATAGTATTAGGAGAAATGAATGCGCTAACATGAAAAATGAAAATGAAAAATGTAACGTCTCAAATCCCTAAAGATGGAATAGCTGGCTTGAAAGAAAATTTCAGTGCTGATGCTGTTTCTGGTTTTATTGTATTTTTATTAGCCTTGCCTTTAAGCTTAGGGATTGCTAAAGCTTCTGAATTCCCTCCATTGATGGGATTATTAACGGCCATCATTGGCGGTATTCTTGTCAGTTTATTTTCCGGTTCTAGATTAACTATTAAAGGTCCAGCAGCTGGACTTATTGTCATTATTGTAGGCGCTGTTGCCGATTTTGGTGGGGGAGAGCAAGGGTGGCATTATGCCTTAGGTGCTATTGTAGTTGCGGGTATTGTACAAATACTTTTTGGTGTATTTAAACTAGGTAAGCTAGTTGATTTCTTCCCGCTTTCAGCTGTTCATGGCATGTTGGCTGCTATTGGCTTAATCATTATATTCAAACAGATTCCTGTTTTATTAAATGTCAACCCAATTTTAGCCAAAGGAAAAAGTCCATTTGAATTAGCTGCATCTATTCCTCAGTTTGTGATGAATTTAGATCGTAACGGAGCAATCGTCGGTATCTTAAGTTTTATCATCATGATGACTTGGCAAAAGATTCCTGTCAACTTTTTACGCAAAATCCCTGCTGCTTTAATTGTATTGTGTATCGCTATTCCAGCAGAGATATTTTTAGATTTCAAGCATACTGAACCAGCTTCTGCTTTAGTAAAAATTGGTAGTTTGATTGACAACATTCATGTCAATGTGGACTTTGCTGGGTTTGCCAATAAAATGGTATTTATCAAGTATGTGGTCATGTTTGCTTTGGTTGGCTCATTAGAGTCATTGTTGACCGTTAAGGCCATTGACATGCAGGATCCATTCAAGCGTAAATCAAATCCAAACAAAGATTTAATTGCGGTGGGTATAGGAAATACTTTAGCAGGGATATTAGGTGGTTTACCTATGATTTCAGAAGTAGCACGTAGCTCTGCGAATGTAAACAATGGTGCTAAAACACGTTGGGCAAATTTTTTCCACGGTTTCTTCATTTTGGTATTTGTGGTATTTGCAGCTCCAGTCATTGAACTTATTCCCAATGCTGCATTAGCAGCAATGTTAGTTTCAGTAGGTATCAAACTAGCGCATCCAAAAGAATTCATCCATATTTTTAATATTGGTAAAGGTCAGTTGGCTATTTTCTTGGTAACTATTTTCTTTACCTTGTATGAAGATTTGTTAATTGGTATTGCGGCTGGTATGTTAGTCAAGATTCTAATACATATTTTGAATGGTGCACCTATTTCCAGTTTCTTTAAATCCAATGTTGCGGTATCATTTAATGATGATCAATATTTAGTTGAAGTATCTAAAGCGGCCGTATTTACAAATTATATGGGATTAAAAGCTAAATTAGATGCCATTCCACAAGGAATGCATGTAACAATGGACTTTAGTAATACGCATTTAGTAGATCACTCCGTGATGGAAAACTTGCATCATTTTGAGGCAGATTATATTTCGGCAGGGGGTACATTTACCATCATCGGATTTGATGAGCATATTTTACTTTCTGAACACAAATTGGCAGCTAGAAAAAAGAAACAAGCAATTTCTTAATTTCATTTTGAGATTCACATCTCATTCCGCCTACATTTTTCATTCATTCCCATGAGAATATTAATTCTCATGGGAATAATAAATTGAGGAAGATGACTTCAACACATAAGGTATTTCATGTAGAGCATGTACTACACGAATTAAAACATTATTTACCCGCACAGGCTCCATTAATGGATTTTGTGCATCATAATACGTTGCATGCCTTCCAACATTTACCATTTCATGAGGCACTTAGAAAGGCACAAACTACACTTGGTTACCAAGTATACCTGAGCATAGATCAGTTTCGTGAACTTTATCATGCTAAACGAATCAATGACGATATTTTAAATAATGTCATTGAAAAGAAAAAAGGCGCCAAAAAAACAACTCAGTGGAAATACAAATTATTACACCAAGAGCTGGATGGCTTACCTAACCCTAGAATTGGTGCTTTAAGGGGTCAATGGAAAAAGGTGTTCAATATCGATTTGGATTCAATGGTTCATCCCAATCTATTTCGTTTGATTTCAAGTTATTTAGATCAAGGTATTTCCATTTGGCACTTTCCTATTGAGAATAAAAGTTTTTTAGAAGCCATTAAGGAGCTTGAAAGAAAAAGTTGGGTTAGTTTATTTAAGGGGAAAAGAGCTAAAAAAATGCTCTTAGATGAACATACCACCTTAGAAGACTTATTAACTATTTTAGTTGGTTCACATCCTCATTTGTTTGAGCAGTACCTTTTTGATCAGCAATTTGCTCATCAAGGATGGTCAGGAATGGTTTCTACCGTAGAAGATTTACCACAAACTTTACTAGATCGTAGACAAATTAGTCTGCATGATTTAATCATGTTAGAATGTCTATTAGAAATAGATACCATTGATTATCTGTTATCGAGTGGATGGAACGGTTTAGGAAATACCTTAGAACATCAACTTCCATCATTATTAGACCCTATTGAGCATTCTGAGGTCATGGAAATTCTATCCATTTTCCAAGAAGCGTTTGAATGGACGTATTATGATCAGGTTTTAGCTGGAATTCAACAAGAATCAAAAATTCCAAAAAGAACTGGCAGTAAGAGCTTTCAGGGATTATTTTGTATTGATGACCGCGAATGTTCATTCCGTAGATATTTAGAATCCATTGACCCTCAGTGTGATACTTATGGTACTCCTGGATTCTTTAGTGTAGAATTCTTTTATCAACCAATAGGAGGTAAATTCTATTCCAAGCTTTGTCCTGCACCCGTTACACCCAAATTCTTAATCAAAGAAATTGGGGATGAAAAGAAAAGAGAAACAGAACTACATTTCTCCAAACACAGCCATAATTTTTATACAGGCTGGATTATTTCTCAAACTTTAGGTTTTTGGTCTGCTCTCAAATTATTTGGCAATATTTTTAAACCTAGTATGAGTCCAGCTACAGCCTCATCCTTGCGTCACATGGATAAGTTTTCCCAATTACAGGTGGATTATGATGCTTTGTTCCAGCAAGAAAATAGTTTACAAATTGGCTTTAAGATTGAGGAAATGGCCAATCGAGTAGAAGGAATGCTCAAAAGTATTGGCTTGGTGGATAATTTCGCTCCCATTGTATACGCAGTAGGTCATGGTGCCAGTTCTGTCAATAATCCTCATTATGCTGCCTATGATTGTGGAGCATGTTCTGGTAGAGCAGGCTCAGTAAATGCACGTGTAGTAAGCAAAATGGCCAATAAACCAGAAGTTCGAGCTATATTAAAAGAAAGAGGCATTGACATTCCAGATTCAACCATTTTTGTGGGAGGATTACATGATACTACGCGCGACGAAGTCGTTTTTTATGATGATGAAATCAAAGATCCTATTTATCAAAAATTACATGAGCAACATGTAAAGGTATTTGAAAAAGCTCTTGATTTAAATGCCAAAGAACGTTCTAGACGTTTTGAGTCGATCAATACGCAACTGAGCCCGAAGGAAATTCATGAAAAGATCCGCCTTCGTTCTGTATCACTATTTGAGCCTCGTCCTGAATTAAATCATGCGACGAATGCCTTGTGTTTGGTTGGCCGTAGAGAGCTTTCCAAGGGTATTTTCTTAGATAGGAGATCTTTCTTAAACTCGTTTGATTATCGGGTAGATCAAGAGGGAAATTATTTATTAAACATTTTAAAAGCTGCCGCACCCGTTTGTGGTGGAATTAATTTAGAATATTACTTCTCCCGCGTAGACAGCGAAAAATTGGGTGCTGGAACTAAATTACCCCACAATGTCATGGGATTGTTTGGAGTCGCAAATGGAATAGATGGGGATTTACGTCCTGGTTTACCTTCCCAAATGACCGAAGTTCATGATCCTATTCGATTATTACTTATCGTAGAACACTTCCCAGATGTTGTGTTAAGAACCATCCAAAAATCTCCTGAGACATATGAATGGTTTATCAACGATTGGGTCATCTTAGCTTCCGTCAATCCTGAAACAAAAGAAGTCCAAATATTCGAAAAAGGGCAATTCTATCCTTATCAGCCGATCAATAAACAATTAGATCATATTCGTGAAATCGAAAGCTTATTGGAAAGTAATCAAGAGAATTTCCCCGTGTATTTAATCCAACAAGACTAATACCATGCAAAATTACCTTCCCATATTTATTTTAATTCCTCTGGCAGGTTTTTTGATAAGCTTAGTCTTACCTAAAAACGACGAGGGTAAAATATCCTATACAGCGTTTGGTACTCTAGGAGTACAATTGCTTATAGCTACATTATTTGTTGCCAACTGGATATTTTTAGGTGCTCCAGAATGGCAAATGACAAGTTGGATTCTGTTTAAAAACAGTGATTATGTATTCCAACTTGATTTTCTATTTGATTATATCACCAGTGTATATCTTCTGGTAGGAGCTATTTTAACCTTTTTGGTTACTCTGTATTCCCGATATTACTTACACCGTGAACCTGGATATAAGCGCTTTTTTAACACCACGCTTTTCTTTTATTTAGGATATAGCATCACCATTTTGGCAGGAAATATGGAAACCTTGTTCATTGGTTGGGAGATGCTTGGTATTTCATCCTTTTTATTAATTTCCTTTTATCGAGAGCGCTATTTACCCGTTAAAAATGCGGTAAAGGTGTTTTCTATCTATCGAATAGGCGACGTAGGTATCATTTTAGCCATGTGGGCGAGCCACCATTTATGGCATCAAAACATTACTTTTTCGCAATTAAACAATGCCGAATTGGTCCATGAACATTTGCAAACGCATAGCTTTATAGGTGTTTTTATTTCCTTGATGCTTCTCGTTTCTGCCAGTGCGAAATCAGCCCAATTACCATTTTCATCTTGGCTTCCCAGAGCCATGGAAGGCCCAACTCCTTCAAGTGCCATTTTTTATGGGTCTTTGTCGGTACATATCGGTGTCTTTTTAATGTTGAGAACATTTCCTTTTTGGGAACATCAAATTTCCATTCGTATTCTCATTGCAGCCATGGGATTGATTACAGCCGTGATTGCCACAGGAATAGCTCGGGTACAATCATCTGTGAAAAGTCAGATTGCCTATTCTTCCATAGCTCAAATTGGATTGATTTTCATTGAGATATCGCTTGGATTTGAAAAATTAGCCCTGTTTCACTTTGCAGGAAATGCATTTTTGAGAACTTACCAATTGTTGGTTTCTCCATCCGTAGTTAGTTATTTGATTCGGGAACAATTTTATCATTTTGAACCAAAAGATAAGACTGTGGAAGATTCCTTTCCAGATAAAATCCAAAATACCTTGTATTTACTATGTTTGAAAGAATGGAATTTAGACTCCATCATGTATCAATATTTATGGAATCCCATGAAATGGGCAGGAAACAAGCTTAATTTCTTGACTGTCAAAAGGTTAATTGGAATTTTTGTTCCCATATTATTAGGTATTTTTATTGTCAAAGAAGGAAATTACTTCAACAATGACTGGACTCTTTACATGCCAGTTATACTAGGGTCAATTGGATTAATATTTGTATTGAAATCTTTCACACAAAGAAGAAGTCTGCGTTTAAGCTGGATTTTGGTTATCATTAACCACATAACCATCGCTTTAGCCATTTCATTCAATGAAAGTTATGATAGCAAAGAAACGTGGATCTATTTAAGCGGTATACTCATTGCGGGTTTGGTTGGATACGCTTGTATCATGCGATTATTCCGACTTGAAGGTAAAATACTCTTGAATCGTTTTCATGGACTTTCTGCAGACCATCCTAAAATAGCCTTGGTGTTTCTATTGGCTTGTTTAGGTTTGACAGGATTTCCTATTACACCTACATTTATTGGAGAAGATGTTATTTTCTCACACATTCATGAAGACCAATTTGCTTTAGCAGCAGTGGTTTCACTGAGTTTCATACTGGATGGACTTTCCATTATGCGGATTTATGCCCGAATATTTATGGGACCTAATTCTAAAACGCATACTGAATTTTCTAACCGATATTTTTAACAAAACCCAATACAATCCGTGTTTGCTAGCGAGCCCCAAAAGGGTTCGCTTTTTTTTTGAAAAATAGCAAGATAGAATTGAACAATTTCAAAATATGAATATCTTTAAGTTTACAAACAAATTCATAATTTATGAAGGTTCTAAAAGCAAATCCAAAGTACATTTGGATGCTTTTTATTTTGTTAACCCCTGTGAGCATATTTGGACAATCCATTGAATCTTGGATTTCACTTCCAAAGAGCAAGCAGATGTTCCAGAAAATGCCAAATATAGCCTGGGACGCAAGTAATAACAGAAATCAAACAGAACCAATCAAATTAAATCTTACAACCTTCGATCAAACTATCGATGGATTTGGATATACCTTAACAGGTGGAAGTGCCCATTTAATTCAGGCCCTAAATAAGGCCAAGAAGAAAGAGCTCTTAGATGAGCTCTTTGGAAATAAGCCAGGGCAATTAAATTTGTCCGTTCTACGAATTAGTATTGGCTCTTCAGATATGGATGAAAAGGTATTTTCATATGATGATGTGCCAACTGGTAAAGAAGATTATTCCCTTCAATTGTTTAGTTTACAAGAAGAACAAAAAGCACTTATTCCTCTTTTAAAAGAGATTCTGGCCATCAATCCCCAAATAAAACTATTTGCTACTCCCTGGAGTCCGCCAACTTGGATGAAAGATAATCAGGACTCTAAAGGAGGTAAATTACTTCTCAAGTACTACGATGTTTATGCTCGGTATTTCGTCAGATACATTCAAGAGATGAAAAAATTAGGCATTACGATTCATGCTATTACTCCACAAAATGAACCGCTTCATCCTGGTAACAACCCCAGTTTGCTCATGACGGCAGAAGATCAATTGGTATTTATTCGAGATTATTTGGGGCCTCAGTTTCAAAAAAACAGTATTTCCACAAAAATCATCTGTTACGATCATAATTGCGATAAACCCGAGTATCCCATTACCATTTTAAATGACCCAAAAGCTAGACAGTATATCGATGGATCAGCTTTTCATTTATACAACGGGGATATTAGTGCATTAGCACAAGTAAGGACAAAGCATCCAGATAAAAACCTCTATTTCACAGAACAATGGACAGGAGTGAAAGGTGATTTTTATGGAGATTTTATGTGGCATATAAAAAACGTGGTCATTGGCGCTTTAAATCAAGGTGCTAAAACAGCTTTGGAATGGAATTTAGCAAATGACAAAAACTTAGGGCCGCATAGCACTGGAGGTTGTACTGAATGTTTGGGAGCAATTACCATCGACAAAGGAATCCAACGCAATGTGGCTTATTACATTATGGCACAAGCTTCTTCATTTATCCCTGCAGGTTCTAAACGAATTAAAATTAACTCATTAGCCCATTTACCCATGGTTGCCATTCTTAGACCCGATAAGAAAATCTGTTTATTGGTTCAAAATGAAGGTCCTGAAAAACAAAAATTACCCATTCAATACCTAAATAAAACGGTAGACCTAGATATTCCAGGTTCTTCTGTTTCAACTTTTTTATTCAAGCTATGAAAACATTCAACATTAATCGAAGACATTTTTTAAAAGGTGCCACAGCCAGTTTGGCCATGTCTCAATTCGGTGCTTATGGACTTGATTTGATTCATCCTGACAAACCATTACGTGTGGCCTTGATTGGAACAGGTTGGTATGGAAAGAGTGACCTATTCCGACTTATCCAAGTAGTGCCTGTCGAAGTGATAGCCCTTTGTGATGTCGATAAAAACCAATTAAACCAAGCTGGTAAATTGGTGAGTGAACGTCAAAAATCCGGTAAAGTACCCCGTCTTTATGGTGATTATCGGAAGCTATTAAGCGAAAACGAATTGGATATTGTTTTGATTGGAAGTCCAGATCATTGGCATCCATTACAAATGATTGAGGCGGTCAAAGCAGGAGCAAATGTCTATGTTCAAAAACCAATTTCGGTGGATGTATTGGAAGGTGAGGCCATGGTAGCTGCCGCAAGGAAATATGGTAAAGTCGTTCAAGTTGGTACACAAAGAAAAAGTACCCCTCATTTAATTCACGCTAAAAAAGAAATCATTGATAAAGGTCTTTTAGGAAAAGTTGCCCATGTGGAAATGTACTGTTATTATCACATGAGAAATAATGGTAATCCACCAGTTCAAGCTGTTCCAGACTATTTTGATTATGAGATGTGGACTGGACCAGCCCCTATGAGACCATATGATGGAAGTCCACATATCCGTTGGTGGAGAACATTCAAGGAATATGGCAATGGCATTATGGGCGACATGTGTATCCACATGTTTGATACTGCCCGCTGGATGCTCGATTTAGGCTGGCCAAAGCGCATCAGCTCTCAAGGAGGTATTTATGTTCAAAAAGAAGGGAAATCCAATATTTCTGATACACAATCTGCCGTTTTTGAATACGATGGCCTAAACTGCGTATGGCAACACCGTACTTGGGGAACACCCAATGATCCTGAATATCCTTGGGGATTAACCATTTATGGAGAAAAAGGTACGCTACGTGCCAGCACCATGAAATATGATTTTACTCCTGTAGATTCCAAGCAAAAAAGTTTGCACATGGATGTGGTGTACGAAAAAGAAAAATATCCAGAAGATTTAACAGAAGAGCGAATTGAGCTTAATGCTGCTCCAGCTACGCGTTTGCATATGTTGGATTTCTTAGCAGCCATTGATAAAAAATCCAAGCCAATCGCGGATATTGGAGAGGGACATATTTCTACAGCTAGTTGCCTGTTAGCTAATGTTTCCATGGACTTAGGAGGAAGACCTTTAATTTATGACCCAAGTGCCAAAATCATTGTTAATGATCCTCAGGCTACTGCTTTATTGGCCAGACCATATCGTGGACCATGGAACAGAAACATGTTAAAATCATAAATTAAGAACAAGAATGAAAAAGATATTTTATTCATTGGTACTTTGTTGCGCTGGCTTTATTGCTCGCGCCGATGTACAATTACCTGCTATCATTGGAGATCACATGGTCTTGCAACAAAAAAGTAAGGTTACCTTGTGGGGTTGGACTACGAATCCAACTGAAACGGTTAAGATCAATGTGGATTGGGATACAACTCATTTTAAAGCCAAAGCGGTTTTAGGAAAGTGGAGTATTCAAATTCCTACACCTGCTGCTGGAGGAAACCATCAAATTGAATTTCAGGGAAGCAAAAATTCCATAAAAGTCTCCGATGTGGTATTTGGAGAGGTTTGGGTTTTCTCTGGTCAAAGTAATATGGAGTGGAGCGGGGATCAAAATCTCCAAGAAAGCTTGGATGAAATGCCTAATGCCAACAATAAGGATATTCGATTTTTCTATATTCCGAAAGCTACATCTTCTTATCCACAAGAAGATGTCAGAGCACATTGGGTAGTCTGTAATCCCGAAGCTATGAAATCCTTTTCAGCCATTGGTTACTTTTTTGGTAAGGAATTAAACCAAAAGTTAGGTGTACCTATGGGATTAATTAATTCCAATTGGGGAGGAACACCCGCAGAAGTTTGGACTCCAGAGGATATATTAGCTAAAAAAACTAATCTGTGGGAAGCCGCTAAACAATTGAGACCTAATTCTTTTTGGTCCATTTATCCCGGCTTAAATTACAACGCCATGATTGCGCCTATCACTTCTTATACCATTGCAGGAGCCTTGTGGTATCAAGGAGAAAGTAATGTAGGACAATATAAAACCTATGCCGAACTGATGGAAACCATGATTAGCTCATGGAGAACAGCATTCAAGAATAACTTTCCGTTTTATTTTGCACAAATTGCCCCTTATTCCAAATATGGAGAAAATAACTTTGGAGCAAAATTGAGAGAAGCTCAAACGAAAAATTTGGGCTTAGAAAAGACAGCCATGGTGGTTTTGAGTGATTTAGTTCCCGATGTGAGCAACATTCACCCAACACAAAAAATTGAAGTCGCACATCGTTTTGCAAGTTTGGCATTAGTGAAAAATTATGGCCAAGAAGCTGGCCCTATCTTTTACCCTAAATACGACAGACATCGGGTAGAAAAGGGCAAAATCCGCATTTATTTTAGAGAATTAAATGGCAAATTAGTTGCCAAAGGTGGAGATCCATCTCATTTAATGATTGCAGGAGAAGATCAGAAATTCTATCCAGCCCAAGGCAAAATTGATGGAAATACACTTGTAGTTTCATCCCCAGACGTTCCTAATCCAGTAGCTGTTCGATATTCATTTACCAACGATGCCATACCTAATTTATTTAGTCGAGAAGGATTACCTGTTAATCTTTTCCGTACCGATAATTGGGATAATTAAACAAATCAACAAAAGCCTATTCTATATCCATGAAAAAAATCTTTCTTTACTTATTAGCCTGTAGTAGTTTTTCAAGTTTTGCACAGCAAACCAACGCACAATTATATGAGGATTTACAATCCATTCAAGTTTTAGGAACTGTTCTGCACGTTGCAGCGCATCCCGACGATGAAAGTACACACATGTTGACTTGGTTTGCGCAAGAACAGCATTGGGAAGCCAATTATTTCTCTTGTACTCGAGGTGATGGAGGACAAAACTTAATTGGAGATGAACAGGGCGTTCCATTGGGTTTATTAAGAACTCAAGAGTTACTTGCCGCTAGAAAAATAGATGGGGCTCATCAATATTTTTCTCAAGCTTTGGATTTTGGCTTTTCTAAATCCACGGATGAAGCACTAAGTACATGGAATCATGAACTAATATTGTCCAATCTAGTATGGGTAATTCGGAAATTACAACCTGATATTATATTCACCAGATTCCCTCCCGATGCTCGAGCTGGCCATGGACACCATTCTGCATCAGCTGCTTTAGCCATTGAGGCATATACTGCAGCAGCAGATCCCAAGCGCTTTCCTGAGCAATTAAGCAGGGGAGTGCAAACCTGGCAAGCAAAACGCTTACTTTGGAATACATTCCGTTTTCCTGGTTCAGCTAACAATACCATCAATGAAAACCAGTTTAAAATCCAAATTGGGAATTATTTGCCAGCTCTAGGCGTAAGTACTGGTGAATTGGCTGCTTTAAGCAGAAGCCAACATAAGTGCCAAGGCTTCGGATTTGCTGCTGATAGAGGATTAAGCACCGAATACTTTGAAACCTTAGCAGGAGAGGCTCCAAAACAACAATTGTGGGATGGTGTTTCAACTTCCTGGTCAAGAATTACAGGTTCGGAATCAGTAGAAGCTCAGTTGAAAGATATCATTCAATCATATCAGTGGGAAAAGCCTTATGCCAGTGTAAAAGCCATGATTGCTTTGAAAAAATCCATTGAAGCTCTACCTAAATCGACCTATCAGCAGAAGAAACTGGTTCAAGTAAATAACTGGATTTTGAAAGCCGCAGCTTTATATGTTTCAGGAACGACTCAGCAAAGCACCATTGCGACGGGTGATACCATGAATTTCAAAACTGAAATTATTCTAAGAAGCCCATTGACATTAGAAAATGTTCAAGTAAAAGTGCTTCAAAAAGACACCACATTTGCTGGTAAAATAAATAGTTCAAGAAAACTTATTTGGTCTTCTAAAATACCTGTAAATCAAGCTTATACACAACCATATTGGTTACAAAAAGCAAGAAATTCAGGCAATTTTGTAGTAGAAGATCCTATGAAAATTGGACAAGCAGATGTAGATCCAGCTGTTACGGTTCAACTAAGCTTTCAATTAGAAGGTGAAACTTTTCGTCTAGAAAAATCCATTCAACAAATGTTTGTGGATCCAGTAAAAGGAGAGATTTATCAGCCTATTGCCATTACTCCTAAAAGTGTTTTCTCGTTAAGTTCTAACGTGCTTTTATTGCCCATCGGCTCTAAAGCAAATAAAAGTACCTTAGTGAATATTACTGCGATGTCCACAATAAGCCCGGGTAGTGTTCAAATTAAAAATGAATTAGGAGAAACCTTGGCCAATATTTCATTGGAGAAAGGATTAAAAAAAGGGGAGAAAAGATCCTTTGATATATCATTTCAAGAATCTTCTTTGAAAGGAACTGGAAAAATTCATCACCAATTATCCTTAGCTTACTCCACGGAGAAAGGAAACTGGATTGACTCTTTAGAACTTCACACCATTGAATATGCTCATATTCCAACACAGCGATATTTTACGGGAGTAGGTTTGGATATTATTCATAGCCCAATTCTTAGTAAAGGGAAACGCATAGGCTACATTCGCGGGGCAGGAGATAAGGTTCCTGAAGCTTTATCACAAATGGGCTATCAAGTAGACTTCTTGAAAGAAAGTGATTTGAAATTTGAATCTTTAAAGAAATATGATGCCGTCGTGACTGGGGTTAGAGCCTACAATACGGAAGATTATTTAGGCAATGCACATCCTGAATTGATGAAATACATCGAGAATGGAGGTAATTATGTCGTTCAATATAATACTGCCAGTTTTTTAGGTCCAATGAAGTCTCAGATGGCTCCTTATCCATTTCAAGTGGGGCGCTCAAGAATTACTCGAGAAAATGCTCAGCCCGAATTTTTACTAGCAAATCATGCTGTATTTAATCAACCCAATAAAATCTCAGTTGATGATTTCCAAGGTTGGGTACAGGAACGCAGCATTTATTTAGGAGAATCCAATGATCCCCATGTGGAATTTCCATTGGGTTTTACAGATCCAGGTGAAAAACTTGAAAAAGGAAATATTGCCATTGCCAAATATGGTAAAGGTCGATTCATATATACTGGACTAGTTTTCTTCCGTGAATTACCTGCTGGCATACCAGGAGCATATCGCTTATTTGCTAATTTAATCAGTAACCCCAATAGTAAATGAAAGTAAGCATTCCAGGGATAGCTTGTCTCGCGTTTATATTGATAGTTCATGTCAATGTCATCGCACAAACCTATTCTTTTCCCATTATTAGAACAGAGAAAATTCAAATTGCGAGGGATTCCTATGGAGTCCCTCATATTTTTGCCCCAACGGATCCTGAAGTAGCCTATGGATTGGCTTGGGCACATGCAGAAGATGATTTTAAGACCATACAAACTTTAATTCTAACTGGAAAAGGCAAATTGGGTACCTATTTAGGAAAGAAAGGGGCACCCGTGGATTATGTATTTGGCCTACTTCAAACTAAAAAATTGGTGGAAGAGCAAATTAGCACGATGGACCCAAAATTCATTATGCTTATCAAAGGATACTTGTTAGGTTTAACTGCCTATGCAGAAGCTCATCCTAAAGAAGTCTTAAATAAACATGTTTTTCCGATCAGTGTAGAGGAATATTTATCCACCACCGTTTTTTCAGTAGCCGTATTTTGTGGAGTAGAAAGGACATTGCCTAAACTTCTCAATGGTAGTATTGCCACGTTACCAGGATTTACAGGAGAAGGAAGTAATTCTTTCGCAATTCATTCCTCCAAATCCGAAAGTGGCGAAAATATGCTAGTGATAAATGCGCACCAACCTATTGAAGGAGCTACCGCATTCTATGAGGCACATTTACAGAGTGAGGAAGGCTGGAATATGTTAGGTGGCTTATTTCCTGGTGCCCCATTAATTTTTCACGGAACTAGTCCTAATCTAGCATGGGCGCATACGGTTAACTTTCAAGATAAAATAGATGTCTATCAATTAAAAACCGATTCCAAACATCCAGGAATGTATCTAGTGGATGGCGAATGGTTGCCTTTGGAAAAAAGAAAAATCAAGCTAAAAATCAAAGGTCTCCCTATTTCTATCAGCAAAATGGCTTATCGTTCCATCTATGGCCCAACCGTCAAGGGCCCACAAGGTGCCTATTTTTCGATGCGATTACCTTCTTTGATGGATTCCAAATCGTTGGAACAATGGTATCACATGAACAAGGCCAATAATTTCGGTGAATTCAAAAAAGCCTTGGAAGAAAATCATTTGGCCATGTTTAATATACTTTATGCAGACAAAGAAAGTAACATTTTCTATGTTTCCAATGGTAAAATGCCCTTTCGGAATCCAGATAAACAGTTTAATTGGGCATCTACTATAGCTGGAAATACCAAAGCCAGTTTGTGGACTTCCTTCAAACCATTTTCTGCTTTACCTCAATACCATAATCCTAAAAGTGGATATTTATTTAATACCAATCATTCTCCCTTCTTGGCAACTACAGATCAGGAAAATCTGAATCCCAAGGATTTTGATGCCAATGATGGCTATGAATTATATCACAACAACCGAAGTGCCCGAGCTAAGGAATTATTGGATGCGGAGGACAAAATCAGTTACACAGAATTAAAGCGGATCAAATTTGACAGACAATTACCAAAGAAGATCTTGTTTCCTTATGGATATAAAGCCGATTCCTTGTTTTTGCTAAATGCTGCCCAATATCCACATATTCAACCATTAATTGAAAAATTGCAAGCTTGGGATCATGTGGCCTCACCTCAAAGTCAGGGAGCTTTGATTTATTTGATGGCTTATTATCAAGTGCCTAAAATCATGGCAGGTCGACAAGATCAAACATTAACTTCAGCAGAAGCAGTTCAAGTATTTGAATATATTCAAAAGACTTTAATGCAACATTTCAAGCGCACAGATTTGGCGCTAGGTGATGTACAACGACTTGTTAGAGGAAAAGAAAATTGGGCACAAGGGGGTATGCCCGATGTTTTAGCGGCTGTTATGTCCGTTGAGATGGAAGGTGGAAAAAGAAGAATGAATAGTGGAGATGCTTATATCCAATTTGTCCGGTTCCCCAAAGATGGAGGACTTCCGTTTATTGAATCAATCAATACTTTTGGTGCAAGTTCTAATCCTACTAGTCCTCATTTTGCTGACCAAAGACCTCTTTACCAAGCTCAACAAGTTAAACCGATGACACTAGATAAAAAAACGGTGCTTGATCAAGCAAAGAGGGTGTATCATCCGGAGTAATTAATGTAGAATGAAAAATGTAGAATGTAAAATAGCTGCTTATTTAGATATTTCTCTTCATTGTCTAGGAAGTAATAATTCTACATTCTTAATTCTTCATTCTACATTCTAATACCTATAAAACCCTTCTCCTGATTTTTCACCTAGTTTTCCGGCATCTACATAGGTTTTTAACAAGGCAGCAAAGGCTTTCGAATTAGCATCTGGCAATTGATGGGTGACATGCCAAGCTGTATCTAGACCAATGGAATCCAAAATGGCAAAAGGACCCATAGGTGCATGAAAATTCACCATCCAAGATTTATCGATGTCCTCAATCGTTGCCACTTCATTCACTAATAGTTTTCCAGCAGCTCCCAAAAATGACAATAACATGGCATTAAATAGGTAGCCATGATTCTCTTTTTTAACTAAAACGGGTACTTGTTTGAGTCTCTTCCCAAAATCATCCAAAATGGGTATTAATTCAGCATCTGTTTCAGGATGCGGCATAATGTCCACGATTTTAGAGTAAAATACATCGTGAAAATGAAAAGCACAAAAACGGGTGGGACGCCCTGTAAATGCAGCCAAAGAGGAGGGAAGTAGATAAGAAGTATTAGTCGTAAATATCGTTTTTTCAGGAGCAATTTGAGCCATTCTTGCCCATACTTGTTGTTTAAGTGCTAAATCTTCCGTGACGGACTCTGAAATGATATCGGCCTCAGCAACTGCCTCCTCATCATTTAATGTATAGCTCAATCGATTTAAAGCAGCGGCAATTTCATCTTTTGAATATGTTTCAGCAGCAAAAAGTCCCTTAGCAATCTTGGAAATCATCTTTTGAGAAAGAATAAATGATTCCTCTTTGATGTCATAAATTTTAACCCAAAAACCCGATAAAGCAGCTTGAAAACCAATTCGGCTGCCAAGAGTACCTGCACCTAAAATACATACATGTTTGATTTCCATATTAAATCCGATGAGTTAGAATACTTTGAACAGCTAATTTTCCACAGGCTTTGACAACGTGAATCAAAGCCGCAAAGCGAGGATCAGGAGCAAAACCTTGTACATGTCTTTGGTAAATTTGTTGAGCAATTACGCCCACTTTAAATAAGCCAAATGCATAATAAAAATGTATATTATCTAGATTCAATGCACTCTTTTGAGCATAATATTCGATTACTTCCGCACGAGTAAAATTCCCTTCTGCATAGGATAAATTGAACATTTTTAAAATCTCAGGATCATTTGCCTCCGCCCAATAGGCCAACACCGTTCCTAAATCCATTAATGGATCTCCCACAGTGGCCATTTCCCAATCAAGTACTGCTTTAATTTCAGGTTGCTCAAAATTGGATAATACCAAATTATCGTATTTGAAATCATTATGAATGAATCCAATATGCTCTTCAATAGGAATATGATCTTGTAACCAAGCTGCCAAATGATTCATATCCAAGATTTCTTCTGTCTCGGCCTTGGAATAGCGATCTGCCCAACCATGAACCTGCCTAGCAACAAATCCTTCTGGCTTTCCTAAATTTCCCAAACCTGATTTCTCAAGTTCCAATTGGTGTAACTCCAGCAATACATCCAATGATTTGGCTGAAAGCTGTTTAAAAAAATGAGGCGAAAGATGGAGTCCTTCCGGCATTTTATTGCGTAAAATAGGACCCTCTACATGTTCCATGATGAAAAAGGGTGCATCCCAAATGCTCTCGTCCTCACAACAGAGAATTGGTTTAGGTATTTTCTGATATCCTGCTCTTTCTAAGGCTTCCAAAATTCTAAATTCTCTGGCCATATCATGCGCTTTGGATATTTTCTTTCCCAAAGGTGGCCTCCGCAAAACCCATTTTTTACCAAGAGCTTCTAATCCAAAGGTTAAATTTGAGAAACCTCCTTTAAATGGCTTTAACTGAATTTCTGAAACGGGAACATGTAAATGATCCGATAAGTATTCCAATAAAGAAGAATTGGCTAAATCGTTCATCGAGCGGCATAAGATTGAATAATTCTTTTCGCTAATACAGTCTTATGAACTTCATCAGGACCATCATAGATTTTTGCTCCTCGTTCATGTCGATACCAAAAAGATAATAAGGTATCATCCGTGATTCCCAGTGCACCATGCACTTGAATTGCTTTATCAATCACTCGCATCAAGACATTAGAAACATAAAACTTGATGGTAGAAATATCCTCTTTGGCAGCCTTAGCACCATATTTTTCGATCAAATAGGCTGTTTGCAAAACCATCAAACGAGATGCCTTTATTTCTGCAGCACTTTCAGCAATACCATGCTGAATGCTTTGTTGATCTGCTAATACATGGTTTGGATTTAATTCCCTAGTTGCCGCTCTTTTGCATGTTAATTCCAACACCCTTTCACAAATTCCAATCCAGCGCATACAATGATGTATTCTACCCGGTCCTAATCTTTCCTGAGCTAAAGCAAAACCTGAGCCAGCTTCACCGATAAGATATGATTTATGAACTCGACAATCCTTAAATTCAACTTCTCCATGAGATAAATAATCTTCTCCAACATCACCCATAATAGGAATATTTCGAATCAGACGGTATCCTGGATTATCCAATGGTACTAAAATCATACTGGCCCTTTGATAAGGATTCGTATTGTCAGGATCCGTCACAGCCATCACAATAGTAAAATAAGCTCCGTCGGCAGAAGAGGTAAACCATTTATGTCCATTTATGACATATTCATCTCCATCCAATTCGGCTCGGGTGGAAAGGTGAATTGGATTACTTCCTGCATGCTCTGGTTCCGTCATTGCAAAACATGAACGTATTTCTCCTTTTTGTAATGGATGAAGGTATTTAACTTTCAAATCTTCAGATGCAAATCGGTGCAGCAGTTCCATGTTTCCAATATCTGGCGCCTGACAATTGAACACAAAATGTCCAATGGGACTTTGACCTAATACTTCTGATATTGAGGCAAACTCCAATAGACTAAGACCTATTCCCCCTTCCTTTACAGATAGGTGTGGGGCAAATAATCCTTCCAACTTAGCTTTACGCCTTAATTCATGTAAAGCAGGTAAATGAGCCTTAAATGAACCATAAATCGCGCCTTGTTCTAGCGGTTTAAGATGTTCTTGGACAAATTGCTGGTAACGAGGCAAAAGCTTGGAAACTCGTTCTGATAAAAATATAGATGGTATTGATTCCATAGGGTTTAAATCGTAAATCCGCCATCGGCAGTCAAAACGGTGCCTGTTGTATATGAAGATGCCTCAGAAGCCAAATAAAGGGCAGCTGCGGCTATTTCATCGGGTTTACCCACACGCTTGATAGACAGGCTTTTCATCATGTGTTTTAATATATGTTCATTATCCCAAAGTGCTTCTGAGAATTTTGTTTTGATTAATCCAGGACAAATAGTATTGACACGAATGCCATGTTCTCCCCATTCCTTGGCAAATACTTCTGTCATGGAAATTAAGGCGGCTTTACTGACACTGTATATACCTAAACCAGGCTCTGGAGATAATCCACCAATGGATGAAATATTAATCACTGAAGCACCATCTGATTTTTTAAGGTATGGAAAGCAGATCTTCATCAATTGAAAAGGAGCTTTTAAATTCACTTCAATGATTTTATCAAAGGCTTCTAAGCTAGTATCTTCAACAGGACCAAAAACTGGATTTGTTGCGGCATTATTTACCACGATATCCAATTGCCCATACAACTCGATCGTCTGATCTACCAAAGCTTGTAATTCATCCATATGTCCTACATGGCAGGCAATTGCTTCCACCAACAATCCTTTTTCTCGAAGCTCTAATGCCATCTCATCCAAAGACTCTTGTCTTCTGCTACTAATGACCACTTTGGCGCCAGCTTGAGCAAATGCCTCCGCTATACTTAAACCAATGCCTTTACTAGCTCCTGTGATTAAAGCGACTTTTCCCTCCAAGGAAAATAAAGTAAATGGGTGCATAAATATTATTTTGTTAAGAAACAATTTAAGCATTCTAAGCAAGACTTAGATAGTCTTTCAATGATTTTTTTTATATTCCTTTTTAATTCTTCTTACCAATTTATAGCGAGATGAAACAAGTCATTTTTGAACAAACTGGATTACCGAAAGATGTACTAAGATTGGTTGATGCACCCATGCCTGAACCCAAAGCTCATGAAGTTAGAATTCAAGTGCTTGCTAGAAACATCAATCCATCTGACATCATGTTTATTCAAGGTCGATATGGCATTCAGCCGAAACTACCAAGTAGTGCAGGATTTGAGGCTGTCGGAATCATTGAAAGCACCGATAGCTTGCAAACGTATCCTGTGGGTACTCGCGTATTATTTACGGCTTTAGGTACTTGGAAAGAATATGTTTGCGCCCCAGTCAACTCCGTGGTTCCTGTTCCTGTCAATATGTCAAATGAAATTGCATGTCAGGCTTTTATCAATCCATTAACAGCCTATGCCATGTTAGAAGAAAGTGGATTGAAAGAAGGTGATAAACTATTGATTACAGCAGGAGCGTCAGCTTGGGGTAAATTAGTGATACAAATGGCCAAACAAAAAGGTATTTGGGTAGCAGCTACCGTTCGACAAGATTCTCAAAAGGAACTTTTATATCAAATGGGGGCTGATTTGGTGATTAATACAGATAATGAGAAAGTTGGTGGTATAATGAGAGAAAATGCTCCCCATGGAGTTAAAGCAATTTTTGATGCAGTAGGAGGAGAATTAGCGGGCAAAATCCTATCTAGTTTAGAAATAGGAGGGACTATGTACGTATTTGGCTCTCTTAGCTTAAACAACATTCCATTGAACTCTGGACTTCTCATTTTTAAAAACCTGACGATCAAAGGATTTTGGTTAACTAGTTGGATGGAAAACACTAGTCCCCAAATGCAAAAAACAGCCATTAAGACTGTTTTTGAGCACTTGAGTAAAGAAAGTATTCAAGTTGATGTTGCGAGCTCTTACCCATTAGAAAAATTCCAAGAAGCCATTCAAGCTTATGAAACTCCCGGAAGGAATGGGAAGATTCTTTTAATGTAGAAAGAAGAATGTAAAATGTAGAATTGTTATTTATCATACATGGAAAAGAAAGACCTAAATTACCCGTTATTCTACATTCTACATTCTACATTCTACATTCTACATTCTACATTCTACATTCTACATTCTTCATTCTACATTCTTCATTCTACATTCTTCATTCTACAACATCGCCATCACCGCATCATCTCCTTGCAGGGCATTGGATGGAATAGGATGCTGGGCATTGAAAACACGAAGTTCTTGATTCGTTAAAATGACCGATTTATTTTCATCCACTTCCCCTTTTTTATTTAAGATGAGGCTCATATCCAAACCTAAGTGCTTAGCTAAAAAAGGATATAAGGCCAATCGCTTATTCACTCCGTAATCGTGCACATCTTTGGCTAAGTGTACATTTTCTACTAAAGTCTCCTTTTGAAATAAAGAATAAATATGTTTGATAAAGGGATACTCCACGTTCGGAGTGTTCTTTGTCCAATCTGCCCCGTCTGAAATCAACAGCATGGGTCTAGGAGCAGTAAGAGAGGCTATTTCCACATTATTGGTTTGATATTCTCCTTTTTTGTGAATGGGCATTCCACTTTCACAATTACATCCTCCAAAGAAATGAGCAGAAACCATCACGCATGGTACAGCTACTTTAATTCGCTTATCTAAAGCAGCTAATAAAAAAGTCTGAGTGCCTCCACCGGATTCACCTGTCATACCTATACGTTCAGAATCTACTTGAGGTAAATTCATCAAAAAATCCAAGGCCCTTGTACCATTGATTGTCTGTAGCTTGAGTGACTTCTTGATATTATGTGTGCATTGTTGAGAATCACCATATCCAAGCATATCATATGCAAATACAATGGCACCCATACGGGCAAGCGTAGCACATCTCCTTTGAGTTTGTTCCCTAAATCTTCCTTCTGCTGCACCATCATGTCCATGTGTACATAAAATTCCAGGATAGCTTTTACCCGAAACTAACTCAGCTGGACGATATAGGTTACCAGTTACATAAAAACCAGGAATACTTTCAAAGGCTACATTTTCAATGGTATATCCATTGTATTCCTTTCTACTATGTATTATTGGCGTGGATTTTGGCGCTGCTGGCATTTTGTTCAACTCCATTCCCGTTTTGATCTGCTTAATAATTTGTTCTGAACGCTTATTCCATGCTTTAAGATTAGCAGGTATATGTTGTTCTAAAAATGCTTTCCCTTCGGCTTCTGTAAAATAGCCTCCTCGACAAAGCTCTGGTTCATCTCCCAAAGCCCAAGTAAATGACGATAGGCTAGCTGCTCCCAGACTAAGTCCGGCAGATTGAATAAAATGTCTACGATTAATTTTCATTGTATATAATAGGTTTAAATAACTATTTTGATTTTTTCATTTTGATTTGAAGCTCCATCTCTTGAATTCGAAATTGTATCATTTCTCGAATTAGCCCTTGTGGCAATTCCTTGTTCATGGGAAATTGGATGGTGCCTTTGGACATGACATAATTTTTGGATTGATCCTGAAAGGCTTCAATGCAACTAGCATGAGGAAACAAGCTAATATGGTCCTTAAATGCTCCAAAATAAGCTACAATCTTCCCTTTCCATTTGAATGCAGGCATATGGTAAGAAATCACTTCAACAGACTCGGGGATTAATTGTTGCATGATCTTCCGAATCACTTGTAGGCGATCGTGTTTATCAACATCTTGAGATTCTATGTAATGGTCAATGGATTGATATGCAGTTTTATCCATGATATATTTTTTCCAAAATGTAAAGAAAAAATAAAATATATCTATCCCATTGAGATAATTATCTTCTAAAAATGAAAGCTTAATGAAGCTCGTGATTTATATTTACTTAACACTATGATATATTCAAACCATTAACCAAGTGGTTAAAAATAAGCATCTCGACTATGAATTCCTTTTTCAAAAACATGAAAGGTCAAAGAGCCAATATTTTGTTGCTTTGTCAATTATTTAGTCGCTTAGCTCTAGTTTGGTTATTTTCAATGTTCTTCTTAAGTATTTTGGAAATCGTCATTAATAGTATCAATAGACAATACCCTTCCCAGATATTTCAAGTAATTATATTTGCCTTTGCAAATGATCTCATTTTTTGGATATCTGATCTTTTCGGTTTATTCTTTATCTTCTTAGTTGTTTCCTATTTTTCTCAAAAATTAGCCATCATCATTAGTCAAACTTTCCTAATGGTATTTTTTGCCATACAATTAGCCTTAATGGATTATTTCAATACGGCACTTGTTCCATTAGGTTCTGACTTATTTAGCTATTCTTTGACTGATATATTGCAAATTATTGGATCTACTTCTGGTTTAAACATCATTATCTTATTACTATTTTTTGGATTATTAGCCTTGCTTTTTGTTGTTACTAGGTATCTGTTAAACAAGCTACAACTTAGACCATTCATGGCTATTGGTTTTCCCTTGGCATCTATATTCCTCTATTTTACTCCTTTGTATTCCATTGGGTTTAACATGCCAACTGAATATGAAAACAACTTAATCAAAAACAAAACCGCTTTCTTCTTATCATCAAGTTCAGAGTATTTTTTAAACTCCAATGAAGAAATAGATATTTACTCTGATGCTTATATTGGAGATTTTGATGGGATAGCTTCAACGGTAGCTAAAATGGAATATCCTTTTGAAAATCAATATCCATTTTATCACAGTAATGTAGCTCCAGATGTATTATCTCCTTTCTTTCAAACCTTAAAAAAACAACCTAATATCGTCATTCTACTTGTAGAAGGATTGGGGAGGGCATTTACTAATGATGGAGCATATTTAGGAAATTTTACGCCATTTGTTGATTCCCTTGCAGGAAAAAGCTTGTATTGGAAAAATATACTAAGTGCAGGAGGTAGAACATTCGCTGTACTTCCAGCATTAATGGGATCTATGCCCTTTGGTAAAAATGGCATTTTGGAAATGGGAAATGATATTCCAAAACATCTTTCGTTATATACTATTTTAAAAAGAAATGGGTATCAAACTTCATTCTACTATGGAGGGAAAACGGAATTTGATGGAATGAAATCCTATTTGGACAACAATCATGTCGATCAAATCATAGAAGAAAAATCATTTCCAGCTGGATACACCAAATTACCTGCTACGGCACAAAATTTCACTTGGGGCTATTCCGACGATCAATTATATCAATTATACTTTGAGAATAGAAGTAAATCTACCTTAAAAAAACCTGAACTAAATGTCATCTTGACGGTAGCTACACATGATCCATTTTTAATTAGGAATCAGGATAAATACATCCAAATGGCGAAATCTAGGATGAAACAAATAGGACTTGATGAGAATAAACAAGCGGAATACAACAATTTCTTGAACCAGTTTTCGAGTATTATGTATGCAGATGAATCATTAAAAAAGTTTATCCAGACCTATTCCAAACGAGCTGACTTTGCCAATACTATTTTCATCATAACGGGAGATCATCGATTACCAGAAATACCCATGAGTACCAAAATAGATCGCTACCATGTCCCACTATTAATTTATTCACCCATGTTAAAGCGAACCGCTCAATTTGCTTCCGTTTCAACTCATTTTGATATAGCGCCAAGTTTATTAGCCACCTTAGAAAAACAAATCAATATAAAACTCCCTAAAGCAGGTAATAGCTGGATAGGAGATGGGCTTGATACTGTCAAAACATTTAGGAATATCCATCATTATCCACTCATGCAAAATAAATCAACTTTGGTTGACTTTGTCATGAACGACTATCATATCAATGGAAATAGCCTCTTTAAAATCACTGAAAACATGGAAGAAAGCCCAATAAGTGATGATATAAAACTGAATCAATTAAAGCAGGCTTTTAATCAATTCAAGAAGAAAAATTCTCAGGTAATTAGGGGTGTGAAAATTGTTCCTGATTCACTAATTAGCCGATACGGAATTAATTGATGCTTTGGGTTTATTGATGGCATCATCCAGAATCTGATTCATCAAAGGGCGATAAAACTCCCAAAAAAAGCTATTCCTTTCCATTGGGTCTCTATCATTGTAAAACAAGAATTTAAATGCATCAATCCCCTTAAAATAGGAAGCTGACATGTGGATGGGGTTATCACAAAAATCCCCTGAAAAATAGAAAAATGGAGAATATCCAGATTTGGCCATGATCACCGCAGGAAAGGTTGATGGAATACCATTACGTTTTAATTCTGCCAAACCAGTAGCGTTCGTTTTTAGAGAAAATTCAGATAAAACAACATTAATCCTAGTATCTGGAACAATCACATCAAACCAAAATGGATATTTTATTTCATTTGGTAAACCAAATTTCACTTGCCCCAATTCACTACTTCGAATAAAGGGAATTGGATTTATTAAATGATTCTGATCTTCTAGAACAATAACTTGTCCTCCTTCTTCATTGACAAATGCAATCCCTGATTTTTTAAAGTTCCATTTGACTTGATGGGAAGCATTGTAATTCTTAATCATCCAATGCGGCAATTCCAAATTCACGCTGGTATCTAGGTTATCAAAAAAACGCGCAGTCCATCCAGTCCACCGCATTCCAAACATCGATTCAAATTTCTCTCGATTCTCTTTAGTGGTTGGAGAGCCAATGGTATTAAATTCTGTGATAATTAACTTTTTCTTTTCCTTCATAAGTTGAAGAAAATCTAAGTCCTGCTTACTTAATCCACCATATAGCATTCCAAAACCAACTGTTTCTCCTACATTTTTATGATACCATTCTTGTTTATAAATGCCATAAGTGTCTGTAAAATACGCCATATCTGCATCCTCACTTAATTGACGCAATTGGCTAGAAGAAAATCTTTCTAGTCCCTTAATTCTAAATTTATCATTGTCTTTTGGGAAAAAACCAAAATAATCATGATCAATCTGATATCGATCAGCATTCGTTTTTGTCAACCTTTTTTGATTCAATAACCAGGTAAACGAAATATGTTCATCACCTGCTGGTGTTAAAACCGATTTATCGACAATTGCAGCCACCCATTTGGTGGAAGGCGTAAAAAACCAAAATAAAAACATTATTAAAGGAATTAGCCAAATCAGGCTAATGATCCAAAAAAATTTATTTTTAAATCTTTGCTTCATTATATCTAAAATCTACGAATGTATCCAACACCCAATTCAATGGAATTACCTCTTGTATCTCTCTGGTATTCTTGATTTGTCCAACTAGCTTTTAAATTGATGATATGAAATGAATTAATGGATCGTCGGTAAGCCAAGGTCAATCCATTAGATTGTAATTTATAGGAAGAAGCATTGATTAAAACAATATTCCTTTGATCATCAGGTGAGAGTCCGGTACTTAGGCCTAGGCTCAAAAAATCATCGGTTCCACCAACGTAATACCGAGTGGTCAATGTAAATGATTGACCTACTTGTCCAGAAGATGGGGTGAGATAAGTTCTTAAATTAAACCAAAATGATTTGACATATTTCCCCAAAGATGCGGTATAAATCCAGGTATTATCTCCAAACTGTAAATAGCGAAAACCAGCTTCGGCTTCCATGCTTTTGGGTAAATTGGCATAAAGTGAAAAACCAGCTCTAGTTTGAGGGAAAACGCCTAAGTTAGGAGAATAACCTCCACTTATATAAGCCATAAAGGTATTTGACAAACGAGGGTAGGCATCCACTTCATATTGAACCCCATTACCATTAAATCGATTAGCATAATTGATTCTTCCAATAATTGAACCAAAAGAAGTTTGTCTACTGTAATCAAAACTTGTCAAATGCCAAGGATCTGCAAATTGCTTATCAAAGGACACAAAAGTGTAATTAACCCCAATTCTGTTGGTTGCACTATTTTCACGAATTCGCGTTGCTAAAGCACGAGCCTCGGTTTGATTAGGATGCTTAGTCAATACTTCTGAGATTACTTGATCTGCTTCTGACCATTTTTTTAAATCATTCAGAAATTTCGCCTTTAGAATGGCTAAGTCGACAGAATTTTGGAATAAACTCATCCCTTGATTACATATAGTAAGCGCTTTTTCCGTATCATTATTCCAAAACTCAAGATTGGAATATGCGATATAAACATCTTCCACTTGAGGATTTAACTTGATAATCTTATCAAATTCAAGTCTAGCACTATCAGCTTGCTTTTCCCATGTGTAAATTCTGCCTAGGAAAATGCGAATTTCAAGATAATCAGGAGATTTTAATATAGCAGCTTTGGCCAATTGCTTCGCCAAAGTATATTGTTTATGATCAAATGCCGCCGTCCTTGCTTGACTAAATAAATCATCTGAATTTTGGGCAATAGAAATTTGCGAGCCCAAAAGAAATATAAAAAACAAGGAAATTGATAGTTTTATAGACATACAGGAACGAATTTGTATTTCTATAAAATTAAAGAAAAAAGAAATAAACTAGGTATAAATTGTTAGGTATTAGGGATTAGTTATTAGGGATTAGGGTTTAGAAAGTACTTACTATCCTGAGTGAACGAGTACATATTCATAAAATGGCCATCGTCATTCAAACATTTCCCATTTACAATTAACCATTCACAATTAACCATTCACAATTAACCATTCACAATTAACCATTCACAATTAACCATTCACCATTTACAATTAACAATTCCCCATTTACAACTTATCATTTACCATTAATTTATCGTCTTTCCCTGTGGAAAATGCTTTGCTATAATTAATTCCTTGCTGTTGATTGGCAATAAACTTAATCCCTTGTAAAAGATGTTTTCTATATAAGGGATTCTGGTAATCCGCTTTTGCATGACCTAAGGTAGTTACCCACACATGTCCTCCTTGGAAATTCTGGTACCAAACAGCCGGAAAATAATCTCCAAAAGTTCCTGCATTTTTAAGAATTAGATCCGATTGCTTTTTATCCAAAGTGGTTACATCATGCATCATCAAAACACGGATACCAGGGTACATTTCTCTTCCAAAATAACACTCATCTTCTTTAGTCCATACACTTGGAATTCCCTCCATTGCAGGATGCTTAGGATCAATATTAATTAATGAAAATTGTTGGAAATTAGCATGCCAAGTAAATGTTTCACCAACCATCATTTTAAACCACGCCCATTTTCTTTCTGTACCCGTCACGGAATGTACTCCTACAAAACCTCCTCCAGCTTCTATATAGCGCCTAAATGCGACACGCTGTTCATCCGTAGCAAATACATCATTGTTGGTACTTGTAAAAATGAGTAATGTGTACTTTTTCAAATTTGCCTCTGAAAAGACCGCTGGATCATCAGATACATCCACTGTAAATTTATTTTCTGCACCTAGCTCTTGTATACAAGCTACCGCAGAAGGGATATTATCATGCACATAGCCTACACCGTTCTTTGTATAAACTAAAACCCGACTGTTCTTCAATTGATTTTTTTGAGCCCAAACAGGAGAAAGGCTGAAACTAAAAATGAAGGCGAGCAACAACAGGCGATGATAGACAGACTCTTTCATATTGTTTTATTTCAATAAACTACATCTAAAACCTAAATGCACTTCATTTTTACTCAAAATTGATCCGTTTAAAATTTAAGGATTCGTACCATGTTGGTCAATCAAATAAATAATAGCGGCCATATTAACAGCTCCTAAAAGCAATTCCCTTTTATTCACATTCTCAAATACATCAGTTTTGGCATGGTGCAAATCAAAATACCGTTGACTATCAGGTATCAATCCCGATAAAACGATGGCTGGATTCACTTTAACCAAAGGCCCAATATCAGCACCTGTTCCTCCCAAAGTCAGTTCACCTCCAAATGGCTTAAACAGGGGAGACCATGCTTGAAATTTCTTCCACTGTTCTTTGGAGCAGCTAATTCCAATGGATCTTGGCGTAAATCCACCTTCGTCACTTTCCAAAGCATAAATGTGTTTCTCTTGATTCATTTTTGCTTGATTGGCATATTCATTTCCTCCTCGCATACCATTCTCTTCATTGGCAAATAAAACAAAACGAATCGTCCGTTTCGGTCGATAGTTAATGGCTTTCATTGTCCTAAGAATTTCCATGGTTTGCACAATACCCGCACCATCATCGTGGGCTCCCTCATTTATATCCCAACTATCCAAATGACCACCAACGGTAATAATTTCCTCTGGAAATTCAGAGCCCTTTAATTCTGCTACTACATTGTTTTCATCAGCATCAGGCAGGAAGAATCCATAAGTCTGTAACTGAACTCGAACCGTCAATTTTTTACTTAATTCATACAATTCCTTGGCATCTTCTGGCCCTAAAGCTAGTGCTGGTATTTTAGGATAAGCCTCATCGTAGACCATGCTACCAGTATGAGGCTCATTGTCGGTAGCTGTACTTAAGGAATGAATCATGACACCCACAGCTCCATATTTAGCGGCACGACTAGGGCCAACCCGACGAAATACGCCTGATTCAGCATAGGCTCTAAAAGTCTGGAATTTAGTTGGGTCAAAAACACTATGAAAGTAAACTACTTTACCTTTGATATCATCTTTCCGTTTTTCCATTTCATCGAAACTTGCAAAAACTATAACTTCCGCTTCAATTAAACCATTTGATCCTAATGAATTTCCTAATGCAAGTGCTTTCATTGGACGCAATTGAGCTTTTCCATTGATGGCAGAAATAGCCGCAAAATCATTTCCACCTCGCTTCCAATTAGGGGTTTTTACAGCTTGGAAATATACTTTATCTGCCTGAAAAGCTTCTAAATTTCTTTTCCCCCAAATGGCAGCATTTTGTTGCTGGGGTGATCCCGCTAAACGACCTCCAATTTGTTTGGTTAATTCTCTCAATAAATCATAGGCTTTCCCATTCCTCATGATTTCATCGGCCATTTTCTTAATGTTCAAGCTATCTTGAGAAGATTGAGCTGTAGCAAAATAAGGAACAGTTAAGAGTAAAATAAGTAGTTTGCGCATAGATGAATTCGTTTATTGAATGATAAATCTAAAAAACAATTAGGAATAAATTGACCTGTATCCATGATTCCACAATTTGCAAAAATGGGCATGGATATCCCCAAAGAACCTCATTCGTTTATTTTTAGGAATAAGGATATAAATATTCGTAGGAAAAAATGGTAAATTAGAAATTCAAAAATGGACAAAACCCAATAAATACCTAATCCTACTCAGCATGAAGTATGTAATTCTATTTGCATTGGCCAGTTTTTCACTCTTTGGTCAAATTGAAAAAAAAGATGTTGGAACTTTACTTGGAGGAACTTACCAAATCTTAATCCCCCAAAATTGGAATAAAAAATTGGTCATGTATGCCCATGGATACCAATTTCAAGGTCAAAAACCTCAAGAATCCAATGTTGGATTAGAAAAACGTTTACAAGTATTTCTTGATCGCGGTTTTGCCATTGCGGCTTCCGATTATCCTGAGGTAGGCTTCGTATTACCTGAAGGCATTGATGCCACAGAGGAGTTACGACAAGCTTTTGTCAAAAACGTGGGAAAACCTGATTCTACTTTTATGGTAGGGCATTCCATGGGAGGGGGAATTACCCTAGGAATGATGGAAAACTTTGGTGAAAATTACCATGGTGCTCTTCCATTATGTCCACTGGCTTCCAGACCCTATCTCCAATGCAGAAAAGAATACGATATGTACGCAACTTTTAATGGGCTTTTTCCAGGTATCATACCCAGCTTAAAAGATATATTCGACATTAACTCATCCGTAGGTTATGTCAATTTAGCCCAAGCTGGTCCAAAAATTGGCCAAATTATGAAAGCTGTTATTGAAAAAGATTCCACATTAGCTAAAGCCTTTGCCAAAAAATTTGATTTGAAATTAAAGGACCTTGGGGGATCACTATTCTTTAATCAAAATGTATTAAGAGATATTGCTGTCAGGTTGGGGGGTAATCCATTTGATAACTTACAAACAGTTTATAGTGGTTTTCCTGATGATTTATTGACTAATCAAGTCGCGGAACGTTTACCAGCTACGAAAAACCCAAATCTATTATTTTCTCGCTATGATCGTACTGGAAATATCAATAAGCCTGTACTATTAGTTCATACTATTTATGATCAATTAATTCCTCCAAGTTATGCCGTAGTGAATTATGAAAACATGGTGCATCAGCAACAAAAAGATCAATATTTTACAGTAAAATATACCAATGGACAGGCGCACTGTGCTTTTACTCCTCAACAAATGGCCACTTCATTTGACTTATTGAGAAATTGGGTTAAAAATGGAGTTAAACCACAAGGAGGTTTTTTAAAATAATGAAGGATCAAATCAAACTACAGTCGAGTGCTCCCATGTCGGGATTTCAGGTCTTAATGGTGGCTTTATGTTTTTTTATGAATTTCAATGACGGAATAGACGTTTTAATTGTGTCTTTTTCTAGCTCTGAAATCATCCGAGAATTTGGTCTATCTAAAACAGAAATGGGCTATATTTTCAGTGCAGGATTAGCTGGAATGACCTTGGGATGTTTTTCATTAGCACCATTGGCCGACAAATACGGCAGAAGAAGAATCTTTTTGATTTCTTTGCTCATGATAAGCCTAGGGATGTTTGGCGTGGCATTTGCACAAGCCTATGTACCTATTTTGGCATGGCGTTTCTTAACAGGCTTAGGCATTGGAGGGATTTTACCTACCATTGCCACTACGGCGGCAGAATATTCAAATGACAAATACCGAGATTTTAATGTGGGTTTAATTCAAGCAGGCTGGCCCATTGGAGCCATTTTAACAGGCCTCATCTGCGCTGATTTAATTCCTTTAAAGGGATGGCATTATGCCTTCTTTCTAGCTGGTTGTTTTTCAGCTATGATGACGGTTTTAGTATTCTTTGTGATGAAAGATTCAGAGGAATTTCAAAGTAAAAAAATAGAAGAGCAAGGAGTTAAAGTGCTCCTAACAGAAGAACTAAAACCCAATACTTGGCGACTTTGGTTAGCGGCATTTTTTGGCTTTATGACCTTATATACCGTCATGAGTTGGGTTCCTACCATTGCCAAAGATTCAGGAATGCCCTTTGAATTAGCTACTTATGTAGGAATTTCCCTCAATATCGGAGCAGCCATTGGTTCTTCTTCCATTGGTGCTTTAGGCTCTAAATTCGGATTGAAGAAAACTCATTTTATTTACATGCTCTCGGCCTTTACGGTCATGCAATTATATGCCTTTTTACCTCTAAATACCGTGCTAATATTCATATTAGTGATGTTCATTGGAGTATTTGCTCAAGGCGGATTTAATGGTATCTGGCCGATATTATCCCGTATTTATCCTACATCCATTCGCGCTACAGGAGTGGGCTACACCGTAGGAATTGGTCGGCTTGGAGCCATTTTAGGGCCGGCAGTATTCGGAATTTTATCAGATAGCCACGTGGGTAACACCGTATTATTTGTTTTATTTTCTTTACCACTATTAGTGATGGGTTTGATCATTCGAACCTTACCTTCTCAAAAATTATGAAAGCTGCCGTATTAGAAAAACCAAACTATATTCAGGTCCAAAATCTTGAAAAACCTATTCCAAAAGCGAATGAACTATTGATTCGATTGAAATCAACCGGGATTTGTGGTTCAGATGTACATTTATTCCTAGGCGATCGACTGTTGCCCGTTCCAACAGTTCTTGGTCATGAAGGACTTGGATGGGTTGAGTCAATGGGTTCTCAAGTGACTGGTTTTCAATTAGGACAAAGAGTGGTGATTGAACCAAATATTCCCTGCGGTACTTGTCGATTTTGTTTACAAGATAAAGGCAACATATGCCCAAATAAACAAGTCATTGGCGTAAATTCTCCAGGTTGTTTTGCTGAATACATCTGTTTAGACGCTGATTTTTGCTGGAAATTACCTGATTCCATCTCAAATGAAGATGCTGTTTGTATTGAACCATTAGCCGTTGCCGTGCATGCCATACACGTAAGTTCTGCTTCCCCTAATCAACACATAGCGATATTCGGGTTAGGTGCTATTGGATTATTGCTTTGCCAACTAGCACTGACCAAGGGCTACCAAGTTTGGGTAAAGGATTTAAATGAAGATAAACAAAACATGGCGGAGGTCATGGGAGCAGGAATATTGCCCAAAGAAGACTTAGAGTCATTTTTATATAATCAAGAGATTGTTGCCATTTTTGATTGTGTAGGCGTAGCCAAGGCCACTAATTTAATCTTAGAAACAGCACCTAGAGGAGCTGAAATTATCTTAGTTGGACTAGCCAATGAGTTAGCACAGTTTGTACCTTTAAAAATCGCTAGAGAAGGGATTTCTATTTTACCTTCCATCATATACGACCACCCCAATGATTTTGCTGAAACCATTGAATTAATAGCTCAGAATAAAATTCATCCAGGCAAAATTATATCCGAACGATTCCCATTGGATAGGATAGAGGATGCCATGACTTTGGCTGTAAGTGGAAAAGCAACTAAGGTTGTTTTGGATATTAATAATCAATAAAACGACGTAAAAACGACTCCAAGCAATAATCAAATCATAGCTTTAAAGCTTGATTATCAATTGATTTCATCCTAATTAATCCCATAAAGAATAATAAAGCAGAATTATTTTCGTTTCGAAAAATATAATTATGTTTATTTGACGTTTTGCTATTACATTTGCAAATAATTAACATACCATTCGTTTTCTATGCTTTCATCAGTTAAAAACAAACATGTAGCCCTTGTTTTCACTGTTCTATGCAGCTTTGGTATATTTTTATCCTCTAGCTTCGCACATAAGCAATCTTTTAATAAATTAGATTTTTCCAATATATCCTTCCAAGAGGGTATATCTTTATTTTCTAAAAATACATCTTTTTCAGATTTACATTTGCTGGCAAATCCAGTAAATACCAATCAATCTTACTCACCCTTAGTTGATTTTGAGATTGAAGAAGAAGAGGATTGCTCAGGATTTAAAAAAAGTTACAAATCCTATCTTTCAGCTTTTCATTCATTCACTGTACCAGGTTTAAATTCTGTATTTAAAACCGCCAGGAAGGTTCATTACACCAATTCTCTTCCTTTATTCACAAAACTCCCTTTATACATTAAGAATCAAGTTTTTCTAATTTGATTACCCCCTTTTCATTCCAATTTATTTACGCGGTTTTAGATCAAGATCAGTCGTAATATAGCTTCATGCTAAAAACCAAGCTTGGTATCTATATACCAAGCTATCATAACAATTATTACATATTTTATTAGAAAAAGAAATGAATAAATTCATCATGTTCATTGTGGCCTGCTGTGCCATCTATTTGACTGCTTGCACGAGTCATAAGGAAGAAGAAAAAGAAGAAGTAACAAAATACATTGTTACGAGTACGCTAAAGACAGATACATCCATTACTCGCCAGTATGTTTGTCAAATTCGCGCAATTCAACATATTGAATTGAGAGCGCTAGAAAAAGGTTATTTACAAAATATTTATGTCGATGAAGGTCAGCTAGTGAAAAAGGGGCAAATCATGTTTAAAATTATGCCCATGCTTTATAATGCTGAAATGCAGAAAGCACAAGCTGAAGCAGATTTTGCTGCTATTGAGTATCAAAATACGAAGCAGTTGAGCGATAAAAATGTGGTATCAGTGAATGAATTGGCTTTGGCTAAAGCTAAATTAAATAAGGCAAAAGCTGAATTATTGCTCGCGCAAACCCATTTACAATTCACTGAAATCAAAGCTCCATTTACTGGCATTATGGATCATTTCCAAGTCAGATTAGGTAGTTTAATCAATGAAGGTGACTTACTAACAACCCTCTCAGACAACAGTCAAATGTGGGTCTATTTTAATGTTCCAGAAGCTGAATATTTAAATTATAAGACTAATAAGACTCAGGAGAATTTGGTGAAAGTGAACCTATTGATGGCAAATAATCAACATTTCAAACATCCTGGAATTGTCAAAACGATTGAGGCAGATTTCAATAATGAAACAGGAAATATTGCCTTTAGAGCCACTTTTCCTAATCCTGAAAATCTTTTACGACATGGGGAAACGGGTAACATTGAGATGAACATCCCCTTAAATAACGCTATTATCATTCCTCAAAAAGCCACGTATGAGGTCTTGGAAAAGAAATATGTTTTTGTGTTAGATAAAAATAACCAGGTGCATTCTCGAGAAATCACAATTGGGGCCGAAATGCCAGATTTGTATGTCATCAGCGACGGACTTAAAGGAGATGAAAAAATACTACTTGAGGGTATTCGTAAGGTGAAAGAAAATGACAAGATCAGCTATAAATATGAAGATCCTAAAATGGTCATTAAGAATCTCAAGGTATACGTTGAATAATCTAACAAATAAACGAAAAGAATATGTTTAGCAAATTCATTCAAAGGCCAGTTTTGGCTATAGTTATATCGCTTGTCATCTTATTTGTAGGATTTTTAGCTATCAAAAGTCTACCTACTTCCCAATTTCCAGAAGTAGCTCCACCGGTAGTTATGGTATCTGCTTCTTATCCAGGAGCAAGTGCCAAATCACTAGCTGAATCGGTTATTATTCCCTTGGAACAGTCCATCAATGGAGCCTGGGGAATGCGATACATGACTTCTGATGCGACAAGTGCTGGTGAGGCCAACATTCAGGTGGTTTTTAATCCCGGAACTGACATTAATCAAGCATTGGTTCAAGTCTCAAATCGGGTTCAGCAAGTTACGAATCGTCTACCTACTTTGGTACAGCGAGAAGGAGTGGTGATTACACCCGTAATTCCTAGTATGCTCATGTATGTTAATCTCTACAGCAAGGATAAAAATGCCAATATGAAATTTTTATTCAACTATGCTGGGGTAAATATGGTGCCAGAACTTCAAAGAATCAATGGAATTGGACAAGTAAGAATATTGGGTAGTCGACAATATGCCATGCGAGTTTGGTTAAATCCAGATAGAATGAGGGCATATAATGTTTCTCCAGATGATATCATGGAAGCATTAAGTGATCAAAGTATCATTGGAAAACCTGGTAGAATTGGTCGTGGTGACAGTAAGCAAGCGGAAGCTTTAGAATATGTGATGACCTATACCGACCGATTTAATGATCCAAAACAATATGAAAATGTGATCATTCGAGCTAATCCCAATGGAGAAATTCTTCGTTTAAAAGATATTGCAACTGTTTCTCTGGGAAGTGAGTATTACGATATTTATTCTAACATGAATGGCCATCCATCTGCCGCTTTAGTCTTAAAGCAAACTTATGGAAGTAATGCCAGTGAAGTAATCGCACAAGTAAAAGATAAACTAGAACAACTAAAAAAATCATTTCCTCCGGGAATGGAATATGAAATTAGTTATGACGTTTCTAATTTCTTGGATGCATCTATTGAAAATGTGATGCATACACTCAGGGATGCCTTCATATTAGTAGCCCTAGTTGTTTTTATATTTCTAGGAGATTGGCGGTCTACCATTGTACCGATATTAGCAGTACCTGTATCCTTGATAGGGGCATTCTTTTGCATGCAACTATTCGGACTTACCATCAACATGGTAACATTATTTGCGCTTGTATTGGCTATTGGTATTGTCGTCGATGATGCAATCGTCGTCGTGGAAGCCGTCCATGCCAAAATGGAAGAAGAGAACCTGTCTCCTTACAATGCAGTCAGAAAAGTAATTGGCGAAATCAGTGGTGCAGTTATTGCCATCACCTTATTGATGGTTTCTGTTTTTGTTCCAGTTTCATTCATGACAGGACCTGTTGGAACCTTTTACAGACAATTTTCTATCACCATGGCCTCTTCCATCGTGATATCTGGTATCGTAGCCCTTACAGTAACACCCGTTCTTTGTGCCATGATTTTAAAGAATCATCATGGAAAACCAAGAAAAAAGACCTGGATGAATCGAATATTGGATGGCTTTAATCATTGGTTTGAAAAATTGACCGGTAAATATGTTTGGATTTTAAAGGCTATTACCCACCGTAAATTTGTAACCATAGGTTTATTTGGAATTTTTGCCATTGGTATATTGGGCGTAAGTCAAAGTTTGCCCTCTGGTTTTATCCCTAGTGAAGACCAAGGAATGTTGTATGCCATCATTCAGACACCTCCAGGGTCAACGCTGGAAAGAACCAATGATTTATCGAACAAACTGGTATCTATCATTCAAAAAGTGGAAGGAGTTAAATCTGTATCATCCATTGCTGGATATGAAGTCCTGACAGAAGGACGTGGTTCAAATGCCGGTACTTGTTTAATCAATTTAAAACCTTGGAATGAGCGAGAACATTCGGTAAGTGAAATCATTGCTGAATTAGAGCAAAAATCAAAAGAAATCCCTGGGGCAACCATTGAGTTTTTTGACCCGCCAGCCGTTCCTGGTTTTGGAGCAGCTGGTGGTTTTGCCTTGCAGCTATTGGATAAAACCAATAGTGGGGACTATAAACAGCTAGAAAAGGTCACGACGGATTTTATGAGTGAATTAAGAAAGCGCAAAGAAATAACGGGTTTATTCACGTTTTTTAGTGCTAATTATCCTCAATATGAAATTGAAATTGATAATCAAGCTGCCATGCAAAAAGGCGTCTCGATTAACAATGCCATGAATACACTATCCATTTTTGTAGGTAGTACTTATGAGCTAGGTTTCATTAAATACCAACGTTTTTTCAAGGTATTTGTCCAAGCAGCACCCGAATTCAGAAAACTACCGACTGACGTCATGAATTTGTACGTTAAAAATAATCGGGATGAAATGGTGCCTTTTTCTGCTTTTATGAAAATTAAAAAGAAACAAGGAGCCAATGAAATCAATCGATATAATATGTACAATACTTCCGCTATCAGAGGGGGGCCTGCCACAGGTTATAGCAGTGGGGAAGCGATCAAAGCAGTTCAAGAAGTAGCTGCTAAAACCTTACCTAATGGCTATGATATAGATTGGGCAGCACTATCTTATGATGAAACTAGGAGAGGGAATGAAGCCATTTATATATTCCTGGTGGTGTTATTGTTTGTGTATTTTGTATTAGCTGCACAATATGAAAGCTTCATTATTCCTTTGTCTGTCATTTTCTCATTGCCAGCTGGAATATTTGGATCCTTTCTATTAATCAAGGGAATGGGGCTCGCCAACGATATCTACGCTCAAGTAGGACTAGTCATGTTGGTTGGTTTATTGGGTAAAAATGCTGTCCTGATTGTGGAATTTGCTGTTCAAAAACAGCAACAGGGATTCACCGTATTAGAAGCAGCTATAGAAGGAGCCAAAGTACGTTTTCGTCCTATCTTAATGACCTCATTTGCCTTCATTGCTGGTCTAATTCCCTTAGTTCTTGCACATGGAGCTGGTGCCATTGGAAATAAAACGATTGGTGCTTCCGCTTTGGGAGGTATGATTTTTGGAACCGTTTTCGGTGTAATTATCGTGCCTGGCTTGTATTTCATTTTTGGTTCTATGGCCAATGGTCGCAAACTCATTAAAAATGAAGACAATAATCCACTTACGGAGGATTTAGTAAATCAGATGGACAAATTTCCTCAAACTTTAGAGAAAGATGAAAATGAATAATTTAATAAAGCTTATAGGACTATGCCTCATCGTTTGTCTATTTGATTCATGTCAAATTCCACAAATTGCAACCAAAAAGGTAAGTCTATTAATTCCAGATAGTTATGCTGGATCAAAAGATACAGTAACGGTATCTAAAACAGCTTGGAGGGCCTTTTTTAAAGACCCTGCGCTCATTGCATTGATTGATTCAGCTTTGGAAAAAAATCAAGAAGTCAACATATTAATGCAAGAAATCCAATTAGCCAAAAATGATGTTTTAGCAAAGCAAGGGGCATATTTGCCCTTTGCTACGGTTGGGGCAGGAGCAGGGGTGGATAAAGTTGGAAGGTATACGAGTCAAGGTGCCAGCGATGCCAATAATGAAATCGTTCCGGGTAAACCTGTACCTGATGCTTTGCAAAACTATGCTATAGGTATCAATGCAACTTGGGAAATTGATGTTTGGAAAAAACTCAGAAATGCCAAAAAATCGGCCTTATTAAGGTATTTATCAACGGTTGAGGGTAAAAATTTCATGGTAACCCATTTGATTGCAGAAATAGCGAATTCCTACTATGAATTAATGGCATTAGATAATCAATTGACCATATTGAATCAAAACATCGAATTGTATCAAAACTCATTGGATATCGTTAGAATTGAAAAGCAATATGCTCGTGTAACGGAATTAGCGGTTCGGAGATTTGAAGCAGAGGTTTTTAAAACAAAAAGTCGTCAGTTTTCTATCAAACAACAAATTGTTGAAACAGAAAATAGGATCAACTTTTTGGTAGGTAGATTTCCACAAGCAGTGCTGAGAAATTCTACCCATTTTACTGACTTAGCTATTGATTCCATTCAAGCAGGAATTCCATCACAATTGTTGTTTAACCGTACGGATATCAAACAGGCTGAACTTGCCTTGAAAGCGGCTGAAATAGATGTTAACGTGGCAAAAGCAGAGTTTTATCCTTCATTTGTAATTAATGCAGGATTAGGATATCGAGCTTTTAATGCTAAATATTTCCTTGATACTCCGGAGTCTCTTTTGTTTAACTTAGGTGGAAATTTGGTGGCTCCCTTGATTAATCGAAATGCGATAAAAGCCAATTTTTATTCCGCTAACAACAAACAGGTTCAGGCAGTTTATGAATATGAACGTTCCATTTTAAGAGCACATTTGGAGGTTGTTAACCAGCTATCCCAAATTGTCAACTTGAAGAAAAGCTATGATTTAAAAAGCCAACAGGTGGATGCATTAACTCAATCCATTGAGATTTCGTCCACTTTATTTAAATCAGCCCGTGCCGATTATATGGAGGTTCTATTGACGCAACGAGATGCGTTGGAATCAAAAATAGAATTAGTCGAAACAAAAAAACAACAATTAAATGCTCAAGTCAATGTTTATCAGGCCTTGGGTGGGGGATGGAGATAGTAGGTTTGATCTATTCTTAGTATAATTTTCAAAAAGGGTGATAAGAAATTATCACCCTTTTTGATATCGAAATATATACGTTCAATTAGAAAAAATCTTCTTACTAAAGAACACTGGATATACCAATATTTACTAGCAGCAATGATTTCCTTGCTGAATGGGAGGGCATGGAACAGATCCATAGCTACAAAACACACAGCAGTCGCCCGGCTTAGGTTTTAACAATTCACCGCAAAAAGTACAAACATAAAAATATTGACAAGCATTTACAGGCATAGTTTCTGTGGCTTGTTGAGCACAATGCGGACAGGTGATGGTGGATTCTAAAATCAAGCTATCTGACATAATCGGTTGAATAGTCTCCAATATTACAAAATCTACACGATCAAATTTCTTCATATAGACAAATGAGTTATTGGAAGATTATCCAATGCATGCCGTATTAATAAAATGAACTACAAACATTCACTTTCTTCATATTTTGATCCTATATTTTAACAATTTGACTAACATTTAGTCAAAATGAGCTCATAAAATCAAAAATTACTGATGCTATTTTTTCTCAAATTTTTATAAATTTATCGACTTTACAAAAATTATATTATTTTTTTCATGATTTTGCACAAAATATGAATTAAAATATAATAAATATTACAATTTTAATAATCCGTATGCTGGCATCATTTTATGCAGTTGATATGCTTTAAATCAAAAATTTTCTGAGTTAATGTAAAAGTCTGTCGTATTGCTATTTAATGGTGATTTTCAGCTTTTAGCAACATTCTACTTGTTTAATTTTAAACTCATAAGCATAAACATTATTTCAAAATTTGCTTCATTTTTCTTGACTAAACCAATATTGACTTTTACTAATAATATATTAAATTTTTACAATATTTTGTCTCCCAAAAATGCATTTCTAGGGGTTAAAACAAGCTTCATAGAATTATGCAGTTAAAATTTATTCGTTTATAAGCTTTAATTTTACATAAAATTTCAGTCCAAATGAACTGATAATTAGGTAGTTAGAATTTTGATCTATTCTCCTTCTGCCTCAATAAAATTCTTAAAACAATTTATCTAATGAAAATTTTAAAAACTACGGCTATCAATTTAGCCGCAATGATGGTATGTGCATGGCTTACATTTTCACCTACTATCTCAAACGGTTCAACGGAACCTGGAGATACTGAGGCCAACAACAGTTTTGGAATAAGATATGCTTATTCTATGAGTGGTTTATCTTGGAAACACATGTTTAATCAAGTCAATCATTTTGAGGCTTTTATATTACCAATTTCAAACAACTTTGAAAAACAATTCAATTATTATGGAGGAAGATATATTCATAATTTTCCTCAAACAGCATTCCCATTCACTCCATTTGTATTTGCTGGAGTGGGACTGTCAACCTATAGTCGGTTCTTACCTGAAGACTCTCAAAATAGTGTCCCTATCGATTCTGGGAAGTATTTTGCCTATTCTATTGGACAAGGAGTTGAGTTTAAATTAGGAAATCACTTATCACTTTCAGGCGATGTAGCCATTTCTAAATTCAATAATGAGCCAAATCAAATGTTAGGAATTATACGACTAGGCTGTGGCGTTCAGTATGTAATTAGATAATTCGCCGCGGAATATGGCATCTTCTAAGGCCAAATGCGAATTATGTTCAACTAGAAATCAATGCAGGCAACTACTAATTGTAATTGCCTGCTTGATCAAAACATCCATCTAATTATTGTTGAGACAATCGCAATGCTTTGGCAGCATTTACCATCTCAATTAATGCCAATTTAGTTTCATCCCATCCTCTAGTCTTTAACCCACAATCTGGATTTACCCAAAGATTTTCAGACGGTAATACTCCTTTTGCTTTTTCCATTAAGGTTATCATTTCATCCTTTGATGGAACTCTGGGGGAATGTATGTCATACACACCTGGACCAATTTCATTGGGATATTTGAACTTAGCAAATGCATCCAATAAATCCATTTGAGAACGACTACATTCAATGGTTATAACATCAGCATCCATATCTGCTATATTTTGAATTATATCATTGAATTCGGAATAACACATGTGAGTATGAATTTGGGTATCATTTTTTACGCCACTTGCTGATATGCGAAAAGCCCTAACAGCCCAGCGTAAATATTCCTGCCAATTTTCATCTCTCAAAGGCAAACCTTCTCGAATTGCAGGTTCATCAATCTGTATAATTTTAATACCTTCCTTTTCCAAATCAACTACTTCATCTCTAATGGCTAAAGCTATTTGTGTGCAGGTTTCACTTCGAGGCTGGTCATTTCGAACAAAACTCCATTGTAAAATGGTAACAGGACCCGTTAGCATACCCTTTACCCATTTTTTTGTTAATGACTGCGCATATGAGGTCCACTTAACAGTCATTGGTAATGGCCTACTTACATCGCCATAAATAATGGGAGGTTTCACACAACGGCTACCATAACTTTGTACCCACCCATTTTTAGAAAACGTAAAACCATCCAATTGTTCTCCAAAATACTCCACCATATCATTACGTTCGAACTCGCCATGCACTAATACGTCTAGGCCAATTTCTTCCTGCCACTTTATGGCTTCTGTTGTTTCTTTTGCAATTAAAGCATCATATTGCTCTTGCGACAGTTCTCCTTTTTTAAACTTGGCTCTCCAGGTCCTTACTTCGGCAGTTTGTGGAAATGAGCCAATCGTTGTAGTTGGAAAAATAGGCAACTGAAGTACTTCATGTTGTTTTGTTTTCCTTATTGAAAAATCATTTATCCTTTGAGCGTCCTTTTCCGAAATTGAAACAACTCGTTCTTTTACTTTTTCATTGTGGATAAGGAGGGATGTTTTACGGCTTTCATTGGCTATTTTATTCTCATTGAATTTTAAATTGGCGATTGTTGGATTTTCACCGATAGCTAATTGTTTTAAAATGACCACTTCGTCAATTTTTTGCTTCGCAAAAGAGAGCCATTGTTTAATCTCGGGTGTTAAAACAGTATCATTCGTCTCTAAATCTAAATCACATGGTGAATGAATTAACGAACATGAAGGAGCTATCCAAATTCTATCTGCTCCAATTTTTTCAATAGCCTTGTTAATGATTGAAAGGGATTGTTGAAAATCGTTTTTCCAGATATTTCTACCATCAACTAGGCCTAATGAGAGCTTATTTTTTGACCGAACAAAATCAGTTTGTAATATGTCATCTAATTGAGCTGGGCATCGAACTAAATCTAGATGTAATGTTTGTACAGGGAGATTTAATACAGTTTGCAAATTTTGTCCGTAACATTCAAAATAACTTGCTAAAATGATGTGTAAATCAGGGAAACGATTACTTATTTCTTGATAGGTAGTTGAAATAGCTTCCTGTTCAAACTTGTTTAAATTCAATGATAAGCATGGTTCATCAAACTGAACGTAATTAACGCCAACTTCAACCAATTTATTCAATATCTCAAAATAAATTGGCAACAAGTTTTCAATTAGGCTGATTCTGTGAAATCCAGCCTCTTTTTCTTTCCCTAATAACAAATAAGAAACGGGTCCTAACAATACAGGCTTAGCATTAATCCCATATTCTTTTGCTTCTAAGAATTCATTTAATACTTTGGTTGAGTACAAAGTAAATTTTTGATTTACTACGAATTCTGGAACTAGGTAGTGGTAATTCGTGTCGAACCACTTGGTCATTTCCATGGCAGTAACATCGTAATCATCTTTCTGGTAGCCTCTTGCCATGGCAAATAACAAGTCTATTTCAGATAACTTTTTTTCATGTAAAAGACTTTGGTACCTGCCCGGAATTGCTCCAACCATTAAGCTGGTGTCAAGTACTTGATCATAAAATGAAAAGTCATTGCAAGGTATCAAGTCAATACCTGCATTCTTTTGAATTTGCCAATTTTGTTGGCGAATTGTGCTTCCAGTTTGTAGCAGTTGCTGAACGGGAATCTTACCCGACCAATACTGTTCGGATGCTTTTTTGAGCTCACGTTGGCTACCTATCCTCGGATAGCCTAAGTTGTGTGTTTGCATTTTGAATGCTTTTAAAATGAATAATTATTTAAAAGCTCAATTACTAAACGTCACAATGTCGAGTGAAATATTGAGATATAAGAATACGCGATCGCCATACCTTATAGAAGGCATAGTGTGCGTTAGTCTGACTACCTGCTTCATTCCACGAAAGCATTGTCAATACGGTAAAGGCAGGTCTCCTGACTTGTAACTTTTTTACCGTCCTTCCCGCTTTTGAGCAGTGGACAACGTGGGTAAAAAATTCGCGTTACTTACAGTTGCGGGACAGCTTGTGATTCACACACAATTCCCTATTAATTTACGTAGGTAAAACCTTTGCCGCTTGTTGAATATTTTAAGTAATGAACTTGAAACAAAGATAGCTATTTCACGAATAAATCACTACTTCTTAAGTGTTGATGGAATTAGACAAAGCTATTTATCTAGTTCAAAAGGAAATTATGTAGTAGGGTTAACTAATGTATCAGTTGGTGCTATTCGGAATGAATTAAGAGAGAATACAGATTTCATTATTTAGCACCTTAAAAACAAAAAAACCTTGCCAAAATGACAAGGTTTCTTAATTTAAAAGTGATCCCGCTGGGATTCGAACCCAGGACCCATACATTAAAAGTGTATTGCTCTACCAACTGAGCTACGGAATCATCAAGCTTACGCTTGTATATCAATTGACCCACTCTGGAGTCGAAAGGAAGTTTAGCCACTGGCCAACTTCTGTTTGCAAAAGCAGAACATTTTCCCCTTATTGCGGTGCAAAACTAGTACGGTTTTTCGAATTATGCAAGTCTATCATCTAAATAAAATTATATTTTTTGCACTTTTTTCTTTCTTCGTTTGGCAACCTGCTTATAGCCAAATAGATAGAAATCAATTGGCCCTGGCAGATTCTCTGTTTAAATCCAATCGATTATTGGAAGCGGAAAAAATTTATTTACCATTCGCAGAATCCCAGCGCAACGAAAATGAAACAATCCGATTAAAATTAGCCTACATCGCCAAGGCTAAAAATGATTGGCTACAAGAATTATATTATTTATCTAGTTTACAAGCTGAGCAAGACAGGCCAGCCATCGCTAAGCGACTTCAAGAAATAGGGGATAGGCAGTCGCTCTCCGGTTTTCAAATCAATCTCATGGACCAATTTCTATGGATTTATTTTACTTATTTTCCTTACCTCATGGGATTTCTTTTTGCTCTGGCTTTTTATGTTGTTGGAATTCTCAGCTTCAAAAAAGTTAAAAAAATGAAAATCAAGACCTATAGCCTGTATTATTTAGGATTTTATTTATTGTTTTTGACTTGGTTTGCCAATTTCCCAGCTTTACTTCAATACGGTATTATCACCAAGGAGAAGGCTTATTTGAGAGATTATGCCTCTTCTGCCGCACCTGTTAAGCAAATGCTCAAAAAAGGAAATCGAATTATTCACTGGCAGAAAAAAGATATCTGGGTAAACTGCTATTTTGAAGGAGAGCTTGGCTATGTCAAGGCCGACGATTACTTACCGATTAATTAGAGGTTAAATATTTCAAAACTGAGATCTAAAATAATTTCTCTTTCTTTATCTCCATTACCAATAACTCCTTTTACACGTAAATCTGCGTTTTTAATGGCTTCTATGATACGAACTACCTTTCCAAGAGGGTAATTACGCTTGGCTAAGGTATAATCCTTGACAAAGTAAGGATTGACGCCGAGAGCGCTAGCCATTTCTCCATCCGAGATTGCACCTAAATCATGTACTTGCAAAACTTTGGCAAAGAAATTAAACAACATGATCAACATCGGTGCCGCTGGGTTTTGTTTAGTATTATCAGCAAAATAAAAAGCTATTTTCTGTCCCTTCTCTCCATTTCGTTGTATAATGGCTTTTTGAAATTCAAAATAATTATACTCACGACTTATCCCAATGTATTTCTCTACTTCATCTAAGCCTATTTCTTTGCCTTGTGGTACATTAACAACCAATTTATCGGCTTCATGTGCCATTCGCTTTAAATCAGTCCCTACAAACGAAACCATTAACTCCTGAGCATTGGCCTGAATATGCAAAGAATGAGAACCCAAATAATCTTTCAGCCAAACTCCTAAACGATCCTCTGAGATTTTCTTCGAAGTTACAACCACCCCTTTTTTATCTAAAGGAGCTAAAATTTTGGATTTATCAGTCAGTAAGGTCTTCAGCGTAAAAACTAGTATTGTCGACTCCGTGGGTCTTTCACAATAATCTACCCAAGCTTTCCAATCTGTATTTCCTTTGTCTTTAGTATTTGTTTTCCCTTTGGCCATAGCTTCCAAAAAAACGGCTTCTTTCACAATGATAACCTGTTTGTCTGACATCATTGGAAATCTTCGGGCATAGGAAATCACTTCCGCTAAGCTTTGATCTTTTCCATACATGACAAATTGATTAAAGCTCTGCTGGTCTGGACTCAACACTTTATTTTCAAAAGCATCCACCACTTGGTCAATAAAAAACGGCTCATCCCCATGTATTAGGTAAATAGGTGCCAATTTTTGTTGTTTGATGTCTTTTAATACGTCTTGAGCACTTTTTTGCATGGAAATCTTGAAATTTAATTCGAAACACAAAGCTAATCAAAAGCTTTTGATCCAAAAATATTAATGCAGGAGCATCAAGCTTTACAAATTAATCCCGTAGGTTTGCTGTAAAATAGAACAATATGCAGATTAAACTGAACTCCGTTGTATTCATTTCTTACCAATTATCATTCCCGAATGAGGAAGGTGAGCCAGAAGTGGTGGAAATAGTTGACGAAAATGAACCTATGGTATTCATCCATGGATTGAGTGGATTGCCAGAAGCTTTCGAAGCTAATTTAAATGGCCTTTCAGCTAATGATACCTTTGATTTTACTATTCAGGCAGAAGACGCTTATGGCGTTGTTGACCCTAATGCCATTATAGATTTACCAAAATCCATCTTTCAAATTGAAGGACAAGATACGAGTGATATGTTGAAAGTCGGGAATTTCATTCCTATGACTGACGATCAAGGAAATCGTATGCAAGGTATGGTAGTTCAAGTAGGTCCTGAAACCGTTACTATGGACTTTAACCATCCACTGGCAGAAAAAGACTTAATGTTCAGTGGAAAAGTAATTAAAATACGTGAAGCTACTGCCGAAGAAATTGCTCATGGCCATGTGCATGGCGAAGGTGGAGTGCATCATCATTAATTGTTAATGTAGCATGTAAAATGTAGAATGTAGAATGTAGAATTAAGAATTTTTATAGTTCCCAAAATTCATTCTACATTCTACATTCTACATTCTTCATTCTACTGCAATTCCATTTCAGAATAAGCCATCACATCAACGCCAAATTTGCGTAAAAAATCCACCCCTTCGTCCGAAGGAAGACCTTTGTAGGCAGCATAAGAATTTAAGTAAATTACTCGTTTGATTTTCATGCTATAAATGATTCTCGCGCAGGAGATGCAAGGGGAGAGGGTCACATAAATGGTGGATCCTTCCACATCAGCTCCATTTTTGGAGGCATATAAAATAGCATTTTGTTCGGCATGTAAAGCCAAAGAACATGATCCTTTGGAATCTCTAGGACAACCGTCTTCGCCAAATTCATCATCGCAATTATGTGTTCCCGCTGGTGGGCCATTGTAGCCAATGGATATAATTCGGGTTTCTTTAGTGAGAACACATCCTACTTGGGCACGGGTACAATGCGATCTCAAAGCTAAATTTTGAGCTAATTCCATGAAAATCGCATCGAATGGGGGTTTATTCATATAGACAGAAGAATCGGTGAGGCAAATTTGACCACAAATATCTGATTTATTTTTCAATTGAATAGCAGTGGGCTTTCTTTTAAATCAAAACTCGGAGTGCTGAAGGTCTCTTCGGGGAGGCTAATGTAACTGAAATTATTAAAAGCAATCAGGTATCTTCGAGAGCCTCAGATACCTGATATTCTGAATGAATACTGAGGTGTACTTGATAGAGAATGAGATAGTTCAAGGTGGCTGAGGTTCTCGAAGCCACCTCAGCTTATTGAAAGCAATCAGGTATCCTCGAGGGCCTCAGATACCTGATATAAATGTATAGTTGCCGAGGTGCTTGTGAGTTGATGAGATAGCAGCAGGTAGCTGAGGTTCTCGAAGCCACCTCAGCTTATTGAAAGCAATCAGGTATCTTCGAGGGCCTCAGATACCTGATATAAATAAATGGTTACCGGGGTGCTTGATAGAGAATGAGATAGTTCAAGGTGGCTGAGGTTCTCGAAGCCACCTATCTACTAATTGATATATTAAATTGTTCACAAAAAATATAATTCCAATATCATAACTTTCTGATAATACCTAACCAAATAAACATGAAAGGATACATGTATATTTTAAAATGTTGCGATGATAGTTATTACTGCGGAAGCACAAAAGACCTTCGAAGACGAATCAAAAAACACCAAATGGGTTTAGGAGCCAATCACACAAAAAATAGGTTACCTGTCTCATTAATCTATTATGAAATATTCCCTCGAATTGATTTAGCTTTTCATCGAGAGAAGCAAGTACAGGGATGGAGAAGGGAGAAAAAAGAGGCTTTAATTAAAGGTGATCATCATTTATTACCTAAACTAGCAATGGCACATCGAGATATACAGCTCCTGTGTCTTCGAGATCCTCAGATACCTGATATTCTGAATGAATACTGAGGTGCTTAATAGAGAGTGAGATAGTAGCAGGTGGCTGAGGTTCTAGAAGTCACCTCAAATTATTGAAAGTGTTTGAGATTCTGTCAGGTATCTTCGAGGGCCTCAGATATCTGATATTCTGAATGAATACTGAGGTGTACTTGATAGAGAATGAGATAGTAGCAGGTGGCTCAGGTTCTAGAAGTCACCTCAAATTATTGAAAGTGTTTAAGATTCTGTCAAGTATCTTCTAGAGACTCAGATACCTGATATAAATGAATGATAGTTGAGGGTGCTTAATAGAGAGTGAGATAGCAGCAGGTGGCTGAGGCTCTCGAAGCCACCTGCAAAAAAAAAGACAAATCTCTCGACTTGTCTTTCTAATTGTAGCGGGGAGCAGAATCGAACTGCCGACCTTTGGGTTATGAATCCAACGCTCTAACCATCTGAGCTACCCCGCCAAATTGCGTTGCAAAGGTAGTAGAAAGCGATTAGAGTCACAAATAATTTCTTAATATTGATTAATTTTGTGGCAGATTTGGGATTTAGCTTAGAAATAATACCTTTGCTAAAAGCGGGTTAGAATCGTGAGTGAAAAGCCTAATCCATTAATAGATAAATGATATGCCAGCAAATAATTTTGAGTTTGAATACGAGGTAAAAGCCTCACCAAAAGTACTTTACCCATATTTAAGTACCGCATCAGGTCTTCAACAGTGGTTTGCTGATAAAGTCACAGTCCCTAACGCCAGCACCTTTCATTTTTACTGGGATGACGAAAATCATCCTGCGGTTTTAATTCAAAGTAAATTGAACAAATTCGTTCGATTTGAGTTTTTAAATCCCAAAGATGAGACTTCCAAAGGTTTTATCGAACTCAAATTAGAAGTCAGCGAACTTTCCAATACCACCTATTTAAAAGTAACAGATAGTGCATCAACTTTTAAATCAGACGATGATGCTGCCGAACTTTGGGATTATCTTTGCGATAAATTAAAAGAAATCGTCGGGAGCTAACATGCGTAAAATAGATAAACTAGTCCTCAATGCCTTTTGGGGGCCATTTGTTCTTACTTTCCTTATTGTCATTTTCATTTTCCTTTTGCGATTGGTGCTTTTTTACTTTGCCGATCTATTTGGAAAAGACCTGGGTGCGACCGTTTACGTCGAACTGTTCTTTTATTTTTCCTTAATTACCGTACCACTTGCCATGCCTTTATCCATATTGTTGTCCTCCTTGATGACATTTGGAAAATTGGGAGAAAACTTTGAATTGACTGCTCTGAAAAGTGCAGGAATTTCCGTTTTTCGCATCTTTAGGCCTATTTTTGTCACTACTGTACTTATCAGCATCTTTATGTTTTGGTTTGTCAATGTGGCGCTTCCTTGGGCTAACTTGAAAGGATGGAGCTTGTTGTATGACATCAAAACCACTAAAACTACTTTAAATATCAAAGAAGGAATTTTTTATAATGACCTTCCAGGATATTCCATCAAGGTAGCGAAGAAATTTCCCGACAATAAAACACTGAAGTCGCTTATTATCTATGACCATACTGGAAACGACGGAAATCGACATGTCACTGTGGCGGATTCTGCCCAGATGTATACCATTTTGGATAGAAAATACTTGATATTCGAACTCTTTAATGGGAAAGATTACATTGAAGATGCTGATCGAGGACCTGGCAATGATTTATCTGAACTAGCTATTCACAGCTTTAAACGAAGTAAAATTGTGATGTCGCTGTCTGGTTTTGATTTACAAAAAACCGAGGAAAATCAGTTTGCCCACCATCAAATCATGCGGAATAACAACCAATTGGCCGATGATGCCGATTCATTGTCGAGGAACATTCGCAACATGAGAAAGGGTTTCAACATAGCTTCAAGTGTATATTATGTCTATTTCAGGAAACCTATAGGAGCATCACTTCGGAGCATGAACCATCATACGAAATGGATAGGGCCAAAAATTGCTGAAAAGTCAAAAAGTAGTAAAGATTTCCGCCCCATGGAAGAATTGGCCAAACAAGAAGTCCAAAATCTGATTGCTTTCGGTCAAACCAATGAAGTCAATTTAGCCGAACGTGTCACCGAACTTAAAAAAACCGATTTGGAATGGCATCATAAATTCACCAATTCCTTGGCGGTATTAGTCATGTTCCTGATTGGCGCACCCCTAGGGGCCATTATCAAAAAAGGAGGTTTTGGCATTCCAGTTGTCGTAGCGGTTTCTTTCTTTATTTTGATGTATATCTTAACCCAACAAGGGGATAAGATGGCTAAAGAAGGGAAGGTGCTAGTGGAAATTGGTGCTTGGATCTCCAATGGTATTTTGACGCTAATAGGTGCCTATTTCCTTCGAATAGCTTTGAAAGACTCTCGACTTTTTGAATCAGATTTCTACAGAATCCTTTGGGATCGAATAAAAACCTATTGGGAGAATCGCAAGAACAGAATATCATCCAAGGCTTAAGTGATACTATTTGGAATTTCTCTTAAAAATTCCTACTTTTGCAAATTAATTTTTCACAATTTAAAAACTGGTAAAAGATGTATTTGTCACCCGAGAAAAAACAAGAAATTTTTGAATCTAAAGGGAAAGCAAAGTCAAAAATCGATACTGGTTCTGCTGAATCGCAAATTGCGTTATTTACATTCAGAATCAATCATTTGACGGAGCACCTTAAGAAAAACAAGAAAGATCACAGCACACGCTTAGGTCTTTTGAAATTAGTTGGTAAGCGTCGTCGTTTACTTGATTACTTAACTCGTACTGATATTACACGTTATCGTGCTATCATCGCTGAATTAGGTATTCGTAAATAAGATTAATTGCAGGGTTTCATGTCATGAAGCCCTGCTTTATTCATTGCGGTACAGTTTGAATCATCAAACAAACATCTTTATTCTACGCATAGGGCGTAGTAATTTATTCAAAAACGTATGTCATTTAACATTATTACGAAACATATTTCAATGCCTGACGGCAAGGAAATCCAAATCGAAACTGGCAAACTAGCCAAGCAAGCCGATGGAGCCGTTGTAGTCAAATCCGGAAATATGATGTTGTTAGCTACTGTAGTAGCCAACAAAGAGGCCAAAGAAGGAGTAGATTTCCTTCCATTATCTGTAGATTATCAAGAAAAATTTGCGTCAAACGGACGTATTCCTGGTTCTTTCCTTAAAAGAGAGGCTCGCCTTTCTGATTATGAAATTCTTATCTCTCGTTTAGTTGACCGTGCTTTGCGTCCAACTTTCCCAGATGATTATCATGCAGACGTTCAAGTTTTAATCAACTTAATATCTGCTGATTCCGAAGTTTTACCAGATGCATTTGTAGGTTTAGCTGCTGCTGCTGCTTTGGCAGTTTCAGATATTCCATTCAATGGACCTATTTCTGAAGTTCGTGTTGCCAAAATCAACGGTGAATATAAAGTAAATCCAAGCGTTAGCGAATTAGCTGGGGCTAGTTTAGAATTAATCGTTGCTGCCAACGAAAACGATATTTTGATGGTAGAAGGCGAAGGCGACGAAGTTTCTGAAATAGAAATGCTCGAAGCTTTAAAAATCGCTCACGAAGCAATCAAATTACAATGTGCTGCTTTAAATGAATTGACTGTTGCGGCAGGAAAGACAGAAAAGCGCACTTATTCACACGAAACACATGATGAAGAATTACGTGCAGAGTTGTGGAAAAACTATTATGAGAAATATTTGGCAGTAGCTAAGCAAGCAAATCCTAAAAAGGATGAGCGCAAAGCAGCTTTCAAAGCTATCGTTGATGAGTATGTAGCTTCATTACCTGAAGATCATACTGTTAATCTTTCCTTAGCGAAACATTATTTCCACGATATCGAGAAAGAAGCAGCACGTCAATTGGTATTGCAAGAGCGTTACCGTTTAGATGGCCGTAAATTGAACGAAATTCGTCAAATTACTTGTGAAGTAGATTATTTACCTACTCCTCACGGTTCTTCTGTATTTACTCGTGGAGAAACACAATCATTGACGACTGTTACCTTAGGAACTAAGATGGATGAGCAAATCATCGATCAACCAATGACTCAAGGTTATAATAAGTTCATGCTACACTACAACTTCCCAGGTTTCTCAACAGGTGAAGTTAAACCAAACCGTGGTGTAGGCCGTCGTGAAGTAGGACATGGTAATTTAGCTATGCGTGCTATCAAGAAAGTACTTCCTAAAATGGAAGACTTCCCTTATACATTGCGTATCGTTTCTGATATTTTAGAATCCAATGGTTCATCATCTATGGCAACTGTTTGTGCAGGTACCTTAGCCTTGATGGATGCCGGTGTTAAAATCAAAGCTCCAGTTTCTGGTATTGCTATGGGTTTAATCTCTGATTCAAAAACGGGTAAATATGCTGTTCTTTCCGACATTTTAGGTGATGAAGATCACTTAGGAGATATGGACTTTAAAGTAACAGGAACAGAAAATGGTATTACGGCTTGCCAAATGGACATTAAAGTTCAAGGACTTTCTTACGAAGTATTAGTTGAAGCTTTATCTCAAGCTAAAGAAGGTCGTTTACACATCTTAAATGAGATGAAAAAAGCGATTCCTCAAGTGAGAGAAGATTTCAAACCTCAAACTCCACGCGCTACAGTTATCAAGATCATGAAAGACCAAATTGGTGCGGTAATCGGACCAGGTGGTAAAGTAGTTCAAGATATCCAAAAGCAATCAGGCGCTACAGTAACGATTGAAGAAAAAGAAGATGGTGGTTATGTAAGCGTATTCTCTGCCAACGGAGCTGCTATGGACCATGCTGTTCGAATGATCAAAGGCATCGTTACTATTCCAGAAGTAGGTGAGGTATATGAAGGTAAAGTGAAAAACATTCAAGCATTTGGTGCTTTTGTGGAATTTTTACCTGGAAAAGATGGTTTACTACACATCTCTGAGATTTCTTGGGATCGCATCGAAACCATGGATGGCGTTTTCAAAGAAGGAGACAAAGTGAAAGTAAAATTGGTAGAAGTAGACAAGAAAACAGGAAAATTCCGTTTATCTGCTAAAGTGTTATTACCAAAACCAGAACGTAGCTCAGAAAATTCTGACAACTAATATGTTATTTCATGGGTTATATGTTTTTATATAACCCATTCATTCTTTTGTAAGCCCCTATGAGACAGCTAAAAATTAGCAAACAGATTACCAACAGGGAGAGTCAATCACTCGACAAATACCTACAAGAAATTGGCAAGGTGGATTTGTTGACCCCAGATGAGGAAGTAATCCTCGCTCAAAAAATTAGAGATGGGGACCAATTATCCTTAGAACGTCTCACGAAAGCCAATTTACGTTTCGTCGTGTCTGTGGCAAAACAATATCAAAACCAAGGACTAAGCTTAGGTGATTTAATCAACGAAGGAAACCTAGGATTGATTAAAGCAGCACAGCGTTTTGATGAAACTCGTGGATTTAAATTTATTTCTTATGCCGTTTGGTGGATTCGTCAATCCATCTTACAAGCATTAGCTGAGCAATCTAGAATTGTTCGTTTGCCTTTGAACCGCGTAGGTTCATTGAATAAAATTTCAAAAACCTTTTCTGAGTTAGAACAAAAATTTGAACGTGAACCTTCTCCTGAAGAATTAGCGGAAGTTTTAGAAATCTCAACAGGGGAGGTCGTTGACACATTAAAAATATCAGGTCGTCACGTATCCATGGATGCACCTTTTGTGCAGGGAGAGGAAAACTCGTTATTAGATGTGTTAGAAAATGATTCAGAAGATAAGCCAGACTCTGGTTTGATCAATGATTCTCTTCGTAGAGAAGTTCAACGTGCGCTATCTACCTTAACGCAAAGAGAAGCCGATGTGGTAACCTTGTATTTTGGTTTGAATGGAGAACATGCTATGACTTTAGAAGAAATTGGAGAAAAATTCAATTTGACTCGTGAACGTGTAAGACAAATTAAAGAAAAAGCGATTCGTCGTTTACGCCACACTTCAAGAAGTAAAGCTCTGAAAACATATCTTGGATAATTTTAAAAAGCCTCTCACGAGGCTTTTTTTACCTATGGCCTTTCCCTCTGGACTTGTAGAACTGATCGAAACCCTAAGCCAACATGGTGTAGAACAGGCTGTTATATGCCCTGGCTCACGAAATGCCCCCATCATGTTAGCTATTAGCCGAAACACGGCTATTCAGTCATTCTCCATTAGCGATGAACGCTCGGCTGGATTCTTTGCTCTCGGCCTAGCTCTACGTAACAAAAAGCCAGTCATACTCTGCTGTACTTCAGGTTCGGCTGCTTTAAATATGGCTCCTGCCATTGCAGAAGCCTATTTCCAAGAAGTACCACTGATTGTATTAACGGCAGATCGTCCACAAGAATGGATTGGGCAATGGGATGGACAAACCATTTTTCAAGAACGTATTTTTGGTACTCATGCCAAACAGTACTTTTCTTATTCTACTCATGCACATGAATCTTTGGATGAAATTTGGCACCGAAATAGAATAGCCAATGATGCCTTCTGGTCGGCTTTTTCTGCCCCTCAAGGTCCAGTTCAGGTCAATATACCCATCCAAGAACCTTTTTACCCAGAAAAAGGAGCAGCTTTACCTGTAGCTCATCCCGTAAGAAAAATACAAAAATGGATTTCTCCTAAATTATTAGATATATCCATCAAAACATTTATTAAAAGGCAATTGAGTTCCTCAAATAAGGTGCTTATTACTGTAGGTCAAATGCCAATGAACTCCAAAATTCAAGCTCTTTTGGAGGAATTGATGCAAAAAGGGATTCCTGTACTGGCAGATTCCATTGCCAATTTATCTGGAATAGCATTTGACAGCCATGATCTCATTTTAGCTAATCCAAAAACCTGGGAAAGTCTACAGCCCGACCTTCATATACATCTTGGTAAAAGTTTCGTCACCAAAAGAATCAAGCAATTTTTGCGTTCAAATGCCGAAAAGCAAGAATGGCAAGTTAACCCTCATCCGCAAGCACTTGTGGCCGATCCATTTAAAGGATTACAACATTTATTAGAAATAGATGAAGTGGCATTTTTAAAAGAATTAACGCTACTTAACTTTTCTGAAAAGCAACAAGCCTATTTCCAAGCCTGGGAAAAAGAAGATGAAATTATTGACTCTAAAAGATCAAAAGATATTAATGATTGGAATGAACTGGGGATTTTCCAAAAAATAAGCCAAGCTTTACCTCAATCCAATTCGGAAATACATGTTGCTAACTCACTATCTGTCAGATATTTAAATTGGACAAAATTTGTACCAAAAGGTATTGAAGTCTTTGCTAATCGAGGTACGTCTGGCATTGATGGTTGCCTAAGCACTGCCATTGGAGCGGCACAAGGCAATCCCAATCTAGTTATTTCCATCATCGGCGATGTGGCTTTTCACTACGATAAAAATGCCCTTTGGAATTCCTATGTATCTAATAATGTAAGGATTATTGTCATGAATAATCAAGGTGGGGGTATATTTAGAAATTTAGAAGGAGCCAAAGATCTTCCAGAATTGGAGAATTTCATGGAAACTCGGCAAGTTTTTAACGCTGAAAACACAGCCAAAGATGCAGGTGTCACTTATATCAGTGTCAAAAACGAGAACGAATTACTTCATGCTTTAAATAGCTTTTTCCAAGAATCAGATCGAGCTCAATTGATGGAAATTGAAAGCAATTCAAATATTAATGCTGCGGCTCTAGCTCAGTATATGGCCTTATTTAAGGGCTAATTCCTTATTGATTTTAGCTAAATTTTTCAAAAACAGGGCATTATTCGGTTCAATTTCTAAGGCTTTACGCACCCATTTCTCCGCCAGTTTCCACTGCCTTCTTTCGATTTCTAAATAACCTAAATTATTGTAAATCAAATGCTTATACTTCCCTTTGGTCAAAGCATGCTGAAATGCTTTTTCAGCTAAATCCAACTCACCCATCGTTTGTAGCACTACGCCTTTATTAATTAATGCTTCCACTGAATTGCTATCAATTTGTATAGCTTTTTCATAGGATGCTAAAGCTTGATTATTGGACTCTTTCTCAAAAAATATATCACCTTGCAAACGGTAACAAGCCGATGAATCCGGAAAAAGCTTAACCAATTTTTGTGCTTCTAGTTCAGCCTCATCCAATCGTTTCATGTTTTGAAGCATTTCCACCTTTTTAAAGAGGGCTGGACCAAAACGAGTATCTAATTCTACCGCTTCTGAAAAATCAGTCAATGCTTCCTCATTTTTTTCCAACTGCTCATAAATCAAACCCCGATTATAATAGGCATCCGAAAAATCCTTTTTCTTTAAAATAGCCTCGCTGTACCATTTTATCGCCTCAAAATATTCTTTCTCCTTAAACTTTTGGTTTCCTCTTAAAAAAAACTGAGTGGCCTCTTTTTTCTCTTTTTCACTATCACAGGAAAATAACCCCACCATGATCAGTAGGCAAAAAAATGAGATTAATTGTTTTGTAGAAAACATGTGGTGGCTTTAGTTTAGGCAATTAAAAGATTTCAATTTAAATAATTCAATTTTCATTCGCATCTTTGTGCCTCAAAATTAAATGAAATTATGGCATACGCAGAAATGTTGACCGATAAAGGGTTAATGAAAATTGAATTTTATGAGGAAGATGCTCCCATTCACGTGAAAAACTTCATTGATTTATCCAATAAAGGATTTTATGATGGAGTAACATTTCACCGAGTAATTGCTGATTTTGTGATTCAAGGAGGAGATCCTACAGGAACTGGTGCTGGTGGCCCTGGTTATACCATTCCATGTGAATTAACGGGAAATAACCAATTCCACGATCGTGGAGTATTGTCGATGGCCCACAGAGGACCAAATACAGGTGGTTCTCAATTCTTTATCTGCCATTCAAGAAATAATACGGCTCATTTAGACCGTAAACATACTTGTTTTGGTAAAGTAGTGGAAGGTTTAGAAGTGATTGATTTAATTCGCGAAGGCGATAAAATCCAAAGTATCAAAATCGTAGAAGAGGCTTAGTATATGCATTTCATCAAAGAAATTCCCCACGAATCCATGCGAATTTCCTTGTTTGAATGGAACTCCAAATACATTGTAAAGTTTGAAGCACCTAATTTAGAACAAAGCTACAAATTCTCCGTTTTGGACTTTTCCTCTCAAAAAGAAATAGAGGAGCTGGCATCCAGCTCCTCCTTTCAAACTTATGTCCTGAATAATTTCCATTCCATGTATGCCGAAATGGGCAAACATATCAATTAATTGATTTTCCCAAGCCACTTCAAGCGCAAAGCTTTCTGACGTTCAGTCAAATCGGTCATAGAACTTATTTTAAAAGCGGATAAATTGGATTTACCTACTGGTATAGCCAATGTTCTTTCTAAACCATCTCGACGAATCGTGAACAAAATAGTATCACCTACATTTTTATCTTTCAAAGTCTTATCTACACTCTCAAAAGTATCTGAATTTACTTTTAATACTTCATCTCCTACATTCAAACCATGATTATAAGCAGTACTTCCTTTCAATACGGCAGAAATTTTTCCTGCTGTAACAGTAAATCCTAAATAAGGGATTGTTTTCCCTTGGTTTACATCTGTCCACTCATAACCCACTTCTCGTAATAAACCTGCGTAATCAGGAATGACAGTTCCATAAACCAATTGCTGAAAAATAGTTTTGGCAGATGTTCCTGCTACAAATGAAAAAGCATTTTCCAACTCTGCATCCGTAAATCCGCGCTGTTGTTTGACATAATAATTTTGGTATAAATACTTAAATGCATCATCCAAATTCGCTTTCCCATTACTTTGCTTAATGATCCAAAGGTTCAATACCGTTCCTAAAACAGATCCTTTAGAATAATATGAAACTGTAGAATTACGGCTATTTTCATTTGGACGATAGTACTTAATCCAAGCATCCCAAGAAGCTGATGCAGCAGATTCCACTTTATTTCCAGGTGTATTTTCTACAGATGAAATTTCATCCGCTACTGATTTCAAATATGCTTCGGTCGTTGTTTGTCCTGAACGCTGTAATATCAATGCACCATAATAAGAAGTCATCCCCTCAGACAACCATAAATTGTGGGTGTAATTTTCATTCTCGTAATCAAATGGACCAAGGGCCATCGGACGAATCCGCTTTACGTTCCATAAATGGAAATACTCGTGAGATAATAAACCGATAATTCCATGGTAGCCATTTTCGGTTTCATAAGCTGATCGCGCAACTTGACAAGTGGTGGAATACAAATGCTCTAAACCTCCTGAGCCTTTTTGCAAATTATGGATAATAAACAAATAGTGATCACAAGGATGTTGGCCAATTACTCGAGCCGCTTCCTCACACATTTTCTTAACATCTGCAATGAATTTGGTTGTATCTACCTTAGCTTGGCCATAAAAGGCAATTTGATGAGGAATGTTTCCCACTTTAAATTGAAATACTTGATGATTTCCAATCTCGATAGGAGAGTCAATCAGTTCATCCAAGTTTTTAGCTTCATAGGTTTGGGAAGCTGTTTGTTTTAAAGCGGTAGAAATCCTTTGAAAAGATTTATGTGGATTAATTTGAACTGACTGCGCTTGTTGTGCCAACTCATGAACATACAATAAAACAGATGCAGGATTGATATATCCATGCGTATCATCTAAAAAAGAAGTACGAACAGATAACTCAAATGCATATACGTCATAAGAGATAATCACTTGCTTTTGACCTTTACTTAAATGCACACGCCAAGTATTTTTATTAATCTTCTCAACGGGAATCAATGATCCGTTTTTTACTGTCGACAAAGACTCAACATTACGAGCGAATTCACGAATCAAATAGGAGCCAGGTGTCCAAGCTGCCATTTTAAAATCAATATAGGACTTGTTCCAATGGCTTTGATTTAGATCTACAGTCGTTTTAACTTGAAAGTAATGAGTGTGCGGTACTGTCATACTAATTTCATGTCGTATAACAGGAGAGGCACTAAAGCCTAATAGGTTGATTCCCAACAAAAGTGTGACTAGCACCAAGGAATTTATGGTAAATTTTGTCATGAATTAAAAAAATTAAATGTTGATTAGGTGTAGAGTGTAAATATAAGAAAATCGCCTTAATCAAACTAAAATTGGCCATTGTATCCCCAAATTAGCCTAAATAAATTGGGTATCCGCTACAATTAATTGGAAGAAAAATCGTATTATTGTAGTAATTGAGAATGCTGTAATCTTCTACTAATGAGAAAACAAAATCGTACGCTTCGCTGGATTCCAGCTATTTTATTTTTCTTGCTTTCTTGGTCAGCGGTGGCTCAACAAACCTTGAGTTTTGGAGATCAGACGCTACACTTTCGACAGGCTAAAGAATATTTTGATTCAAAAAATTATGTAGCGGCCAAAGAAGAGTTTTCTGCTTACTTAGCAAGTTTGGAGCCTCTAAATAATGAGCAAGCAGGTCAGCGAGTTTTGGCAGAGTACTATATGACCATGTGTACTTTATACATGAGTCAGCCCGAAGCAGAAATTGTGGCGGACCGTTTTGTGGCAAATTACCCAGAACATCCTCAAGCAGTTAAATTAATGAGGGGTATAGGTAGTTTCTTTTACGACAATGGCGATTACAAAAAAGCGATAAAATATTTAAGTAAATCTTCTGATACTAATTTAGAGGCTAAGTTCAAATTGGCTGTTTCTTATTATCAATTGAAAGATGTCAGAGAGGCTTTGCCTTTATTCAACGAAATTAAAGCCGAGCCAGAGGAAGAGTTTGCTTTTGCTGCAGCTTATTATGCTGGAGTAATCAATTTTGGAGAAAAACGATTCGGAGAAGCCAATACCGACTTTAAAAAGGCAGAAGGTTCAAGTCGATTTAGAAAAGATATCCCGAATTGGATTGCCATGTGCTATTTTCATGAAGGAAAATTCAATGAATTATTGAACTATGCTGAACCTATTTTAAAACAAAAAAAAGCAGGTTATAATCTTGATGAATTATCTCTTTTGGTAGCAGAAGTACAATTTAAACTAGGTTATTTTGAAAAAGCAGCTGTAAGCTACAGCTTATACAAAAAGCTAAATCCGACAAAAATCACCTCTGAAATCCAGTACCGTTTTGGTTATTCCTTATATAAAACCAACAAATTCAATGAGGCATCGGATGAATTAAAAGCTTTAGCAGGCAAAAAAGACACCTTAGCTCAATATGCTGCCTTTACTTTAGGTTTAGCACAACTTAAATCTGGAAATCTAGAAGCAACACTTCAGGCATTTGGACAAGCCAAAGATTTGTCGTTCAATGCACAAATTCAAGAGGAAGCCTATTTCAATTACGCTAAGGTATTATTAGACTTAGGAAAGGCTAGTGAAACCATTTATGCTATTCAAGAATTTAGCAAAAAATACCCTAAAAGTAAGTTTACAGAAGAATCAACTGAATTAGTGGCTGATGCCTTTATTCATTCCAATAACATTCAAGCTGCCTTGGATTATCTGAAAGGTTTATCAAATCGAAATGCTAAATTAAACGCCGCTTATCAAACCTTGACTTATAATTTGGGTGTAAAAGCCTATAATGAAAATAAATTTGATCAAGCTTTGGATTTATTTCAAACATCTTCAGAAAACCCAGAAAGTGCTGATTTAAAATTCCAAGCCTTATTTGGAAAAGGAGAGGCCTTGTCGCAACAAAAGAAATATGAACAAGCTATTCAAGTTTATTCCCCCTTGTTGATTGGAACGCCACCTGTAGCTAAACCCAATGACTTTTTGCAAAAGGTTCGTATGGGATTAGCTTATGCATATTTCAATACCAAAGACTTTACTAAAGCCAATGTCTTATTCAAGGCTTATGTCGATCGTTTGAAGCTAAGTCCTGATGCCAAAAACAATCCAACCATTTTAATTCGTTTGGCTGATACTTATTTAGTATCAAAAAAATATGACGAAGCCTTAACCTATTATAATCAGGCAATTGATTTGGCTAAGACGGAAAAAGATTATGCTTTATATCAAAAAGGGGTAACCTTGACTTATTTGAACCGCGACAATGAAGCGAAAGCAAGTTTCAAACAATTAAGAACTTCATTCCCGAATTCTAAATATGTAGATGATGCTGCATTCCAAGAGAATGTCATTTCCTTCAATACCAATAAATACAAAGAAGCTATTGTAGGTTTTACCGATTTAATTGAAACCAATTCCAAAAGCCCATATTTCACTCAGGCATTATTGAAACGTGCACAATCTTATGCTAATACGAATCAGCATGAGTTGTCCATTGCAGATTATAAACGCATTATTCAAGAATACCCAACAGACAAAACAGCTAAAGATGCTTTAGTAGGGCTTCAAGAAGAATTGAATGAAGTTGGTAGACCAGAAGATTTTGGACAATTACTAGGCAACTTCCAAAAAAGCAGTCCGAATGAACCGGAAAATGTGGATTTAGAATACCGTGCCGCTAAAGGCATTTATTTAGGTGAAAAATACGACAAAGCCATTGCCCCATTGAAAGCTTTCATTGAAAAATATCCAAACAATGAAAATTTAGTGGAAGCGACTTACTTAATAGCCGATGCTGCCTATCGAACCAATAACAAATCAGAAGCGCTGATTTATTACAAGAAAATGGTCGAGCAAAATGTGCATCCTCAAATCAATAAAGCCATACAGCGTAGTGCTGAAATAGAGTTAGAAAATAAAAACTATTCTGCTTCTGCCAATTTGTATCATTTGTATAAATCTAAATATACCGGAACTAAAGATCAATTATTAGCTAATAATGGCCTATTGTCCACTTTCATTGGAGCTAATATGTTAGATTCGGCAGCCTATATAACAGATGAATTAATTCAACAAAAAGACATCAGTGAAGAGGAAAAGGCAAAATTGGCTGAAAAGATGGCTAATACCTTTGAATCGGGAGGGGATATTGTTAACCAAAGAAATTGGTTGGGAATCACGACCAATTTAGATAAGAATGACATCGGAGCTTCAGCTCAGTTAAAATTGGCAAGTCTTTTATACAAAGAATCTAAATTTAAAGAATCAAGCGAAATGATTTTGGATAAATTCAGAAATGTCTTTTCTGAAGCATCAGATGCCATTTTAGGCAAAGCCTATATTTTATTGGCCGATAATTTCATCGCCTTGAAAAATATCCCACAAGCAAGAGCTACCTTAAAATCCATCGTGGATAATTCCAGTGATGCAGAGGTAATCCAAGCTGCCAAAACTAAATTAGAAAGCTTACCCTTAAAATAATATAAGATGAGATTCAATCGAACAGCTAAAAAAGTACTATTCACTGCTACATTCGGACTCTGCTTAGGCGCATTTGAGGGTTTTGCCCAAAAAAGGGAAGGCTCTATTCAGGATGAAGCCATTGAAGTTGAGAAAACCCGAAAAATTGAATTACAGCCACAGGTTTCAAGAGGATTTGATCTCTTGGAAGAGGCTCAAGATTTACGGAAAGACCGTAAAATGAAATATGATTTGGTTGATAGAAAATGGGAGGGAACTCATTTACCAAAAATCAATACTTCCATCGTTGATCCTAGAGAAGGAGATGAATTAACGTCATCTTATGGACCTAAGTTTAAAAATGTGTTTAAGGTGGGTGCTGGAAATTATGGCCATACCTTAATGAATGCGCATTTTGGATTTACCCCCAATGAAAATTCCTTTCATGGTTTATACATCAATCACGATGCCAATCGTAGGGGTCCTGTAGCAACTAGTTTTTCAGGAAGAAATGAAAATGAAATTAAAGTATACAGCAAGACCTTTACTCCATCTTATTTATTGAATGGATCTATTAGTTATAAAAGAGTAGAGGCTAATTGGTACGGTAGACCTGAAGAGCAATTCAACAATATGGCTAACGGCACATTTGGTGTGTATTACGATCGTTTTAATTATGTGGGCAGTATCTCTAGTGCCAAAAAAGATGCCAAATTCGATTATATTGCCACTTCGGGATTAACCATGATGTCTACTTCTCAAAATGAAAGAGAATGGATTTGGGATAGTAAGATTCAGACGGTTTTAACCATCAACGATAATTTATCCGCACATTTTTCTGGTGATATGACCATGAGCGAATACGCTAGCTTGGAAAATAACCGAAGAGAGCTTTATCGAGTTAAGCCCAGTTTTTTCTACAAAAGCGATCGTGTTTCCGTTCACGCTGGAATTAATGTGGTCAACGAAAAAGATAAGTTAAGAGGATTGAATACAACAAGCTTATTTCCAGTGGTTAAATTGGATTATAAAGCTGCCAATTTTATTCACTTTTTCGCAGGTTTAGGGGGAGATACCTATTTCAATACCTTGAGTCAAATGGCTTCACAAAATCCATGGTTGAGAAATCGAATCGATTTAAGAAATACCGCTCAAACGGCTAATGTATTTGGTGGATTCAAAGGATCTAATGAACATAGTTTCGATTTTGAATTTAAATTCATGTATTCAGAATTCAGTAATTTATCCTTTTTTGTACCTAGTGCAGCAGATAGTTCTAAATACACTGTCGTCTATGCAGGAGATATAAAAAAGGCACAAGTGATGAATTTTTCTGGACAGTTTAACTATCAATTGAACGAACGTTTCTTATCCGTATTGAAATACGACATCAATCAATATGATAATTTAGGCACATTGGAAAAGGCATATCACCGTCCAGCCATGAATATCTCTTTTACCAACTCCATTACATTTAAAGACAAAATCATCATTTCTCCAGATGTGTTTTATATGAATGGACTTTATGGTTTAAATCCTAGAACTAACACGGCGGTGGCCATGAAGGATATCATTGATTTGAATTTAAAAGTGAATTATTTAATTACTAAAAAGTTTAATGCGGCTGTTAGTGCTAATAATTTACTTGGAAAAAATTATGAAAGGTATTTATTTTACCCTTCACAAGGCTTAAACTATACCGTAAGCGTTGCTTATTCCTTCTAATATGACCATCAATAACTCCATAGTTAACCTAATTGAAACATTACTCTTTGAGCATGACTGTATCATTATTCCTAATTTTGGGGGTTTTGTAGTCAATATCAAAGATTTTGAATTCAATGCTGCGGAGGAAATGATATACCCCAGAAAAAGATGGATTGCCTTTAATGAAAGACTTCGTTCGGATGATGGAATATTGGCTACGGCTTGGGCAAAGAAGGAGGGAATCAGTCATAAACTAGCTTTTGATCAAATCAATCAATTCAGTAAATCACTGAAAGATGCACTGAAATCAGAACATTCAATTGTATTGGATAAGATTGGAACTCTAAGCTTAACTGCTGAATCCAAAATTTCCTTTGCTCCTAATCCCAATCAAAATTTTGATTTAAGTCTATTTGGCTTAAATCCGGTAGGTTTACCAACTTTGGGAAATATTCCTAAGCCAACTTTGATTGAAAGTCCTATTGAAAAGTCCATGATTCTTCATGAAGAAATCAGTGAAGATACTTTAGAGGAAGAAGAACTTCTACCCAAAAGAATTAGCACGAAAGTATATGTTTACGCCCTCTTAGCCTTTTTATTGGGCGGACTTAGTGCCTATTTTTTAACAGAGCCTAATTCTCGTTATGTAAACAGCTCATTGAGTCCATTTACCATCAAAATTAAAAAAGAAAAAAGTACTCCTATTTCTCAAGAAAGTAAAGTAGCTATCACTGAGGAAAAAGCACTTGCTGCAGATTCAAGTATTATACCAAGTCCTTTAGTTCCTGCTACAGAAGAATCCAAAACCCCTGTTAACCACAATACCCAATCAGTATACTTGGTAGCTGCTAGTTTTCAAACACAAGCAAAAGCAGCATTAGCGGTGAGTGAATTAAAATCAAAAGGATTTGATCAGGCTGTCATTTTACCAAAAGCGCAAGATGAAATCCATTTTCGAATAAGTATTGGAACAGAAGCCAACATGGAAGAGGGGTATAAAAAGGCAGCTGAAATAAAAAGCCTAAAGAAATTAGACATTTGGGTGTTTAAACCATAAGCATATGAATAGCGTTCTCGCACAGAAAGAACTAGAGAAAAAAAATCAGTTAAAAGCATTAGTGCTCACTATTTTAATTAATGGTGGTCTATTGTTACTATTCTGGACTTTAAACATTTGGTCAGGCGATGAAGTAAAAATGGAAATTCCTGCTGGAGGTTTTGAAGTGAATTATGGTAATACTGACGAAGGAGGAGGAAATATTCAAACTCACAATCAGGCAAATGATTTACCCAATGAAGTGGAGTCTAAACCTGCCGATAAAAAAGTAGAACCTAAAAAAGAAATCGTTAAAACTACTCCGACTAAAGAAACTCCCTTATTAAGCTCTACCGTTAAAAGTACGGTTAAAATTGCTGATAAACCAGCTGAAAAAGTGGCCGTTCAACCTCCAAAGCCTGTTGTGGAAGAACAACCTAAAATTGACGAATCAGCCTTGTTCAAAAAGAAATCTAGTAGTAATGGAACAAGAGGTACAAGTGATGCTCCAGGAGGAAATTCCAATGGAAATGATAAAGGTAAAATTGGTGATAAAGGTCAATTAGACGGAGATATTAATAATTCTGCCATTTATTCTGGACAAAAAGGAAAAGGCGGTGGTAGTGGTGGCGGAATTGGTGGAGGTAATGGAGTAGCCTTGAATATGACAGGTTGGGCTCTTGCCTCTAGACCTCAAGTCAATGATGATTCAGATGAATCAGGTATTATTCGTTTTTCACTAAAAATTGATGAAAGTGGGAATATTATCTCACTAAAAATCATCGAAAATACCTTATCGGCTTCTGTAGCTCAAAAATATAAGAGAGCTGTGGAAAAATTAAGTTTTAAGCCAACCTCAGGCGGCGAACGTCCGGAAGTATCTACTGGAACTATTGTATTTAAAATCAATTCGAAATAATTTTTTACATCATCGAATGGATTATAAAGAAGTCATTGCTTTTTTATACAACCAATTACCCGTATTTCATCGGGAAGGTAAAAAAGCATTTAAACCTGGTCTAGGGAATATCCAACAATTATGCGAACGACTAGGGAATCCCCAAAATTCCTTCAAAGCATTGCATATCGCTGGTACCAATGGAAAGGGAAGTTCGTCCCATTTCATGGCATCTATTTTACAAGAACACGGCTTCCGAGTAGGGCTTTATACTTCGCCGCATCTAAAATCATTTACTGAAAGAATAAAAATAAACGGACAAAATGTTGCGGAAGATTGGGTGGTTCAGTTCGTTGAAAAAAACTTACAACTCATCCAAGATATCAAACCTTCCTTTTTTGAATGGACAGTGTTGATGGCTTTCTCTTATTTTAAAGATCAACAAGTAGATTGGGCCGTTATTGAAACAGGATTGGGTGGTCGACTAGATTCTACGAATATTATATTACCCAAAGCTTGCATGATTACCAATATCAGTTGGGATCATCAAGATATATTGGGAGATACATTGGAGTTAATTGCGGAAGAAAAAGCTGGCATCATTAAACAAGGGGTTCCGATTTGTATTTCTGAGCGACAAAGTTTCTCAGAACAAATTTTTCAAAAAAAGGCAGAGGAATTGAATGCACCTATCGTTTTTGCTGAAGATAAAATACAATGGATTTCATATACCAACTTGCAAGAGCAGCTACAACTTCAAGGAAAGTCTAGTCAGCATGAAACCTTTGAAGTTTCATCTCCTTATGCTGGGGAATATCAAGTAAAGAATATTGCAGGCATTTTAGCCTGGTGCGAACAAATCCAAAGTGAGGGAATTATTCCATTGCAATGGGATAAGATTTTAGTTGGTATTGAAAAATCAAAAATCAATACCCAATTACATGGCAGGTGGGAGCTCATTCAAAAAAATCCTTGGATTGTGGCTGATACGGGGCATAATGAAAGTGGGATAAGCCAATTGTTATCCCAAGTAAAGCGTCTCAATCAAGGAGATTTGTGGATAATTTTAGGTATGGTGGCGGATAAGGATATCCATCTTGTACTGAAATTATTTCCTAAAGAAGCCCATTATATTTTTTGTCAAGCTCAAAATCCAAGAGCACTTACATCCGAAAATTTACAAAAAATGGCTTTGGAGCATGAATTAGTAGGTTTTTGTGAAAACGATGTAAATAAGGCTATAGAAATGGCTAAACATTCCGCCAAGGAAAATGATTTTATTTTAATTACGGGCAGTACCTATTTGGTGGCTGAAATAAATGTGTAAGTTTTGAGTAGAAGAAAAGAATATAAGTACGATTTAGCTATACGCTCGCCATGGGTCATTCAGTCAGGTAAAGATTTTTTTGATTCTAGTAGAGGTCAATGGAGAGAGGCCTATTTTCAAAATAACAATCCAATCGTTTTGGAATTAGGATGTGGTCGAGGGGAATATAGTTTGGGGCTCGCTAAATTATTTCCTGAAAAGAATTTTATTGGTATAGACATCAAAGGAGATCGTCTAGCGGCAGGAGCTAGGCAGGCTGAGGCGGAAGGATTAACGAATGTCGTTTTTCTGAGAATTCATATTCAACATTTACCTGAATACTTTGCGGAAAATGAAGTTGATGAAATTTGGATTACTTTTCCTGATCCACGTCCGAAAGATCGAGATGAAAAGAAACGTCTAACTTTTCCATTCTTTCTCAATAAATATCAGACAGTATTAAAAAGTCAAGGGATTGTTCATTTAAAAACCGATTCAGATTCCTTATTTGAATATTCATTAGAACAATTGGTCAAAGCACCTTGGCAATTACTCATTCAAACTTGGGATTTATATCAATCAGAATGGAATCAAGATCACTATGGTATCAAAACCAGATTTGAAGAAATGTTCTTTCAAAAAGGATTTTCTATCAAGTATTTACGAGCAGTTAATAACAAATAAAAAAGGGAGGCTAGCCTCCCTTTTTTTATATCAAATGTGCCTATTATTAACCTACACGAGCAATTAAATCTGCTGCACGAGATGAATAACCGTACTCATTGTCATACCAACCAACTACTTTCACCAAAGTTCCCATAGTTGAAGTCAATTTAGAATCGAAAATACAAGAGTGAGAGTTTCCAATAATATCAATAGAAACGATTTCGTCTGTATTATATTCCAAGATTCCTTTCATTGGACCTTCTGCTGCTTTCTTAACGGCTGCATTGATTTCATCTGCACTAACTTCTTTTTTCAAAATGGCTGTAAATTCAGTAACTGAACCATCTGGAGTAGGAACACGCATAGATGAACCATCCAATAAACCTTTCAAGTGTGGTAATACTAAACCAACTGCTTTAGCAGCACCTGTAGATGTAGGGATAATAGAATAAGCTGCAGCACGAGCACGACGTAAGTCAGCATGTGGAGCATCTTGTAAGTTTTGATCAGCTGTATAAGCGTGGATAGTTGACATATATCCTTTTTCTAAACCAAATGCATCGTCTAACACTTTAGCCATTGGAGCTAAACAGTTCGTAGTACATGAAGCATTTGAAATAATAGTCATTTCATCCGTTAATGTATCTTCATTTACACCTAATACAACAGTTGGAACATTTCCTTTAGCAGGAGCAGAGATAATTACTTTACGTGCACCAGCAGTTAAGTGCTGTCCAGCACCAGCTTCATCAACGAAACGACCTGTAGATTCTAGAACTACATCAATTCCTAAAGCACCCCATGGTAATAATTTCGGATCACGCTCAGCTAATGCCTTGATTGATTTTCCATTAACAGTAATAGAATCAGCATCAGAAGTCACAGTTCCATTAAAACGACCGTGAACAGAATCATACTTCAACAAATGAGCCAGAGTGGCATTGTCTGTTAAATCATTGATCGCAACAACTTCGACATTTTCCTTTTCTAATAATCTACGAAAAGTAAGTCGACCAATACGACCAAATCCATTAATAGCTACTTTAATTTTTTTCATTGATACAAATAATTTGATTTCAGATTAAAATCAAAAATACCCTTTTTTCCTCAATTCTCAAAAATTGAACGATAAATATATGTTTAATCGCCCAGAAGGCACTTTACACAAAAGTAAACAAACACATAATTATTTACCTATTAGGCTAAATAATATATTTTTAGTAAAAAAATAACTGGATACGTTTTTTATTCAAGCTTTTTTTGCATATTTACATAAGCCAATTACCCAGCATTATCAAAAGGGTAGGGGCGTGACAGAATGTCACTTGTCTTTTTAGCTAAATTCTAGCATATTTTTCACCAAATTAAATTTTGAACAAATTATCAACTACTTGATAATCAATAACTTAACTTATTAAAGTTGAAGTTAAATTTTACTAGGTTTTTATAGCTATTAGCTAGTGCTTTTCAATATTCCAATAGATAATTCCTTTGTCATATTGATTATGCAGGCATTTTCTCCGTTCTTTGTAGTATCAAATTTTGCATACATATTATATGAATTCATTAGAAAATATCATTCAATCTGCTTGGGACGATACATCCTTGCGTCAAAACCCGGAAGTGGTTCAAGCCATTGAAGAAGTAGTAGAAAAAGTCGACAAAGGAATCTTACGTACAGCTGAGCCATTAGCAGATGGAAGCTGGCAAGTGAATGAATGGGTTAAGAAAGCCATTGTGATGTATTTCCCTATTCGTCAAATGTCCGTAAGTGAAGTGGGTATCTTTGAATACCACGATAAAATGCGTTTAAAATCGAATTACAAAGAATTAGGAGTTCGAGTTGTTCCCCCTGCTGTAGCCCGATATGGTGCCTATCTAGCTAAAGGAACTATTCTAATGCCCTCATATGTCAATATTGGTGCATATGTAGACGAAGGAACCATGGTTGATACATGGGCTACTGTAGGAAGCTGCGCTCAAATTGGTAAGAATGTCCATTTAAGTGGTGGCGTAGGAATTGGTGGAGTATTAGAACCACCACAAGCAGCTCCAGTAATCATTGAAGATGGTGCATTCATAGGTTCCCGCTGCATCGTAGTAGAAGGCGCTCATATTGGGAAAAAAGCCGTATTAGGTGCTGGAGTTACTATTACTGGTAGTTCTAAGATTATTGATGTTAGTGGTCCTGAACCGGTTGAATACATTGGATACGTTCCTGAAAATTCAGTAGTTATTCCAGGTAGCATTCAAAAGACTTTTGCAGCTGGTACTTACGGAGTTCCATGTGCCCTAATCATTGGTAAAAGAAAAGAAAGCACAGATTTGAAGACCTCTTTGAATCAAGCCTTACGTGAAAACAACGTAGTCGTTTAACGTCAGAAAATTGAATACCTTTACGCCCGGCTAAACACCGGGTTTTTTTATGGAAAATGAATTAAAAATTGGGGAATATAATCGATTAAGAATCGTCAAAGAAGTCCCCTTCGGATTGTATTTAGATGGATATGAAGATGAAATACTTCTTCCTCTTCAGTATGTACCAGAAAGTTATGAAATAGATGGATTCATCGATGTATTCATCTACCGAGACTCAGAAGATCGAATCATTGCGACTACGCTAAAACCGCTGGCCACGATTAATCAGTTTGCCTTCCTAGAAGTTAAGCAAGTTACCCCAATAGGTGTTTTCCTTGAATGGGGTCTAATGAAAGATCTATTAGTTCCATTTGGTCAACAATGGGAAAAGATGTCTGTAGGGAAGTCGTATTTAGTATATGTATACCTAGATCCTCAAACTGATCGGATTGTGGCTTCAGCTAGAATTGATAAGTTCTTATCTCTATTAGACGAAGTGGAAGAATTTACAATTGGTCAGAAAGTACAAGCATTACCATTTGAATACACCAACTTAGGAATCAAATGTTTAGTAAACAATTGTAAACTGGGTCAATTGTTCAAAAATGAAATATTTACAAATGTTAAACTTGGGCAATTGTTAGATGTTTACATTGATAACATACGTGAAGATGGCAAACTTGATTTACGTATTGAACCCGTAGGCATTCAACGTATGGATTCACAAAGGGAAAAGATTATGGAAGCTATCGAACTACATGGTGGCACATTAAACCTACACGATAAAAGCCCTGCGGAAGAAATATATGAGCAATTAGGTATGTCAAAAAAAGATTTCAAGAAGGCTGTAGGTGGCTTATACAAAAGTAAATTGATTACACTTGGTGACAATTGTATAATCAAATCATAAACATTTGTAATCTAAACAAATTTTGCTTTTGTCTATTATAAATTTAACTTTGTAACTCGTAATGAATATTTACAAAGATGAATTTAAGTCAAAAGATAGAATTGTTAATTCAGAGAAAACAAATCAGTTCTTCTCAATTTGCTGACAAGATAGGAATACCACGAAGTAGTGTATCCCATATCTTGTCGGGCAGAAATAAGCCTAGCTTGGATGTCGTTCAGAAAATCCTTAAAGCTTTTCCAGAGCTAACCGCAGAGGAATTATTATTTGATGATCGACTACTCTCCTTAAATTCATCTCCCACTTCTAAAATAGAGGTGACTAATTCCAATCCTTCTCTTTTTGATGCTCCAGAGGCAAGCCCTTCAGAATCGGATAAAAATTCTTTAGCTGAGCCAACTATCGTACAATCAAATCTCAGGCGGAACCGAGAAAGTGCTAAAATCAGCCCTAGTTCAGGCAATTCCTCGATGGCGGTTGCTAGTCAAGCCGCTTCAAGTTCTCATTTGATTAAAAGGATTGAACGGGTTATCATCTTTTATACTGATGGATCTTTTACAGAAAGTAAACCTAGTGAATGACAAAAAACAATAATTTATATTTCCTGGTGTTCTAACATTCCTGTTGTTCTATATAATATTGTTACGAATTAACAATTTGTAACATTCTGATTGACTTATCCACGACTTATCCACATTCGTGCACAATTGTATTTTTAGACCTTTGAGTTAGCCCCATATCTTCCCATATTTCTTATACTTCAGCTCGATTTAAACTAATTTGACTTTACTTATCCACAAGGAGCTGTGGATAAGTCGTGGAAATGTGTACAAAAGGAAACAAATTCGGCTTTATAATCCTGTCATTTCAAATTGTACCGAAAATTATCACCGAAAAATGTGGATAAAGCATCCATTTTAGGGATTTACTTTATTCAATTAATTGACTAATTTTAATCTATTAGATATTCCCTATGAAAAAAATCGATTCCTTAAATCAAGTTGCCTTATTTCATGAAACATTTGGAGCTCCTATATTAGCTCAACCGTGTATTCCATCGGAAGATCGCTGCAAACTACGGGTGAGTTTATTAGCAGAAGAATTAGAAGAATTACAACAAGCTATCAAAGACCATGACTTGATAGAAATAGCTGATGCTTTATGTGATTTACAATATGTTCTATCAGGAGCTGTTTTGGAATTTGGTTTGGGAGAAAAGTTTGTCGATTTGTTTAATGAAGTTCAGCGTTCTAATATGTCTAAGGCCTGTAAAAGCCTAGAAGAAGCTGAAAAAACGGTGGAATATTACTTCTTAAAAGATGGCACCGAAGCGGAAATCAAGGAAGAACATGGCCTATGGAAAGTTTACCGTAAATCCGACAATAAAGTATTAAAATCAATCGCTTACTCTCCAGCTAATCTTAAAGACATCATTGGATGATACGAATCTTACTCATAGAAGATGAACCTAAAACAGTGCAATCCTTAAAAAGAGGTTTGGAAGAGAATAACTATGAGGTAGAAGTGGCTTACGATGGTCTTATGGGCAAGCAATTAGCTACCAGAAATACTTATCAATTGATCGTTTCTGACATCATCATTCCAGGAATCAATGGAATTGAACTTTGTAAAGAACTGAGAAGCTTAGGTATTCAAACACCCATATTAATGTTGACTGCATTAAGCACAACAGATGACAAATTGATAGGATTTGAAGCTGGAGCTGATGATTATTTAGCCAAACCCTTTGATTTCAAAGAATTTATGGCGCGTGTAAAGGCACTTATCAAGCGCTCTAATCAAACTCTTGTAGATTCTCAAGTCCTTAAATTTGCCGATTTAGAACTTGACCTTACTAGTAAATTAGTCACACGTTCAGGGCAAAAGATCAATTTAACAGCTAAAGAGTTTCAATTATTGGAATACTTCCTCAAAAACCAAGAAAAAGTAATTTCCAAAGCTGAAATCGCTGAAAATATTTGGGAGGTTGAAGACGAAAATTCGTCAAACCTCATTGAGGTATATGTCAATTATTTACGAAAAAAAGTGGATAAAAACTTCCCTAGTAAATTGATACATACACAGTTTGGTATGGGTTATATCCTCCGACAAGAATAAGAAAACATGCAGATACGTTCCAGATTGACATATCAATTTACCTATTTGGTGTCTGCGATCTTATTCGTATCCTATCTAATTATCTATGTTTTCTCGCAGCAAAATTATAAGGAGAATTTCTATTCTCGACTAAGACAAAAGGCTAATACAGCAGCAGAGCTCCTGGTCAATGTCAACCAAGTGGATTCCAAGCTTTTACGCATCATTGACCGAGCTAACCGCGACATTCTCTTCCGGGAAAATATTATGGCCTATGATACCTGCAATGAGCGTATTTATCGTTCGAATGATACCATTTCGTTTCATATAGATGTTAACCGAGTAAAGGAGGTGCGTCGCAAAAAAGAAGTACGATTTGCGCATGAAGATATTGAAATTCTTGGAACTGTATTTGCCACTCCAGAGGGCCGAATTGTGGTTTTTGCAGGTGCAGTTGATCAATATTCTGCTGAAAATGCGAAGGATTTAAAAAACATATTGATTGCCTTATTTCTCTTATTTGTATTCATTGTGGTGATATCAGGCTGGTTTTTTGCTGGTAGAGCTGTCAATCCCATTTCTGAGGTCATCAAACAAGTTGATCATCTATCTCCCAAAAGATTGGAAGAGAGGCTGGAATCCTCTGATTCTGAGGACGAAATAGGGAAGATGGTGTCCACTATCAACCGTCTATTAGAACGCATCGAGAATGCTTTTAAACTGCAAAAAACCTTCATTGCTAATGTGTCCCATGAACTAAAAAACCCATTAACAAAGATATCCTCTCAATTGGAAGTTAGTCTACTAAAAGAACGCGCCGCAGAAGATTATAAAGAGACCATAGCTTCTGTATTAGAAGATACGCAAGAACTGGCAGCCATCACTGAATCATTATTAGAATTAAACAAAATTAGCGTTTCAGACTATCAAGCAGGTTTTCAATTAATTCGAATTGATGAAATTATCTGGGAAGCTAGAAGCTTAACTCAAAAGCTCAATAGCCATTATAAAGTAAGCATTGATACATCATTTATGCCTGATGATGAAGAAGAATTGATGATTCGGGGTGATGAGAAACTGATTCTAACAGCAATTAAAAACTTGATGGAAAATGCCTGTAAATTCAGTCCTAAGCACTGTGCCTTTGTGGGATTGCGTGTTTACCATAACACCATCAATATTCGCGTGAAAAACGAAGGAAAAGGTATTCCTAAAACAGATCTACCATTTATTTTCCAACCATTTTTTCGTGGTGAAAATACAGCCTCATCTAAAGGCTATGGTATCGGACTATCTTTAGTGGAACGTATCATTCATTTGCATAACGGAACGATTCAGGTTCAATCTAATCCCAACGAATGGACAGAGTTTACCATGGCTTTACCTCAAACAAAACCGTGAGAGGAAATTATAGATTATAAGTTATAGATTATAGTGTGTGAATGCCTGAATGACGTTGACCGTTTTGTGTCACTTATACTTGATTCATATTCAATTATTTTAGGTATTTAGCTTATAGCTTGATTTAAATTTAGTAGTTTTTTTTCAAATGCAATAGGAGACATTTTATTTAACTCAATATGCGGCTTTTCTAGATTATAAAGTGATACTGCGCGGTCAACTTCCTTGACTAGCATTTCGAAGTTATTGATTTTACGATGCCTTAAATAATTGTTTTTAATAATACCATTGATGCGTTCTGCTTTCCCATTTTCCCAGGGATATTTGCACATGCTATTCTTGATCCCATATTTTTGAGTCACGCTTAAAAATTCTCTGGCATAATATTGACCTCCTCCATCGGAATGAAGTATTAAATCATCAAATCGCCTCTGTTTTCTAAGCTTGATGGCCATTTGTAAGGCTGGAATGGTCGTGTGAGTAGTCAATAGTCTTTTAGAGGTGTGATGACCCACTATATGACGTGTATAGGCATCTATGATAAAAGTAAGGTAATAATAGATTCCATTGACTTGATAATAACTAATGTCGCTCTGCCAATATTGGTCTATTCGACTCGGTTTTTGATGTATCAATAAATTCTCAAACCGAACTACTCCTTGACTATCTGTCGTCTTGATAAAGGAGTGTATTCTAGGCCTAGTTAAATGTTGTTGCTTACAAAATACCTCAAATAAATCCCTTCCCATCATCTGCTGATGATCGGGTTTTATCATATAGTACAAGTAGCGAATAGCCATAGTGGGGTGTTTTACTCGAATTTCATCGACGACCTTTAATAAATGATGTTGAACTTTTTCCTGCTTGATTTGTCGATTTAACTGTTGATGTACAGCTTGCTTACTCATTCCAAGACTTCGATACAATTCATTTAAGCTGAAGTGATGTTTTTCTCGGGTGAGCCAGTAGTATCGCAGGGTTTGGAATCGAATTTTTTTTTAATATCAACCCCATATGCCTGTTCGGCTAGATCAATCATTTTATCCTTAAAGTCAAGCAAGATTTGCTTCTGACCTACGATACGCTCTAGTTCAGCCACTTTTTTCTTGAGTAATAACAACTCTTGTGTATCACTCTGTGTCTCTACTATAACTCGGGTCTTATTGGTTTTCATTGTACCGAATTTAGAAATCCATTTGTACACATTGGTCCCAGATACTTCATATTGCTTACAAATTTCTGAAACTCGAGTTCGACCTTGTTCTATTTCTCGAACTTTCTCCATTTTAAAACTGTCACTAAAATGACGAAGACGTCTTTGTGACACACTTTGAAGATACAACTTTTTGTTGGCCATAATTAATAGATTTTAAGTTTAAAATTTTACTTTTAAACGGTCAACCTATTTCAGGCATTGACAGTGGGTTGATTTCGTGCTTTGAAACCTAAATCTTATTTGTTATATAATTTATATTATGTTAAATAGGTTGTAGATTATGGTGAATGCTACAATCGATTCATTAATTTCAATCCCCCACATTCATTATTTTGTTTCATGTATTCACAGCCTTGGATTTAAATCCAAGGCGCTGTGCGTTTAGACCAACATCCGAGGATTTAAATCCTCGGATAACCTATTTAAAATTCCATGGAAATCAGATTCTGCTAATTTGCTTTGCATATAATTCATCTCTATAAACAAAAAGCCCAATCTTAAGATTGGGCTTTTTCCAGTAAACAATTCAGCCGAGGATTTAAATCCTCGACTGATAGTCTAAAACTTCAATAAAATCAGATTATTTCAACTCTGCCAATTTGCTTTCCATCTTAAGCTCACGATAAACTTGCTTTAAGATTTCTTTCAAATCCTCGTCTTTTTTAGCAGCATAAGCCTTTTCAAAGAATGGTAATGCTTCATTGTATTTAGCTGAAATTTGAGCTTCTACGTTTTTACCTTCTTTTTTATATGTTTCCATATCCATGGCATTCACTTTCTTCTTGATTTCAGATGCTTCATTGAAACGGAAAGCTCCCATTTGATATAATGCATCATAATAATTGGCATCAATAGCTAAAGCCTTAGTATAAAAGCCAGGAACTTCTGATTTCAAAGCATCCATTTTAGCATTCAAGTCAGCTAATTTGGCCGCATTTTGAGCTGCATCCCCTACTTCTGATTCTACCTTGCTCAACTCCCCTTTCAACTCCTCTAGTTTTGCGTTCTGCTCTTTAACTGTTCCATCTAATTGAGCAATTTGAGCAGTAATAGCTGCTTTTTGCTTAGGTTGAGCAGTTTTTAATTTAGCCTTATTGCGTGTAATCTCTTCCACAAATGCGGCTACTTGCTCTTTCTGAGCTGCTATTTTACGTTTAGCTTCATCTACCTTAACAGATTTATCAGAGATTTTACGAGCCTCATCATTCAATCCATTGATTTTATTTTCATACAATAAACCAATGTTTAATAAAGACATAGCATCCTTTGGATCTGCAGCTATCGTTTTCTTCAATTGATCAATTGCTTGATCAATTCGATTGAAAGAAATCAACATATTGAATTTCTCATTTTTCAAATCCTTACTAGCTGGATAAAGAGCAATTCCTTGGTCTAATAAAGCCAAAGCCTTATCTTCTTGCTTCTTAGTTTTATAGATTTGAGACAAACCATAAATAATGGCCACGTCCTTCCCTCCTATTGTCATGTAACGCTCGTAAGCTGTCAAAGCCACGTCATCGTTTTGAGATAATTGAGCAACCACCCCAGTATACATAGCTGAAGTTGTATCTTTCGGAGTTAACTCAGAAGCTTTAGCCATGTATTTCAAGGAATTTTTGTAATCTTTTCCTTGATACTTGATAACACCCATGTTCATCAAAGCTGTGTAAATTTTCTTGTCTTCAATCAATTTCTCTGCTTCTTTAGCAATCGAACCTTTTTTACCATCTTTGGTATCCAACTTAACCGCTTCATTGATGTATTCAATGGCTTTAAAAGCTGCATCTGCATCCGTCAATGCAAAGGTAGAATCAGGAAAAGACGCTACGTCAACATAAGCTAAAGCTCTATTTAACCATGATTTGGCCTTCGTAGGCGCTTTTTTTGCCTCTTCATCTGATTTCTTTACAGACTCCAAGATCGATTTTTTCTGAGCCTCTACCAAAGCCTTATCCGCTTGAGCGAAGGTCGAGCCCATGGCCATAGCCACAGTAAACAGGGTTAAAACTAGTTTTTTCATGTGTTTGATTAAATTAAAAAAAAGCCTGAATTTAACCTCAGGCCGATAAAATTATTATTCTTCTGTTAAAGTTTCATCTTCTGCTCCTAATTCCTCCCCTTCTTTACCCGCTTCTGAGGAATCACTTATGATAGTATCCTCCACAACGGTAGCAATTCCATCAAGCACTTCAACCTCTTCTATTTCAGGCTCTTTGTCGATTTTAGTCACTGATGAAATTTCATCTGATTCATTTTTCAAACGAATCAACTTAACTCCCTGGGTATTTCTACCCATGACACGCAACTCAGCCACACTTGTACGAATCAAAATTCCCGCTTTTGTAATGATCATCAAATCATTATTGTCATTCACCTCTTTGATCGCAACTAAATTACCTGTCTTTTCTGTGATATTCAACGCTTTAACACCTTTTCCACCACGATTAGTCAAGCGGTAATCTTCTACTTCCGAGCGCTTACCAAATCCCTTTTCAGATACAACTAACAACTGTTGTACTTCTGGATCAGATACACAAACCATACCAACTACTTTCTCAGTAGCAATATCTTCATCTATCCAAATACCTTTCACACCAGCAGCCGAACGCCCCATTGGACGAACACGTGTCTCTTCAAAACGAACAGAACGACCTGTATTAGTAGCAATGACGATTTGATTATTTCCGTTAGTTAAAGCTACATCTAATAAACGATCCCCTTCACGTATCGTAATGGCAATAATACCATTTTGACGAGGACGAGAGTATGCTTCTAAACTTGTTTTCTTAATCGTACCGTCTTCCGTACACATAACAATGAAGTTATTGTCAATATAATCTGGATCAGTAATCGATTTCACATTGATAACAGCACGAATACTATCTCCATTCTCAATGTTCATCAAGTTTTGAATTGGTCTACCTTTGGAAACTTTAGAACCCTCAGGAACGGCGTAAACTCGTAACCAGAAGCATTTACCTCGTTCGGTAAAGAACAACAACCAATTGTGCATCGTTGCTGTAAATAAATGCTCTGTATAATCATCGTCTTTTGTTGCTACCGCTCGAGAACCAACTCCTCCCCTTGTTTGAGCACGATATTCGGTGATAGGCGTACGCTTGATGTAACCTTGTGCAGATACAGTAATCAACATCTCCTCATCTGCAATCATGTCTTCCACTGAAAATTCATCATCTGTCATGTTGATTTGCGTTCTACGCTCATCACCATAACGTGTTTTCATTTCAGTCAATTCATCTTTGATAATCTGTAACTGACGATCAGGTTTTGCCAAAATATCTTCCAAATCCTCAATTAACTTCATGATCTCGGCATACTCATTCATGATTTTCTCACGCTCCATACCGGTAAGACGCTGTAAACGCATCTCCAATATAGCTTTCGATTGCAAATCAGATAAGTTGAAAGTCGACATCAAGCCTTCTTGTGCTGAGTTCGGATCTTTGGACTCACGAATCAATTTAATCACTGCATCTAAATTATCTAATGCAATGATAAAACCTTCTAAAATATGGGCTCTTTTGCGAGCTTCACGTAAATCGTATTTAGTACGACGAACAATAATTTCATTTCTATGCTCAACAAAATGATGGATCAAATCCTTCAAATTAAGCATCATAGGACGTCCTTTTACTAAGGCTACGTTATTGACACTGAAAGAAGATTGAAGTGCTGTATGCTTGTATAAATTATTCAATACAACATTAGCAACCGCATCACGCTTCAAATCAAATACAATGCGCATTCCTTGACGGTCAGACTCATCTCTGATTTCAGATATTCCCTCAATCTTTTTGTCGTTCACTAAATCAGCACATTGCTTGATTAATGACGCTTTGTTTACCATGTAAGGAATCTCCGAAACAATGATTTGCTCCTTACCTGTCTTCGAGGTGTCAAATGTCGCATTTCCACGAACAACAATACGTCCACGACCCGTCTCAAAAGCATTTTTGATCCCCTGAACACCGTATATAGTACCACCTGTTGGAAAATCGGGTGCCTTAATATACTGCATCAACTCCATGATTGTAATATCACGGTTATCAATATAAGCCGAAATACCGTCTACTACCTCCGATAAATTATGTGGTGCCATGTTAGTAGCCATACCCACAGCAATTCCCGATGTACCATTTAATAATAAATTAGGAATCTTAGCCGGCAATACGGTTGGTTCTTCTAACGAATCATCAAAATTGGGCTGAAAATCAACGGTTTCTTTATTTAAATCCGACAACATTTCGTCGGCAATTCGCTTCAATCTTGCCTCGGTATAACGCATCGCTGCTGGAGAATCCCCATCTACCGAACCAAAGTTACCTTGACCATCTACTAAAGGATAACGTAAAGACCAGTCCTGAGCCATACGCACCATCGTATCATACACAGATGAGTCACCATGCGGGTGATACTTACCTAATACCTCCCCGACAATACGAGCAGATTTCTTGTACGACTTATTATAACTAACTCCCAACTCCTCCATTCCAAACAACACCCTCCGGTGAACCGGCTTCAATCCATCTCGAACATCGGGTAATGCACGAGACACTATTACTGACATTGAATAATCAATGTACGCCCCTTTCATTTCATCTTCGATGTTGATAGGGATAATATTTGTAGATACTGACATAAATTATGGTTTGATGCGTTGAACAACCTCCAAGAATCAACTCAAAAAATGATTGAATTACAGAGATTTCCAATAGCTACAAATATCATTAATTATGCCTATTTTTCCAAGATAAATCACAATAAATTGTCAATTTTTCACTCCTAAAAAAATAGCATTTTAGGACTCATTTCCCACCTTCATTTTTACGTCTATTTCCAACATGAACTAGGTATTATTTTCACCAAATTTTCTTCCCTTTATCCTCTATTTTCCCCCTCTCCTAGTTACAATTTCTCATAACCTCTTGTGAATGAACCTACTAATCCTACCCTAATTATTTCGAATATCTTTCATTTGGTTTATCCAACTAGTTGAGTGCTACCTAATCGGTTCTCAAATCCAAAGCACCTAGGTATATCGCACATTCTTTCGTAGATTTGAGATTATTTATATTCAATCTAAATAGTTTGATTGTTTTATGACTTAGGGCGAAGGGGTATTCAAAAAATCACTCGCACTTTGACATAGATTGAATACAAAATTTGGGCTTTTGTTTATCTTTACTCGATACCAAAAATTATGAACCTAAGAAAATCAATCATTTCAGCATACTATTCCAGTATCGGATTCATTTCCCTATTTTTGATTTTATGCACTTCTACATTTTCTTCAGCACAAAAAATTATTCGATACCCTTATATTCAATTAGCTCAATCTACTTCCGTACTAATTCGTTACCGTACGGATCAAGCCATCACCTCTGAAATCAGCTTAAGTACGGATGGTAAAAGTTTCAGTCCCAGCATAAAAAGCACCAGCGCTCAAACCGAACATAGTCTTCCCTTAAACTCCTTACTACCTAGCACGAAATATTATTACCGAGTTCATTTGGGAGATAAAGAAATCGTGGGAGACTCCTCATACTTTTTCAAAACAGCTCCTAGTATTGGTTCTAAAGAAAAAATTTCCATTTTTTCAGTGGGCGATATGGCTGCAGGCGATACTCAAAAAAAGGTATATAATGCCTATTTAAACTACCAGAAAAACAATTATACCAATATTTTCCTCAGCTTAGGAGATAATGTCTATTGCGGAGGAAGTGATGCTTGTTGGCAAGATGAATTTTTTAACCCCTATCATACAGGTCGTTTATTACGTCAAAGTGCCTTATACCCATCTGTAGGTAATCATGATTATGATAATCAACCTTTCCCATATCAACAAGATGAGCCTAATATGGCTTATTTTCAAAATTTCACCTTACCTAGCAAAGGTGAATTAGGTGGTGTGCCATCTACATCTGAAGCCTATTATTCTTTCGATTATGGGAACGCACATTTCGTTTGCTTAGATTCATATGCCTGGGGAAAAGACAATTTCCGCATATTTGATCAAGTCAATAATATCCAATTAAATTGGTTAAAAGAAGATTTAAAAGCCACCAAGCAAGACTGGAAAGTGGTTTATTTTCACTATCCAGTATATACAAAAGGTACGTATGACTCCGATGTCAATGGAGAAATCATCAAGCTTCGGGATTATTTAACACGCGTATTTGACGAATACGGAGTTGATTTGGTTATGTCTGGCCATAGCCATGTTTATGAAAGATCTAGGCCGCTAAAGGGTCAATATGGCCTGTCTAGTGAGTTTTCTCCGGAAAAAAACTGGCCATTTAATTCCTCAGGAAGATATGACGGTACAGATAAATCCTGTGCATATGTCATAAATAACTCAGATCCAAGTAAAAAAGGCACCACCTATGTAGTCAATGGATGTGGAGGACAAACTGCCGCACATCGTTTCAACTGGCCACATCCAGTAATGGAATTCTCTCTGGATAAGCGAGGTGGGTCTATGGCCGTTGACATTGAAAATAATCGTTTAGATGCCAAATTCATTGATGAAGATGGGGCAGTAATCGATCAGTTTACCATTTTTAAAGAAGTCAACAAAGTCATTAAGCAAACCATCAATGCCTACGATGCCATCGAACTTAAAGCCTCCTGGCCTGCTCCTGCCAATTCTTATATTTGGTCAACCGGAGACAAATCCGAAAAAATAAATTTAAGACCTTTAAAATCAAGTACTTATACGGTTACCGACAGTCAAAAATGTTTGCAAGATCAATATGAAATTACCGTTAATCCTCCATTAGGTACCACGAATTGGGAAGAGCTAATTTCTCAACCTTTTGATTCATTGCAAATATTCGATTTGTTGGGAAGGCCTTGGAAATCAATCCAAAAAGAAGGAGTAGTAGACCAGCATATCATGGATGGAATCCCAAGTGGTCAGTACATTTTGGAATACCATTATCAAGGTAAAAGATTCACCCTTAAATTAACACATTAATTCAGTTTGGTTGATGATTCTCTCACGACCAAATTTGTCTTCAATACTTCGATTCTTGGAATAGATTCCCCTGTCTTATGCTCTATTTGAGCCAAAAGCAATTCCACGGAAATCCGACCAATATCATCTAAGGGCTGTGAAACAGAGGTTATCGTCGGAGAAATCACTTGACATATCGGTTCATTGTTAAAACTAACAATCTTAACATCTTGGGGAACACTTATTTTAAGCTCTTTCAATGCAGTCAATACACCTAAGGCCAAGCGATCAGAAACCACTAAAATCCCATCAGGGCGATTGTCACATTGCATGAGCAAATGTGTCTGAGATCGAGCTGTATCTTGATAATAGTCAGAATGTATGATCAAACTAGGATCTACAGATAAACCCGCTTCTTCTAAAGCATGTATGTAACCCAATCGCCTTTGATTACTAACTGAAACGTTCTTTGGACCTGCCAAAAAGGCAATCCGTTTACATCCATTTTCAATTAAATGCTTAACTGCTTCATAGGCCGATTGTTCATTATCCACCATGACTTTTGAAGCTTCAATATCCTCACAATTACGATCAAAAAATACCAAAGGTATTCCCCTCCTCTGCAAACGAGTCAAATGTTCAAAATTACTGGTTTCACGAGAAAGTGAAATAATGATTCCATCCACTTGACCCCTCGACAAATTTTGAATATTGGTCAATTCACGTTCATAAGACTCCTGTGTCTGCGTAATCAACAAACTGTATCCAGCTTTAACTGCCGCTTCTTCAATGTGTTTGATGACGGTAGAAAAAAAGTAATACCCTAAATCAGGCACAATTAAACCCAATGTCTTGGTTTTACTTTTCACTAAGCTTGTAGCCAACAAATTGGGCTGATAGTCCCATTCTTTGGCCAAATCCAAAACTAATTTCTTCGTATCTGGATGAATATCAGGTAAATCACGAAGGGCGCGTGAAACAGTGGCCACAGAAACATTCAACTGCTTAGCAATATCTTTGATTGTTACTTGATGACGCATTCCGTTTGACGTTTTGTTTCTACTATCTATAAACCAGCCTGTTATTCAAATGTTTTATGCCATTGAATACAGGAATTCCCTTGACTTTGTCCTAATGGTGGATTGATTTTACTTAAGCTTAATTCGATTCCTTTGATGTGTGGCCAACGATGAAAAATGGAATTCCCCATTTTTTCAACCAATGTTTCCAATAAATCAACTGGCTCTTTCATGATAGTTTGACAAATTTGGTAAACTTGACTGTAATCCAACGTTTGTTCTAAATTATCTTGAAACTCCTCAAGAGAAAGTAAGCTAATTGTAATATTCAATTCATACCAATTACCTAATATTCTTTCTTCCGGGAAGAAACCATGATAGGCATAAAAACGTAATCCTTGCCAGGAAACTTGGTAAAAGTCCATACTAATTTATCTCTCCTATCTTACCTTGTGGTCCAGAAGATTTAGCATAAGCTTCCAATACCTTGTTCAACGTTGGAAGACTATCATCCGGACTTAATTGGGTAGGATCAATTCCTTTATTCTTTCTAACTGGTATTTTTTTAGCTCCTTGCGACGTAGCTTTTTTTACTGGCTCAGCTATGATGATAGCCTTAGGTTTTCTTCCCCTTTTGGCAGGTATTTTTTGTTCAGCATTGGAAGATGATTTTGACTTTGGACGACCAACTTTTCCTTTGGGTTTAGCTTTCACCGAAGTCTTTTTAGCTTTTTTTACCTGTTTGGGAGCTCTTGGGGCTTTGGGAATTACCGTTTTACTATCAAGTACTTGACTGTTTTCTATTTCCGAATTGACAGTAAGTAGGGAATCATTAGAAACAGACCAAGTTTTGATTTGTTGCAATGTTTTTTCTGAAATACCCATCAATTGTTCTGCAACCTCTTTTTGAGCTTCTTGAAGTCCTCGCAAAACACGATCCTGCTCCTTAATCGTTTGATTTGTTTGTAATAAAATCTGCTTTGATTCTCCTTCTGCTAACAATTTGATTTTAGCAGCCTCTTTCTCCGCCTGTTCAATCAAATTACTTGTTTGCTTTTCCGCCTTCTGCAAAGCTAGTTCAGCATCTTTTTCTGCTTTTATTTTCCAATTCAATTGAGCTTCCTCAGCCATTTGAACGGCTTTCAACATGGAAGATTCGGCTTCTCTTAAACGATTGAGCTCTTTTTCTAGATCCGCAATCTTGGCTTCTAAGCGATCTTGTGTTTGTTGGACCGACTGATGATACTCTTCAATTCGGAATAAATAATCATTCACATCAGAAACATCGTATCCACGAAAGGATTTAGAAAAAGCTGCTTCAGGTAGTTCGTATATATGCTTCATAATCTGCTAAAATAGAAAAAAAATTAATGAATCTTCCAAACAGAGATATTTTTATCGTCCGATGCTGAGACTAACTGATCATCGAATGAAGTCCAAATTAATTTATTAACCGAATTTTTATGCCCTCCATATCGTGCTGCATCAATCACTTTTAACAAAGTCAAATCTGTTGCATCCCATATTTTGATGGTCTTATCCATACTGGCACTAGCAAATAAATGCTTTTGCGGATGAAAGACTAAATCGTGAATAGAATACATGTGCGCAATCACTTCGGATTCTGGTAAAAAATGAGCGGAATGAATAGCACTTAATTTCCATTTCTTAATTCGGGCATCCTTCCCTACCGAAATGATCACATCTTCCTTTTCCCAATACTGTATGCCAAAAACACTTCCTTCATGGGCTTTCCAAGCATATTCCAGTTCAAATTTTGAATTAAAAATACGGATATACCCATCACTGTACGCTGCAGCTATACGGCCTTGAGGTAATAAGCGTAAGGTCCTAACACTCTTATCACTTGCCTTGATATGTTTGATAATTTGCTTCGAAACGCTATCTACCACACTAATCAATCCATCTTGATGAGCCACCCAAACTTGGTTTTGATTAAATAAGATATCAAAGATGGAATTTGCTCCTAATGCAATTGAAAAAATACGTTCCTGATTGGATAATTGAATTCCATGAATTCCTTCAAAATTTTGACCCACCCATAATACTCCTTGATCGTCCTGCTTCATGGCGTATACAGACCCACTTATCTGAGCTACAACTTTGCCCAAATCTGGCTTTTGTAAATTCCACTGAACTACCCATCCATCTGAGCCTGCTGAATAAAATTCATGCGCTTGTTCCCCAGATGCTAAAGAATAAATCGGTCCACGATGCCCTGAAAAGGTATCTATCCGTTCAATTTGCATGATGTCAAAATTTGAACACAAAAATGGTAATTTTACAAGCAAATACGTTCATCCATGCCTCAAATTTTACCTATTCAAGAATTAAACTTTACGGGAACCTCTTGTATGATTTGGGAAATTACAGAAAATGAGGCCTTTTTTGCCCAAATTCCTGATTCTTGGAAAATGACACTTCCACCCAATCAAGCTCATGAAACCAAGAGATTAGAGTCATTGGCGGCACGTTATTGCCTGTGGCAAATTGTTCAATCCCAAGTAGGCCATGAAATCGAATTATTGAAATCAAGTACTAATAGACCATATTTAAGTAATTCCGACTGGCAAATCAGCATCAGTCATTCGTTTCCTTATGTGGCTGCAGCGTTAAGTTATAAAAATAACATTGGCTTGGACCTTGAAAAAAAAGAAAGAAACATACTGAAAGTGGCTGCTCGCTTTCTATCCCAAAGCGAATTAGCTTGGTCTCAAAATGATGATATCAAACTCTTATCTGCTTGGACTGTTAAAGAAGCTATTTACAAAGCGCAGCATCAAGCTGGTCTAGATTTTAGGAAAGAAATCGGTTTTGATTTAATAGATCCAATAGAAAAAGGATTTGTCCAGCTAGCTCAAGAAAGAGTTGACTTTGAGCTTTGGCAGGAAGAATTCCCCAACTTCTGGATCAGTTTAGCACTTCGAACTTAATCCAATGAATCGATTATTTGGCTCAATTCATTTTTGTGCTCCTCATCTCCAGCCTTATCGTAAGCCATAATTAAATTCCGAAGCACTCGACGAATGATTTCTAAGTTCGAACATGGATTATAGTAGATTTCATTAGGAGCTAAGTTCAATTGTGCCAAATAGTTATCAATATCTACTCGATTGAAAATCAAGCCCTTATTGAATACATTAATATAAAACTGCACACCCTTTTGCTTGTATGTCAACACAAACAAATTAGGCAAATTGACTCCATATACCGGAAATCCTAATCGTTGCGCTATCCACATATATATGACGCACAAACTGATTGGGTTTCCTTTTCTACTCTCCAACACCACATTGATATAGGAATTATTGGCTGCGTGAAAATTCTTAGTATTGGCACCAAATTTCAATTGGTCAAAAATAACCCCATTCAACACTTTAATTTGATCCATAGGATGCAAATTCTCTCGTATTTGAGGCCAAACTTCATAATAAAGTTGATCTAAATCTGTCTTTAATTGAGAAAAAGAATAGTCAGGAAAGCGATAAGTTGCCACAATCCACATTCCCTCCATGAGATCCATCCCCCCAGCTTCCTTCCAGATAGCCAGTCGATTACGCATAGATTCCAATTGAAAATCATGAATCAAATTTTCAATTTTCTCTTGCAAAAAAGGGTTTAAGCTTAATTGTTCCCATTCTGATTCCAAAACAGGAATAATGGAAGGCCCTAAGGTCCGAATCTGTTGCTCCACCAATTGTACGACTTCAGAATCACTGTCGTCGAGCAATTGAATCATGGCTTTGATAGCTGGTTCCTTCATAAGGGTTTTAATTTGTATCAAAAATAAGCACTAAGTATCGAATTACAAACGGCTTACATGGTAAGCCCGTACAATAATTGTTGACCCGATATATTTTTTTTCAAGAGAATATAAGCCTAAATTTGCTAGCTCATTGAAGCATCAATTCAATATATGAATATTTTAATAACTGGAGGAGCGGGTTTCATAGGCTCACATACCTATGTAGTCCTAAAAGAAAACGGCTTCACTCCTATTATCGTTGATAATTTTGCCAATTCATCCATCGATGTCATTGAACGTTTAAAAACCATCACAAAAGATGAGGTGATTTATGTAGAAGGTGACGTCAATGATGCTTCGGTCTATGACCAACTATTTCAACAGTATTCCATTGACGGGGTCATTCATTTTGCCGCAGCTAAGGCAGTTGGAGAGTCTGTAGAGAATCCGTTAAAATACTACCGAAATAATGTAGCTGCAACAGTCTTGTTGTTAGAGAAAATGAATGAATTCGGTATTAAAAACCTTGTTTTTTCTTCTTCTTGTACGGTTTATGGACAACCAGAAAGCTTACCTGTGACTGAATCAGCCCCTGTCCAACCAGCAGTTTCCCCCTATGGGAATTCCAAACAAATTTGTGAAGAAATCATCCGAGATAGTGTTCATGCCAAAAATGCCCGTTTAAAAGCTATTTCGTTACGTTATTTTAATCCTATTGGAGCTCATGAAAGTGCATTGATTGGAGAGTTACCTCTTGGCCCCCCGGCTAATTTAGTGCCTTTTTTAATGCAATCTGTGGCTGGTTTACGTGGCCCTTTGCAGGTATTTGGAGATGATTATCCAACACCCGATGGTACGGCCATTAGGGATTATATCCATGTTTGTGATCTGGCTGAGGCACATGTTAAGGCATTAGCTTATTTATTAAATCAGCCCCAGGCTACTTATTATGATTATTTTAATATTGGGACAGGAACAGGTAGCTCAGTCTTAGATGTCATTAATGCCTTTGAAAAAACCACAGGTAAAAAAGTACCTTACGAAATAAAACCTCGACGTTCAGGAGATATAACCGCTGTATATGCAGCTACAGATAAATCGAAAGAGATTTTACATTGGTCAACAAAAAAAAGCTTAGAAGAAGCATTAGTTGATTCTTGGAGATGGCAAGAACAGCTTCTTAAATCATAATTTTATGAAAAAAATAGTCATTACCGGAGGTGCCGGATTCATTGGATCGCATGTGGTACGTTTGTTCGTTCAGAAATACCCTGAATACCAAATTTATAACTTGGATGCTTTAACCTATGCAGGTAATTTAGCCAATAACGAAGATATCGCTCATTTGCCAAATTATCATTTCATCAAAGCTGATATCACCGATGCCGTTCATATAGATGCCTTATTTGCTGAACATCAATTTGATGGTGTATTGCACTTAGCGGCAGAATCACATGTAGATCGTTCCATTTCAGATCCATTAGCTTTTGTTAAAACCAATGTCATTGGAACAGTTAATCTGTTGCAAGCAGCCAAAAAGCATTGGGCTAATCAGTACGAAGGAAAGCGTTTTTACCACATTTCAACAGATGAAGTATATGGCGAATTGCATAATCCAGAGGAATTCTTTTTAGAAACTACTCCATATGACCCTCGTTCTCCATATTCTGCTTCCAAAGCTTCTTCTGACCACTTTGTAAGAGCTTTTCATGAGACCTATGGTTTGCCGACCGTCATTACGAATTGTTCCAACAATTATGGACCCAACCATTTCCCAGAGAAACTTATCCCTTTGATGATTCATAACATCCTTACTAATAAACCCTTACCTGTATATGGAAAAGGTGAAAACGTAAGGGATTGGCTTTATGTAGTTGATCATGCTCGGGCGATTGATACGGTATTCCACCAAGGAAAGATTGGAGATACTTACAACATTGGAGGTTTCAATGAATGGAAAAACATCGATTTAGTCCATTTATTATGCCAAATTATGGATCAAAAACTAGGTCGTGCAGATGGGACATCCAAGCAATTGATTACCTATGTAACAGACCGTGCAGGCCATGATTTACGTTATGCCATCGATGCACATAAAATCATGAACGAGCTAGGCTGGGAACCCTCATTACAATTTGCTGAAGGTTTAGAAAAAACCGTAGATTGGTATCTAAACAATGAGAAATGGCTGAAAGATGTCACATCTGGAGCTTACCAGCAGTATTATCAAAACATGTATCAAGAAAGATAAAAATGAAAGGAATTATTTTAGCAGGCGGTTCAGGAACTCGTCTACATCCATTGACTTTAGCAGTAAGTAAGCAATTAATGCCTGTTTACGACAAACCAATGATTTATTATCCCTTATCCATTTTGATGTTATCAGGGATACGTGAAATATTGATTATCTCCACGCCACATGATTTACCTCACTTTGAGAAATTATTAGGTGATGGTTCACAAATTGGCTGTCGTTTTGAATATGCCGTTCAACCTGAACCCAATGGCTTAGCGCAAGCTTTTGTAATCGGCGAAAAATTCATTGGAAAAGAAAAAGTAGCCTTAGTATTAGGAGATAACATCTTTTATGGATCTGGCTTAAGTAAGCTACTTCAAGCCAACAATGACCCGGATGGTGGAGTCGTTTATGCCTATTCTGTCAACGATCCTGAACGATACGGAGTAGTGGAATTTGATTCAGACAATAATGTCTTATCCATCGAAGAAAAACCGAGTCAACCTAAGTCGAATTATGCCGTCCCAGGTTTATATTTCTATGACAATGAGGTGGTTGAAATAGCCAAAAACATTGCTCCTTCTCCTCGTGGTGAATATGAAATCACGGATGTCAATAAAGAATATTTAAAACGTGGAAAGCTAAAAGTAGGGATTTTAAACCGAGGAACAGCTTGGTTAGATACAGGAACTTTTGCCTCTTTGATGCAGGCTGGTCAGTTTGTACAAGTAATCGAAGAGCGTCAAGGTATGAAAATTGGCTGCATTGAAGAAGTAGCCTACCGTATGGGTTTTATTGATGCTAAACAATTAGAAGCGATTGCCAAACCATTGGTAAAAAGTGGATATGGCCAGTATTTATTAAATCTACTGCGTTAAGAAACAATTATTCCAGCTAATAAAGCGATAACAAACAAGGCAATGGGTGGAAGCTTTGTCATTTGCGCCACCAAAAATGTCACCACAACAATACCGAATCCAATCAGGTTCGCTTGTATAATCATCGGATGAATAAAGGCGTATACTGCCACGATGGTTAATCCAACTGAAACTGATTGGATTCCTGGTAAAGAGGCCCTAATAAAGCGATACTGCTTTAATTGTCCCCAAATTCGATACACAAAAAAGATAAGGAAAGTCCCCGGTAAAAATATACCTAAAGCACCAATGACGCTACCGGCAAGTTCTCCAATGGTACCATAATCTTTCATCAATAATACACCAAGATAAGACGTAAGTGCAAAAACGGGCCCTGGTAAGGTCTGAGACAAGGTCATCCCCGTCAAGAAATCATCTTCGCGAATGAGGTGCTTAAATTCAACAAATTCAGTAAATAAAACAGGAACTAACACTTGTCCACCTCCAAAAACCAAACTTCCATTTCGGTAAAAATTCTCAAAAATTCGAATGGGATAATAATCCGTAAAATGCCCTAATACTGCTAAAAAGACCAAAAATCCCCAGAATAAATGAAAATTGGCCCAGGGGATAATCATTTTATGTTTATTCTGACGCGGAAAATCTTTAAAATTCAACGACGATATCAAACCGCCTATCAAAAGTAAAACAGGAAATATAAAAGGACTTTGGATGTACAAACCGATGGCCACTGTGAACAAAAAAATCAGGATATACATGGGCGCACGCAGAAACTTTTGGGCCATAATCCATCCTGCTTGAAGAATTAAGCCAATACCCACTGGAGTTACAAATTGAATGATGTCCCTATTTCTTAAATAAGTCATCCCAAAAGCCGCTAATGTCATAACAAAAACCGCAGGACTTATCCATGCAATCAACGTAACATAAGCTAAATTGGCACCTCCCCTTTTATAGCCAATGGCCGTAATCATTTGGGTTGAAGTGGGACCTGGTAAAAAAGAACAAAGAGCTTGGATTTCAAACAATTCATCTTCCGTCAAATAGCCCTTCTCCTTCACTAATTTTTTGAGAAAAAGGGCTATATGTACTTGCACACCACCAAATGAAGTCATAGCCAACACTAACACATCCCAAAGAAATTCGACATGTTTGGGCTTTCTCCACATGGGCTTATTTTTTCAAACCTAATTCAATTAAGCGCTCTGTTAAAAACTCTCCAGCGCTCATATCGGTATACATTTTAGGATTTTCTACAGATACACAGGATTCCAAACAAGTTAAATCCATTTCTGATCTAGGGTGCATGAAAAAAGGAATGGAATAACGAGATGTACCCATTTTCTCTCTTGGTGGATTCACTACACGGTGAATCGTAGATTTCAAATGATGATTCGTCAGTCTATCCAACATATCTCCCACATTCACCACCACTTGGTCTGGTAAAGCAGTGATTGGAATCCATTTTCCATCCATACGTAATACTTCCAAGCCTTCAGCAGATGCACCCATCAACAAGGTAATCAAATTGATATCTCCATGGGCAGCTGCACGAACAGCTCCTTCTGGCAAAGCATCTGGATTAGGAATCGGAAAATAATGAATGGCTCTTAAAATGGAATTCCCATTTTTTACTTTATCCTCAAAATAATCCTCAGGTAACTCTAAATATAAAGCAATCGCTCGTAAAAGAGATTTACCAGCATTTTCTAAAGTTTGATAAGCTCCTACGGTATATGTCTCAAAATCGGGATATTCCTTGGGGAAAACATTTTCGGGGTATTCACTCCACACCGAATCTCCATCATCTTGATGTTTCTGACCCACATGGTAAAACTCCTTCAAATCAGGCACTTTAAATCCCTTGGCTGTTTCCTTACCTTTTCCTACATAACCACGCTGTCCCGCAATACCAGGAACTTCGTAGGCTTGTTTTAAGGAATCAGGTGATTGGAAAAATTGCTCAACTTCTTGATATAATTTTTTTGTAAAATCATCTGAAAGGCCATGTCCTTTCACCGCAACGAAGCCAATCGTATTAAAGGCATTACCTAAATCTTGAACAAATTTAGCCTTTCTAACTGGATCGCCAGAAGTAAATTCGTTCAAATCCAAAGAAGGGATTTCTTCTAATAACATGTTTTATTTTTTTATTGATGAAAATTGCTGAGATACAAAATCCCAATTGACTACATTCCAAAACGCTGTGATATAATCAGCTCTTTTATTTTGATATTTCAAATAATAGGCGTGTTCCCAAACATCTAAAGCTAAAATAGGTGTACCTTTTACTTCTGCCACATCCATTAAAGGATTATCTTGATTGGGAGTTGAACTAATGACCAATTTCCCATCTTTCCAAAGCAACCAAGCCCAGCCAGAACCAAATCGACCGGTAGCTGCTTTTGCAAATTCGCTTTTTAGCGCATCTAATCCACCTAAATCTTTCTGTATTTGTGCCAAAAGATCAGCACTTGGCTTATTGCCTGTAGCTGGTCCAATCAATTTCCAAAAAAAGCTATGGTTCCAGTGTCCACCTCCATTATTACGAACAGCTACGGGTAATTGACTCATTTGACCCATCATTGCCTCTAGTGATAAAGAAGCAGCAGGTGTTCCTGTTACGGCTTTGTTTAAATTATCAACATATGCTTTATGATGACGATCATGGTGAATTTCCATCGTCAATTTGTCGATATGCGGCTCTAAAGCATCAAATGAATATCCTAGAGCTGGCAGGCTAAATGGGGCTGTTTCAAGAGAGCTTTGTGCTCGAGATGTGAAACTAGGTAAAACAATACTCGCGCCTAAAAGCCCGACTGTTTTTTGCAAAAAATGTGATCTTTTCATGAGCGTAGAAAAATTGTTTATTCATAGACTACTCGGCCGACAATACTTCGCCCAAGGGTAATTTCATCCGTATATTCCAAATCACCGCCAATGGGAATACCACGAGCAATGGTGGAAATTTTAATTGGAAATTCTTTTAATTTTTTAGTCAAATAAAAAGCGGTAGTATCGCCTTCCATGGTTGGGCTAAGCCCTAAAATCACTTCAGTGACTTGACCAGTACCTACCCGTTGGATAAGAGAATCTATTTGTAAATCACTGGGAGAAATACCGGCTAATGGAGAAATAATACCTCCAAGAACATGATAAAGACCTATAAATTGACCTGTATTTTCAATGGCTAACACATCTCGCATATCCTCCACGACACAAATCAGACTTTCTTCTCGCTTATGACTATTACAAATTCCACACAAACCTCCATCTGAAATCATATGACATTGTGGACAGAACTGGGTCTCTGTACGTAATTGAACTAAAGCGTGCGCTAATTGCAAGGATTGAGATTCAGGTCTTTTCAATAAATGAAGAGCTAGGCGCAATGCTGATTTTTTACCTATACCCGGCAATTTCGATATTTCTTCTACCGCTTGTTCAATGATCCGAGAAGGGTAATTGTTCATGGCCATAAGCTATTGATAAGACTCTATTTCAGCAGAAATACCTCGTCGACATATTTCATTTCGCATACTAACTAATTCATCAAAATCTCCTGATTTAACTCCACATCTCCCTCTAAAATGAATTTGCAAGGTACATTGCTCTGCTTGTTCTGGACTATGCTCACATACTTCCATCAAGGTAATAATGACATAATCAAAGGAATTAACCTCGTCATTATATACCACCAACTGATGAGATGTTACAACTTCTTCGTCAAAGGCCACCGCAACATCTTCTTGATGCTTTTCTTGGTTTTGAAAAGAAATACGAAAACGAGAAATGTTATCTTCCGAGAATTCCATATTTTTGATACGATTTTAAAAACGACCTCTTAGCAAATTTAAAAAAAATCCTTTGAAACACCTATGTCTGTAACTTTAGCCGGAGGAATTCTTGCCATCTATTTTGGCCTACTTTTAATCATCTCCTACATTACTTCCAAAGGTGCAGATACACATGCATTTTTTACAGCCAATAGACAATCTCCTTGGTGGTTAGTCGCCTTTGGGATGATTGGTACTTCCATTTCTGGGTTAACTTTTATTTCTGTTCCAGGAGCTGTAGGTAAAACTTCTTTTACTTATTATCAATTAATCTTAGGGCATTCATTTGGTTATTTAACCATTGCTCTCGTTTTAATGCCTTTATATTATCGTCTGAACCTAATTTCCATCTATGGATATTTAGAAAGTCGATTCGGATTCTGGTCCTATAAAACCGGTTCTGCCTTTTTCTTATTATCGAGAACCATTGGCTCCGCTGCCCGTTTGTATCTGGCTGTCAATGTCTTACAAATCGCCATTTTTGCTCCTATTGGGGTTCCTTTTGGCTTGACAGTATTTATTTCCATCTTACTGATTTGGCTATATACTCACCGTGGAGGAGTAAAAACGATCATTTGGACAGATACTTTACAAACCTTATTCCTACTGATTGCACTATTTATTACCATCTTTTTGGTAGGTCAACAAATGAACATGGGATTCATGGATATGGTTCACACCATTTCAGATAGTAAGTATTCCCACATGTTTGAATGGGATTGGAAAAACACCCATTTCTTTGGAAAAGACTTCCTGGCAGGGGTTTTTATAGCTATTGTGATGACTGGGCTTGATCAAGATTTGATGCAAAAAAACTTGACTTGTAAATCCATTGGAGAAGCACAAAAAAACATGTTTTGGTTTTATTGGGTGCTTCTATTAATCAACCTTTTATTCCTTTCTTTAGGAGCCTTATTATACATCTATGCACAAAGCAAAAACATAGCCATTCCTGCACAGACCGATAATTTATATCCCATGCTTGCCTTAAATGGGCACTTTGGCACCTTAGCAGCTGTTACCTTTTTACTCGGTATTATTGCAGCCTCCTATGCTAGTTCTGATTCTGCTTTGACAGCTTTAACCACCTCTTTTTGTATTGATTTCTTACGAATTGAGAAGTTTCAAGAACAAAAAAGACATAAAATCAAACATTATGTCCACTTAGGCTTCTCCGCTTTATTTTTCGTGGTCATTGGCTTGTTTCATATTTTCAACAACCAAGAATTGATTTCGGCTGTGTTCAATTTGGCTGGATATACCTATGGACCGCTATTAGGACTATTCTCCTTTGGCTTATTCACCAAAACTCAGGTAAAAGACAAATGGGTTCCTATTATTTGCGTAGCCTCTCCTATCATAACCTTTTTGCTTGAATGGCAATCCCAAGCTTTATTTGGAGGTTTTGGTTTCGCCAAATTGATTCTCAATGGCGCAATCTGTTTTGCACTACTTTGGGCTATCCGAATTAAAAAATAATAGACAATAAAAAGGGCGACCTAGGGCCGCCCTTCTACTAGAACTTGGAATAATAATTACTCTTGAATAAACTCGCCACTTGCGCGTAATTCAATATCTTCTCCAACCATAGCTGCTGGCATAGTTCCAACACCCCAAGCTGTACGATTGATAGCACCTGATGCTTTAAAACCAGCTACTTTTTTACCTTGACGGTTAGTAGTAGTTCCATTTAATACTAAGTCTAATGTAACTGGCTTAGTAACACCGTGCATGGTTAAATCACCACTTACTTTATATTTACGATCAGCTACTTTACTGATTGACTTGCTAGCAAATGTCAATGTTGGGAATTTAGCCGCATCAAAGAAATCAGGGCTTTTTAAGTGCGTATCACGACGCTCATTGTCAGTAAATACAGTATTTACATCGGCAACAATATTGAATTTTGCATCTGTAAAATCATCTTTAGCTGAAGTCATAGTTGCTTCAGTAATTTTAAATGCTCCTTCTACATCAGAAATTGATAAGTGTACAACACTAAATCCTAACTTAGAGTGAGATTTATCTACATTCCATTTCTGAGCTTGTGCAGATACTCCACATGATAAAAGAGCAATAGCTAAAAGTAATTTTTTCATAATAATATTTTTTAATGGGTTAATTATAGGACTCGAAACTACCATTAAATAACACAAAACCAATTAACAAATCAAAAAATCGTCATGGATAGGAAGAAATTTGCGACAAAAATCCAAAATCCTGCGAAAAAAGTCTACTTGTCTTCTAGGCTTTTATAATGTTCCTTCCGCATTTCCTCTACATTATCCATCTCAACACGCTTTTTAATTTTCTTCCAATCGATGTTCTTATTGTATTTTTTCATGGTCACCTCTGGCTGAAAAATTCGACGGTCCGGGAATACAAAATCAACTGGACTAAAATCAGGATTTTCTGTGAAAAAATCATCTAATAAGGTAGCAGTTTGATCATAATGGTTCACACTTGGAACGCCAAAATTGGTATAAATCAAGCGCAATAAGGATCCAAAATTCGCATGCTTGTGCGATACATAATTACGCTTCACATAGGGTCCAGCCATCATTAAGACACTTCGGTGAGCATCAACATGGTCTACTCCTCCTTGTGGATCATCTTCAGTAACGACAACCAACATATTTTTCCAATAAGGTGTCGTTGACAAGAAGCTAATCATTCTAGCTAATGCCAAATCATTGTCTGCCATAAAGGAATGATTGCTTACATATCCATCTTCTGGTCTTGGGTCTGCACCGTGGTCATTAGGTAATTGAATCGTCACTACAGAAGGCATTTTTTTCTTTCCTTTCAGCCACATCTTGGTAAATTCTGATTCAAATTGTTCAGCACGAAACATATCCGGAATATCGGTATTGAAACCCGCATAATTATGACTCGTATTCTTCCACAAGGCTTTTTGCATTGGAACCATGACCACATGGCCTGCCCCAGTTAAAGTATCAAACCACTCTTCTCTATTGTGTGCCGTTTCATTTGCCTCTCCAAAATTATAGAAAGAAATATTTTTGCGCTCTAAGGCTTCCCATAAACCACCTGCTTCTGCATAGTCCTCAGGATCAATACTTCCAGTAGTACCTGGATGTCTTCTGCCTGGCGCTTTTGAAAAGATTTTGGCTGACTTACTGACACTTGAGTTCGCTTCTACCCATTCATTGGGGATTACTCCTACCATCCAGTGATGTCCATGAATGGAGGCATCACTATCACAATAAAAATTATCACTCATGGCAAATCGCTTAGCTAAAAGCGTATGATTAGGCATCACGTTGACATGATGGTAAGTTGTTTTCAAAGAATCAGGCAATACCACAGTCTGATTTAAGCCATAGCGTGCAATCGTTGAATCACCATTGGCACCTTTAAATTGACCAAAAATCTCATCATAGGTACGGTTCTCCTTCGTGATGTAAACAATATGTTTAATCGGAGATTGAGCCTGCTTATTTTTGTCTAATGACAGGATTTTGTTCCCTCTACCTTTACTAGAATACTCTTGGTAGGTATTGTTCTTTACTTCTTGCGTATAAGCAGCTAATTGTGCCTCATTCGGCATATCAATCGTTTGGAATGTACCTAACTGAATATCACCTACATAGGATCCTTGTTCCGGTGCCTTAAAATCTTTACCTCCATTAGGACCAGCTCCATAACCACGACAAGTCGTCACATAGAGCGTTTTCTCGTCAGCAGATAGTCGAACGCGTGTTGGACCCCAACCCGTTGGTATAAAACCTTTGGTTTTTTGACTTGGGATATCAATTACCGCCACAGCATTTAAACCTAATAATGTTACATACAAGGTTTTTTCGTCTTTGCTCAGGCATAAACCAAACGGCAAATAGCCTCTTCGTTTATCTAAAACAGCATTTAGCTTAATCGGAATATGTGATTTGATTTGTCGAGTCGCGTAATCCAACACGGCAATATTATCGTTCGTAGCATTACTCACATAAGCAAATTTTGAACTGACAGCCAATGAGTTGGGACTAGATCCGCCCACTACTTCCATCTCCTCCACCATTTCGCCTAATAAAAAGCCTGGCTTATATTTTTTGGTGATTTGGTTCGTTGACAAATTAATCTGAAAAATGCTCATGGATTCATCCGAGTTAGGATCCCCTACCCCTGGAATCTTTTTACCCATGATTTCAGTTCCTTCACGAGATTCTTTCGTGTCGTTGGCATAGGGATGCCAAGGAATGTGCTGTGATTGCAGATTGGCTAAGGTGGTACCTTCGATCAATGGGTAAGAATACATTCCTACATTCGCTACAAAAGCAAATTGATGATCGGGACTTAATGAAATACCAAAAGGTTGACGACCCGTTGGAACCACACCTACAATTTCACCCGTCTCTGCTTTCATGCGAACCATTCTGAAATTGGCCCGATCCAAGACCAGTAATTCATTTTTTTCAGGTAATAGAACTAAGTCAGAAGTAAAGCTATCATCAAAATCATATCCTTTAAAGCTTCCATTTAGGCTAAAGGTTTTTAGGACTTTCCCTGTGGATAATTCAACGACCAATACATTGCCTGAGTCACCCCCGCTTAAGTAAATCCATTCACTATTGGGTGAAAATACAACGCCCAAATAGGTACTTTTTCCGTAGGGTGAAAGTTTGGAAGGAGTGCCGTAAGGAGGAAAACGTTTAGAGATTTGTTTTTCTAAATCAATACGTGTAAAAGCCCCATTGTGCAAGGTTACGGCCCATTTCCCATCTGGACTAATGACCATGCCGAATGGATCACTGTTGATGCGAAGCGTTTTACCGGCAGGTTTTACCAAGCGACCAGAAGGTAAAACGGAATAACCATGGATGTCAATTTTGGCTGGCAAATCTCGCCCGGGTACTTCTAAAATTGTTTGAGCAGTGGATTGAAATGCACATACCGCCAGTACCAGCGAAGTAATAATAGTTTTCATAGGTTTATAAAATTTAGCGAAGTTAAGATTCTTCTGCCAAAGGCTTGTCATTGGAGGTTAAAATATAGTTAAAAAGGGTAAGAAGTTTGGGTGTTTGGGGAAACATCTGGATTGGCTTCGGACCTTCGGTAGATAATTATAAAATTCTGCTGTTCGATTTCTATGGTTAAAACAAGTATTGAAACAAGCCTTAAAGAAAACAGGAATTTCAAAACCTGTAACACTACATTGGCTGAAACATAGCTATGCCACCCATTTATTTGAAAGTGGCACCGATTTGCGCTACATTCAAGAATTATTAGGACACAGCAGTAGCAAAACTACCGAAATATACACGCACGTAAGTACCAAAAGTATTCAATAAATAAAAAGCCCTTTTGATGATTTATAATCCAAATTATTATTTTTATGTTTAAAAGAGATACACTATCAAATAGCGACTATACGCAGAAAATTGGGTAGATTATCGCTACTTTGTAGCGAGTATAAATAAGTTAGCACCAATTTTATGACGACACCAATAACGACATACATTGACACCAATATTTTGAACGACATTGCCCCAAAAGGTAATGATTGGACAAATTCAGAATGGGGTAAATACTTAATTAGGCTTTCCGACAAAGACCAAATTGAGGTGTGGGCAAGTCCTGGTAATTGTTTAGAAATTGCACTCAATCCTGACATCGACCATAGACATAATATGGCTCGTGCATTAAACACTCTTATAAAGGGACAAAGAATGCTTCCTGCATATGAATTTTTTGTTGTCGATAATTTGCTAAGACATATAGAAACTAACTGGGAGGGGACATTACATTTTGACAGATTAGAGTTTCTGAAACAAAATTCATCACGAATTTACATTTCCTTACTTGGACAACTTGCAGCGCTTAAAGACTATAATTGCTCTAAAGGTTTTGGTGGAATTTTGCGACCCAAAATTATAACCCAAATAATTCACTCAACGATTTTCTCAAATCCTAAAGCTGAACTCGAAAAGAGACTGGAAGCAATGAAGACAAGAGATTTCAGAAAGCACGATTTATTTTCCTCCTATGACGGTAAAGCAATTGATGAGTTAGAAACAATTGAAGACAAATTGAAAGGACAGAAATATACAGTTGATAAAAAAGCAGTTGAATGGTTAAAGAAAAACAAGGACGAATTGGTAAAAGGATATTCTTTGGATGAAGTTTATTCTTCATTACAACAAGTCTTTATTTATTGGGAGGATTTAAATAATACAATAGTTGACTTTCCTAAAATTGTTACAGAATGGGACAAAATATATACCTTAGAGAAAACCTCAGAGAAATATAAAGTTAAACCATTACCTGATGATTTAATTGTGCGGTTCAAAGAGAAGAAGCATACAATTGCAGATACATTTGCGGTTTTAAAAGAATTGGCAAATAGATTTTATCACTTCTTGATTATTCCTCAAGTATATTATTACACCATTATCAATGAAATTGAAAAAGCTCTAAATGATGGTGAAATTCCAACTGGGGGTTTAGTAATTGATAGCCATCATTCTATTGGTTCAATTTACACAAACCTATTCCTAACAAGGGACACAAGGCTTTTGAGTACAATAAAGTATTGGCACAGTCAAATACCAAAAGAGTTTAATATTTTTCGGGACTCTGCAAATGACCTAAATGAATTTAAAAGAAAAGTTGAAAAGGAAATAAGAAACCAATCGTAAAATGAGAAGAAAACTGGTGCTAACAGCACCCAAAAGCTATTGCCGCAATTCGTTGTATTTAAGCTTTGTGTTTCCGTAGTTTTCTTATCTTAGCGTGACAAATAAACGCTTCGCAATCGGCAACAGTTCTTGGCTGCAAAACGTTATGTGTAATTTTTTGAGAATCCTACTTAATGAAAAGAAATAGTACAGAATTTGCCATATTACCTGCTTTTCACGGAGATTGCATTCTCATTAAAACATATGACATAAATAATGATGAATTTATAATTCTTATTGATGGAGGTACTACTCAAACTTTTAGATACACTCTCAAGGCAGAGTTAAAAAATATTACACATGTAAATCTACTTGTACTTACTCACAATGATTCAGATCATATAGCTGGGTTAATTAGCTTATTTAAGAATAGTCTTATAGATAGTATTGTGATTGATGAAATTTGGATGAATCATCCAGAACTTGTAGAAGCCAACACTAATGAATTAATAAGTACTAAACAAGGTAATTCATTAAAGGAGTTAATTCTTTTGAAAAAACCAGATGTAAAACTACGTGAAATAACTACGGCTGAAAAGTCAATAATTAATAATGGGATTGAGTTTATGATCTTATCTCCAACTCCACAAATTAAAGCAGAATTATACAGACATTGGCAATTATCTGATTTGCAAAAAACTAATACTGACAATGTAAATATCTCTTCTCAAAAAGAAATTTATTCTGATTCACTAGAAGATTTGGGTAAAATACCCTTTTCTCCTGATATAAATATAAACAACGACATCTTTAACTCTTCTTCAATCTCTTTTGTTTTAAAATGCATTGATGTTTCCATTCTTTTATTAGCCGATTCTAGATCGGAAATTATAACTGAAAGTTTAAGACAAAACTGCTTTAGCGAATCGAACCCGTTAGAAGTCGATTATGTAAAAGTTTCACATCACGGCAGTCTTAATAATACTTCACAGGAACAACTTGGGTTGATTAAGTCTAATAATTTTATAATATCTACAAATGGTGGAACTGCTGATTATAAACATCCCTCGAGAGAAACTATAGCTCGAATAGTTTCTAGTTCTCAAAGAAATGATGAGGTTTTAACTATTTATTTCAACTATAAAATCGATTATCTAAAAGAAAGGATAGGTGATTTTGTAAATGATAAAGATTTTGAAAAAGGAAATTGGAAAGCAATAAGTAAAACTTGGTTTAAGAAAAATGACAAATAATTTAGCAGAGAAATATTGCGTTCGAATAATAAGCAATGGGATTATTGGAAGTGGAGTTTTATTGCCAGGTAAAGAATCATTTTATGTTTTAACAGCGGCTCACTGTTTGGGAGAAAGTATGCCCAATTTGGGTGACATAGTCATTGAGAAACAAAAAGATTATACATCAGAATTTATAGCTATAACTAGTGTTGAAGTTAAAGAATTTAATACTGAACATGATTTTGCCCTTATAGAAATTGATATTGATAATGAAGAAAGATTACTCTATCAATATAAATTAGGACGAGGATTATTATCTGAAAATGAGATAAAATTTTGTGGTTACCAAGGTGTGAATATTAATCAGTATCGTCCATTTACGGGTAAAATTTTGTCAGTAAGCGACGATATAGGATGCTTTAAAATTACTTTAGTAGGAGAAACATTTGATCAAGGAGGAGAAGTTGGACATTACTTAGCTAAGGGTTTGTCTGGAAGCGGAGTATTTATTTATAGACATAATTCTCCTTTCCTGATTGGAATTCTTAATTCGGTTATAACCGATAAAGCTTGGAATGATGATATAGACTGTTGTTCTATAAAGCACATTGAACAATATATATCCGAGTATGTGGATTTATCGGATTTTGAAAATCTAAAGCAATGGAATGAAAATCTGGAAAAAGATCGAACTGATAGAGAAATAGAAGCCTTTAAAAAAGAGAACAGTGATTTTTTTCAAAAACTCTATCGTAAAAACAATGTGTTATATCCAGAAATCTCCAAGGCAAATTCTGTAACCGCCAAACAGATAAGGAAATTTCTAGCAATGAAAGATAATATCCGAACAATTGAAAATGATTATCCAATTCTTTTTTCAAAATTCAAAAACATTGTAAAGAGATTTGTTGATCAAGTAGAAGATGATTATTCTAGAAGTGTAACTGAGAGTAACGAAGCAATAAACTTAAAGCTGGAACTTCAAAATCAACTAAAAAGTGAATTCGAAATCTTACCAGATTTCACAAATTTAGATCTTTCCGAATATCAAATTATTGAATGGCTTGGAATATGCACTTTAAATTTTACTACTAATGATTGATATTAGATTAGATCAGAAACCAACTTCCGTATCTATTAGATATAATGGATATTATAAAGTTGTGCTATTATTGGCAATTATTAAACATTGTGGATATAGTAAAAAAGCCAGTTTGGAGTTACTTCATGTTGTTTTTTGGAGTCTACGTAATGAAAATAATTATCAAGTATTATTAGACTTAGCAAATCAACAAAGAAATAGTTTAGTTCCTTGGACTTTTGAACATGGTATTGACGAAGTACTGGCTTTGGGGTTTATCAATGGTTATATAGAAAAAATTATTGTTAGCCAAACGCTTGAGATTAAAATAACAGATAAAGGAAATGAAATAATAAATTCAATAAACCAATTTGAGCTTTTTCAAGACGAAATACAGAAAATAAGAACATTAGGTGTGATACCCAAAAATAGGTTGAATAGTGCAAATAAAAACTGGAAATTAATATAATAAATCATGCTTAAAATAAATAAACTAAGGGCAGAAATTCTTACTGACAAAAGTGAAAATATATCGGATTTATATGGATTTGATATTTCGTTCCAACAAGGACTAAATATAATTGCAGGGCCAAATTCAAGAGGAAAAACAACTATAAATAGCTGCATCTATTATGCACTCGGAATGGAGGAGTTGTTAGGTGCCCATAATGAGAAAGCATTGGATAAAGCTCTCAAAGAAGAGTTTACCATTAAGTCAAACGAAGAGGAAGAAGGCACCAATTTTAAAGTATTATCCTCAAAAATAATTTTAGAAATTGAAAATGAAAACAGTGAAGTTGTTTGCTTAGAAAGGCATATCAAACCGAGTACAGATGGTATAAAAACATCAAATATTTTGATTCATTTTTCATCTTTTGATAATATGAATGGTGAAGATGACGAAAAGACTAAAGGAATATTTTTTGTTAACTCGAGAGGTAATAATGAAGACCCTAATGGTTTTTATAATTGGTTAAGCGAATTCATAAATATTGAATTACCACAAGTAAGTAATAGCTCTAGAACTGATAATTATAGCCCTTTATATTTACAAACAATATTTTCAGCGTTATTCATAGAACAAACAAAAGGATGGTCTGATTTTTTTGCGACTATGCCTTTTTTTGGAATTACAAAAGCCAAAGAGAAAATTGTAGAATTTATTTTAGGGTTGAATGAAATCGTACTTTCTACACAGAAAGATGTATTAAATAAGGAAAAAAATACAATTACGGAAGATTGGAAAAGAAAAATTAAGTCGTTCTCCTACTTGGAAAAACAAACCAATTCTACAGTTATCAATATTCCAGAAGAGCTTACAACTGATAAAACTGAAATTGATAAAATCAGCGTTTTATTTCCTACTTCAGAAAATGAAAAAATCAGTTTTAGCCAATTTTTAAATCAAAAAACTGAAGCTGTAAAGGATTTAGAAAACAGACCTATTGCTACCATAAAAGAAAACAGGGAAGAAGCTATATTAGAGTTCAACAATCAAAAAGAAGAATATTACAAACTCAAAGACTACATTGAGAGATTTGAGAATAAGTTAAGAGTAGAGAAACAACAATTTTCGAGCTTAAATAGTCAAATCATTATTATTGAGTCCGAAATAAAGGATCACATTAATTTACAGAAAGTTTTTAGCGAAAACATAATTAATGAAAGTGGTGCGAATCAATGCCCCACTTGTACACAAGAAGTAACTACAAATCTAATTTCTACAAAAAATATAAAGATCCCTCAATTAACTTTAGAAGAGAACACTAATTTTTTGCGTAGTCAAAAAAAAATAATCGAATCATCTATCTCAAGTTTTAAAGAAACTGTCAATGAAAAGGACGCCCTTCTTTTATACTTTAAAAATTCATTACGTCAGAAAGAAGTCTTAATTAAATCTATCTCAAAAGATTTGATTTCAGATGACAGAGCTTTTTCTGAATCTGAGGTTGTGAAAAAACTTCAACTTGAGAGGGAGATAGAAAGTTTATTGCTACTAAATGAATCGATTTCAGAGCTAAAGGAAGAATTAGTGGCGTTAGCTAATAAATATCATAATAACAATGTGAAAATTGGAAATTTAGGTGAGTCAGAGAAAGAAGACGAAACTAAATTAGCAAACTTTGAAACTCAATATAAAAATAGTCTCTTTGGTTTTGGATATGACAGTAATGAAAAGTATCAAATATCTATCAATAGAAAAGAACCCTTTAAGTATTTGCCAGTTTACATAAATAAAAAAGAAGGTATCTATCTACCGCAATCTATTCGAATAAATTCTTCCGCTTCTGACTTTGTTAGAAATATTTGGGCCTATACGTTAAGTTTGCTAAATAATGGAATCAACCATCCTGGAGTAATTATGTTTGATGAGCCTGGACAGCATAGAACAAACTTAAGTAGTTTAAAAGCACTGTTTAAAACGTCCTCAGAAATTAAAGAAAAACAAACAATTATTTTCACTTCCATTGATAAACCTCTACATAATGAGCAAAATGAAAGGATTGATTTAGATGTTTTAATAGAAGATTTAGAAAGCTCAAACTATAAACTCATAAGGCTTGATAATGTTCATAAAGTTATCCAAAGACTAGCTGTTGAATAAAACTACACATAATAGCACCTACCCAAAAAGGCGGGGTTTCGCGCTGCCTAGACAGTTTTGTGGTAGCTGAAAGTTCAGTTCTCCGAATGAACATTTATATTAGAAATCTCACCCATCGCAAACCCAGAAACGCTAGGAAGGCATTTCAGAGAAATTTCAATTGAGATGAGAATAAACTATATATAATTGACTTAGATAATTAATAGATAACACAATGGAAATAGAACAAATCAAAAGTAAAGTTATTAACTTCTTTAATGGCAATCCTGCATTAAATATTATTTCCCTATTATTGGGGGTGGCAGGTATTTTATTTTCTTTTTACTTCTACTTCAAAAGTAAAAGGAGCAAAATTCCAACCTTTGCCATTAGAACAATAAATCTAATTAGAGATAAAATTCAGAAGATTGATACAGTTGAAATTTTATATTCGGGAGAAAAAGTAAATAATCTTTCCATTTCAAAGATTGCTATATGGAATGACGGAAAGGAAACAATAAATAAAACTGATGTTGCATCAAATAATCCCCTCAAAATTAAAATTAAAGATAATTTTAAGTTTTTAGATGCAAAAGTGCTTTATCAGAAAAATGATGCGAATGATTTTATTATTCAGATTTCCACTGATAGAAATTTTATAAATATTGCGTTTGACTACTTTGATTTTGAGGATGGAATAGTTCTTGAACTATTTCATACAGGTAATACTAGTGAGGATTTATATATTGATGGGAAAATTAAATCCGTCAAATCAATCATTAGAAGAGATTCAATTGGGACATTTTTACCAAGTTCAATAATCAAGTGGCTACGAAACGACAAAGAAATAATAAGTAAAAGTAATATGCGGACAATCATGGGATGGCTAGTATTAATGGGAGGAATTTCAATATGTTGTCTTGCCATTTATACTCCTTTCAGACATGTTGATTCAACTTTAGTACCTAGACAAATGGAGAGTTCCTACTTTGCTGTCACTATGTCCACTGTGTTGGGACTACTATACATCTGGTACGGGTATAGAATGTTGAAACGTAATATCCCTAAAGGGTTTGACATATTCAATGAGGAGTTCTTGCAAACAAAGTGATTACAATTAATATTAAATTTAGAATATTCGCTTTTCCGTTGTTCGCAATGTTCCTAAGAGTCATGTCGAACCACAGATGAAAGGGATTTTTAATCCTAGACATTTCGCCATAAATCTTAAATACTCCAATAAACTGATTTCTTCCCGCCATTATCAGTTTACAGATTCCTATTAATCAATTGCTGGTTTATTTTTGACAACAATAACACCACTATTCGTCAATTTGATCTATAAGCATGGCTCATGCATATTCCATTCAAGAACCCCAAGGACAATATTTTATCACTTGTACCGTCCATCAATGGGTTGATATATTTACGAGGAAACTATATGTCGATATCTTATTGGATAGTTTACGCTTTTGTCAACAAAAGAAAGGTCTAAAAATTCATGCTTGGGTTATCATGAGTAATCATATCCATTTGATTGTTAGTAGTGAAGTTGAAAATCTATCTAACATAATCCGGGATTTCAAAAAATTCACTTCTAAACAAATTTTTGAAGCAGTAAAATCCAATCCTAAAGAAAGCAGGAAAAATTGGTTGCTCTGGTTATTCACAAAAGATGAACAAATCTGTTTTGGGCAAGCTGGTTATCATGGTAAAGAAATCCTAACTCAATCATTCTTTGAAAATAAATTGGATTACATCCATTTAAATCCTGTTAGAACAGGGTTTATTGAAAAGGAAGAAGAATATATATACAGCAGTTGTGGCGATTATTATGGAACAAGAAAAGGTTTGTTAGAGCTTAATTTAGAATAAAATTCCTTTTAAACTTTTGGAAAATGTCTTTTTTGACACTGGATTACAAATCCCTTTTATCTGTCGTTCGACATGCCCTTAGGAACATGTCGAACAGCTTTTCTGAGACTCTCCCAGTTGGCTGAGGCTCTCGAAGCCGACTATAAACATAGGATTACAAATCCCTTTTATCTCTCTTTCGACATGCCCTTCAGTTTACACCGAAACGTAGAGAGGTGAACTTGTCGAACAGCTTTGTATTGGCAAAAGCACTCGAAGTTAGTTGGCTGAGGTTCTCGAAGCCAACTATAAATACAGGATTACAAATACTTCGTATCTCTCGTAGTTGGCTGAGGCTCTCGAAGCCAACAAAACGCTCTCGCTTTGGCTGAGGCACTCGAAGCCAAAAGCATTATTAAAACTTATAAGCCGCCCGAGTGGCCAAATATTGAACGTCTTTCCCTGGTCCTGTTTCCTTTAAGTAGGCACCAGCAGCACAATAACCCAATTCAAATTGAAATGCTAAATGTTTATTCGCAAAATAATTGGCTTCCAAGGCAAAAATATCAGCCACTCCGCTAGCATTACTTTCAATTTGACGCCCTAAGACGGGTAACAATGCCGACATATTGGGGGTAAAAATACCATCCCGTAAACTGGCTCTTTGAACAAATGAAGCTCTTAAGGTTGTCAACCATTTGTGGTTATCGCTGTATCGAATATAGGGGCTTAAATTCAAGGTATTGGTGATGTTCAATGACACCGTCTGGCCAAAAGGTGGCCTAGAATACAATGTATTGAACGTATTTAGCTGTTGATCATGGTTGGAAACATCTCCAGGGACCCAATTACCACTAAATCCAACATAAAAATTCCGCTTCCATTCATAATTGAAATCATACACAAATAGAAATGCTTGAATGCTCAAATCATTGAAATGCCCCCATTGACCTGCCACTTCCAAATCATAATTAAATGTCTTCTTCTCGCTATACCAGCGTGTTCCCAAGGTATTTCTCGCCTCCAACCCTTTCTTTAAATAGTATTCCCTCAAGGAACTTTCCATGAAAAAATAATAGGCATCAAAAAAGTCTCTTTTGGAAGAAAATGTATGATTCCAGATCGTACCAGAAACCACTTCTGAAGAACGAACATCATCAAAAACACCCGTATTTTGTTTCATCGGATTAGCCAAAAAAGCATCTATTTTCTGATTGCCATGATGCCATTTGAGTGTTGCCCCATAATAAGGCTGCCTCGTATTGGGGCCTTCCTTGAGGGCCATTAATCGCTCTAAACCCCAGGTGTATTCTTGTTTACCCAGTCGCAAGGCTAAATTGGGTTTAATATTCCACTCCAAAAATGCTTGATGCAACGACAAGGCATTTTGATCTAAGGTAGATGTAAATGGATTATCATTTAAAAACCGGAGTGTATTATTTAATTGAGTAAATATTCGAAATGATGGACTAATTTCCCAATTAGCATGCAACATCACCCGATGCATGATTTGATGTGGATTTTCTGTCAAAAAATTATCAGGAACATCCCCAAAATTGACGTGCTGATAGGACTGATATTGCTCTCTCCATTCCCCACCAAAACTAATGGTCGTACGCCGAATGAAGGGAATATACTTTAACGACTCATCCCAGCTCTTAAATCGATTGGTATCTAGTTTTAAATAAGAGAAATTATCATCCTGACGCATTCTGGCGATGCTTTGGGCCAAAATGTTGGGTATCACGAAACTAAATAATAGAAGAAAAACTAATAAACTTCTTTTCACAAAAAACGAAAAAATAAAGAAAGGAATAAATCCAGATTCAACGAGGGCGCAAATTAGGTAAATTAAATGGGCTGACTATCCTGAATAAGATAAAATGGAAAGAAGCAAAAAATGCCGCTCAATTTTACCTAATTAAATCCAAATACAGATAGAAATTATTCTATTTTACTCTATATTGGCTTAATAAATCCTACTGGATTGATTTATCCGTTCATCTAAATACATTAAAATACATAGCTCATGAGCATTTCAAGAAGAAGTTTTTTAGGTAAGAGCGCGCTGGCTGCAGGTAGCTTTTACATTGTTCCCCGACATGTATTGGGAAAAGGTTATCGAGCTCCAAGCGATAAATTAAATATTGCCGGAGTTGGTATCAATGGAAAAGGTTTATCTGATGTCAATAATGCCTTCAATGAAGGTGTCAACAACATTGTTGCCCTTTGCGACGTGGATTTAACCAGAGCTAAGCCATTATTTGAGAAATATGCCAAAGCTGGACAATATCAAGATTGGCGTGTTATGTTGGAAAAAGACAAGAGTATTGATGCAGTAACCATTTCTACTCCTGACCATAACCATGCGGCAATTGCCATGGCGGCCATGCAATTAGGTAAACATGTGTATGTACAAAAACCCATGTCCCATAATATTTTTGAGGCACGTACGATGACTGAAGCAGCAAGAAAATATCAAGTTGTTTCGCAAATGGGTAATCAAGGAGCATCTAGCCCTGGCACACAACAAATTGTTAAGTGGATCGACCAAGGTCTTATTGGAAAAGTACATACGGTCAACATCTGGACAAACCGTCCTATTTGGCCACAAGGTATACCTGTGCCAACGGGTCAGCACGCTAAGCCTGCAGACATCGATTGGGATGTTTGGTTAGGACCAGCCTCTTTGATTGATTATAACCCTGCTTATCATCCATTTAAATGGAGAGGTTGGTGGAATTTTGGCACAGGTGCATTGGGAGATATGGGATGCCATTTAATTGATGGACCTTTCAGAGCTTTAGGCCTAGGTTATCCAACTGAGGTGGAGGCTAGTATAGGATCTGTATTTATCAGTGGAAACCAACCAGAATACATTCCTGAGGGTTGTCCCCCATCTGCTTCTATCCAATTGAAATTCCCAGCTTCTAAAAAGAATAAGTCGGCCGTAACCATGAACTGGACGGATGGAGGTTTACGTGGATTCCACCCAGATCTAATTCCTGCGGATGATCCCATTGGAACAGCAGATAACAGCAATGGCGTTGTGATGATTGGTAGCAAAGGTGTTTTAACACATGCTACCTATGGTTTAGAACCACGTATTTACTTAAATAATGGGGATAAAATTGAAATGCCTAAACAAGAACCCAATAACTTAAAAGAATATGGACATCAGGCCATGTGGGCTGAAGCTTGTAAGGCAGGCTTTAATTCGAAAGAGCATAAAGAATTAAGTTCTTCATTCGATTATGCTGGTCCATTATCTGAAACGGTATTGATGGGTAATTTAGCGATACGTAGTTATACTCTTCGTACTCCAATTCAAGGTCAAGCGAATCGCTTCACATATCCAGGCCGTAAAAAGCTACTTTGGGATGGACAAAATATGAAAATAACTAATTTCGAAGATGCCAATCAGTTTGTGAAACGCGAATATCGCGCAGGCTGGAAATTGTAATTTCTTTTGAAGTATAATAGAAAGCATGGCCCCCAAAGCCATGCTTTTTTTATGTAAGATTTTATTTCAGAACGTGAAAAGCCAATACTTTTTGGACCTCATACACATCAACAGATTTATTGAATTGCTTAATAATGCTAGGATTAGCTTCTCCTGATATCCAAATTTTCAATTCAGCATCCAATTCAAATGTCCCAGCAGTTTCTACGCTGAATCGAGATATAGTCTTGTAATTGATGGATTTGTACTCCGTTTTAGAACCTGTAATTCCTTGTTTATCTATCAGAATTAGGCGTTTATTAGTAAAAATGAAGGTATCTCGAAGTAATTTAAAGCCAATCTCGATGGCCTCGCCATCAATTAAAATTTTGGCATAATCCTTTTGTAATTGATCCGCTGAAACCGAGCCAGCATTTCCCAAAATGGCAGAAAATAAACCCATATTAATTATTTATGTTGAAAAATGAATAGAACAAATGAACCGATGGTTACAATGCAACCATGTAGTGAAACTAATACAAAAATTCAGAAAAATACTGCCCTGGCGACACTCCTTTGATTTTCTTAACTGCCGAATTAAAACTTTGGCGGGTTCCAAAACCAGACTCCCATGCCACTACTTCTAGTTTATAATTTTTCCATTTGGGATTTTCTCGACATTGTTCTTCTGCATACTGAATGCGCCAAGTATTGACATAATCGGAAAAAGACAAATTCATTTCAGACTGTAAAGCAATTCGAATCAAACGAGGTTTAACTTTAAGTTTTCTAGCTACTTCAATTAAGGTTAGTGTCGGTTTTAAGAAAATCCTTTCTGTCTCAAAATAGCGATTCAAAGAACCCAATAGAGCCTTTTCTTTTTCATTCCCAGAAATAACCTTAATAGAAATATCTTTATTATTAACTAATTCCACTGGGCCATCCATCCTATGATATGCTTGTTGCCATATCAAGCCCTTCAAGGTGGGCCCGTATAATAATTTAGGATTAAACAGCATAAATAACATCATCAACACATATTCAATCAAGTAGAAAAAATCTTTCCAAGGTAAGTTGATTTGTTTTTCTCCTGGGTAAATCAAATTATAAATAATCAAACCCATCACAATGAACTTCAAAACCATGTTAAAAAACAACCAATAGACAATCAATAGGTTATTTTTAATGAATGTTTTTGATGCTGATTGATAATAGGCCACTAAATCATAAAAACCCCAACAGATATAAATAAAAAATGAAGTGAATCGGATGTATAAATGCATTTTCATCGTAATCCAGCCATATTTTGAATGGATGGTGTAGATGGTATTTTCGGAAATCATTTCTTTGATTTCCATAATTTTATACTCTGTTGGTAAAATATAAAATGGGATATATTCAATGACATGTAGCGCAAAAGGCAAAAAATGCAAGAACAAAATTGGCCTAAATTTTCTTTCTGGATAAAGTAGAAATTGCTGAAACAAATAATACAGAGGCCCGATGGTCAACATCAAGGGGGAAACTGTTCTAAAAAAATGCGGATATTCTAATAAATACTCTGGTCGAATGTAATAGTTCAAAAATGTCTGTAGACCTAAGACAATAAACAAAAGCCCTAAAAACTTGGTAGCTACAATACCTTTTTTGAAGAAGAAGGATCCTCCAAAGGCAAAAAAAACAAAGCAAAGATAAAATAAGTAATCTATGGGTGCCATGGATATCTATTTCTTGGATGTTTGTCTCTTTTTTATTTGAATTTATAATAAACGGGCTAATTAATACTTAAAACTCCTATTTTTTTGGTTGTTGCATGATGTTTTCAAAATATTTACCTGGAGAAACACCCTTAATTTTTTTCACGGCAGAATTGAAACTTTGACGGGTTCCAAACCCTGATTCCATGGCGATTACCTCCAACTTATAATTTTTCCATTTCGGATTTTCTCGACACTGTTCCTCTGCGTATTGAATTCTCCAAGTATTGACATAATCAGAAAATGATAATTCCAATTCCATCTGAAGCGCCATTCGAATGATTCTCGGTTTAATTTTCAAATATCGACTAACTTCTGCCAAAGTGATTTCTGGTCGGAGAAATAATTGTTCTGTTTCAAAATATCGATTCAAGGTGAATAGTACATTTTTATCACGAGAGGACTTTTGATGGGCTTTCACTTGCTTGGTCGTCTTGATGGATTCTTTTTCGTTAAACCCAGCAGAATGTTGAAATACTAAACCTCTCAGTGTAGGTCCTTGTAACAATTTGGGGTTAAATAACATGAATAGCATCATGGTGATATATTCGAGAACAAATACATAATCCATCCAGGTTAGCTCCAAATGCTTCTTTTTAGCAAAAACTAAATTGAAACAATGCAAAATTATAACCACAAACTTCATGACCATATCGCCTGATAGCCAATAAACGATCAAGGAATTTTTTCTCAGAAACGACTGAGAAGTGGTTTTATAAAATTTATATAATTCATAGAGCGTCCAAAATATATAGGCTAAATAATAAATGGTCTTAACGAATAGATGGTCTCGCATGGAAATCCATCCGTAGATGGATTGCGAATTGTAAAAGGTATTTTGTTGAAATACATGCTTAACTTCTTCCAATTTCAACTCCGCAGGAAGCATATAAAAAGGAATATATTCGATTACATGTAGAGCAAATGGAAGAAAATGTAACAGATAAATTAGCCTAAACTTACGTTCTGGATAAAGTAAATAATGCTGAAAAAGATAACCAAGTGGCCCTAAAAGATAGAAAAAAGGAGAAACCGTTCTGAAAAAATGTGGGTAATCATATATACGACTAGGTTGAATAAAATACCCAGCATAGAGCTGATATGCTAATCCGATAAATTGAATACCAAGAAACTTTGTTGCAATTAGGCCCTTTTTAAAGAACAAGGAAATTCCAAATGCAAAAAAGACAAAACTCAAATAGAACAAATAATCTACCGGTGACCAAGAATTCATGCTGACCAAATATTATTTACAATGGTATAAATAGTATGAAGGATAGAACCGGAGAAATGTAAACTTATAAATTAATCTTTAGAAATAGATTTAAAATGCACTTAGACTTGGTATAAATTTATTAAACGTAATCAATTTAGGAGATGTATAATTAAATGAGTTAATCCTGAATCAAAACTAATACCATTATATCTGATTATACTTTAATATCTATACCCTTTTTGAATGATTTCGAAGGGCAGTAAACTCTTAACATGGAGAATAAAATTACTTCACCAAGGTAAAATACAAAAAAATAGACGTGCTGACCTGAGCCATGGGAGTGAAAATTGGATATATCAAACTCTAAAAGATTGGAATTAATTGGATCAAAATTGACCGATAAAAGACTAAAACAGGAAGATGGACGAGCCGAAATAAAACAAAAAACCCTGTAAATTATTCATTTACAGGGTCAATTTGTCTACCGAAGTAGTCCGTACGGGAATCGAACCCGTGTTTCATCCGTGAAAGGGACGTGTCCTAACCCCTAGACGAACGGACCAATTATTAATTTGGTGGCACAAAGGTAGAGCTTTCCTTTAAAAATTCAAATACTGCACGAAAAAAAAAAGCGAGTTTTAATCAATTTAATTTTATTATTTTAGCCTTTACATTGAAACCCACCCTCTTATGGCTATAGTTAAACCTCATTCTTTTTTTAGCGATTTTGATATTGCACTCTTTTTAAATGGTAAACACACCCGTTTATATGAGAAACTAGGTGCTTTTGAAATTGAATTAGAAGGTGAAGTAGGTACCTATTTCTCCGTTTGGGCTCCCAATGCCGAATCTGTTTTTGTCGTGGGAAATTTCAATTTCTGGGATTCAAGCGAACATGGATTGTATCCACGCTGGGATTCATCGGGAATTTGGGAAGGTTTTATCCCCAACATCAAAACTGGGGAAACGTATAAATACTGGATAAAAAGTAAAACGGGAGAAATTTTAGAAAAGTTAGACCCTATGGGCCTTTTCTGCGAAACTCCTCCTAAAACAGCCAGTATTGTTTGGAATACCTATAAAGAATGGAAAGATCAAACATGGATGCAAGAAAGAAGTCAAAAGAACTCCCTGAACGCACCTATGTCGATATACGAAGTACACCTTGGTTCTTGGCAAAAAACCTTAGAAAATGAATATCTAAGCTATGCTGACCTGAGCGACAAATTAGTTCAATATGTTAAAGACATGGGCTTTACTCATGTGGAGTTTATGCCCATCATGGAACATCCCTATGCGCCATCTTGGGGATATCAAATAACGGGATACTTTGCCCCTTCTTCTCGTTTTGGAGATCCTCAAGGATTTATGACTTTAGTAGAAAGATTCCATCAAGAAGGAATTGGTGTTATTCTGGACTGGGTTCCTTCCCATTTTCCAGGTGATGATCATGGACTTCGCAATTTTGATGGTGGCTGTTTATATGAGCATCCCGATCCAAAGCGTGGTTTCCATCCAGATTGGCAATCCTATATTTTTGATTATGGAAAAAATGAAGTACGAAGCTTCTTGCTGTCCAATGCTGCATTTTGGTTAGATCGTTACCACATCGATGGTTTACGGGTAGATGCTGTGGCTTCGATGCTCTATTTGGATTATTCTAGAAATGATGGAGAATGGGAAGCAAATGTATATGGAGGAAACCATAATTTAGAGGCCATTTCCTTTTTGCAAGAATTAAATATTCACATGTATGGTGAATTCCCAGATATTCAAATGATTGCTGAAGAGTCAACCAGTTTCCCTGGAGTGACTAAACCCGTATTTCAGGGAGGATTGGGCTTTGGTCAAAAATGGATGATGGGTTGGATGAATGATACGTTGAACTTCTTCCATAAGGATCCTATACACCGTAAATACCACTTAAATGATTTAACTTTTTCACTCATTTATGCCTTTACAGAAAATTTCTGTCTGCCTCTTTCTCATGATGAAGTAGTTTATGGCAAGAATTCCTTGCTAAATAAGATGCCAGGAGATGAGTGGCAAAAATTTGCTAATCTAAGGGTATTATTGAGTGAACAATTCACCCATCCAGGAAGTAAACTTCTGTTTATGGGTGGTGAATTTGGCCAAAAAGAAGAATGGAATCATAATCAATCCTTGGATTGGCATGAATTGGATAATTTCTATCATAAAGGAATCCAGTCGACCGTCAAAGCTTTAAATCAATTGTACCGTGATGAAGCTGCTTTGTACAGCAAGCAATTCTCCCATGAAGGATTTGAATGGATAGAATCAAACGACCAAGGAAATTCCGTCATTACTTACATCCGTAAAGGAGAAGTTGCCAAACAACAAGTCATTGTGATATTGAATCTAACTCCTGCACCAAGAGAAAATTACCGTATTGGGGTACCATTGCCAGGTGTTTGGAAGGTTCTTTTTAATTCGGATAAGAAAGAATTGGGAGGAAGTGATTATCCAATTTCAGGTGCAGTGATGACAGAAGCGATCAATTGGCAAGGAAAAGCTTTCTCTATTTCTTTGAATCTACCTCCCATGGCTGCATTAATACTAAAGGCTTAGAAACAATAAAGACTCAGAAAAATTCCGAGCCTTTATTCAATCCGCCTAAGTAGTATTTTTAATGTTTGATTCTGTTTCAATACAATTTCGTCTTATTAATCATTGAAATTGTACACAAAAATAGTATTAATATTCAATACTTGAAATAGCAACAAAAAATATTTTTAACTATTCGAATAAAAAATAAAAATAAATTTGGATTACTTTCGTTTGGCGATGATATCCTCCATATCGGACAGTTCTACCTCCAAAGCTTTTGTAGAAATTGTAATTTCCCAAGCGCTCAAACTCAAGGCTAAACTCATCCCAATGAGTCCAATTCCAAAAAACCATCGGGCAATGATTTCTTCATTCATGAAAAGAAGAAACATACAAATTACGCTTAACAGTAAGCTAAAAATAGCTATGATTTGCATCGACTGAATTAACTTCATCCGCAATCTTAGATTTTCAATTTGCTTGAAAATAGCATCTTCAGGATTCTTTTGAAACTTCACATGTAAATCACGAATCAATGATGCCATCGACATAAATCGATTGGTAAATGCGATCATCAATAATGAGACTGTTGAAAACAATAATGCGGGGGTTGATATGCTAAGCTCCATAAGTGAATGTTAAATGGTGAGTGGTGAATGGTGAATGGGAAATTATAGATTGTCGTTTGGAGGGATAATTACTAAACCACTTTGGGACACTTAGAAATTATTATTTCATTTAAACTGATATTCAAAACTTGAAACAAAAGAATTTAAAAAATAAATTAAACAAATGATAATCAGACTATTACAAATCAAAACATTTCCATCCACCACTCACCATTTACCATTCATAATTTATCATTTACTTCCGGTATTCATCCAAATACCGATCCATTTCTTCTTGAATCTTCTTGGCTTCACGGGCGGCAGAGACCGAAGTATCATCGCCAGCATAAATAATGCCTCGAGAAGAATTAACCAATAATCCTACATTGGAATTCATGGCATATTTAGCCACATCTTCTAAACTTCCTCCTTGTGCTCCTACACCCGGAACTAAAAAGAAATTATCTGGGGCAATTTCCCTTACCTTTTGTAAAAAATCAGAGCGAGTTGCTCCAATGACAAACATTAAATGCTCCGGTGATCCCCACGACATGGCAGTACGCATCACTCGCTCATAAAGGGGCATATAATCTTCTGATTTAGTCATTTGAAAATCATGACTACCCACATTGGAAGTTAAAGCCAAAAGAATCACCCATTTATCATGATAGGTCAAAAATGGCTCAACCGAATCACGACCCATATAGGGCGCTACGGTAATGGAATCAAAATTCAATCCACTACTGGCAGGATCAAAAAATGTTTGAGCATATTTCAAGGCTGTATTTCCAATATCTCCCCTTTTGGCATCGGCAATGGTAAAAATATCTTTAGGTATATACTCCATTGTTTTCTGCAAACTCTCCCAACCACGAGGGCCCATGGCCTCATAAAAAGCAATATTGGGCTTATACGCTACCGCATAAGTATGCGTCGCATCAATGACGGCTTGATTAAATGCAAAAATGGGGTCTTTCTCTTGACGGAATTTCCTTGGAATCAGACTGAGATCAGAATCCAATCCTACACATAAAAATGACCGTTTTTGTTCAATTTGTTTGACTAATTCAGCTGAATTCATAGAGATTGGGAAAGGACATTGTTTAAATGCCGAAATATGAATAATTTTGGCGCAAATTAAGTTCTTTCCAAGCAATATCAAAAAAAGAGGAAAGCAATCACCATCTCGAATTTATGCAATTTATTAAACACCAACTCCCAGGAGTTATTGAATGTGTCCCAACCAAGTTTTTTGATGCTAGAGGCCATTTTTATGAGTCTTATAACCAAAAATTATTTGCTGCCAATGGTATATCAGAAAATTTCGTTCAAGACAATTATTCATTTTCTACCCCAGGAGTACTAAGAGGTTTACACTTTCAAAAAAATCCTCATGGACAAGGGAAGCTGGTACGTTGTATGACAGGCAAAGTGATGGATGTCATTGTGGACTTAAGACAAGATTCTCCAACTTTCGGTCAACATGAAAAATTCCTTTTGGATGCCGATAAAGGAAATATGCTTTATGTTCCAGTGGGTTTTGCCCATGGATTTGTTGCACTAGAAGAAACCATTTTTGTATATAAATGCACTGATTTCTGGAATAAAGAAGCTGAATCAGGTATTCGTTGGAATGACCCTACCCTAGCCATTGATTGGGGCGTTGATCAACCCAATGTATCTGATAAAGATCAAATTTTGCCAGATTTTAATGCTGCCGAGCGAATCTTTTAAAATAGATACGCTAAAAACATTACCTTTGTAACAATGACTCGTAAGCTGATTTTATCAAGCCCATTATTAGAAATAACCATATCTAGGTTATGCCAAGAGCTCATTGAAAATCAAATTAAAGGCATTGAAACGGTAATTTTAGGCCTTCAGCCTAGAGGAATATACTTTGCCGAAAGAATTGCCAAAGAATTAAGCAAACATCTTCCTGAAGCTCCCCAAATAGGTCAGTTAGATGCTACATTCTATCGAGATGATTTTAGAAGAAGAGATACCGTAGCTCCTAATAGCACGCATATCCCTTTTATCATTGAAAATAAACGGGTTATCTTAGTGGATGACGTGCTTGCAACAGGCCGTATGGTACGCGCAGCACTTGATGCCATGACTGCATTTGGTAGACCTGCTAAAGTAGAACTTTGCGTATTAATTGATCGAATTTACAACCGAGATTTGCCTATTAATGCTGACTATATTGGTAAAAGTGTAAATACACTTTCAACCGAAAAAGTACTGGTTGAATGGACCGAACAAGGCCATGAATCAGATAAAATTTGGTTAATCACTCATCCATGATGAAATAAATATGTTGAAATCGCCACATTTATTAGGAATAAAAGACCTGGATGCAGAATCCATTGACCTGATAGTAAAAACGGCCAAAGAATTTAAAGAGGTCCTAAACCGACCTATTAAAAAAGTGCCTTCTTTACGTGATGTGACCATTGCCAATGTATTTTTCGAGAATTCTACTCGGACTCGTCTATCCTTTGAACTAGCAGAAAAAAGACTATCTGCCGATACCATTAATTTCTCTGCTTCAGGAAGTTCCGTTAAAAAAGGAGAAACCTTACTAGATACGGTCAACAATATTTTGGCTATGAAGGTGGACATGATTGTCATGCGACATGCCAGCCCAGGTGCTCCACATTATTTATCCAAGCACATAAAAGCCAATATCATCAATGCAGGGGACGGTACACATGAGCACCCGACACAAGCGTTGTTAGATACCTTTTCACTTAGAGAAAAACTGGGTGATTTAGCGGGCAAAAAAATAGCCATCATTGGTGATATCTTACACTCTCGAGTGGCCCTTTCCAACATTTATGCCTTAAAAAAACAAGGAGCCCAAGTTAGACTTTGCGGACCAAGTACCTTGATCCCTAAGCACATACAGAGTCTAGGTGTGGAAGTATCTCATGATGTGAAAGACACGCTAACTTGGTGCGATGCTGCCAATGTCTTGAGAATTCAATTAGAACGTCAACAAATCAAGTATTTCCCTTCGCTTCGAGAATATGCCCAATTCTTTGGAATCACGAGAAAAATGCTGGATGAATTGCCTAAAGAAATTGTCTTGATGCACCCAGGCCCAATCAACCGAGGTGTGGAACTAAGTTCCGATGCCGCCGATTCTCCCCATTCCATCATCTTAGATCAAGTAGAAAATGGAGTCGCGGTACGAATGGCCGTGTTGTATTTACTGGCTTCTCGCGCTTAAATATTCTTGATATGCCTGAAATATGGCATTTGCCTCAATGCCTTCTCCGCATGCATAATGTCCCAAAGGACAATTCTTTTTCCCATGGTCACCACATGGCCTACAGGTTAATGCCACATTTGTTTCAACAATTCGATTCCAATCTGCTAGCGGTCCAAAGCCAAAAGATGGAACAGTAGAACAATATACTGCGACAGTAGGTACATTTTCTGCCGAACAAATATGCATGGGACCAGAATCGTTCACAAAGCTCATCATACTTTGCTGAAATATATAAGCTGAAGCCAATAAAGGATGCTTACCCGTTTCATTTAATATCACTCGATTACTTCCATGAAATGCTTCAGCAATTTGATTGGATAAATCAATTTCTCCTGGCGAGCCCATCAACACAACTACTTGATCTTGAGGCAAGAGTTGAATAAATTCAATCCAAATTCGAATAGGTAAACGCTTGGTTTCCCAAACACTCCCTGGAGAAATACAGATGTATTCCTTCTTTCTCATTTCAGGCCCTAAATCTATTTCTGCTGCTTTTAAACAAGGTCTAAACACCTTCCCTCCTAACCAAGATTGTACTAAGGCTGTATTTCTTTCTACTTCATGAACCCCTGTCCCCCATTCATGTTTAACCTTCTCCGTAAAAAATAATGACAAAGGATTTTTATCAAACCCAACTACTCGCTTGGCCCCAATATTTAAACTTAACAGTCCCATGCCAAAAAAACGTTGAATGACAAAAACTGCATCAAAATGCTCAGATCGCAGATCATGACGTAATTCCAACCAAGAAGACCATTTTTTAGATTTATTGTAGGTCCAAACTCTTCTCAAGTTAGGATAAGGATAAGCCTTAAAAAGACTTTCATTCCCCTTTCTAACTAAAATGTGGATTTCTGTATATGGAGATTCAATTCGAATCTTCTCTAATAAAGCAGTAGCTAATACAGCATCCCCTAAAAAAGCTGTTTGAATCAAAAGGACTTTGGAATGCTCAAGCATAGAAAAAAATGAATGAAATGGCCATAAAATTAGTTAAATTTGGGACATTTTTATCCAATTGACTACATGAATTCGATTCAAACCCGAACGCTTTCCAATGGCATTATCCTTGTCCACCGACAAGTTGTACATACAGAAATTTCGCATGTAGGCATCATGCTAGACATAGGTAGTCGAGATGAAAATGACTCCGAGCAAGGTCTGGCTCATTTTTGGGAGCACATGGCTTTTAAAGGCACTCAAAAGAAAAATAATATCCAGATTATCAATCGTTTAGAAATTATCGGAGGGGAATTAAATGCCTATACCACCAAAGAAAAGATTTGTTTTCATGCCTCCGTTTTAAGTCCCTATTATGAACGAGCTTTAGAATTATTAGCCGATATCACCTTTCATTCTACTTTCCCTCAAAAGGAATTAGAAAAGGAGCGCAGTGTCATTTTGGAAGAAATGTCCATGTATTATGATTCTCCAGAAGATGCGATTCAAGACGATTTCGACGAATTATTGTTCCCCAATCATTCTCTAGGAATGAATATCTTGGGAACGAATGAAACCGTTCAACGTTTTCAACAATCCGATTTGATTCAGTTCATTGAAAGAAATGTGGATACATCGCGCATCGTATTTTCATCCATCGGAAAATTACCTCATGATAAAGTTTTTGCTTGGGCAGAAAAGCATTTGGGGCATATTGAAGCTAAAAAACAACAGTTAAAACGCATTCAGCCAAGCTTAATGCTTCCTGAAAGAAAAGTTGTCAAAAGAGGCGTGACCCAATCTCACGTGGCATTAGGTAGGCAATCTTATGCCTTAGCTAATCCCAATCGGATGGCCTTTTTTACCTTAATAAATCTTTTAGGCGGACCAGGAATGAACTCCTTATTAAACGTTTCCGTCAGAGAAAGACATGGATTAGTCTATTCCATTGAAGCTAGCTTTACATCCTATATTGATTCCGGTTTTTGGGCTATTTACTTTGGTACAGAACCTAACCAAGTAAATAAATCCATCAAGCTCATTATGAGGGAGTTCGAAAAACTTCAGCAAAAAGCTTTGTCTGGCCCTGCCTTGCAAAAAATCAAGTCGCAACTAAAAGGTCAATTAGCCATGGCAGAGGAAGGTAATTTAAACTTTATGCTCATGATGGCTAAAAACTTACTAGATCGAGAGAAAATTGAAAGTTTGGATGAATTATTCCTACAAATAGATGCCATCACTTCTGATAAGTTACAAACCTTAGCACAAGAGATGTTTGTGCCAGATCAGCTTAGTTACCTAATCTTTGAACCTTAAGGAATTCCCTTGCACCTGTACCTACACATTCCCTTTTGTCGACAAGCATGCCACTACTGTGACTTTCACTTTTCGACGGTACTTTCTCAAAGAGAGGTGATGGTAAATGCTATGGTGCAGGAATTAGAAATACGAAAAGACTATTTAAGTAATAAGCTAATTGATACCATATATTTAGGAGGAGGTACTCCTTCCCTATTATCTGAATTTCAATTAAATCAGCTTTTTGATAAAATCAATCAACTATATTCAATCAACCCAGGTGCTGAAATTACCTTGGAAGCAAATCCCGAAGATTTGAGCAAGGAATTTATCCAACAGGTAAAACAAATTGGGATAAACCGATTAAGTGTTGGCATTCAGACATTTAATGATTCAAGCCTGAAACACCTACACCGAAACCACAGCAGCCAGCAATCGATAGAAGCAATAAAAAAGGCTCAAGATTTGGGCTTAGAAAACATTAGCATAGATGTTATTTATGGCCTAAAGGACCATAATTTGTCTGATACAGCGTTTGACATTCAACAAGCTATTTCACTGAATGTTGATCATATATCGGCATATAGTTTGACCATTGAGCCCAGAACCGTATTTGGAAAACAAAAAGATAAAGGCTTACTCAAAGAAACTCCAGATAATCAAATGGCTGCTCATTTTGAATTAAGTCACCAGCTATTACAATCTGCTGGTTTCGAAGCTTATGAAGTTTCCAATTTTGCCAAAAACAAGCGTTATTCCAAACACAATTCGAGCTATTGGAACCAAGAAGAATACCTAGGAATTGGTCCTTCTGCTCATAGTTTTAATTACCATAGCCGTCAATGGAATGTTGCTAATAACAAATCCTATTTATTGGCCATAGAGCAAGGAAACCCCTATTTCGAAGTAGAACATCTGAGTCCTGAAAATCGCATTAATGAATACATCATGACGCGATTAAGAACAATGTGGGGACTGGATTTGGCATATTTGAAACAGTCAATCGAAGAAATAAACCAAAACTTCCCGAGCTTAGAAATAAATGAATGGAAAGAAAGACAATGGGCAAAAGAAATAGATGGATTTTTAATCTTAACAGAGTCAGGGATACTCATTGCAGATAAATTGAGTAGTGATATTTTTCTAATTTAAACCTGCATTTCAATTAAGATTGTATTTTTGTAATCTGTAATACCTCAACATCTCAATGGCAAAAAGAATTGACTTAACGAAAGAAGCGCGCCTAGCCACAAAATCGTCTAAATTCGGAAAAGTTAATTCTAGTTCAAGTACTAAATCTAGAAGTACCTTCAAAAAGTACCTCATTAAGTTGGCTTGGTTTGCTTTTTATGCTTGGATTGCCTCATTGGTAATGATCGTTTTGTTGAAATTTCTTCCCATATACTTTACTCCTACCATGGCTAGTCGTAAAATAGATGCGATCATGGAAGGCAAACCTAGTAAAATTTATTCCAATTGGACTTCGTATTCAGAAATTGATAAAAACTGCGCTTTGGCAGTAATTGCATCTGAAGATCAGCTTTTCCCAGAGCATAATGGATTTGATTTTGAAGCCATGTGGGGTGCCATGCGCCATAATATGAAAGGGAAACGTATCAAAGGTGCGAGCACTATTTCTCAACAAGTTGCCAAAAATGTCTTCTTATGGCAAGGAAGAAGCTACCTTAGAAAAGGATTAGAGGCCTATTTTACCTTCATGATTGAATTAATCTGGGGCAAACAACGAATATTAGAAGTCTATCTCAATGTGGCTGAAACAGGTAAAATGACCTTTGGAGTTGAAGCAGCATGTCGTAAATTCTATGGTCATTCTGCCTCAGTGGTGAGTCGTGCCGAAGCTGCCAGAATAGCCGCCGTTTTACCCAATCCAATTCGTTTCTCCATTCAAAACCCATCAAACTACGTACAGCGTAGAAGTAATACCATCCAACGACAAATGCGCATGCTTGGGGGTAAAAAATTTGTTAGTCAGATTGATTAATAGCCGAAACACATTGATTATAACTCAGAACTAGGATCCCAAAAATGTAGGTGAAAATTTACAATTTTGTCATCATTCACCTGAATTCCTTCCGCTTCCAAAAGTTCTTGCATCCGATTCCCTCCAAAGAAATTTTTACCGGTTAATAAACCATTGCGATTCACCACACGATGAGCAGGAACATTTACCAATGTGTGGGAAGCATTCATAGCCCACCCCACCATTCTTGCGCCACCTTTCATCCCTAAATATGCTGCTATAGCTCCATAGGAAGTCACTTTTCCTTGGGGAATCAGTTGAACAACTTGATAAATTGCATCAAAGGAATTAAGATTGGCAGCCATTTTTAATACATAACCTTATACACAATCAATTATAACTTATAATTGATAACTCATAATTTACTTCTCTTCTTTCCGCTCCTCTATTTCTTTCTCCAACTCACTGTACCATTTATCACCAAATTTACGGATAAGGGGCTCCTTCAAGAATTTATATATCGGTACTCCTAATTGTTTACCATGAGAACAAGCATCAGAACAGATGCTCCAGCGATCATAATTTAATGCCTGATACTCCGCTAATTTAGCAATTCGAATGGGGTATAAATGACAAGAAATAGGTTTTCTAAAGTCGATCTTTCCATCAAAAAAAGCTTGTTCAATGCCACACTTCAGGTATTTTTTATCATCGTAAATGGCATACACACATTCTCTTCCTTCAATAACTGGCGTTGAAAAATCGCCATCCTCATCTTTGACCCATGTTCCAACTTTTTCAATGACAGCTTTACCTTCCTCCGATAAATAAGGAGCTATTTGCTCCTGAATACTTTCTATAATAGCCAGTTCATCTTCTTCTAAGGGTGCTCCTAAATCACCTTCCACGCAGCATGCACCTTTGCACTTACTTAAATCACATACAAAAAATTCATCGGCTACATCTTCACTGATAACGGTATCGTCAATTAAAATCATTTTTATCTATTTTTCACAAAGGTAAAGATATTCGCAAGCTCTTAAAACAAAAGGAGAATTAGCAATAATCCTATTTTAAAACCGTTAAATGAGAATATTTGGTAATTTTACATAAAATAGGCTTTAAAAGCTCTCATTGCTTTGTTATCCCATTACGTATGAATCAAAAAAAGCTGCTATTTCTTTTTTTGTTGTTTGTAAGCTGTTCATTAATCTCTGTACATGCTATCACTCGTCCTGACACCTTAAGTCTGGGCAATTTACGTGTGGCTATCCATCCTTCTGCCAAACCCATTTTAGAAAAAGAATGGGCTATGCTTGGTGCCAACAAGAAATTTGTTGGGATGATGAAAGAGAAAATGCGGCTATTTTTTCCATTGATTGAGCCCATTTTGAAAGAGGGTAATATACCCGATGATTTTAAATACTTATGCGTTCAAGAAAGTTCATTGAATCCCAATGCCGTTTCTACTTCCAATGCCGTAGGTTATTGGCAGTTTAAATTAGAAACAGCCAAGGACGTTGGCTTAAAAGTGAATAAAGAAGTAGACGAAAGGCGCCACATCATGGAAGCAACCAAGGGAGCCGTCAATTACTTGAGTCGAAATAATACCGTATTAGATAACTGGTTAAGCACCTTGCTATCCTACCGATTAGGATTAGGCACCTTAAAAAAAATGCCTTTAGCAACAGACTGGCTAGGAAAATCCCTCATTGAGGTTGATTCAAGTACCGACTGGTATGTGTTACGTTTTTTAGCCTACAAACATTTTTGGGAAACTGAATTACAATTGAATTCTCAAGAAGTAACCACAGAATCGCCTAGCATGATTACCTATAAACAGATAAAAGGCAAAAACCTGATGGAATTATCTGATGAGTGGAAAGTTAGTTATGATGATTTGAAAAAATACAATTCTTGGGTATTAAAGGACTGGGTGCCCGATGATAAGGAATATACACTGTATCATCCATCCAATGTTTCTATTTTTGAATCCAAAGGAAATGTAAGTTTAGCCGCTCAAAGCTCCGCTCTAACAGCCTCGAATGACACCAATAAACTATATGTGGAAACAGAAATTCCACAAGAAGCTTTATACCCTAAGAAAAAACATAAACCTATATTAAGCGATAAAGTAGAAACTCGTTTTCATACCGTTGAATCTGGCGAAAGTCTAAGTTCTATTGCGCGCAAATTTGATATGAAATTGCCCGAATTATTAAAACTGAACGATTTAGAAATGAGCTCAGTAATTAGTTTAGGTCAAAAAATCAAAATAGTTCGCAAAATACCTATGCTGGAATTAATTGCAGAGCAATTGGATGAAAAAGCAAAAAAAGCCCCTGCTAAAGTCGTTGAATCTAAAGAGAAACAAGAAGAAGCTATCGTTGAAGAACCTAAAGTAACGATCAAAAGTACAGGGAGTTCGATTTACATTGACCCTGCCGTAAGTAGAGAAATTACGATCCGATCGGATGCTCCCGAAAAAGAAAAAAAATCTGAAGTGAAAGTAGTGGAAGAGGCCCCAAAAACTTCACCCGTAAAAACAGTTGCAACAGTAGAAACTAAAACGACACCTGCTAGCCCAAAATTTCATCAAGTGAAAGCCGGAGAAACATTATTTAGAATTGCTTCTCAATACGGTATTAGTGTTCAAAAGTTATCTGATTGGAATAAATTAGGCAAAAAACCGACGATTCAAGTAGGTCAAAAATTGAAAATTCAGCCTTAACTTTTCTTTTTAAGAATTAAAAGACCATCTCTTAAAGGAAGTAGTAGATTTTCTACTCGTGGATCATCTAAACATTTTTGATTAAAATCTCTCAATGCTTGAGTCGATTTATCTTTGGCTGATTCATCGACTACCTTTCCACTCCAAAGGACATTATCTACGATGATTAAACCTCCTTTTCTTACCTTATCCACGACAAGATCAAAATATAAGGCATAGTTACGTTTATCTGCATCAATAAAGACTAAATCTATCTCTTCTTGGATGTTTGGAATTTCATCTTTGGCATCAGCAATTCGGTAATCTATTTGTGAGCTTAGCGGAGATTGTTCTATGAAAGATCGAGTAAAGCGCTCCAATTCTTCATTGACATCTATGGTAATTAGTTTACCTGAGTGCGCTAAGCCTTCTGCTAAGCAAAGAGCTGAATAACCTGTATAAGTGCCAATTTCTAGAATTAAATTAGGTTGAAGTAAGGAAGAGATGAGCGCCAAAAATCGTCCTTGTAAATGCCCAGATAACATCCTAGGTTGTAATACTTGTGCGTGAGTCTCGCGATCTAGACGCTTCAACAAATCACTTTCAGGCTCAGTAAATGCCCTAGAATATGCATCAATAGCTGGATCTATGAATTCCATGGTACTATTTTATACCGGTGTAAAAGAAATCAAAAGACGTATCTGGAGTCTGATTTAACGAATAATCATCCACTTGAATGGAATCTACTAGTTGATTATTAGCTTTGGAAACAATCAAACGACTCATCCGATTAGCAATATCATATGGAACTTGTAACCAGGTTCTTGGCAATCTGTATTGAAGGTTTAAAATATCAAATCGAGTAATTTTTTGAACCGATTTTTTATTCTCTTCATAATAAGCCATCACTTTATCATTTCCATGAATCCCTTCTGTAATTACTGTAGAAAAATGTTTTTCCATCAATTTTTGGAGACTGAGGGCATCATACTCTCTTACATGCCAAGGATTACGTGTTAAAGAGAACTTCTTATTGACTGTAGTTAAATATAATTTACCACCTGGTTTTAACACCCTAGCTGCTTCTTGAAGGAAAAAGTCATCGTTTTCGATATGTTCAATCACTTGAAAAGTTACCACAAAATCATAATGATTGGATGGCAAATCTTTTAAAGGAGGCAGAAACATGTCAATAAAGGTAAATGAAGGATATTTTTGGCTTAACTCCTGCATCAATTCTGTATTCTTATCTACCCCAGTATAATTACTGACTTGCGGCGCTAATACACCTACCCCCCTACCAGTACCACATCCAATCTCCAATACATCTCCGGATACTAATTGACTTACATGTAAATAAGGAAATAATAGACGTTGGTGAATCGGATTATCCGATGCAATCTCAGAGGAGGCAATTTCAGTAGTTTTATACATATTCATGAATTTGATTACAAAGGTAGGAATATTCAAATAAATATTTTTTTCTAAATAATTTGGTTTGCATTACAAACTACATTAATATTGCAAACACTAAACCACTAAAACATGTCAGAAACTATACTTACACCTCATGAAAGTCTTGCAATAATCCAAAAAGTAGTCAACTCTACTCGTCAAGATTATCACATTCAACGAAAATTTTACATACTCTGGGGAATATTAATTGCAGTAGCTAGTTTCACTCAATATGCCATTTTAAACAACTATATATCAATAACTTGGTATTTTCCTTGGATTTTTTTCCCAAGCATAGGACTAATTCTGAGTATATTTTGGGGAATTTCAGGTAAAAAGACCACTTTAAGTTATTACAATCATTTTGTACTAACCATGTGGTTTACGCTGTATATCGCCATGGGAATCTCTCTTTACATTTCCCTATTCTATCAGAACAGTCCATTCCCATCTATATTAGTCTGCGTCGGAATTGGCACTAGTATATCTGGTTTCATGATGAAAAACCGATTATTCATTCTATGTGGCATCCTATTTGGAATTGGGGCCATCTACTGCTTATACCTACCCTTTCAGCAACAATTACTGCTCAATGGCGCTTGTATGCTCATAGGCAATGTCATGCCAAATCTAATTTCTCAACATGTTTAATGAATTAGACCCTATATTAAATTCCCCTGTACGACTAGCGGTCATGTCGATTTTACTTACAGTAAAACATGCCCAATTCAATGATCTATTAAAGGAAACACAAACTACCCAAGGTAATTTAAGTCATCAATTAAAAAAACTACAAGAGGCAGGTTACGTCCAAATACAGAAAACATTCAAAAATAATTATCCCTTAACCATCATACACATATCAGAAACTGGAAAAAAAGCATTTGAAGTTTATGTAGAAAACATTAAAACATATCTCCATTTAAATGAAAATAATACCTAACCATAAAATAAGCCGATTCATTTGATTTAATTTCGGGCATGTAATTTGATCCTGACTCCTAATTAGGAGTCAGGATTTTTAATTAGCTTAGTTTTGACATGCAAGCAATAGAAAACATACAAAATCTACTTCCTTTTGATGGAGAATTATATTCTTATGGTAAAATCTATAGTGAAGCTCAGGCTAATGCCAACTTAAATAACTTATTACAGAATATAGCTTGGGAACATGATCAAGTTAGAATATTTGGGAAAACCCATATCACCGCTCGAAAAGTAGCTTGGTATGGAGATCAAGGTAGGACATATCAGTACTCAGGAAGTGTCAAACATGCTCATATTTGGACTCCACTTCTTTGGGAGATCAAATCCCAAGTGGAAGAAATTTGTCAGGCTACATACAATGCTTGTTTATTGAATTTGTACCATGATGGAAATGAAAGCATGGGCTGGCATGCAGATAATGAAAGGTCCATTGTGCGACATTCAAGCATTGCCTCTTTAAGTTTAGGTAGCCGAAGAAGATTCGATTTAAAACATCTCGCCACAGGTGAAAAAAGAAGTTTAGATTTAGAAAATGGGCAATTAATCAATATGAAGGGGGCAATTCAAGAACATTGGAAACATGCTCTAGCCAAATCAAAAAAGGTAACAGATCTACGAATCAACCTTACCTTTCGATGCATGATTTAGCTCCAGATAAGGATTTTAAAGAAAAATGAAAAAAAATCCCGACCTTTGCAGGACATTATAGCTATTCAACGTGTCATTCGATCAAGATCCCAAGCCTTTTAAGAAGCCATTTAGGCATTTTACAACCCCAAAAACAGATAATAAAGAATTTGTATTTGGAATTCAGTCTGTTTTAGAAACGCTTCGAGCTGGAAAAGAAATTGACCGCCTTCTAGTTCAAAGGGAATTAGGAAGTATTGAGATTTTAGAATTAGCCAAAGAAAAAGGCATTCAGGTACAGAAAGTACCAATTGAAAAGCTTAATCGCATTACTCGTAAAAATCACCAAGGTGCCATTGCTTTCGTTTCTGCCATTCATTATGCCAAGATCGAAAATATCATTGCAGATACATTTGAGAAAGGTCAAACTCCTTTAATTCTAATTTTAGATCGAATCACTGACGTAAGAAATTTTGGAGCTATAGCACGTACTGCAGAATGCGCTGGCGTTCATGCCATCGTGATTCCTTCTCGTGGAGCTGCTCAGATTAATGCAGATGCCATGAAAACATCATCTGGGGCATTAAATTTTTTACCGGTTTGTCGGGAAGAAAACCTAATCAGCACGATTGAATACTTACAAAATGCTGGTTTAAAAGTAATTGCCTGTACAGAAAAAACCAAAGATTCCGTTTATTCTAAGGACTTTAAAGAACCTACAGCCATTGTTCTAGGTTCGGAAGAAGATGGTATCTCAGATGAGATTATCAGAAAGTCAGATGAACTAGCTGCAATTCCTCAAACGGGACAAGTAGGCTCTCTCAACGTATCAGTTGCCGCAGGTGTCATCATCTACGAAGCTTTACGTCAAAGAATAAACTAATTACAACACTTTCTTGATTTGTGTAGCTGAAGCTTGTGCACTTGGCAAAATTGTCACGTCTGCTAAATTCACATGGGCTGGACAAGCTACCATATAAGCAATCAAGCTAGCTATATCCGAAGCTTCCAATGGTGTAAAACCTTGATAAACAGATGCTGCCCTTGGTAAATCACCTTTAAAGCGTACAGCTGAAAACTCCGTATTAACTGCTCCTGGAGCAATGTTGGATACTTTGATATTAAAAGGATTGAGGTCAATACGCATACCTTGCGATAAAGCTTCTACCGCCGCTTTGGAAGCACAATACACATTCCCATTAGCATAAGTTTGCTTGCCAGCAATAGAAGACATATTAATAATATGTCCTTGCTCTCTCCGTATCATTTCAGGTATAACCATTTTAGATACATACAATAAGCCATTAACATTCCCATGAATCATGGCATCCCAGTCTTCTAAGGCACCATCTTGTATAGGAGCAAGTCCATGGGCATTTCCGGCATTATTAACCAGCACATCTATGTTTTTCCATTCAATTGGCAAACTTTGAAAAGCTTGCTCTACTTCAGTCCAATTTCGAACATCAAAAGTTAATATATAACTAGGTAATGATATGGATTGCTGCAATTCTTCTAATCGTTCACGTCGTCTACCGCAAAGAATTAAATGAAACCCTAAGTCAGCCAATGCTTTAGAAGTTGCTAAACCAATTCCTGAACTGGCCCCTGTAATACAAGCAATTTTATTCATATCAAATTTTTCTACTAAGTTAAGGTCAAAGCTGTCTTCTAAAAAATTTGCTTGTACTTTTGTCAAAAATTGACTTATGAATTATCTGATTGTAGGATTAGGCAACATTGGCCCAGAATATCTTTTTACTCGCCATAATATAGGATTTATGGCATTGGATTATGTAGCCAAACTAAAAGATTTGAAATTCTCACCCGATAGATATGCTAGCCAGTGTTCTTATAAATTAAAAGGCCATCATATTCAACTCATCAAGCCCAACACCTACATGAATCTAAGTGGTAAGGCCGTGAATTATTGGATGCAACATCTCAAAGTGCCAAAAGAAAACGTATTAATCCTTGTAGATGACCTGGCATTACCCTTTGAAACACTTCGTTTAAAACCTAAAGGTTCCAGTGGTGGCCATAATGGATTAAAAAGTATTGAGGCCAGCCTACAAAGTAGTGAATACCCAAGGCTAAGAATTGGTATTGGCGACAATTTTCCCAAAGGTCGACAAGCCGAATATGTACTTAGTAACTTTTCCGAAGAAGAATTAGGACTTATTCCGGAGGTCTTAGAGAGGTCCATCCCATTCATTGAAACATTTTGCTTGGAAGGCATCCAACAAACAATGAATAAATACAATCAGTAATTGTACTTTTTAAAGAATTTTTGAATTATTCCTAAATTTTCAAATTAGAATTATCAAAATGTATCAATAAGTATTGCCAAATATTATTCCGAATAATAACAAAAAACATATAAAATATTCTAATTTTTGCATATAAAAACAAATTTATAGAATTTTTATATTGCAAATTGTCTAAATTCAAGTTTTGCTATATCGAAAAAATACAATAATTTTGTATTGTTGATTTAGGAAATAAATATAACAAAACTTATGAAAAAGAATTTATTAGTGATTAGCTGTTTAGTTGGACTAAGCCTAATCGGAGCGGAAACAAAAGCAAGCGGTACAAATCGTAGCAACGAAACGTCGACAAGTAATTTGTCTATCAAGAAAGAAACTTTATCTGAAGTAATTCAGAGTTTTATAAAGAAAGATCACAAAGCAACTAAGCCATCTGCGGCAAGTTTAACTATCTCTATATTAGAAGATTATCAAAATGGAAAAGCAGAATACTTAAATGCAAGCAAACAAGATAAAATCACGTTCAACCAAACTATCCAGACAATTTCCCGCCAAGCGCAAAATTTCTCGGATGAAAAATCGTTAAACTGGATGAAAGAGATTAACAAATCGGCAAAAGCCATCAATACTATCTGGGCAATTTTAGGTCAAGAACCTGTAATCGATTCAAAATTAGATTTGGAATCGGAACAAAACGCAGAATTAGTTGTTGTATTCAAAAATTAGATTGTAAGTAGTTTTCATAGTTAAATAGGTTTAGAGGTAATAAAAAAAGGTGTTGTTGATAACGACACCTTTTTTATTTAATCTAAATGATACAATAATTTTTTTTGCATTAATCTTATATTATTCTAAGAAATCATATATATTTGTATAAATTTTCATAGTTAAATAGGTTTAGAGGTTAAATAAATAAGGCCAGAAGCATCTTCTGACCTTATTTTTATGCCCAAAATGCCCTAATTAACTCACTGTGGCACCATTCCAAATTCCAGATTCAGGTTCAATAAAGGACAATTTTCCATCTTGACCCTCGGCCATCAGAATCATTCCTTCGCTTTCCAAGCCCATCATTTTACGAGGAGCCAAATTGGCTAAGAATGTCACCTTACGTCCAATCACTTCTTCCACTTGAAAATGCTCCGCAATTCCACTCAAAATAGTACGTTGACGTAAACCATCATCAACAGTCAACTTCAACAACTTCTTACTTTTCTCCATCTTTTCAGCCGCAATTATCTGACCAATTCGGATATCCATCTTGGCAAAACTCTCAAAATCAACAGTTTCTTTGATGGGATTAGGTTGCTTAGATTGCAATAACATCTGTTGCTTCGTTTGCTGTAACTTATCTACTTGCTTTTGAATGACATCATCCTCCAATTTTTCAAACAATAAACCCGGATTTTTCAATACCGTCCCTACCGGTATACTTTCAAAATCTCCTAACAAAGCCCAATCCGCCTTTTCAATTCCTAATGCATTTCTCAATTTTTGCGTTGTAAATGGCAAAAATGGCTCCAAAGCAATACTAACATGAGAAACTAATTGAATGGCAAAATTCAATACGTGACCCGCCTTTTCAGGACTTTCCTTCATCAACTTCCAAGGTTCGGATTCAGCCAAATATTTGTTTCCTAATCGAGCTACTTCCATAGCATACACCAATGCATCTCTAAATTTATACCCCTCTAAAGCAGCTGCTAATTTTTCTGGTATTTCACTTACCGCTTTCTTTAACTCAATTTCAAGGATAGTATCTTCTAATTTTGCAGGTACTTTTGATTCAAAATTCTTATCCAAAAGCACAAATGCACGATTGACAAAATTGCCTAATATGGCTACCAACTCAGAATTATTCTTCGTCTGAAAATCGGCCCAAGTAAAATCAGCATCCTTCGTTTCAGGGCTTGAAGCCGTTAAGGCATAACGTAAAACATCCTGTTTACCTGGAAATTCTTGCAAATATTCATGTAACCAAACCGCCCAATTTCTAGAAGTCGAAATTTTATCCCCCTCTAAATTCATAAATTCATTCGCAGGAACTTGATCAGCTAATTGATATTCTCCATGAGCCATGCACATAGCAGGAAAAATCAAGCAGTGAAACACAATATTATCCTTACCTATAAAATGAACGATTCTGCTTTCTTTATCTTTCCAGTATTTCTCCCAATCGGGGCGTAATTGACTGGTCATAGAAATATAACCAATGGGAGCATCAAACCACACATACAACACCTTTCCATCGTTGCCTTCAATCGGCACAGGAACCCCCCAAGATAAATCACGGGTCATCGCACGGGGCTTTAAGCCATCATTTAACCAAGATTTAACCTGACCAGCTACATTGGGCTTCCAATCAGCATGAGAAGCCACATATTTCTCTAGTTCTGGTTGCCATTGATCTAAAGGCAAAAACCAGTTTTTTGTAGGGCGCAAAGACGGTGCAGAACCACTTAAAGTGGATTTAGGATTAATCAATTCATTGGGAGACAAAGTTGTACCGCATTTCTCACATTGATCTCCATAAGCCCCTGGCTGATGACAACTAGGACACTCTCCTACGATATAACGATCAGCTAAAAACTGACCAGCTTCTTCATCGTAAAATTGCTCTGTTACTTCTTCAATAAACTTACCTTCTTGGTATAATTTCAAAAAGAATTCCTGAGATAGTTTGTGATGAACAGGATCAGACGTCCTTCCATATATATCAAATGAAATCCCAAATTCCTGAAATGATTGCTTAATCTCTTTGTAATAATAATCCACTACTTCTTGTGGAGTTTTTCCCTCTTTTTGAGCCTTGATGGTGATAGGCACACCATGTTCATCTGTTCCAGAAACAAAAATAACGTCTCTATTTTGAAGTCTTAAAAAACGAACATAGATATCGGCAGGTAAATAACATCCAGCCAAATGACCGATATGAATAGGCCCATTGGCATAAATTAAAGCTGCAGTAACAGTGGTTCGTTTAAACTCTGACATATCTCTTGTTAAAATGAAATACAAATTTAGCTAAAAAACAGCATTTGGAACTCGAATAAATCTCTTAAAATCTTGAATTAAGGTTTGCATGTAAAAAAACAAAGAGTTATATTTGCGGACATTTTAAAAATCATTACGTACATGTTAATAATTTCAATCAAAGAAAACGAGTCAATAGACAAAGCATTAAAGCGATTCAAAAAGAAATTCGAGAAGACGGGTGTAGTTAAAGAATTGCGTAGAAGATCTGCTTTCGAAAAACCATCTATCGCTCGCCGTACTGAATTGATTCGTGCGTCTTACAAGCAAAAAACTTACGGGAATATCAATAACTAATTCCCCAAATTTCTAATAATTGACTACTTTCGAGTGATGAATTCGGACGTAGTCAATTTTTTTTTAGAGCACTTATCCGTGGAGCGACGCTGCAGTCCGCACACGATTACCTCATATGCGACTGATTTAAACCAGTTTAGTCTCTTTCTAAAAGAGCAGCATGACTCCCTCCCATTAACCCAAGTGTCTTCCAGTCAAATCCGACTTTGGATGGTACATTTGTCAGAAAATTCCATTGAAAATCGTAGTATTAATCGAAAATTAGCTAGTCTACGTACTTTTTATAAATTTTTACTACAAAAAGACCGTATCCAGGAAAATCCCCTTTTACCCATTCGAACCGTTAAAACTAGGAAAAAACTTCCTCAGTTTCTTCGAGAAAGTGAAATGGCCGAAATCCCAAGAATGGCTGAAACAAATCAAGACTTCGCTACCATCAGAGATCATTTGATTTTATACTTATTGTATGGAACAGGCATGCGTTTGGCAGAACTTATTTCACTTCAAAAAAGTCATATTAATCAGGCACAAGGAACATTGCGTGTATTGGGAAAAAGAAATAAAGAAAGAATTATACCCATCCCTTCATTTCTACTGCAACTCATTCAGCAATATTTGACATTATGCCCATTTGATAGTCCGCATTTAATCATAGACAATAAAGGAAAGCCTGTTTACCCCATGATGGTCCAAAGGCTCGTTAAAAAACAGTTGGGCGAGATTAGTACCTTAGAGAAACTTTCTCCTCATGTGCTACGACATACCTATGCCACGCATTTATTGAACAATGGAGCTGATTTAAATGCGATTAAGGAGCTTCTTGGGCATGCCAACTTAGCAGCCACTCAAGTGTACACCCATAATTCCATGGAAAAAATCAAGGAAATTTACGCACAAGCTCACCCAAAAGCCTAATTAGGCAATATCATAGGGCCTTGTTGATTTATTGGCGAAACGAAAATATCCGACCCAATTCCGACTAGTGCAAACTGATCGCGCATAGCTTCTGCCACTTGTTTAGCCGTTTCCTCTCCTTTGGATAAAGCAAACAAGGAAGGGCCAGAACCCGAAATAGAGCAACCTAAAGCTCCTGCCTGCAATGCAGCTGCTTTTACTTCCGCAAATTGAGGAATTAAAATGGCTCGGGAAGGCTCAATAATCACATCCACCAAGGAACGACCAATCAAGGAATAATCAGGTAGCATTAATCCTGCGACTAAACCTGCCACATTTCCCATTTGAGTAATCGTTGTTGATAATGAAATCTCTTTATCTAAAATACCACGTGCATCCTTGGTATTTACTTCAATGTGCGGATGCACAATACTAGCATACAAATCAAGGGGAGTAGCAATTTGAATAATATCCAAGGGATCATAACTTCGAATGATGATGAATCCCCCCAATAAACTTGGTCCTACATTATCAGCATGAGCAGAACCGCAAGCTACCCGTTCTCCCTCCATGGCAAAAGGAAGAAGTTCCTTTTGAGTCAAAGGCTTACCCATCAATTCATTGGCGGCAAAAACACCTGCTACAGCAGAAGCAGCCGATGATCCTAATCCTGAACCTAAAGGCATATCTTTATGCAAGGACAAATTAAACCCTTGGTCTTCTCTTCCTATATGCGCTAGGTATTTTTGAATGGCAATGCCAGCCGTATTTTTGGCTACCTCCTTGGGTAATCGACCATCATCTCCCGTAATTTCAATGATGCTAATTCCTGGTTCAGTTCTTTTTTCTAATACAATTTCATCCCCTGGTCGGTTGACCGCAAAACCAAATATATCAAATCCACAAGCTACATTAGCTACTGTTGCAGGGGCATAAACACGTATCTTTTCCATATTATGCTAAATAGCTACCCATTGAAACAATATCAGCAAAAACACCTGAAGCAGTAACTTCTGCACCAGCACCTGGTCCCTTTATCACCAATGGGCGATCATGGTATCGTTTGGTGGTAAATGCAATCACATTATCAGCTCCATCCATTTGATAGAAAGGATGTTGTGCATCTATTTCACGCAAACCAATCGTGATTTTTTGATTTTCTAATGCTGCGATATAGCGTAAAACATGCCCTCTTTCTGAGGCCGATGCTACCATTTTTTCGAAATAATCATTGGCTTTCTCCAATTCCAAAAAGAAATCATCGACCGTAGCGGCTTGCTCACAAGCCGGTGGAATGATTTTTTCAATCGTGATATCGGAGAACTCCAGTTTTAAACCAATTTCACGACTTAAAATCAAGATTTTACGAGCTACGTCCATACCGCTTAAATCTTCTCGAGGATCTGGTTCGGTATAACCTTTGGCTTTCGCTTCTCTCAATACCTCAGCAAATGAACGCCCAGGTTTAAATTGATTAAAGATAAAAGATAAGGTTCCTGATAAAATTCCTTCAATTTTTTCAAAGCGATCTCCGGAAGCAATTAATCCTTGTAATGTATTAATAACGGGCAAACCTGCACCTACATTGGTTTCGTATAAGAACTTAACTCCTTTTTCTAAGGCCGTTTGATGCAGTTCAGCATATAATGGATAAGGTCCTGAATTAGCGACTTTATTGGGAGTTACTACAGAAATATTCGACTTAAATAAACCTAAGTAATGGGAGTAAATTTGTTTATCTGCTGTACAATCTGCGAAGATTGAATTGGGTAAATTGAGCGCTTTTATTTTTTCTATAAATGCAGGTAAATCCTGAGATTTTCCATGTTGTGCCAGTTGGCCTAAAGCCGTTTTTACATCAATTCCTTTTTCTTGAATGAGTTGTTGTCTAGAATTAGCAATACCTACCAATTTGACTTTCAGTCCACGATATTTGGCCAAATAACGCTCTTGTCCAGCCAATTGATCTAGTAAAGTCTTTCCAATTAATCCAGTACCCACTAAAAACAAATGCAATGTTTTTAACTTAGAAAAGAAGAAGGTTTCGTGGATAACATTCAGTGCTTTAGATAAATCCTTCTGCTCAATAACTACCGAAATATTTAATTCAGAAGAACCTTGAGCAGTGGCAACAATGTTAATTCCGTTTTTACCTAATACAGAAAATAATTTACCACTAACACCTGTGTGCTTGCGCATCCCCTCTCCAACAACGGCTATTACAGACAAATTAGATTGAATATCGATTCCTTCAATATCACCTATAGCCATTTCCTGAGCAAACTCTACCTCTAAAATTTCACTTACCCGAATAGCATTTTGTGGCTCTATGGCAAAACAAATAGAGTGCTCGGATGAAGCTTGAGAAATTAAGATAACAGATATTTTTTCTCGAGCTAAAACGGTAAATAATTTAGCTGAAACCCCAGCAACACCAATCATTCCTGATCCTTGCAAATTGACTAATGCCAGAGAATCAATGGAGCTAATTCCTGTGATAATGTATGGGTTAGGCTTTTGTTCTTTGCTTACAACTGTTCCTTTAAAGTTCAGGTTAAACGTATTCAACACCCGAATGGGTATATTCTTCGCAAAAGCAGGCTGTAGGGAAGGTGGATATATCACTTTGGCTCCAAAGTGTGTCAATTCCATGGCTTCCGCATAACTAATGGAAGGAATGGTAAAGGCATTGCTCACTTTACGAGGATCCGCAGTCATCATGCCATCAACGTCGGTCCAAATTTCAATTTCTTTAACGTCCAAGGCCGCCCCTATCACCGAAGCAGTATAATCTGAGCCACCACGACCAAGTGTAGTTGTTTCTCCTTGAGCATTTGAACCAATAAAGCCAGTAATTAAACAAATTTCCTGTGCATGCTGCTCAAAAAATGTATGAATCAAGGCATTGGTTTGAACAAAGTCGACCTCAGATTTACCAAAAGTATCGTTGGTTTTAATAAACTGACGGGCATCAACAAAAAGAGCAGGCAAACCTTTCTCTTTTAAGATAGCAGTGATTAATGAGGTCGATAATCTTTCACCAAAACTGACCAACAAATCGGAGGTTTTAGGAGAAATTTCTTTAACTAAGGCAATACCTTTTAACACGTCCCTTAATTCATTCACTAAGGTTCGAATATGGGCTATAACTTGAGATTGTCCTTTTAAAGGAATGAAGTGCTTGATGACTTCAAAATGCCTTGTTTCGATGGTTTCAATCAATGGCAAATAAGGTTCTTTCCCTTGTGATGCCCATTTACCTGCCTCCAACAACGAGTTGGTAACTCCGCTCATTGCGGAAAATACCACGGCAAACTGTTTTGATGATTTCCAATTGGATTCAATGACGGATAAGACGGATTGGATACTCTCGACGCTTCCACAACTGGTCCCTCCGAATTTTAAAATTTTTTCCATTAATTAAGAAGAGAAAAATGATACTTGCCTCTACAAACAGACAAGAATTCGACAAATATACGAGATTAGGCTGTATTATTCCCTATAATTCGGTGGCCACCTCGTCTCCTTTTGGATATTTTTCGATAGTTTTCTGAAAGAACAGATATATTTCCATCGACTTCAAAAACAGCTAAATTCACTTCCTCTATTTTTTCCACCCCATGTTCTCGAATGGCAGCTTCTAATTCCTCCATCGTTAGACTTGCCTCTTTTAGTCCTGCAGTTTTTAATACACCTTGATAGATTAATAAAATAGGCTCTCCATCAATGGCTTTTGACCAAGATTTATTAGAAGTAATGATTTTTTTAAATAGGAAATTCATTAAAAAAAGCGCCATGGCTGCCACCAGTCCACCTAGTAAGCTAGCGTCCTCTCCTACCATAGCCGTTTGTACGGAATTCGAGATAAGTAGAATAAACACCACGTCAACAACAGATAATTGAGCAAATTCGCGCTTCCCAAAAAGACGAATAGCCGCCACGATGAACACGTAGACGGCTATTGATTTAAGGGCGATAAGAACATAGCCCTCCATATTATTTTTTCTTTTCTGCTGCCATGACCATGGATAGGTTCAATTTAGCAGCTAAATCATATACATTCGTCAATTCCTGAACCGTTTGGTTACGATCCATACGTACAATTAGCGTGGCTGCTTTTTTAGCAGATACAGCCTGAGTCAATTCGGCTTCTAAATTGGCAAAATCCACAGGATTATCGTCAATAAAATAATTACGATTTTCATCAACCGTCAAGCGAACCACTTCATTGGCTGGTGTAGGTGCAGGTTTAGCTGTTTCAGGAAGCAAAAGCTTAATTGCATCAGGCGAAGCCAAGGTAGAAATCATCAAAAAGAACATGAGCAAAAAGAATAAAATATCAGCTAATGCGCCTGTTTCAACTTCTGAGGCTTCTCTATTTCGTTTTCTAAAATTCATACCTCTTAAACTTTATTAGCTGGTTTATGAAGGATATCTAAGAAATCAATAGCCGTAATTTCCATTTTATTGATTGTACGATCAATCATAGTCATCAAAAGCGTATATAACACATAGGCTATAATACCTACAATTAAACCTGATGCAGAAGTCACCATTTTTTCATAAATACCTCCAGCAATGGTTGAAATGTCAATCTTATTGGAAATAGAAATATTATGAAACGTACGAATCATACCAGTAACAGTACCTAAGAATCCGAACATAGGAGCAATACGTGCAATGGCACTCAAGATTCCTAAATTCTTCTCCATGTTATAAATCTCAACTTTAGCTTTGTTTTCGATAGCTGTTTCAATATCGCGAATAGGAGAACCTAAACGACTTAAGCCTTTCTCCAATAATTTGGCGATCGGATATTGGGATGTTTTACAATAGGTAATAGCTCCTTGAACATTCCCATTAACTAACATATCATTAATGGTATGTAAAAAATTCTCATCCAATTTGGCTGTTTTACGTATGTACAAATAGCGCTCAATGAACAAGAATACTGCTCCAGCAAATAAGAATCCGATAGGATACATAACATATCCCCCTTTTCCTAATAGATCTAGTACAGAAAACTCTTCCACTACTTTGGTAGCTTGTTGAACTGGCTGAGCATTAACAATGGAATCGGAAACTGCAGCAGACACTGAATCGAGGGTCGAACCTGCTTGAAGTAGAATGGAAGCTAGCGATAAAGCCATAAAAGATAAGTCTTAAATAAGGTTTACAATTGTTTACAAGTTTACGATTTTTTTTTCAAAATCTCTAGTCCTATTTATCGGCTTGAGATTGCAAATAAAACCAATATCCTTCTTTTAGGCTAAACGTTGAAATCCACATTTTAGGTATATGGTATCGTTGTAAAACTTGAGATATTAAGGCATTGGCATAAGGTAAGATACTGGCCCGAAACTTTTTCATCCCTGGTAAATTGACTCTTTCCGAATAAGGTATGCTCTCAATCAATGCCTTGTTAATCTGAAATTGTGAGATTGACAAAGGATGAGAACTCCCCGCCAAATTATTTTCTGTCAAACTCGAAGCCATTTCTAAGTCCCAAAGGGTTTCAAATGCACCAGCAGCTCCAATTAATACTTCGGGTTTTTCATGCAAACATAATTGATCCAAAGGTTCTAAAGCCTGCTGAATAAAAGACTCCAAAGTTTCCTCTATTTGTTGGTCATACTCACCATGAACATGAAATAAGGATTGTAACTGCAATCCTCCGATTTCCAAACTTATTTTTCCAAGGACCTGATTGGAACGAAATAAAATAAACTCGACACTTCCTCCACCTATATCCATCACTAAACTTGTTGAATTCCAAGGTTTAGGTAATGATGATTCAATTCCTTGATAAATTAATTCTGCTTCTCTAATTCCAGAAATTATTTCCACTCGAATGCCCAATTGGTTTTGGACTTTTTCTACCAATTCAGGTGTATTCTTTGCCCTTCTCAATATACTAGTTCCTAATGCAACAATTTGATTATCTGAGCATTGGTAAGAATTGGCAATCTGCTTAAATTCCTTTAAGGTTTCAAATGCCCTTTCCATGGCATCATCCTGCAAAATGTCAGATTTCATAGCACCTTTACCCAAAGAAACTGCCCTTTGTTCATGAGCTAAAACAAGCATTTCGTTCTCAGAATTCGCTTTTTGCGCGATCAATAATTGAAAGGTGTTTGTACCTAAGTCGATAATCGCACGAGGCGTCATATTTATTTCTATTTTGGAACAAAATTAATCCCAATTGAGGTTAAAGTCCTGAATTATTTTCTTTATTTTAGAGGAAACGTTCGCTTCCTCCATCTCAACAAAAATTTATGCTGGATCCAAACTATGATGAAAACAAAGAAGATTTACAATCTTCTGTTCAGCGTTTCGAAAAAATGATTTATCAGCATGAGAATTCGTTTTTTGATGTTGAGACTTTGGAACAAATTGCTGAGCACTACTTTATTCACGCCAAATTCGATGAAGCCTTAAAAGCCTGTGATTTAGGATTGACTCATTTTCCCTATACACTTGAATTAATTTCGTTAAAAGCTCAAATTTTGGGCGACATGCAGAAGCCAGAAGAAGGCATGGAATTAATTGAGAATGCTATTTTGTTATTTCCAACAGATTTAGAAATCATGTTGGTAAAAGGCTCTTTGCTGAGTCAAATGCAACAGCATGAAGCGGCAGTAGAAGTATTTCTTGCAGCTCTAGAAATAGCCGAAGAAAAAGATGAGGTCTATTTTCGCTTAGGTTTAACCTATCATGCTTGGTCTAAGCCAAGAGAAGCGGTGGATATGTTCAAAAAGGCTTTAGAAATTAATCCAGAGAATGAAAATGCATTAGTGGAATTAGCCAATTCCTTGGATGATATAGGCAAAATTGAGGAAAGTATTCCTTTCTATAAGCAATTCATAGAAGAAGATCCTTTTTCCTATACTGCTTGGTATAATCTAGGTATTGCCTATTCTAAACTCAAACAATACGAAAAAGCGATAGATTCGTACGAGTATTCATTGGCCATTGAGCCGACCTTTGGGTCATCCTTGTTCAATTTGGGTAATACGCACATGAACCTTCAAGATTATGTGCAAGCCGAAGAAAATTACCGTCAATGTTTAAAATACGATGAGCCTAATCCTGAATTGTATTGTTGTTTAGGAGCTAGCTTAGAACGACAAAAGAAATTCAATGAAGCAATTGAATTTTATAAAGAAGCCATTAAAATTGATCCATTGTGGGATGAGGGATATTATGGCTTGGCAGTTTGCTTGACTGAATTAGACAAATGGTTTGAAGCTCTTCACTTCCTAAAAAAATCACTCAAACTGAATGAGACTAATCCGCTCTATTGGACTGGATTAGCGGACGTTGAAGCCTATTTAGGTAATACACTTTCGGCAGATGAAGCATATCAAAAATCCATTGAATTAGATTCATTTTTTGCTCCAACTTGGATTAAATGGGCACAATTGCATTTTGAATTAGAAGATTATGAAAAATCGGCTGATATAATGCTCTCAGCCATAGATGAGTTGCCAGAAGAAGCTGAATTATACTATCGTTCTGCTGTTTATTTGATAAAAGCCGGTCAGTTTAAAGATGCCTTTCATTTCTTAGAATCTGGCCTACTTTTAGACTACGACAAGCATGAGGTCATATTTGAATTTTTCCCCAATTTAGAAACTCAAAAGGCTATTTTTAAACTAATTCAACAGTATAAGAAATAACCTTACATGTAGTTTTGAAACCATTTGTACTTAATTGCTAGAATTTTCCTCTATATTTTGGCATTTTCCATACTTATTTTTTTCCAACCCTAATTTTTATGAAAAGAACAATTCTCATTGCACTATTGTATATTATTGGAATCAGTAGTATACAAGCTCAACAAAAATCAAAAACAGTTGGTACTGCTCCTAAAACAAGTAATGCCACAGCAAAAACAAGTACATTAAGTATTCCGGAAAAAGTAACTTCTGCTGAAGGAATTACGGAATATCGATTAGGAAATGGATTGAAAGTATTATTGTTTCCTGATCCATCTAAACAAACCATCACGGTAAATATCACGTATTTAGTTGGCTCCCGTCATGAAGGTTATGGTGAAACAGGTATGTCTCACTTATTAGAGCATATGGTGTTTAAAGGAACAAAGGAGAAACACAAAGATGTTGCGAAAGAAATTACCGACCATGGTGCTCAGTTTAATGGCACAACTTGGTTAGATCGCACGAATTACTTTGAAACATTTGCTGCCACAGATGAAAATTTGGATTGGGCTTTGGATATGGAGGCTGATAGAATGATCAATTCTAGAATTGCCAAAAGTGAGTTAGAAACTGAAATGACTGTTGTGCGTAATGAATTTGAAATGGGTGAAAATGATCCTGGTTCTGTGTTAAATGACCGAATCGTTTCTACGGCTTTCTTGTGGCACAATTATGGAAACTCAACAATCGGAGCTCGTTCCGACATTGAAAAAGTTCCAATTGAGAACTTGCAAGCCTATTATAAGAAATATTATCAACCAGATAATGCAGTATTGTTAGTAGCAGGAAAGTTTGATCCAGTAAAGACATTAAATCTAATCAATCAAAAATTCGGAGTAATCCCTAAACCAGAGCGTGTTTTAACTAAGACCTTTACGGCAGAACCTACTCAAGACGGTGAGCGCCAAGTTATTCTTCGTCGTGTTGGTGATGTTCAAGCGGTAGGTGCAGCTTATCATATTCCATCTGGTTTACATCCAGACTACATTGCATGCGATGTGTTTGTTGATTTATTGACTGATGCCCCTTCAGGAAGGCTTTACAAAGCGTTGATTGACACTAAAAAAGCGGCTTCTCAATTTGGCTTTAGTTTCCAGCTAAAAGAGCCTGGATTGGTTTATTTTGGTGCAGAGGTGCCTAAAGACAAATCAGCAGATTCTGTACGCACCATTATGTTGGAGACAATTGAGCAATTTGCTAAAACTCCTCCTACTCAAGCTGACGTAGATCGTATTAAGTTAAAAAACATCAAGAACATTGAATTATTATTAAACAATGCTCAACGTGTTGGTGTTGGTTTATCTGAATACATCGCACAAGGAGATTGGCGTTTATTATTTCATACAAGAAATTTAGTAGAAAAGGTTACAGCTGAAGATGTTCAGCGAGTGGCTCAAAAATATTTCAAAGCATCCAATCGTACATCAGGTATTTTCTATCCAACAGAAAAACCAGAGCGTGCTGAAATCCCAGAAGCAAATGAAGCAGAAGTGGTTTTAAAAGACTTCAAAGGAAGGGCAGCCGTTGCAGAAGGTGAAGCATTTGATCCATCTCCAAGTAATATTGATTCTAGAACAAAAAAAGAAACAATTGGATCGGTCAAAGTGGCATTATTATCCAAGAAAACGAGAGGTAGTTCGGTTTATGCTCGAATGACTTTGAGATTTGGTGATGAAAAATCCTTATTAGGAACTGCGACAGTAGCTGATTTAGCAGCAGATATGTTGACGAAAGGGACCTCGAAACATACTCGTCAGCAATTCCAAGATGAACTTGATAAATTAAAAGCTCGTGTTACTATCACAGGTGGAGCTACTCAAGCTAATGTATCTATAGAAACTACCCGTGAAAACTTAGTACCTGCGCTCAAATTAGTAGCTGAAGCGTTAAAGACTCCTGTTTTTCCTGCGGATGAATTTGAAAAGTTAAAGCAAGAAAACTTAACTCAAATTGATGCTCAAAAAAGTGATCCACAAGCGAAAGCTATTGAGGCTTTGAACCAAGTGAGGACAGCACATTATCCTAAAAATGATGTTAGATATAACCCTACTTTAGCTGAGCAAACTGCCTTGTATAGTGCCGCTAAATTAGAGGATGCTATTTCATTCTATAAGAATTTTTATGGAGCAAGTTCTGCTACATTCTCTGCAGTTGGAGATTTTGATGAAAATGAGGTAAAAGACTTAATTAAAACTGAGTTTTCAACTTGGAAATCACTTAAGCCATATACGAGAATACCTGAAATTGTTACAGATGCCAAACCTATCATTAAATCCATTGAAACTCCGGATAAGGCTAACGCATTTTTTGTAGCATATCAACCATTAAAAATTTCTGATACAGACCCAGATTTCGCAGCTTTAGAAATCAGTAACTACATTTTAGGTGGTAGTCCTGGCCTTGCAAACCGCTTAATGCAAAGAATTCGCCAAAAAGAAGGTTTATCTTATGGTGTTGCTTCGCAATTTAGTGCTCATCCAATTGATAAAGCAGGTAGTTTCTTAACCTATGCAATCTATGCACCTGAGAACTTAGCCAAATTAGAAGCTGCTTTCAAAGAAGAAATTGAAAAAATCTTAAAAGATGGTTATACCGAAAAAGAAATTGAAGAAGCGAAAAAATCTTGGTTACAAGGTAGACAAGTGGCTCGCTCTCAAGACAATTCTTTAAGCAATACGTTGAATAATAATTTATTCTTGAATCGTAGTTTAAAATTCTCAGAGGAATTAGATAAAAAAGTAAATGCTTTAACTTCTGAGCAAATTTTACAAGCGACTCGCAAAACGTTGGACTTACTAAAAATGTCATTAATTAAGGCTGGTGATTATGAAGGTGCTGCTAAGAAAAAAGCAGCCAAGGCTGAAACTGCTCCAAGTAATACAGGTGCAGTAGGCGGTGCTCCTAAGCCCTAAGCTAAAAGCCCTAGCAATGCTAGGGCACAAAAAACAAAAGCCCAAGCAGTGCTTGGGCTCTTATAAAATAAAAAGCCGAAGCATTAAGCTTCGGCTTTTTTTATACTAACAAAATTCCTCAAAAACGCCTTCTAAATGCGCTGAAATCAATTCTGCTGAACGACCTTCAATGTGGTGGCGCTCTACAAAGTGAACCAACTCCCCATCTTTAAATAAAGCAATGGATGGAGATGACGGAGGATAGGGTAAGGTATATTCTCTCGCCTTTTGAGTAGCTTCTTGATCTACTCCTGCGAAAACAGTTACCAAGGTATCAGGCTTTTTTGTTGAAGCAGCTACTGCTTCTTTCACACCTGGACGAGCCGTGCGAGCCGAGCAACCACAAACTGAATTGATAAACAATAAAGTGGTGCCTGGTTTAGCTAAAACTTCTTCCACTTCAGAGGCTTGTTTCAATTCTTGAAATCCGCCCTCTACGATATCCATCCTCATAGGATGTACTAAATGTTCTGGATACATATTAAATCTATTTAAATTTGAATGTGATAATCATTTACATAAAGCCAAGTTCTAATTTGGCCACTTCTGACATCATATCCTGAGAATATGGCGGATCAAAAGTTAATTCAACCGAAACTTCAGCTACTCCTTCAATCTCACGAATTGCCTTTTCTATATCAACCGGAATACTTTCGGCAGAAGGACAAGATGGGGAAGTTAAAGTCATCAGTACATACACGTTATTAACTGGGAAAATCTTGATTTCATAAATCAGACCTAATTCATACACATCCACAGGAATCTCTGGATCATATACTGTTTTAATGGCCTGTACAACCTTTTCCTTTAAATCTGCTTCAGTTAGCACTGAACTCGGTGTCGTATTTTCCATATCTTAAGCTTGTGAAGAATAAGCAAGTGCATAATTTTTCATTTGTTTTACCATGGACAACAATCCATTGGATCTGGTTTGAGCTAAATGTTGACTCATTCCAATTTGATCAATGAAGTATAAATCAGCTTTCATGATATCAGCTGGGCTGTGCCCAGATAAAACGCGAATCAACATACTGATTAGTCCTTTTACAATGACTGCTTCCGAATCAGCTTGAAAAATCAGTTTCCCCTCTTGCATAAAAGCATGAAGCCAAACGCGACTTTGACAACCTTTAATGACGTTTTCTTCAGTCTTAAATTCATCTGACAATCCGGGTAATTTCTTACCTAGGTCAATCAAATATTCATACTTATCAGCCCAATCGTCAAAAAGACCAAATTCTTCAATCAATTCTTCCTGGGTGTCGTTTATACTCAAAGCCATATTATAATAACATTGTAACAACTCGTTTCAAACAAGCAACCAATCGATCAATTTCCTCTTTAGTATTGTAGAACGAGAATGAAGCCCGACAAGTTCCAGGTATATCAAATCGCTGCATCAAAGGCTGTGCACAATGGTGACCTGTTCGAATTGCAATACCAAATTTATCTAATAAAACACCTATATCTTGAGGATGAGTTCCTTCAATTAAGAAACTTACTACAGCTATTTTATTGGGTGCTGTACCGATGATCTTCAAACCATCAATTTGACTTAATTGTTCTGTCGCATAGCTTAACAAAGCATTTTCTTGTTCTTCAACCCAACCTTTTTCCAAAGAGTTCAGGTAATCAAAAGACGCAGAAAAGGCTATTACATCCGCAATATTAGGCGTTCCTGCTTCAAATTTATAAGGTAATTCGTTGTAGGTTGTACCAGAAAAGCTCACCTCTTTGATCATCTCTCCTCCTCCTTGATAAGGAGGCATTGATTCCAGTAATTCGCGTTTACCATAAAGCACCCCTACCCCAGTAGGTCCGAATAATTTATGGGCAGAAAAGGCAAAAAAGTCCATATCAAAACGCTGAACATCCATTTCCATGTGTGCCACCGATTGCGCACCATCAATCAAAATCTTAGCTCCATGTGCATGAGCTAAAGCAATCATCTCTTGAATGGGATTGATCGTTCCAATGGCATTGGAAACATGATTGACCGCTACAAGTTTGACGGTATTTTCTTGTAATAATTTCTGATAAGCATCCAAATCCAATACTCCTGAGTCGAGCACTGGAATAACCATTACCTCTGCTCCTTTTTCCAAAGCAATCATTTGCCAAGGAACAATGTTGGAGTGATGCTCCAAATTAGAAACAAGAATTTTATCTCCAGCTTCAAAATTAGCTCTACCATAGGTTTGAGCTACTAAATTGATACTTGCTGTAGTTCCTGAGGTAAATATGATTTGATCACTAGATTCAGCATGTAAAAAGGATTGAATCTTTTTACGTGTCAGTTCAAAAGCTGCCGTTGCTCTTTCCGCCAAAGCATGAATTCCCCGATGAATATTGGCATTATCCTCAGAATAATACTTATTCAGCGCATCTAAAACAACTTGGGGCTTTTGTGTCGTGGCGGCATTATCAAAATAAATCAATGGTGAACCATTGACTTGTTGGTCTAACACAGGGAAATCTAAACGAATTTGTTCAATGCTGGCCATGGTACTAATTTGACAAATCGACGGACTGTTGAATTTTAGCTATTATTTTCTCCGTTAGAGATTCTCTCAAAACAGGGTGCTCCACTTTATTAATTACCTCTTGAACAAATGCCAATAGCAATAAAGTTCTAGCTGCTGGTAAAGAAATACCTCTGGAGCGCATATAAAACAAGGACTCTTCGTTCAATTGACCAGTAGTAGTACCGTGCGAACACTTTACATCATCTGCCCAAATTTCCAATTGAGGCTTCGTATTCATAGTAGCTCTGGTAGAAGCTAATACATTTCGACAAGATTGAAATGCATTGGTTTTTTGTGCGTCTTGACGAACAAAAATCTTGCCATTAAACACACCAGTGGCATTTCCCATCAATACTCCTTTATACAATTCATTGGATTCCGAATGAGGCATTCTATGATCCACGACCGTGTGAGAATCCATCAATTGATTTTCTCCTGGAACATATAAGCCATTCAAGTTGGAAACTACCTGTGGACCATCAATGTAGAAATGTAAATTATTTCGAATCAAAGAAGCGTTTAAGGAGAACGTAAATGTATCTACCTGACTTCCTTCTGCTTGATAAATAAAGGTATGGTCTATGTGGCTTACCCCTTGTTGAAAATCTTGATCCTTCAAATAAGTAAATTGAGCCCCTTTGGAAACAAATATCTCTTGAACAAAGTTGGATAAAATATCTGCCGAACCAGTAGATGTTTGTTGCTCAATTAAACTAGCTTTTGCTCCTTCTTCGACATAGATTAGCAGTCTTGATTGTACAGAAGATGCTTTTTCAGTCGAATTTACTTGATATTGATGTAGAATAGCTTGCGTAATTTCAACATCCTTCTTAATCCAAATAACCGTATGCTGTGGACAAAGTGCCACATTCAAATCGTATAATGAATTCTGATCTAAAATAGGGTTTTTACTGGCCCAAATCATCTGGAATTCAGGGCACTTTTGAACAAATTCATCAAAGCTTAAAACCTCTATCCCATCATTTGAACTAGCCTTATCTATGCTTAGGTAAGCATCAGATGAACGTATAATCAATTCTGCCCAATCGGCTGAAACAGGTAAATTGGTATTTCCTTTAGGAAACCAATTCCGATCAATTCCATTAAAATCTTTCAATGAAGTATATTTCCACTCTTCCCATTTTGACGTAGGAAAACCTTTGGCCAGAAACTGACTCAAAGCTTTACCTTGGTCAGATTCCAAACCTAATGTCTGGGCAATATCTTGTAATGTTGTACTTAATTCAGCTGATAACATATCTTATTAATCTACTTCAGATTTAATCCAATCATAACCTCTTTCTTCTAATTCCAAAGCCAATTCTTTGGTTCCAGATTTCACTATACGTCCTTTATAAAGTACATGTACATAATCTGGAACGATGTAATCTAGTAAACGTTGGTAGTGAGTAACGACAATGGTCGCATTATTCGGACTTTTCAATTTATTAACCCCTTCCGCTACAATACGCAATGCATCAATATCTAATCCTGAATCTGTTTCATCCAAAATAGCCAATTTAGGATCTAAAACAGCCATTTGGAAGATTTCATTACGCTTCTTCTCCCCTCCTGAAAAACCTTCGTTTAAAGCTCTACTCAAAAGAGATTGATCGATATTAACATAAGCCATCTTTTCTTTGAACATCTTCAAAAATTGAACCGCATCCATCGGATCTTCTCCTCGGTATTTACGAATTTCATTCACTGCAGACTTCAAGAAGTTGGTAGTTGATACACCTGGAATTTCTACTGGGTACTGAAATGCTAAGAAAATACCTTCTGCAGCTCTTGCTTCAGGAGCTAAGTCTAACAAGTCTTTACCTAAAAATTGTACTGTACCTTCAGTAACTTCATAATCTTCTCGACCCGCTAAAACGGATGCTAAGGTGGATTTACCTGAACCATTGGGTCCCATGATGGCATGTACTTCACCTGCTTTTACTTCTAAATCAATTCCTCTTAAAATCTCTTTTTCTCCAATAGAAGCATGTAAATTTTTAATTGACAGCATAATGTTTGTATTTGATTCTTGCTTTGAAACACAAAATTATAACCTATACCTTGGAAAAACCATAGCTTATTTAGATTCACTCTAAACAATAGCGATTATTCTCCATTTTTTTTCTAATTTTGCATCAAATACAAAATTCATCACCATGATAACTATATCTGATTTAGCGGCAGACCGTATTAAAGAGTTAAGATCTAAAGAAGGTTTAACTGAAGAGTACAACATCCGAGTGGCAGTTGAAGGTGGCGGATGTTCTGGATTAATGTATCAATTGGATTTTGCGGCTGAACCGCAAAGTTCCGACATGATTTTCGAAGACAAAGGAGTTAAAGTGATGGTAGATAAAAAATCCATCCTTTACTTAGCTGGTACTGAATTAGATTTTTCGGATGGCTTAAATGGTAAAGGCTTCCAATTTAAAAACCCGAATGCTTCACGTACCTGTGGTTGCGGGGAGAGTTTTTCTATCTAAATTTTCTTTAAAAAGATAATATTGATTGTCGACCTTCTAGAATATAGGGTTGCATCATGTGGTATACTCGATGAATAGGTAAACCCATCACGGTATAAAAAGAACCTTCTAATCGACTGATTCCCACCATACCAATGAAATCTTGTACACCATAGGCGCCAGCTTTATCCAAAGATGAGCCGCCTTTCACGTACCAATCAATCTCCCAATCCAACAAGTTTCTAAATGAAACTACGGCTCGATCCACTTGAGTATCTGCTACATTGGGTCCAATGAGCGAAATTCCTGTAAAAACTTCATGATCTTTGCCTGAAAGTTGCAACAACATCTCTCGGGCCTCCTGCTTATCTGCTGGCTTATTCAAAATTTGCCCATCCACCACAACAATGGTATCTGCAGCAAGTATCAATTGATTCGGACATGATTCCGCTAAAACCTTAGCTTTCTTTTCAGCCAAAATACCTGGCACATCTTCTATCTGCCAAGCAGCATCAATCGACTCGTCAATATCAGCTGGCAAAATGGTAAAATCGAAACCTGCCTGCGTTAAAATTTCTTTTCTACGAGGAGAATTTGACGCTAAAATCAGAGGATATTGGAGAGATAGTGAGCTTGACATGAATCAAAAATACATGATTTTGATTCATGTAGGCCTATTTTCAAAAAAAATATTTAAAAACATTTGTATTTAATGTAATTACATTTAATTTTGCAACATCAATTTATACTGATATGGGAATTGCAAACGAATTACAACAAACCAACTTTGTCTCAGAAGAGGCTAAAGCCATTGTTAATGTGATTTTCACAGGTAACTGGATTGCCTACCAACAACAAGAATTGTTGAAGCCTTTTGACTTATCGATGCAGCAGTACAATGTACTTCGGATTTTAAGAGGTCAAAATGGAAAACCCATGACAGTTCTAGCCATCATTGAGCGCATGTTGGATCGAACATCCAATGCTTCTCGTTTGGTCGATAAGTTGGTAGAAAAAAAATGGGTCCTAAGAAGAGAGTGTCCGAATGACCGTAGAGCGGTGGATGTCCTTATTCTTCCTGAAGGACTAGCCTTACTTCAACAACTGGATGAAATTCAAAATCAGTGGGTTAAACGTTTTGAGCACATGACTCAAGAAGATTTAATCAAACTAAATGAACTTTTGGACCTTTTTAGAAATTAAATACGCATTACAATTCATCAACAATTTTATATTTCTCTATTAAATTCAATTAAAACCCTTTTAAAATTAATCAACAATGAAAAAAGTAAGCTTTATTCTTTCCGCCTTAGCCTTCGTGGCATTTACTCAAACATCTATTGCTGCTCCTAGTACAAGTCCAGTTTCTACTAAAGCTAGTAGCATTGTTTGGAATGCAAAAAAAGTAACAGGTGAGCACACTGGTACTATTGGTATTTCAGCAGGTAAATTAGTAGTTAATAAAAATCAGATCACTGGTGGTAATTTCACTATTGATATGAAATCTATTGTTTGTAAGGATATTACTGATCCTGAGTACAACAAGAAATTTGTAGGTCATATTTCTTCTGGTGACTTTTTTGAGATTGAAAAATTCCCAACTGCCCAATTTGTTATCACCAAAGTAGCTGGTAACCAAGTAAGTGGCAATTTGACTATCAAAGGTATCACAAAAGCGATTTCGTTTCCTGCTCAAATTGCAGTAAACAATGGCAAAGTGAGTGCGAAAGCTAACATCACGATTGACCGTACAGACTATGACATCAAGTTTGGTTCTAAGAAATTTTTCGAATCAATTGGCGATAAAGCCATCTTTGATGATTTCTCTTTAGCGGTGACTTTAGTTTCTGAATAAAACAATTTACAAGCTTAGCCTGTTAAAAGGGCTAAGCTTTGTTACACACGATTATACCCTAAAAATTATGTCTTTAGTAGATGCTTTGCAATGGCGCTATGCTGCCAAAAGAATGAATGGAAAAAAAGTGGACGCATCTAAAATTGATTCACTTTTATCTGCTATTCAATTATCTGCATCAGGATTTGGTTTACAGCCATATCAAATTCTTGTGATTGAAAATCAAGAATTAAAAGCGAAAATTCGACCTGCCGCATACAATCAACCGCAAATTGTAGAATCTTCACATTTGTTGGTTTTTGCCGCTTGGAATGAAGTTACAGCTGAAAAAATTAATGCTTTCATTCAATTAGTTTCCGAAACAAGAAATGTCAACGTCGCTGACTTAAAAGCTTATAAAGATGCCATTGCAGGCTCTTTGCTTAGTAGACCTGTGGAAGATCAAGTTAAATGGATGGATAAACAAGTTTACCTTGCTTTAGGTACAGCATTAGCTGCTGCTGCCAAACTAGAAATTGATAGCACCCCAATGGAGGGATTTAAACCTTCCGAAGTGGATGAGATTTTAAATCTCAAAGAAAAAGGATTGCATGCTGTTTTAATGATGGCAATAGGTGAGCGTGATGAGGCTTCCGACTTTATGGTCAATGCCAAAAAAGTACGCTGGCCAAAAGAAGAATTATTTACATATATTGTTTAAAAAAGAAAAAGGTCTCCGTAGAGACCTTTTTTTATGCCAAATCTGTCAAACTTAATTGGGGATTCAATCCAAGTTTCTTCCCTTCTTCCAACATAAATTCCCAGGCAGAAGCTAAATCATTTTTGACTTGACCTTCTAAAATTGCTTCTCGAATAGCCACTTTGATTAAACCAATTTCTTTTCCTGGTCCAATGTCAAAGACTTGCATGATTATCTCTCCTGAAATGACAGGTTGAAAATTCCTCAAGGAATCCTTCTCTTCGACCTCCTTCAATTTCTCTTCTACTTTATCAAAATTCTTTAAATAACGCTTTACTTTATCCCCATTTTTGGAAGTGATATCAGCTCTACAAAGTGTCATTAATGCTTCTAAATCCTCACCTGCCTCAAATAACAATCGACGTAACGCCGCATCGGTAATTTCTTCTTTTGACAATGCGATTGGCCTCAAATGCAATCGAACGAGCTTTTGAACTAATTTCATCTTCTCATTCAAAGGCAATTTTAATCGCTTGAAAATAGCGGGTACTTGCCTCGCTCCCATTTCTTCATGTCCATGAAATGTCCAACCTTTTTTAGGATCAAAACGTTTGGTGGCAGGTTTGGCAATATCATGTAAAATGGCAGCCCAACGCCACCACAAATCGTCTGTGTGTTGAGAAATATTATCTAAAACCTGAAGGGTATGGTAAAAATTATCTTTATGTCCTTTTCCTTCTTCTGTATCCACCCCTTTTAGCTTAACAAATTCAGGAAAAATGATGGGTAAAATCCCACAAGCGTCTAAAAGTAAAAAACCATAGGAAGGTTTTCTGCAAAGAATAATTTTGTTTAATTCTTCCGAAATACGCTCCATGGAAATAATTTCCAAGCGAACATTCTCTACTTGAAGTGCCTCAAATGTAGTAGGATGTATATCAAAACCTAACTGAGCAGCAAAACGAATGGCGCGCATCATGCGCAATGGATCATCAGAAAAGGTAATTCCTGGCTCAAGAGGTGTTCGTAAAATTCGAGCTTCTAAGTCTTTCAATCCATCAAAAGGATCTAGAAGTTTACCCCAATGCATTGAATTTAACTGAACTGCCATGGCATTGATGGTAAAATCTCTTCGATTTTGATCATCTTCCAAACTGCCTTCCTCCACGATGGGTTTTCTGGAATCACGTTGGTAGGATTCTTTTCTCGCCCCAACAAATTCTAAGTCCCAATCGTCCACTTTCAACATGGCTGTACCGAAGTTCTTAAAAACGGAAACTTGGTGTTCAGGCAAATTAAATTCACGGGCTACTTCTTCCGCCAATGCGATTCCAGAGCCTATGCAAACAACATCAATGTCTTTCTTACTATCTCTACCTAAAATGGCATCACGTACATATCCTCCAATGACATAGGTATCTAATCCTAAACGGTCAGCAGCAGCTCCAATCTTAACAAAAATTGGATTCTCAATAATTTCCTTTCCCGTTTTTATCATGGACGAATCATAGTATAATCACCATTCAAGCCTAATTTGACAATTTTAGATGCCTTGGCTTTCCCTTTGGGAGGATTTGGGTTTTGTAAAATATAGTCGACTCCTCCTTTTATTATAGGTGAAATAGTCTCAAAGTTTTCTGGTGAAGGCTCTCCTGAAATGTTGGCTGAAGTGGAAACAATCGCTCTTTGGTATCGATAAACAAGACCTTTACAAAACTCATCTTTAACTAAACGAATGGCAATGGTTCCTTCTGGACCTAACACATGCTTACTGACGTTTTTACCTTTGGGATATATAACAGTTAAGGGATCTTCGGCAAAATCTACTAAATCCCAAGCTATATCTGGCACTTGCTCTACGTACTCATTTAACTGCTCAATCTTGGATATAAGCAAAATTAGACCCTTGTTTTCTGGTCTTTGTTTGATGTCAAACAATTTCTCAATGGACGCATCCATCCGGGCATCACAACCTAAACCCCAGATGGTATCACTAGGATATAAGAGTACTCCTCCTGATTTTAATGATTTTACCGCGTCGTCGTAAATGGACTGTATCATATCACAAAGGTAAAGATTAATTCCTCTTTTATTAAGTCGAGAATCAATGTTTAGCTTGAATTGGCTACCTTTGCAAACATTTTAATCACAATTTCTTCGTCTTTGGTATGTCGAGTATACAAGTACAACTCATTGCAAGTATTCAAGCTGGTTTAAGTTCCTTATTTCAAATAGAGGAAAGTGACCTCAGCCTTCAAGAAACTAAAAAGGAATTTGAAGGAGCCTATACTTTTGTTGTATTTCCTTATACCAAAAGGGCTGGCAAGGCTCCGGCACAAATTGCTCAAGCCTTGGGTGATTTCTTAATTGAAAACAACCCTCAATTAGTAAAAGCCTACCAAGTCGTTCAAGGATTTTTGAATATTTCCTTACACGATTCAGTTTGGTATGGATTATTGCAAGAATTAGCCTTAGATAAATCGGCGTTTCAATTGGCCCCTAAAAATGAGAAAATTGTCATTGAATATTCCTCCCCCAATACCAATAAGCCACTTCATTTAGGTCATTTAAGAAACAATTTTCTGGGCTATTCAGTCGCTCAAATACTAAAAGCTGGTGGTTATGAGGTGATTAAAACTAATTTAGTCAATGACCGGGGCATACATATTTGCAAGTCGATGTTGGCTTATCAATTATATGGCAACGGCGAAACACCTGATTCCAGTGGATTGAAAGGCGACCACTTGGTAGGTAAATATTATGTGGCCTTTGATAAGGCTTATAAATCTGAAATTGAACAATTAGTTGCTACTGGTATTGATCCAGAAAAAGCGAAAGCACAAGCTCCCATCATGTTACAAGCTCAGGCTATGTTATTGGCTTGGGAACAAGGAGAACCGTCTGTGATCCAGTTATGGGAAACCATGAACGCCTGGGTATTGGATGGCTTTGCGGCTAGTTATAAGCAAATGGGCGTTGATTTTGATAAAATTTATCGCGAATCCAATACGTATTTATTAGGTAAAAAATTAGTTGATGAAGGATTAGCTCAAGGAGTGTTTTATCAAAAGCCTGATGGTTCTGTTTGGATTAATCTGGAGGAAGAAGGATTGGATGAGAAATTGGTATTGAGAAAGGATGGAACTTCGGTGTACATCACCCAGGATATGGGAACTGCCCAATTAAAATATGAAGACTTTGGAGCACAACAATCTATATATGTGGTTGGTAATGAGCAAGATTACCATTTTGAGGTCTTGTTTCATATTTTAAAGAAATTGAATAAACCTTTCTCATTAGGAAATTATCACCTATCCTATGGTATGGTGGATTTACCGAGTGGTAAAATGAAATCAAGAGAAGGAACGGTAGTGGATGCAGATGATTTGATGCAGGAAATGGTAAATACTGCCAAAGAAAGAACCCTGGAATTAGGGAAAATAGAAGGTTTCACAGAAGAAGAGTCTAATCAATTGTTTCAACAATTGGGAATGGGCGCATTAAAATACTTTTTGTTAAAAGTGGACCCTAAAAAACGCATGTTATTTAATCCGGAGGAATCCATTGATTTTCAAGGAAATACAGGCCCTTTCATTCAATATACACATACAAGAATATGCTCTATCCGTAGAAAAGCCATAGAAAAAGGCTTTCCTCTAAGTGGCGAAACTCAATCGAACATATCCTTTGCTGAATCTGAAAGAGAATTAATTTATTTGTTGGGAACCTACAAAACGAAACTAGCAGAAGCATGTGAAAACTTCTCTCCTTCAATTATTGCACAATATTCCTTTGATTTAGCAAAACAATTCAATAAATTTTACAATGAATTGACCATCTTAAATGAAGAAAGCGAGGAGATTAGAACAATTCGACTTACCTTGGCAGACTTAACGGGCAAAACAATTCAGCACGCAACTTCGTTATTGGGGATAGTTTCTCCTGAACGAATGTAACATGAAACGAATTTTAACTTTCTCACTTATATTAATCACTATCGTTATGCTAGTAAATATTGTAAAAATTGGATCCTTATTAACGGCTCTTACATTGCCGTTTACGCAAAACATCATTTTAAATCGCCCAGAAAACGTGGAAACTGTTGTTGCAGCACCGACTTTTCATAATTTCAAAATGAAAGGTATTGATGGCAAGGTTATAGACTTTAGCCAATTTAAAGGAAAGAAAGTAGTGGTATTAAATACTGCTTCTAAATGTGGTTATACACCACAGTATGCTGATTGGGAGAAATTCCATCAAGCTAATAAAGACATTGTTATCTTAGGTTTCCCTGCCAATGAATTTGGGGGTCAAGAACCAGGTAGCAACGAAGAAATTGCGAGCTTTTGCCAAAAAAATTACGGTGTTAGTTTCCAAATGATGGAAAAAGTCGTGGTAAAAGGCGATGGGAAATGTGATTTATACAAATGGCTTACAGATAAAAATGGTAATGGTTGGAATGAAAAAGAACCAAGCTGGAATTTCTGTAAATATGTCATCAACGAAAAGGGTGAACTAGTTAACTTTTTTGCTTCGGCAATTAAACCTACAAGTCCTGAGTTCCTTCAAGCTTTAGCGAAGTAATTGATTTCTTACATCCCTGAATTATGACCTAATTCAGGGATATTTGTTTCTAATTAATACGAAAATATATGAATCGTTGGGTTGAAGCCGCTAGGCCCCGCACATTACCATTGGCCATAGCAAGTACCATTTTAGGAAATATATTGGCCTATGTAGATGGTCATTTTCTTTGGACTATTGGTGCCTTAGCCATTCTTACGACCCTGCTGCTTCAAATTTTATCCAATTTTGCCAATGATTTGGGTGATACACAAAATGGCATTGATAATGCCGATAGAAAAGTGGCACTAAGGGCTGTTCAAACTGGGGCCATTAGTCCTTCAGAAATGAAAAAAGCCGTTTATATCAGTGCACTCTTAGCGTTTATTTCGGGCATCAGTCTATTGTACATCAGCCTTCAAACAGCGAGTATTGAAATCATACTTGGATTTTTAGTTTTAGGAATATTGGCAATTGCTGCAGCTATTGCCTATACCGTGGGGAAAAGACCCTATGGATATATGGGATTGGGAGACCTTTCCGTATTTCTATTTTTTGGTTTAGTAGGTACAGTTGGAGTCTATTTCTTACAAACATTAGAATTCAAATTTGTTACTTTTTTACCAGCAGCAGGTTGTGGATTTATGTCAGTAGCTGTGTTGAATTTGAATAATTTACGTGATTTAGAAAATGACAAAAAACAAGGCAAACTCTCCATTCCTGTCCGCATTGGTAAAACCGCTGGATTTTTATATCAAAAATTCCTCTACATTTTGACCATCTTAAGTTTTGGTCTATTTCCCATGCTAAATCATGGAACCCCTCCTACTTTAATGCAAAGCTCCACCATGCTGGCTGCCTTCATTCCTATAGCCTTATTAGCCAATAAATTACAACCTAGTTTAACGCCAGCACAAATAGATCCATATTTGAAAAAAACAGCTTTAATTACCTTATGGCTAATTTTAGTATTTGGCTTTACTCAAATTTTTCTTAGCGAGTGATTTCCCTTATTTTTACAGTATAAATTTAAATTTAACCATGAAGTGGACTTCTCTGGCTATTGCCTGCTTACTACTTATTTCTAATTCAGTTTTGGCTCAAGAAGGTGTCAATTACATGGAATTAGGTTTAACTCAAAACAAAACCGGCAATTATGCTGAGGCATTGCGAAACTTCAGTATTGAAATAGAGAAAAACACAGCTAATCCTAATCCTATTGCATTTTATAACAGGGGCTTTGCTAAATATAATTTAAAAGATTTCAGAGGAGCAATTTTAGATTTCGAAAAAGCAATTGAATTAAAATCCACGTATTACGAAGCATTCATTGCTCGCGGTCAAAGTTATAGTAAGCAAGACAACCACAAGATTGCTATTCAGGATTACAATGAAGCGATTCGCTTAAACCCATTAGAGGCTACTGCTTATTATTCCAGAGGCTTATCAAAAAGTAAATTAGAAAACTACCGTGGAGGTTTATCTGACTTCAATAAGTCATTGGAATTAAACCCTGAATATGCTCCATGCTTGGCAGCTAGAGGAGATTGCAAAGTTAAATTAGGAGAATTTGCTAGTAGTATAGAGGATTACAGCAAAGCCATTGAAATTAGCCCTAAAAGGTCTACGTATTATTCTGGAAGAGGATTTGCCAAAATGAAATTAAATGATTTTGCCAATGCCTTAAAGGATTTCAATGAGGCATTAAAAATCAGTCCCGATGAAGCCAATGATTGGTATTATTCAGGATTTTGCAAAACTCAATTGGAAAATTTTCGAGGAGAAAATGGTGAAAAAGGTGCTTTAGAAGATTTCAACAAAGCTTTAGAATTAGAGCCTGCTAAAGTAGAAGCATTCTATGGCCGTGGTTTTGTTAAATCTAAACTAGGAGATCAACGTGGTGCCATAGAGGATTATACCAAAGCTGTGGATATGGGAAATTTAGATAATGCTAAAATTCTTTATACGGCCAAAATGAATAAAGCAGTATTAGATGAATTACGTAATTCAGTTCAGGATAAAATCAAAATAGCCGAATTCACTACTGAACGTGCTGAAATATATTTCAACAGAGGCTTGGCTAAATCTAAATCGGGTGATCCTAAACAAGCCATGGAAGATTACAACCGGGCAATTTCCTTAAATCCCATTTATGCGGATGCCTATTTCATGAGAGCCATGGCCAAATCCAATGTGGGAGATCAACGTAATGCCATTCAAGATTGCAGTAATGCCATAAAATTGAATGCCAAATACTCAGAAGCTTATTTTGTCAGAGGAATCATCAAATTAGCCTTAGCCGACACCACAGGATGTTTGGATTTAAGCAAAGCAGGAGAATTGGGATACAATCCCTCCTTCCAAGTTATCCGAGATTTCTGTAACTAATTTTACTCGAAACGTAAGTGTTTAACCGATTCACCTGAAGATGCTAATTCTTCTAGGGCATCTATACCTATTTGAAGGTGTAGATTAACATAATTATCTGTTACTTTTTTATCACTCACATCTGTCTTTACTCCATCTGGAGTCATCGGATTATCTGACACTAACAAGAGTGCTCCACGTGGAATTTTATTCACAAATCCTACGGTAAAAATCGTAGCCGTTTCCATATCGATGCACATGGCACGGATATCTGATAAATACTTTTTAAATTCTTCATCATGCTCCCAAACTCGACGATTGGTGGTGTAAATCAAACCTGTCCAATAATCTTTTTCGTGTTTCTTGATCATGGAAGAAACGGAACGTTGAAGGCGAAAAGATGGTAAAGCAGGTATCTCTTTGGGCATATATTCATCGGAAGTACCTTCCCCTCTAACGGCAGCAATAGGAAGAATTAAATCTCCCAAAGCGAGGTTCTTTTTCAGTCCACCACATTTACCCAAAAACAATACAGCTTTAGGAGAAATGGCAGAAAGAATATCCATCACGGTAGCTGCCATAGGAGAACCCATTCCAAAATTAATGATGGTGATATTATCTGCCGTTGCCGTTTGCATAGGACGATCTTGTCCTAAGATCTCTACGTCAAATTTTTGTGCAAACATATCGACGTAATTCTTGAAATTGGTTAATAATATATACTGACCAAATTTTTCCAAGGGTGTACCTGTGTAGCGAGGTAACCAATTTTGTACAATTTCTTCTTTAGTTTTCATGAAAAGAGCTAGTTCGTGATGAAATTAATCTACAAATAGATTAATTTAGAGTTTGTGTAATGGCCTATGATGCAACCTATAGCTGACCTGACGCTGCAGTTTCCCCCTTATGATTACAAATTAAAAAAAAAGGATGGAAAACTCTATATTTTTGACTCTATTGCCAAAAAATATAGGCTACTTTCTCCAGAAGAATGGGTGCGTCAGCACTGCTTGCAGTACATTACGAATCACTTGCAGTACCCGAGTGGAATGATTCAAATTGAAGGAGGCATTATTGTTAATCAATTACAAAGAAGAAGTGATATTCAAATATTTGCTAAGGATGGGACTGTTTTTATGGTGATTGAATGTAAAGCACCTCATGTTAAGCTCACAGAAATTACTTGGCAGCAAATTAGTCAATATCAAAAACAGATAAACTCCAAATATTTAGTGCTTACTAATGGATTGGAAACCAAACTATTAGAAATAGATTTATTACACCAAAAAACGAATACATTAACACATTTTCCTATTTATTCATGAAAAAAACGACACAAGTATTTGCCTATTTGATCATTAGCCTACTTAGTTTTAGTACGACCTGGGCTCAAAACAAATCCAAAACATTAGCTAAAAGACCTGCATTGGTAGTAGGAATTGTAGTAGATCAAATGCGTTATGATTATTTATATAAATATCAAGATCGATATAGCGATAATGGCTTTAAGCGCTTGATGCGAGAAGGCTTAAACTGCCAAGATAATCATTATAACTATGCTCCTACTGTTACAGCCGCTGGACATGCTAGTGTATATACAGGAACAGTACCTGCTGTTCATGGCATTGTTGGAAATGATTGGACAGATGTAGCCACTGGAAAAAAGGTATATTGTACAGAAGACAGTACAGTTACTACGGTAGGAACTACAGGTAAAACAGGGTTTATGTCACCCAAAAATCTTTGGACCAGCACCATTACTGATCAATTACGTATTTCTCAAAATTTCCGTTCAAAAACCATTGCCATTGCCTTAAAAGATCGTGGTGCTATTTTACCAGGTGGTCATACAGCTAATGGTTCTTATTGGTATGATTCAAAAGAAGGCCGTTGGATTACTTCCACGTTTTACATGAAAGAATTACCGAGCTGGGTTCAGAAATTCAATGCCGAAGAAAAAGCGCTTAAATATGTCAAACAAGGGTGGAATACCTTATATCCCATTGATACATATGTTCAAAGTGCAGAAGACAATTTGCCTTTTGAAGGAAAACTACCTTCGGAAAAGACACCTACTTTCCCACATGCATTAGAAGGACCTAATCCATTAGAAATCATTCGTTCTACACCATATGGTAATTCGATTACGAAAGATTTTGCTTTAAAGGCTATTGAGGAAGAAAAATTGGGACAAAACAATAACACTGACTTTTTAGCAGTTAGCTTTTCTTCAACTGATTATGTAGGTCACGCTTTTGGACCACAATCCATCGAATTGGAAGATACGTATTTACGTTTGGACCGAGATATTGCTGAAATATTGAGCTATTTGGATAAACAATTTGGTAAAGATCGAGTATTGGTGTTTTTAACTGCTGACCATGCCGTGGCTGAGGTTCCAGGATACTTACAATCGAAAAAAATGCCAGGTGGTGTATTTGAGGCGAATAAAGCCTTAACAGAGGCTAAAAGTGCCTTGCAAAAAGAGTTTGGCTCTGATAAATTAATTATTGGAAGTGAAAACTCACAATTGTACATTGATCATTCTTTGGTGGAAAAATTAGCCATCAATCGTAAAAAATTACACCAAGTTATTTTAGCAGCTTATTCTAAAATTGAGGGTACATCCACCATCATTGATATGCAAGATGTTGCTAATAGTACCTTAATTCAACCCTATAAAGATTTGGTTACGAATGGTTACAATCCAGCTCGAAGTGGCGATTTCATGATATTATTGAAACCGCAATGGTTCATGGGTGGTAAGACGGGAACAACGCATAGTACACTTTATGCTTATGATACTCATGTACCCTTATTGTTTTATGGTTGGAAGGTGAAACCACAAGAACTCAGTAGCAGAACGAGCATAAGTGACATTTCTACCACCTTAGCTAATTGGTTAGGTTGCATGGAGCCGTCAGGAAGTATTGGTAAAATTATACCGATAGCTAAATAAGTTTTGATATTCCAATTCAATTATAAATTTTATAAGAAAAATGGCTAATTTTGAGCCAAATTTTTGAACTAAATAAAGATTAACCCATGAAAATTGCGGTAGTAGGAACGGGATATGTTGGCCTTGTCACAGGAACATGTTTTTCAGAAACAGGTAACCACGTCACATGTGTAGACATCAATGAGGCTAAGATTAATCAAATGAAAGCGGGTGTAGTACCCATTTATGAACCAGGTTTGGAAGATTTATTTCACCGCAATGTGGAAGAAGGTCGATTAAACTTTACCACTTCATTGGTGGAAGGAATTGAAGGAGCCAAAGTAATCTTTTTGGCACTTCCTACCCCTCCAGGAGAAGATGGTTCAGCAGATTTGAAATACATATTACAAGTAGCTAATGATTTAGGTCCTTTATTAAAAGAATATACGGTCATTATTGATAAAAGTACAGTTCCTGTTGGAACATCTGAATTGGTCAAAAATGCTATTGCTAAAAATGCCAAAGTGCCATTTGATGTGGTATCAAATCCAGAATTTTTACGCGAAGGAGTGGCAGTAGAAGATTTTATGAAACCAGACCGCGTGGTGATTGGAACCGAATCAGACAGAGCCAAGGAATTAATGACCAAATTATATGCTCCCTTAGTTCGTCAAGGAAATCCAATCATTTTTATGGATGAACGTTCTGCGGAGATGACTAAATATGCCGCAAATGCATTTTTAGCAACCAAAATCACCTTTATGAATGAAATTGCCAATTTGTGTGAATTGGTAGGAGCCAATGTGGACGATATTCGTAGAGGTATTGGTACCGATTCTCGGATTGGTAAGCGCTTTTTGTTTGCGGGTATAGGATATGGAGGAAGTTGTTTTCCAAAAGATGTTCAAGCTCTGGCAAAAACATCCGAAGAGAATAATTATAAATTCCATATTTTGGATAGTGTCATGCGGGTTAATGAAAACCAAAAGACCAAATTATTACCTCAAGTACGTCAGTATTTCAACCATGATTTAGCTGGTAAAACCATTGCCATTTGGGGATTGGCATTTAAGCCATATACTGATGATATTCGTGAAGCTCCTGCCTTATATAACATTGAAGCGTTGTTGGAGGCGGGATGTACCATTAAAGCGTATGATCCAGAGGCTATGCCTAATGTTCAGGCTTTATTAGGAGACAGCGTTCAGTTTTGTAAAAATCCTTATGAAGCCTTGGAAGAAGCTGATGCACTGTTAATTGTCACAGAATGGCCTCAATTCCGTACTCCTGATTTCGAGAAAATGGATTCATTACTTAAAAATAAAGTCATTTTTGATGGCAGAAATTTATATGAATTATCTCAAATGAAGGAATTAGGATATACTTATTATTCGATTGGCCGTCAAACCATATTATCATAAATCATTGAAATGAAAAGAGTATTAATAACTGGAGGAGCTGGATTTTTAGGATCACATCTTTGTGATCGTTTTATCAAAGAAGGTTTTCATGTGATTGCCATGGATAATTTGATCACAGGCGATTTAAAAAACATTGAGCACCTTTTTAAGCTTCCCAATTTTGAATTTTATCATCATGATGTATCTAAGTTCATCCACGTACCCGGTGAATTAGATTATATTCTTCATTTTGCTTCACCTGCCTCCCCTATTGATTATTTAAAAATTCCCATTCAAACCTTAAAAGTAGGTTCTTTGGGAATTCATAATTGTTTGGGATTAGCACGTGTCAAAAATGCCCGTGTACTGATTGCCTCTACTTCCGAAGTTTATGGAGATCCTTTGGTTCATCCTCAAACAGAAGAGTATTGGGGAAATGTGAACCCAGTTGGTCCAAGAGGAGTCTATGACGAAGCTAAGCGCTTTCAGGAGGCTATGACCATGGCATATCACACTTATCATGGTGTTGAAACTAGAATCGTACGTATTTTCAATACCTATGGGCCAAGAATGCGTCTGAATGATGGTCGTGTTTTACCTGCATTTATTGGTCAAGCCTTACGTGGAGAAGATTTAACCATGTTTGGTGATGGCTCTCAAACTAGAGCTTTTTGCTATGTAGATGATTTGGTTGAAGGAATATACCGTTTATTGCTTAGCGATTATGCCCAGCCAGTAAATATTGGTAATCCAGATGAAATCACTATCAAAGAGTTTGGAGAAGAAATTATCAAATTAACTGGAACAAGTCAGAAATTAATTTCACTTCCTTTGCCAACGGATGATCCCAAACAAAGAAAACCAGATATTACCAAAGCAAAAGCTATATTAGGCTGGGAACCCAAGGTTTCTAGAGCTGAAGGATTAAAAATCACCTATGAATATTTCAAATCATTAAGTCAAGATGACTTACATCGATTAGCACATCATAAGGAGTTTAAATAAAATCCAAGAATAACATTGAAAGTAAAAGCCAGCAATTGCTGGCTTTTTTTTGTCCGATATTTATCTAGAACTTGATAAGAAGAATTGAATTAAAATAAAATTATTTTCAAAATCGTTATCAACGCACAACGCTGTCAAGGTTCCAAACCTTGCCAGCGTGAGAAAAATGCGTTGAAAACAAAACAGGCTGCCCAATGGGCAGCCTGTTTTAACATATTGAAATTGTATATTTCGACTATTCGAAGATATAACGAATACCCAATTGAGCTTGCCAAACATTATTTACGTTGATTGATTTCACGAATGAATCACGTAATAAAATTGTTTCGTTTGCTCCTGAAGCATTTTGAATAACTTGAGTTCCCATTTGGTAAGTAACAGTACCATTAGATGCTGTAGTGAAACGCAATGGGTTAGCATTCGTTGGAACCCAACCTACACCCCAAGTATTATCAATTAAGTTACCTACGTTCAAGATATCAGCACGTAAACGGATGATATTTCTTTTGTTTTTACCCGTCTTGATATGGAAATCTTGCTCAACAGTAAAGTCGAAACGAGTTAACCAAGGAGAATAAGCTCCGTTACGCTCAGCATACATTCCACGACGATTTTTCAAATAATCATTTCCATCAATGAAAGCATCAAAAGCCGCAGCTTGCTCAGCAGCTGAATAAGTACGTCCGTTGATAGTTTGAGGAGTGAAAGTCAAATCAGAACCTTTGTAAGGAACAAAAATCAAGTCGTTTGTTTGACCATCACCATTGAAGTCAGCACCAAAAGTATATGATTGACGGTAACCTGAAGATGAAACTGCACCTAAAGTAAACATAGTAGATCCACCTAATTTACCACCGTAATTCAAACGGTAGTTAACAAATCCTACAAAACGGTGACGCAAGTCGTTATCTGAATAAGAAGTACCCAAATAGTTTTGACCGTATTCTGTAGCAATGTTAGCTTGTACAGTAGAACCAACAGATTGAATATCCTTAGCAACTGCATAAGTATAACCTAACATTCCACCAAAACCATCTACAGTTGGTTTCTCTAATTTAGCTGTGAAAGAGTAAGACTCTCCTTTATCTGTATTAGTTAACACGAATACGTTCGTAGTAGCTGCATTGATAAAACGACCAGCTGTAGCAAAACGGCTACGAGTATCTGGACCTACAAAATTAGCTGTTGGTGCTTTTAAGTTAGCGTCTATGTAACGCAATGAGTTAAGGTTTTTATTATAAATAGCCTCTAATGTTCCAACTAAGCCCCAAGGTAATTTCTTATCAACAGCAAAGTTAGTTTTCCAAATCATTGGGTTTTTCAAATCTTCTGTCGATGCATTTACTACATAAGCTGGCAATTTATTAATGTCAGTAGTAGCTGGCTTGTAAACAGTTGGATTCATTGTAAATGGATAAGCAGTAGTGTTTGAAGCAGAAATAACCGCTGTATTAACACCATTATTACCCAATTGGTTAGAAACCAATACTTGAGGAATTCTTGATACGAAGAAACCTGTACCACCACGAATTTGTAGAGATTTGTCACCATTTACATCATAGTTAAATCCAATACGTGGAGAAACCAATAATTTAGCTGGAGGAAATGCTCCTGTGTTTACTTTCAAATCATTACCATTTTCATCTTTGTAAGTCAAACCTGCAACAATTGGATTATAAAAATCCTTCGAAGTTGAATTATCATAAGAGAATAAGTCAAAACGTACACCACCAGTAACTTTAAATTTGTCAGTCACTTGGAATTCATCCTGTAAATAGGCTGAATAAGTCGAAACTTTCAATTGCTGCAATGGCTCAGCACCATCTGGCAACAAAGAGTAACGGTAGTTGAAACGAGGCATCACTACTGGAGAAACAGCCAAATTTGGATTGGCTTTGTAAGCTAAAGCAGCAGTTTTGAAATCAGCGATTGAGTTAAATACATAGACACCATTCGATGAAGGGAAGAATACGTTATTTGACACAAAATACTCATAACTTAATCCGAATGTGAACGTATGTTTATCATTGAAATAAGTCAAGTTGTTAGTAAAATTCAAAGTAGAATAATTCAACTTGTTGTTTGGAGTAAATGGATCCATTCCTAAAGATGTATATGTAGAACCATCTTTTAAGATATCAATCGTTGGGAACAAAGCTGTTTGAGCTCTATCTTCAATTTGCTTATTATAAGTAGCAATGAAGTTGTTCGCAAACTTAGAATTAATAGTAGAGTTTAATTCAGCCACGATTGAACGCGTGTTATCTTGAATGATATAACCTGTATTCTGTGGAGATAAAGCCAACGAAGAGTTAGTACGGTTACCATTTCCTGCAGTATTACTACTGTTTGAGTTAGAAATAATAGATCCAGACTCAGAATCATGTTGAGAGTAACGAATCGTTAACTTATTGTTGTTATTGATGTTATAATCTAAACGCAACAAACCTTTCTTTGAAGTAACCTCATTGTTGAAATTATCAATTGCACCAATTTCATAATTGAAATTTGTCTTCATGAAATTTCCTAAATCTTCAATATCAGAGGCAAGTACTCGAGATACGTTACCTGTAGCACCCGGACGATTAGCCGACCAGTTTAATGCTGGAGTAGAACTCTTGAATTCTTCGTAGTTGGCAAAGAAGAATAATTTATCCTTAATCAAAGGACCACCTACACGAAATCCAGTTGTTTTTTCAGAAATATTAATTGGTGGCAAATCTTTACCATCAGCTTTCTTTCCTACTAAATCACTATTTCTAAAAATATGATATGCTGAACCAGTAAAATCATTGGTTCCTGAACGAGTCACGGCATTGATACCAGCTCCCGCAAAACCTGATTGACGAACATCAAATGGAGCAATATTGATTTGAATTTGTTCTATCGCATCTAATGAAACGGCCGTTGTACTAGTACGACCACCTGCTTGAGATGAGCTACCTAAACCAAAACCATTATTGAATACCGAACCATCAATAGTGAAGTTATTGAAACGAGAATCTTGTCCTGCAAATGAACGTCCATTACTATATGCGTTGTACTTAGTAATATCATCAATAGTACGACCAATCGTTGGCAATCCATTGATAGTTTCTGTCGCAAATGAAGTAGCAGCTCCTGTTCTGTTCGAACTAAATAAATCAGAACGTGAAGATTTTACTACAACTTCTTGTAATTGCTGACCTTCTTCTTCTAACTTGAAACTTACGTTAGTGGAAGTTCCTAAACTAGTAAATAAATTGTCTTTAACTTGTTCTTTGTAACCAACAAAAGTTACTTTTAGAACAAATGGTCCACCCACACGAACACCAATGAGGGTATAACGACCAGCGGCATTGGTGGCTACTCCATACTTAGTACCTGATGGAGTGTGCACAGCTAAAACGCTAGCACCTGGCAAAACTTCTCCTTTAGCGTCGGTAACCGTACCGGTAAAAGAAGAGCTAGTAACTTGAGCAAATAGCTGCCCAATCGGCAATGCCATCAAAAGCGCAAAAAACGCCCCCAATAACACAGAACGAGTAATAAATCTTTTCTGCATAAATTTGGAATTTAGTTATAATTGAGTTGAAAGATATTTACACAAAATAAATGGAAAAAATCAAATACTACAACTGTTTGACAAAAGTCATTTCATGATAAATTGCACTAATCAACTGATAATTAGAACTTATAAGGCATTTTCTGTAATTATTTAAATGAATATAGTCATCTAATTGTACTATTTTGGCTTAAATCTTAACACAAACTTAATTTTTAATTATTTAAAGAATATTTTTGTACCATTCATTTAAAAATTTAGACATTGGACACTAGCATAAAATTGACCTCATTTTCCCATGGAGCGGGTTGCGGATGTAAAATTTCACCTCAAATTTTAGATCAAATTTTACATACCGATACTCCAAAAAAAAATCACCCCCTCCTTTTAGTTGGAAATGAAAGTAGGGATGACGCTGCTGTATTTGATTGGCAAAATGGAGAAGCTGTCATTTCCACCACGGATTTCTTCATGCCCATTGTTGATGATCCATTTGATTTTGGGAAAATTGCTGCTACCAATGCTATTTCAGATATTTATGCCATGGGAGGTTCTCCTCTAATGGCTATCGCTATTTTAGGATGGCCTATTGACAAATTAGCTCCGGAGATTGCTAAAAAAGTGTTGGAAGGTGGGCGTGCCGCTTGTGCTGAAGCCGGAATTCCTCTAGCAGGAGGTCATTCCATCGATTCTCCTGAACCCATTTTTGGTTTAGCTGTAACAGGTAAAGTTAAAAAGGAGCATTTAAAGCAAAACGATCAAGCTACTGACAATTGCCTATTGTATTTAACCAAACCATTAGGTGTAGGTATTTTATCTACTGCTCAAAAAAGAGGTATAGTGAGCCCCGAGGACCTAGCAATAGCTGTCAAACAAATGAGTACACTCAATCACTTGGGTGAAAAATTAGGGCCTTTGGAATATGTCAAGTCATTAACTGACGTAACAGGTTTTGGCTTATTGGGTCATTTAGTGGAAATGTGCGATGGATCAAAAGTCAGTGCCCAATTGTATTTTGATAAAATTCCGACCTTACCACAGATTGGTCATTATTTAGAGCAAAAATGTTTTCCGGGTGGAACATCCAGAAATTGGGCTAGTTATGGACATCGAGTTGAAGAAAGTATTTCTGAATTTCAACAACTCATTGGTGCTGATCCACAAACTTCAGGGGGGCTATTGATTGCGGTCGACAAGAATTTTCAATCTGAATTTGAATCATTTGCACAAGCACAAGGTTTCTCATTAGAATTTATTGGGGAAACAATAAAACAACAAGAAAAGGCTATTTATATTCAATAAATGAAATTATACTTCAGAAAAGTGGGAGAACAAGGACCTTCTCTCATTATACTTCATGGGATTTTTGGTTCATCGGACAACTGGTTAGGAATTGCTAAAGTACTTGCTGACCAATTCCAAGTTTATTTAGTGGATCAAAGAAATCATGGCCAATCACCTTGGTCAGATGAATTTGATTACCAAGTTATGTCCGAAGATTTATTGGAGTTTATTCAAGAACATCAATTGGTTAAACCCATTATCTTAGGACACTCGATGGGAGGTAAAGTGGTCATGCAATTTGCCTTAAACCATCCTGATATAGCTCAAAAGATGATTGTAGTGGACATTGCTCCCAAATTCTACCCAGTACATCATACCGCCATTTTGGAAGGCTTAAATAGCCTAGATTTGAAAAATTTGGCAAGTAGAACAGAAGCCAATGAACATTTAAAGCGATTTGAGGAAAAAGAAGGAGTTCGTCAATTTTTATTAAAAAACTTGTATAGAAATGATCAACAAGAATTCGCTTGGAGAATTAATGTAAAGGTTATCACTAAAAATATCGATGTGGTAGGACATGAACTTTGGGTTAAAAACTCAGTCAACATTCCTGCCTATTTCATCAAAGGGGCAGAATCACATTATATCCAGCCGGAAGATGAGCGCTATATTGCTGAAATTTTCCCCAACTTTGAACTGATTGAAGTCCCTCAGGCAGGTCACTGGGTTCAGGCAGACCAACCAGAGGCTTTTGTTGAAGTCTTACGAAGTATTTTATGAAAATCTATTTGATTCCTTGTCCTATCGCTGAAAATACTGCCACTCAAGTGTTAGCACCTGAGGTTAGTCAAGCCATATTGACATGTCAGCATTTTTTGGTTGAAAATATTCGCACGGCAAGGAGATTTATCAGCGAGTTAAAACTAGGGATCAAGATAGATGATTTAGTTTTTGAAGTATTAGATAAAGATAGCAGTGCATCTACCATTGAAAAATTCATTCAGACACAAGTAAAAGCGAATCATTCCATTGGTATCATTTCAGAAGCAGGTTGTCCAGGCATTGCCGATCCAGGAGCATTAGCTGTATCCATTGCACATCAACTACAAATTGAAGTCGTTTCATTGGTTGGTCCATCTTCTATCCTATTGGCCTTAATGGCTTCAGGTTTTTCTGGACAAAGTTTTTGTTTTCATGGTTATTTGCCAATTGATAAAAATGCTCGAATGAAAAAAATAGAGCAATTACAAAAAGAGGTTGACAAATCCGGACAAACTCAACTATTCATTGAAACGCCCTATCGAAACAATGCCTTATTAGAGGATTTATTGCAGATTTGCCCCAAATACCAATTAATCTGCATTGGATGCGACATTCAAGCCCCAACAGGGTTCATACAAACTAAAACGGCTGAAACATGGGCTAAACTTCCTCCTGATTTGCATAAAAAACCCTGCTTATTCTTATTAGGGCAACATCAATTTACAGGAAATAAGTAATTTGCATTCAAAACAAGTCATTCGTGGTATATAAAGAAGTTTTTACGTTCAACCCATTTCAAGAAAACACCTATTTGCTTTGGGATGATGAAGGAAATGGAATCATTTTTGACCCAGGTTGCCACAATTATGAGGAAAGAAAAATAATTACTGAGTTTATTGAATCAAAGAGAATCCAATTGAAGTATTGCCTCAATACCCATGCGCACATTGACCATGTGATGGGGGTTCATTATATCAAAGAGCATTTTAAGGTTCCTTTCGCCTTACATCCCAAAGATTTACCTTTATTAAATGATGCGGCCAATAGAGCGGCAGTATATGGTTTTCCTGCCTTCCAAGCTGTGGAAGTTGACCGCTTTCTCGTGGACAATGAAGTCATTGAAATAGGAGAAATGAAGCTTAAAGTTTTATTTGTTCCGGGTCATGCACCTGGTCATGTAGCCTTTTATTTGGAAGAACAAGGTTGGCTCATCGATGGAGATGTATTATTTAGAAGAAGCATTGGAAGAACTGATTTTCCATTGTGCAATCATGCGGACTTAGTTAACAGTATTCAAAATGAATTATATGTATTACCAGAGGAAACTGAAGTTTTTCCTGGTCATGGAGGAAGTACCACCATTGGAATAGAGAAAATTCAAAATCCATTTGTTAGAGCATAAGATGTCAATCAAAAAAGAAATCCCCAATACCTTAACCCTTGGCAATTTATTGTCAGGCTGTTTTGGTCTCTATTTTGTTATGCAAGGGCATGTATTATGGGCCTCCTACTGTATTTTAATTTCACTTGTATTTGATTTCTTGGATGGCTTTTTAGCAAGATTATTGCATGCATATTCGGAATTAGGCAAAGAACTTGATTCCTTAGCCGATATGGTTTCCTTTGGTGTATTACCAGCATTTATGCTATTTCATTTAGTAGAAGCTAGTTGTGCAACACAATGTTCCGTTGGATTATTTGGCTTTTATAAACCATTTATCGTTTTTTCTTTGGCTATATTTTCCGCCTATCGTTTGGCCAAATTCAATGTCGATACCCGACAAAGTGATCAATTTATTGGTGTTCCTACACCGGCCAACGGGATTGTGATTGCTGCTTTACCACTCATTTTGGAATTTCAACCGGAGTTCAGTGAATACGTACTTAATTTTAAGGGCTTATTGATCTATTCTGTTATCATGAGCTATTTACTCGTATGTGAATTACCCTTAATGGCCTTTAAGTTTAAAACTTGGGATTGGAAAAGCAATCAAATTAAATTCATTTTCCTAGTTTTTTGTGTTGCTGGACTGATTTTCCTTAAATTTGTAGCATTGCCACTGTTAGTAGCATCCTATATTCTCCTTTCAGGAGTTCTTTACATACTTAATACCCAAAAAAAATGAAATTTTTAGCTGAAATTAATGTAATGCCTCAAAAAGAAATCCTTGATCCACAAGGTAAAGCTGTGCGTATCGGTTTACAAAACTTAGATATACATCAGGTAGCTGATGTGCGTATTGGCAAACATATTCAGCTGCAAATAGAAGCTAGTTCAGAGGCAGAGGCCAATGACATTGTAACCAATGCATGCAAGAAATTACTAGCGAACTTGATTATGGAAGAATTTGACTTCGTATTGAAGGCCATCTAAATAAAGTCGGTATCTGTTGGGATAAAAACTAACAGATACCTATTAAAATTGCCCTGTTTGCAATAATACCAAGGTACAGGCTTCATCTGTCACTATTCCCTCTTCTTCTAGGCTCTTCCTCAGCTTTTCATTTTCCGTACCTGGATTAAATATTACTCTTCTTGGTTTTAGTTTTCTAATGTAGTCCAATAGGCCATTTTGATTTTGTGGACCTACGTATAAAGTGACCGTATCTACATTATCTTCTATCCAATCAATGGGATGGATCTTTGTTCCCAATAATTCTCCATTTTTTATTCCCACCAATACAATTTCATGCCCTTTATTATGCAGCATATGAGCCGCCAAATAGGCGTAACGCTGAGGATTGATGGAGGCACCGTAAATTAAAACTTTCATGAATTATGATAAAGTTAAGGTCATATTTTACTATTCTTTTAGAACCGAGTTTACTTGAATAAAGTTCTTGATTTACTGAATCAATGCCAAATTGAATAAATACTCACCTTCTATAAATTTGCTAAAAAATTGCTTTCAGGGATCAAATTCAATCATTTTGGAAGCTAAATAGAAATTTCTAAACCATGGCTAAATCGAATAAAAACCACTCATACCTTTTTTGAAATAAAGAATCAGAATATTTAACAATTTTGAATGAAGTTTTTCGTTTTGACCTAAACTTTCGCAATTCGAATAATATATTTAAATTGCAAAACTACCCGTTCTATAATAAGTACTTTAATTCTATGACCGCCTTAAAAAACTATTGGAATGAGCAATGGAAGCGCATTCCGTTCCCCGAATTTGATAATCAAATTCATTATGAAATCTCTAATTACGGCCGAGTAAAAAGTTTTCAGAATAATCCAGAGGGTGATCTGATTCAAGGTTCAATGATTCAGGGATATCGTTCTCTCAATATTCGATTTCAGCAAAAATCTGCGAATCGCTATATCCACAAATTAGTGGCTGAATGTTTTGTTGAGAAAAAAGAAGAATCTGACAATTTTGTGTTGCATTTGGATCATGACAAATTGAATAACCGAGCTGAAAATCTAGTTTGGGGAAATCGAAGTCTAGTCACTGCCCACAATAAAAATAATCCAAGCGTGATTAATCGTCAAATTCCGAAAAGAACCAAGAATTATAAGCTGACGGAAAGCAAAGTCTTGATGATTAAAAAAATGCTAAAATCGGAAAAAAGTCGATTTAAAATGATTGCTAAGCAATTCGGCATTACACATACTCAGCTTAACCGCATTCGTTCAGGTGAAAACTGGAAACATGTCAAGCTAGAAGAAACAGGAGTCTTGTAAATAAAAAAGAGCGATTTCTCAATCGCTCTTTTTTACTAAAATAAGGCCGAAGCGATGGATCGGACACTATCAGATTTACTCATGGTGTAAAAATGTAAAGCTGGGACACCTGCTTGGATTAATTCTTTTCCTTGCTGAATTGCCCATTCTATTCCAGCTTGTTTGATACCTGCCGAATTTGTTGCAGCCAAAACTGCTTTTGATAAATCGTTTGGAATTTCTAAGTGAAATATAGCTGGTAATACCTCCAATTGCTTAACTGTAGCTAATGGTTTTATTCCTGGGATTATAGGTACATTTATTCCTATGGCCCGACAAGCCTTCACAAAATCAAAGTATTTCTGATTATCAAAAAACATTTGGGTTACTACATAATCAGCCCCAGCATCCACTTTTTGTTTTAAATACTGTAGATCTGTCTCTAAGGAAACGGCTTCAAAATGTTTCTCAGGATAGGCAGCTACCCCTACACAAAAGTTTGTTGGGAATGATTCCGTTTCTTCATAAAGTAATTGACCCTTATTCATTCGACATATCTGCTCCACCAATTCATTGGCATAAGCATGTCCTCCTAATTTAGGGATAAATCGATCCTCTCCTTTTTCTTGGTCACCACGTAAGGCTAATACATTTTCAATTCCTAAATAATGTAAGTCAATCAAGAAATCCTCCGTCTCCTCTTGGGTAAATCCTCCACAAATAACGTGAGGAACTGCTTCTACTTTGAACTTTTGCATCAAAGCAGCGCAGATTCCTAAGGTACCTGGACGTTTACGAATAGGAATTCTTTTCAATTCCCCGTTCACCTCTTTCTCTATGAATTCTTCACGGTGGTAGGTAACTTCTATAAAGGGTGGCTTAAATTCCATCAATGGCTCAATATGCCCCATTAACTCCCCTAAATGTTGTCCTTTAACAGGAGGTATGATTTCTATGGAAAATAAGGTTTTACCTCCTGAATTCTTAAAATACTCAGTTATTTTAGTCATATTCTATGCATCGTAATTTAATACAGGACTTAGCCAACGTTCAATTTCCTCTACCGACATCTGCTTACGTTGAGCATAATCCTCCACTTGATCTTTGGTAATTTTACCTAAACCATAATAAGTTGATTTAGGATGGGAAAAGTAAAAACCTGAAACGGAAGATGCCGGATACATGGCATAACTTTCAGTCAACTTAATCCCAATTTTATCTTCGGCATCTAACAATTCAAAGAGACGCTTCTTTTCAGTGTGATCAGGGCAAGCAGGGTAACCTGGAGCAGGGCGAATACCTGTATATTTCTCTGCAATTAGATCTTCATTGGATAAATCTTCGTCTCGCTCATATCCCCAGAATTCTTTACGTACTCGCTCGTGTAACAATTCTGCCAATGCTTCGGCTAACCTATCTGCTAAAGCTTTCACCATGATCGAGTTATAATCATCATGAGCCTTATCATACTTTTCCAATAAAGCTTCAATTCCAATACCTGCGGTAACAGCAAAAGCTCCTACATAATCAGTAACACCTGTTTCCAAAGGAGCTACAAAATCACTTAAACAGTGGTTCGCTAAATTGGCTGCCTTGACATTTTGTTGACGCAAATGATGCAGCCATTGACTAGAATCTGAGCTAGCATCCTTCTTTTGAATCTCATATTGCACATGGATATGCTCTCCATGTTTTTCACAAGCCACTTTATTTTCATTGACCTTAAAATCATGCAATATAATATCATCACCAAAAGCATTGGCAGGAAAAAATCCTAAAGCAGCTTTAGCTTGCAATGATTTATCTCGAATAATTACTGCTAATAAATCCTGCGCATCTTGGAATAGCTTCTTGGCTTCAGGGCCAACTACGGTATCATCAAATATACGAGGGTATTTACCGCTCAGTTGCCATGTAGCAAAAAATGGAGTCCAGTCGATGTATTTAGCTATTTCAGCCAAAGAATAATCTTCAAAGTATTTTACTCCTAAGAAACTAGGTTGATGTGCTTGAAATTCAGACCAATCGATTCCTCTTGATTTTTGTCGAGCTTGGTCAATCGTCAAATAATTTTTCTCTTGTTGACGAGCTGCATGTTGCACTCGAATTTGCGCATATTCCTCCTTGATTTCGGTGAATATTTCTTTTTGAGATAATTCACTTTGCAATAATCTACCTGCTACAGGTACGGAGCGAGAAGCATCCAATACGTGAATAACTGGTCCGTCATAGTGAGGATCAATTTTCACTGCCGTATGTAAGCGGGAAGTGGTTGCTCCTCCAATCAACAATGGAATGGTAAAGCCCATGCGCTTCATTTCTTTGGCGACATAAACCATTTCATCTAAACTTGGTGTAATTAACCCTGATAAGCCAAGAATATCCACTTGATGCTCTTTGGCAGCAGCCAAAATCTTATCGCAGGAAACCATGACGCCTAAATCAATTACTTCATAATTATTACATGCTAAAACAACTCCCACGATATTTTTTCCAATATCATGAACATCGCCTTTGACAGTAGCTAATAATATTTTTCCAGCAGAAGAGCTCTCTCCTACTTGTTTCTCTGCTTCGATATATGGCAACAAATAAGCTACTGCCTTTTTCATGACACGGGCAGATTTTACTACTTGTGGTAAGAACATTTTTCCAGCGCCAAACAAATCTCCCACCACATTCATACCGTCCATCAATGGACCTTCAATCACTTGAATAGGACGATCAACAAGCTTTCTAGCCTCTTCGGTATCTTCATCAATAAACTCCGTTAAACCTTTGATTAAAGCATGTTCAAGGCGCTTATTAACAGGTAATCTCCTCCAAGCATCATCGATTACTTGTTCTTTTCCAGCTGACTTAACTGTATCGGCAAATGCCACTAATTTCTCCGTTGCTTCTGGATTTCTATTGAGTAGTACATCTTCACAAAGATCCCTTAAAGGTTGAGAAATTTCATCATAAACACCTAGCTGACTGGCATTAACGATACCCATGTCCATACCCGCTTGGATTGCGTAGTATAGAAATACCGTATGCATGGCCTCTCGAACAACTTCGTTACCTCGGAAAGAAAACGAAATATTAGAAACTCCACCTGACACTTTAGCATAAGGAAGGTTTTTCTTAATCCAAGCTGTAGCTTCAATGAAATCATTGGCATAATTATTATGCTCTTCCATTCCAGTTGCCACGGTCAATATATTGGGATCAAAAATGATATCCTGTGGAGGGAAAGCCACTACATTGACTAAAATATCATATGCTCTTTGACATATTTCTATCCGACGCTGGTATGAATCCGCTTGACCTTGCTCATCGAAGGCCATCACCACGACGGAAGCACCATAACGTTTTACTTTTTTGGCTAATTCAATAAAGCGTTCTTCTCCTTCTTTCAATGAAATCGAATTCACAACGGACTTACCTTGAACACATTTCAAGCCTGCTTCAATAACTTCCCATTTAGAGGAGTCTATCATGATGGGCAAACGTGAAATATCGGGTTCTGACATCAATAAATTCAGGAATTGAGGCATCATTTTGACACCATCAATCATTCCTTCATCCAGGTTGACATCCAATATTTGAGCTCCGCCATCCACTTGTTCTCTAGCAATGGCAATCGCTTCCTCAAAGTTTTCTTCACGTATTAAACGAGCAAATTTCTTAGAACCAGTTACATTACACCGTTCACCAATGTTAACAAAATTGGTCAATTCCGTAATTTCCAAAGGCTCCAAACCAGAAAGCTTTTGGTTTAGATTTTTTGTTGGCAATTGATGTGGCGGATACTTTGCTGCTGTCTCCGCTATTAAACGAATGTGTTCAGGGGTAGTTCCACAACATCCACCAATGATATTAATAAAGCCATTTTGTAAATAATCTTCAATCACCACGGCCATTTGCTCTGGGCTTTGGTCATACTCTCCCATTTCATTTGGTAAACCCGCATTAGGGTGAGCCGAAACTAAAAAAGGAGATTTATCAGAAAGCGTCTTGATGTATGGTCGCATCAAATCCGCTCCTAAAGCACAGTTTAAACCAACTGAAAGCAAAGGCATGTGGGCTATGGAAGCCAAAAATGCTTCTGTCGTTTGACCAGAAAGTGTTCTTCCCGATGCATCCGTGATCGTACCTGATACCATGACAGGCAAATAAGGCTTGTCTGGATTCTGCTGGAAATATTGATCGATAGCAAAAAGAGCTGCTTTGGCATTTAAGGTATCAAATACAGTTTCTACCAAAAGTAAATCGACTCCACCCTCAACTAAACCTCGTACCTGCTCTTGATAAGCTTCCACTAATTCATCAAAAGAAACAGCTCGAAAACCTGGATCGTTGACGTCAGGAGATAATGAAAGTGTTCTATTCGTTGGTCCAATGGAACCTGCTACATAGCGTGGTTGATCGGGAGTTTTTCTACTAAATTCGTCAGCAACTTCTTTGGCTATTTTAGCCGATTCAAAATTCAGCTCATATACCAAATCCTCCATGTGATAATCTGCCATGGCAATGGAGGTACCTGAAAAAGTATTTGTTTCTGCGATATCAGCTCCAGCTTCAAAATATTTGGCATGAATTTCCTTAATAACATCTGGCCGAGTAATGGACAACAAATCATTATTCCCCTTCACTTCGTGAGGAAAATCTTTAAATCTTTCTCCACGGTAATCGGCATCTGTTAATTGATACTGTTGAATTAAAGAACCCATAGCGCCGTCAAGCACTAGGATTCGATCTTTCAATCGATCGAAAATATTTTGTTTCTGCATATAGATATAAACCTTCTTCGAATCTTACAAAAATTCGAATAATCACTAAAAATCTGATAAAGATACGCCTTTTGGAGGTCTAGATAAAGAGATATTTATTTAAAGAAAGCCTAATTTCTTAATTTTCTCTAAATCTGATGGGCTATCGATTCCGACCGTTTCATGTTGGGTTTCGATGAGTTTAATTTGAAAGCCATGTTGCAACCAGCGCAGTTGTTCCAGCATTTCCGCCTTTTCTAAACTAGAAACTGGTAATCGACTTAATTTAGGCAAAACATCAGCTCGATAAGCATACAATCCAATGTGTTTAAAAAAGTGGTGGTGATCGAACCAATCTTCTGTGGCCACACCGCGCAAATAAGGAATGGTTTGTCGTGAAAAATATAAGGCATTATGCTGATCATCCATGACTACTTTGGGCACGTTGGTATTGAATAGCGTTAATTCATCATGTATTTCCTTGACCAAAGTTAATATGGGAGCATTACTCTCAAATCCTCTACTTAGTTCAACCAATTGATCAGGGTTAATGAAAGGTTCATCTCCTTGGATATTAACTAAATAATCCACAGGACTATCCAATTTGCTTAAAATTTCAGCACAACGATCAGTACCTGATTGATGTGATCCATCTGTCATCATCACCTCGGCTCCAAACGATTGAGCTACCTGATAAATACGTTCATCGTCCGTAGCAATGATGATTCTCTCCCAACCGGGTACCAAAGCCACTTGATCATAGGTTCGTTGAATCATGGGTTTACCTCCCAAATCAACCAATGGTTTTCCTGGAAAGCGAGTAGAAGCATACCTAGCTGGGATTACTGCTACGACTTTTTTGCCTTGCATCATATTCAGATGTACGTTAATTGATAGAATATTGCCAAATTTGCACATTATTTGCCTAGAAACCTTTTGTCAGACTTGAAAAAAAAATTCCAATATCAATTTCCTCAACAAATCTGGAGCCTAGGTTATTGGGGCCTCAGTGATACGCCCAAATTATGGATAGAAGCAAAAAATGCGCTAGAAGGAAATTGGTATGCATATGATTTCAATACCAACCAGCTAAGTGTCATTTCGTCTATTCCTGCGCATAGCAGCCATTTACAATGGTTAAAAGGTCGAGAAAATTTAGGTGTTTTTGTGCGTTTACAATCAGGAAAAAATCCGGGTATTGAGGCCATTGAAGCCTATCAGTTACAAGATGGTAAATTGCGATATACTGTTGAAAGTCAACAAGCTAAAGAACTTACAGAGGATCAAGTACTTATTCAACAAGGGAATACTGTTTTAATCTTGGATTTAGATTCTGGAAAAACACTTTCTGAGCAAAAGAAAAACATTGATAATGAGGGATTTAACTTTGAAAGCCCACATCATATTGAAGAAAGTCAAGAACAATTTAATGCCTTCAAACAATTTTTTAGCTTAAAATTCAGTTTACAGATTGCAAAGGGTTTGGATTATTGGGAAGGCGAGGATAAGCTAATTTTTTCTTATTATCTTTACGATGGTGCTTGGAAAAACTACCTTTTGGTTTGCGATCTAAACTTCCAGATTTTATTGCATGAACTATTAGAAGAGGGTGATTTAATGGGATATCATACCTTCCAAATTTTCCAAAATCACTTATTATTTATTCAACATAAGCTACAACTAGAAATTTATGAATTTTAAATCATGTATACTCTTCCTCTTTATTTGCTTAGGATTTTCCACGCAAATAAATGCCATTACGGTAGATTCTCTTGGCTTAAAAAAAGAAAACAATAAAACTTATGTCGTATTTAAAGTAGGACCTAAACAGTCTTTATTTTCAATACTTCGACGTTACAATTTATCATTAACTGAATTCAAACAAGTTAATCCTGAAATTGCTATTCCTGTAAAAACAGGGGAATTGGTGTTTATTCCATTACGGTATTTGGAGGAAAGTCCTAGTATTCTTAAAACGATCGACAAGCCCAATGAAACAAGTGTAGCACCTTCGGCTAATGAAAAAATAGCGGAAGATGGAAATAAGTCGGATAAAGGTATTCACATCGTAGCTCGTCGTCAAGGTCTTTTGACCATTGCCAACATGCACCAAGTAACGATGGCGCAAATCAGAAAGTGGAATAATCTTACCTCTGATCGATTACAAGAAGGTCAACGTTTGATTATTGCAGAACCAAGTACTGCTACTAGCATTGATAAATCGAGCTTGCTACCTAACAAAACGGAGAAGGCACCAGCTAGTACAGAAGCGAAAATTGATATGACTTTACCGGCTGCTAAAGAAAATGCAGCGGCAGCAACAAGTACGAATCCTTCAGAGGGAGGAAGTACAACACAAGAAGGGATTCGTAAAACTATTGAAACGGGTATCGCAGAATTGATTGACGTGCCTGACAATTCAGGTAAATATTTAGCCTTGCATAAATCTGCACCTATAGGAACATTGGTTTTAGTTAAAAATCTAGCTAATAATCAAAGTATTTGGGTGAAAGTGATTGGAAGATTACCAAATACCGACAATAAGGTCATCATCAAATTATCACCTAAAGCATTTGAGCGATTAAATGCTGTTGATAAACGTATACGAACTGAAATCAGTTATCTAGTTCAATAAGATGGCAAAACGTAAAAGGCCAATTACCGCAGGAAATGTTGTATTTGAGATATTTTTTATCTTATCCTACCCTTTCATTGCCGTATTTTCCGTGTTAGTCACTTGTTTGGTTTGGATTTTCTCTTTACCATCTAAAATCATAGCTTTCTTTGGTTCAAAAAAATAGGAAGATGCAGCAGGAACTGGCTGAGCTACTGAATAAGAAAGTGGCATTTTTCAATCATCCTCGATTCATTGAACATGATCCTATTTCGATCCCGCATTTATTTAGTAAGCAGCAGGACATTGAAATTATGGGCTTTTGGATTTCCATGTTAGCTTGGGGTCAACGAAAAACGATTTTACAGAAAGGTCATGAATTGATTGATTTGATGGATGGTGCTCCTTATGACTTTGTGCTTCATCATCAGGAAAACGATCTTCAGCGATTTGAAAAATTCAAACATCGAACTTTTAACTACACGGATACTTTATATTTTCTTTCCTTTTTCCAAAGACATTATCAGCGATATTCCAGCTTAGAAGCTGCCTTTACTCAAGGAGAATTCAAACCTGAAAATTCAACGATTGAAGCATCATTGAATGGCTTTTATCGTTATTTTTTTGAAGTAGAATGGGCCCCAAAGAGAACCCAAAAACACGTTTCTGCTCCAATGAAAAACTCTGCATGCAAACGACTTTGTATGTTTTTAAGGTGGATGGTTAGAAAAGATACAGCGGGAGTTGATTTTGGGATATGGTCAAAAATATCTCCTCACCAATTAATTTGCCCATTGGATGTTCATTCTCAACGAACGGCAGAAAAATTGGGCTTAGTATCTGCTGGACCTACTAATTGGAAGAAAGCATTAGAATTAACTCGAGTATTAAAATTATATGATTCAATGGATCCTATACAATATGATTTTGCATTGTATGGTATGGGAATAGAAGAAAAAACACTATGGAAATAAATATTTTCGATTCTCCTGATGGCCAAGTGGTTCAGCTTCATAATCCTCACACAGGAGAATCTGCTGAAATTTTACAAGACTTGGGAGGAGCATTAAAAAGCTTGCATCTGAACTTACAAGGAAAAGTGGAAAACATCATCGCTATTCCTCAGGCAAATCAATTTTCTATGAAGGAAAATGATTTGTATCCAAGTGCTTTACTTTGTCCTTGGGTAAACCGAGTAAGAAACGGCAATTATTCCTTCTTGGGAAAAAACTATCAATTACCTATCAATGAAAAGGCCTTGGGCAATGCGATTCATGGTTTTTTAGCTAGGCGAAAATTTGAATTAGGAAAACAGGAAACTACGAAAGAATATGCCAAAGTCGTCTTGTTTTATAACTATGTGGGTGATTTTGATGCTTACCCCTTTCATTTTCAATTTGAGTGGGAATTCACTTTAACGCAAGGTGCATTGGATGTTTCCATGAAATGTATCAATACTGGTGATAGTGACATGCCATTTGCCTGTGGCTGGCATCCTTATTTCCAAATTCCGGGAACCGAATTAGCTGATTACCACATTTACTTTCAAGGAAAAAGTAGGTTTTTATCTGATTCCCAAATGATTCCCATGAAGGAGGAAGCGTTAGAAATGAAAAATGGTTTATCCTTTAGAAGCGAACAAATAGATCATGTTTTTCGACTGAATTCAGTAGATACTCATTTGACCGAATTAGTCGATACCAAGCAAAATAGAGCCTTATTTGTAAAGCAGTCCAGTAAATTATTCCCATTTTTGGTAGTCTTTGCTCCTGCCAATGAAAATTGCGTTGCTATTGAACCTATGACGGCCAATACGGATGCATTTAATACATTGGATGGGCTAATTCAATTAAAATCAAAAGATTTTTTTCAAGGAAATGTACAAATTTGGGTAGGAAATCCGTTAGAGCTCACAAGGTAGAACAATCATTTTTGTACATTTGTCCCATGAAGTTCCATTTACTCCTAATTTTCGCTGGCCTTTTTGTTGCTTTTCAGTCGATGGGCTCGATGAAGCCTGACAGCGTTGTGAGAAAATGGAAGCAGGAATTTACTACGGGTATCAACCTAAATCAATCAAGCTTTAGCGATAACTGGAAAGGTGGGGGAACGAATACATTTGCTACAGGATGGTATTTAAACCACTCGGCCAATGTGCAAAATAATTCATGGCGTTTAGCCAGTGATTTACAAATGCAAGTTGGATTCTTACAAAATAGAACACAGAGTTTACGTAAAAACGTAGACCGAATCTTTTACGAATTTAAAGCAGGTTATCGGATTAGTCCAAAATGGGATTACTATGGATCAACCAACTTTCAAACTCAATTTTTCCAGGGATTTGAATATAATAAAAAGAATAGTGCGGGAGTTCCAGTTGACTCGATCACATCATCCATTTTTGCCCCTGCCTATTTAACTACTTCTATGGGATTTGAGTACCATCCTCAAAAGGCATTTTATACCCGCTTTGGTATTGGTAGCTTACGTCAAACTTTTGTGCTAGATGAGCGAATTTCTAGGGCTGGATTATATGGTTTACAAAAACCAGGCGATAATATTCGTAACCAATTTGTGTTCCAATTTCTAGCCAACGTAGATAAAGATGTTTTTGAAAACGTGAATCTTAAAGCGCGGTATTCTGCATTAATCGATTATTTCCGATTTGGGGTCTCCAATGGTATTGTTCATCGATTTGATGCCAATTTAACCATGAAAGTGAATAAATACTTGAGCACAAACGTTCAGGCTGTTCTATTCCGAGATTATGACCAAGATCCCAATTGGCAATTTTCCCAGATATTATCGATGGGATTATTGTATAAAATATCCAAATAGTTATTAGTTATTAGTTTTTAGTTTTTAGTTTTTAGGTATTAGATATTTTGCATTTCTCCAATAACTGAAACCTAATACCTAATAACTAAATCTTCCCTTATTTTTTTCTTTGCATGTGACGATCATACAACAGTTGTATGATTCCATCTTTAAGACCTAAATCAGGCACAAAAATCTCTTCACATCCTGCTGCTTTCATGGCAGCTAAATAGATTGATGCCGCTGGAACAATCACGTCGGCCCGGTCAGTATTTAAGCGCAATTTATGAACGCGCTCCTCATAAGTGAATGAAGCTACATAATCAGAAATACGCTGTAATTCGCTGAATTGCATCGTTTTAGATTCATTGACTTTTTCAGAAATATTATACAATTTACTAATATTACCTCCTGTACCTACAGCAATCATTTGCCCTGGAATTTCCATCTTTTGATGAATAATCCACTTTTGCATCTTTTCCCAATCCCCTTCTTTCTCTTTTCCTTCCAACAACCTGACTGAACCAATTTTAAAGGATTTAGAGGCTAATTTCTGGCGGTTATGATATATATTTAATTCCGTCGAACCTCCACCCACATCTATGTGTAGGTAATTTTTCTTGGGATGTAAAGATTGTACCACCACATCATTGATTAGCTCTGCTTCCCTACTTCCATCAATCACATTGATCTTCATATCCAAAATTTTATGAATTCGGGTGATGATATCTGGGGCATTGGAGGCTTCCCTCATAGCAGAAGTAGCGCAGATGGAATAATCTTTAACTTCGTGCAAATCCATAAGTAATTTATAGGCATGCAAGAGCTTAAATATTCTTACCTCTGAATCAGGAGAAATAACTCCGTCAATGAATACGTCATGTCCTAAACGTAAAGCAAAACGAACATATTCTATTCGTTTGAAGCTAATGGCTCCGTTATTCTCCAATACACTGGATATTTGTAGTCGGGCAGCATTGGATCCAATATCTATAGCAGCAAACTTCATAGAGTAGAGGGTTTATGTAAATAAAAGCCATTGGCACGGGCCTCAAAGTCAATTTCAGTACCAAGGACAAAAAGCAATTGTCGACGATCAATTAATAAAGGTATTTCATCAATCAGGTATTCTTCATCAAATTCTGTTTTGGAATCAAAACCCAAAACATAAGTACCTCCACAGGTTCCACCTTTCATTCCTACTCGAATGAATGGCTCAGGCATTTTACCATCATGAACCAATGGCAGCAAATTTGCTTTAGCACTTTCAGTAAAACGTACAGGAGCTCCCGTATTAGACATGGAAAAAAATGATTACCAAACAAAATTAGCTAATTTTAGGTGACCAAAACCTAGATTGTCCATTTAACAAAAATTAAATTTTTGATTGGGCAATATTTCATTCAGAGATTGGTTAAGGAAGAAGAATAAAATAACAATTATGACGTATTCGATACTTTGGGCTGACGACGAAATCGACTTATTAACACCCTATATACTTTTTCTTGAAAACAAGGGCTATCAGGTGACAACCGTCAATTCTGGAGCGGATGCCTTGGAATTAGTGGAAAAACAAAAATTTGATGTGCTTTTCTTAGATGAAAATATGCCAGGTATGTCAGGCTTAGAAGTCTTGATTTCCATCAAACAAATTAGACCTAATCTTCCAGTTATCATGATTACCAAGTCAGAGGAAGAAGAACTTATGGAAGATGCCATAGGTTCAAAAATTGCCGATTACCTAATTAAACCACTCAATCCCAACCAATTATTACTTTCTGTTAAACGTATTTTTGACAAAAAGAGATTGGAAGAAGAAAAAACTAATATTAGTTATCAGCAAGAATTCAGAGCATTATCTCTGCAATATCAGGATCAATTAAGTGCCAAGGAATGGGCCGATATTTATAAAAAGCTATTGTATTGGGAACTTGAAATTGACAAAACAGAGAACAAGTCGATGGCAGAGGTATTGAGTAGTCAAAAGTCTGAAGCCAATGTCCATTTTAGTAAATTCATTGAGAATTCGTATGAAAACTGGCTTCAAAAACCAGACACTGAAACTCCCATACTTTCACATTTGATGATGAGAAAATATGTTTTTCCTAAACTGAAAGAGAAAAGCCCCCTATTCTTTATTCTAGTGGACAATTTACGTTTTGATCAATGGAAAATATTAGAAGGTTTTATTCAAGAATATTTCCAATTGGAACAAGAGGAAACTTATTATTCGATCTTACCCACTACAACTGCCTATGCAAGAAATGCAATTTTTGCTGGGATGATGCCATTAGAAATTCAAAAAAACTATCCTGATAAATGGATTTTTGATTTAGGAGATTCTGAGGATGAGGAAGGTTTTAATCAATATGAAGAGTTCTATTTGCAGGAACAATTAAAGCGTTTAAGAATCAATGCAAAGGCATCTTATCATAAAATTATACATCAATATCAAGGTAAAAATTTGGTTGATAATTTCAGCAAATTATTGACAAATGATCTGAATGTGATTGTCTATAATTTTGTGGATATGTTATCCCATGCGAGAACTGACATGGCCATGATTAAGGAATTGGCACCGGATGAATCAGCTTACAGGAGTTTGACCGCCAGTTGGTTCTTACACTCTCCTCTTTTTGATTTATTAAAACGGATTGCGGATAAAAAAGGTCGAGTAATTATTACAACAGATCACGGAATGATTCGTGTTCAGAATCCTATTAAAATTGTGGGAGACAGAACTACAAATACTAATTTAAGATATAAGCAGGGGAAAAATTTAAATTGGGATAACACCAACAAAATGATGGTTTCTCGGAAGCCAGAGCAATTGTTTTTGCCCAAGCCCAATGTATCCACTACCTATGTGTTCAGTAAAGAAGATTACATGTTTGCTTATCCAAACAATTACAATCACTATGTGAATCACTACCGAAATACTTTTCAGCACGGAGGAATTTCACTGGAAGAATGCATTATACCGGTGGTGTATCTGACGGGTAAGTAGAGCAAGCTGAGAGCTGAAGCAATGCTTCAGCTCTTTCCTCTCTAAATACTATCTACGGGAAAGATATTCCCGCCTTCACATTTTAGGAATTTCCCTGGAATTTGGCGCATGGTATTATAATCATGGCTTGCCATTAATATAGCAGTGCCTTGTTGATTTAATTGTTTGAACAATTGCATAATCTCCAACGACACTTCAGGATCTAGGTGACCTGTAGGCTCATCTGCCAATAAAAGAACAGGATTATTTAAAATAGCCCTTGCAATACAAATTCGTTGTTGTTCTCCACCGGACAGTCGATGAACACGCTTATGGATGGCATTGCTCATTCCCACTTGCGCCAATACTTGTTCTATTCTAAATCGAATCTCCTCTGGATTTGTGTGGCCTGTTGCTTCAAGCACAAAAGAAAGATTCTTTTCAACATTGCGATCTGTTAGCAATTGAAAGTCTTGAAAAACAAATCCAAGTTTACGACGTAAGAATGGTACATCGTTACGCTTAATGTCGTTCAATGAATATCCTGCAACTTTAGCTACGCCTAATTCGATGGGAAGTTCGGCATATATGGAGCGAAAAAGTGTACTTTTACCGCTGCCTGTTTTGCCAATTAAATAGGCAAAATCTCCCTCATTCATCTCCAAACTGATGTTTTGCAAGGTTGGAATACCATCTTGCAAAATAGTTACATTTTCAAAGGATAGAACGGCCATAGATTTGCTTATTTATTCTTTGCTTTTTCATGGTCAGCCAAGAAAGTAGCCAAACCGCTATCAGTCAATGGATGTTTTAATAAAGCGAGAATTGCAGATAATGGACCAGTCATCACATCTGCACCTACTTCAGCGCAATTGATGATGTGCATTGGATGACGAACAGAAGCAGCTAAAATTTCTGTTTCGAATTCATAGTTATCATAAATCAATCGAATTTGTTCAATCAATTGAATACCATCATAAGAAATATCATCTAAACGACCGATGAATGGAGATACATAAGTTGCACCAGCCTTAGCCGCTAATAATGCTTGTCCCGCAGAAAACACCAATGTACAATTGGTTTTAATACCATGATCGGAAAAATACTTTAGCGCCTTAATACCGTCTTTTATGATAGGTATCTTAACAACAATTTTTTCATCTAATTCTGCCAACTCCTCACCCTCACGAATCATTCCTGCAAAATCAGTTGCAATTACTTCTGCAGAAACATCTCCATCAACAATATCACAAATGGCTTTATAATGCTTCAATACCTGATCTTTACCGCTGATGCCTTCTTTGGCCATCAAGGATGGATTGGTAGTAACACCATCTAAAATACCTAGATCTTGTGCTTCTTTAATATGATCTAAATTAGCTGTATCAATAAAAAATTTCATGGGATGGATTGGTTTAAACAAAAAAATGGCAAATTCACCGCTACAACCAACTTACCCTTGCTTCGATCAAGACCTGGGGGATTCAGCGGGAGCTGGTAATTTGCCGTTGCAAATATAATAAAAAATGCCCCTTTTTTCAAAATACATACCGATATTTTCCCACTAGGCATTAACTTTGGTCATGCTATCAACTAACATACGTTTCCTAAAATCCTGGCCCTTAATTGGCTGTATACTTTTGGCCCTAATGACTTCTTGTTCTTCTTCTTCAGATGCTTGGCTAGAAGAAGCAAAAACACGCCTTAAAAAAGGTGAATTAGTTTCTGCCCGAGAGGCTCTAAAAAAATCCATTGATAAAAACCCAGGTTCAGCTGAGGCTTACAACATGTTAGGTGTTATTGACTTTCAAGAGAAGAAATACGAAGAAGCTGAAAGCAATTATATCAAAGCCACTGAATTAAAACCTTCTTTATATCAAGCTCAGCTGAATTTAGCTGCCGTTAGAATGGAGAAATCTGCTTGGGAAAAAGCATTGGCGCCATTAGAAGTTGCCATAAAAAATGCCCCAGATTCTGCCTCTGCCTATTTACAAAGAGGAATTGTATGGGCTGCATTGGCTAAACCTCAGCAAGCCATTTCTGATTTCACAACCTGTTTGAGTAAAAATCCCAATGATATTAATGCATTGTACAACCGAGGCAATATTTATTACCAAGGGAAAAACCTAACAGAGGCGGCCAAGGACTTTGAAAAAACTGTTGAAATTAATCCTGAATTTGGAAAAGGGTATTATGCCTTAGGCTTAAGTTTATACCAGCAAAAATTGAGTGAAAAAGCCTGTTTAGCATTCCAGCAAGCAGGAAAATTGAATTACCCGGGAGCCAAAGAGGCTGTCCACAAACTATGTGAATAACACCTAAACCCAAGCAAAATGAACAAAGCATTTCTTATTTCTGGAAGCTTATTTACCCTTATTTTTATCTTATTTGCCTATTGGCAATTAAATGACCCAGATCCAATCTTATGGGTACCTGTTTACTTAATTCCTACATACACGGCATTTAGAGCCATTTCTGGTAAAGTTAATTCTGAATTAATGATCATATTATTCATTCTTTCAGGAGTTGCTGGCTTACAAACTTGGGTAGAAATGACAGCCTGGGAAGGTTTCATTACGGATGGATTAAGTATGAAAACCATGAATCAAGAATTAGCTCGTGAAGCAGTTGGCCTTTGGATTACTTCACTATCTTTTGTGACATTTTATTTACTTGATAAAAAATACAATTAATACATGCTTGACTTAGGATTTGTTTCTGCTATTCTACCGAATAAAACATTATGGGAAGTATTGGATTTTGCTCATGCTCAACAATTTGCCTGTGTGGAAATCATGTGCTGGCCTTCCAGCAATGCCGATACTCGTCGATATGCGGGTGTTAGTCATATTGCTGTAGATAGTCTATCATCAGATGAATTATTAGCTTTAAAAGCTCAATTAGCTCTACATCCCGTTAAGATTTCCGCTTTAGGGTATTATCCTAATCCTATGGATCCTAATGAAGAACAGGCATTATTCTATCGGGAACATATTAAGAAAATTATTCATGCAGCTGCAATATTAGGAATTGGAACAGTTAATACCTTCGTTGGTCGAGATTATACTAAAAACGTAGCTTATAATATCGGCAAATTCACTGAGGTGTGGCCTGAGATAGTTGCTTTGGCCGATTCATTGAATATCAAAATAGGTATAGAAAATTGTCCCATGTTTTTTACGGACGACGAGTGGCCGGGTGGTAAAAATTTGATGACTACACCTAAAATTTGGGATCAACTATTTAGTATCATTCCATCTAAAAACTTTGGGTTAAATTATGATCCTTCGCATATGGTATTCCAAATGATGGATTACACCTACCCTATCTACCATTATGCAGAAAAACTACACCACGTGCATTTAAAAGATGTAAAAGTATATACTGAAAAACTGAACCGAGTAGGGATTTTAGCGAATCCGCTGGAATATCATTCCCCTAAAATTCCAGGATTGGGGGATATTCATTGGGGCAAATTCATCTCAGCATTAAATGATGTAAGGTATCGCGGACCGATCGTGATTGAAGTGGAGGATAAAGCTTATGAAGGTTCTGATGAGGATATTGAAAAGGCCATTTTGAGTGCTAGAAATCACATTAAGCAATATTTACCTTAATAGAGCACATGTCGAGGATTTAAATCCTCGGACATAGATCAAAGATGTTTCGATTTCAAAAAAACAAACAGCCGAGGATTTAAATCCTCGGCTGTTTCATGTTAAATCTTAAACCTAAATCTATTTTTTCACTGGCTTCACAAATATTGCAGCATCTAAAGCTGGATTAATTTCAATAGACGTCGTATCTACCTGCATGGTTCCTCCGCCCATTGGACTTGCTGTTTCCATAGAAAAAGGAAAATACAAACCATCAATAGCCTTATAATTAGAAAATTTCAATTCGGTATCTACAACTTGGCCACCTAGATTCACTTTAGTGGCAAACTTCAAGATCAAATAGGTACTTGCCGAAACATAAGCAGTCCCTACATCCCCATCTTTTTTAGTAATTTGAACTACATAAACATCAGCGCCATCGAGCTTCTCTTTATTAACTAAATCGATTTTATTTCCTTCTAATTTAGCATTCAATAATACTGAACCTACAGCTTCTTGATTTTTACTCACTTTAATCATCTCTTTAGGCATATCCTCAGGTTCACCAGATCCACCCATCATTTGTGGACGAATCCACCAACCATTTTCTCCTTCTATTACCTGAACCATTTTATTCCCCATCACTTCAATTTCCGAACGAAAAGCCTTTCCAACCAGAATTGATGATTTTGACTGAATTTCCATTCCTTGAACCGTAAACTTGGTGCTTTGAACTACGGATTTAACTTTACTCCACTTATCAGCACCTCCCATTGCTTCTTGGTGCTTAGCAAAAATTTCATCAACAGTTTGAGCAGAAACAATAAACGAACTGATGCTCATGGCAAGAATTGCCCATAAATAAACGATTTTTCTCATGATTAGGGTTTTTATTTGAACCCGAAATTATAGGATAAATGCTTGATACAAAAATCACTCATCCCTTGAATGCACCTATTATCAATTAAATCCTCTTTCTAGAGGTTATAGAAGACAAAACGATGGCTAAACCGATAAACACAAGAATTCCAGCTATAAAAAATGCAGCTCCTGGAAATTGAATGGGTGCAGCAGAAGAAGTAAAATAGGCAAACATATTTGATGCTACTAAAGGGCCTAAAATGGTCGTGATGGATTGTAAACTCGTTAAACCACCTTGTAATTCCCCTTGTGCATCGGGGCCCACCTGTTGGGTTATCATACTTTGTAATGCAGGCCCTGCAATTCCTCCTAACCCAAAAGGAACCATAAACAGATACATCATCCAAGATTTAGTCGCATAGGCAAATAAGAAAAAACCTAAGCCATACATCATCAATCCGTACAATATAGCTCGTTTATCTCCCAATTTTGGCATAATAAAACGCGACAATCCTCCTTGTACGATGGCGACTATAGCTCCGACAAATGCTAAAGAATAGCCCACTTCGGTTGGTGTCCAAGAAAATACTTTCATGGTAAAATATGACCAAGTACTTGGATGTGCCTGTCCAGCCAATTGTAAACAGAAATATCCTCCAACTAATCCAGTGATTAATGGATATCGAGTGAATATTTTTAATGACCCAAGCGGATTAGCCCGCTTGATATCAAACTTCCTACGGTTTTCTTGAGCTAAGGACTCAGGTAAAACAAAATAACCATACATGGCATTTAGCAAAGTCAAAATAGCAGATGCATAGAATGGTACGGTAACTCCATAGCTTCCCAGAAAACCTCCTACCGCCGGGCCAATGATAAAACCTATTCCAAATGCCGCTCCTACCATACCAAAATTCTTGGCACGGTCCTCTGGTTTAGAAATATCAGCTATGTAAGCTTGAGCAGTAGTAAAACTTGCTCCTGTAATTCCTGAAAATATACGAGCCAAAAACAACCACATCAAACTGGGTGCTAAGGCCGAAATTAAATAGTTGACACTAAATCCAAGCAAGGAAATTAAAATGATTGGTCTACGCCCAAATTGATCCGACAAACCACCTAAAACTGGAGAAAATAAGAATTGCATAATCGCATAAGATGCCATCATCCAACCTGAATACTGAGATGCAGAACTCAAATCACCTCCAGTAAAACTAGAAATCAAGGTAGGCATGATCGGTACGATGAGACCTATACCTAATACATCAATAACCAGTGTAATAAAAATGAATAATATACTTGCTGAACCTTTTTGACGAGCCATTTTATGCTAGTTGATGCACTTATACAAACTTGTAATTTATTGTATCACGTAAAAAATCTCGACTGATTGTTCCACATTGTAAAGGGCTTTTTGCTTTATCAGGTACTCCATCCAATTCCACAATGGCCCATCCTTTGAATTTAATTTTTCTAATATTATTGAAAATACCTTTCATATCCACATTACCTTGTCCTAGTTCGACAAACTTGTACGAAGTGGGATTTGATTCTTGCCCTTTGATAGGACTCTCCACATCCTTGATATGAAATGCATGAATGATATTCTTGTACTTCAAAACAGCATCTGCTGGCTTGCCTCCTCCTTGATGGTAGTGTGCCACATCAAGTAACAAACGTAGATAAGCAGGATTCATGCTCTTAACCAAGATATCTACTTCTTCTGGGGTTTCACCAAACTGATTCATGTGATTATGGTAGGTAGCTTGTACTCCCACTTCTTTGGTCTTTCTACCAATTTCATTCATCACTTCTGCCAATTTCACCAAATCTTCTTGACTAGGTGTTTCTCCCTTTTTTCTCAAACTATTTGTTAACTGAATAGAATCTCCACCTAAAGCTTTGACAAACTTTGCATGGTTTACATGTTGCTCGATCGAAGCAGGAACTTTAGCTGGATCAATCTCTACATTTCCACTGGAAAACATGACTAATTGAAGTTTAGAGGCATCCAACAATGCCTTTAATTCCTGTGGATTGTCTTTGTATTTAGTGTAAGAATTCGCTCTTAATTGAATTCCCTTGAATCCTAAAGAGGCAATATCTAAAATAGCTTGTTCATCTTTTCCTCCCCAAGTAATGGCTGAATACCCCATTTTAAAGGATGAATCTGCTACTGATGCAGGAAAGGAAGCCATGATGGCCAATAAAGAACTTTGCTGGAGAAACTCCCGACGCTTAATCATAGTTGTAGGTTTATGTGGTAAAGGTAAGGTTTTGTCTAATCTACTTAACGGCTAATCGCAAGAAATCAGCTAATTCACTTAAATGATCTGTTCCGATATAATCAACCCCTAAATCATATAAAGTTTGGTAACCTAGTAAACTATCTGGCGTAGCCCATAACCTCAATTTTCTTCCTTGAGCATGCACTCGGTCTACATAAGCTTTTAATTTTTCTTTCAATTCAGGGCTGATGGGACCTTGGCCACTCCATGCTCCAAATTTATACAAGGATTCACTCTCTAAAACCACTCGATTTCCTAATCCAGCAGGATATGTTTCAGTAGACCGGCCATCAAATGTGATCCAAGTTGGATACAATACATAATTTTTAATAGCAGGTCGATTTCCTGAAATGACGATCCTCAAGCCTCTTTTGATAAATAAATCTTTGTGAGGCTCTAAAGCTTTTATCAAAACGGGCAATGTAGAATCTGCACTCGTTTTAAAATCAATTAAAAACTGATGAAAATTCCCTTGTTTATTTTCGGTCAAAACCTTCACAATAGGGTCAATATACAAAGTCTTTAATGTCCTATCAGCTTTGACATCTTTCACATCATGGGCTACTAATAATTCACCCTTGATGGAATAAACATCTGCCTCAATAGACCCGAAGCCTAGATTAAATGCTTCATAAAATGGCTTCGTATGCTCATAATCATTGTGAGCATGTGCCTTTAATAAAGCCTGCTGAGCCATCAAATTACTTGCAAAAAAACAAAGTAATATGCCTAATAAAACGTTTTTCATCCTATTTCTTTAAATAATCTCCAGAAACAATTTGAGTGTCAGCTTGTGTTGGTCTATTGTATAAATAAGCATAGCTCTCAACTTCCTGTCCATTCAATTGAACCTGTACTTTCGTTCTAACAAATAAACTTTTATCAGGCTTATCGGCATCAAACTCTTCATATTCATCCAATACACTCAATAATTTAATGGTATTTGATAAAAGATACAATTCTCCTACAACTTGATCTTTTGAATCTTCCGATGCAATGATTCCAGGATATTCTGCCACTTGATACATACGCCCTTGGTAAGTTGCCATACCAATATAGTCAGAATTACGCGCTAGTAATCGATGTAAGTCATTGCCACAATCTCGACGAAGCGTACCATAGACAAATAGATATTCTTCTACATTGGGCTCAGGAAGCTTAGCCTCCTCCAAGGTTAATACTAAATCTTCTTGTTCTACTACCGTTCCTTCATGTAAAACTACATTGCCAATGATTCCTTCGAAAGGAGCAGAAACGATGGATTCCATCTTCATGGCTTCAATCACATACAAAGGAGCATTTTTCTTAACTTCTTCTCCAGGTTTTACCAAAATACGACTTAGCCGTCCTTGCAATGGTGCACCAATATCACCTTTTTGAGAAGCCTTCACATGTTGTGGGCGTTCTACTTTGATATTCTTATCTAAAACCTTGATTCGACGAGCCTGACCATTCAATTCAAACGTTACATTACGTAAACCTGATTCATCTGGTTCTGACATATGCAAGAATTTAACGATAATCGTTTTTCCTGGCTCAATCGTAATCATAATTTCTTCATCCTGCTTTAAGCCATAGAAGAAAGCTGGTGTCGGCATGGCTGTCAAATCACCAAAAATTTGGTGATTTTTGTAGAAGTCTTCGTACACCTTAGGGTACATCTTGTACGACAAGTAGTCATAGAATCCTCCTTCGTTATCTGGGAATTTTGCTTGAAAAGCAGCAAAATCTTTATCGAAATCAATCGGTGCTAAATGGTCATTAGGTCTCCCATCCATCGGAATCTCTCCTTTCAAGATGATTTCTTGCAATTGTTTTGGGAATCCTTGATATGGCTGCCCTAGTCCACCTTTGAAGAAATCCTTCACCGACTCTGGGAAAGAAAGCGTTGCACCTTTGGCATACACATCTTCTGCCGTTAAAGAATTGGCCGTCATAAAAATAGCCATATCTCCCACTACTTTAGACGAAGGGGTTACCTTAACAATATCACCAAATAATTTATTCGCTTCTGAATAATTATCCTTCAATAACTCAAACTTATCTCCCACTCCCAAAGCAACCGCCTGACCACGAAGGTTGGTATATTGACCTCCAGGAATTTCATTATCGTATACCTCAGCAGTACCGGCCTTCAATTCAGATTCAAAAGGTGTGTACCAAGTTCTCACGGCCTCCCAATAGTTGGAATACTGATTCATTTCTTCCAAATCCAACAAGTCTTGATTTGCTTGACCTTGCATCATCGCAACCAAGGAATTTAAATTTGGTTGAGAAGTTAAACCCGACATGGCTGCCAATGCACCATCTACTACGTCAACTCCTGCTTCAATCGCCTTTAAATAAGTTGCTGATTGAATCGATGCCGTATCATGTGTATGCAAGTGAATAGGAATATCCACTGCCTTTTTTAATTCTTTAACCAATAACTCAGCCTGGAATGGTCTCAATAAACCAGCCATGTCTTTAATGGCCAACATGTGTGCTCCTTCATCTTCTAGTTGACGAGCCAAATCCAAGTAATATTGTAAATTATACTTCTCATTCGAGAATACATCTCCTGTATAACAAATGGCTGCTTCAGCGATACCCGGCGTTCTTTCACGCACAGCACGAATAGAGACTTTCATAGCCTCAACCCAGTTCAATGAGTCAAAAATACGGAAGACATCAATACCTGCTTCAGATGATTTCTCTACAAACTTCTCAATCAAATTATCTGGATAAGCTGAATATCCTACGGCATTGGATCCACGGAACAACATTTGAAGCAACATATTCGGCATAGCCTGACGGAACTCTTGCAAACGCTTCCAAGGAGATTCTTGTAGGAATCGCATGGCTACGTCAAATGTAGCTCCTCCCCAAACTTCCATAGAAAACAATTCTGGGAAAGATTTGGCAAATCCAGATGCTACAGCCAACATATCTTGTGTTCTTACCCGAGTCGCCAATAATGACTGATGGCCATCTCGGAAAGTTGTATCAGTAAACAAAACCTGTTTTGTTTCACGAATATGCTTAGCAAACTTCTCAGGTCCTAATTCCATCAACAATTGCTTGTTGCCTTTAGGGAAATCAGACAAAGGGTCTGAATAAGGAATAATTGGAGGTCTAAAACTGTTGCTAGGTTTAACCTTGACATCAGGGTTACCATTGACGATCACTTCTCCTAAGTAGCGTAAAGCTTTTGTAGAACGGTCTCTGGTTGGGGTAAACTTAAATAATTCAGGATGGGTATCAATGAATTGTACTGTACACTGACCATTCTGAAAGATGGGATGGGAAATTACATTTCTTAGGAAAGGAATATTGGTTTTTACCCCACGAATTCGAAACTCAGTTAATGCACGATTTAAACGCTCGGCTGCACCCAATAAGGTACGACCTTTGGCAGAAACCTTCACCAACATAGAATCAAAATAAGGTGAAATTTTCACCCCTGGATAAGATGACCCTTCATCCAAACGAATGCCAAAACCAGCTGCATTTCGGTAGGCAATAATGGTACCAAAATCAGGCTTAAATCCATTGGTTGGATCCTCCGTTGTAATTCGACATTGGATAGCAAATCCTCTTAATGGAATGTCTTCCTGAGACAGGATATAGATACCTGGATCAGACAATTTATAATTTTGGGCAATTAAAATTTGGGTACGTACAATATCAATTCCCGTAACTTCTTCTGTAATGGTGTGTTCTACCTGAACTCGTGGGTTAACTTCAATGAAATAGATATTCTCATCTCGGTCTACTAAAAACTCAACGGTTCCTGCATTGTAGTAGTTTACAGCTTTACCTATGGATAAAGCATATTGATATAACTTCTTTTTAGTTTCATCTTTAAGACCAAAAGACGGAGCTATTTCAACCACTTTTTGGAATCGACGCTGAACAGAACAATCTCTTTCATATAAGTGCACCAAATTTCCATGTTGGTCACCTAATAACTGTACTTCTATATGTTTAGGCTGATCAATGAATTTCTCAATAAAGATTGTTTCATCACCAAAAGCATTCTTGGCTTCATTTCGTGCCTCATTATAAGCTTTTTCTAAATCCTCTTCTAAACGAACCACCCGCATACCACGTCCACCCCCACCAGCAGCTGCTTTCACCATAACGGGAAAACCTATACGTTTTGCTTCAGATAAGGCTAAGGAATAGACAGACAAATCCCCTTTTGAATCTTGAATCATGGGAACGTTGGCCTTCATAGCTGCTACTTTGGCTGCTACCTTATCTCCTAAAGCATTCATTGCTTCTGGAGAAGGGCCTACAAAGACAATACCTTCTTCTCTACATCTGCGAGCCAAATTGACATTCTCTGATAAAAAACCATATCCAGGGTGAATGGCATCAATGTTTTTGCTTTTACACAAAGCAATCAAACCTTCATAATCTAAGTAAGGTTTTAATGGCTCATCGTCTTTACCTATTTGGTAGGCTTCATCCGCTTTATAGCGGTGTAATGAATACCTATCTTCAAAGGTATAAACGGCGACGGTACGAATCCCCAACTCGGAGGCAGCACGCATGATACGAATAGCGATTTCACCACGATTGGCGATAAGGAGACTTGATATTTTTCTTACGTATGACTTTGGCATTATCTTCAATTATTGCATTCTAACAAAAATGCTAAAATAATTGGCATTTTTGCATTTATTGCCCCGTTTTATTTGCTGAATATTAAAAATTTACAATAATTGTAGGGTTCGTTACCAATTTAACCATAGATTATATTCTCAAATTGGGTCCACAAAAAAAATCAAGCCCTCTTCCCTCGAAATTTCTTAACTTGCAGGCTGAATTTTTGAAGCATGAACACAAATAAACCTTTGATAGGAATAAGCCTAGGTGATTACAATGGCATCGGTCCAGAGATTATTTTAAAAGCATTGGGTAGCCCAAGAATTTTAAAGTGGTGTACTCCTGTAATCTATGGTTCCAAAAAGGTCATGGATTTCTACCGTCAAAAATTAGAACTGAAAGATTGGTCCATCAAAATTGTGGACAACCTCAATCAGGTTCAAGAAGGTCAGAGTTATTTAGTGAAAGCATGGGACGATAAAGACACCGTTGTGGAACCCGGAAAAGTAACTCAAGAAGCAGGAAAAGCGGCTTTTGATTGCTTAGAAATGGCCATCAAAGATTTAGATCGCGGTTTGATATCGGCATTGGTGACTGCACCAATCAATAAACACAACATCCAATCAGAGGCATTCTCCTTTCCTGGACATACCGAATATTTAACAGAACGATTTGATGCTAAGTCATCTTTGATGATGATGGTAAGTGAGAACCTTCGCATGGGTGTTGCTACAGGACATTTACCCTTGCAAGAAGTAAGTAATGCCCTCAATGCTCAATTGCTTAAAGATAAAATAAGCTTATTTTTAAAGAGTTTGAAAGAAGATTTCTCCATCGATAAACCCAAATTAGCTGTTTTAGGATTAAACCCGCATGCAGGTGAATCAGGCTTATTAGGAAAAGAGGAATTGGAAATCATTCAACCTGTCATCGACGAATTTAGAAATAAAGGAAATCTAGTGTTTGGTCCGTATCCAGCTGATGGATTTTTTGGCAAAGCACAATTCAAAGAATTTGATGGCGTTTTAGGTATGTATCATGATCAAGGATTGATTCCATTCAAATACATTGCTTTTGATACAGGTGTGAATTTTACTGCTGGGCTACCCATCATTAGAACATCTCCAGATCATGGAACAGCTTATGATATTGCTGGGAAAAATGAGGCAGATCCAAGTTCCTTCATGCATGCCCTCTTTTTGGCAATGGATTTAGTAAAAAATAGAATGCAGGCATAACATGCGCGCTCAAGTCCTAATCATTGATGAAGTACATGAATCCATGGCCCAAGGCTTGGAGGCATTGGATTTTATAGTCGTGAATGGAAGCACATGGACAAAAGATGAAATCCTTCATCAAATTGGTGTGTTTGAAGGATTAGTAGTCAGAAGTAAACTTAAAATAGATGCCCATTTTCTTCAGCAAGCTAGTGCTCTTCGATTTATAGCTAGAGCTGGTGCAGGATTGGATTTAATTGATTTACAAGAGGCCAGCAGTAGAAATATCGAAGTTTTTGCCGCAAACGAAGGCAATAAAGAAGCCGTTGCCGAACATGTCATTGGGCAATTATTGAGTTTAGCACATCATTTACATAAATCCGATAGAGAAGTCCGACAAGGTATTTGGGATAGAGAAGGAAATAGAGGTTGGGAAATTTCGGGAAAAACAATCGGTATCATTGGTTATGGACATATGGGTCAATCAGTAGCTAGTCGCTTAAGCTGTTTTGGATCTACTATATTAGCCTACGACAAATACCAGCCTGTTAGTCGGTACAGTGCTGAAATGCAGGATATTTTTGATCAAGCAGACATAGTATCATTACATATTCCATTGACCGAAGAGACAAATGGCATGGTCAATGACCAATGGCTTTCTCAATTTAAAAAGCCCATTGTGTTCATAAATAGTTCTCGAGGTGCAATTAGTCCATTACCAGCCTTATTATTAGGATTAGAAAAGGGGCAAATTCAGGGATTAATCCTAGATGTGTTGCCTAATGAAAAAATCCATACTTGGTCAGAAGAAGAAAAAGCTCTGTTTAACAAAATCAGTTCTTTTCCTGCTACCTTATTCAGTCCACACGTTGCTGGATGGACCAACGAAAGTTACCGAAAAATCAATGAGGTACTCCTTGCCAAAATAAAAGCCTATTATACCGCATGAATTACCCAGAAGGATTAGCTGACAAAATAGGCTTTAGCCATGTTCAGGCAGACATCAAAGCGGCATGTCTCAGTCAGATGGGAGTAGAATTCGCGGAGAAAATGCGTTTTTCTAACCGATTCCCGCTTGTTAAACAATGGGTCAATCAAGTGCATGAAATGAAGCAATTGATGGCGGAGCGTGGAGGAGAATGGCCTCAAGTAGATTATTATGATTTACGACCTTGGTTAGCCCCTTTAACTTTAGAAGGCAATTACCTATCTGCTGATCAATGGAGAGACTGGCAAAGAGGGCTAGAAGTTCTCTATCAGTGTATCCGTTTCTTTCATTTATTGGATGCTGAAACATATCCAGAATTACATCAATTAACTCGCCAATATTCTCAAAAAATTGCGGAAAAATCCGATCAGGATTACATGCAATTATTACCTGTATTACAAGAATTAGGTAGAGTATTTGATGCCAATGGACAAATTAAAGAAAATGCATCCTCGGAATTAGGAGAAATTCGTAGGAAAAAAAATACGGAAGAGCAGGGCTTACGAAAGAAATTAGATAGCCTATTGAATCAGGCTCAACAACAAGGCTGGATTTCCAAAGACTTTTCTTTGACCTTGCGTAATGGTCGCATGGTGATTCCTTTAGCCGCTGAACATAAGCGTAAGATTAAAGGATTTGTCCAAGATGAATCCGATACCGGCAAAACTGTCTTTTTAGAACCTGCCGATGCATTAACGGCCAATAATGAAATTAAATCATTGGAATCCGCAGAGAAAAGAGAAATCATCCAGATACTTTCTCGCTTGTCGGACCGAGTTAGGCCGATGGTTCCTATGTTGGCGCAATGGTTACAATGGTTAGGCTTAATTGATTTTATACGTGCCAAAGCCGTGTGGGCTCAAGAGCATCAGGCTATTCTTCCCCATTTACAAGATAAACCTAGTTTGGATTGGCGAAATGCTCGTCATCCTCTATTGGAAAAATCATTGGAAAAAATTGGTAAAAAAATCAAGCCTTTGTCGATTCATCTAGACGAAAAGAAACGACTCATGGTTGTCTCTGGGCCTAATGCTGGAGGAAAGTCTGTTACACTGAGTACCGTAGGACTTTTGCAATATTTATACCAATCGGGTTGTTTGATTCCTATAGAAGAGGGATCAAGTATGGGTTTCTTTCAGCAGATTTTTCTCGACATGGGGGATGAGCAGAATTTAGAAAATGAATTAAGTACCTATAGTTCTCACTTGAGTAATATGCGTTACTTTCTTCAACATGCCAATGCTAAAACCTTGGTATTAGTGGATGAATTTGGAACAGGTACTGAACCCTCTTTAGGAGGAGCCATTGCTGAAGCTATTCTGGAAAAATTGGCCGATAAAGGTTGTTATGGTGCTATCAATACGCACTTTGGTAATCTAAAAAGTTTAGCCGATCGCAAGGAAGGATTGTTCAATGCTGCCATGCGCTATGACACCGCACATTTGGAACCCATGTTTATCTTAGATATGGGGAAACCAGGAAGCTCATTTGCTTTTGAAATTGCTCAAAAAATTGGCCTCCCCCATGGAATCATTGAAAATGCCCGAAAAAAATTGGGTAAAAAGCAGGTTGATTTTGATAAACTATTATTAGAAACAGAAACGGAAAAACAGATTTGGCAAAGTAAAAATAATAGCCTTAGTCTTCAAAATGAACAAGTAGACGCCATCAAGCAACAGTATGAGCAGTTGAAAAATCATTTGCAAGATGAGCAAAAAAACATCATTAATAAGGCCAAATCCGAAGCCAAGCAATTGGTCAAAGAAGCCAATCAACGGATTGAGCAAACCATTCGAGAGATTAAAGAAAAGGCGGCAGGAAAAGAAGAAACAAAACAACTTCGAGAGAAGCTAGATACTTTTGCTCAAAAAGCACTTATTGAGGTCCCTGTCAAGCCGAAACCCATTAGCAATCCGACCCTAAAATCCATCAGTGGCCCAATAACAGTTGGTGATTGGGTAGCCATACAAGATGGAGGCAGCGAACCAACTGTTGGTCAAGTATTGGAAATCAAAGGCAAAGATGCTTTACTGGCATTAGGGTCTATTAGCTCTACCATTAAATTAAAGCGTTTACAAAAAGTACAAGCTCCCAAATCGGAGAAAATCAAAACCGCTCCTTTAAAAGGCATTGACATCAATGACCGAATGGCACAATTTAGCTTAACATTAGATTTACGTGGCAAAAGAGGCGAAGAAGTTTGGGTTGCATTGGATCAATACATCAATGATGTGCTCCTATTAGGTGCTCCAGAAGTAAGAGTTTTGCATGGAAAAGGAGATGGTATTTTAAGGAGTTTAGTCAGGGAACAATTAAAACGTTATGCTCAGATTAAGCAAGTGCAAGATGAGCATGCCGACCGAGGTGGTGCAGGTATCAGTGTCATTACCATGAAATAGCCGAAAAACTTCCATACTTTCATGCCTCGATTAATAAAAAAATACTGACCTTTGTCTCTGATTTTTTACACTTAACAATACATTATGTCTATTGCAAAAACTGGCGACCAAGTTGCCGTTCATTACACAGGAAAACATACCGATGGCAGTATCTTTGATTCGTCCGTAGGAAGCAACCCATTAGAATTTCAACTAGGTTCAGGCATGGTTATCAAAGGTTTTGATGATGGTGTGACTGGCATGGCCATTGGAGAGAAAAAAACCATTACGATTCCAGCTGCTGAAGCGTATGGGGAACATTCTCCAGAAAACACGTTGACTATTGAAAGAAACCAAATTCCAGCTCACATTCCAGTAGAATTAGGTGTTACCTTAAACATGCACCAAGATGGTGGACATGTCATTGAAGTAACAGTTACTGACTTGACAGATACTCACGTTACTTTAGATGCCAATCACCCAATGGCTGGAAAAGATTTAACGTTTGAATTAGAATTAGTTGCGATTAAATAAGCCCCAACATGAAAATTGATTTTCGCTCCTTTTTGCCTCATGGATTAGTTATTCTAGGCTTTGTTGTCATTGCATTTATTTATTGCGGCCCTGTATTAGAAGGGAAGGTATTAATTCAGCATGACATTCAGCAGGCGCAAGCTGCGGCAAGGGAAAGTGTTCAATTTAAAAATGAAACGGGACAAGATGCCTGGTGGACCAATTCCATGTTTAGTGGGATGCCCTCTTACCAGATTTCAGGCTCTTATCCGAACAGTATCTCCAGCTACCTAGGTAGCTGGATTACCAATATTCTACCTAACCCTGTCAATCTAATTTTCTTACAATTACTGGGCATGTACCTGTTTCTATGGGCCATGGGCATCTCTCCTATTTTAGGGTTTGCTGGTTCGGTTGCCTATGCCTTTGCCACCTACAACATGGTTATCATTCCAGCTGGACATACCTCTAAAGTGTTAGCCTTGGCTTATGCACCTATGGTTTTAGCGGGTTTACGACTGTGCTGGGGACAAAGGAAATGGTTGGGTTTGGCTATTTTCACCTTAGGAATGGCTCTTGAATTATATGCCAACCACATTCAAATTACTTATTATTTATTTTTCATCATTGGTGCTATCAAGCTTTACTTACTGAGTGAAGCCATTAAAACGGGCCAGTTTAAACGTTGGCTAATCAATGGTTTATGGATGGCTTTAGGTTTAGTGTTAGCCTTAGGAACGCACACCATGCGTCTCTGGAATAATTATGAGTATAGTAAAGAAACTACCCGTGGGCCATCCGAACTAAAAGCTAATTCAGCCAGAGGAAGTGGATTAGATAAAGGATATGCTTTTGATTGGTCTTATGGAATTGCTGAAACAGGCACCTTATTAATCCCAAACTTCATGGGAGGTGCTTCTCAAGGTAATTTAGGAGGGACCAAATCCAATACCTTCAAAACCATGACCGATGCGGGAATTCCAGAAGAGCAATCGCTGGGCTTTGTAGAAAAAGGGTTTACATATTGGGGAGACCAAAGTTATACAGCAGGACCAGCCTATGCTGGTGCAGTCGTTATCTTCTTGTTTTTATTTGCTGCACTGTATGTCAAAAGCAAAGAAAAATGGTGGATTATCTTCATTACAGTATTATTTATCACCTTTTCATGGGGTAAAAACTTTGGGTTTAATGGTTTCCTGTTCGACTACTTCCCTCTATTCAACAAGTTCCGTGCAATCACCATGGTTTTGTCATTTGTACAATTTGGATTAGTGGCCTTAGCTATGTTGGGACTGATTCAATTATCGAAAGAAAAACCGAACTTTCAACAAATCAAGCAGCCCTTATTCATCTCATTGGGCTTAACAGCAGGTTTATGCCTGATTTTAGCCATCTTACCAGATTTGTTTCTTTCCTTCAAAGGGCCTCAAGATGGTATGCAATTAATTCAGGATGCCAACTTAAATACAGCCATATGGAATAGCATCCGTCTAGACCGGATTGCCTTATTTACATCCGATGCTTGGAGAAGTTTCTTCTTCATCTTGTTCGCTGCTGCTTTGGTTTTTGTAAGCACACTAGAAAAAGTTAAAAAGAGTATTTGGGTCTTTGGCATGGTGCTTTTGTTGGTATTGGACGTGGCACCAGTTGCCAAACGTTATTTTGGAAAAGAATTTTTTGTTTCTAAAAGTACACTGGAAGAAAACATAGAACCTAGTCCAGCAGATCAACAAATTTTAGCCGATAAAAGTCAATTCCGCGTATTGAATTCTACCGTGTCATTCATGAGTGATGCTACCACTAGCTATTACCATCATTCGATAGGTGGATATCATGGGGCGAAGCTTCGTCGATACCAAGAATTGATTGAGAAGTATTTCGCAGGAAGTCCTGCTCAAATGACCGTGTTGAATATGTTAAATACCAAATATGTGATTGGTATGGATTCAACTAACCGACCGATTGCTCAAACTAATCCAACGGCATTAGGAAATGCATGGGTCGTGTCTCAAATCAAATGGGCTAATAACGCCGATGAGGCCTTGAATGCGATTGAGAAAATTAACCCGGCACAAGAAGTGGTATTAGAAAACCAAGATAAAAAATGGCTGGGAAATTTTCAGCCGCTTCCTACTTCGGGCCAAGTTACTTTAAGTCAATATGCACCCAATAAATTGACCTACCAAAGTCAGTTAAGTGCATCAGGACTAGTCGTTTTCTCCGAAATTTATTACCGCGGAAATCAAGATTGGAAGGCTTATATTGATGGCAAAGAAATGCCACATGTAAGAGCTAATTATGTATTACGCGCCTTGGTTGTTCCGGCAGGTAAACATCAAATTGAATTTAAGTTCGCACCTAATTCTGTAGAAACGGGAGGTAAAATAGATGGATTAGCTTCCATTGGGTTGATTATATTCTTAGGATTGTCCTTGGGATTAGAGTATAGAAAAAAGAAAGTATAAGTATATGATTTATTCGATGACCGGTTTTGGGAAGGCCCAAAAAGAAATACAAGATCTTCAAATCAAAGTAGAGGTCAAGAGTTTGAATTCCAAGTTCACCGATTTATTTTGTCGCTTACCTAAATCCCTTTCTGCGAGAGAAATTGAAGTAAGAAATTACCTCACTCAGCAATTAGAACGAGGTAAAATAGAATTGTCATTGACCATGCAAAAGGCCACGGAAACGGTATCTCCAAGCTTGTTGCCTGAAAAACAAATTGAGGAACTATTCAGTGAATTAAAGCGAGTAGCAAAGCAAGTTGGGGTAGAATCAGTTAATGAAACAGCCCTGTATTTGCATGCCTTATCCATGCCAAATACCATTCAGGCTGAGCAAACCCAAGAAACGGAAGAAGAAGTAGAGGCCCTTTGGCAATCCATTTTTGAAATCATTCAAGAAGCAACACAAGAATGTAAAGCCTTTCGTTTGCGTGAAGGAAATGTGGTGGAAGAGAAGTTCAAGGAATACATAGCATCCATTAAAAGTGGATTGGATGCCGTAAAAGAGCAAGATTTGATTCGTATGCCAAACATTCGTGAGCGTATGAAAAAGTCCTTATTAGACCTAGGGTTGAATGAAGATTTTGATCAAAACCGTTTCGAGCAAGAAGTGGTTTATTACATCGAGAAATTCGACATATCGGAAGAAAAAGTTCGATTAGCGACTCACCTAGAGTATTTCCTAGAAGTATTGAAAGAAGGGAACGGTAAAAAATTAAACTTCATGGCTCAAGAAATTGGCCGTGAAATCAATACTATTGGTTCCAAAGCCAATGATTCAAATATCCAACGTCTGGTAGTCAACATGAAAGACGAATTGGAAAAAATCAAGGAGCAAACAGCGAATGTGCTTTAAATAGTTTTTAGTGATTAGTTATTAGTGTTTAGTAATTGAAGAATCTAATCCCTAATAACTAAACACTAATAATCTACCTCCCCACTGTCAAGCTCAGACCAGTTCTGAATTCCCCATCAAAGTAAAATTCAAAGGCATATTTACCTGGCATGTCCAATTTGGAATGAACTAAATTCCAAATGATATTCAAGGTAGTATGATCTGCATGTGGGTTTTTCTCTATGGTAAACTCTCCTTTGAAAGGTTCATGAAAGTTATCTCCAAGAGGATTTAGCGCATCTATTTGGAAATAATGCAATCCTGCTTCCGAATTTGCTATGCGAATGCGGGCAACAATCGCGCACGAAGGATGAATGGCTGGAAATTCTTTCGCTGTGATATTATCAAAGGTCCCATTAATGACCAATTTGCCTTGTCCATAATCGGCCGCATAATCCGCCAATGTGAAAATTTCTACTTCCATATATATTTCTTTAAAGCAATAATAGAACAATGGCAATACAGCCTAAACTAATTCCAATACTCTGTCGACCGCTTATTTTCTCTTTGAAAAACACATAAGCAACTGCCGTAGAACCTACAATGACTCCTATATTAAAAATTGGGAGTACAATAGCTCCATTGTTTCCAAAGTAATCCAAGGTTTTCAACAAAAAGTAAAAAGAGAAGAAATTGGGCAATCCTAGTGGCAGCGCAGCAAGCATGGAAGCTTTGTTCCACGTAAACTTCCCAAGCATCGTTCCACGAATTAATTCCAATACAGAGGCACCAACAGCCCCAGCTACAATCATCAGCATAAAGGGGATTGTTCCACCCGCTTCTGTAGCTACTTCTGCATTCAAAAAATTAAAGGCCGTGTTTGTAATGCCATAACCGACAAATACCAACAATAAAGCAGTCAAAGATTTATTCTGCCCCTTCCCTTCCATCTTAGGGCTACAAAAATAGATGGCTCCAAAAGCCAAAAGTAAACCTACTATGATTTGCCAAGTCCAAGTTACTCCTCCACGATTCCAAATTAACAAATTGAACAAGACGGGAATAACTAAAGAGATATTATTGGCCAAAGAGGTTGTAGCCATACCGTTTTTCTGCGTTGAAAAACCAGTTAATAAGAATGTTACAACAAAACCCAATCCCAAAGCCACCATTCCCAAGGAATAAGGCATGTCTGGCCAATGGAAAGGTAATGCATTGGGTTGAACTGCCCATCCAGTTAAAAAACAAATAGGATAATTTAATAGAATAGTCAAACTGGTATCTACACCAAATTTGGCATGCATCCGAAAGTTGACCAATAATATTATGGCAAAGAAAACACTTAAAATAAAGTATATCATGGCATTATGATTGATGCACCAAATCCTTCAAGAAACTTACCCATTCAGGAGAATTATTCAAACTCTCGACCAATTGCCAATGCTCCCCTCCTGCTTCTTCAAACAATTCTTTGTATTCTTCTCCTACTTCAATGGTTGTTTCCAAACAATCGGCCACAAAGGCTGGAGAAAAGGCTAATATTTTCTTTTTGCCCTCTTTCACTAAACTTTTGATGGTTTCATCTGTGTAAGGTTGAAGCCATGGATCTCTTCCTAATCGACTTTGAAAGGCCGTACCAAATGTACCTTCTTTCAAACCCATTTCTTTGGCTATCAAACGAGTAGTTTCAAAACATTGAGCACGGTAACATCCATGATTTTTCTCGGTGATTTGCTCACAACATGAGCCAAATGCACAGGTGTTTTTTGTGATATCTCCATTTCGAATATGACGTTCAGGAATTCCATGATATGAAAATAAATAATAATCAAACTCATGTTCTGCTTGGTATTTCTTTGCTTTTTCAGCGAAATACGAAGCAAATCCTGGTTTTTGATAGAAATAACTCACCAAGGAAATGTTGGGCATTACTTGCCATGAACTCATTAACTCCATCACACGCTCATACACAGAGCCGGTTGTGGCCGAAGCATACTGAGGGAATAGTGGAATAATAATCAATTTATCCAATTGCATCTTTTCCATTTCCTTCAATACCGAAGCCAAATTAGGATTTTGATAACGCATGGCTAATTTCACCACATATTCATTCCCTAAGCTCTTCTGTAATTCATCACGTACATCCTCCCCATAAAATTTTAACGGAGAGCCGCGTTCTTCCCAAAGTTGCTGGTATATTTTGGCTGATTTAGGGGCACGAAATGGTGCTATGATACCATTAACCAACATGAACCTAAATGGATATGGGATATCAATTACCCGGCCATCCATTAAAAATTCCCTTAAATAACGACGTACTGAAGCAGTATCCGGAGCATCCGGAGTACCTAAATTAACCAATAAAACTCCTACCATTTTGTCCTAATTTGCCGCAAAGATGATGCAAAATTCTTATAAAGTCCACCCTTCTGGCGTAATCTTTGTTCTTGATGGCCCTTCAAAACATGGAACACGATCCTGACATCCTGGAGAAGCCCCCGGACAGAAAAACATTTCACCTGGAACTTGAGGAATAAAAGCCTTTTCTCCAGGAGGAATTCCCTTCGTACGATCTATATAAAAGATTTTCTTACTTACAGAGAATACATTGAATATGCCTAATATTTTTTCACTTGGATTCGTGGTCGATTTCACATTGACAGAAAATCTAGTTTCAGCCGGAACATCAAATAATGAACCACTCGATTGAACTTGAGCAATTAAACTTTGATAAAACAAAAAGGCACTTTTTGAAATACCTCTCTGCTCTAAACGAAAGTAATAAGGCGTGTAATTATCAAAAGGTGCACGAGCCACCTGACGACCCACGATACGTTGCCCGTTGGTTAACACATCAGAAAAAACATTCAAATCATTATTGGTTGAGATATCCCAGCATTTACCATCACATGAATAATTCAAAATCTGATCGGTGGCAACCGCTGGAGTAATACAAGTATTTTGTTTAAAATTCCATGTAGCTCCACCAGTACAAGTAGCACAAATGGTGATAGGTTCATAGTGCTTCCAATTCCACATGTAATAATCGCCTTCCTTAGGGCTATCTTTGAAATCAAGGTAAACCGTATAACCCGTTCTTCGAACATCTCCTTTCGAATACTGATCCAATACTTCAAATTGGGTCACAATATTTTCAATCTCAGGGACTGAATTCATTTCTTCTTGACTACTTTGATATTGTCTTCCATCCAATGTTTTAATAAACAATTGATAGGTTGAACCTACTTTACCTGCAAAACCAGTAGGAGGCAAATAGGTTCCTGTTGTGCCACCAGTGACTTCCTTAAAAGTCGTTTTAGTGCCGGCTTGGTCCACAATGTACACATCAGCTTTGGTCACAGGGAGCGATAAAACGGACATGATACGGTTAGCAGAACTAGTCAAACGTATCTTACACATACTTGGGTCGTTGACAATGTCTGCCTCAATGGTCATGTAAGAAGTGGAGTCTATTTGTACAAAATCTTTAATAGGATTAATACAAGCCCAGGTCATGAATACCATGGTAAAACTCAAGAAAATATAGCTAATTAACTTATTAGGCATTTCTATAAAAATTTAAAATTATAGGTCAAGGATATAAATGGTGCAGCAAATACACTTAGCTCATAGGCCTGTAATGCTTGCTTATTCGATTTAAAGAATACCGAATAAGGGTTTTGTCTTCCATATAAATTATACACGGTAAAAACCCAACTTCCTTCCCATCTCTTTTTTACCATAGATGGGTTACTGATGGTCCAAGAGAAATCCAAACGGTGGTAATCTCGTATGCGGTCATTATTCCTTGATGCAAATACAGGGTATCTTTTACCGCCAATTTCATAACTCCCAGATGGAGATGAGAATGGACGACCCGTATTGTACGCAAAAGTAAATGAGAAACTATGGTGAGTAGTCGGTTGAATATTCAACATCATATTGAAGGTATGAGGTTTGTCATAATTCGTGGCAAACCAATCTCCCCCATTAATCGCTTGAACCTCGGGAAAATCTCCAACCATTTGATTGAAAGCGCGTGCATAGGTATAACTCACCCAACCTGAAACTTCCCCTTTTTTCTTTTGAACCATTAATTCTACTCCATATGCCTTACTCTTTCCAGTAATCAATTGAGTTTCTATCGTTGGGTTCAATTGTAAATTGGCACCAGAAACAAAATCAAGCGTATTTCTTACATCTCGGTAATAAGTTTCCAATGAAGCTTCGTACACGTTCTCATGATACGTTTTGAAGAATCCTAAAGAATAAAAATCTGATTGCTGCGGCTTGATGAATGAATCAGCTGTTTTCCAACGAGAAGTAGGTAATGGTGTCGTATTGTTAGAAAGCAATTGAAAGAATTGCTGCATGCGATTATACCCAAATTTCATGGTCGTGTTTTCTGCCAAAGAATACTTCATCGTTAATCGGGGCTCTAATCCGCCATAAGAAGCCATTACTTCTCCGTCTCCGTATACTTTTTTCCCAATGATGCTACTTGCCGAAGGCATCCGACTTGGGTCATATTGGTTAACAACACCGGCACCTAAGCGCCAATATTGCACATAACGTAAACCAGCTTGAACAGTAAACTTAGGACTTACCGTCCATTCATCATCGGCATAAACAGCTGCCTCAATGGATTGTTCATCAGGTAATACCACTCGAGCAACCCGAGAAACCACCCCGTCATTCAATGATCCTGGCTTCACATAATATCGTGTAGCCATGGCCCCAAAATTCATTTTATGACTATCTCTTGGTTGTAAGTCAAAGCTCACATGTACATTTTTATAATCAATGGAACTTTGCAAATCAATCGTATTGACCGTATCAGGTGAATACGTTTTCGTTTTGTATAAAGTGCTCGTAGCACTTAACATCATATTCAGCTTATCTGAAAAATAATGATTCCAATGAATAGCCAAGTTGTTGTGTCCATAATCAAACGAAGTACGCTTTGCCACCACGTTTTCAATACTAAATAAGGAATCAACTCGATAAAAATCCTGACTCAAATAATTAGAAAAGGAGATCGTATTCTTATTATTGGGACGATAGAAAACCTTCGTTGCCACATCCATAAAATTGGCCCTAATATTTTTTAATTCCGTAGGAGCAAACCATTTGAACATAAAATCATTGACAGATAATCGGCCAGCAATCAATATCGATAATTTCTCTTTAATGATAGGAATCTCCGCCATAACGCGGTTCGACACTAATCCGATTCCTCCTTGCATTTTGAATTTTTCCGTGTTGGGTTCAATCATTTTGATATCCAATACAGCAGCCGTTCTACCTCCGAATCGAGATGGAACTCCACCTTTATATAATTCTAAATCACGAATAGCATCAGAGGCAAATACGGAGAACAAACCAAACATGTGGGTTGGATTGAAAATGGGCGTATTATCAATGAAAATCAAATTCTGATCCACATTAGAACCACGAATATTTAAACCATTGGCACCTTCTCCCACCGAAGAAACGCCGGGAAGCGTTTGCAAACTTCTAATGACATCAACCTCCCCCATCATGGTAGGAAGCTTCTTGATACCTTTTAAACTTAGAACAGTAACTCCTAAAGAAGGAGTTTGGATATCACGCTTCGTAGCAGCACTGGATACAATGACCTCTTCCAATTGCTTGGTCACATCATTCAGCTGAGCATTGAGTGTGGTATTGGCTTTGATATAGACTTTAGTCCTGTAAGGATTATATCCTACGTGACCGATTTTCACGACATATTCCCCATAAGGCAAATAAATACGATACATACCTAAGGAATCAGTGGATGTACCAGATTTCTTGAAATCTACCGAAATATCCGCACCTCGGAGTGGTTCCCCTGTTTGAGCATCGATAACTTTTCCTTCTAAATAGGGTAAAGTAGTAGTCGTTGATTGTGAATAGCTTTTATGAAAAATGACTAGGCAACATAAGACATAAAAGACTCTAGTAAAGAGTTTTATCATATAACTGGTTTGAGGTTATAAAACCAATGATACGTATAATACTTGAGAAGTAGAAATGAAATTACATGAACATCGACCAAATCGAAGATATTGCGACGAAAACCAAAGCGGCTGGAGTGAGGACTTTCCAACATAAATACATCAGCTGATCTACCCTTAATCTAGGTAAAGTCCAGCGTACCCACATTTGAATGGCAATCAGAACATAGGTCTTTAACATTATCCAAACAAAACCTAAAACGGTTGCCCATATCGTTCCTGGAGTTCCATTGGTCCAATCTGCCAAACGTAAACTTCCTATGTTTGGAAAAGGAGAATACCATGCACCCCAAAAAAGTATTACTCCTAAAACACTCACGAGGAGCATCATTCCATATTCAGACAAAAACAATAATGCCCAACGCATACCAGCATATTCCGTATGAAAACCTCCTACTAATTCAGATTCTGCTTCAGGTATATCAAATGGCGCGCGATTAGCCTCTGCTAAACTGGTGATGAAAAACAAAATGAACAGAAAAAAGAAGAAGGGCACTCGTACTACATTCCAAGTCAAAATCCCACCTACATGCGTCACATCCCATTGTAAAAATGATAAACCGAATAAGAAGTTGGTCTGTTGACTAAATATCCCTTGTTGTAAGGCTATCTCTTGTAAATTCAAACTGGAGGAAATCAATACGACACACAGAATACTCAAACCCATGGGAATCTCATAGGAAACCAATTGTGCCGCTGAACGAATCGCCCCAAGAAGTGAATACTTGTTATTGGAAGTCCATCCTGCCAGTAATATCCCTAAGGAATCTAAAGAAACGATGCCCATTAATAACATGACTCCCATTTCGGTTTGGCTGCCTTGCAAGAAACTACCTGAACTTAAGGGAATTACTGAAAATGAGCCAAATACAGCCAAAAAAATGATCCAAGGAGCAAATAAGAACAATTGCTTTTGAGCGGATGCAGGTACAATGTCTTCCTTTTGAAATAATTTCAATAAATCAGCAAAAACCTGAAGTAAGCCCCATTTACCTACTTCCATAGGCCCCAAACGGTCCTGCATAAAAGCAGATAATTTACGTTCCACGTAAACACCCACCACCACATTGATAGTCAGTAATACCAAACATACCACTAGGGCTATCCACATGTACTAGAGCTGATTTAGAGCGTTTAAGAAATCTTCTTTTAAATCCTCAATCGCTTCCAAACCTACGGCTACACGGACAAGTCCGTCTGTAATTCCTACGGCAGCACGATCCTCTGCGGATAATTTCGAATGCGTAGTTGATGCAGGGTGAGTTAAAATGGTACGCGTATCTCCCAAATTAGGCGAAATAGAAACTATTTGAAGCAATTGACTCAATTTTTGTACTTTCTCAAATCCCCCTTTGATATCTAAGGTTAAAATACCTCCCCCATATTTCATTTGCTTTTTAGCCAATTCATATTGCGGATGACTCTTCAAGAAAGGGTATTTCACCGCTTGAACAGCTGGATGGCCTTGTAAAGCCTCAGCCAATGCCAAGGCATTTTCTGCATGCTTTTGCATACGCAAATCCAATAATTCCAAACTCTTGGATAATATCCAAGCATTGAATGGAGATAAAGATGGGCCTGTGTGACGAGCAAAAAAACGTATTTCAGCAATGTATTCAGCTTTTCCACAAACTACACCTCCTAGCACACGTCCTTGACCATCAATGTATTTAGTTGCAGAATGTAGTACTAAATCTGCCCCTAAATCCAGAGGAGTTTGTAAGATTGGTGTAGCAAAACAGTTGTCTACCGCTAAAACAATATCCTTCCCCTTTTTCAAAGCCGCTAATTCTGCAATATCAATTAAATCCAAGCCTGGATTAGAAGGGCTTTCACAGAAAAAGAATTTGGTATTGTCTTTGATAGCAGCTTCCCAAGCTTTGATGTCGTGACCATCCACAAAAGTGCATTCTATGCCCCATTTAGCGGTAATTTTAGTCAAAATTTGAATCGCTGAACCAAATAATGCATTGGATGCTATGACATGATCTCCTTGCTTTAATAAACCAGCTAATGAAGAAAAAATAGCCGCCATACCCGTTGAAAATGCCAAACCAGCTTCTGCATTTTCCAACATACACATCTTCTCTACAAACTCATCTACGTTGGGATTTTGGTATCTAGAATAGATATTTCCTGGAATCTCTTCGGCAAAAATAGCTCTACCTTGCTCTGAATCTTCAAAGGTAAAACTTGAAGTAAGATACAATGGCACCGAGTGCTCCCGGTTATGAGAACGCTTGGCTTGAATTCGGATGGCTTGAGTTTGTTTCTTCATGTAGGCGATATTTAATCTACAAATTTAATGGAATAGCCCGAAAATCAAATTTAATATTTCTTCCAAAAGGATTCTCATTCAATTCACCAATTCTAAGAGAAGGTCAAGACCCTATAGAAAAATAAGAGGATTAATCTGGAGAATTTGAGTAAATCAATTCTTTTTAGGACTTTTACGAGTAATTAATACATTTAAAAGAAACTATGAAAAAATTATTTACTCTACTCCTTAGTTTAGGGGTATTGATGCCAGCTCTGGCGCAAAATGAACAATGGACCAATCTTTTCGATGGTAAAACGTTCAAAGGATTCAAACAACTCAACGGTCAAGCTAAATACGAAGCCAAAAATGGTGTCATGATAGGCACTACCGTAGCCAATACACCCAATTCTTTCATGGCAACCGAAAAAGAATACGGTGATTTTATCTTAGAAGTCGACCTTAAAGTGGACAATTCGATGAATTCAGGTATTCAAATTCGTAGTCTTTCTACTCCTGAATACATGAATGGTCGTGTTCATGGCTATCAAGTGGAAATAGATCCTTCTGACAGAGCATGGTCAGGCGGCCTGTATGATGAGGCTCGCCGTGGCTGGTTATATCCAGTAGAAGAAAATTCAGCTGCTAAAAAAGCTTTCAAAAAAGGGGAATGGAATCACTATCGTATAGAGGCTATCGGAACGACCATTCGTACCTGGGTAAACAATATCCCGGTAACTTATTTAGTTGATGATATGACTGCCAAAGGATTCATTGCTTTCCAAGTGCATGCCATCGGTAAAGATCAAAAAGAGGGTACACAAGTGATGTGGAAAAACATCAAGATTCAAACAGGTAGCCAAATGCGTCCACGTCCTTTGGACAAAACTACTCCCGTAGAAAATTATACCTTAAACACCCTTTCTCCGCAAGAAGAAGCTCAAGGATATAAATTATTGTTTAACGGTAAAGATTTAAACGGCTGGCGTTCGGCTTTCAAAACAACGGCTCCTCCTTCGGTTTGGACCGTTGAATCAGATGGTACCTTACACGTAAATAGTAAAGGTGGAAAAGAGTCAGGTAATGGTGGCGATATTCTAACCAATGATCAATTCGGCGCTTTTGAATTGGTTTTTGATTTCAAATTAACAGAAGGAGCTAATTCAGGAGTAAAATACTTTGTCGATGAATCTTACAACTCAGGCATGTCGGCCATTGGTTTAGAATTTCAAGTATTAGATGACGACAAGCACCCTGATGCTAAGTTGGGTACAGAAGGAAATAGAACATTGTCGAGCTTATATGACTTGATCCCTTCCGACAAAGACAAACGTTCTGTTAAAAAAATTGGTGAATGGAATCGTGGTCGTGTGATAGTTTACCCAAATAATGTTGTTCAACATTGGTTAAATGGCATCAAAGTGATCGAGTATGTTCGTGGTAGCAATATTTATAAAGTGTTAGTAGCGCATAGTAAATACAACAAATGGCCTGGTTTTGGTATGAAAGCCAAAGGCCCGATCTTGTTACAAGAGCATGGTGATTCTGTATTTTACAAGAACATCAAAATCAGAGAAATTAAATAACAACCGATACCTCAAAAATAATTTTTAACATGAAAAGAAGAGATTTCATCCAAAAGAGCGCAGTTGCCTCCTTAGGAACATTTGCCTTCAGCCCTAAATCTTACAGTAAGATTCTTGGAGCAAATGACCGTGTTCGTGTAGCCTGTGTAGGTTTTTCTGACCGTCACCGTTCTTCACACGTTCCTCCATTCAAAATTTTACAAAAAGAAATGAATTTTGAAATGGTGGCAGTTTCTGACCTTTGGAACCGCAGACGCGAAGAAGGAAAGGCTTATTTGGAATCCCAATTAGGAAGCAAAATCACTACTTACCGTAATAACGACGAGTTATATGCAGCTAAAGGAGTAGATGCAGTATTTATCTCAACAGCGGATTTCCAACATGCCTTACACACCATTGAAGCGGTGAAAGCGGGTTGTGATGTATATGCAGAAAAACCATTGGCAGAAACAATGGAAGATGCACGTGCTGTATTAAAAGCCGTAAAAGAATCCAATAAAATTGTTCAGATAGGATCTCAGCGTCGTAGTGGTGCCAACTACTGGGCAGCAGATGAGTTTATCAAGTCGGGCAAATTCGGTGATATCAAAATGGTCGAGTTGATGTGGAACGTCAACCAACCAGGTCGCTGGAGAAGAGTCAACCTTTGCAAAGACTTAAAAGAATCAGATATCGATTGGAACCGTTTCTTGATGAACCGTCCTAAAGATTCATTTGATCCTCGTAAATATTTAGAATACCGTCTATTCTGGCCATATTCTTCAGGAATTCCTGGTCAATGGATGTCTCACCAAATTGATACTGTTCACTGGTTCTCAGGCTTGGCTCATCCACGTTCTGCGGTTTCCAATGGAGGTATCTACCAATGGAATGATGGACGTAAAAATGCAGATACCATGACTACGGTATTTGATTACGGCCCAGCAGACCAACCAAACAAAGGCTTCCAAGTAAGCTTTACATCTCGTTTCTCTAACTCAGCAGGTGGAACTAAAGAAATTTACTACTCTAACGGTGGTGAATTGAACTTAGATACCAACATGATTTCTCCAAATGGTGGATTAACTGAAGGAGAAGCTAGAGGCATGGGCATGCAGGCGAATTTATTGCCAACCTTGAAAATTGAAGGTCCTAAAGTAGAGACTGGATCTAACACAGGTGGTGATAGCTTAACATTTGAGCACATCAAAAACTGGATGCAATGTGTACGTTCACGTAAAACTCCTAATGCTCCGATTGAAGCAGGTTACCAACACTCCATTGCAACGATCATGGCCAATGCGGCTTACCGTACAGGAGAGCGTGTTACCTTCAACGAGAAGACACAAGAAGTTATGGCAGGATCTAAAGTATTCAAATACTAAGAAATAGCTAAGTATAAGGACCGGGTGGTTGAATGACTACCCGGTTTTTTTATGTCCAAACTAAGGATTCGGTTGACAAAATGGGTTTTTGTTTTCCCGACAATTCCCTAACTTGCATTCAATATTTGAACGCATCCCTCATGATGAAAATCCCTACCCAAACCAAAAAAGATCTGTACACGCACATAGCGATTCTGATCTCCTTATTTCTGGTTTTATTTTTCGGGTTCTTTTTTGTGTATTTGCCTTGGAGTACCCATCATGGGGAAACCATCAAAGTTCCTAATCTGAAGGGAATGACCATGGAAAAAATGGAGGAATTGGTCGATGCCAATGACTTAACATATGAAATTTCCGATTGCACCTTTACGGCAGATAAACCTCCTTTGACGATACTTTCTCAATACCCTTTACCGAATGCTTTGGTGAAGTCGGGAAGAAAAATTTACATCACTATCAATTCAGAAACACCTCCTACCATCAAAATGCCAGGTTTGATCGGCTTATCGGTTCGAAGTGCTGAGCAGCAATTATTGATTTCTGGATTGAGAAAAGGAATTGTGCATGAAATCAATGACCCTAGGGTTAAAGAAGTGATTGAAATGCAAGTGAACGGGCGGAAGATTGAGGCGGGAGCAACGATTCCCAAAGGAACCATGGTTGATTTATTCATAGGAAACGGAACGGCCAATGTAGAAATGGAATTACCCGATTTAGTGGGTAAACCTTTGGATGAAGTCAATATTATTTTGGCAGGCATGAACCTAACGGTTGGTAAAATTTATTACGAAGCGAATGAAGAATTTCAGCCTGGCGTGGTATTTAAGCAAGTTTGTGCCACTTGCACCGGAACGAGTATTCACCCAGGAGATACCATTGACCTTTGGGTTGTAGGTGGCGGAGAAAATCAATAATCACATGGAAGATATTACAATAGAAGAATTAAAAGAGCGAATGGATAACAATGAGGCATTGTACATCATTGACGTCCGTGAAGAACATGAATTTGATGAGTTCAACATTGGAGCTCAATTAATCCCTTTAGGAGAATTACCTGAAAGATTGGATGAAATTGAAGCAGATAAAGATGCGGAAATCATTGTTCATTGTCGCTCAGGAGCACGTTCTGGTCGTGCCAAAGAATATTTAAGTAGCGAAGGATACAGCAATGTCCGTAATTTAATTGGTGGTATGCTCGCTTGGCAGGCTGCTGGATATTAAGATGCAATCCATTACGGCTGTTACTTTCAAAGAACAAATCAGCCACTTACACCTCCTAGATATACGTACTCCCCGCGAATGGGATGACTTTAATCTGGGAGGTGTTCATATTCCACTCGATCAATTATTGGACCGTATCGAAGAAGTCCAACAGATCCCACAACCCATTACTGTCATTTGTTACAATGGTACGCAAAGCTACATTGCGTGTCGACTTCTTTCAGTAAAAGGCATTTCATGCCAAAATCTAGAAGGGGGATTGGAGGGGTATTTGAAAATATAGATATTAGTTTTAGTTGTTAGTTATTAGGGTTTAGAATTATAATCATTAGGTTCTTAGCTAACATTTTCTGAATTGAATTCATAGTTTCTCAACAAATAAGACCGATGGATAAAATGTACTTATTTTATCGGCTAAATATAATATTTTAGCTCTCCATTATATACAAGTTTTGTAGCTTGGGGAGGTTTTAGGAAAAATAAGTTATGTCACTTTAGGGTCGCTCTGAAAGTTTTTCTATTATTGAAGATTTCGTAAAATAAAAACCAGCCCTCTTCCAACTAAAATGTAGTGTTTTTGCAAACGCACTTGTCAATCCTAAACATTACAACTTACTTTGCCTAACTACACTAAGCCGATCCAACCCCATTCAGTCAATATGAATTTTCTACTTTCGTCTATAGATTATTTTTCAAACGTATATTTGACGAATTGAAATAAGTCTATTAATTACTAGCAGACAACTTTTTGGCAAACAATAATAAATTATAGTGAGTCTGAAAGCCTATTATTTAGGCAAATGAATACAGAATTAAAAATGAACAATACTTTTATTATTAAAATATATAATGATGATTAGTAGACCACAAAAATACACTCCTTCAAATTAGTACAAGTTTTAAAAATTCCAATGTTCGAACTTCCAACGATTTGGCTTTCTAACAAACTATTTATTACTTTATAGTAAGTGCCCTAAGCACATAATGCATTTACAGAAAAACTATTACAAACTAAAGTAATCTAATCTAATATTATATGCCTGACTTTATTTTCAGATTACCGTTAAAACTAACTGATGCCCAGCGATTAGCCATAGATGACTATGATGGTTCTCTTGTTGTTACAGGAGGTCCTGGCAGTGGAAAAACCACTGTGACAATTTTTAGATTTTTGACACCTGTTAAAAACAATCAAAATGCTTTATTATTTACTTACAATCGAACATTGTTAGCTTCAATAAAGGGCATTTTACGAAATAAAGCTGAGGAGCTCTTTGGTGATTTGGATGAGCAAACAATAAAATTAGTAATCGAAAATAAAGTAAGTTCATTTTATAAATGGTATGCACAAGGAGGACAATGGTTTGATTCATCCTTAGACGAAACTCAAATCGAGCAAAGATTTAGAAACACAGGAAGAATTTATAGAGAAATTTTCTTTGATGAAGCCCAAGATTTAACCCCAGCAGTATTTGCTAAAGCGTTTATGTTAGCAGAAAAAGTTACATGTGGTGCAGATAATGCACAGGATTTGCAAAGTAATTTTCCTCCCGATGAAGCATTATCTATTATTCTAGAAAAACTCAGAAATCAGAAACATACAGACCTCCAACCTCTGGAACAAAATTTCAGAAATACAAAAGAGATTTTTGAATTCGCTAGAGGCTTTGTTCCAGATGATGAGATTGTACAATATATTGATACAAGCGACTTGCAAAATGGAGAAAACCCCGAGATATTGGACAACCTTTCAACTGATGCACAACTTTCAAAAATCAAAGAAATAATTGAAGCAAACCCAGCAAGCAACATCGGTATATTAGTTAATTACGGAAATCAAGTAGTTGACATTAAAAATTACTTAGAAAAACCAGAGAATGGATATTCTTGTCAACCAAATTCTACGGACAATAGAACGTTTTCGTACTACTATAATGGAATGCCTCAAGCAGAAGAACAAATAATGTTTGATAGAATGAAAACTCCATTTATTTGCACCTATGATTCGTGTAAAGGATTGGAATTTGACATTGTTATAATGCCATTTTTTAATGATGCAGAAAGAGCTCTTGCAAAGCCACGAAAAAAGAAAATCAATAATACTTGGATAGAGGAAAAAAATGCAGATGGTTCAACCAAAATGTGGGCCACAAGAAATCATTACTATGTTGGGGCAACAAGGGCTAGAACTCAATTATATCTATTGTGTTACCAAAAACCACAATTACTAATTGACCTATTAGAATTCATATCATCAAATAATCAAAGTCAAATAAATTTATTTGATGATGATTTACCATTTTAAAAAGTAACGTATCATGGCAAAGAAAATAACAAAAAAAGAAATAGAGAAAAATACTTTAAAGACTCCTAAAGAAGAGTTCTTTACTGGTAGCCTGTTTCACAATCAAACTGAACAAAAACCAGAAATTCCTCTGAAAATTACTAACTCAGAAAAAGTAGAAATTGTAGAGGAAATAAGTAAATCTTATAATGATGAAACAGAGACAAAGTATACTGATGATAGTATTTTTTCATTAACAGACAATCTTTATATAGAAGTTCATAAATCAAATTTGTTGCAATATTTTTCAGCAGGATGCATCTTTCCATCTAAATATAGTTCACAAAAAGCATTTTCAGACCCGCAATCAATTAACGAGAATGGCTTACTCATTTCGAATGGATTTATGTCCAATGATAAAGATCATATCCTCATTCAGATAGATGCTTTTGTAATAGATAAAACTTTATTATCAGTAAATGGTTCATTCGGCTTGTATTGTAATATCATTCCTGTAAGTAGAATAATAAGACTTTATGTACACGATAATGAAACAAAGAGAAAAACACTTGATGATTCACTAATCAGAGATGCTGGTATTATTCCTGACACATTAATTGAAGTTGGCTTTCCAACAAATATAGCTAAGGTATCTTTTGTTGAGTTTAATATTACCACGCAAAATCTAGAAAGTCAAATTATCAAGTTTGATAAAATTTTAGGCTTAATAGCAGGGGCAAGAAATTTTAATCTATTGACTTATAATCAAACAGGAAAATTTAAAACAATTTCAGATCATTCTTTATATGCAATGCAAGGCATTGACGAAACTTTTGGAATAGAAATTGTGAACAGTGGTCATTTTTCTGATTATTATAAATGGCTGTTTACCAATTCATGCCCTAGTGACCGCCCCTTGCTTCAATGGCTATTTAAAAGAGTTTATAACTACACCAATTTCACTGATTCAGATACATCTGAATTTGAATCTCTTTGCGAAATAACCAATTCTTTTTTAGGAGAAGAAAAACAAGTAAAAGATATCTTTTCTGCCCTTAGAAAAAGCCTAGAGAGAAAAAAAGCAATGAATAATATTGAGTTGCTGCAATCAAAGAATAGTTTAGCCCTTTATGTTTTTGCCTATTTACGCAACTTTGGGACTAGCCAAAATCCTGAACTCCCTAGAGTTGAATTAGTCAATTCCAGAATTAATAAATTTAGTGAGTATGCATTTGCAACACTAAACTTCTTTTTTGGCTACAAGCAACTTAGAAATTCAGAAGATAGAATTTTAATTTCTGACGATACTATAAAAAAAGCAATAAAGATTCCTAATAAACCAACCATAAAATTTGAATTGAGTACAGAATTCGATTACCGAATTATTGATTCTGTCTTTAATTTAGTTTTTGGAATTAAGATCACCGAATTGGTAAAACACAAAAACATATCAGTTGAACAAGGCAATACATCAATCTCAATAGAAGGATATGACTGTTATTCAACTTTGATTTTTGGCAAATTGTATCATAGAATATTAAAATCAGATATAGAAGATCAACTAAAGAAACTTCCAAATGAAATTACAATATTCTCTGAGTTTGGGCTAGTTTGTCATCGTTTAGGTTTGAAAAGATATTTGATCGGATTAGAAGAGTTAATTGGAAACCCTAAAGCAATTTTAAGATTTGTTTATTATTCAAAATCAGATCTAATTGATGCTATAAGAGCAAATAAAATCGATAAGGATGAAATTAAATACAGAATAGTTCTATCTCAAAAACATAAAGAATTGTAATGACACTTGAAGAACTAAAATCAGAGTCACTACAATATGACTTAGCCGACTTAAACGAATTTGTTTCTGATAACAGAAACGAAATAAAATTGCTCTTTAGTAATTTGATTGTAGAATCAACAGTCACTAGAGATTGTGTTGAGTTGATTCGCCATATTCATTCCAAACGAAGTAATGGAATTGATACTGTCGGAATTCAATTTTTAGTAACAAGTCTTGCCTTTTACTTTAAGTCCTCCAATAAACCGGAGTTCGTTCAAACTTGCATTACAAATCTTAAGGACAATGTTTTAAAATACAGACTTTTGGCTTGGTTTCAATACAAATTTGAACACAGACAAACAAGATCACATATTAATAGATTTACACAGTACTTGGATAAAATTTCTAAAGCTGCTGCAGATGAAAATGAAGACTATACAGATGATGTTCTTTCAGATTTACACTCATACTATTCTGAGTTTAGCCATATACTAGGTTTTCAAGAACAATTTGATAATCCTGATTTAATAAGTAGATACCCAATTCTAAATGAATATAATAAACGAAAAGATGCTTTAGACTACAGAATAGAACTACACGAAAGCGTAGATAAAATATTTACACCATCTCCATTTGCCGAAAATCTTTTTTCCGAAAAATTTATTGATTATATTAAGTATCATGATTCTACAGTTTGGAATAACATCTTACTTGGTTTAGACACCTTTACAATTCGTTCCGAAGTTATAAATTTTGGTCAAGCTAATTTTGATAAACCATATAAAAAGCTTCAACCATCGGATATTGTTAAGCTGTATTGTTACTTTAATATGCGTAAGCATTATTATTCATCAGTATATCTTTTTGAAAGATGTATTTGGATAAAGAAACTTATCACTAAAGATGGTTGTTTGAAATTTATTGATGTTGGTTGCGGCCCAGCTACTTCTGGGATAGCATTGACTGATTATTTATACTCAATTAAGAGTTTGAATCAGCAATTTGATTATATAGGTATTGACCATTATGATTCAATGCTAGAGGCTGCAGCCGATCTGATGACTAATTCAGCATATAATAAATGTACAACCAATGTTTTTACAAAAAGAATCGGGAATCTGCAAAGTGAAGATTTCCATAATGCCAATTCGATCTTATTTAACACTTGTTATCTCTTTGCTAGTCCAACTCTAAATATAGATTTATTAGCCTCTGAAATAAATAATGTATTGACTGCTTATAGCCATCTTCCCAGATTCTTGCTTTTCCAAAATACAACTGACGAGTCCAAAAATACCTACTATAAGTTATTCAAAACAAAAATCATTAAACATGATGTATTACTTTCTGAGAAAGTAACAATCAAATACAATAATCAGAGAAATAGTTATTATCCTCCTGTTCACGAATCGGTCTATTTCGAAATTTTAAAATTTTAAAATTATGTACGATTTATTCAATCCAGTTCCCGATAATGTTTTGTCCAAAAATGATTTATGTCATTCTAAAATCATCAATGACATATCAATGATTCAAGGGTTGACATACTTACCAAACTTCATCGACAAGTTAGAGGTGAAGTATTTAATTGAATCAATTAATGCGGAACCTTGGTTATCTGATATTAAACGTAGAGTGCAGCATTATGGTTACAAGTACGATTACAAAGCACGTTCAATAGACTATTCAATGTTTATTGGAAAGTTACCAAGTTGGGCTATGATAATGGCTCAACGATTATTTGATGAAAAGCATATCAGTGAATTACCAGACCAACTAATAATAAACGAATACCAACCTGGGCAAGGTATTGCAAATCATGTTGACTGTGAACCATGTTTTGGTAACACTATTATTTCTATTAGTTTAGGCTCATCGTGTGTCATGGACTTTATCAATCTTCGAACAAAACAAAAAGTTGAAGTAATGCTTGAATCAGGTAGTCTTGTTGTTCTTACTGGAGAAGCTAGACACAACTGGACACATGGAATTGCTCAACGCAAAACAGACAACTTTAAAGGCATGAAAACTGAAAGACGATTAAGAATTTCGATGACTTTTAGGAAAGTAATATTGACGTAACAGTCAACAACACTTTTGTATTTATTTCTAATACAAAGACCATCGATAAAAATTCAAAAAAGCAATCAAGCCATTGCAACAAGACACCGTAACAATATATAATAAAGCAAAATTTAACCTTTATTCAAGATAGATTTGTGATTTAAATGGTCCTTTTAAGCTCTGCACATGTGAGGCAGAAGTTGACAGAAGCAAACCACATTGGATTTTACATCAATTTCTTGAGAACATACAGGAAATCTTTTTAGTGGGTGAATTCAGCAACCCAAATCTTTATGAAAAATTTGTAGTCAAAAAAATAATCAAACGCTTAAATACTCAACAAATATTTGATTTTGATTATCAGGCCAAAGACGGAGATCTTTTAGAACTATTTTCAAAAATTGACCAAATTGATCAAGATGAAAATAATCCTGATTATATATTAGTTTTTAAAAATGGGAAATGGAGTTACATGGAACCATTCGAAGCCCATGAAAACATACATCGTATAACAACTATGGGCGAAATTTTAGGACCCCTTACTTCACTAACCAAGGCCTATAAGGATTTTCTTGAATATGCAAATGAAGAAACTTTGGTGGAATTTGATCGAAACTTCGGATACTTCCTAAAACCCCTTCAAAAAAATATTTTACAATAGTTTAATTAAGTTAAATACAACATGTTTAAGTGCTATAATGGAGAAGAAGAAAATCCCTTCGACCCTATCCATCAAAATACTAAACACATGTTTTGGTTTTATGAATCTGTTTTTGAAAGTAGTTTCTCTCAAAATAAAACATCTGATTGGATAAATTTCTTTTCTTCCTATGATTTAAAGAAAGATTTCATGCAAATTTTGTCCGAAGAAGACAAAGTCAGACCAAGCTTAAAAAAGAAAAAACAGATATTTGACCTATGGCTAATATACTTTTTTACTCACAAGCTTTATCGAGAACATGGAGGTGAAAATAGTTACGAGAAATTGTATAGAGCATTAAGATAGATTATTATCAGTCATCTTCTTTCTGGACTGTTAGACATTAAAGTGAAATTATTTCCCACTTCTATCTCATTCTAATTATCGGCAATATTTTAAATTTACTGCCGTATTATAGTTTTCCCATTACTACTTCTAAGTTCTCTAGTCCATATCTAAAATAGATAAATGGGATTTGCATTCTAAATAAAATTCAGAGTAAGGATAAAACAAGACACTACTGGTGCTTGCAAATTTGTTCCATTATTAGTTAACTTTGCTATTGTTCTAAATTTTTAATGGAAACAGTAAGACAAATCATCTTTTACAAAGATTATTTCTATGACTTTTTTAATGACCAAACAGAAAAAGTAAAAGAAAAAATCGATTACGTTTTATATGTCATTACAGTCGCTGAAAGAGTACCCAAGAAGTTTTTTGACCACATAGAAGGAACAGACGGACTTTATGAAATCCGTGTAGAATTCCAAAGTAATATTTTTAGAATATTTTGTTGTTTTGACGAAGGAAAAGTGGTTATACTATTCAATGGTTTCCAAAAAAAATCTCAAAAAACACCACCAGCAGAAATTGAAAGAGCTTTAAAAATCAAAGCCGAATATGTTGAAGAAATTAAATCAAGAAAAAGATGAAAACTACACAGGAGCATAATAAGAGCATCACGACTTTTGATGAACATCTTGAAAATCGATATGGTAAAACTGGGTCTGTTAAAAGAATAGATTTCGATATTAAAGCCAAAGCTTTTGCCATTGGTGAAGTAATCAAAGAAGAACGACGCTTGTGTTCCATGACCCAAGAACAACTTGCAGAAAAAACGGGGACGAAAAAAAGTTTTATATCCAGAATTGAAAATGGACATAGTGACATTCAACTTTCCACTTTGTACAAACTTTTGGAAGTGGGTCTAGGACGGAAAATCACTTTTACGATTGAGTAAACGTACCTTTGCCTCATGTCAAACAACAACAGAAATATACGAGTATGTCCATAACAACAGAATCTGAATTAATTGGAATGAAAAAAGTAAGTGACGTTGTTGCTTACACCCTAAAAGAAATGAAAAATTACGCCAAGCCGGGTATGACAACCAAAGAGCTTGATGACTTTGGGGCGAGTATTTTAAAGGAACTTGGGGCAAATTCTGCACCGTTTATGACGTACAAGTTCCCAGGTTGGACTTGCATTAGCGTAAACCATGAATTCTGCCATGGTATTCCTTCCAAAAACAGAATTCTAAAAGAAGGCGATTTAATCAATATAGACGTTTCTGCTGAGCTTGATGGTTATTGGTCTGATAATGGAAACTCATTTGTAATTGGAGAAGATATTCATCAACATCAAAATTTAGTGAATGCATCTAAAGAAATATTGCAAAAAGCAATCCATCATATTAAAGGTGGAGTAAAAATTGCTGATGTAGGTTTTCTGATGGAAACAGAAGCTAAAAAAAGAGGCTATAAGGTAATTAAAAATCTTGGTGGACATGGTATCGGCAGAAGTCTACATGAGCAACCAGATGAATTACTGAATTATAAAAATAAATTTGACCAAAGACGATTTAAAAAGAACTCTGTTGTAGCTATCGAAACATTCATTTCAACTTCTTCTACCTATACAGTAGAGCAAAATGACGGCTGGACAATGGTTGGAAACAAAGGGGGGTATATGGCACAACATGAGCACACGATCGTTGTCACAGATGGAAAACCCATCATTCTAACAGAAATGAATGGCGTTTGGAATTAGTAATAGCCTAATCAAGACAATACATTAGGTAGATTAAAGCCGTAAGCGGAGAGACAATCGGGAAGGGAATTGTAAATGATGAATTATAAATTATAAATGGAATCGGTCTCAATTCTACATTCTTCATTCTACATTTAAAGGTAAATCCCTATGAAAGATTAAAGCCATAAGCGGAGTGAACATCGGTTCTGCGTAGCAGAATTCGTCTTAGGATTAACCGCATTTCCTCTGTTTTTTTGTTTCTTTTTTTATAAAAAAAAGAAATACCATATGAATTAAATCTTCGGTAAAGCTATTTTTTAGGACTCTTTCTTGTTGTTTTAACAAGAACACTATGGTTCAGCAAATACTAGGGATTTTCTTTTTTTGGACAAAAAAAGAAACAAAAAAACTTCTTTTATGTCGTTCAGCAAAGGCGAATTCCGCTTTGCGGAACCGTGATTCACTCCGCTATCGCCTATATTTTTGACGCCGACCCGCATCGCCTATGCAGTGGTCAAAACCTCGTCTACCGCTTCGTTCATCACATTTCGCTCGTGCTGACCGACTTGATTTCCTAGCTAAAATTCTACTTTCTTTATTCTCCATTGAACGATTAATCCTACGAAAGATGGAAACAAAGCATGAGCGAAGCGGAAGGCGGAAAGGAAATTGTAAATGTTGAATTGTAAATTATAAATGGATTCGGTTTATATTATAATCCCTAACAATTAATCCATATTTAAAAGGGTTAATCCAACGAAAGATGGAAACGAAGCATGAGCGAAGCGGAAGGAAATTATAAATGATGAATTATAAATTATAAATGATGATGGCTCATTCTACAATCTACATTATTCATTCTACATTGAACGGTTAATCTTACGAAAGATGGAAACGTAGCATGAGCGAAGCGGAAGGCGGATATTTGACCTTGCGCATAGGCTATGTGCGATGGCGTCAAAGATTAAAGCCGTATGCGGAGTGAACATCGGTTCCGCGTAGCGGAATTCGTCTTAGGATTAACCCTATTTCCTCTGTTTTTTTTGTTTCTTTTTTTATAAAAAAAAAGAAATACCATATGAATTAAATCTTCGGAAAAGCTATTTTTTAGGACTCTTTCTTGTTGCTTTAACAAGAACACTATGTTTCAGCAAATACTAGGGATTTTCTTTTTTTGGACAAAAAAAGAAACAAAAAAACTTCTTTTATGTCGTTCAGCAAAGGCGAATTCCGCTTTGCGGAACCGTGATTCACTCCGCTATCGCCTATATTTTTGACGCCAACACGCATCGCCTATGCTGAGGTCAAAACCTCGTCTACCGCTTCGTTCATCACATTTCGCTCGTGCTGACCGACGGTATTGTCAATCATATAAATTCTTCATTCTACATTCTACATTGAACGGTTAATCCAACGAAAGATGGAAACGAAGCATGAGCGAAACGGAAGGAAATTATAAATGATGAATTATAAATTATAAATGATGATGTGTGAATGCCTGAATGACGTTGACCGTTTTGTGTCACTTATACTTGATTCATATTCAATTATTTTAGGTATTTAGCTTATAGCTTGATTTAAATTTAGTAGTTTTTTTTCAAATGCAATAGGAGACATTTTATTTAACTCAATATGCGGCTTTTCTAGATTATAAAGTGATACTGCGCGGTCAACTTCCTTGACTAGCATTTCGAAGTTATTGATTTTACGATGCCTTAAATAATTGTTTTTAATAATACCATTGATGCGTTCTGCTTTCCCATTTTCCCAGGGATATTTGCACATGCTATTCTTGATCCCATATTTTTGAGTCACGCTTAAAAATTCTCTGGCATAATATTGACCTCCTCCATCGGAATGAAGTATTAAATCATCAAATCGCCTCTGTTTTCTAAGCTTGATGGCCATTTGTAAGGCTGGAATGGTCGTGTGAGTAGTCAATAGTCTTTTAGAGGTGTGATGACCCACTATATGACGTGTATAGGCATCTATGATAAAAGTAAGGTAATAATAGATTCCATTGACTTGATAATAACTAATGTCGCTCTGCCAATATTGGTCTATTCGACTCGGTTTTTGATGTATCAATAAATTCTCAAACCGAACTACTCCTTGACTATCTGTCGTCTTGATAAAGGAGTGTATTCTAGGCCTAGTTAAATGTTGTTGCTTACAAAATACCTCAAATAAATCCCTTCCCATCATCTGCTGATGATCGGGTTTTATCATATAGTACAAGTAGCGAATAGCCATAGTGGGGTGTTTTACTCGAATTTCATCGACGACCTTTAATAAATGATGTTGAACTTTTTCCTGCTTGATTTGTCGATTTAACTGTTGATGTACAGCTTGCTTACTCATTCCAAGACTTCGATACAATTCATTTAAGCTGAAGTGATGTTTTTCTCGGGTGAGCCAGTAGTATCGCAGGGTTTGGAATCGAATTTTTTTTTAATATCAACCCCATATGCCTGTTCGGCTAGATCAATCATTTTATCCTTAAAGTCAAGCAAGATTTGCTTCTGACCTACGATACGCTCTAGTTCAGCCACTTTTTTCTTGAGTAATAACAACTCTTGTGTATCACTCTGTGTCTCTACTATAACTCGGGTCTTATTGGTTTTCATTGTACCGAATTTAGAAATCCATTTGTACACATTGGTCCCAGATACTTCATATTGCTTACAAATTTCTGAAACTCGAGTTCGACCTTGTTCTATTTCTCGAACTTTCTCCATTTTAAAACTGTCACTAAAATGACGAAGACGTCTTTGTGACACACTTTGAAGATACAACTTTTTGTTGGCCATAATTAATAGATTTTAAGTTTAAAATTTTACTTTTAAACGGTCAACCTATTTCAGGCATTGACAATGGCTCATTCTACATTCTTCATTCTTCATTCTTCATTCTTCATTGACCACCCTCAAAACCTCCCCTTTCACCTCATCGGGATGTAAAAATTGAAACTCCCCTTGATGTCTAAACCAAGTCAATTGTTTTTTGGCATAATGCCGACTATTTCGCTTCAATAAGCGAACCATTTCAGTTTCATCATATTCTCCCCTCAAATGTCCATAAACCTCTTTATAACCTAAGGTTTTCAGCGCATACAGATGTTGGAATTCTTGATATTGAATCGCTTCGTCAACAAGCCCTTGAGCTAACATCTGGTCCATACGTTGATCAATGCGGGCATACAATTCTTCTCTGGGTCTATCCAAGCAGATTTTGATAGCTTGAAAGGGTCGGTCGGCCGACTGCTTTTTTCGGAAATCCGAATAAGGCTTGCCGGTAGATAAACAAACTTCCAAGGCTCGGACAATGCGTTGGGGATTCTGTTGATCTACTTGAGCAGCATACATTGGATCTAAGTGCTGCAATTGCTCCCACAATGGCGCTATTCCTTCTTTCTCCAATTGTTGCATCAATTGCTCACGAAGCACCAAATCCACTTCGGGCATTTCATCCAAACCTTCCAATAATGCTTTGATGTATAAACCAGAACCACCTGTTAAAATGACCACTTCATGCTTTTGGAACAGTCGCTCCAACAAGATTAAGGCCTCTCTTTCAAAATCACCCGGTGAGAAATATTCTTGAATGGAATGAGAATCAATGAAATGATGTTTGACACCCCCTTGCTCCTCCTTAGTGGGTTTGGCAGTACCAATAGCCAACTCACGATAAAACTGTCGGGAATCTGCCGAAATGATCTCAGTACGTAACTTTTGAGCAAGCTCAACACATAATGCCGTCTTACCCACCGCCGTTGGACCCGCAATCACCAATAAAATGGGTAATTTTTCCTTCATGAATGCTTCACTTTTTGGGTATATTTCTTGACAAAGCGTCCAATCAATGGACCTACGATGATGCCAGGCAATAACCAAAAAACAAAGGAAGGAATAAATTGAGGGAAAATGGAACTATTGACCACTAAAAATGCAGTTAATGAGGCTATATAAGTCCCCATCATGCGTTGAATATGCTGAGAAAGCCAAGCTAGTTTTATGCTATAGCCCGACTTTTTGAATAGATAATCTTGCCTTACAAATCGAAGTCCGATACTTCCAAAGACCAAAAACACAATACCGAAATTCTTAGCTTGAACCAGCAGGTAGATTCCAAAAGCAATAAAAACAACTCCAAAGACCAACATGAATGCCGAAATCACGTAGTCAATTACTTGCGCTTCCTGTTCATTCTTCTTAAAACGAAGGTAACGCTTAGCACTCAGGTTCATGTACAAAGTAAAAATCCCGACAATGAACAAAAAGTAATTGGGATGAAGGACAGCCATGACCAAGGAAGTGGCTCCAGCAAGGCACATGCCCCAATAAAAAAGGAGGCCCAGTTTTCGGTGGTTCCTATCCCCTTTTCGTAAAAAGAGAATCAACGTTCCTACCAATAGACCTAGGCCTCCCCCAGCAATATGTAAACACAAAAGAGTAAAAAAGACTTCTTTCATGTTTCGAGATTACCAGAAATAGGTGTACAAGAAAGTCAAAATAGTACAAATCACCACTGAACCTACGATAAACGAAGGTGATAATTTGAACATACTAGCATCAATTTCTAATCCCTTAGGATTGTTTTTACTTTCTGGATCAGCCAATGAAATAATCACCATACATGTCACACAGAAAATAAATACCCAAGCCATACGATCCATGAACGGAATCATCATACGACCTGTTTCATCAGGGAATGAAGAATAAAAGAAACATTCCGTTACACCTGTCCAAGAAGGAATGTATTTGGTCATAATTGAAAAGGTTACCCCTCCTAATAAGGCTACTAATGCAGCTTTAGAAGTAGCTCTTTTCCAAAAGAAACCTAAGGTAAACAAGGCAAAAATACCTGGTGATACATAACCGGTGTACTCTTGGATGAACTCAAATCCTCCTTTTTTATCAATTCCCATCATAGGTGCTACAATCACGGAAGTAACCATCGCTCCAACTACAGCGAAACGACCCACGTTCACTAATTTCTTTTCAGAAGCATTCGGGTTGATGTATTTCTTGTAAATATCAAGTGTAAAAATGGTTGATATAGAATTGGCCTTACCTGCCATTGAAGCTACTACTGCTGCGGTTAATGCAGCAAAAGAAAGTCCTTTCAAGCCAGTAGGCAATAAATTCAACAATACAGGATAGGCATTATCTTTATTCAGTACGCCATCCTTCAACATTTCTGTTTGGAACATACCATCTTTATACAACAAATAAGCTGCAATACCTGGTAATACTACAATGATTGGCATCATCAACTTTAAGAATGCAGCAAATAAAATACCGTTTCTTGCAGTTTTTAAATCTGCTCCCAAAGCGCGTTGAGTAATGTATTGATTACATCCCCAATAGTTCAAATTGATGATCCACATACCTCCAATTAACACGGCTAAACCAGGCAAACTTGGGTAATTAGGATTTCCCTTTTGTAAAATCATATGAAAATGCTCTGGCGCCTTCGTTAATAAGTGATTCACACCATCCACTACTCCTGAACCACCGAAACGGTCAGTTACCATATTCAAGGCTAAATAAGAAGTCGCTAAACCTCCTAAAACTAAAAATACAACTTGAATAACGTCGGTGTAACCAATTACTTTCATACCTCCAAGAGTAATGAAAATAGCAAATACCGACATACCTATCATACATACGGTAAAATCGACACCTGAGATGGTCGTAACTGCCAAAGCCCCTAAATACAAAATAGATGTTAAGTTAACGGTAATGTACAACATCAACCAGAACACCGCCATGATCAAACTGACTGTTGGACTGTAGCGTTGAGTCAAGAATTGAGGCATGGTAAAAATCTTGTTCTTCAAATAAATAGGCATGAAGAATATCGCCACAATTAATAAGGTTGCAGCTGCCATCCACTCATAAGTAGCAATGGCTAAACCTAATCTAAAACCATCACCAGATGTACCAATAAACTGCTCTGCAGAGATATTAGAGGCTATTAATGACGCTCCAATAGCCCACCAAGTCAATGATCCTTCTGCTAAAAAGAAGTCGTTGGAATTAGAAATTTTTGATTGTCTTTGCTTGTAAATCCAGTAACCATATCCGGAAACAACAATAAAATAAAAGAGGAACACGAGGTAATCGAGTAACTGTAAACCTTGAGATTGCATAGTTTTTTATAAAAGTGAATGGGTCAAAAGTTTACTAATTTAGAGGAATCCGAAGGAAAATAAAAAAATATTGCAGAATAGTTAGACAAAATGTGATTTAATCTATTCTTGCTGGTGGTACTAAGATCACCTCTTCACGGTCTACAATCACTTGACCGGCTAATAAATCTTTCGTCTTTCTAATGTACTTTTTAGAACTGATGATCACTGGACATAAACTCTCATGTTGCCTCTTAGAAAAATGAGCCGCTAGGCCAGCCGCCTCCTCGATAACCTGTTTGGGTACTACTTTTTGTTGGGGATTTCGAATCACCACATGTGAACCAGCCACATCTCGAGCATGCAACCAAACATCGTGCCGTTTGGTATACTTCATGGTCAATAAATCATTGTTTTTGGCATTTCGACCTACCCAAACTGTCCAACCTTGTACATCAAATACCTTAAATGGTATTTCTTCTACGGCTTTTTGAGAAGTATCTTTCGTTAATAGCGGTATAAATGCTTTCAACTGCTTTCTATTGGTGGCTTGATTTACTTGCTCCCAACGCTCCTCCCAAAGCTTGATTTCTTCCCTTTTACGATCCACTTGCTCTTGCCAATGGGCCAATTCTTTGGCATAATTTTTCGATTTACGGTAATAATTCTCCGCATTTTGAGAAGCACTCAAACTAGCATTCAGCTTAACTTTAATGGTGTTATCGCGATAAAAATCAGGCAGCTCTACAGCATTAACATTAGCAGGAATCAAATGCAAATGTGCCATGATGATATTGGCTATCTCTTCATAAGGAACGCTAGCTCCCCTTTTACTACCTTGATTCAACAAGTCCTGTAAGTATAATCGAGTTTTCTCTTGAGCTCTTTGAAAAAATGCAAGTAACTGGGTCTTTTCTTTGAGAAACTCCCCAATGGAATAATGGTACTTATATAATGCATTTAATGCTTCCAAAGGGTCATGCCCAACATACAACACTTCTGCTTCTGATTTCAATAAACTAAGAAACACCCCATCCTCTCGGTGATACACAAATAAGGTTGGGTTTTCTAAATCGGCTTTTAATGTTTGAAGTATTTCCCAGCGAGGTTTCAACAAAGCATTTTCATATCCTAAACTCAACAGATGGGATTTAATCTCTTTTCCAAAAGTGGGAAACAAGGCTGAATAATTTCCATCGTTTGCTTGGAATGCCTCCCAACTTTGATTTAAGGGGCGGTGGATATTTGCTAATGAAATTTCAGCATCCTTCTTCAATCTAGATTGAAAGAGGCTTTGAAACTCTCCATCTCGAAACAAAATAATATTGGCTCTATTGCCATACATTTTGAAAAGCAGCACAAAATCCCCTAAAAAATGAAGACTAAAAGCACGTTCATTTTCATACATTTCCACTTCTTGAACCTCAGCCAAAAGAACATCTGAAAATAAATCGACAGAATTTCTTCCAGCACGATGAAAGTTGTCCGGAAATTGCAAACAAGAAAACTGAGGTCCCAAACAGCATTTCATCCAAAATTCTTCCCCATTTTGGCGTTCAAAACCTAGTACTAATTCATCCTTTTCTTGGGAAAAACATTGCTTCAGACGTGCATACATCAGTTTTTGACGTAAGTTAGACGCAAGAACTCGCAAGAAATAATAATTATTGTGCATAAATTGCGGAGAATTTAATCCTCTTCATGTCTAAGCAAGATTCATATTTAACCATTGCTTCTCCTTCAGAAGGTCTATACAAAGATAAAGGAAGTAAATTCATCGGCATGGCCTATCCTGTGAAAGATCTGGAAGAAATTAAAAGTATACTACAAGAATTAGCCTTATTACATCCCAAGGCCCGACATATTTGTTATGCATATCGATTGGGGTTCAGTCAAGAGGAAGCCCGCTCCAATGACAATGGTGAACCCTCAGGAAGTGCGGGTAAACCCATTTTGAATACCATTTTATCTCATCAACTGCATTATGTATTCATAGCAGTGATTCGATATTTTGGAGGCACATTATTAGGAGTTCCTGGTTTAATTCATGCCTACAAAGAAGCCAGTCTAGATGCCTTAGCTCATGCTGAAATATTTGAATATGAACCATTGGTAGAAGAAGAAATCGAATTCCCCTATTCTGAACTGAATGAGGTCATGAAAATCTGCAAAAAATTACCAATTCGAATACTAAATCAAAAAATTGACAATCTTTGTACTTTCAATCTTTCCTTTACACAAAGAAATGCTTCTGAAGTATTGAAAGCATTGGAAAAGATTAGCCGACATTAATACATAAACCTATTTCAAATGAACTATTTTAAGCTGTACCGTACTCCTCACGGACATGTCATTCAATCCAGTCAATCGGATAAATCCATTTTTCACCAAGCCACTTCTTGGGATGATTTCATCAATCAAGAAAATTTATTTGAAGCTTGTGCTAAGGCCTTTGCCCATGGTACAGAAGTAAATTTTGGCGATATCCATTTGTTGCACCCAGTAGACCAACAAGAAATTTGGGCGGCAGGTGTTACGTATTTACGAAGCAAAGTGGCACGAATGGAAGAATCTAAGGAGTCAGGAGGAGATACATTTTATGACAAAGTATATTCAGCGCCTAGACCTGAAATTTTTTATAAAGGAAATAGTCATAGAGCTGTTGGACAAGGTGGCCAAGTAAGAATTCGTAAAGATTCCACTTGGAACGTTCCTGAACCGGAATTAACACTTTTCGTTAATGCTCAAGGTCAATTAGCAGGTTATACCATTGGGAATGACATGAGCTCAAGAGATATTGAAGGAGAAAACCCTTTGTATTTACCTCAAGCCAAAGTATACGATGGTGCTGCGGGCATAGGACCTTGTTTATTGGTAACAGACAAACCATTAGCACCTGAAACGGTGATTGATATGCGTATTTTCCGTGATGGCAACGAGGTTTTTCAAGGAGATACGCAAATATCTCAAATGAAGAGAACTCATGCGGAATTGGTTGAATACCTTACTCGTGAAATGACCTTTTCAAAAGGAACTTTCTTGATGACAGGAACCTGTGTGGTACCTGATCATCCTTTTACTTTGCAATCAGGCGATCGCATCGAAATTCAAATTGAACCCATTGGAACTTTAATTCAAATTGTAGCATAATGAACCTTACTGGTGAACAAATCATAGGAAATACATTTTCCAAATTAGGTACGAGTACATTTCAAGGTATGCAAGCCGATTCAGGCATTGCCATATCTACCCCATTTTATGAAGCAACTGCTGCAGAAATAGACTTGGCTATTGCTAAAGCTAAAACAGCTTTTGCTAGTTTAAGAAAGATATCCGATGAAAAAAGAGTCTTGTTTTTAGAGGCGATAGCGGAAGAAATCATGGCCATTGGTGACCCTTTAATTGAAATGGCCTGTTTAGAAGCAGGGCTGCCAACTGCTCGTATTCAAGGTGAGCGCGGACGTACCACAGGACAGGTCTTGGCTTTTGCTAATTTCATCAAAAACAAAGCTTGGGTTAATCCGATTGATGATCCCGCTTTGCCGGACCGTCAACCTTTACCTAAACCTAGCTTATTCCAAAAACAGATTCCTTTGGGGCCAGTGGCAGTATTTGGTGCTAGCAACTTCCCTTTAGCCTTTTCAGTAGCTGGCGGAGATACCATGTCGGCTTTAGCTGCTGGCTGCCCAGTCGTTTTCAAAGCTCACCCAGCCCATCCGAACACCTGTGAAATGGTAGGTAGAGCTATTCAAAAAGCGGCTCAAAGAACTCAAATGCCAGAAGGTATTTTTTCCTTGGTGCATACTACTTCCCATGAATTAGGAGGTTATTTAGTGCAGCATCCCGACATTCAAGCGGTAGCATTTACAGGATCATACCGAGGAGGTAAAGCATTGTATGATTTAGCGGTAAGACGTCCAAACCCAATCCCTGTGTATGCTGAGATGGGAAGTATTAATCCGGTGGTTCTACTTTCGGAAGGACTGGCCACCAATGGGGCTGGCCTAGCAGCTAATTTCAGTCAATCGGTTTGTTTAGGACAAGGACAATTCTGTACTAATCCAGGCTTAATTGTTATTCAAAAATCCGATGCAGCATTTCTACAGGATTTAGCAGCACAATTAGACACGATGTCATTGAATGCATTTTTAACGCAAGGAATTGCGCAAGCATTTACCAAAGGATGCGAAAAATTAGACCAACATCCGGATGTAAAACGATATACAACTCAGGCAATTCCTTCACCAAGCTTGTTCGTTACTTCGGCTCAAGCTGCCATGAAAGATCAAGAGATTTTAGAAGAGGTATTTGGACCAAGTACCCTGGCTGTTGTGGTGGAAAACCAAGCTGAATTGATTGCCTTTATTGAATCTTTACCAGGTCAATTAACGGGGACTATTCATGGAACAATCGATGAGATTAAGGCATTTCCAGAACTAATCGAAGCTTTGAGTTTACGTGTAGGTAGAATTTTACTAAATGGATTCCCAACGGGTGTGGAAGTTTCGCCAGCCATGGTTCATGGAGGTCCATTCCCTGCCACCAGTGATTCCAGAGGAACATCAGTAGGTACGCAAGCCATTTATCGTTTTACGCGTCCTATTTGCTACCAAAATTTTCCAGCTGAGTTAATCAATTAGTTGATACAATAAACCTCATTTTCCCAACGTTGGCAAGGTTCCAAACCTTGACAACGTTACAAAAAAAAGCCTGAGAAATTATCCTCAGGCTTTTCTATTCGTCATAATGAAATCGACATTTAGCAATTAGGATTTCTCCATCCCGAAATTGATATATCAAACGATGTTCTTCGTCGATTCTTCTGGACCAAAATCCTGCATATTTAAATTTTAAAGGCTCTGGTTTACCAATACCATCAAATGGATTTCGAGAAATATCTTTCAATAAATCATTGATGCGCTTTAATTTCTTCTTATCAGTCTGTTGCCAATACACATAATCCTCCCAAGATTCATCAACAAAGATGTATTTCATTCTTCCATTAGACTTTTACTTTGAACGTCCCCTGACCTCAATTTTTCAATGGCAGCATCTAGCCTTTTTACATTTTCTTTAGATGACAACTCATGCTGAGTAGCACAAAGTGAATTGTATTCTTTTAATGACATAATTACCACACCATTATCTTTGCCTCGGTTAATAATCAACGTTTCAAAATTACCAGTTACTTGGTCAAAGTACCGTTTGATATCTTTCCTGAAATCGGAGATAGAAGTTGTCAACATATACCATATATTTTGTACAAATATAAGTACAATATTACGTACATATTTAATCAATAAACTGATTTCTTTTTTATTATTCAATAATGTATCATTTTGATCAAAAAACAGATACAATAAATCCCATTTTCCCAACGTTGGCAAGGTTCCAAACCTTGACAACGTTACAAAAAAAAGCCTGAGAAATTATCCTCAGGCTTTTCTAAAAATTCCCCAATTAAACTACTTCTGGATTCGGTACATTTTCAAATACCACATTCCCTTCCGAATCTAAATCCATCAAAACGGCCGAATCCTTTTTTACTTTACCCGAAAGAATCTCTTTCGATAATTCATTCAAGACAGCCCTTTGAAGTACTCTTTTCATTGGTCTTCCTCCATAATTAGGATCATATCCATCTTTAGCCAATTTGGATAATGCCTCATCCGTGGCTTCTAAGGTGATTTGTTGATCCGCTAATCGACGCTGGATTTCTTTGAACTGAATACCCAAAATCTTACGAGCATGTTCTTCAGATAATGGCTCAAACAATACCACTTCATCGACACGATTCAAAAACTCAGGGCGAACTACTTGCTTCAACAAAGTCATCACCTCTTCCTTAGTCTCATCCATGATCATTTGATTATTCCAACCCTCCATTTGCCCCATTTTTTCTTGAATCAAATGACTACCGATATTGGAAGTCATAATGATAATGGTATTTTTGAAATTGGCTGTTCTTCCTTTATTATCCGTCAAACGGCCTTCATCCAAAACTTGCAATAAGATATTCCAAACATCCGGATGGGCCTTTTCAATCTCATCCAACAACACCACCGAATAGGGTTTTCTACGTACTGCCTCCGTCAATTGTCCTCCTTCATCATAGCCTACATATCCTGGAGGCGCTCCAATCAAACGACTTACCGCATGACGTTCTTGGTATTCTGACATATCAATACGAACAATCGCATTCTCGTCATTGAATAAATATGAGGCCAGCGACTTCGCCAATTCCGTTTTACCCACACCAGTGGTACCTAAGAATATAAAGGATCCTATTGGGCGACGAGGGTCTTGCAAACCTGCTCTAGAACGACGAACTGCATCAGAAACTAACTCGATGGCTTGATCTTGCCCTGCTACACGCTTGTGCAATTCATCCTCTAAATGCAACAATTTATCAATCTCAGTTTGCAACATTTTGCTCACTGGAATCCCAGTCCACTTAGCTACCACTTCCGCTACATTCTCTGCTGTTACCTCTTCTTGCAGCATGGTATTTTCTCCAGCAGATGTCGATTGCAAATCTTTTAATTTTTGCTCTGACTCCACTAATCGACCATAACGAATCTCCGCTACTTTACCATAATCACCCTGGCGCTCTGCTTGCTCAGCCTCCAACTTCAACTTATCTATTTTCTCTTTCTCGGAACGAATCGTGTCTAGAACCGATTTTTCCGATTGCCAACGCGCCTTTAAAGCATCTCGCTTTTCTGATAAATCAGCTAAATCACGTGATAATATCACTTCTTTTTCCTTATTATTTTCTCGGCGAATCGCTTCTCGCTCAATCTCCAATTGCATGATTTTGCGTTGGATATCATCTATTTCTTCTGGCACAGAATCAATCTCCAAACGCATTTTTGCAGCAGCCTCATCAATTAAGTCAATAGCCTTATCTGGTAAAAAACGATCTGAAATATAACGATTGGATAATTCAACAGCAGCAATCACGGCATCGTCCTGAATTCTCACCCCATGATGCAATTCATATTTATCTTTAATACCACGTAATATGGAAATCGCATCAGCAACATCAGGCTCCTCGACCATAACCGCCTGGAAACGACGCTCTAAAGCCTTATCTTTTTCGATATACTTTTGGTATTCTTTCAACGTAGTGGCACCAATGGCATGCAATTCTCCACGAGCCAAAGCTGGCTTTAACAAATTAGCCGCATCCATCGCGCCTTCTCCTCCTCCACCCGCACCAATCAAGGTATGTATCTCATCAATGAACAAAACAATCTCGCCATTGGAATCAGTAACTTCCTTAATGACCGCTTTTAATCGCTCTTCAAACTCCCCTTTGTATTTAGCTCCTGCCACCAACAAACCCATATCCAAGGACATAATAATCTTAGATTTCAAGTTTTCTGGTACATCACCCGACACAATTCTTTGTGCCAAACCTTCTACAATGGCGGTTTTACCTACACCTGGCTCACCTAATAAAATGGGGTTGTTCTTTGTCCTACGTGATAAAATCTGCAAGACACGTCGAATTTCCTCATCACGACCAATCACTGGATCGATTTTTCCAGCCTTGGCCAAATCATTCAAATTCTTACCGTATTTTTCTAAGGATTGGTAAGTACCCTCTGCATGTGGATCGTTCACTTTTCTATTTCCTCTAAGTTCTACAATGGCATTTTTTAACGAAGTGGTACTGAGGCCTAAGGATTTCAAAGCATCCGCTACGACGTCACTCCCATCCAGCAAAGAAATAAACAAAACTTCCACGCTGACATACGAATCTCCCATGGTTTCCTTCCATTTTTCAGCCTTTTGAAGGGATTGTTGCAATCCATTACTCAAAAAGGGTTCACCTGAAACCTTGGGGTAAGAGCTAATAATTTTACTTAACTTTTCTTGAATTTGCTGGGATGAAACTCCCAACTTTTTGAGCAAAAATGAAACCGTTTGGGTATCATCTTGCAAAATAGCGGCCAACAAGTGACCCGTCTCAATGGCTTGCTGGCCTGCATTAGCCGCCAATTCCACTGAATTTTGAATCACAATACTCGCTTGGGAAGTGTAATTTTTAGGATTCATCTGTTTATTTTCAATTTGACCTCTTCCTTTCAAATCTTTATCCACAGAGAAAAATCGGAAATAATGACCTATTTGTCTTTTATATAAATTGCCAAATAAGCCATTTTGTCCGAAAATCAGGCATATTGTACTTGAACCGCCTCTTCAAAGCGGTGCAAAGCCTGTTTTAATAATTCTATTTCTAATTCAAATTCCTTGAAATCACAAACTTTGGCTTTCGCTTCAACTTTTTTACAAATTGTATACACTTCCGCAGCACCCAAGGTCCCTGAATTCCCTTTTAAAGTATGTAACTCAGATTGCACTCCCTTACAGTCATTCTTCTGATAAAAACTTTCTGCATCCAGTATTTGCTGCTTGGCTTCATGAATAAAATCACACAACATACTTTTAACAAATCCCTCATCCCCACCTGTAGCTTCCAATAAAGAATCCAACGCTTCTTGATCAATGGGATTTACGGAATGCTCCTCACTAAATGCTTCTTGTTTCACATGGGGCTTTACCCCTTTAATCACCCAATGATTGACCATCTGAATCAATTGTTGAGCTCGAATAGGTTTTGCTAAATAATCATCCATCCCCACTGCTAAAAAACGCTCACGGTCTTCTTTCATAGCATACGCAGTCATGGCGACTATCGGTGGCAAGCTAGCCAAGCCTAATTGTTTCAAATGCTGGGTTGTCTGCATACCATCCATTTCAGGCATTTGAATGTCCATGAGGATTAAATCAAACTCATGCGTTTTACTTAACAAATTAATCGCGTCCTTACCACTAGAGGCTGTTTGGACAATACAACCAGCTTTAGCTAAAATCTGTGAAGCCACCTTTCTATTGGTCGAATTATCATCTACCAACAAAATATGGGGCTGTATATCTTCTAATTTCCCTTGAATGACAAATTTATCAGCTTCCTTATTTCTTTGAACCAATTCCTGCTTACCTACCTCCAAATGCACTTTAAACCAGAAAGTACTTCCCTTTCCTAAAGTGGATTCTACTCCAATATCCCCTTGCATCATCTTACAGAATTCACGGGAAATAGCTAGTCCCAAGCCAGTACCACCATATACTTTGGAAGTTGAATTATCCAATTGTTGAAAGGCACTAAACAATATTTTCAAATTTTCAGGACTGATACCTATGCCCGTATCTTGTACTTTCACCACTAAATCCAAGGACTCATGGGTGATATTTTCGCCTGAAACATCAATACTCACTTTTCCATGTTCCGTAAATTTCAAAGCATTGGAAGTCAAATTGGAAAGAATTTGCAATAAGCGAGTCTCATCTGCCACCACCACTTCAGGCAAATCTTTGGATAAATGATATTCCAAGGTATTTCCTTTCTGACAAGCCACTTGAGAGAATAAGGCCATCAATCGATCTAGTACATCATCTAAAACGATGTCACTTGGATGTAACACCATCTTCCCTGCTTCTATTTTGGCTAAATCCAAAATATCATTCAAGATATGAAGTAATGTTTCCGAGGATTTCTTAATGGTTTGAACGTAATCTACTTGATCTTCATTTAAAGGCGTATCGCTCAATAAATCCACCATGCCTATTACTCCATTCATTGGTGTACGAATCTCATGACTCATATTGGCCAAGAATTGTTCCTTCACTTTTAAAGACCGTTCTGCTTGTTCACGGGCTTCCACCAAGGCATGTTGGTACTTCTTCAAATCCGTAATATCACGAGCAATTCCTGATACTTCTTCAATTGCTCCATGTTCTAGAAAGATAGGATTCAAATATATTTCAAGCCATTTTTCCTCCCTCGTTTTGGTCAAAAGTTCTAATTCAAAGTGCTGCTTCTGTCCTCTAAATGCCATTTTATAACCATCCTCCATTCTTCTACGCTCTGGCGGAGCTAACAACTGAAAACCCATTTTTTCGGCACTGATATTAATCTGAGGACTAATGCTGATCTGTTCAACCAATAAATCCGAATATTCATGATTAAAACTGGTCAAAAACAAACGTTTATTTACTGACCACATCAAGTGAGAACTACCTTCAAAAATAGCATTCAATCGGGCTGTTTCACGGGCCAAAGCCTCTTCTGCTTGTTTTCTAGCAATGGCCAAGGCCACTTGACCTGAAATAAAGTCTAACAACTCCAAATCTCGATTTTCGTATTTATTGGAACGTTCATAAGACTTAACTCCAATAATACCTGTTACCCGATCTCCAATCCTCAGAGGTACGCAAAGCATCACCTTAGGAACAACCCCATACAAGTATATTTTCTTCTCATTGGCTAATTGATGAATATCATCATCATGCAAAATCAAAGGCTTATTAGCCATGATGGCATATTCAGTCAATCCATTACCTAATTTCCTTTTGGTAAAATGAACCCTAGAATTAAAGTATTCATCCACGTAATAAGGAAAATACAAAAAGCTTTTCGCTGGGTCATATTGAGCAATAAAGAAATTCTTCACATCAATTACCTCACCCAATTGCTTATGGATATTGGTATATAAATCATCCAAATTGGATGAGTTAATAGTAACCTGAGCAATGGACGAGTACAATTTACTGGCTCGCTCAGCACGGACTTTAGCCGTGGAGTTATGTAAAATACATCGAAAAGCGGTGGGAACTCCTTTTTCAAACCGACAAGTAGCAGATCCACTGACATATAATCGTCGACCGTCCTTTCTTCTAAATACAGCCGTAAATTCCGGAATCTCCTTTCCCTTACTGAGCAGATCCAACTGATTCAAGGTATTAGAAGCAAATTCTGGATGCAAAACATCCTGTAGCTTCAAATCTCGCGCCTCATCCTCGGTATAACCCATGGTTTCTAACCAGGCTCGATTAACAAAGAGAAAACGCCCAGTGATACCAGTAATTTGAATTAAGTCGGTAGTATTATTTATCAAATCCTGCAACTGGGCATTGGATCGGGTTAAAGCTTCACTGACTTTTTTTCGTTCACTGATATCTTCACCTATGATACTTAAATAGGTCTGTTCATCCAATTCACTAACGATGGTGGAATTGACTTCCACCCATTTAATTTCTCCTGATTTGGTTACATAGGTCCTTTCTCTCTCCTCAAATAATCCTCCATTGGCAACAGCTTGGTTAAATGCTGACCGACGACCTTGTCTTTCTTCAATAGGCAATAAGGTGGTAAAAAAGTCTTTTCCATTTAACTCATTTGGTTCATAACCCAATAGTTTATGCGTGTACACATTGGCATGAGTGATCGTTCCATCCAGTGCCATGATGATTCCAAAAAGCTTTAAACTTTCTAATGTCCGAATCAGATTCTCTTTGGCTGAGGTCCCTGTAAAGGTCGACTCCGTCATTTCGAGTACATCTAACTGGTTTTTCAGTTGTCTTATTTCCTGAATTAATTCTTCCTTGGATTTCTGTGCCCAACCTGCCATGGCTTTATTCGACTATTTTGCTTACAATGTACAAAAAAGGGCGTAATTTTACTTCCTTAAAGCCCCATCAGCACGTGCAAGTAAGAGCAAAAAAGAGTTTAGGACAACATTTTTTAAATGATTTAGACGCTGCCCAGCGCATCGTCAATGCACTGAATCCGCAAGGTGCTTACCAAAAAGTATTGGAGATTGGCCCAGGTATGGGTGTTCTAACTCAATATTTGGTCAAAAAGAAAGACTACGAAACTTACCTCATTGAGATTGACCAAGAGTCTGTGGCATATTTAAGAAAGAATTATTTAGAATTTACGGGCCCTCGCTTAATCGATGGGGACTTTTTGAGATACCCACTTGAAAACATATTTGGTGAGGAAAAATTTGCCATTGTAGGTAATTTCCCCTATTTCATCTCAACCCAAATATTTTTTAGAATCCTAGAGTATAAAGATCAATGTGTGGAAGTGGTAGGTATGTTACAAAAAGAAGTAGCCGAGCGACTGGCCGCCAAACCAGGCAATAAGGATTATGGCATATTAAGCGTATTACTTCAAGCCTATTTCGACGTAGAATACTTGTTTACCTTAGGGCCTGAAGTTTTTACTCCACCTCCAAAAGTTAATTCTGGAGTCATTCGCGTGGTAAGAAATTGGGACAAAAAATTAGATTGTGATCCTCAGAAATTCAAGCAAGTAGTAAAAATGGCTTTTAACCAACGGCGTAAAACATTACGAAATGCGCTAAGAGCTATGCAGTTGCCAGATCATCCTTTATTAACCAAACGTGCCGAGCAATTAGGTGTTGCTGAATTTACGGAACTGACCGAATTGTGGAAAGCCAATGGTTATGTTGGCGCATAGTCGAAATCCAGCAAATATTTCTTAATTTAGATACGAAATTTTCAACCCTCAGCGAAATCCATGGAAGTAGTCAACCCACAACACCTTCCGTTTGAACTCACCAAAGAGTTTTTAGAGGAAATCAAATTACTCATCGCTGAGCAATCCAATGAGGCTATTCTGGCTAAAATTGAAGATTTATTTGCAGCTGACATTACCAGCATTTTGGATGAATTAAGCGGAGAAGAAGCCAAATACATCGTTCAATTACTCGATACCAAATTAGCTGCTGAAATCATTTCGACCTTGGACTCAGATGACCGTAAAAAGTTTCTGAAAAATTTCAATTCCAAAGAAATTGCAGGCTACATCAATGTCATCGATTCCGATGATGCGGTGGATATCCTCAATGAACAACCAGTTCGAGTTCGCGAAGAAGTTATAGCTCTACTAAAAGATCGTGAACAAGCTCGTTTCATCATTGACTTAATGCATTATGATGAAGATTGTGCAGGCGGTTTAATGCAAAAGGAATTAATCAAAATCAACGTCAAACAAACGGTAACGGAATGTGTGGAAGAGATTCGTCGGCAAGCCGAAGACGTTGAAAAAGTATATGCCGTATATGTCGTAGATGATGATGGTTTATTGATGGGAACTGTTTCCTTAAAAAAAATCATTCTCGCTAAAAGAGGTTCCAAAATCCAAGATGTGTTTGATGCCGATGGAATTGTTTCGGTTCAAACGTATATATCGGGAGAAGAAGTGGCTGATTTAATGCAAAAATACGACCTTGAAGCTATTCCCGTAGTCAATATCCAAGGCCGTTTACTCGGTAGAATTACCATTGATGACGTGGTCGATTTTATTACAGAATCCGCACAGGAAGACATTCAGGTCATGGCCGGTATTTCGGAAGATGTTGAAGAAGATGACTCCATCTGGCTATTAGTGCGTTCTCGTCTACCTTGGTTAATTGGTGGTATGGTAGGAAGTTTTTTGGCTGCTAAAATTATTGATCGATTCGATAGCTCCATTTCCCTGATGCCTGCTATTTCGGCATTCATTCCATTAATTGGTTCCACTGGAGGAAATGTAGGAATTCAATCTTCCTCTCTTATTGTTCAAAGTTTGGCGGATAAAAGCGGTTTGGATACGACACTCTGGAAACGACTTCAAAAAGTTTTATTAGTTGCCTTGATCAATGCCTTAATTGCTGCGGCATTTGCCTTTGGTTGTTCCATGTTGGTAGACCACGGTGCCATTATGCTTTCTGTCACTGTCTCCATTTCCTTATTTGCTGTGGTTATGTTAGCTTCTCTCATGGGGACACTTACCCCCTTGGTGCTGAACCAATTAAACATCAATCCGGCAGTAGCCAGTGGTCCATTCATCACCACCACCAATGACATTCTAGGTTATGGGGTTTATTTCCTCATCGTCTATTTATTACTCTAACATGCTGGCTGTCATTCAACGTGTTTCGGAAGCTAAGGTTGAAATTGATGGTCAAATCAATGCTCAAATTCAACAAGGTTTTTTGATTTTACTTGGTATACATCAATCTGATACCGAGGCAGATTGTCAATACTTAGCCAATAAAATTAGTTCGCTACGTATTTTCTCAGATGCCGAAGGCAAGATGAACCTAGACATTAAAGCTGTAGATGGTCGAATTATTTTGGTCAGTCAATTCACCTTAATAGCTCAAACTAAAAAAGGGAATCGTCCTAGTTTCATCGAAGCCGCAAGACCAGAGCAAGCCATTCCTTTGTACGAACAACTCATTGAATTAATGGAAAATAAATTAGGCTTTCCTATACAAACCGGCCAATTTGGTGCCGATATGCAAGTTAGTCTTGTCAATGACGGCCCAGTCACCATCATTATTGATTCTCAACAACCCAACTCATGACGATACAAGAAGCACAAGAACAAGTAGACCAATGGATCAAAACCGTGGGAGTTCGTTATTTCAATGAATTGACAAACATGGCCATGCTGACGGAAGAAGTGGGGGAAGTTGCCCGCATTATTGCCAGAAGGTATGGAGAGCAATCAGAAAAAGAATCCGATAAACAAAAAGACCTTGGTGATGAAATGGCCGATGTATTGTTTGTTTTAATATGTTTGGCCAATCAAACAGGGATCAATTTAGAAAAAGCTTTGGAACAAAATTTAGCTAAAAAAACGATTAGAGACCAAGATCGTCACCACAATAATCCGAAATTAAAAGCATGAAAATCGTTATTCTAGATGGCTTAGCCCTATTTCAACAAGATATTTCAAGAACTTCTTTCAGTAATTTGGGAGAGGTCGATTTCTATGAAAAAACAACTGAAGCAGAAATTACTTCAAGAGATCCTCATGCCACGATATTAGTAACCAATAAATGCTTGGTCAATGAAAAAGCCTTAGCCCATTTCACACAACTAAAATTAGTGTTAGTCGCAGCTACTGGTTATAACTCCGTCGATATCCAAGCATGTAAAGCCAGAGGAATTCAAGTATCCAATGTACCTGCATATGGTACCTATTCCGTAGCTCAGCATACCTTAGCCCTATTATTGGCTTGGAGCAATCGAGTAGAACAACATAATCAATCTGTACAAGCAGGAGAATGGAGTAAAAATGATTGGTCTTATTCCTTGAGCCCCTTAACAGAACTGGCTGATAAAAAACTAGGGATTATAGGCATGGGGAACATTGGACAATGTTTTGCTGGCATGGCAGAAAGCTTGGGAATGAAGATTTATTACCACCATACAAGAGATTTACAATTAGCTAGTAGAACATTTCTATCCAAAAAAGAATTAGCTCAAACCTGTGATGTTATTAGCCTACATTGCCCTTTAAACCCACAAACTGATCAACTCATTAATGCTGAATTTCTATCTTGGATGCCAAAGCATGCTGTTTTAATCAATAGTTCTCGGGGTGGACTGGTAGATTCTAAAGCATTAGCACAAGCCTTACAAGAAAAACAGATTGCTGCGGCTTTATTGGATGTTTTAGACCAAGAACCACCAGCTAGCCATCATCCATTAATTGGTATTCCTAATGCATATATCACACCACACAATGCTTGGCTAAGTCTTGAGGCTAGAACACGAATCATTCAAAGCCTCACAACTACCTTAGTCGGATTTTTAGCAGGAAAAGCTATCAATCAGGTTAATTAAGGTTTTTTCTTGACTTGAGGAACTTGAGTTTTAGTGATATGACTTCCCATGGATTTACCTTCTGACTTAGAAGGAACATAAGGTTTCACTATGGCTAATTGATCCAAACTTGGATTTAGTTTTTGTATCAATGGATGGCGAATATCAAATTCGGCTTCTCCTGAAATTTGGCTGTATTCCATATCGGAAAGCCCTTCATGTTGATTTCCTGCATTGCTAAATTGAACAACGTGAGTCAAATTATCTCCACCTAATTTTCCGCCTTCCCAACTTACCACCATGCCGCCATTGACCCAATTAAATCCAGAAATGGTAAAATTCTTTTGATTTAATTTCTCTACATCAAGTACTTTTAAGCCTAAGTATAAGCCCGAATTAGTTTTCCACAAAGACTGTTTCCCTACTACAGAAACATCCAATATCTGCCCTTGATGGTACATGATATAGACTTGCTTATTCGTATTAGGATACAATATAGAACCCTTCAAGGTATCTTCGTTTAGAATCCAACTCGTATCCGCAACTAAAGATTCGGAACCATACTGAGCTTGAAGTCCTGCTAAATCTTTACAGGCTAGCACATCATTCAATATCAAATTAGGCACTAGCGTTTCTTGATTTTCAGAAGTAGAAGATTGACAAGATAGGACAGCTAGAAGAACAAAAAAATACCAGAAATTTTTCATACAAATAAGAAATGATCAAACTAATTTAGACAAATCTACTCGTTGAAACAATGACTTATGTCAGTCAGAGGGAAATCCGATTGAACCCCTAAAAAAGAATTTGATCTAAAACCAATACTCCAATAAGACCCGTAATAGAGACTAAAGTGTCCATTAGGGTCCATGACCGTATTGTATCTCTAAAATTCAAAGAAAAATATTCCCGAAATAGCCAGAATCCAGTATCATTTACATGGGAGAACATCATACTTCCTGCACCTAATGCCAATACCATCAAGTTAGGGTCTGCCATGGAATTCACTAAAATCACTTTCATGAAACCAGCGGCTGTTATGCCTGCAACCGTAGAAGAACCTACACAAACTCGAATGATTGCCGCCATAGTCCAGCCTAAAACATAAACGTTCCAGGTAGAAGCACCTAAACTATCTGCCACAGCCTGACTCACTCCTGCTACCACCAATACCTGCTTCAATGCCCCTGCCCCACCAAAAATCAACAATATTCCAGCAATATCTTTAATGGATATCATGGAGGAACTTAATAATTCATCTGACGTAAATCCAATCCTTTTCAAAAGAATTCCTGCCAACAATACAGATAGAAACAAGGAAAAAATAGGATTGGATAAATAGCTGGCCATTTTTGGAAAATAACCTGTTCCAAATGAACCCAACGCTAATAAAATGATCGGAAATAAAACAATCAAGAAACTGGGAATGGTGGATAAACTCCGCTCCGAAGGCTGATGCTCATCATGCACAAATACAAATGCCTGATTGGCAGGTGTCGTGATATTTTTAGTAGTCAATCCAAACCACAAGCCTGAAATCAAGATAGCTGGAATAGCAATGGTAATGCCGTAGATCATGGTTTTAGACAAATCTGCTCCAAACTCTTGCATGATAGCTAAAGGTGCAGGATGAGGAGGCAAATAACCTTGTGTGACAGTCAATGAGGCTAACATGGGCAAGGCCAAAAAGGTAGCAGGTTGTTTCAATTTGACTGAGGCAGTAATGACAAGTGGAGCCAATAACATGAATGCTACTGAATAAAAGAGCGGAAGTCCAACCAGAAAACCAGCCATCATAAAGGCTATTCTTGCGAATCGAGTCCCAGAAATACTCAATAATACCTCGGTCATTTTTTGGGCAGCCCCACTGATTCCGACCCATTTCCCCAATATTGAACCAAAAGCTAAGATACCTGCTATTGACCCTAAAGTACTACCCATCCCATCTTGGATGGCTTTAAAAATAAGTTCTGGGCTCAATTGAAAGGCTAAGCCAGCAAGAATACTGATACCTACAAATGCGACAAAAGGGGGTAATTTTAGCCAAGTCATAGCTAAAACCAAAGACACGATGGCACCTAATGTAATCAGAAATAGCATAGGCTATTTATTTTCTTGCAAGGCAACTAATTGCTGCCACACTTCATCAAAAGCTAATCCTTCGGCTTTACCATCTGGGTTAAACATCACTTTCGCTTGCTTACTTTCTTGATAAAATCCAGAATAAGACATATATTTTTTAAAGTAAGTAAATTCCCCACAAATCACCAATCCTGGAATTTGAAATGCATTCGCCATATGAGTTGGCCCAGAATCTAAACCAATGAAAAAGGATGCTCCTTGTATCAGTTTCATGGTTTCCATTAAATTACATTGACCCACGAGGGATTTAAAATTCGGATGCTCTAGTTTCAATGGATTCTTCATCCCGATTTCGATTACTTGTACTCCCCATTTTTCAATGGCATCAATAATTAACTTATTCCAGTACTCATCCTTCCAATCTCTTAATCCTGCATTGGATTTACAATGTACCACCCAATATGGCTTTTGAATATCAAATGAAAGAGGCTTATTATCTACATATAATTGAGGTTGCCCTTTCATCATCCCCAAATCAGCCAGTTGAGATGATATTTCCAATAAATTAAAATGATGGTAATAATTTTTTAAGCTTATCCCTAATTTGTCTGCTTGGGTATTTTTCAATGAAACATGAAATACTGGATCCGTTCTAAAATCACTTAATTGTAAGAAATAAAAATAGTTAAAAGGATTCCATGCCAATAAGAAACGGGCTACCAATATACTATGCTCATCCAGCATTTCCGTGATTAATGGATGATGATTGAAGAGAGGAAAATATCGTTTTTCTGTAATCCAATAGATGGCAACATTGCCAAATTTTTGTTGTAATGCCCCCAGAATTGGCTCTGAAGCCACCATATCGCCCAAATCCCCATCCATGAGGATTCCAATATGAACTTTATTACGATGAAGAATTCGTTTAAAAAGAATACGTACACTTAGGCTGACAAAATACGCCCATGAACCTATCGCATAGGTCACTCGATGAAACATGATTTATAATATTTAAATAGGTTTAAATGAACTGAAAATTTCTTTCAGCTCAGTATAGGTTTTCAAAAATAAAACTAAAAAATCAGAACGAATGCATACTAGCTGAAATAAGCCAAAATTTCCAGCGAATCTATTCCTTAAATTTTAGCTAAATTTGAAGATTATTTTGACCTATGCCCAAAGCTCTTACCTATATTTCAGCCATAGTCATATTGTCTTTGATTGGAATATTTGTGTTTTACATTCATTATTTCAGCTTGGATTTCCCTTTTCAAGATGATGTAACGCTGTTGGAGTTCGTTAATAGTACGCAAATGTCGCCATGGAATTGGTCACATTTTTTTCAAGCATTATTCAGGGTTGATAATGATCACTCGATTGTCATACCAAGACTAATTACATGGCTCGACTATTTAATATTTGGCCAAGTTAATTTTCAGCACCTTATTTTGATCACATTAGCCGAGTTGATATTCATTTTATACCTGCTCTTTCGCTTATTTAAAAGACAGCAGTTAGCTCTTGTCTATTTTGTTCCAGTGGCATTCCTTTGGTTACAGCCCCAATATCATGAAGTTTCTAATTGGGCAATCACAGGACTTCAACATGGCCATGTAACCTTATTTCTACTTGCTAGCCTATTGATTATTACTGAAAATAGACCATTTGCTTTAGCTTGGGCTATCCTATTAGCCTTCTTAGCTTCCTTTACTTTTGGAAATGGCTTTATTGTATTTATAGCCCTTGCTTATGTTTATTTATTGCAAAAAAACTGGAAAAATGCACTAATCATTGGCATTAGTTTAGTCATTTTCTTTGCCTGCTATTTGCAAATTTATCAGATGGGACAAGCTGCCAAGTTTCATTGGAATTTAAACCATATCATATTTTCATTCCTTGGGTTTATTGGTGCAAGTGCTATGGAATTCCCCAAAATTGGCCTAATCTTATCTTGGTTTATAGGTTTCTGGGTTGTTAGCTTATTTATATACTATAGTTTAGATCATTGGAAATTCAATTTTAAAAACAAAAGCCAAGGGACATATTTAGGGATACTATCCTTCATCTTATTTTCAGCAGGATTAATAGCCTTAGTTCGTTCGGCAGAAAGCTATACCATTTATAGTAGGTTCCAGCTATATGCAGCCCTTTCCATCATCATCGTTTATTTGCATTTACTTCCACATACAAGCAAACAAATCCATCCTTACCTTTTAATAGGCACACTGATATATAGCATTTCCTTTTATTGCTTATCCTATTATAATCATACCATTGCACAGCAGTATCAAAAAATGAGCTTTGTGGCTGATCGAATTAATTGGCAAAATAATGGAAGTATCTTATCTGTAAGTTCTGGCTACTTATGGAATGCTAAACCAATATTTCAAAAAGCAGAAAACAATAAAATCTATTCCATGAATTACCCATGGAATAATCCATTTGATGGTCATACTACAATTTCTTTGGCTCCTGAAACATTGATTTTTCAAGCGAAAGAATATAAGGAAGTTATGCAGCAAAAACATGCTACCTGGCTCAATCATTATTATTGGTTAGAATTCCAACATTTCCCGTTTTCGACCAATTTCAAGAAACAATGGTTTCTTATTCTCAAATCACAAGATAAAAAACCTAATTGCTACATATTACCCATTCAATTTGCATTAAATGGCAAAAAGAACTTCCTAAGCATGGAAAACTATCGAGCAAATTATGGTTCGATTAAAATCAACCATGAATCAATACAAGAGGGTATTTATGCCATCTACTTATGGAACCTTGATTCTGAAACAAGCTCATCCAAAAATCAATTGTATGCGCTTAAACAAGCTATTCAAGTAGATGCTCGCTTACGCACACTCGAATTAAAATAATCATCCAATTTCTTGGCACAAAAAAAATCCAAGATTCATTGAATCTTGGATTTACATTACTCCGTGTTCTAAATTATATCATATTCCGGGGTTATAAGAAAAATCTAAAGGAACCACACTTACCATCTTCAGATATCTTTCATCTTTATAACACTTCAAAGTGTACACTAATAATTTACAAACACAAAAATAAAATTTCGAGTACATGTAAAGAAAAATTAACCCCAAAATAATCTTTACGAATTTAAAAAAGAGAACAATTCATTCGTTAAAATTTTTATTGAAATTTAAACAAGAGAACATCAATTCAAGTACTTCGCAAAGTGCTGGCCAGGGGAAACACCTTTCAACTTCTTAACGGCTGCATTAAAACTCTGACGGGTACCAAAGCCCGATTCTGTGGCTATAACCTCGATTTTGTACGATTTCCAGCGAGGATTATCGCGACATTGCTCCTCCGCATATTGAATTCTCCAGGAATTTACATAGTCTGTAAAGGAAAAATCAAGCTCTTCTTGAAGGGATATACGTATCAATCTTGGTTTAATCTTCAAACTTTGAGCAACAAGATTTAAAGAAATATTTGATTTTAAAAAAATAAACTCTGATTCGAAATATCGATCTAATTTTTCCAAAATTGATTTATTCTTTACATTGATTCTAGACTTTTCCGCATCAAAGTACATAGGTGCATCCACTTTTTCCTGAATTTCTCGGTGAGAATGCTGAAAAACTAGGCCTTTTAAGTAAGGTCCATCCAATAAGCGAGGGTTCAAAAACAAGAATAAAGCCATAATTGCAAATTCACCTGCGTATAGAAAATCTCTTGCTACTGTTTGAATATGGTCATGATAAATGATATTAAAGGCAATATGACATCCCAAAACAATGATTTTAAGAACTAAGTCACCCGTTAACCAAAATACAATGAGGCGATTCTTTAATAAGAATGATTTTGAGACCGACTGATAATAAGCAAATAGTTCGTAGGCTGTCCAAATCATATACGCTATATAGGATAAGCCTTTCAAATAAATATGCGTGCTCATGGAGATCAGTCCAAAATTGGAATAATGGGTATTAAATGTACTTTCCTTCACTACCTCACTAATTTCAGCTAGTTTGATTGATTCGGGGCTTAGGTACAAAGGAACAAACTCGAGAAAATGAAACGCAAAAGGCAAAAAATGTAAAAAATATACCCGCTTAAATTTTCTTTCTGGATATAATAAAAAATGTTGGAAGAGGTAAGACAAAGGCCCTATTAGATAAAATAGAGGCGAAATGATCCTAAAGTAATTTGGATGTTCAAAAATAATTGGTACTTGAATGTAGTAACTACAATAGAGCTGAATACCTAATTGCAAGAACTGGAGCCCCAAAAGTCGAGTTGCCAACAATCCTTTTTTCAACATCAAGCTGGCCCCAAAAGCAAAAAATAAAAAACCTAAAAAATACAGGTAATAGTTTATGGTAATTTTTTCCATAAGTCATGAAAAACTAGAAGACAAAGCTCATAGTTCACTTATATATTGAGAGTAGAGTTAACCTTTTATAAAGTACAAGCAATGAAAAATATACTTTAAAATAACAAAAAACAGCCTCATTTCGAGGCTGTTTTTGTAGATAAAATACCTAATCTTCCATTGGATGCTCTGAAAGAAGCTTATCTACCTGATAAAAATCTTTCTTACCTAGTACATTCGCTCGAACTTCTTTAACCTTTTGTGGGCTTACTACTGAACCTTTATTTCCAAATGCATTTCGTATATATGTCAATACATCCGCCACATCTTTATCATTCATCAGGCCCCCAAAGGGAGTCATGGGTACTTGCCCTGAATACTTGACACCATTAACTGTCATGGGCCCCATTAAGCCTTTTAAGACCAATTTAATTAATCGGTCTTGATTCCCTGTCACCCATTTAGAGCCCGATAATGGAGGAAAACCGGAAGCTGTAAGGCCTTTACCGTCCAATTGATGGCATGTACCACAATAGCCTTCTTTTCCAAACAAAGCTCCACCAGCATTGTAAGATTCTAAATCTTGCCCTTTCAGATTTGTAGCTCCATAAACTTCTTTCTTGCGCTCTACTCCTCTTCCATTCAAATGCGCAAATGCTGTCTCATAGGTATGTATCATCCAATCATCTAAAGGTTTCGTTTTAGCAAGAGCTAAAATGGGCAAACCTTTTTCAGGGCCAATCCAAGATGCGGCAACAATAGCTTCTAATCTTACTCGACCGTGCTTATCTTGAGCAGCTTGAGTCAATAAAGCCGCTTGATTAGGCAATTGATGTCCATTATACCGAACTGCACGTACCGCTGCAGCACGAACATGGTAATCTTTGGCCCTCAACAATTGACCTAACAATACTTGATCAATTTTATTCATACCCCAAGTCACCCAAAGTGCCTCAAGCGCATGATGCTCATAATTGGGATCATTTTTATCCAATTTTGCCACCCAAGCCTTGGTCTTTGCAATGACATCTGCCACATTACGACCTCTTAATTCACGACGAGTTCTATACCTGGTCCTATATTCTGGTAACTTCAAATTCTCTAATAATTCATCGATGGAAGCACCAAAAACCTTGGCAGGTTTCACCAATGGACGAGATGGATAAGTTATCCGATAAATACGGCCATGTGTATGATCTCTTAATGGATCACGGGCATTATGTTGCATATGACCAATCAGAATATTGTGCCAGTCAATGAAATACAATGACCCATCTGGAGCGAATTCCATATCCACTGGTCTGAAGTTACGATCTTCACTTTTAACCAAATCTACTCGGTGTTTGGACTTATATCCTGTACCATCATCCCAGATTTGATGTTGCTTCATACCTAAAAATCCAATGGTATTGTTAATCAGCATATCTCCTTGAACTTCGTCAGGAAAATGTCTACTAGAGATAAATTCCAAACCAGAAGTAGGTCTAACGCGATGTGCTTCTTCAATCAAGTTATAGGATTTATGATTAGCTTCACCATAACGGTTCAAAACACTTCCAGGCATCATCCAACGAACATCTGGGCCAGAGGTCTCAGCAAAGAAATTCTGTCCCCATCGGTCAAATGCGATACCCCATGGATTAGGGATTGACAATTGAGCGACTCTTTCTAAATGCCTGCGAGTTGGATTAAAGCGGTAGAATCCTCCATTGGTTCCACGTACTGTTCCGTAAGGTGTCTCTACATTTGTATGTAAAAACACTCCCTCACCCATGTAAATCGCACCTGATTCATCTGAAACAAAGGCATGGATTTCATGGTGTGAATCATGGTCGTCAAACCCACTGTATATGATTTCTTTACTATCCGCCTTATCATCTCCATTGGTATCTTTTAATAATACCAAATTAGTTCCTTGGCTTACAAAAACACCTTCTTGTGTAATTTCAAAACCTACGGGCAACTGTAAATGATCTGCAAAAACGATTTCACGATCTGCCTTCCCATCAGCATTGGTGTCTTCATATATCAAAAGCTTATCGTTTGGCTTGGGATCTCCTGGTTTATAATGCGGATAAGTTGGCATTGCCGCTACCCAAAGACGACCTTTATTGTCAAATGTCATTTGCGAAGGCTTAGCTAAATTTGGAAACTGCTCCTCGGATGCAAATAATTCTAATTTATAGCCTGCTGGAACCTGAATTGACTTTAGCGCCTCTTCACCATATAAATAACGTAAACTTCCATTTTTTTCTGGATTGTAATTGGTGGTAACAGCTGGCAATGTTCTTGTTTTTTTGTCTTCTGCATCAATATCCAACACTTTACCTTCGCGAGCCGCTAACCAAATAGCATTCTGACGAACTTGAGTCATTTGACGAATTTTCTCAATTTCAGCTGGGTAATTATCTGGTCCAAAAGGATTGTAACGTCTTCCATATACGTGTACTCCATTAGGGATTTTGAAATCATTATGCCACATCCAGTTTTTCTCGTCTACAGCAGCTTGAACCATCGCTCTACGAGATTCTACTTCTGTCGCTTTTTTACCAAATAATTTATCGGATAGAAATAAAGATAAACGCTGGTAACCAGCATCATTTAATTGAAGACCATCAATCGTCAATGGTTCTTTACTTTCCTCATACCATTTTTTTGATATCTCAAATGCATCTAGAAACAAGACGTTGTTTTGCTCAGCCACTTCTTTCATGGCTTGCGTATACAATGCCAAACGCTCATTTTCTTTCTTTCCATTGGGCAAATCCCTTAAATTACTAATGTCTTCAAAGGCAATTGGAGATACCAATGCCAATTGAGGAGCACTCAACCCATTGTATTTTTGATTTTGTGTATGTTTAATGAAAGCGGTCAATTCCGCTTTGAAATTAGCTACTCGAGCAGGACCTTCTGTCGATTCAGGATATCCAAAAAATGCAACGACAATATCTGTTTTCAGTCGACTTAACCACACATCATGTTTTTCTAAGTGGCCTTCACTCCCTGAATTTTTAGCAAATTCCAATTGAAATTTTTCTGCTCCTGGGAAAACCCAAGGATCATTTCTGGAAGAATGAGGTCTAAAACCAGGAGTATCTCCTCCATCGCAAAGATTCCTTACTGTCAGTAAACTATCGGGATATCTCAGGTGTAATTCCGTTTCAAAATGATCAAAATTGATCATTCTTGAACCTAAGTTATTACCAATCAAAGATATGGTCGATTTCTTTCTGATTTGTAAATAGGGAGACGTAGAGGGCTGAAATGCGCTAAATGCAATGATCGCTAAAACAATACCTAATATCCCGAATCTAATTTTAAAGGACATGATCTAAATATTTTTGTTCAATGTAGTTGAGGGTAATATCAATCGAATTCAATGTTGGGTAAAAAAAAGATGGACCCTGAGGCAGGATCCATCTTATTAGGTTTTAGTTTCCTAATGTCCAGCCTTCGCGGTAAGTTCTCTTGACAAAGGCGTTGGCAGCATCGTAGTTCGTTACGCGCATGTTTTGATTATCCCAAAGCAACTTTGTGTTAGAACCTGGATAATGCATCCCATTACCTGTTTTTCTCGGCACAGGAATATCAGCAACACGAATAGCTAAATTCGCCATCAAAATAGCTTCAGTCAAAGGACCAGCCATCTCAAATGGTGAACTCAATTGTTTTTTACCATATCCTGCAATACATCCTTCTACCCACTGGGCATAGTGACCATCTGCACTACCTGGTACACGTTCTAATTTACGAGGTACTTTAACTTCTTCATTTCTAGACAATGGCAATAAACGAGGATTAGCTGCATATTCGCTTGCCATCATTTTACCTTTAGTTCCAATAAACAAGATACCTGAATTACCATCTCCAAACATTTCATCTGGACCTAATTCTTCTGGTCTTTCCGGCTTAATACCACCATCCATCCAGTGCATGGTGATAGGACCTTGCGTACGATCTGTTTTAGGGAATGTTAAGGTAGCATGACTAGAAGGAGGACAACTATCTGGGAAGAATCCACGCTTTCCGAAAGCAGTAAATACACTACTTACAGAAGCTTGTACATCTGATGCATATTTCAAATTCAATACACGGAAAGGAGCTTCCATTAAATGGCAACCCAAATCTCCTAAGGCACCAGTACCATAATCCCACCATCCTCTCCAGCTTCCTGGAATCAAGTTATCTACATAATCTTTGTAAGGAGCAGTTCCTAACCATAAATCCCAATCCAAACCTTGTGGAACAGCCGGTTTAGTGCTTGGCCAAGGTATACCTTGTGGCCATATTGGGCGATTTGTCCAGATTTGTACCGTATGTACGTCACCGATAATACCTGCATCAAACCATTCAACTAACTGACGTACACCGTCACCAGAAGAACCTTGGTTACCCATTTGAGTTACTACTTTGTATTTTTTAGCAGCCTGAGTTAAGGCTCTTGCTTCAAATATATCATGCGTCATTGGCTTTTGCACGTAAACGTGCTTGCCCAATTGCATAGCGGCCATAGCCTGAATCGCGTGGTTATGGTCAGGAGTAGATACAGAAACTGCATCAAAACTCTTTGACTCTTTCTCTAACATAACACGCCAATCCTTATAATATTTTGCTTTTGGATAAGCTTCAACTGAATCCTTAGCCTGACGATCATCTACATCACAAAGAAAACCAATATCAGCTTTACCGCTTTGAGCAAAGTAACGTAAATCTGATTTTCCTTTTCCTCCTACTCCGATACCGGCAACAACAATTTTATCACTGGGAGCTGTAAAGCCTTTTCCGCCTAATACGTGGCGAGGAACAATCATAAAACCAGCAGAGGCTAAACTGGCAGATTTAATAAACTCCCTTCTGGAAGCATCGGATTTTTTTAGTTTCATAGGTCTAATTTTATAAGGTATTAAGAATTGTCAAATCCTACATGGCAATTCAATCTTCAAAGCTATAACAATTTTACATTTGAACAATTCAATTTAAACTATTTTTAATCCTACCTTGACTTGTAGGCTTATCCTTTATTTCGAATTCATTTTTTGCAAAACCTGATAAGGAACTGAGACTGAGGTCATGTAAACAGGGTTTTGTTGGCTCGTACTCGTAAAACACTCCCATGGAGCACCAAAATCCTTTCCTTTTCTAAAATCCCCCTCCTTTAAATCTAGAATAAACTCGCCAATAAGCTGTTTTGCTAGAGACATTTGAGTTAACGACAAGGTATAAGCCACCCATCCTGTGGCGGTCGACCAAAATGCCCCATTTTGATAGGTATCCTTTTTCACTAAACTTCCTTCCCAAGCACTATTTTCACTAAAGTCGTCCGATTTCAAGACATGCCTCACTGCTCCTCGGTAAGCCAATCCATTTTTCGAATAAGCTTGACTTAGCGTTCTAGAAGCCTTCTTTGCATCCTCTCCCACTAACACTCCTAAATATACAGCCCAAACAGTACTCCAAACATCTGCTTGTGCACTTTTACCCGTTGAGGCTTTCAACATACCCCTAGAATCCTGAAATACTCGTACAATTTGTTGCTTCAAATTTCTTGCGCTCAACTTCATGCGATGATATTCCAATGAATTGCCTCTCATTTGGTACAATTCTGCTAATTGCAATAAGGCCTGATACCTTAATAAAGAAGTAAAACATAGATCCCCCGTGATATGTATGGCATCTCGAAAACCAAAATCAACTCCCCGATTGCTTTCTTCTACCTGAACTAATTGATTGGTTGGATTAATAGGTACAGCATTGAATGCTAACATTAAACGTTGAAACAAGCTGATTCCTCTGATTGATTGATCTAATATTGAAACATCTTTACTTTGTTTCACATATTCATAGGCCATCTGTATAAAATAAAACATATCATCTAAAGGAGGTTGAAACCCCCAACGTGTTTCTCCCTGATTTTCAGCAGAATAAGTTCCAGGAAAATAAATGGGTTTGGCATCATCAATCCTAATGTGATCGGCAATGGCTCCTTTAGGAATTACAGAACTATATTTTGTCTTTTTAGTTTCATCATTTTGAGTGGTGGCTGTTAATAATAACATGTGTTTTTGCTCTTCTAATGAAATCATATTGGTTCCAATCGACATCGCATAATCCCGAATCCAGAAAGCAGGATAAGAAGTCCTAGCACCCGGCCGAATCAAGGTCCCTCCTGTTTGATTGGGTCCAAAATCAGACGAAATCCGCTGATTGGCTAAAATCCTTGAACTATCAATGACTGCATTGGTCAATTCTTTCAAATATTGAAAATCAGCCTTGCTGATCAAGGCTTGAGCATTGATTTGAATGAAAGGGAAAAAAATAAGCAGTAAAAGTAAGCGCACGGAGGGAATTGTAAATTGTAAATTGTGAATTATAAATTATAAATTGATTGTTTTTTCATTCTCCATTCTCCATTCTCCATTCTCCATTCTCCATTCTCCATTCTCCATTCTCCATTCTCCATTCTCCATTCTCCATTCTCCATTCTCCATTCTCCATTCTCCATTCTCCATTCTCCATTCTCCATTCTCCATTCTCCATTCTCCATTCTCCATTCTCCATTCTCCATTCTCCATTCTCCATTCTCCATTCTCCATTCTCCATTCTCCATTCTCCATTCTCCATTCTCCATTCTCCATTCTCCATTCTCCATTCTCCATTCTCCATTCTCCATTCTCCATTCTCCATTCTCCATTCTCCATTCTTCATTCTCCATTCTCCATTCTACATTTCAGAACAGGCTTGCAAAAATGGAAGCAATTGATAACTTTGAAAAAGCAACGCCATACTCGGCTCAACAAATAAACCTATTTTAACTCAAAATAATGAAAAATTCGCGCAGAAACTTCATTAAAAAGGCTTCTACAGGAGCGGCCGTATTATCTATCGGAGGAATTCTTCCCAGCTTTTCAGCTAAAAGTTATAGCCATATTCTCGGTGCCAACGAAAAAATTACCGTGGCCTGTATGGGTGTTAACAGTCGAGGATTAGCTGTTGGCAAGAATTTTGCGGCACAAAAAAATTGTGAAGTCTTACACGTCAGTGATGTCGATACCCGTGCGGCAGATATATGTATCAATGCCATTGAAAAAATTCAAAATAAACGTCCTAAAGCTACGCCCGACTTCCGAAATGCCTTGGAGGATAAGGATGTCGATGTTTTAATCGTGACAGCTCCTGACCATTGGCATGCACCTGCAGCTATTTTAGCTTGTTCGGCTGGGAAACATGTCTATTTAGAAAAACCATGTTCGCACAATCCCAATGAAGGAGAACTGGTAGTAAAAGCCGCAGCCAAATACAAAAGAATTCTACAGATGGGTAACCAACGTAGATCTTGGCCCAATGTAGCTGCCGCCATAGCGGAATTACATGCTGGAGTTATTGGCAAGCCCTATTATGCCAAAACATGGTATACCAATAACCGGGCTTCTATTGGAGTAGGAAAAGAAACCGCTGTACCATCTTGGCTAAATTATGATTTATGGCAAGGCCCAGCTCCCAGAAAAGCATTCAAAGACAACCTCATCCACTACAATTGGCATTGGTTTTGGCATTGGGGTACTGGTGAAGCATTAAACAATGGTACCCACATGGTTGATTTGGCTCGCTGGGGATTAGACGTACATTATCCAACTAAGGTTAGTTCTAATGGGGGGAGATACCGTTATCAAGACGACTGGGAAACACCTGACACCCAAATGATTAATCTGGAATTTGAAAATAAATCACTCATCACTTGGGAAGGGCGCAGTTGCAATGGTAAATCCGTAGAAAGCCAAAGCGTAGGGGTCATTTTCTATGCCGAGCAAGGTTCCATGCTCATTGAAAGTGGTAATTCGTATAAAATTTTCGACTTGAAGAATAACCTAGTCAAAGAAGTAAAAAATGACTTTGCCGTTGATGCTCGAAATTTAGCGGATCCAGCATCCAATCTAGATGCCTTACATATTCAGAATCTTTTTGATGGAATCAAAAAAGGGGTAGCTGTCAATTCTGACATATTAAGTGGTCACCAAAGTACGCTATTGGTTCAATTGGGCAATATTTCACAGCGCATAGGCCGTAGCATACAAATTGATCCTCAAAATGGTCACATCTTGAATGATAAAGAGGCCATGAAGTTCTGGAGCAGAACCTACGAAAAAGGTTGGGAACCTAAAATCTAAACGGATGAATAATCCAGATAATAATCAGTTTATCAGCCAGCGCTTACATTCATTGGATGCTTTGCGGGGCTTTGATATGTTTTGGATTATGGGGGCTGATGAACTCCTCCACAAAATTGCGGAGCAGAGCCAATCTCCATTTTGGCAAGGATTAGCTCATCAATTTAAACATGTGAAATGGGATGGATTTCGGATCTATGATTTGATATTCCCCTTGTTTTTATTTTTAGCTGGTGTTTCTACTCCATTTTCCATTGGCCGCTCCTTAGAACAAGGCAAAAGTAAAGCTGAGTTAGTAAAGAAAGTCGTTCAAAGAGGATTAACCTTGGTCATTTTAGGCATTATATACAATGAGGGTTTAGAATTAAAACCCATTGCTGAAATCCGCTTTTCAAGTGTGTTAGGAAGAATCGGCATAGCCTATATGCTAGCCAATATCATATATTTATACACTAAAGAGAGAGCTCAAATCATCTGGTTTGCTAGTTTACTTATTGGCTATTGGCTCATTCTCAAATTCACTTCAGCGCCTGGTTTTCCCATGGGTGACCTTAGTGAACCTGGGAATTTTGCCTCTTATGTTGATCGCAGTATTTTGCCTGGGAGATTATCCCGAGGAATCCATGATACAGTAGGCTTTTTCAATAATATCCCTGCAATCAGCACAGCATTAGCAGGTATATTGACTGGTATTTTTCTCAAAAAACAGCAATATAATGGCCTAGAAAAAGTCAAATGGATGGTCTATGCAGGAATTGCGTCCCTCATCATTGCCCAAATCTGGAATCTCGATTTTCCCATTAATAAAAACATGTGGTCCAGTTCTTTCGTGATGCAAACCACCGGTTTAAGCTTACTTTTACTAGCTCTCTTCTATTATATCATGGATGTGAAAGGTTATCAAAAATGGGCCTTTTTCTTTCAAGTTATTGGAATGAACTCCATTCTTATCTATTTATCAGGTCATTTTATCGATTGGGATTATACCAACAATGCCCTATTTACTTGGTTATTTCAAATTTTCGGAGAAAGCTATTCAGTTTGCCTCTCCGTGGTTTGTGTGATCCTAATTAAATGGGTATTTTTAAGATTCCTTTATGACAAAAAGGTCTTTTTACGCGTCTAAAGCCTATAACATTGAAACTACATATTTTTTCTGATCCTAAAAATCTAGGACAAGCTTCTGGCAGTTTAGCTGCTGAACACATCAAACAGGCCATACAATCCAAAGGTCAAGCGAATATCATTTTAGCTACAGGTACGAGTCAGTTCGAAACCTTAAATCAATTAATTCAAGAAAAAGATATTGACTGGAGCAAAGTAGTCTTATTTCATTTAGATGAATACATTGGCTTAACGATCACTCATCCAGCCAGTTTTAGAAAATATTTAACAGAACGATTCATACAATTGGTTCCCACTTTACAAGCTGTCAATCTAATTAATGGTGAGCAAGATGCACAGGCTGAATGCCACCGATTAAATGAGATTATACGCCAACACCCCATTGACGTAGCTTTAGTTGGAATTGGTGAAAATGGACATTTGGCATTCAATGATCCACCCGCCAATTTTGAAACAAAAAATCCTTATATCGTAGTACAATTGGACGAGGCTTGTCGCAAGCAACAAATGGGTGAAGGTTGGTTTCCTAGCTTGGAAGATGTACCCCAACAAGCCATTAGTATGTCGATTCAGCACATCATGGCCTCGAAAAAAATCATTTGTTCTGTTCCTGATTTCAGAAAAGCGGAGGCCGTTAAAAATTGCTTGGAAAACGAAGTAAGTCCTTGGTTTCCTGCCAGTATACTCCAGAAACATGCTGATTGTTCGATGTTTTTAGATCAACATTCGGCAGAATTACTTTCACCTTCGTTCAGAAAACAAGCCTTTAACGCCTAATGAACTCGAATCAATCCCGATATAAAATCCATCATGGTGCCGTCATTTTACCGAATGAAATTATACCTAATGGAACAGTATTGATTGAAAACGGGAAAATTGTGGAAGTAAAAGCTGGAGATATTGATTATCCAGATGCGATCGCCATAGATGCAAAAGGACATTACATCTCACCAGGCTTTATCGACATCCACATCCATGGAGGTGGTGGCCATGATTTCATGGATGGTACCGTGGAGGCTTTTTTGGAAATTGCCAAAACACATGCTCGATATGGTACTACGGCAATGCTTCCTACGACCTTAACTAGTGAGAAGGAAGATTTGATTTTAACTTTAGATGCTTATCAAAAAGCCAATAAAATCAATACCGAAGGTGCCAGTTTTATTGGAATGCATTTGGAAGGCCCATATTTTGCCATAAGTCAGCGAGGAGCTCAAGACCCAAAATATATCCGAAATCCCGATCCAGAAGAATACCAATTCATACTAGAAAATTACGATTGTATCAAACGCTGGTCGGCTGCTCCTGAATTACCCGGTGCTATTGAATTTGGTGATTATGTTAATTCCAAAGGTGTTTTAGTTGCCCTAGCGCATACAGATGCCATTTATGAGGAGGTTGAAAAAGCTTTTGCTCATGGCTATCGTTTAGCAACTCATTTTTATTCTGCCATGTCAGGTGTCACTAGAAAAAATGCTTTTCGATTTGCGGGAGCAGTAGAAGCTGGTTATTTGATTGATGATATGGATGTGGAAATCATTGCTGATGGAGTACATCTACCATCCCCTCTTTTGAAGCTTGTATATAAAATCAAAGGCGCTAAAAAAACTGCATTGATTACGGATGCCATGAGGGCTGCAGGCCTTCCTCCAGGAAATTCTATTTTAGGGCATAAGGATAAAGGATTAGCTGTGATAGTCGAAGATGGTGTAGCTAAATTACCAGACAGAAGTGCATTTGCAGGAAGTATTGCTACGGCCGATCGATTGGTGAGAACGATGCTCCAAAAGACGGATGCTCCTTTATTAGAAATTATTCAAATGATTTCAGCTGTACCTGCCAGAATCATGAAGATAGACCATCAAAAAGGGAGTTTGACTATAGGTAAAGATGCTGATATCCTCATATTTGATCAGGATATCAACATCCAAATGACCATGGTCAATGGCCGAATCGTATATAACTTATAATTCCTTAATCTTTATATTTTTAAAGGCTACGTTATGTCCGTGATCTTGCAATAAGATATGCCCTTCTTGTATAGTTGGGTAATTGGGAAATGACTTGAACTTGCTTTGTTGGAAACCATCCAAAAATGCTTTGGATTTTCGGTTGATCGATACAATCAATTTTCCATCTAAATAGTGTTCTATCTGATCATTATTAAAAACGATTCTAGAAGTATGCCAAACAGCAATGTTCACGTCTGGTTTTTGGGCAGCCGCTATTTGATACAATGATCCTGTTTTAATTTCTGCTGGTAAGTGCTTGTCGTTATAAATGAAATCCGCATCATCAATCAACTGATACTCATAACCCGGTTGCGAACCACCTGTTGCTTTGGGCATTTTTTCTTCCACCAAATACTTAACTCCTGAATTACCCAACTTACCTAACTTCCAATCAAATTGAAGATCAAAGTTTTTGTATTTTTTCAAACTAACAATATCACCACCATCGGCTGCTTCACCTCCATTGCTCAATTCCCCCAACAAGGCTCCATCTCGAATCACCCAACCTTTCTTAGGAAATTCATTCATGAATGCCCCGCGCCAACCTTGGGTACTTTTACCATCAAACATCAACGTAAATCCAGCTGATTTTTCACTTTTAGTCAACACATTATCTCGCGAACACGAACATAAAGCACTAATAATCAACAAACTAAATACTATTTTCATCGTTTAATAAGAGGTTTATTTTTTTGAATACATATCGGCTAAATTGACCTTAGCACCCTGCTGGTTTTTACTAGCATCGGCTGCTTCCATAAAAGCAAATATTTCTAAGGTTTCTTCTTTTGAAACGGGAGGGTTTCCTGTTTCAAAAAATTCGATAATCTTAATCAATAGAGGATCATAGCCGCCATATGGGCCTAAATGTGCAACAGAATTGGCACCAAAAGCTGTGCCACCATATTCTTGTTTTCCATTTTTCAATCCTCTAAAAGTACCAATACGGCCATCTTTCCAAACTCCTACTACCACTTCCTGTTCATCGTTGATATATCGATTAACAGATTGACAACCTGTGCCCATCATGGTAAATAAGGTCTCAACTCCATGAATTCCATACCAGAACAAATCGGGATGGGTCTTCTCTATTTTCATGGGACTATAGGCATCAGCCCCAATCACTCTTCCTACTTTTCCTGCTCTAATCTCTTGTGCGCTTGGGGAAAAACGTAAGGAAGACGCTGAAAATATAGGTACTTTATATTTTTCTGATGCAGCAAATATGGCCTCAGCATCTTTCAAAGAAGCTGCAATGGGTTTATCAATGAACATCCTTTTCCCAGCTTTAAAAACTTCTAAAGCTTGTTCCAAATGCAATCGTCCATCATTGGTTTCCAACATGACTACATCCACTTTTTTCAATAATTCTTGAATGGAATTCACAATTTCCACTCCATATTTTTGTACTTCAGTGGTATATGCAGGAATTCTTTCAGTACTTGAAATTATATCTTTACTCCCCCTAGGATAAGCCGCAACAACCTTATATCCAGCATATTGACTAGCATCTGGAGCATTTAAAGCTTTAGTAAAAGCAGTAACATGAGAAGTATCTAATCCAATGATTCCAATGCGTTTCCCAGCTTCAGCTTTATTTATCATTGAGGTAAAAGGAATGCTGTTCCATGGATTTGAACTGGCAAAAGCCAATCCCGCCAAAGTACTATGTTGTAAAAATTGTCTTCGAGAGTTTGTATAATTTTTCATAAATAGGTGATTCAGAAATTTTATCTTCTGATTTTATGGCCGTAAACTGAGTAAAAAACGAGGTATAAATAACAAGGGAATAACACCCAATAAGCTGATCTCAAATCATAGATATCGGCTAAATATCCATAAAACAAAGGCATGATGGCGTTCCCGCATAAACCCATAATCAGAATAGATGCACCCAGTTTGGTAAATTTACCCAACCCATCCAAAGCCAAAGGCCAAATACCCGCCCAAATCAACGAATTGGAAAGTCCCAATAAGACCACAAAACAAATGGAAATATCTACTTGATGGCCTAGAAATAGAACATCTCCATGTCCAAAAATAATCCCTAAAGTAAATAAGCTACCCAAAAGTGTGCAGATTCGGAAGGCATTCACCTGAGAAATAAATCTAGGAATGAATATGATTCCCAAGATATAACCTGCAATGGTGGCTAATAAAGTATAAGAAGGAAATACCTTAGCTTCTAACAAAGCTATGTTCATAGAGCCTGCATATCCAATGATGGTATCAATAGCAATTACCTGAGTTCCAACATGTAAAAAAATAGCAACAGCCCCTAAAATTAAATGTGGAAATTGAAAAATACTGGTCTTTCCTGAATTAGATAAAGCTTGCTCCTCTGACTCCGAATCTGTATCAATTTCTGGTAAAGGCGAATAACGCACTAATAAACCCAATAAAAATAAGACAGAACCAACAATAGCATAGGGTATAGTCACTCGTCCAACCAACTCATCCAAGGCTGCATTTCGGGCTTCGCCCGTCATGGATGCTAAGTTTTTAAATAAATCACTGTCCGTCGCTTTTAAGACCACAGCAGCAAATACTAAAGGAGCTAATACACCAGCACCTTTGTTGAATATCCCCATGATGGATATACGCTGTGCAGCGCTCTCTTGCGGCCCTAATACCGTGATATAAGGATTAGCGGCAGTTTGCAATATGGCTAATCCTGCGCCTAGGGTAAATAGACCTATTAAAAATATAGGATATGTACGGGTCATGGAAGCAGGTAAAAAGATGAATGCCCCCAAGGACATAAGCCAAAACCCCAACATCATTCCCCGTTTAAAGCCAACCTTTTTCAAAAGATAGGAGGCAGGAACCGACATGACAAAATAAGAAATGTAGAAGGCAAAAGTGACAAAATAGGCTTGAAAATTGCTCAATTCACAACCAATCTTAAAATATGGAATCAAGATGGCATTTACCCAGGATACAAAACCAAAGATAAAAAACATAAATCCAATGATCAGGATGGACACTTGGGTATCTCTCCTACTCAAAGCAGAAACGGAAACCGCTTTATTCATATAATGAAGGATGAAGATTGCACCATTTTCTATTTTGAAAAGAATACAATCGTAGATTTAAATAGGTTTTTATTAGTCCTAATTTAAATGAATTCCAATGAAAAACAAACCTGAGTAAACCTGACATTTTAATAGTTCCATAAAATTTATTGGGAATTAAATAAATTTCAATTCATTTTTTCCCTTAAAAAAAGTGTCAAATTCCTTGATTTTAACACTTTTCCATGGGTAAATATTGAACTATTTTAATTTTTTACTAAAAAATACAAAGAACTTTATCAAATACTATACTAAAATGATATACTAAATAGGATTATCTATTTACTTTGCATTCAGATTTTAAACAAGTAAGGCTCAGACTCACCTCTGAGATTTTTTTAATCCAAATAGTCTACTAAATACATAGATTTAATTACAAATAAAATAACCGTAACCCATCTCTAACATCCCATGAAACAAATTTCTAAATTATTCATTTTACTAACGGCATTGGTATTACCACTCCTAGCCTCCGCCCAAGATAAACCTACCATCAATGCCAAAATAACAGGCAAAGTAATTGATGCCAAAACAAATGAGTTCATTATTGGTGCCTCCGTGTACATTAAAGGAATTACCAACGGAGCGTCGACAGATGCCAATGGAGAGTTTTCTTTAATTACTGCACAAAAATTACCCTTTACCTTGGTAGTATCATACGTTGGATACCAAAAGAAAGAAGTCATCATCAATAGCAATAAAGTAGAAATAGCCATTGAAGAAAGTACAAACGAGTTGACTGATGTGGTTGTAACTTCTAGAAGACGTCAAGAATCCATTCAAGATATTCCAATTCCAATTTCCGTAATACGCGGAGCTGTGGCAGAAGATGCTGGGGCTTTTAACCCAAATCGTTTAAAGGAATTAATTCCATCTGTACAATTGTACTCATCCAATGGTCGAAATACGACCTTGAACATCCGTGGTTTGGGATCATCGTTTGGACTAACCAATGATGGAATTGATCCAGGAGTAGGCTTTTATGTAGATGGTGTATATTATGCTCGACCAGCAGCTACAGCCATTGACTTTGTGGATGTAGACCGCATTGAAGTATTGCGTGGACCCCAAGGAACGCTTTTTGGAAAAAACACCACAGCCGGGGCTTTTAACATCACGACTAGAACACCAAGCTTTACTCCTGGTGCTACATTTGAAGCTAGTTACGGTAACTTAAACTACATCCAAGTTAAAACATCCGTAACAGGTCCAATTAGTAAAAAATTAGCGGCTAGAGTTTCCTTTTCTGGAACTCAAAGAGATGGTACTATTTTCAATACGACAACGTTAAAACCGACCAATACACTAAACAACCTAGGATTTAGAGCACAATTACTATATACTCCTTCTGAAAATGTCAATATCACTTTCGCAGGAGATAATGCCAGACAAAGACCAGATGGAAATGCAACAGTAGTAGCTGGAGTGGTTCCCACTAAACGTGCTGCCTACCGTCAATTCAATGCAATCATTGCTGATCTAGGGTATAAATTACCTACAACAAATCCATTTGACCGTATTACTGATGCAGATTCTCCTTGGAGAGTAAACAATGATTTTGGTGGTGCTTCCATTAATGTTGATGCCAAAATTGGTAAAGGAACTTTAACTTCTACTTCGGCTTGGCGTTATTGGATATGGGATCCTTCCAATGACCGTGATTTCATCGGATTGCCAGTATTGACTAAGTCGCAAGGAAATTCAAGACATGACCAATGGACACAAGAAATTCGTTATGCTGGACAGTTCTCAGAAAGATTAAGCGGTGTTTTTGGTGTATTCTTAATTGATCAAATCCTCACTTCGGATCCTGTACAAACCGAAGAATCTGGTTCTGCACAATGGCGATTTGCACAAAGTTCAACTTCAGCTCTTTGGAAAACGCCAGGCTTATTTGATGGTTTCGGAACTAAAACTACATCAAGACTACATACTTTTGGTGCTGCCGTATTTAGTCAAGTTGATTGGAAGATATCAGATAAATTACATGTATTGCCAGGTGTTCGTTTCAACTACGATAAAAAAGATGTGGATTATAAACGTGAGACCTATGGTGGCTTACAGACTACCGATCCTGCCTTAATTGCTTTGAAAAATGGCCTATATACCAATCAAGCTTTCAATTTCAGCGTGAATGAAAACAACGTTTCTGGTCAAATTACTTTGGCCTACAAACCTAGCAAAACATTTAACTTATTTGGAACATTTGCTAATAGCTATAAACCTGTTGGAGTTAACTTGGGAGGATTACCTACCGCCAATGGAGCCGTTCTTTTAGATTTAGCTAGAGTTAATCCAGAATATGTTACTCATTATGAAGTAGGATTAAAAACCAAACCAAGTGCTCAATCGACTTTAAATGTTACCTTATACAACACTGATATCAAAGATTACCAAACTCAAGTTCAAACTGCTGAGGTAGGTGTTAACAGAGGTTATTTGGCTAATGCAGAAAAAGTTCGAGTACAAGGAATTGAAGTTGATGGTAGTATTCGTTTAAATAGTCACTTCTCATTTACTGGTGCTCTTTCTTATACAGATGGTATTTATGTATCATTCAAAAATGCTCCTGTACCTTTAGAGGAAACTGGTGGAACATCAGCATTCAAAGATGTATCGGGTGGAGAATTACCAGGTATCTCCAAATGGGCTGGTTCATTGAGTGGGGAATATATCAATTCAGGTAAATTCTTATCGTTAAAAGGTAACTATTTCATCGGCCTAGATACCTATGCTCGTTCTACTTTCTCCTCTAGTGCCTCTCCTTCTCAATACTTAAATATTGCAGGATATAACCTTGTCAATGGAAGAATTGGATTCCGCGCATCTAATGGATTCTCGGTTTTACTATGGGGTAGAAACATCTTAGATCGTGATTACTTTGAGCAATTATTACCAGCTGCAGGTAGTGCAGGTCACTATGCCGCTGTATTGGGAGATCCAGCTACTTATGGCGTAACGCTCCGCTTTACTTATTAACAATCAATTCAACAAACCAAAACAAAAAGAAAGCCCCGGCAAATGCTGGGGCTTTTTATTTACATTCATTCCGATTACTTGACTTCTCTCACTTCAATCACCCGCTCCTCTCCTATCCAAGATTCATAAGCAACTAACCATTTTTTTCCATTCCAGTGAATAACAGGATAAGAACAATCTGCTATCGAATCAGATATCCATTGGTGGCGTAGTTTCCCTTGCTGGTCTTTTACATACATACCTATTTGCTTAAAATATCGCTCACCCTCTTGTTTGATTTGAGCATATACCAAGGCGACTTCACCATGTGCATTAGAGGCTAGTTGAGCTTGTCGATATTTATCTCCTTTCAAATGCAAAATCAATTCTTTTTTATCTTGATAAGCCCACTTAATTCCAGAACCACTACTAGCTCCCGTATACCAAGTGGCTTCTAAACCATGTGGCCCTCTTACTAGGCTTGGGCCAGCATGTGGACAAGCATTGACTTGCCAATGATCCGCCATCCATGTTACAGGTGGAGTAAATGTCTTTCCAAAATCATTGGAATGGATATAAGCCATATCTCTTTCTCCTAGATCATTTAAATCTCGATAAATCAAATCAATGTTACCCTGATTATCTGCCAATGCATCGATGCGACAACATTCACAGGTTTGTTTATCCAAAACCCGCATTTCACCAAATCCCTGACCTAGGGAAGTCGCAGCATATACCAATGTTCTTCCTTTGGGCCCCAATTTCACGTCCAGCCAAAGTGCCCCCACTTCTCCATTAGCTAAAGGAAATATTTTACCAAAAGAATGACTCAAACCTGCCGTAGTATCTCGGTGTATTGTTTGGGCTTTGCTCCATTGACCTTGCTTCTCCATGGCATAATACAAGTCTCCACTAAATCGAGATTTCTCACTAGGCTTATTTAGTTCAAACATTAAAATGCAAGTACCATCCGCTTTATAAGATAGCTTGGGCATTCCTTCAGCATGAGTAGAAGCCTCTGGATGTATAGGAATAAGTTCATTGCTAGACCAAGACTGACGTGTTTTATCCCAAATTTTTCGAAAAAACATAACGGTATCTCCTTGCTTCTCTACCCAAGAAAGTACTAAGCTTCCGTCTTGCTTACGTGTAAATGACGGATCTTGAGCAACATGCTTCGGATTGGAGATTTGTTGACCTACACTCAAATAGGTCAACAAAACTAAGGGTAAAAGGAAAGAATATTTCATGATTATTTCGATTTAAACAATTGAAAAACATCCACTTGCAATCCAACATTGATGGTTCTAGGTGCAGCAGGCGTGAAGGTACTTTTATCAGTAGCATTATTTCCTCTACTGGCGGAATTAGCGTATAATTCATTACTCAGATTCATCACATTCATGAAAACTTGGTAAGCTTTCCACTGATATCCTAGCCGTAAATTCAATACAGAGACTCCAGGAAGTCCTCCAAATCCCGGTTCGGCATAGGAAACTGTATTCACTTGATTTTGATACCAAGAGCTAATTCTTTGCCATTCTAAAGCTAACCGGGCTCCTTTAACCCAATTGGGTTTGTAAGTAATCTCCACATTAGCAACAAAATGAGGTGCCTGAGGCATTTCTTTATTATTGACATTTTTTAAAGCATCACTCGCTTTTTGACTTAAGACAAAATCCACGAACATATGTCGGGCATTGGTGCCACCAAATCGAAAATTCCATTGATTGTCAGGTCGATAAGAAATGGCATATTCAATACCTTCATGCAAGGTTTTTCCTGCACTTTGGTAGTCGGTCGAATTATCTGGCTGACGAATACCTAATAATTCGTTTTGGCCATTCATTCGATAAATAGAATAGTCTAGAAATACTTTGGATTGAAATAAGGAAGCCCATCCACCAACTTCGTAATTATCAAAAACGGCTGGATCAATACTTAAATAAAACTTTTCTCCTGTAGCAATTGCTTGAGCAGCAGGACGCGCTCTAAATACGGCAGATAATGCTGGAGGGGAAAATCCTTTGGAATAATTGGCATAAAATCCAACTGCTTGACTAGCTTCATAAGTCATACCTATCTTAGGCGAAAATTGAGCATAGGTCTTAGTTCCCGTACTTTGATCGATATAATTTGAATAATCAAATGACATATCGTCAAATCGCCCACCTAAAGAAATGCGTAACTGTTCAATAGGATGCAAATCCCATTGAGCATAAACAGCCTTATTCCAAATTACAGCTTGGTAATTGGCTAAATAGGAATTTGGTAGTATGAAGGCTATTTCATATTTCTCAACCGATTTTTTATCTGGACGAAGTGTCGCATTCAAATTAATTCGATAAGCCCAATATGTGTTAGGAGAACGATCCAACAAAAAGCCAGTAATCAATTTAGCATTAAGCCAAGTGAATTGCCGACTATGTTGCCCCATGATACCCAAACTGGTAAAATCATTTGAATTGATTTGTCCAGAAGCCGTGGTTGATGGGGCAGTCCAAGCAATACTATATGCAGGGTTTTGTCCCAAAGAATTTTCCCGATAAAAGGCCGTCAAACTTGAAAATGAATGATTGGCCCCTTTATGTTCTAAGGTGATTCTAGAACGAGAAGAAAAAGAACTTCTGTAGGTAAAATCAGCTGGACTTTTATAGGTTCTTGAATAAAACCCGATACTATCTATATTACCTCCTGTTTGCGAAAAGTAATCATTATAGGCAAATGAAGACCATAATTTTGTGTTCGGGGTTATTTGATAATCCAAACGGACATTGATGGATGATTTATCAAAATCAGAATTGGAAGCCCAAGCATTTTTTTGTCGGGCTATATAGCCACCCGTCATCAATGACCATTTTTTACTCAATTGGCCACCTGCCGTAAATTGGCTCCTAGCATACCCCCACTCATCAGCTTGAAAGCCAATGGATGCTGTAGGAGTCCCAGGGGCCATTTTACTTATTAGATTAATTGCACCACCCACTGCCTCAGGTCCATATAAGGAGGAGGCTGGTCCTTTAATGACTTCCACTGAATTTAAACCTTGAATATTGGTTTCAATAAGTGCATTATGATTAAAAACGCCTAATGGACGCAATGGTAAACCATCTTCCATGTACAAAAAATAAGGAGATGTCCCGAATGGCTGACGAATCCCCATGGCATGTTGCTCATTGTTATAATTCAACATGACCACACCTGGCACTTTATTGATGATTTCCGTTAGCTGAATGGCTTTTGTATCCTGCAACAAAGTAGCACTAATTTTATGAATGGCCACCGGAGTTTCCGTTCTAACAGCAGCTTGTCGAGAAGCAGTTACCACCACTGTAGCCAAATCCAAGGAGGCCTCATCCAGTTGAATGATGGAATTGAAATCAGTCCCTTTCAATGTTAAGGTTTGAAAACCTAAGGAGGAGATTACATATTCATCCGTAGGTTGTAGAGAGTTTACTAAGAACTCGCCCCGTTCATTACTTAAAGCGATGATTTTATTAGATTGGATTAAGGATGCGCCAATGATGGGCTCTTGGGTAATGGAATTTAGTAATTTATAAGTGCGTTGTTGCGCATTACTTGCGATTGATAGCAAGCAAAACAACGCTATAATAATAGCTTTCATTTTAAACTAATTTACATGAGAAAATAGGCTTGATAGAAGATATCGAGCCAAAAGACCAAGAAATTAGCTACACTGTGGAGGATGAAAAGGCAAAAGAATGGAGGACTGAGCTGCCATCTCAGCATGTGAAAAATGATCTTCGGAAAAATCAGAAAATGTTATTTGAAAAGCCAGACTTGCCATTTGCTCACAAGCCAATTGAATTTCCGGCATTTTTTCTAAACGCTCTGAATTCGTTTTTTGCTCTTTATCTTCTGCAGCCTTTAATTTTTTGGCCAAATAACATTGACCATTACAGTTCAACTTGGGCTTATCCCGATTTTCACAAAGGTTTTTAGCAATATAATTTCGATTCACCTGATAGTATGCCACAGATGCCCATTGACTCATTAGAGGCAATTGAATAGCAATCAATAAAAGGATGGCAATGATTCGTTTCATGGTGGTTCGCAAAATTATGCGATTAAGCTTATATAAGCAGATTAATAATCAATTATATTTTTTCACTCTTTGACTCAAAAATATTCCTAATGCACCTAGAAACATCATAATAGCTATCCCAAACAAGGTTTCATTACTAAATGGAATTTGAACTAAATTCAAAAAGCTCATTCCTTGCAGCATCAGGATAAATTCATTGAAAAATACACCTCCAATAAATATTCCTAAAGCGAGTTTTAACATCCCATTAAAATGGATGTATTCTTTCCAAAGAGCAAAACCTAGTAAAAACAAACTTACCACACCCAATAAAACTAAATGTAAATAGGCAATTACTACTGGCCTGAAGCCAAAAGCATATTCACTCAAACTAGGGATAATGGAGAGTAATTGAAGAATAAATTTTAAGCTTGCTGCTAAGGCAACTAAGATCCATAAAAAGCTTACTATAGCTGGGATGCCTTGTTTTATTTGAGATCGCACCTTTGACACTTGATATAGCCAATAAAACCAAGCCAAAAACTGAATGGAAGCTGCACCGACTAGTAATACATACACCAACAAGGGCAATTTGGCCCACATGATGGATAGTAAATAGGCGGGCGCCAAACTACCCGCAAATAGCCAAAATACACGTCTTGAATGAGCAACATTGACACCTATTTGATCTAAAAAATAAGCAAAAAGACCTAAGCAAGAAAAGATAAAATAACCATTGTATTGAAAGTGTAAATAGTAGTAAACAGATGCTAAATACTTCTCAGGATGATTGATTTTATTGGACATCAAATAGGCCAAAAAGATGGTTCCCAAAGAAGATAAAATATTAAAAATGATGCTGGCTTTGATGTAATAATCCCCTGTTGAATGGCTGGGTGATTGATGCAAAAATGACCAAACTCGAAAACAATAAAGAAAATTAATGGCTGTGCTCAGTGTAGAAAAAAAGATGGAAATAGGACCATAGCCTTGATAAACAAAGGCGAAAAGCATCAAAAATGCCACGATGGTATTCCAAGCTAATAACGAAGTAAATTCAAATCGTCCATGATCTAGGTTTCTTTCTTTTAGTGTATATCCCAGCAAAGTCATAATCATTTGACCCACCCATGCCGAAAATGCAAAATGAGAATGTCCATGCAAAAGGTGCTTTTGATGAATTAGAGGAAAAGAAAAGGCTATTTTATAGCGAAGCAACACTCCTAAAATAGCGACTACTGCCAAATTAAATAATGCTACTTGCAACCAAAAATTTGCTCCCTTACCTTTCATGCCTTATTCTTATTCAAACAAAAAAACTTTTCGGTTTTCGATTTTCAACTTCCCTTCCAAATGCAAATTACGGATAACACGAATCACTGTTTCAACCCTCAAACCTGTTAAATCTGCAATTTGCTGACGAGTCAAATGCACTAAATGATCTTCTAATGAAACGTATTGTTGGGTTTCCTTCAAATAGTTTAAAACAGCTACTACTAATTTTTCTGGCTCATTACTAGTCACTTCTTTCAACATAAAAAACTTGAATCGAAGGTGCTGGGATAAGCGCCTGGAAATTTCAAAATGTATATCTGGATGCTCCCTTAACATGGCAAGAAATGACGCTTTGGGCAGTCGAATCACAGTTGATTTTACCATGGCAAAAGAAGAGGCAGCAAAAGGTCCATCATCAAACAATGGCATCTCTCCTAAACTTTCGCCTGGATTAATCAACCTTTGAAGGTATTCCTTTCCATCATCCGAAATATTAACCCATTTCAATTGACCATCCGCTACTTGATAATAAAACAGACATTCTGTTCCTTCCGAAAAAAGTATCTCATTTTTTTCTAAAGTACGGTAAGTACCTCCCCAAGAAATTAATAATTTTTCGTCTATCATGATGGAAAATTTTAACGAAACAAGTGCTTTCTGATGAGTTCAAATATGAGCTAAATCATATCAATTTATGATTAAAATCAGATTTAACCAAATGTACTGAAAATCAATTCAATACGCTGATTTTCAGTATTTTAATATGCATATATTATATACGTATAGACTAAAACGTATACTTTATGATTGCACGCATAAAGTTCAAAAAATCTGGGCTCTAACATTGTCTCAACAAAAAATTAATCCAATGAAAACAGTAACAATGATGCTTGCCCTGAGCCTTTGGCTTACGTCCTGTGGAAGTAATGATGGATCCAGTACTTCCTCGGAATCAAGTTCCCAAGCAGCCTCCTCTGAAAGTACAGGTGGAAACCCAGATTATGATCCAAAACGTGGAACAGGAAAATTTAGTGATGTGGTCGTCAGCCCTACCCTTGATAAAGCTTTAGCTGAAAAAGGAAAAGCAACATCCGATGTAAAATGCGGAAGCTGTCACAAATTAACAGATGAAAAATTAGTTGGTCCAGGTTGGAAAGGAGTAACTAGTCGTCATACACCTGCATGGATTTTGAATTTCATGACCAACACCGATGAAATGATTAACAAAGACCCTGCTGCTCAAGCTCAGCTTGAAATATGCCTTGTAAGAATGCCGAATCAAAACTTAAGTGATGATGAAGCTAAATCATTATATGAGTTCATGCGTCAAAACGACGGCGTAAAATAAATTTCAACCAAATAATTAAGCACATGAAGACTAATTTAACCAAAATCCTAGCGCTCTTTATGATTACAGGATTGACATTTCAATCTTGTAAACCTAAAAACGCAGGAAACGCTTCTTCCTCAGGTTCTGCGGAAAAAGCCTATGTTGCCCCAGGTAAATATGATGAATTTTATAATCTGGTGTCAGGAGGTTTCTCTGGACAAATGAGTGTCTATGGATTACCAAGTGGTCGTTTATTCCGTGTAATTCCTGTTTTTTCAGTTGATCCTGAGAAAGGTTATGGCTATAGTGAAGAAACAAAACCGATGTTAAATACTTCACATGGATTTGTCCCTTGGGATGACCTTCACCATACTGAGCTCTCTCAAACGAATGGAGAAGTAGATGGAAGATGGATTTTCGGGAATGCCAATAACACTCCACGTGTGGCACGTATAGATTTAGCGAGCTTTAAAACAGCCGAAATCATTGAGCTCCCGAATAGTGCTGGTAATCACTCCTCTCCTTTCATCACAGAAAATACCGAATATGTAGTAGCTGGTACACGTTTCTCTGTTCCACCAGATAATGCCAATGGCGATATCCCCATTAATACCTACAAAGAAAACTTCAAAGGATATATCAGCTTTATATCAGTGAAAAAGGAAAGTGGGGAAATGGATTTGGCCTTCCAAATTGAATGTCCAGGGGTAAATTTTGACCTTAGTCATGCAGGAAAAGGTAAATCCAATGGATGGTTCTTCTTTAGCTGCTACAATACAGAACAAGCGAATACCTTATTAGAAGTGAATGCTTCTCAGCGCGACAAAGACTTTATTATGGCAGTCAATTGGAAAAAAGCTGAAGAATATATCAAAGCTGGAAAAGCAAAACGTATAGCTGCTAAATATGCGCATAATAAATACAGTGAAAAGACGCACACTGCTACTTCTGAAATGAAAAAAGAGGTCTTGGTTTTAGATGCTAAAGCATTAAAAGATATCTGCTATTTCATTCCTTGCCCTAAATCTCCTCACGGATGTGACGTAGACCCAACAGGCGAATACATTGTAGGTTCAGGCAAATTAGCTGCATTAATTCCTGTATTTAGCTTTGACAAAATGATTAAGGCTATCGAAGGAAAACAGTTTGACGGTAGCTTTGAAGGCATTCCGGTGATCAAATACGAAGCAGCATTATACGGTGAAGTGAAAAAACCAGGTCTTGGACCATTGCACACTGAATTTGACGGAAAAGGAAATGCTTATACTACCTTCTTTGTATCTAGTGAAGTGGTTAAATGGAACATCAAAGATTTGAAAGTACTTGATCGTGCACCAACTTACTATTCTGTAGGCCACTTATGTATCCCAGGTGGAGACAGTAAAAAACCGAATGCAAAATACCTAATCGCTTATAATAAAATTACCAAAGATCGCTACTTGCCTACTGGCCCAGAGTTAACTCAAAGTGCGCAACTGTATGACATCAGTGGAGATAAGATGGAGATGATTCTCGACTTCCCTACCATCGGTGAACCGCACTATGCGCAAGCTATTTCGGCTGACTTAGTCAAAGACCGTTCCATTAAGTTTTACAAGATTAATGAGAATGAGAACAAGTATGTAACCAAGGGAGAAGGTCAAGCCAAGGTAGTTAGAGAAGGGAATGTGGTCCATGTGTACATGACTTCCATTCGTTCTCACTTTGCGCCAGATAACATAGAAGGGATCAAAATGGGTGATGTGGTGTATTTCCACGTAACTAACCTAGAGCAAGATTGGGATGTTCCTCATGGATTTGCGATCAAAGGTGCCACCAATGCAGAACTATTGATTATGCCGGGTGAAACCCAAACCATGAAGTGGGAACCTGACAAAGTGGGTATCTTCCCAATGTACTGCACAGACTTTTGTAGTGCATTACACCAAGAAATGTCGGGCTACATCCGAGTATCACCCAAAGGCAGTAGTGTTCCTATCAGCTTTAGCCTAGGGAAAACCAAACCGATAGCCAAAAACTAAATAATACAGGAGAGTATGGTTCTCTATACTCTCCTTTTCATCCATGTTAATTTGAACATTATGAAAGTTTTATCCATAACTATATTGGCTGCTATGTTCATGTTCACGGCAGCTTGTTCTAGCACGGAAGCAGATACTTCTTCCAGTACAACGGAAACGGCTGCAAATGCTGGCGGTCAAGAAAACGTCAAAGATGATGATTCCCAACAAGATGTAGTCAAAGTAGCAGTAGGGTCAAAAGATCATACTACTTTAGTGGCTGCCCTGAAACAAGCTGATTTGGTAACGTCACTATCCAATGCAGGGCCATTTACTGTCTTTGCTCCAACCAACGCAGCTTTTGATAAAGTAGATAAAGCTACCTTAGCTGCCTTGATGACAGATGAGAAAAAAGCTGATTTACAGAATATACTTCAATACCATGTAACCGTATCAGCACTAAAAGCAGATTACCTTCAAGATGGACAAGTATTGGGAATGGTCAATGGTGACAATGTCACTGTGAGCATCAAAAATGGTAAAATCATGTTAAATAATTCTGCTACCATCATTGCATCTGTACCAGCATCTAATGGCATCATCCATGTTATTGATGGTGTTTTATTGCCTCCTAGTAAATAGTTTAAATGCCTCCACATGAATACTCAACAAATGGGAAAACCAGCACGCATGCTGCTATTCATCTCCTCTATTTTATTACCTTTTGTGGTTTACTTACCGATTTGGAAAATTGAATTAGATGCTCCTCAATACCCAGAAGGATTGAGTCTTCAAATTCATGCCAATGATATCCGAGGAAATGTCGATATCATCAATGGCCTAAATCACTACATCGGCATGAAGACCATGCACAAAGAGGATTTTATTGAATTCTCCATATTGCCTTATATCATCATTGGTTTTTCCATTTTGTTTTTCATTGGTGCTTGGATCAATCGTAAGAAATTATTGTACACCTTGTTTTCAGCCTTCGTCTTATTTGGTATCATTGCCATGGTCGATTTCTGGAAATGGGAATACGATTATGGACATGATTTAGATCCCAATGCCGCCATTCAAGTACCTGGCATGGCGTACCAGCCTCCTCTAATTGGCTTCAAACAATTATTGAATTTTGGTGCATATTCTATGCCTGACTTAGGTGGTTGGATATTTATAGTCATTGGTTTGATGTTACTGACTGGGGTCATTTTGGAATTACGTTTTTCCAAAAGCCCCAAATCAGTACTATTCTTCTTACCTCTATTATTCCTTTTTCAAGCTTGTACAATAGAAGTCAAACCCATTCAAGTAGGTCGAGATAATTGTCATTTTTGCAAAATGGGAATAAGCGACATCCGATTTGCTGCTGCCATACTAACCAAACAAGGAAAGACTCTCCCTTTTGATGACCTAAAATGCCTGTTGAATTATTTGCAAATCAATAAGGAAACAGCTGTCCAAGATATTTATGTTAGCAACTTTTCAGGAAAACATGAATTAGTCCTAGCAACACAAGCCTATTATATTTCTAGTCCATCATTAGGAAGCCCAATGACTGGCAATATGGCTGCCTTTAATGATAAAAATGAATTAGTCAAAAACAACCAAGCTTTAGCTGGAGAAGAAAAAACTTGGGAAAGTATTCGTCAATGATTGCCCTTAAAACTTACCTCATCTTATTCATTCTATTAGCCTTGTCCGTTCCATATACCCAGGCAAACACTTGGTATGTAGGAAAAAATGAACGTTTTAAAAGCCTTGCTCCTGCTATTCAGCAGGCTCATGCAGGAGACCGCATTTTAGTTAAACCCGGTGTCTATCATGAGCATAATCTAATCATCGACAAGGCCTTAACTATTCAGGGCATAGGATTACCAATATTGGATGGAGAGGGAAAATATGAAGTACTTTCTATAAAAGCATCTCAAGTTACCATCCAAGGTTTTCATATTCGGAATTCGGGCATTTCTAGTTTAAAAGATTTGGCAGGAATTAAAGTATATGATTCCCAACATGTGCAAATCATTAATAACTTAATTACCCATTCGTTCTTTGGTGTTTATATTCAATATGGTAAACACTGTACCATTAAAAACAATCGAATCATTGCTTATGGTAAAGAAGAGCAGCAAAGTGGCAATGGTATTCACTGCTGGAATAGCAGCAATTTGCAAATCCAAAACAATGTCATCACGGGACATCGTGACGGTATTTATTTTGAATTTGTTACTCATTCGATCATTAAGAACAACCGATCATTTCGCAATCTTCGTTATGGTCTACACTTTATGTTTTCCAACCATGACACTTATATCTCCAATGTTTTCACTAATAATGGTGCTGGGGTAGCCGTCATGTTTTCGAATCACGTCAATATGTTTTACAATACCTTCCATCAAAATTGGGGGGATGCTTCTTATGGCATTTTACTCAAAGAGATTTCGGATGGAATTATTCAAGGAAACCGTTTCGAAAAAAATACGACGGGAATTTACCTTGAGGGCGTAAGTCGGGTTAAAATGAATCGAAATACCTTTTCCAATAATGGTTGGGGGCTTAAAATTCAAGCTAGTTGCCAAGACATGACCATCCATCACAATAATTTTATGAACAACACTTTTGATGTGAGTACCAATGGTACGCTGGTTCTGAACAATTTCGATGGCAATTATTGGGATAAATATGATGGCTATGATTTAAACCGAGACCACATTGGAGATATTCCATTTCGGCCTGTCAGCCTTTTTTCCATCATTTTAGAAAAAAACCCAACCACACTCATCATGTTTCGCAGTTTCATTTCTGCCTTAATGGACAAGACGGAGAAATTAATACCCAGTTTAACTCCAGAACAACTAAAAGATCAATTTCCACTCATTAAACCGGTCAAATTATGATCATCACCGAACATATCAGCAAGCGTTTTGGAAATCAACAGGTCCTCAAGGATGTGCACATTACTTGTCGACCAGGAGCCTGTATTGCCTTGATTGGGCCTAATGGAAGCGGGAAAACAACTTTAATTAAAAGTATCTTACAAATGGTCATTCCAGACTCAGGGAAAATCATTTTTCAAGGAGAAGATATACGGGGTGAATGGGCATATCGTGCTAAAATTGGTTTTATGCCTCAAATGACACGCTATCCAGAGAATATGACCATTGGTGAAGTCATGTCCATGATGATTGATATTCGAAAAGATCAAAAAAACTTAGACGAAGAATTAATTGACCAATACCAGTTAAAAGAAATTTACCATAAAAGAATGGGGACACTTTCAGGAGGAATGCGTCAAAAGGTTGGAGCCTGTCTTGCTTTTCTATTCCAACCTGATATCCTGATTTTGGATGAACCTACAGCAGGATTAGATCCCCTTTCTTCTGAAATATTGAAACAAAAAATTCTAAAAGAAAAAGCTCGAGGTAAAACGACCATCATATCATCCCACGTACTGAGTGAATTAGATGAAATGATAACGGATGTTATATACATGCAAGACGGTCAAGTTCTATTCCAAAAATCCTTAAGGGATTTAGAGGAAGAGACCCAAGAGGTGAAATTATCCAAAATGATTGCCAAAATCATTGCCTAGAAGACCATGAACAAGATCTATAAACATGTAATTGCTGACATCATCCGAAATCGGATTGTCATATTCTATACCCTTATTTTACTATTGGCTTCCTTAAGTGTATTTAGTTTGGAAGACACTTCCTCTAAAGGCTTATTAAGTATGTTGAATATCATACTCATGATTGTGCCTTTGGTATGTCTGATATTCTCCACCATTTATATGTACAATAGCAGTGAGTTCATTGAACTTCTACTGAGTCAACCTTTAAAGAGAAATACCATTTGGTGGAGCCTTTTTATTGGACTAATTACCGCCCTAGGATTAGCATTTTTTGTTGGGGCGGGTGTAGTTATCCTCATTTTCGAACCCAGTTTCCTCGGGTTAATGCTTGTGATTTGCGGACTGCTTTTGACTTTTATATTTACGGCAATTGCCTTGTTGGCAGCTGTTTTAACAAAGGACAAAGCCAAAGGAATTGGTCTTTCTATTATTCTGTGGCTGTTTTATGCCATCATTTTTGACGGCATCGTATTGTTCATGTTGTTTCAATGGGCCGACTATCCCATAGAAAAATTCATGATTGTTATTAGCATGCTTAATCCTATCGATTTAGCACGCATTTTAATTTTAATGCAAATGGATGTATCTGCATTAATGGGGTATACAGGCGCCATTTTTAAAGATTTTTTTGGCACCACGGGTGGAATTATCATTTCATTCGGCACCTTAATGCTCTGGGTAATAATTCCCTTTGCCTGTTCTTTGCGTTATTTTAAAAAGAAAGATTTATAGGGATGTTGTACCATACTTTACTTTTGTTGCATGTATTAGGAGCCTGTGTTTGGGTAGGTGGACATCTCATTTTGAGTTTGCAAATTGTCCCCAAGGCCTTATTAAAAAAAGACGTTCAGCTTATTCAACAATTTGAAAAAACATTTGAACCTGTTGGTATTCCTAGTTTACTCGTGCAAATTATCACGGGTGTATGGATGGCCATTTTACAGTATGGCATTTTATTTAGTTGGGATAATGCTGTACAGCGAAATATTATCATCAAATTAAGTCTATTGGTACTGAGCTTACTATTAGCTCTTCATGCTCGTATTTTCATCATTCCTAAGCTGAGTATAGATAATTTACCTTTGATGGTTTTACACATCCGATTCATCACCCTAGTTGCCCTCCTTATGGTGTTTTTCGGATTACAATTTAGATTTGGAGGACTTTAAATATAAGCATATGAAAAAGATTATGTATTTCCTGATGACGTGGACCTTTATTGGTCTTGGTTTGGCTTTTGTACCCAATACCAAACCTAAATACCTCCATTTAGATAAAAACAAGCAGTTTACACCGTAGAAGCAAGCTGTGGTTCTTGCCAATTTGATATGCCTGGAGATGACTGTCAATTGGCCATCAAATTAGACAATAAGAAATACTACGTAGAGGGACCCAATATCAACGATTATGGTGGAAGTCATTCCAAAAACGGATTTTGCAAAGTGGTTAGAAAAGCACAAGTACAAGGCAAAATCGTTCAGGATAAATTCGTTGCCAGTTATTTCAAATTACTTCCATAAGGCTATTTATTCGTGAATAGTACAACCTATTCACGAATAAATTCTTGAATTTTTTGAAGCAATTCTTGCTGCTTATAAGGCTTGGAAACATAGCCATTCATCCCGATATCATAGCATTTCTGCTGTTCACCTACTAACGAATGGGCAGTCATCGCAATGATGGGAATATCCGATTTCATTTCATTTCGAATATACTTGGTGGCTTGATAACCGTCCATTTCGGGCATTTGCAAATCCATCAAGATTAGATCATACGATTTTTGCTTCAATAGTTCGATTCCTTCTTTGCCATTATTGGCTATGTCTAATTGGAATCCAAAATTCGTAATAACCGTTTTGGCCAATCGCTGGTTCATCTCATTATCCTCACACATCAGTATACTCACTGATTGCTCTAAGCTGAGATTGGAACTTTTCTTATTTTGCTGGCTTTCAAGCACTTGTTTTGTCTTTTCTAATTCCAATACAAAAGAGAATTCAGAACCTCTCCCTAGTTGACTTTTCAATTCAATCTTTCCTCCTTGTAGTTCAATCAATTGTTTAGCAATATTCAAACCTAAACCTGAACCCCCAAATTTGCGTGTTGTACTTGCTTCTGCTTGAGTAAAACGATCAAATATCGTTTTTATCTTTTCTTCTGAAATACCAATGCCTGTATCTTTCACAGAAAAGCGTAAACTAACCCGAGAATCTGTTTCCTGTACTTTTTTAACGGCAATTGTCACTTCCCCCTCCTCAGTAAACTTTATCGCATTTCCTGCCAAATTTATTAATACTTGATTTAAACGTCCCTTATCTCCTATCACGGCATCAGGTAAATCAGCATCCAAAAATAGGCTGAATTCAATGGCTTTTTTCTGTGATTTCACTTTAAGGATGCTATACACATGCTTCATTGATTCCTTTAAACTGAATGGTTGTATCTCCATTTCTATTTTCCCCGAATCTATTTTGGATAAATCTAAAATATCATTAATCAATAACAATAGATGATCACCTGCAGTTTGGATATTTTCTACATATTCACAATCAGGACTAGGCAAATTTCTTTGTTGTAAGAGTTCTGTAAAACCGATAATAGCATTCAAAGGAGTACGAATCTCATGACTCATATTGGCTAAGAAACTATCTTTGGCATTTGCTGCTGATTCTGCTATTTCTTTGGCTCTAATTAATTCATTTTGAGCTCGCTTATGTTCCGTATAATCTTCAGCAACACCCAAATAACCAATGATCTCTCCTGTCTCATTTTTTACGCAGGTTACTCCTAACCATATGGGAATTCGCTTACCTGACTTTGAAATAAGAGTCCACTCTCTACGCTCAGGTTTCCCCGTTGATCTGGTTCTCATCACAAACGTTTCAAAGCTTGGCACAAATTCAGTACCATACTCTTCACTTAGCTCAACATTATATTGGATTAATTCATCCATGTCAAAACAAGGAATTTGACTTAAAAGCATGTTTACTATCTCATCTTCCTCATATTCAAATAATTCCAAGGTAGCTTGATTCACTTTTTGAACAACCCCATTCACATCCGTGAAAATAATAGCCAAACCTGCTCCATTAAAAATAGCAATCTGAGTGGCCAATAGATTAGAAATCTCTAAATCTTTTTCTTTTTTCTCTGTGATATCAGATTCAATGGCAATGAAATTAATAAGCTCGTGTTGATTATTGAAAATTGGATTAATGGATAATTCTAGCCAATATTCTCTCCCCGATTTAGAACGATTTCGAATTTCACCTTTAAAAACTTGACGGTTTGCGATGGCCTCTTGCATCGCTTGAGAAGTGGCCTGATCGGTTCCCTCATATTGTAAAAAACTGCCTGGTTTTTTACCAATTACTTCATCTAATGTGTATCCTGTCAACTTTTCAAATGGATCATTTACCCATTCTATTAGACCCTGTGGATCAGCTATCACTACGATGTTATCTGTTCCTTTGGCTACCCAAGACAAACGATTATTTTCTTCAATGATTTTCTTACTTGCCGTGATGTCACGTGCTATTCCATATAATTTACCCGTTTGTTCATTGGGCGAGGAATTCCAACTCAATACTTTGACACTTCCATCTTTGCATTGATAGCGTAATTCAAAATCCTTCACACCTTCTCCACGAAACATTTTTTCTCGAAGTTGATCTCTTAAAGGTAAGTCTTCTTCAATCACAAGCGCCGCCCCAGAGTTACTCATTATTTCATCCTCTGTATACCCAAGACTTCGATAAAAAGAAGGGCTCACTTTCTCAAAAAAACCATTCTTATTAGCTACTGTTAAATAATCCTGTGAAAGTTCAAAAAACAATTCTAAGTCGATGGATTTAATTTTTTGCTCCGTTATATCACTACTAATGGCCAAATACTGGGTAACATTTCCATCCTTCCCCTTAAACGGAACAAAAGTGATATTCAACCAATAAATAGACCCATCTTTGGCTCTACTCTGAATCTCCCCTTTCCATACTTCTCCGGATTGAATGGTTTCCCAAAAGGTATCCGATTCCAATGAAGAATTAAACTCTGGATGCAGTATACTCTTGTGATGACCAAGTAATTCTTCTTTTGAGTATTGGCTCAATGCACAAATCGCCTCATTAGCATAAGTAATAATTCCTTGGGAATCCATGATAAATACGGCCAAAACCTCATCTAAAGCCTCTTTATATCGTCCCAGTTCCATCGTCACGCGAGCAATTTTTTCCTCCGTCAAACGATTAACTTGCTCCGTCAAAACATTATTCTTGATCCTTAACTCCAAAGTCATGATAACATGCTCCGCCAGCGTATTCAATGCATCTCGCTGTTCTTTTGTCAACTCCTTGGATACCTGATCTATCACACATAAAGAACCTATGTTATACCCTTCTGGGGTAACCAAAGGAGCACCTGCATAAAATCGAATATGTGGATCTCCAGTCACCAATGGATTTTCTACAAATCGTTCATCTTCAAGGGCATTGGGTACCTCGAAAACCTCCTCCCCCATAATGGTATATTGACAAAAGGAAATATCCCTAGGTGTTTCTTTTGTCCCTAAACCAACTTCTGATTTAAACCATTGTCTATTTTTGTCAACTAATGATATAATAGCTATAGGGACTTGACAAATTTGAGATGCCAATGCCGTTATCTTGTCGTACTCCTGCTCCGAAACGCTATCGAGTATATGATACTCATATAATGCCTGCAAGCGCTTTTCTTCATTGGCTGGAATAGGATTAATTTTACTCATTTAAAGGGGATTATAAAACACAAGGAAAATCACTTGAAGTTAGATACTACACAGTTTATTTCAAAAAAGAAAGGGGTTTTACAGCACCTCAAGTTAAATAAATTATCTTTTAGATGCTGTCCCCCCTATTTTACTATTTTAGCGTATAATGCATTCCCATGCCCAGCCTTATAATTCCTAGCATTTGGTCGGGTTCATTATTCAATCGAGTGATAGCCACATCTCCCGAAAAACTTAGCTTATCCGATAAAGGAATTTCTACACCCTGACCAACCGCATAGCCCAAACACTTGTTCAACTTATTATTTTCGTTCAAAACGGGATTAGGCATATTGTTTTGGTAGGTAGACATTCCTACACCCATGAATATATAGGGAGTAAAGGGGAATTCTGTCTGAGGAAAATTATGAATATACCTACCTCCGTAAAAATTAAACTCCTTGACTGGATCAGTTGCCATGGGTTGGATAAATGCTTCGAACTGATTTAAAGCGTTGAAAGCATGTCGCCATGTTAATCCCATACAGGAATAAGAATAGCGAATTCCAAAACTATTTTTTTCTTGATCACCTTCTTGCCCTTCTTGATCAGAAAAACAATAAGCTGAAAAAAAGGTACTCGGTACTAGGGCACAAGCCAACAGCGCCGCCTTTGCCATGGCGGTCATTCCTAGATTTTTCATAGGTTAAAATTTTTATAGGTTAACATACCTATCGGAGAGTAGATCAATACCAAACCGATAAGATTGGAACTCAGACAACATGTGCCAAAGCTTGGGGCAAATATAAAAGAGAATTTTTCAGCTTGACATGATACCCATCAAGTTCTAAATCAAGATAATACAATGTTACAGCCATATGCTATTAAAATAATTCAATAAAGAACCAGGTAATTAAAGCTAACTCATTTCCCTTTCTTCTTTTTTGTCATTTATTGCAAAACACAACTAAAAAAGCATAAATGTAAACATTACTAACATGCTTACTTAAAACACTTCAAAATATAGGTAAAATAGGCCCAAAACAGGATAATATTGAATTAGTTCGTCACATTCAATTCAAGGCAATCTGCATTTAAAGTAAAAATTGGACGTTATATCCAGTCAAAATAAAACCATGTAATTTGCTTGAATAGTTCAATTTTTAAAATCACGAAATAATTTCATGATTTTCGTCAGGTTTTTGATTTTCAAGGCATTATCATCAAAATGGCTCCATTTTGATGATAATTAATAAATTCCACCAAAGGCATAATTGATGCCAAAATTGAGTGAAATTCCATCCAAATTGGGACCGTTGACTTGAGTATTAAACAAAGTCATTCGAGCGGCTTCTGCATTGAGAGAAACTCTATCGGTAACTTTTAATTCCATTCCAATCCCCGCACTATAACCCATGAGATTAAACAAATCACTTGGATCGTTCATTTTGCAACCAATATGCTTTATCTCGCTATAGGCATAGCCAAATCCAACAAAGATGTATGGGTTAATCGGAAAATCTTTTTCCTGAAGAAATGTATATAGATATCGAACTCCTAATACGGTAGTTCGCTTATTAGGATCATTTTCAAATGGCCCTGCAAAAGCTTCAACTTGTGCCGACTGATCAATTTTTACTCGAAAAGTTACCCCTTTACACAGGGTTGTATACTTATAACCAATGGCATGTTTGTACAATTGATTCGTTTCTTGGGCAAAACCTACATATGAAATGCAGAAGGCGAAAAGCCAAATGATGAATTTACTAGTGGTTTGTCTTTCAGTTTTTTCGTGGTTGGTAATCATGGTGTGGTCATAAATCAGGACCGCTTAAGTCCTCAGTGAACGTTTTCTTTCATTTTTATCAGATTTAAATTAATAATAGAAACAACAGTTTGGCACTCTAAAATCGAATTTGGACTTATTAAAAGCCTATTACTACTTCCTTTTTATTTTATTGATATACTCATATACATTGATCCCTTCTTCCTCAACAAATGCCCGGTTAAAACTCTGAACAGAACTATAACCTGATTGCTGTGCAACCAATTCGACATCCATTTCCATATCTAAACTCAGTAAATTTTTAGCGTATTCTATTCTAAGTTGACTTCTAAGTGAAGTAAACTTAGACTTGATAATGTAGTTAAAACAATAATAAATATGGTGTTTCGGAAGATCTAACTTCGAAGCCAAAATATCCACATTAAATTCTGGATCTAGATACCATTTTTCTTCCCGGATACTATCCAAAATACGTAGAGCATCATCCCTAAGCGGATCGTCCGACTTGTTGACGTATTTATAAACTTCCGAAGCATTCAAAAAGTGGTCAAAAGATTTTCGTTTCTTTTTAACAATCGGAATTCCATATAGTACTTGAGGAAATATAACGATCAATAAAGGAATCATTAAAAAAGCAATCATCACGATCAAGGTGAGCGGAGAATGCATCACCGTTTGCTTAGGTACATGCGGTGTGTACATAAAGACAAATGCTCCAGCCAAATAACTTAACGCAGCAAAAGTGACCACTGTCAATAATAACATCAACCACTTTTTCATCAAAATGCGATGACTATCTGGAAGTGCATTTCGGTATAGTTCATTACTATGTTCCCGATACATTTTAATGATCAATCCAACGTAAATTAACATACAAATGGGTCGACCAATCATATTAAAATAGCTTGGATATATCCATCCTAAATTCAATGTCTTTAAGTAATTAGGATCTGCCAATATTTGATTAGCTAAATCTAATGTTTCATTCCAAGGACGAATAAAGCTGGGAAAGACATTAATTAGGGCAATAAAAAAAGGTAAATAATGTAGGTAATCGACTGGGTAAATTTTGGAATTATCTAATAGAGTGCTTCTGAAATAGAAATACAAAAATGGCCCGACTAAATAATAGGTAGGTATACTATAAACCCCCATAAAAATCAACATGGTGGGTGAGTCACTAGCAAAAATACTGTAATGCAATAAGCCAAAAAGAGCTATGACAACGAGAACTCCAGACAAATAAATCGTATTACGATTTACCCTAAAATTGAAGACTGCTAAAACCAATGAAACCACTAGTTTGAAAAGGACCAAGAAGATCAGCATGCCATCCATTTAAAAAAAATCTACTATTTAGGGTTTATATATTCTAATTCAATCCTGTTTCACAAATAATGATAAGTATAATCATTTCATGATGAAAACTCATCCAAGTTATTTCAAAAAAATTTGCTAGAACAACAGGAGAACTGGTAATCATGCTGATAAAATGTCATCCTAAAAACTCAGGAATTTGATCATTCAACTTTATAAAGAACACGGAGTATAAACCCCATTTCTAATTACCAATGCAAGTATATTCAAAATTACTCGACATTCCTTGCTTAGACTAATTTTAAATATTGATTTATGTCACCATTTATTCAAAATGCATTATTTTTTACAAATTTTCATTTGAACGTTTATTCATTATCCCAGGTGTATTACTATGTTGGACTTACGAATGACCATTCAAATCAAATCCTCAACTTGTTTTTTGATGTTCGCTGCCATTTTAGCTGTTGGTAAATCATTGATTATTTAATCCAAATTCTACCCAATAATTACGTTTAGAAAATATTCATTGCTTTATTTGTAAACCCGTGACTACGTTATATAATCAAATCAAATAAGCCTGTTGTTTGTAATTGGCTCAATTAGAATACATTAGAACTAAACCCGTCATGGAAACCCCATCGAAACCACTCATTCCATTAAATGAGCCACTGCGACTAGCCGCTTTGGATAGCTATGATATTCTAGATACTCCTCCCGAACCTGAATTCGAAAAAATCATACAACTTATCTGCATGGTTTTAAATATGCCCATGGGCTTTATTTCTTTTATTGATAAAAATCGAATTTGGTACAAATCTAAATTGGGATTCGACTACGATGAATTACCTAGAAATGAATCATTTAGCCAACATACCATTCTTCAAGATGATGTTTTAGAAATTCTAGATGCTTCTAATGATGAACGAGTTAAATCCATCCGTTTTGTTACAAGTGATTTACAAGTAAAATATTATGCAGGTGTTCCACTAATTACAGATGAAGGTTTTAGAATTGGAACTATCAGTGTCATGGACACAAAAACAAACTCTCTTTCTAGTGAAACGAAAGTCATGTTAGAAAAGATTGCTCAATATATCATAACACAACTTGAACTTAGGAAGAAATACATTGCATCCAAACAAGAAGTCAAAAAACAAGCCGACCAGGAAATAAAAGAGCTTCAATTGGAATTAACGAGTCACCAAAAAGCTTTAGATGAATCATCCATCGTAATGATAGTAAATAAAGATGGAATCATTCAATATGCCAACGAAACGGCATGTCGTTATAGCAAGTATAGTCAAAAAGAATTAATCAATCAAAATATAAGTATACTTAGATCTGGCTACCACACAGATGAGTATTTTAATTCTTTATGGAGCATTTTAAATAAGGGACAAGTTTGGAAAGGAGAATTAAGGAATAAAGCGAAAGATGGAACATTCTATTGGGTAGATATGGTTGTGGTCCCTTTTATGAATGAAAAGGGAGAATTGGTAAAATATGTTTCATTAAGCAGAGATATAACTGATAAAAAGTTGATTTTTGAAGAGAATCAGCGTTTATCCTTTGTCGCAAGAGGTATACAAGATGGTGTATTAATAACTGATCCAGAGGGAGTCATTCAATGGATAAATCACCCCTATGAATTAATTTCAGAATATAGTTTGCAAGAGGTGATGGGCAAAAAAATGAGTGAGACTATTTCTACGACCATAACCAATCCAGAATTTATAAATCAAGTAAGAAGTGAACTTTTTAAGACGTTCACTTATCAAGGTGAAATTAAAAATATAACCAAATCAGGTAGAGAATATTATTTAAACGTAAATATTCAACCGATTTACAATGAATATAATCAGCTTATTCACTTCGTAGCATTTGCCGCTGATATCACCGAAAAAAAACAAAAAGAAATTCAGATTCTAGCTCTAATAGAAGACCAAAAGGCCACATTTGATGGAGTTGGGCTTTCAATCATTCATACTGACATTAATGGAATCATTCAACGTGTAAACCCTGCCGCTTTAGAATTACTTGAATATACGGCAGAGGAGTTAGTTGGTAAAATGGATTGTTCCCCATTTTACGATGTTAAAGAAATGGAGGAGCGAACTAAAGAACTCAGTTTAGAATTAGGTTATACGATTAAATTGGGGATGGAAACAGTGGTTATTAAATCCAAATTAAGTGGTAAACCTCATTCCAGTGAATGGACCTATGTTACAAAATCAGGAAAAAAAATACCCGTTTGGTTAACTGTCACTTGTATTAAAAATGAACAAGGTGAAATCACTGGTTACATTCGAGTTGCCGAAAACTATACCACCAAAAAAGAAGCGGAAAAAGAGCTTTTACATGCTAAATTAATGGCAGAGGAAGCTGTATTGGCTAAAGATAGTTTTTTAGCCAACATGAGTCATGAGATCCGAACCCCTTTAAATGCCATTATTGGTTTCACCGAATTACTATCTCAGTCGAAATTAGATCCCATTCAAACAGAGTATTTATCCAATATTCACATAGCTGGAGATAATCTGCTATTAATCATCAACGATATTTTGGATTTATCTAAAATAGAATCTGGTAAATTGGAAATTGAGTCTTATCCCTTTAATCTGACTGAAATACTTAGACATGTACATCATTTATTGAAAGTAAAGGCTGAAGAAAAAAAATTAGATTTCAGTTTATATTTAGATGCAGATTTGCCGGAAATGATTGAAGGTGACCGAGGTAGACTAAATCAAATCTTAATGAATTTAGCAGGAAATGCTATCAAGTTCACGCATGAAGGGGATGTTTCAATTCAAGTCAAGAAATTAGAAGAGACCTCCACAAACGTTACTTTACGCTTTTCGGTGAAGGATACGGGCATTGGGATGTCAGAAGAAGTACTGGAGAGAATTTTTGAACGATTTACGCAAGCAGAATCTTCCACAACCCGAAAATTTGGAGGCACAGGTTTAGGACTTAGCATTTCGAAACAGTTAGTGGAACTCCAACATGGTGAAATTCATGTCAAAAGCAAACAAGGAATAGGTTCCGAATTCTATTTTATCTTAACATATAAAAAATCAAATCACGTTGAGAATAAACAAAATACTGATTTGAATCGACTTGGATCTAAAAAAAGACAGGTACGAATTTTACTTTGTGAAGACAATGTCATGAATCAAAAATTGGCTGAAATGGTCATTAAACATTTTGGTTTTGAAATTACAATAGCCAACCATGGTCAAATGGGGGTTGAACTAGTTAAGAAAGAAAATTTTGATTTAATCTTAATGGATTTGCAAATGCCTATCATGGATGGTTATCAAGCTACATCTATTATCCGCAAAAATTTGAATAATTCTATCCCAATTATAGCTATGACAGCACATTCATTAGTGGGAGAAAAACAAAAATGCCTTGACATTGGCATGAATGGTTATATTTCTAAACCATTTAAGCAATCCGAACTATTGAATGAAATCAATCGAGTTTTAAGTACATCAACCCATTCAAATTTGGATAAATAATATAAAATCAATTTATACTTTTCATAATCGGAGTAATCAAACATGAAAATTCTACCTGAAATTCAGGCAGTTAAACAAGCTTAGATCAAACAAAAGCAAGCTCCTAATTGTATTGAAATTAAACTAATCATAGTACTTGAAGATACCAAGGATTAGTTTTTTCTTTGGGGAGGAAATTCTGATTTGATTGCTAAAAATTTAATGATATTCCAACGTTTCTGATTTCAATAAACTTGAGATTAATTTGAATGAGATTAATTTGAATTGGATACAAGTCTCAATGGAAAAATTAGCGCAAAAAAAAACACCTACAAATTTAAAATTTATAGGTGTTTTTAACATTTAGTGTGGTCGCGTAGGGATTCGAACCCCAAACCTTCTCATCCGTAGTGAGATGCTCTATCCAATTGAGCTACGCAACCAATTCCCATTCGGGACTGCAAAGGTAGAATTTCTTTGGGAATATGAAAAGACCTTGCCGAAAAAAAAATCAATTTTATTCCAAATTTTACTTCCCTGTAAAATGAGGAGCTCGTTTTTCCAAGAAAGAACTTACTCCTTCTTGAAAATCCTTCGAGTAACCAGCTTGTCGCTGAGCTTCTGCTTCCATTTCTAATACAGTTGCTAAGTCCTGATGGTGAGCCTTTTGCAATTCTCGTTTGATTAAAGCTAATGCTAATGTAGGTCGACGAGCAAATTCTTCTCCTAGCGCCTTCAGTCGTTGTTCCCAATTTTCCTCGGAAATAACTTCTGCTACCAATCCCAAAGCTTGAGCTTCCTCTGCACTAATTTTTTTAGCTGTAGACGCCAACTCAAATGCCTTATGATACCCCAAAGACTGCATTAAAAAGGCAGTGCTTCCTGCATCCAAGGTCAAACCTATCTGAACAAAAAGTTCAGCAAAATATGCTCCTTCCTTAGCAACTAAATAGTCACATGCTAATGCCAAGGAGCATCCTGCTCCCGCTGCAGGACCGTTGATTGCGCCAATTACAGGCTTATCTAAGCCTCTTAATGCCAATATCATCGGATTATAGGTAGATCTAAGTACAGCACCCAAATCAGAATCGCTCACACCCGATTTCAAATCAGCTCCCGAACAAAATGCCTTCCCCTCTCCTGTTATTACCAAAACCCTAGCTGATTCCGAAGCCTTTGCTTTTTCTGCTACATCCCTTATTTCATGTATCAAACCTGCATTTAAGGCATTAAACACTTCTGGACGCTTCAGATGAATGGTCCATACTCCATTAACTTGACTAAGATGAAGAAATTGGTAAGAAGACATAATAATAAATAATAAATTATAAATGATAAATGATGAATTCAATTATGAATGGTAAGTGGTAAATGATAAATGTGTTGTTATCTAATGGTCAGATTATGTTTTACCGTTAGTATAATTTTAGTAATAATTCTTAAAATTTCATTGCTTTCAGACATTAATTTAACGTAGCGAACTTCTTCCAAGTAATCAATTTCGTTTAATAATTCCAACCAATATATAGTTTCATTTATTTCCTTTTGAGCAATTGACATTTTGTGCTTAAAATCCAATTTAGATTCCGCATGTTCTGCTTCTCTAATTATTGCTCCTACTGCTGTTCCACTTCGTAAAATTTGCTTTGAAAGAATAAATTCTTTTCTCTCATTAACAAGATAATGATATAAATGCCAGATTTGAATTGCGAAAAAAAACGATTTTGATTTTAAGACATTCTTATGTTTCACTTGATAAAATTTTATTACCAAATCTACATTTCTACCTTTTCAATTAAACGCAATCTATAGAATTATTAATTAGTTGATTTATTTTCAATTTCTTCACTCAAGACACCACTCACCATTTACCATTTACCATTTACATTTAATTTATAGTTTCCTTCTTAGCCTCGCAACTGGTATACCCAGTTGTTCTCTATATTTAGCTACGGTACGGCGTTTCACCACAAAGCCTTTTTCAGATAAAAGCTGCTCTAAGGTTTCATCTGGATAAGGCTCTTGAGCTGGTTCTTGCTCAATGATTTCCCTAAGTATATTTTTCACTTCTCTGGTTGACACATCCTCCCCTGACTCATGAGTAATTCCTTCTGAGAAGAAATATTTTAAAGGATATATACCAAAATCTGTTTGCACTGATTTAGCTGAGACTACTCTTGACACAGTAGAAACGTCCATTTCAATCAAGCTGGCGATTTCCTTCATCTTCATGGGTTTCAAGGTAGAATCATCGCCTGTCAAGAAGAAATCGTATTGCTGTGCCACAATACTGTGCATCGTTTTCAATAAAGTGCCCTGTCTTTGTTGTATTGCCTGAATAAACCAAGATGCAGCATCTAATTTATGCTTGATAAAAGTAACAGCTTCCTTAATCTCTTTTTGCTGTTTATTCCCTTGATCATAAGTTTGCAACATCTCTTGAAATGACTTACTGACCCTTAATTCGGGGGCATTTTTTCCATTCAACTTAATATCCAATTTGCCATGTTGATTTGTTACCACAAAATCAGGTTGTAAATAAGGCGCTAAATTCCCTCCTTCTGCTCCACCTGGTTTAGGATTTAAGCGTTTGATTAAGTTAATCGCCTTTTTCAATTCACTTTCATCAACACTTAATTTTTGCTGTAATTGAACAAAATGCTTTTTAGAAAATTCATCAAAGAACTCATCAATTAAGCGAATAGCCAATAAACAAGTGGGATGGTCTGATTCTCTACGGTGCAATTGTATCGACAAACATTCTTGTAAATCCCTAGCTCCAATCCCTGCTGGATCTAAGGCCTGAATTTTCTTTAAAACACCTTCTACCTCTTCAAAATTGGTTGTAAAGCCTTGTGTAAATGCTAAGTCATTGACAATACTTTCAATGTTCCTTCTCAAATAACCATCTTCTTCAAGCGAACCTATTAATTGATGCGCGATCATCTCTTCTCGCTCATCTTTTAAACTAAAACCGATTTGCATCAACAAGTAATCTTCTGCACTAGCCACGGTGGCCATAGGTCGTTCCTTGGACTCTTCATTGGAATCATAGGAATCACCAGCCATTTTATAGCCAGCATAATCATCTTGCAAATAATCTCCTATTTCTAATTCCTCTCGCTCTAAGTCCTCTACAGTCTCTCGTTCTTTTTCATCGAATTCGTCTGAATCCTTTATTTCTAAACCCTCTTCCAAAGCGGGATTTTCCTCCAATTCCTCCTCTATTCTTGCAGCCAGTTCAGCTGAAGGAATTTGAAGCAATTTAACAAACTGAATTTGTTGTGGAGAAAGCCGCTGTTGCTGAGAAATTTTGAGTGATAATCCCTGCATATCTTTAATCTAATAAACAAATATACGCTGATTTGACGGCCAGTTTTTAAAAATACTTGTAATTCATAAATAAATAAAATTATTCCGTTTTTTGTACGTAATTTTGAGACTAGTTTGCCCCAATTGGGGGCCATTTGACCATTTATTTATATGCAAATTAAAGAATTACTTCTCCAATCCCCGAGCCAACAAACGGTTACGGTAAAAGGTTGGGTGCGTACCAAACGTGTATCTTCATCTGTAGCTTTCATCGCCATGAACGATGGATCTACGATTCATAATATTCAGGCCGTTGTTTCTGATGGCGTCGTTTCTGAAGAAACGTTAAAATTAGTAACTACGGGATCTTGTATTGCTGTAACAGGTATTCTAATTCCATCTCAAGGACAAGGTCAATCCGTTGAAGTTCAAGTAACGGCTATCCAAGTTTACGGGACTGCTGATCCAGAAAAATACCCTTTACAGCCCAAAAAACACTCTTTGGAGTTCTTACGTGAGATTGCACATCTTCGCCCAAGAACTAATACATTTTCAGCCATTCTACGTATTCGTCATGCCTTAGCATTCGCGATACATCAATATTTCAACAATCACGGCTTCTTTTATTTGCATACCCCAATTATCACGGGTTCAGATGCAGAAGGAGCAGGAGAAATGTTTCGTGTAACCACCTTACCTGCTATTAATCCTCCATTAACAGAAGACGGAAAAATAGATTATAAAGAAGACTTTTTTGGCAAAGAGACCAATCTGACGGTTTCTGGCCAATTAGAAGGAGAATTAGGAGCCATGGCTCTTTCCAAAATTTACACGTTTGGACCTACTTTCCGTGCTGAAAACTCCAATACCACTCGTCACTTAGCTGAATTCTGGATGGTAGAGCCAGAAATGGCCTTTTTTGAGCTTACAGACAACATGAATCTAGCAGAAGATTTTACCAAAAGCTTGATTAGCTATGCTTTAGAAAATTGTGCTGATGATATTGCTTTCCTTGAAAAACGCTTGTTGGAAGAGGAAAAAATGAAGAAAAAGGAAGAACAATCCGAGATGACACTTTCTGAAAAATTGAGATTTGTTTCTGAAAATACTTTTGAAAGATTAACTTATACCGAGGCCATTGACATTTTATTACAATCTAAGCCACATAAGCAAGGTAAATTCAACTACCCTGTAGCATGGGGAATCGACTTACAAAGTGAGCATGAGCGTTATTTGGTTGAAAAACATTTCAAAAAACCTGTTATCCTGACGCATTATCCGAAAGACATCAAGGCATTCTACATGAAATTAGAAGATGATGGAAAAACGGTTCGTGCTATGGACGTATTGTTTCCAGGTATTGGTGAAATCATTGGAGGATCTCAAAGAGAAGATGATTACGAAAAATTACTTCAACGCACGAAAGATGTGGGCATTGAGGAAGATTCCATTTGGTGGTATTTACAAACTAGGCAGTTTGGCTCTGCTCCACATGCTGGATTTGGATTAGGTTTCGAACGTCTTGTTTTATTTGTAACGGGCATGAGCAACATTCGCGATGTCATTCCATTTCCAAGAACACCTAAATCGGCAGAATTTTAATATGTTTAATCTGTCCAAAGCTTTTCGCAGCATTTCCATTGCTTGGTCGGGTATCATTACTTTGATCAAGGAAGAAAACAATGCTAAAATCCACTTGGCTTCCACTATCTTAGTGATAGTCGTTGGAATCAATATTGGTTTCATGGCGATTGAATGGCTTTGGATTAGTTTAGCCATTGCAGGAGTATGGATGGCTGAGTTAATTAATTCCGCATTAGAAAATATCACAGATATTGTAGCCCCTGAACATCATCCATTGGCCAAAAAAGCAAAAGACTTTGCGGCAGGAGCTGTTTTAGTGATGGCTATTTGGGCAGCCTTTGTTTTTTGCCTTATTTCCTTTCCTCATCTTTGGATGCGATTGGTATTTAGTAATTAAGTTTGACACAACATTATGAAAGAATACGGGTCTAGTGTACAAAAATTGGTCAACTACATTCTAACGATTCAAGATCGAGAGAAAAGAACCAAATATGCTTTCCTCATGATAGAACTCATGAAGCAGATACATCCTGGTATGAAAGACAATAGTCAAGATTATTCCAAAAAACTTTGGGATGACTTGTACATCATGTCCAACTTCCAATTGGATGTACAAGGTCCTTACCCTCCTCCCTCACCAGAATCTGTTGGTAAAGCACCTAAAAAAGTCAATTACAATCAACACCATTTGAAGTTCAAACACTATGGTCGTAATGTTGAATTACTTATTCTACGTGCCATAGCAGAAGAAAAAATAGAGGATAAAAAGATTTTAGTGGCCTACATCGCTCGATTAATGAAGGGCTTTTATGTTACTTGGAATAAAGATTCAGTAGATGATCAGGTCATTTGGCAAAACATCAAAGAAATGTCTGAAAATCTCCTTGGATCCATCGTGGATGAATTATCCCAAGAAGGTCTAGGACACGCCAAAGTGGCCAATAATGCTAGAAATGCTTATAATGCACCAGAATATCCTAACGGCCCTAATAATAACCGTGGTGGAAATAATTATAGAAAAAACTTCAGAAACAATCGGAATTTCAATCCAAGAAATCATAAAAAATAATTGACCCTTATGGCCTCATTTAAAGTAACAGGTGGTAGAAAATTATCAGGAGAAATCACTCCTCAAGGTGCAAAAAACGAAGCATTACAAATTCTTTGTGCTGTCGTACTAACCGCTGAACCTGTCACCATCCATAATATTCCTAATATCCGTGATGTCAATCAATTAATTGATTTATTAGGCGACATGGGTGTGAAAATTCGCCGCTTAAGTGAATCTAGTATTGAATTTGATGCATCTCAAGTTAATATTGAATACTTAGAGTCTGAAACATATAAAGCAAAGGCCGCTGCTCTTCGTGGATCGGTGATGTTGTTAGGGCCGACTTTGGCTCGTTTCAAAAAAGGACGTATTCCTTCACCAGGAGGGGATAAAATTGGCCGTAGAAGATTGGATACTCACTTTACAGGATTCATGAAATTGGGCGCCAAATTTAATTATAGCGCTGAAGATGGAGGATTTTACGAAGTAGATGCTTCTCATTTAACAGGTGCCTATATGTTATTAGATGAGGCTTCGGTTACTGGAACAGCTAATATTCTGATGGCGGCCGTATTAGCCAAAGGCACAACCACCATTTATCATGCAGCATGTGAACCTTATATTCAGCAGTTATGTAAGATGTTGAACCGCATGGGAGCCAAAATTTCTGGAATTGGATCTAATTTATTGACGATAGAAGGAGTTGATATATTGGGAGGAACAGAACATACCATGTTACCAGATATGATTGAAATTGGCTCATTCATTGGAATGGCAGCGATGACTCAATCAGAAATTACCATTAAGAATTGCAAAATACCAGAACTAGGCATTATACCTGATGTTTTCCGTAAACTAGGTATTAAATTAGAATTCAGAGGCGATGATATTTTTGTTCCAGCACAAGAGCATTATGAGTTGGAAAACTTCATAGATGGATCGATGTTGACCATTTCTGATCATCCGTGGCCAGGTTTTACACCAGATCTATTATCGATTATTTTAGTAACAGCTATACAGGCTAAAGGAACAGTATTGATTCACCAAAAAATGTTTGAAAGTCGACTATTCTTTGTTGACCGATTAATTGAAATGGGGGCTCAAATCATTCTTTGTGATCCACATAGAGCTACCGTTGTTGGTTTCGATAGAAAGCAAAACTTGAAAGGAATACGCATGTCCTCTCCAGATATCCGTGCTGGTGTATCTTTATTGATTGCAGCGATGTCTGCTACGGGTACATCTATCATTGATAATATTGAACAAATTGACCGAGGATATCAAAATATTGATACTCGATTAAATGCATTAGGAGCAGAAATCGTTCGAATCTAAATCATGCGGGAAGTCAGCCTTGGAGGAAAAATAAGTAGCACGTTTAAATTAGCCTTACCCATTGTAATAGGACAATTAGGTGTAATGCTGATGGGTTTAGCCGATACCGTCCAAGTTGGTCAAATGCAGTCGCAAGTGGCTGAAAGCTTGGGGGCTTCAGGCATGGCCAATTCCATATTTTTCACAATTGCTATTATCGGATTAATCTGTTTACAAATCATTTCACCCATGATTTCAAAATCAGTGGCCGAAAACAATGACGCTGAATGTGGTAATTTAATGCGAGCTGGAATTCGAGTTGCTCTAATCCTTTCTGTTATAACCATTTTAATTATTGCGATAATTGGCTGGAATTATGACCTTTTCCAGCAAAGTCCAATCAACAAAGAGTTAACCCTTCCCTATTTGGTATTAATTGCTATTTCTGTACTTCCAACCTTTTTATTTGCTGCCTTTAAAAGTTTTTCGGATGGATTGAAAAGAACAAGTATAGCGATGAATATTACCATCGTTGCCTTAGTTTTAAATGTAATTGGAAATCATATTTGTATAAATGGCTTAGGACCCATTCCTGCCATGGGTTTATTTGGGGCAGGTATTTCTACTTTGCTTTGTCGCATATTTATGGCCTTAAGCTTAGGATTATACATCTTCAAATCTGCTTCTTTTACCAAGTATTTCGCTCACATGGGGTCTCAACATCACACATGGGTATTGGAAAAGACCATTCTAAAAGTCGGTATTCCAGCTGGCTTTCAAGGATTCTTTGAAATCGCCACCTTTGGTATGGCGGTTGTGATGATGGGTTGGATTTCGTCCACTGCCCAAGCAGCACATATCGTAGCCATCAACATGGCATCTTTAACTTACATGATGGCAACTGGCATTGCAGCTGCCGGAGGGATTCATGTTGGTACCGATATTGGAGAAAAAAATCGAGCTGGAATTTATATATCAGGAAATGCAGCATTACTTCTTTCCATTATTTTTATGGGAATTTGCGCCATCATTATGTTTACTTTCAAACCTTGGTTAGTTCGCGGTTATACTCAAGAAGCAGATGTGATAGCCATTGCTGTAAGTTTGGTGACCTGGGGGGCCATATTTCAACTTTTTGATGGTATTCAAGCTGTTTCATTAGGCCTACTTCGTGGGCTTCAAGATGTCAAAATTCCTACGGCAATTACCGTGGTTTCCTACTGGGGTGTAGGAATTCCATTAAGTTATTACTTAGGTATTTATGGCGACATGGGTGCTGTTGGTATCTGGATTGGATTAACTTGGAGCCTAATTTGTTCGGCTACATTATTATCTTGGCGATTCTACGCTCGCACTAAAGTCATTGATTTCAATTCTCTTCAAGTGGAAGATTAATCAAGAACTTGATAGTTTAAATCTTGATATACATTTTTTGAATTTTCATTCGTTTGGCTAAGGAAGCATCCTTCCAATTCCGTTAGCTAAATCGCTAACGCTGGCAAGGTTTGGAACCTTGACAGCGTTGGCTGGCCTTAGCCAAAAAGATCTATTTTACTCCCATTTGATACTGACATAAACTATTTCAGCATAATCATTTCGTTCGTATAAAACGCCAATTCGATCTTCATCTAGTTTAACTATATCGGAATATGCTGTAAAATCAGGATGTTTTATGGGATCAATCGTACCATCTATTTCATGGCTTATAGGCCAAGTTAACCCTTCATCAAAACTGATTCGAAGGGTTAAATGATTACGTTTTTCTTGATCTGCTGCATTGCTAAATGCTAATACACTTTTACCTTGCCTATATCCAATGGAAAGTAAGGAGCCTTCACAAACAGGATCAGGTAGTGAGGTTTCATAATACGTTTTATCCCAAGTATTCCCCCCATCCGAACTTATAGCCGCAATTCGAGTTCGCACATCTCCTTTTTGGTTTCTAGCATTCAATAGCAGTCGATTATCCGACAATTCTGCGGCTGTGGCTTCATTGCTTCCTGGTAGACCTAGGGACTGACTTAATTGAAAACTTTGACCATGATTATCAGTAAAAAAACCATGAGATACATAATCAGTAAAGTCTGCTTTGGGGGCACCAATCGAATGGTTTGCAGCTACATATATTCTACCACGGTACCTTCCCGAACTAATTTGCATCGCATGCCCGGGTGTATTGGCATAGGAGCGCCAATCTTCAGCATACTTATAAGGTTCTTGGATAGGGCGATGAACGGATTTGGTAATATTGACTGGTGCAGACCAAGTCTTACCATCATCTGTGGAAGTTATGTACCAAACTTCTCTAAGGCCTTTACCTTGTCGAACTAAATTCTCGTGATTATTACCTGTATTATAAAATAAAAAGATTCTTCCTTGTGGGTATTCTGGATCCCAATAATCTACTACTGGAGCAGGATTACCAGCTTGCAAAGAATCGAAATCCACTACTTTTTGAATAGCGGACCACGTTTTTCCTCCATCTTTACTAAGCTTGGAAACGATATCTATATTTCCAAAATCAGCTGCACTACCCTTTCTCCCTTCTGCAAAAGCCAATAACTCACCATGTGGAAGCTTAATAATTGCAGGAATACGATAACTGGCATACGTATCTTGGCCAGATTGAAATACTGTTACTCTCTCCGACTTTTGAGCAAAAAGTCCCCAAGAAAATAAACTTAAAGTAGATAAAATGAGTGATGCTTTCATGGCTAAGAACGATAAAATCAAATTTACTCATTTATTGCAAAGAAATTTGTTTTGAAACAATTTCAAGCAAGCGATTGAAATTTAAAAAAAAATCAAGTATTTGGAGAGTAATTCGGTTAAATCGTATCACGTACTTGAGATTTATATCTCATAACGTTGGTATATCAAACGAATTGCTTCAAATTCCTTGTATCCTACTAATTTCAAATTAAAACCATTCACTATGAGTATTATCAAAGAGTTCAAAGAATTTGCCATGAAAGGCAGCCTTATTGAAATATCCGTTGCCTTTATCATGGGAGCTGCATTTGGTAAGGTTACAACAGCATTGATTGACGGGGTCATTATGCCAATTGTTGGAGAACTTACCACAGGAGTAGATTTCAAAGCCATGAAATATGTCCTCCGAGAAGCTCAATATGATGCCAGTGGCAAAATCCTTTCTCCAGAAAACGCCATTCAATACGGTAACTTCATCACAATTTTTATCGACTTTATTTTAGTCGCTTTTGTGATGTTTTTACTTATTAAAATGACCAATCGCTTTAAATCTTCCGAGGAAAAAGCGAGCGAATAAATTAGGCGTGAATCGCGCGTTTGCTGGTAGCAGCTAAACAAGCTTCCTTCATAGCTTCCGTGTAGGTAGGATGGGCATGTGACATACGTGCCACATCTTCCGCACTGGCTCTGAATTCCATCGCAACAACGGCTTCCGCTATCATATCGGCTGCACGAGCACCAATGATATGAACTCCTAAAATTTCATCTGTTTTGGCATCAGCCAAAACCTTTACTAAACCATCCACATCCATGGATGCTACGGCACGTCCCAAGGCTTTAAATGGAAAAGATCCATCTTTATAGGCTATACCTGCGGCTTTAAGTTCTTGTTCTGTTTTACCAACAGAAGCTACTTCAGGCCAAGTATAAACAACACCTGGAATCAAATTATAATTAATATGCGGCTTTTGACCAGCAATTACTTCAGCAACAAATACTCCTTCTTCCTCTGCCTTGTGAGCTAACATAGCACCACGAATCAAATCACCAATGGCATAAATACCTGGAACTGAAGTTTGTAAAGTATGTTCATCTACTGCAATTCTTCCACGCTCATCCGCTTGCAATCCAGCTGCAGCTAGATTTAAACCTTCGGTATATGGTTTACGACCAATACATACCAAACAGTAATCTCCTTTAATTTCTACTTCTTCTCCAGCGGCATTTTTCGCCTTAACCACAACTTCTTTACCTTTATTTTCTGTCCCAGTAACTTGGTGAGAGAAATAAAAATCAGCCCCTAACTTCGCAATTGACTTTTGCAATTCCTTTCCCATCGTTCTATCCATGGTTGGAATCATGCCATCAGCATATTCCACAAAACTAACTTTAGAACCTAAACGAGCATATACAGAACCCAATTCAGCCCCAATAACTCCTGCACCAATAACAATCAGATGCTTAGGTATTTCCTTCAGCTTTAAAGCTTCAGTGGATGTGATAATTCGAGTTTTATCTACCGGAATAAATGGCAAATTGGTTGGTTTTGAACCCGTTGCCACTATAATATTTTTAGCACTTAGTAATTCTTCTTTTCCATCTGCTTGAGATACTTTTACCACTTTAGCACTTTCGAAAGAACCCAAACCGTGAAATACCGTTACCTTATTTTTCTTCATCAAAAATGAAATACCGCCATTCATTTTTTCGACCACTCCTGCTTTTCTAGCAATCATTTTTTCCAAATCTACCTTTGGCTTTCCTCCCACAATTCCATGCTCTTCAAAATGATGAATGGCATTATAATAGTGTTCCGAAGAATCTAAAAGAGCCTTGGAAGGAATGCAACCTACATTTAAGCAGGTACCACCCATAACAGCATATTTTTCAACAATGGCGGTTTTAAATCCTAATTGTGCCGCACGAATAGCTGCAACATAACCACCAGGACCAGAACCAATAACGACAACATCAAATTCTAACATAAGGCAATGGAAAAAAGGAATAGGCCCCTAAAGGCCTATTCACGTTGTTAAATATCTAATAATAAACGAGCAGGGTCTTCCAACAACTGCTTCACACGTACTAAGAAGCTTACCGACTCACGACCATCGATAATACGGTGGTCATACGATAGAGCCAAGTACATCATAGGTCTGATCACAATTTGGCCATCCACTACTACTGGACGCTCCACGATATTGTGCATACCCAAAATAGCCACTTGCGGGGCATTGATAATTGGAGTTGACATCATTGATCCAAATACACCACCATTGGTGATAGTAAATGTTCCACCAGTCATTTCTTCCAAACTCAATTTATTATCACGCGCCTTAACAGCTAAACGAACCACTTCTGATTCGATTCCAGCAAGACTTAAATTCTCTGCATTACGAATAACTGGCACCACTAAACCCTTAGGGGCAGAAACTGCAATGGAAATATCACAGAAATCATGGAAAACCATTTCATCTCCGTCAATTTTTGCATTGACTGAAGGAAATTCCTTCAAGGCTACACATACAGCCTTCGTAAAGAAGGACATAAAGCCTAATCCAACTCCATGTTTTTCTTTAAACTTATCTTTGTATTTAGATCTCAAATCCATGACCGGTTTCATGTCTACCTCATTGAAGGTAGTTAACATCGCCGTTTCATTTTTTACTGCTACCAAACGACGAGCTACTGTTTTACGCAATGAGCTCATTTTTTCACGGCGAGAACCACGTGCATCAGAAGCGCTAGCTGGAGCTGGAGATGCTGCTGATGCAGGCGTTGCTGTTACCGGTGCAGCTGCAACTGGCTGTGCATTTTGTGCATCATCCTTCGTAATTCTTCCGCCAACACCCGTTCCTGCTACTTGCGAAGCAGCTATTCCTTTTTCATCCAAAATTTTAGCTGCTGCTGGAGAAGGATGACCAGCTGCATAAGATTCACCAGATACTGGAGCTGCAACAGGTACAGCAACGTTGGCAGTTGGTGGAGTTACTGCAGCTTGAGGAGTTGTTGCACCAGCCCCAACGGTAATGGTTGCCAAAATACCTCCAATAGGTACTACAGCACCTGACTCAGCTATAATTTGTAATACACCTGCTGATTCAGCTGGCAATTCAAAAGTCGCTTTATCTGATTCTAATTCACATAAAACTTCATCTAAAGCAACGGTATCACCTGATTTTTTATTCCAAACAGAAACAGTCACCTCTGTAATTGATTCACCCACAGGAGGAACCTTTACTTCCAATACTTTGCTTTCTGCCGCAGGAGCCGCTGGTGCAGCAGCTACTGGCGCAGGAGCAGGACTGTCTGCTACTACAACTGCTGGAGCTGGAGCTGGTGCCGGTGCTGTGGCTTGAGCACCAACCACCTCAATAGTACAAATTACAGCACCAATAGGTAAAACATCACCTTCTTTCGCTACAATGTGTAAAATCCCTTCTGCTTCTGCAGGCAATTCAAAAGTTGCCTTGTCTGACTCCAATTCACAAAGAACTTCATCCAACTTCACGACATCACCCTCTTTCTTATTCCAAGTAGCAACGGTAACTTCCGTAATCGATTCGCCCACAGCGGGCACTTTCATTTCTATGGCCATTGTTGTTCGGCTTTTGTTTTAATTATTCAAATGCTTTATTAACTAAGGCAGCTTGCTCTTCAGCATGCACCTTTAAGAATCCTGTGGCAGGAGATGCACTTTTCTTACGTGCAACCAATCCCTTGAATTTAGACCAACCAAATTCACGTATGATGTATGACCAATAACCCATATTCTCTGGTTCTTCTTGGACAAAATACACATCTGCATTTTTATATTGAGCTAATTCCTTTTCAATCTGCGCGGTAGGTAGTGGATGTAACTGTTCGATACGAATAATCGCTACATCTTTTCGAGCATCTTTTTCTTGTTTCTCTAACAAGTCGAAATACACTTTTCCACTACATAATAACACTTTTTTAACCTTCGCTTTTTCTGCATAAGCATCTCCAATCACTTCTTGGAATTTACCTTTAGTAAATGCCTCTAGCGGAGAAACCACTTTAGGATGACGGAAAATAGATTTTGGCGACATCACGACCAATGGCTTACGGAATTCCCAAGATAATTGGCGGCGCAATGCATGGAAAATATTAGCCGGTGTAGTTAAATTGGCTACAACCATGTTATTCTCGGAAGCTAACTGCAAGAAGCGCTCTGGACGAGCATTCGAGTGCTCTGGTCCTTGACCTTCATATCCATGAGGCAAGAGCATCACTAAACCATTCTGTGTTCCCCATTTAGATTCATGTGAACTAACAAATTGGTCGATCATTGTTTGAGCTCCATTCGCAAAATCACCAAACTGTGCTTCCCAAATCACCAATGCATCTGGATTAGCTAAGGCATAACCAAATTCAAACCCTAAAACACCGTATTCTGAAAGCAAAGAGTTAAAGATTTGCATCTTCTCTTGACCTTCTTTAATATGATCTAAATTGCAATAATTATTGTTCGTATTTGCATCATGCAATACAGCATGACGGTGAGAGAATGTACCACGTTGAACATCTTGTCCGGATAAACGAACCGTTTTTCCTTCAGCCAAAATTGAGCCATAAGCTAATAACTCAGCCGTTGCCCAATTCAATTCTCCTTTCTCAAAAAAGGTCTTACGATCGGATATTACTTTTTCAATTTGTTTCAAAGCTACAAATCCTGCAGGCAAAGAAGTAATAGCCTTCGCTACCAAATCAATTGTCGCTTTGCTAATTGCCGTGTTTGGCGAAGAAGCAAAATCATCTGCTTTAGAGAAACGTAAGTTAGACCACTTATTATCCAATTTTAAAGGAACATAAGGAGGTTTTACTTTTTGCTTTACCATATCCAAACGAGCTTGCAATTCTGCTTTAAATTCAGAATCCATTTGGCTAGCTAATTGGGCATCGATATCTCCACGCTTGATTAATGTTTGCGTGTAAATTTCTCTTGGATTTGGGTGATTGGTAATGTTCGCATATAAAGTAGGCTGCGTAAAACGCGGCTCATCCGACTCATTGTGACCATTTCTACGGTAACAAACCATATCCACAAACACATCACGCCCAAACTCTTGACGGAATTCAGCCGCCATGCGCGACACAAATACAACAGCTTCTGGATCATCTCCATTCACATGGAATACAGGAGCATCAATGATTTTAGCCACATCGGTACAGTAAATAGCCGAACGTGCATCTTCAAAATCCGTTGTGAATCCCACTTGATTATTAATCACAAAGTGAATGGTTCCACCTGTAGAGTAACCTTTCAATTTGGCCATTTGAGTTACCTCATATACAATCCCTTGACCTGCTAGAGCTGCATCACCATGAATCAAAATAGGTAATACCTGAGAGTAATCCCCCTCATAATGAGCATCTGCACTAGCCCGACAAAAGCCTTCAACCAAAGGATTAACTGCCTCTAAGTGAGAAGGATTGGGCGCTAATTTCAATGTAATTTCATTTCCATTAGGACTTGTATGCTGACTAGAATAACCTAAATGGTATTTCACATCACCATCTCCATGAATCTGATCAGGTACATTTCCTTCAAATCCATCAAAAATAGCCTCATAAGATTTATGCATGATATTAGCCAGCACGTTCAAACGGCCACGGTGAGCCATTCCAATCATCGCTTGCTTCACACCAAAATCAGCAGCTTTATTAATAATAGCATCTAAACCAGCTATCGTACTTTCGCCTCCTTCTAATCCAAAACGCTTTTGACCTAAATATTTGGTCCCTAAGAAGTTTTCAAATACTACTGCCTCATTCAGCTTTTGTAGAATCTGCTTTTTCTCTTCAATAGAAGGCATAAAAGACAATGCCTCTTTTTCAATTTTATTTCTTAACCACTCCTTAACTCGAACCTCACGTATATACGAATACTCAAATCCAATTGATCCCGCATACACTTTCTCCAATACTTCACATATCTTACGTAAAGTAGCTGGACCTATTCCCAAAAAACTACCTGCTTGAAAAACTGTATCTAAATCAGCCTCCGAAAGCGAATAATCCTTAATCTCCAAACGCGGTTGACGATCTTTACGATCACGCACTGGGTTGGTCTTGGAAAGTAAATGTCCTCTGGAACGAAATGCCTTAATCAAGCTGATAACGGACATTTCTTTTTGAACATGCGAAGTATCTAAGGCAGCACCTGAAGGCGAAGCGCCTTCTCCTTGCCAAGTTTGAGCAAACTCAAACCCCTTGAAAAAATCTCTCCAAGAACTGTCTACTGAATTGGGGTCAACTCTATACGCATCAAACAAGTCAGAAATAACTTGTGTATCAGCATTGGCAACGTAGGAAAATGAATCCATAATGTAAAATCTGGCCTATAATCCAGAAAAGTTTCAAACGTTATTGATTGGTTAAATTTAATTATTCTTGTCTAAAAAAATCTTCGCAATTTACGAAGGGGATTATAATTATCCCCAAAAAAATTGGGGTTTTTTCCCGTTTGGAGCACAAATTTCCAAGGATTTATGACTCATCTACCTATGTCAAAAAAAATCTTTATATTTTATTATTATATCTACGGATAATCAAATTATTTACAACAATACCTAAGGTCTAAAATTAGCAATCTTTCCATTCCCTAAATCAATCTCATATCTCATGAAAATTTGATGGTAAGCAGAGACCGCTGTTTGGACCGTACTCGTGCCCGTATTGGTTGTACCCGGAGCATAATACACCGAGTTTTTACCTAAAAAATCGTAGGCATATCCCACTCTGAAATTTCTCCCAAATGGAACTTCCACACTTCCTAACAATGCCTCATTGGAAAATTCAGATCCCGTATTTTGCCACCAAATACCTACACCTACTTTTTCTTGCCACCAAAATACAGCATTCAAATCAATTCTAGTTTCAGAATATTGATGCCGCATCAAAACTCCCAATTTCAACAAATTACCTTGCCCTGGTTCCAATTGATAGCCAATTTTAGCATATACAGGATTAGGATTGGTCCATTCCAAACTCCGTAAACTTTGTGTAGGTCGACTCAGCCCTAATTCAAGTCGGTCATATTGATAAGATATACCAAAACCGATACTCCCACCAAATTCAGATGTTCCGCTCTTTCCCAAAACTGGATATTGATTCAATCCTAAATTAAGTCCCAATTGAAGCCCCTGCCCTTTTCCAACAATGAATCGCTTGGCTACTAATCCCGCCAAACCTAAATTAGCTGCTATACCTCCACCTAATGGTCCATAAGATTGATCCGTATTGTATGCCAAAAAACCTATTCCCCATTTCTCTTGCCGAATTGGCATATCAAAACTAAAATATTGTTGCGAGGATGTGGCCCCACCTGTTTGTTGAAACAATGGTTTTTTTCGAAAGATCCCTGTTATAGAAGCTACTCCTTTTCCTCCTGCATCTGCAGGATTAATGGACAAAGGAATAAAAGGATAAACCATGCGCAATGATTCTTGCTGGGCCCAGAGAGAAACGGTACAAAAACACAAAAATCCAAGCAAAATATGACGCATAACGATATTTTATAAACTAAAAAATGAAAATAGAACCAAGGATACAAACACAACAAAGACTAAAATCAATTGTAAAAAAAACGAAGCAGTAAACAATCCAATGGATCTAATCCCTTTCAATTGGTAAAAGTTTTTAAAGCTTTTATAATAAAAATAACACCAAGCAAGCATGATGAAACTTTTTACCACATCTATGAATTCCCAGGATAACGCTAATTGCACCAGATCTAATACATTTCTAAGCAACAAAACGATAAACCAACTCGTTGCCATGTGTAAGACAAATATCCCATGGTGCATGAAGTAAAAGTGTTTTCTTCGAATAAAAACTACTTGTAAAATCAAAGCTAATAATGGTATGGTCAAAAATAATACTTGGGACATCTTATGAGTCACTCCTTCATACAAAGCCTTGTAAAACTGCTTGCTCTCTGGGTATTTTTTTTGAAGCTCGTAAAAATGAAAAATGATATTTTGAAACAGTGGAGAATCGCGCTCTGATTCAGGTTTTGCCAATTGATTTTTTTTATAGGATTGAATCTCACTAGAATTCAAATAGGCACCTCGCTTATCCAATTTCACCTGAAAAGAAGCAACTTCAATGGCTTTCAAATCCTTGTTCAATCGGAATTGCAATGGCTGAAACACGTAAAACAAGGTCAAAAAGAAAAAGGCAGAAGTAAATAAATAAAATCGAATGGGGTGCAAATAACGGCTCCTTTTACCCAACAAATAAGCTTGAGTTAATTCTCCAGGTTGGGTAAATAGCGTTTTGCATGTTTTAAATAAGGCCCCATCAAAATGAGTCATATCTTCAACAAAATGGATTAACAAGGACCAAAATGACTCATATGGTTCTCGATTTTCTTGCCCACAGTGAGAACAGTAACGTGCCGTTACTTCATTTCCACAATTGAGACAATCTGTTTCACTTCGAATGATGCTTTTCGACATAATTACTGACAATATGACACCCAAGTAATATTTGGATTCGAATTTGTTAATCCAGCATTAAATTAAAGATTTTTAATCACTCCTCATGAACAATATGAAAGAAACAGGTAATATCTCCATTCACACCGAGAACATTTTTCCGATCATTAAAAAATTCCTCTATTCGGATCACGAAATTTTCCTTCGTGAATTAGTCTCCAATGCGGTAGATGCCAGTCAAAAAATCAAGAGATTGAGCTCCATTGGTGAATTCAATGGCGAATTAGGAGAATTGAAAGTCAAAGTGAGTTTTGACAAAGAAGCTAAAACCATCACCATTTCAGACAATGGTATTGGTATGACAGCTGAAGAAATTAAAAAATACATCAATCAAATTGCCTTTTCTGGCGCCACAGAGTTTGTGGAAAAATATAAGGATAAGGGGGACGACAAAGGTATTATTGGCCATTTTGGCTTAGGTTTTTACTCTGCTTTCATGGTTGCTTCCGAGGTAGAAATCATCTCAAAATCGCATCAAGAAGGCGCAGAAGCTGCTCAATGGATTTGCGATGGTTCTACCGAATACACCATCAATTCAGCTGAAAAAGCAGATAGAGGTACCGATATCATCTTGCATATTGCTGAAGATTCCGAAGAGTTTTTAGATGAGTTTCGTTTAAAATCCATCTTGGAAAAATATGGAAAATTCTTACCTATCCCAATTGAATTTCAAGAGAAAACCATCAACAACCCTTCTCCACTTTGGACTAAATCACCATCTGAATTAACAGACGAAGATTACCTTAATTTTTATGAGGAATTATATCCATTCCAAGAGAAACCATTGTTTTGGATCCACTTGAATGTAGATTATCCATTCAATTTGACTGGAATTCTATACTTTCCAAAAGTAAAAAATGAATTTCAGTTGCAACGCGAAAAAATTCAGTTGTATAGCCGACAGGTATTTATTACCGATGAGGTCAAAGACATCGTTCCAGAGTTTTTAATGCTCTTACATGGAGTCATTGACTCTCCAGATATTCCATTAAATGTATCCCGTAGTTTCTTACAAGCGGATTCCAATGTTAAGAAAATCAATAGCTATATCACCAAAAAAGTAGCTGATAAATTGCAAGAATTGTTCAAATCTGACCGTCCTGGATTTGAGGAGAAATTTGCCAATATTGGCCTTTTCATCAAATATGGAATGATATCAGATGAAAAGTTCTTTGAAAAGGCTAAAGATTTTTGCTTGGTAGAAACCACAGCAAATAAGCTGTATACTTTGGATGAATATGCCGAGGAAGTACAAGCTTTGCAAACGGATAAAGATGGTCAAAAAGTGTATTTATACACCACAGATGTACAACAGCAAGATGCCTTTATTCAATCCGCCATTCAAAAAGGGTACTCCGTATTAAAAATGGATTCCATGATTGATGCCCACTTTATCAATCAAATGGAATCTAAAATAGAAAAGACGCAGTGGAAACGAGTGGATGCGGACTCCATCGATAAATTGATTGATACAGGTATTCAACTAGAGGCTATCTTGACAGATGATCAAAAAAATGCGGTAAAAGCTATTTTTGAAGAAACACTAAACGATAAGCAAAAGCAAGTAAGTGTGGAAGCCATGTCACCAGATGAATTACCAGCCATCGTAACTCAAAACGAGTTCATGCGTCGAATGAGTGATATGTCCAAAACGGGTGGAGGAGGAATGGGTATGTTTGGTAATATGCCAATGACCTATCAAATTACCATCAATGCTAACCATCCTTTAATTAATAAATTGATCGATTTACCATCTGATGAGGAAAAGAAAAATTTAGCGAAACAAATTGCGGATTTAGCCTTATTATCTCAAAATCTATTAACTGGAGCTGATTTAACAGCCTTCATCAAGAGAACAGTAAGTGGATTTTAAAGATGTGTAGAACAACGTCGGCAAGGTTCGGAACCTTGCCGACGTTGTTTTAACGAACGAATTTCAAATTAAAATTATTGCTTTCTAACGATCAACTTCTTGGTAACGATTGATCGACCATCAATCATTAGTTGATACATGTACATTCCACTATTGATATCACGTAAAGAAATACGTGCATTGCGTTGATCTCTATCCAATATCAATTCCTTGATTTCTTGACCCAAAATATTGTATACTACAATTTTGACCTCTTGGTTCGATGTCGCCATTTGAAAATCAATATCGGCATATTCACTAGCCGGATTGGGGTATAAATTAGAAACTACTAGGCGGTCCGACTGGAACAAATAGTTATCATTGGCTCCATTCTCTTCGGAAACTTTACGATCCATACTAATCGGTTCAGCTGATTTTGTAGTACTAGCTTGTGCATAACTATTCTTCAAAAACTGACTGATGTAGGTATTATCGTGAATATTTAAATTCGTTTGTAATTGAGGGTTAATCTTAAAACTTCTTTTGGCTAACAAAATAGGTAAACGAACTGGATTTGGTTTTGATTTCAATTCCAAACGAGAACGAGACTTGCTTTCTCCTTGAGCATTCACATTCCAAGAACTCTCCACTAAGAGTAATATAATTACACAAGAAAGTATGAAAGGTAAAACTCGATTCATTCAATAATTAAATAGTAAAACAAAAATAAGACAGATATTGTCTTAGAAAAAATGAAATAGGTCAAATGGTACATTATGAATGACCAAAGGCCCAATTTTAAGGATTTTTAACAATTGGAATGGATATTTCCGGGGCATTCACTGTCTCCATCAGCTTTTTATAGGTCACCTTTTCGCTAATACGCCAGCGGTATCCATCTAAAACCTGTAGATCATCATTCCATTCTTTTGGTGGAACAAACCTGGCCTCGGGCTTGGTGATGAAGGTAATACGCTTGACTTTATTTTCTTCAAAAAACAGATTCATCCTACTACACTCTACCCGATTCAAACCTGTAGTCACTTTTTTATCGTCCATGACATAATAAATACTTTCCCCATTTCCCTCTACATTCACTCGCCGCAATTTAGAATCGTCATTAAAAAAGACCCAGACCTTTCGACCTTTAATTTGATTGTAATGTGAAGCCGAATCGGCTGAAATCACAAATGAATGTCCGCGCAAGCGCATTTCTTTCAATTTCTGATTGACCATATATAAAGAAATCGAGTCGGCTGTTGATTGGGAATCATTCGTCCATATGATGGGCTTTTGATAAAAATGTATCACCGAATCTCGCATATCGTATCCCAAAGAATCACAACGGGCGGATAAATCCGACTTATAGATTTGCACGTGTTTATACGCATAAAGCTTCCGAACAGAATCCTGTTTATTATCAAAAGAAACCAAGGTATCGGCTGTCAAATACAAAGTATCCTTTTCCATGATATTACGCATCAAAGCATGGCCATACACTCGGGTTATACCTGTTTTCCCATTATATCGACCATTTTTTCCTGTCAAAACCACTTTATCTTTTTGACTTAAGAATTCCACATTTCCTTTGGCAACACCTATTTTGGTAGGACTATCATAAAATAAGGTATCAGCAGTCAAGGTATAATCTTCCATTTTGGCGGTAGATCTACCTGTAAAATTGGAGACTTTGGTTTGAGTATTATAAAAACCCGACTTTGTATAAACGGTATCCTTCTTGTTGATAATTTCCGTCGGGCAAATAAAAAAGGCCTCTTTGGTCGCCGTATTATAGCGTAAAGAATCCGCTTTTAAGGCGCCCCCTTCTTTATCCGACACCCTGACTTTCTCTTTAAATAAAAAGTTTTTGGTCACTGTATTATAAAATCCCTCCTTACTTGTAAGTGTCGTTTTCTTATCCAAAATCTTAGCTCCCGTATGATAGACAGCCATTTTTGTATTCATGTCATAGTCTAACTTATTGGTATTCAACACAATGGTATGATCATCCAATTTAACACGGCCGATCATATAGGCTTGTCTAAGGTCTCCATTATACAAGGCTGAATCACCTGTAATAGTGACTGTATCTGCCTGCACAATCTTCACTCGACCATAGGCTTCCACATTATTGGTACTGCTATTCAATATCGCTTGATCACAAGATAAAATGGTCGTTCCTTGACGAAGGACCACCTTCCCAATCAATTTCTTAACCATGGCAGATTCCACCTGCATACCATTTAAGCTATCCGCAGATATCACTTGTACTTGACTTTGGCACCAGGCCAAGGCAGGTAAAAGCAAGAGAAACATCAGGAAAATGAGCGATTTATAACGCATGTTGAAAGCGAATCGTTAATTTCGTGGCTTTATCACGCAATTTACCATTTTTATGCTGGAAGATTTCATCCAATTTATCCGAAAAGAGAATTTATTCCAGGCCGATCAAAAAATTTTGTTGGCTGTTAGTGGCGGAATTGACTCTGTCATCATGTCCAAACTGTTTTCATTGGCCAAATTCAATTTTGGAATTGCGCATGTCAACTTCAGTTTGAGGGGTGAAGAATCTTTGGCAGATGAGGTATTTGTCAAAAAAATGGCCAAGACCCTAAAAGTACCCTATTTCACCATTTGCTTTGATACGAAAGCTTTTGCAGAAAAAGAAAAGCTCTCTACTCAAATGGCTGCCCGAATCTTGCGTTATGATTGGTTTGAGGAGATTCGTCAACAAGAGGGCTATGATTATATAGCTACAGCGCACCACCAAATGGACAGTGCAGAAACTGTCTTAATGAATTTGAGTCGAGGTAGTGGCCTAGCTGGATTTCATGGAATACCTATTAAAAATGGAAATATCATTCGGCCGATGGCATTTGCTAGTCAAGAACAAATATTTGATTTTGTGGTAAGTCACAAATTAGCTTGGCGAGAAGATTCATCGAATGCTTCGACGAAATACCAAAGGAATTTTATTCGACATGAGATTATTCCCAAGTTCATCGAATTAAATCCACATTTTGAGCAAAGTGTAGCTCAAAGCAGTGCCAACATAGCTTCCATCGAAAAATGGATGCAGGCTGAATTAGTGCTTTGGAAACATGAGCGTTGTAAGACAGATGAGGCAGGAAACGTCTTTGTGCAATTATCAGGATCAAGTTTAGCAGAAAAAGAACTAGTGATGCGACAACAATTTTTGTTGACTTATCATTTTAATACTGATAATCTGGCTCATATTTTGGCAGCGGATGAACTACAAGTGGGCAAGCTATTTGAATCACCTAGTCATATCTTGAATATTGACCGCCAACAATGGGTACTGAGTCCCAAAGACCAATCTGAGTTTAAGCCGATTTTGGTACAGGAAGAGGATGAAACTGTGGATTTAGGGAATCATTTACTACACATTGATTTTGGAGAAAATGAAAAAGGATTCACGCCTCCTATAGGTTCACATGTGGCTTGTTTGGATGCAGATACTTTGCATTTTCCATTGGAAATCAGAAAATACCAAGAGGGGGATTGGTTTTGTCCACTGGGCATGAACCAAAAGAAATTGATTTCTGATTTTTTGACCGATAAGAAAGTACCTTTAAACTTGAAGAAAAACGTGCAATTAGTCTTAAGCAAAGGTTCTGTGGTATGGGTGATGGGCCATCGGATTGATAACCGCAATAAGGTAACGGATAAAACGGAAGGCTTGTGTATTTTGACCATGGAAAACAAATAGGTAGCTTCAGGAGCCTCAGCCACCATATAATGGTGAATCATTTTCGGTGATTAAGATGCTTGATTGAGAGCTGATTGACTGATGTATTATTATACAGCTATAATCGACTAATTTTTATTCAAGAACTTTTCCATTAGAGGTACTGCCAATTCACTTTCCTTAAATTCAGCATTCAATGTGGTTACTTCTCCAATGTATTCGCCATGTCCGCCAGGAATGATGGCTAATTCAGAATTGGCTATTAATCGATGTAACTCCAAGGCATGTTCAGGTGAAATGATATCTTTGTCACCAATAATGATTAAAGTTGGAGCTTCAATAGCAATCAATTGTTCATCTGGGATATCGATAAAATGAACCATTCTTTTGGCATCTCGATCATGCATGATTTGCAAGTTATTGGGATTTGATGCCACTTGAATGTACCCTTCTTTCAAAGCTGCTGGCATATTATCCAAATGAGCATTTGACATAAAGTCCCAAAACCAAGCAGGGACTCCATGTCTTTTTGCCAATGCCGAGCCTAAAATCAATTTATTAACCAAATTAGGATGACGAATTGCTACTTGTAAAGTGGTTGTTCCTCCATTGCTAAAACCCAAGAAATCAGCCTTTGGGATGCCTAATTGCATGAGCAATTCAGCTATATCATCTGCATCTTGTTCAAACGAAAGATCGGAATTACGATCATTTGTTCGACCATGAGCTTGCAACTCTAAGGCAATTACCCTACGGTTTGCGGCTAACAATGGAATGATTTTTGCAAAATTAGTATGTATGGTAGAGCCTCCTCCATGCACTAATACCAATGGCTTACCTTGACCATGTATTTCATAATACATAGTTAATCCATTCACAGAGGCATAAGCTTTTTCTACATTCATCGGAAATAATGCTAAGAAGTGAAACTAATTTTAATTCGGCTAATTTCTAAGATATTCAAGTCAATCGATATCTATTCGTTGGAATGTTGAAAGTTAATCATCCAATTAATTCCATATTGATCGGTAAATTCTCCAAAATAGGCACCAAAAAACATATCTGCCATAGGCATGGTAACATGGCCATTTACAGAAAGTTCACGAAACAGTCGATCAGCTTCTTCTCGGGATTCTGGCTCTAGACAAATGTGCATATTATTTCCTTGAGTCATGTTAAAGCCCATTTCTTTGGGAGCATCTGTTCCCATCAAAATATGATTTCCTGTAATCGGTAATTCCACATGCAAAATCATTTTCTTGATTTCCTCAGCCACAGGTGGATGCTCTGAACTAGCTGGAATATCACCAAAACGTTGAATGCCTTTGCCTATAAACTCAGATTGGAATACTTGTTTATAATATAAAAACGCTTCTTCTGTTTTACCATCAAAATTCAGGTAAGTACAAACTCTGGCTATCTTGCTGCTTTTGTTTTGTTGACGAAGCATAAATTGGGCTTCCAAATATTGATCCAAATTATCAATAGCCATGGAAAATCCTTCTTTAAAGCCAACCTCTACCACTTTTTCTAGGTCTTCCAAATTTTCATATTGGATAGTAATATCAATGTTGGTTATTGCACCATTTTCACTAAAAACATTTGTCCAATGGGAATTAGGAAATTTAATACCCACATTCCCATTTTCATCGCAAAAATTATCAATATAAGAATAGCTGTTTTTAGGATCAATGGTAATATAATCCGCTTTGCACCAATGTTTTTCATCTTGTGGACTGATCATACAGTACAACCAGCTTCCATTTTCTCTAAAATCCATTGATTTGGTTTTAGTTAGATAGGGTTTAGGCGCCCACCATTGATCAAGAATCTCTGGATTAGTCCAGGCTTCCCAAACGAGTTCCAGGTTAGCATTAAATTCGCGTTTTATACGGATGGAATTGTTTTCTTTATTGACGGTAAAGTCAAAATTTAAGTTACTGTTCATTTTTCTGTGATTTTAGAGTGGCTAAAACTTCATCCAATTGATTAAACTTGTTTTCCCATATCTGGCGAAACTGATTTATCCATTGGTCTATTTCTTTCATTTTATTTACTTGCAATTGATAATAGATTTCCCTCCCCTCTTGTTTTTGGCTGATTAATTCACATTCAGAAAGAATGCGTAAATGCTTGGAAACGGCTTGTCGCGAAGAATCAAAATGTTCGGCAATGGCATTTGGTGTCATAGCTTGTAAGGCAATGAGTGTGATTATTGCGCGACGAGTTGGATCAGCAATGGCCTGAAAAATATCTCTTCTGGTATTCATTATGAAACTATTTGATTGCAAATATATGCGCAACCACTTGGTTTCACAAAAAAAAAGACTAAATTATTTTGAAAATAAATGGGGGATAAACAAGATGGTTGCCGAAGAGGTCATTGGCAAAATTCTGGAATCTACATATTATCAGTTTATTAAATTGAGAATATCAACAACTTGAATAATTGGAGAAGCTAAAAATCATGATTTCCCTTAGATTTGTCAACTTTTGAAAAGTTGACAAATCTATACGAAAAACTACTGAAAAACTGTTGAAATACTACTGAAAAACCTATTTGAAAAATCTATCGGAAACAGCATTTCAAGTATAAGTCGACGCTTACATCAATCGAAAGTTATCCGAAACTTTTTCTTTTGTCAAACGTTCCAATAAGGGTTGTTCCAATTTGAATTCGCGGTATTCATCAGGACTCATAATTGGAATACCTGATACAATTGGGTAAACCCGCTTGCAGGAAGAACAAACTAATACTCCCTCAACGATATTCTCTTGAATATCTTTTGTAATAATTGTCAATTGTAAATCTTCCTGATCAAATGGACAACAAAGCTTATTAATAGTTTCTAATTTCATCGTTTATTTTTTAATATTCAGTTGGTATTTTTTTATAGCCTCTCGCGGCTGATCTGAACTCATGATTCCTGAAACAAGAGCAATCCCTGTGTAGGGTAATTCATTCAATAAATCCAAATTTTCAGGTTTAATCCCTCCTGCCAAATAAATAGGAATAGAAGTCATTTCACTTGCTGCTTGAACAACATCGAAGCGTACTAAATCACAACTATTGGCTGTAGATGATGGAAACATGGAACAAAATGAAATATAATCAAATCCATTTTTCTTCGCCTCTTGAACCACCGACAAATCATTATTGCTGGTAATTCCCCATAATATATCCTGAGAACAAGCTTGTTGAATCTTTTGAATATCTGCGGGTATCTTATCCCAATGTACCCCATCTAACTGTGTTAATCCCAATAATTCCCACTGATTATTGATTAGTACAGGGATACCATTCTGATGACACATTTGAATGATTTCTTGAATCAACTCCAGTTTCGTATCGTCTAGCTGAAAATTATCCCAAATCTGCACAGCGGCGATTTCTTCTTGAATAATCTCATTTAGCTTATTCAATAATTCTACCTTGTCCATTGTTATATCCAATATCAAGTAAATTCCTCCTAGCATTTCTTTTCTCATTTCCAGGCTGCATTAAATGCTTTAAAATATGCTGCCCAGTAAGGATCTGTCTCCGTATAGGTTACCACTTTACTTTCGTCGTTTTCCAGTAGAGTAATTCCTTGTTCCTGAGAACATAGCTCTCCAACTTCGACGCAGGGTATATTACTTTGTGCCAATCGTGCAATTACTTGATTGGATGATTCTTTTTCACAGGCAATAAGCATTGATCCTGCACCAATGCAATAGCGAGGATCTAAATCAAATACTTGGCAAACACTGGCTTGAACTTCATGAATTGGTAATTGATGATAACGAATGATTGCACCATTACCTGATGCCATAGCCATTTCATAAATTGCCCCTATTACCCCACCTTCCGTAACATCATGCATGGCTGTCACTTCCATAAACTCTTGGTTTTCACCTACAGCACATAAAGCATCAGACAAGGATGAGGTTTGATAAAATGATTCGCATGCCAAAAGATGGATTTCGTTCCCCACATGATTCTTGACTGTTTGAGGAAAACTCATAGCAAGAATGGCACTAGAAGATATCGCACAGGATTTAGTCACCAACAATACATTTCCTGATTTTGCCTGTTTTGACAGGCGCAATTTACTTTTGGGCGCCACAGTAAGTAAAGTTCCACCTCCTGCTATGGTCGAGTTTTGCCCTTCGATAAAACCAGTATGTCCTCCTGTAATAGCAATCTTAATATCTGAGCAAAATTGATGGATGTAATCCCAATAGATTTGAAAATCGCTTTTAGAAAATGTAGAAGGAAGATTTAGGACAAATTGACCGTACATGGGAGCAAATCCCGTAGTAGCCATATCATTCGCCATTAAATGAACAGAAAGCCAGGCAGATTCTTGTAAACCCAAAGATGGAATTAATGATAATGGGTCACTCGTGAGTGCTAAAGCCATATCTCCTGGCAAATCAATCATGGACACATCAACACCAAACTGTGCTCCTGCCCTTACTTCATTTCGAGGATACCCACATTTATTGAAAATTATTTGTTCAAATAAATGATGTTCTAGCTTACCTAGTTTCTCGCTCATTATTCTACGTCCTTCAATTGAATATATAAACCAAAGAAATCACCAAAAGGTAAACTCCACTGTTGTAAAGGAAACCATGAAGGAAGCCCAGTACAAGTCCAATGAATCGTATATTCTCTACCAGCTAAGGCTTCATGTATAATTTCGGTCAATCTAGCTGGTGTATAAAAGGTAGCTGTTAAATAAAATGGATTTTGACCAAAGAGTTCTTGAACTCGACGTCTGACAACTTTGGTCGAATTTCGATTCATCATTCCCATGGCAACACCATACTTGGCTACTCGAGCAGCTTCGCGGATTACTTTTACGGGATCTTTATAATATTCGAATGTGGTAATAAAAGCCAGTGAATCGAAAGTATGATTCTTAAAAGGCAAGTAATGGGAATCTGCCATCACTAAATCTCCTCCAAACAAATGCTTAGCCTGCGATAGCATTAAAGGGGAAATATCCCCACCGGTGGCTTCAATCCCAATCTCTTTCCACCAACGGGTAAATCGAGCTGTTCCGCAACCGAATTCCAATAATGTTTTAACTCGTTTATCACTGGAAACGAGTTGTTCCATGACTTTTTTTTGCCAAATCTCGGCTCGCTTATAACGTCCTTCATACCATTGTTCATAGCTATCCGTATGTTCGCGATTAAAAAACCACTCTGGCCTGTTTTGCCAATTTTGTTGACTTAAGGGAATTAAGTCGGTTGAAAACTTTTCTATTTCCATCTTGATTTATGTATAAAAATCAAAAGCTCCACCCTATTGTATATACCAATGGATGGAGCTTGAAATAAAAATCTTCAAAGGCATCCCTACGTTGGCATTATCCAAATCAGGTCTCGGGTATCATCTCAGCCTTGTCCAGGCACCCCGTGCTTTATTACACTCAAATATATCAATTAATTCATCAAATGTTGTCTTGAGTTAAAATAAATGATCCTTAGATTTGTCAAATCTTGAAGATTTGACAAATCTCCTCCCCAAGGAATTTGCATAACTGGTTAAACGAAGAAATTCTTTGAAATGAAAAATTGCTACCTAATCAACTTTCTATACGTCTCCGTACGGATGGGATCCAATAAACTTAGGTAGGCAAAGGCCTGTTGGCGCTCGCTAGGACTTGCTTCATCCATGATGGAGAAGATTTCATCAGCCTTGGCATCAAAGAAAATGCGTATACTGGCCGCACCTGGGCGAATTTGATTAATTTGTCTGATTTGATTCAACAACTCCAAGATACCTTTACGAGTCTCATCTGGCTGATCTTTGTAAGTATCCAACAATAATCGATGATACGTATAATTCACCTCACGGATACCTTGTAATTGCTGATTCATTAAACTCTCTGAAATGGCTACCCGACTGCGCACGTCGCTAACTATACCCCAGCCTGTGCCAGATGTCTGAGCCAAATTAGTCAGGTTAAATAACCTCTGCGTAAATACATCGCCTCCCATTTTACCAAAAGAATCATATTGATATGCACAGGCCAAATACGCGTAATAGGCTAACATAGCACCTAAATTCTCAATGTAAGAATTGTCATTGTAGGTCAATGGCATGCCTAATAAATACTTGAAATTAAAGTTCTTATCAATGATATTCAAGACGATTGTCTCATAGGAAGTCCCAAAGACTGGTCGCAAAACTTGCACACGGGCATTTGCTTCAAAGTCACCTTGAGAAGTGGCTTTCGTCAAAAGCAAATTGATGTTGACTTTGATTTTTTCTTCAGGAGCAAAATTATCATTGGACCAACGTCTTCCATTCAGGAAGTCTTGCATAGTCCTTTGTAATTCTGGATAGATTTGATTGCTTCCTCGCTGCTGATCGAGCTGTAATTGCTCTGTATTGATGGTCACCGTTGCCTGTAACTCCTGGGCACGAAGTCCCCAGGAAGTTAGCAACAAGATTAAGCTCAGAAAAAAGGGAGTAGATTTCATGGTTAGAAATCAAACGAAATAAAATTATTTTTCGTCTGTACCTTCTTCACGGATACGAAAATCAACTTTATCAGCCATAAAGTCGTCGATAGCTAAAGCCGATGGCTTAGGCATACGCTCGTAGTATTTTGAAATTTCAATTTGCTCGCGGTTCTCAAATATCTCTTCTAAATTATCTACTGAAGATGCAAACTCAGAAAGTTTACCAGATAATTCTTCCTTCATCTTACTAGAGATTTGACGCGCTCTTTGCGAAATAATGGAAATTGATTCATATACATTTCCCGTCTTTTCGGCAATTTTATCTACATCACGGGTGATGATCGATGGGTTTGTTTGGATCTTAGACATCTCTATAAATTTAAGATTGCAAATTTAGACTAAATTTTTGGTAAAAACTATTGAGGACTGGTGGCCAATTTGGAGGTTTTTGCCTTCTCTTTTTCCACTGCTGCCTTGTACTCATCTTCCAACTTAGTGATACGAGCTACCTCCTCGACACTTTTTGTGTACATCTTCTCAGCTAATTTTAAATAATTGCTGTTGGGATATTTATCTACCAACTCCAAATAAAACTTGGAGGCGTCAGTATAACGTTCTTTTTGTTTCATCTCAATGGTGCTATTCGCCAACTCAAATTGAGATAAAACCTTCAAATAAGCCATTTCCTCATTATAATCTGAATCTGGAAAATCACGTTGAAAATTGGTGATTTCTATCACGGACGACTTCAATGTAGCAATATTAAAAGGAGACGTTTTATAATACAACCTCGCTTTTTCATAGGCTTTACGTTCTAATTTCTTACGTAATTCCCGAATGATATTACTACACTCTTCTTTAAACTTCGTATCTGGATAGTTATTTAAATAACTCTGAATCTCGTTGATGGCAGACAAAGTCCCTGTTTGATCCAAATTGTAGTTAGGAGAATCTTTATACAAAGCAAATGCCGACATATAGATGGCCTCTTCTGCATATTCACTTCTGGAGAAAACCTCTGCAAATTTCTTAAAATGAGAATTGGCCAATGTATAATTACCTGTATTAAAATCGCAATAAGCTTGATAAAAAGTAGCTAATTCTTGAGTAGAATCTCCTTTCAACAAGGGTAGAATCTCATCAAAAAGTATTCCCGCTTTGGCGAAATCTTTCTTTTTGTAATAATCAATGGCTGCCTTATACTTGGTAGGCACGCTGGCACTCTTACGGAATTTCTCAAATTTCCCACAAGAACTTAAGCCTATCACGGCCACCAAAAGAATCAATCCTAAATTTTTCAACTTCATAAGAGCGCAAAGATAATCATAATTGTTTGTACGTCCGAATTAAACTGCTTTACTAAATTGTAAATGATATAATTGAGCATACAAACCATCTTTTTTAATTAAATTATCGTGGTTTCCCCGCTCTTTAATCTCTCCTTTTTCCATCACCAAAATCTGGTGGGCATGTCGGATAGTAGATAAACGATGAGCAATCACGACGGCCGTTCGGCCTTTCATTAAAGTAGCTATAGCTTCCTGAATCATCAATTCCGTTTCAGTATCAACAGATGAGGTGGCCTCATCTAAAATAATAATCTTGGGATCATGCACCAATGCACGCACGAATGAAATCAATTGTCGCTGGCCCACACTCAAGGTAGCCCCTCTTTCCATCACTTGATACTGATAACCATCTGGCAGAGACATGATAAAATCATGCACTCCCACTGCCTTGGCGGCCTCCTCCATCTTTTCTTGAGTGATGGATTCATCTCCCAAATTGATATTGTATGCAATTGTAGAACTGAACAAAAACACGTCTTGTAACACTACTGCTATGTTTTTACGCAAACTTCCAATTTCATAATCGGTCAAAGCAATTCCATCAATCAGTATTTGGCCAGATTGACAATCGTACATTCTACTTAATAATCCTATGATAGAAGATTTACCTGCACCTGTTGCACCCACAATCGCTAAAGTCTTTCCTGCCTCCACGTCAAAACTCACATGTCGGACTACCCATTCTGGCTCATTATAAGCAAATGTCACATCTTTGAATGCTACATTTCCTTCCAACTTATCGGCCAAATGCGTCCCATTATTTTGAATATAATCGGTTGAATCCAAAAGTGTCAAAATTCTCTCTGTAGAAACAATACCCATTTGTAAGGTATTGAAACGATCTGCCAGCATTCGAATGGGTCTAAAAAACAAGTTGATAAACATGATGAAGGCCGTCAAAGTACCTACACTTTGCTGTTCTTTCAAAATATAGGTTGAGGCCATCCAAACGACTAAACCCGTACCTACTGCAGCAATCACATCCGCAACTGGGAAATAAACGGAATAAGCCCAAATACTTTTAATATTCGCATCGCGATGCTCCTTATTAATTTCCTGAAACTTAAGCATTTCCCTTTTTTCGGCATGAAATAGTTGCACAATCATCATCCCCGAAATATGCTCTTGGACAAATGAATTCAAGTTAGCAACAGCTAAACGAACCTCATTGAAGGATTTTTTAATATGTTCTTTGAAAATGTAAGTCGACAAAACCATGAAAGGTACCGTTGCCAAAATGATTAAGGTCAAACGCCAATCTGTATAAAACATGACGCCCACAATTAAAAACAATTGCAACAAATCACCTGCAATGGAAGCTAAACCTTCAGAAAACACATCGTTCAAGGTTTCTATATCTGAAACGGTCCTAGTGACTAAGCGTCCAATGGGCGTAGCGTCGAAGAAGGCCAAACGTAGGTTGATGATTTTTTGATAAAGGGTCACTCGAATGTCTCGAATCACAGTTTGACCCAAATAACCAGCTAAATAACTGGTGGAAAACTGTAAACCTGTTTGTAGAAATAACACTCCCAGCATGATGAAAAACATGCGCAATAAATCTTGGATGCGTGCCACATCCACATAATGGTCAAGTGTGTAACGAATCAGTAATGGAACGACTGGAGAAACACTTGCCATGCAAAGAATCAGAAATACCAACAACCAAAAACGGAATTTATAAGGTAGTATAAACCCATAAATTCTGCGAATGATGTGTAAGTCGACTATTTTACCGCTGGACGTCTCTTTCAAAGCTTAAACGGGATTATTGGTTTCCGTAGGCATGGCTGAACAAGTTCCGCAACCTTTAGCGCAACCAACTTGTTTGGAAAAAAACATCCGATAGACCAATCTCCCCAAATAAAATAGTGCTCCAATAAATATAAGACTGATAATGATCGTTTCCATGAGCATATTAGTTTTCCCAATGCATTTGCAAAGTTCCTAAAAATTCTTCAAAAATAGCCCCTGCTCCAATAATTTGACCCGTAAATACCACATCAGGGCCACCCGTAAAGTTGGTTACCTTCCCTCCTGCTTCTTCAATGATGATTTTACCAGCTGCTACATCCCAAGGTTTCAAATTAGCTTCAAAGAAGCCTTCAAATCGACCGCAGGCAGTGTAGGCTAGGTCAATGGCCGCAGCACCCATTCTACGTAAACCATGACTTTTCTGCATGAGTTCCTTTAATAATGTCAAATACTTGTCTTGGTAAGAAAAATCATGATATGGAAAACCCGTGGCTAACAAACTCTTTTCCAAGGTTGGCTGAGAGGAAACCTGAATAGGCAAACCATTCATATGTGCACCAGCTCCTTGAACGGCATAAAATAACTCATCCCGATTAGGCTCATAAATCATGCCTAACACTGGTTGTTTCTGATAAATCAAACCGACGGAAACCGCATAAATAGGCAATTGATGCAAGAAATTGGTAGTTCCATCCAAAGGATCGATCACCCAATAATAGCCATCTCCTACTTCTGAAAAATCGGACGCAGATTCCTCCGCAATAAAACCCGCCTCGGAAAAAATAGCAGCAAGACCTTCTTTCAAGCGAACTTCAGCAGTCTGATCGACAAAAGAGACCAGGTCGTTTTTGCCCTTATATTGTATTTGTTCAATCGCAATTTGATTCACCATGGATTGTATCCATTGGCCAACTTCTCGAACCAGAGGTAAGGATTGTTCTAATATTTTCTCTAAATCAGCCATTATTTCTTTGCAGAAGGCTTGGCCGCTACTTTGGTAGGTAATGGACCTAACACCCAGTCTGCCAATAGTTGTTGTGTTTCTTTTAAATACACATCTTTTGCATGCTTGTCTGCTGTGGATGCTTTTTTATCTTTATCTCCTTCAGGAGTATCAGCTGCTGAACCTGCAATATTATCCATCACAGCTTGCGACTCGTCTGGCTTTTTCTTTTGATCATCCAACTCCTTCTTACGCTTGTCGATTTGTAAGGAAATAGAATTCAATTCCTTAATTTTCTTCCAACGCTCAAAATCATCTTTCAATTTGATCAAATCTGGTTTCGATTTCAAACGTGCTTGGAAGCTCGTCTGCATTTTATTAATCAATCCTGGATTGATATTAGAAGTAATTTGATAGTTGGTTGGAGAGATCATATCCCATGGCAATGCACTCGGTTGAGAACTTTCCCCGAACTCTTCTGCTGAAAATGCCGAAGGCAAAGCAAAGTCAGGACTTACTCCTTTGTGCTGAGTAGAGCTACCGTTAATACGATAGAATTTCTCCAAGGTAATTTTCAGTTGACCTACTGGCTCCTTCTCATTATTCATGTAATTATCTAAATCTACCACTGACTGTACGGTACCTTTCCCATAAGATTGTTCTCCTACTATAATACCTCTCTTATAATCTTGAATAGCTGCCGCAAAAATCTCAGATGCGGATGCAGAGAAACGGTTAATCAACACCGCCATGGGGCCATCATAAAATTGCTCTGGATCTCTATCTACTTCCTGAGTAATCTTACCGTCGGATTGTTTTCTTTGCACCACAGGACCTTTAGGAATGAATAAACCTGTTAAATCCACTGCTTCAATCAAAGAACCTCCTCCATTATTACGCAGGTCAATGATTAACCCATCTACACCTTCGGTCTTAAACTCTGTCAAAAATTTCTTCACATCAGCCGAAGTGGATTTGAAATCCGATTCCCTTTTACGAGCCCCTTCAAAATCACGGTAGAACATTGGGATAGTAATTAAACCTAATTTGATTTTCTTATCCCCTTGGTTGTAGGTCAAAATTTCTTTTTTGGCCGTTTGCTCTTCTAACTTGATTTTCTCGCGGACCAAACGCACTTCTGTTCCTGGAGAACCAGTACCAGCACCCGCAGGCAATAATTTCAAACGAACCACCGTATTTTTCGGCCCACGGATTAACTTAACCGCATCGTCAGTAAACCAACCAATCACATCCACATAACTGCCATCGTCTCCTTGAGCCACACCAATGATGCGGTCTTTGGGATTGATTTGTTTGCTTCTGAAAGCAGGACCTCCTGGAATCAAATCTTGAATAGTCACATAATCTCCTTCCAAACGAAGTGTAGCACCTATGCCTTCAAAGCTTTGTGCCATGTCGGTATTGAATGCCTGTGCTGTCCGCGGAATCATATAAGAAGTATGCGGATCAATGCTTTCGGTGTAAGCATTCATGAAAACTTGGAACACATCCTCTGAACGAGTACGAGCCAAGTATTTTTCGGAACGCTTATAACGCTCTTTCAGCTCACGCAAGGCTGTAGTATCTGCTTTTCCTGATATTCTCCAATCCAACAATTGTCTTTTCACATCTTTACGCCAAAAGTCATTGAGCTCTTCCTTAGAAGCCGCATATTTGACTTTTTCTCTACCTGGCTGATACGTTTCATCCACTGTAAAATCAGGTATTTTCTGTAAGATTTGATCAATATAAGCATACCGCTCCTTCATGCGCTGCTGGTAACGATTGTAAATGGCAAATGCTGAAGTCAAATCACCATCGTTCAACTGATCGTCGATGGTCAAACGGTATTTCTCCAATTCATCAATATCAGACGCTAGGAAGAAAACTTTGTTAGGGTCTAATTCTTTCAAATAGGCATCGTAGATTTTGGACGACAGCGAGTCGTTTACTGGAATTTTACGGTAATGGTAATTACTTAAGATACCAAAGACCAATCGCTCTACTTTGCGCTGGGTTTCTGTGGGTTGTAAATCACCTTCTTGGTAAACAACCGATTTAGTTGAAGGGAAGGACGTTTGATTTTTGCCGTGCAAAAACAATACCACCAAAAGTGATAGAGGGATTAAAATGGGCAGTATCTTTTTCATATACCGAGGTGCGTTATGTTATTTTTCGATAGCAATCAATTCAACTTCAAATATTAAAGCAGAGTAAGGTTTGATGGCTGCTCCACCACCTCGGATACCGTATGCTAATTCTTGAGGAATGTACAATTTCCATTTGGAACCTACTGGCATCATCTGCAATGCTTCTACCCAACCAGGAATAACACCTGATACAGGGAAAGAAATTGGTTCTCCACGATCCACAGATGAATCAAACACGGTTCCATCAATCAGAGTTCCATGATAATGTGTTTTAACCTTGTCGGATGAAGTAGGCTTGGGACCATCTCCCGCTTTGATGATTTGATATTGCAATCCGCTAGGTGTTACTAGAACGCCTGCTTTCTTTTTATTTTCAGCTAAAAACTTTTCTCCAGCTTCTTTATTTGGTAAATATTGCTTGGCGCCTTCTGCCATTTGTTTTTCCTGATTTCGCATCATGAAATTATTCACTACTTTTTGGCATTCTTGTTCGCTGAGGCTTAAAGTGTTACCTTGTGTAGCTGCAGCAAAACCTTTGGCTACGGTTTCAGGATCCAAAACCACATTTTGTGATTTGAAATTTTGAGCTACTAAAACTCCAACGGCGTATGAAACGGAATCAATGGTGCTGGCAAAATGCGCCCCTGCATGAGGAGTTGCTTTTGCTTTAGAAGCTGGAGCAGCAGATTTAGTTGCTACTTTCGCTTTGGCAGCAGGTTTTGTCTGAGCAAAAGTGAAAAAAGATAGAACAGTTAGTGAAAGAATAGTAGTTAATCGAATCAATGGAAATTTCATAGAATTTATTAATATAGTCAAACAAAGCCTCTAAGATACAGAAAAATGGCTCTTTCTCAATTATTTTAACGCCATTTAACGGAACTGATATTGACCTAACGGCTAGTATCTAAAAAAAGTCTTATGAATTCATACATTTTTTGCAATAGTTATGGGAATATTGAAATTTCATAACTAATTTTGCACCCGAAAATTTAGTTCAAAATAAGTATTTAACATCCCAGAAAACTCCATTTTAACATGGCATCAGTAAGACCAGACGAAGTTTCAGCCATCCTTAGGGAGCAATTATCTCAGGCTAAGACCCAAGCAGAATTAGAAGAAGTAGGTACCGTACTCCAAGTGGGTGATGGTGTAGCTCGTATTTACGGGTTATCCAATGTACAAGCAGGTGAGTTGATCGTTTTTGAAAACGGACTTAAAGCATTGGCATTGAACCTAGAAGAAGACAACGTGGGAGCCGTATTATTAGGCGAATCCACTTTGGTAAAAGAGGGCGATACCGTAAAGAGAACCAAGTTAATTGCTTCGGTTAAAGTGGGTGATGGCATTTTAGGTCGTGTAGTAAACACCTTAGGTGAGCCTATCGACGGAAATGGTCCTATCACTGGAGACTTATATGAAATGCCATTGGAGCGTAAAGCACCAGGGGTAATTTTCCGTCAACCCGTAACTGAGCCTCTTCAAACAGGTATCAAAGCAATCGATGCCATGATTCCAGTAGGACGTGGTCAGCGTGAGTTAGTTATTGGTGACCGTCAAACAGGTAAAACAGCTGTTTGTATCGATACGATTATTAATCAAAAAGAATTTTACGATAAAGGAGAGCCAGTTTTCTGTATCTATGTAGCCATCGGTCAGAAAGCTTCTACCATCAAACAAGTAGAGCAAACATTGCGTAAAGCAGGTGCTATGGAGTATACGGTAATCGTTTCGGCGAGTGCGGCTGATCCAGCTCCGATGCAATTCTACGCTCCATTTACTGGTGCAGCGATTGGTGAATTCTTCCGTGATACAGGTCGTGCTGCTTTGGTTGTTTATGATGACCTTTCTAAGCAAGCCGTAGCTTACCGTGAAGTGTCCCTATTACTTCGTCGCCCACCAGGACGTGAAGCATATCCAGGTGACGTATTCTATCTTCACTCGCGTTTATTGGAGCGTGCTGCTAAAGTGAATGCTTCAGATGCTATTGCTCAGTCGATGAACGACTTACCAGATTCTATCAAGCACTTGGTAAAAGGTGGTGGTAGCTTAACAGCTCTTCCAATCATTGAAACACAAGCGGGTGACGTTTCTGCTTATATCCCTACCAACGTAATTTCCATTACTGACGGTCAGATCTTCTTGGAGTCTAACTTATTCAACGCAGGTATTCGTCCAGCGATTAACGTAGGTATCTCGGTATCACGTGTAGGTGGTAACGCACAGATTAAGTCGATGAAGAAAGTAGCAGGTACCTTGAAATTAGATCAAGCTCAATTCCGTGAATTGGAAGCTTTCGCTAAGTTCGGTTCTGATTTGGATGCTTCTACTAAATTAACGATTGACCGTGGTCGTCGTAACTTAGAGATGTTGAAACAACCTCAATTCTCTCCACAACGTGTAGAAGATCAAGTAGCGATGATTTACTTGGCTACTACAGGTAACTTGGATAAAGTACCAGTAGAGAAAGTACGTGAATTTGAAAAAGATTTCATCCAAGTATTACGTGCCACTGAAAAAGCAACTTTAGATGCTTTAGGAGCAGGTAAATTTGATGATACCTTGACAGCTACACTAAAGCGTGTAGGAAATGAAGTAGCAGCTAAATACGCAGTTTAAAAAATTAGAATCGTATGGCTTCCTTAAAAGAAGTAAGAAATAGAATCGTTTCAGTTAATTCGACGCAACAAATCACCAAAGCCATGAAAATGGTTTCGGCAGCGAAGTTGCGTCGTGCCACTGATGCCATTGTCCAAATGCGCCCTTATTCGAAGAAGTTATCAGAAATGATTGCGACAGTATCAGGACGTACGGATGCAGGGAAAGAAAATCCATTCACTGAAGTACGTGAAATTAAAAACGTATTGATTTTGGTGGTAACTTCTGACCGTGGTTTGTGTGGTGCTTTTAATGCGAACATTGGTAAAGCAACCATTGCTTTAATTCAACAAAAATATGCGGCTTTGCATCAAGCAGGTCATGTAACGGTGATGCCATTAGGTAAAAAAGGGGGTGAATATTTGGGTCGTAGAGGCTACAAGCTAAACGCCGATCACCAAGATATTTATACCAAATTGAATTTTGGCAATGCCCGTTTAATTGGTGAAGAAGTATTGAATGGCTTTGCTGAGAAACAATACGACGTAGTAGAAATCGTTTTCAACGAATTCAAAAACGTAGCCACTCAAATCATTCGTACTGAACAATTATTGCCTTTGCAAGAAAGCAATACTGGTGAGGTGAAACCTTCTGCTGTGGATTATATTTTTGAACCATCAGAAGCAGAAATCATCAATGAATTGATTCCAAAATCCATCAAATTGTCCATCTTCCGCGCTTTATTAGAATCCAATGCTTCTGAGCACGGTGCTCGTATGACAGCCATGGATAAGGCAACAGACAATGCTGGTGAATTGATCAAAGCTTTGAAATTAGAGTATAACCGTTCACGTCAAGCCGCTATTACCAACGAAATCCTTGAGATCGTAGGTGGTGCTGAGGCTTTATCTGCTTAGATTTATGAAAAAGTTACTATTGTTTTTGGTATTGACGGCATTAGGAATGGATGCGAATGCGCAATCGTTCAAAGTCCCTACTCCTAGTCCATTGCAAACGATTAAACAAGAGTTTTCTTTATCATCCGTAGAGATCACCTATTCTCGTCCTGCCCTACGTGGCCGTAAGATTTTTGGTGATATCGTTCCTTTTGGAAAATTATGGAGAGCGGGTGCCAATGCTCCTACCAAAGTAACATTTGGTGAAGATGTGAAAATCATGGGCAAAAGCTTGAAAGCAGGTTCATACCAATTGATGATTAATCCTTCAGAAAAATCTTGGGAGATTATCTTCAACAAAGGAACAGACGGTGTTTTCAATTACCACCCAGAGGAAAATGTATTGACAGCGACAGTTCCAACTGCTACTTTACAATACCCTGTGGAATCTTTGGCATATCAATTTGAACTAGTTGCAGCCAATAAGATGTTCATACAGATATCTTGGGAAAAGACCTTTGTATCTATTCCGGTAGAAACAGAGATTGATGCCAAGATTGCTGCTTCCATTGAAAAAGTGATGAGTGCTGATACTAAACCTTATTTTGAATCTGCTTCCTACTATTTTGAGACAGGACGTGATTTAAACAAGGCTTTGGAATGGGCAACTAAAGCTACGGCTTCGAATCCAAGTGCTTTTTGGGTATTCCATTTAAAAGCGAAGATTCAGGCAAAAATGGGAGATAAAGCAGGAGCCAAAGCAACGGCTTTGAAATCCATCGAATTGGCGAAAGCCGCAAAAAATGATGATTACGTAGCGCTTAATGAGAAATTAATTAAGGGCTTATAAAATAGAATCGCTTAATTTGAAAAAGCCTTTCTTAACGGAAAGGCTTTTTTTAGCTTATATATGGGAGAAGAAAAGGGTTATAGTACAGATAAAGAGCAAGAAACCGCCGTCTTAGTGGCCGTAACTACTCAAAAACAAAATGCACAGCAAACGGCTGAGTACCTTGCCGAACTTGCTTTTTTGGCCTCAACATCTGGGGTTCTGACCTTGCAAAGTTTTACTCAAAAACTAGCCAAGCCAGATAACCGTACCTATGTAGGTAAAGGAAAATTGGATGATGTGATTCGCTATGTGATTGATAAAGATGTGGATATGATCATCTTTGACGATGATTTGTCGCCCTCTCAAGTAAGAAACATTGAATACGAGATTTCATTATGTGGTAAGGAGATGAAGGTCTTGGACCGAAGTCTGTTGATCTTGAACATATTTGCACAAAGAGCCAAAACGGTACAAGCCAAAACACAGGTGGAATTGGCTCAGTACCAATACATGCTACCTCGTTTGACCCGCATGTGGTCTCACCTTTCCAAGCAACGTGGTGGAGTTGGTATGCGTGGTCCTGGAGAAAAGGAATTGGAAACTGACCGTCGTATTGCCAATGACCGCATTGCCTTTTTGAAGGAGAAGTTAGAAGCTATAGACCGACAAACATTTACCCAGCGTAAGAACCGCGACCGTATGGTGCGTGTGTCATTGGTGGGTTATACCAACGTAGGGAAATCTACTTTGATGCAAAAATTGGCTAAGGCCGATGTCTTTGCCGAGAATAAATTATTTGCTACGGTAGACTCAACGGTACGTAAAGTAAGCTGGGAAGGCATTCCTTTCCTTTTGACAGACACCGTAGGCTTTATTCGTAAACTCCCTACCCTGCTGATTGAATCCTTTAAATCTACTTTGGATGAGGTGAGAGAGGCCGATATCCTCTTACATGTCGTTGACATTTCCCACCCGAATTTTGAGGAACAAATAGAAATTGTTCAAGGAATTTTGAATGAAATGGGTGCGGGCGATAAGCCAACCATCCTAGTATTTAATAAGATTGACTTATTCCCAGTGGAAGACGTGTTCTTTGAAGGTGCAGCCTTGAATGAGGATGGAGAACCTGAATTGAGCAAGATGGATCGAGTAACCCAGTTCTTGAAACAGACCCACTGGCAAACCAATCAACCTAAAACTGTCTTTATTTCGGCTGAGCAAAAAAGTAATTTGAACGAATTGCGTGAAACCGTCATGAACCTAATCAAAGATAAGCACTACCAAATCTTCCCGAACTGGCTAAGCGGCAATCACTTGATGGGGCATAGTGATGAGTATGTGCCGGAGTAGTTTTTGGGAATGTAGAATTTAGAATGTAGAATGTAGAATTATAATTTTAATATATATAAAAAATCAATTTTAAATAAAAGTAATTCCTGCTTTTCCAGCTTTGACAATAAGGTAGTTAATAAATGCACTACTTGAAACTAACATATATTTTGCATCTTCAAAGTCACAATTAGGATTCTCCATTAATGCATGGCGAATACCATCACTATCACTTGTGTAACCATAAAGTTGCTTAAAACCTCTTTCTAATGCAGAATGAAGCTTAATTTTTCCCTTTATTTTATCAAGGGCAGAGCCTAAACTATCTTTTTCATTTTCAGAAATAACTTTTGCTACAGATTCTATGGCCGAAATTGATTCTTTAATAGAATTCCTATAGTCTGGAGATTTCCTATCTGACAATTTTTCAAGTGCGGATTTCAAATGAATATTTACCCCTTTTAGGGATGTAAAATGTCCTGAGTTTTGAATTGACATTTCAATTTCCTCAATTTCACTTTCATTAGTAATTGGTGAAATTAGTCCATCAATAAATCGATAACCCGAAAATTCTCTTTCAAATATTACATTGCAAAATTCCATAAATCTATTACTATCGATAAATCTAATATTTGCTAAAAACTCAATATGCTCATATACATTTAACCAATCACCTTGAAAAAAAGAATCTCTAATAAATTTAGTTTTCAAACTATCATAATGGGGGATTGTGTCAATTGGAAGTTTATAAAAATTATGCCACATATTTTTACATAAATCATCAAATTGGTTGTAATGACCAAGGTTATTAGCTTCAATATGATTGTTTATAATAAATATTGTAATTGCATTCCAAAGTCCGTTTTTCAAATCATCATCTATAGAGTCTATTTGCAATTGTTTTACTGAAGATGCCTTACCTAATCGTTGTGAAAATTTCATATTTCAAATTTAAATTAACAATGAATACTTAACATAAAACTTCAACATTTCGAATAATTGTAATGAATATCAATAGTGAAATATGTAAATCATCAAGCAAAAGTTATGATATTATCATTTTTGCCCCACAATTCTTGTCATCTCTATTATAGAAGGAGATGAATCTCCCCCATCTTTTGAAGAAATATATCCAGAATTTCCATTTTCGTAAATAGCTTTAGCTACTTCAATCATTAAAGCGTTTCTGGTAGTAGAATCCGATTGATCAATTGAAGAAATAAACAACTTAAAAGAATTTAAGGTATTTTGTCTATGTTTATTTAATGTTGCTAAGTGATTTTGCACATTATACTGTTTAAAACAAAAGGAAATCATATAAACTGATACACTCACTATTAACAATCTAGATAATAATTCTAAGGTAACAACAGAGGGAGCCTTATTTAGGTCAATTGGAATTATTGAATTAAGATTAATTGCAAACCATACAAATGTAGAAAGTACTAAAATTGATATTACTAACCAAGTTTGTGCATTTCCAAATTTTAATATAAAAGGAGAAATTGAAAATGACCAATATGAATGTTGCCTAGCTTGTAATTGAAATATCAAAGCATAATCTTGAACAGTTTCTTCAGTTGCTTTTGACTGTAGTTGAACAAATAAATCTTCTGCTTTTTTAGTTGTAGAAATCAATTCTTGTTTTATGATTTCAATTTCATTTTTATCATTTTGAAAAGAACTTAGATTATATGTTTTTATAGTATTATAAACAAGTAAAAAATATGCTCCCTGAGTTGAAGAATCTTTGCCACTATAAATATTTTTATGCCATTCCTTAATGTTATTAATTAATGATGTTCTTTTTCTAAAACTATTTTGTGCATCTAAATCAAAATTATAACTTTTAAGTAAATTCGAAAAATCATTATACTGAGTTACAATTGTTATAACTTGCTCCTTTATACCTTGTGGAATATGATCATTTAATTCCGAATATTTGATCATTTCCTTAATCAATAAATTAATTTCATTTAAAGGATCTTTTATTTCAGTAAAACTCTTTACTCCTAGCTCAGCTCTAAGTAGATCATTTACTTCAAAAGCATAAAATTCCCTAATAGGCTCACTCTCATTATAATAATTTGACATATTTTAAAATTTATATTTTAATAAAATTGAAAAAATATTTTTTTATACAAACCAAATATATAAGGAATTCAATACTATTATGAAGCAATATTCAATCAAAATGAAATCTTAGTCTTTTTGAAAATAATACCTCAAGTAATATACAAGGCTATTTCACATTCATATAATACTTTATTTTCAATATAATGGGGGGATTTCAAATTCTACATTCTTCATTCTCCATTCTTCATTCCCAATTCTACCTTCTTCATTCTACATTACAACACCTTCCCTCTCAACCTCAAGGAATTCGAAATCACGGACACAGAGCTGAAGCTCATGGCGAGGGCAGCGAGCATCGGGGATAATAAGGTACCAAAGAATGGATATAAGACTCCTGCTGCAATGGGAATACCCAGTACATTGTAACCTAGAGCAAAGAATAAGTTTTCCTTGATATTTCGGATGACCATCTGGCTTAGCTTTCTAGCTTTGGCTATATCCCTTAAATCTCCCTTAATTAACGTTATTTCGGCACTTTCTATGGCTACGTCGGTGCCAGTTCCCATAGCAATTCCGATATCCGCTTGAGATAAAGCAGGTGCATCGTTGATACCATCACCTGCCATCGCTACCTTTTTGCCATCAGCCTGTAAACTTACTATTTCATCCAGTTTAGATTGTGGTAGCATCTGAGCTTTCCAAGCATCTAAACCTAATTTCTTACCGACTAAATCCGCCGTTTCTTGGTTGTCGCCCGTTAGCATAATCACTTGTAATCCCTCTGCCTGCAAGTCTTGGATAGCTTGCTGACTCGATTCTTTAATCTTATCACTAATCACCAAAGCTACTTGAGCCTCTTTTTCATCCGCAAAATAGGAAATCGTTTTGCCCTGTTTTTGCTCCGCTATCACTTGCTTAAATAAATCCACGGGAATATTAATACCTCGCTCTTCCATTAATTTTTGGTTACCAATGGCGTACGTTTTACCCTCTATTTGTCCCAAAACCCCTTTGCCCAATAAGGCTTCAAATTGATTTACTTTGACAGAACTAATACCCAAATTCTTCGCAAAAACCACACTGGCTTTAGCCAAAGGATGCTCACTCAAGCTATTCAAAGAAAGGATTTTTTGCCAAACATCTTTCTCAATAATCTCCTCCGAACTGACCAACATTTTCTCCAAAGAAGGTTTACCCTCCGTCACTGTACCTGTCTTGTCGATAATCACCACATTCACCTCCGCCAATTTCTCCAAAGCCTCAGCATTCTTAATCAAAATACCGTTCTGAGCCCCTTTCCCCACTCCTACCATCACCGACATCGGTGTGGCTAGACCCAGTGCACAAGGACAAGCGATAATCAAAACAGCAATGGCATTCACAAAGGCAAATGTATAGGCATTTTCGTTGGCCAACATAGCCCAAGCAATAAAAGTCAACAGCGAAGAAAGCACCACGGCAGGCACAAAATAAGAAGAAATCGTATCTGCCATTTTTTGGATGGGCGCTTTGGAACTACTTGCTTGATGCACCAAATCGATGATTTGTGCCAATAAGGTTTCCGCCCCTACCTTATCCGTTTGCAGTATAAAACTGGTATTCCCATTGATGGAACCTGCCCTGACCATATCTCCCACTTGCTTGTCGACCGGTATCGGCTCTCCAGAAATCATGGATTCATCGATGGAGGCATGTCCTTCTTGAATGGTTCCGTCAACCGGAATTTTCTCCCCTGGTTTTACTCGAATCAAATCATGCTTTTGTATTTGATCAATGGGCACAATCATTTCCTTGCCATCCCGCAAAAGAGTGGCCTCATTGGGAACCAATTTCAATAGCTCACGAATGGCAGCATTGGTCTTTCCATGGGCTCGGGCTTCCAAGACTTGTCCCAAAAGTACCAAAGTTAAAATCACGGTAGCGGCCTCAAAATACACATAGACCGTTCCATGGTGGGAATGAAATTGATGCGGAAAAATAGATGGAAAAAAGAGGGCAATCACTGAAAATAGCCAGGCCGCTCCAGCTCCAATACCAATCAGCGTAAACATATTAAAATGCCGACTCATCAAGGATTGCCAAGCGCGTTCAAAGAACATCCAAGTGGCATAAAATACTACTGGTATGGATAGCAACAATTCCACCCAATTCCAAGTGGTCATGGAAGCCCATTGGAACAAGGGGTTACCAGGAATCATGTCCGTCATGGAAATGATGAAAATAGGCAAGGTAAAAGCTATGGCAATTTTTAGTTTGAACAGCAGCTTGTTATAAGTACTATTTTCATCCTCTGTGCTTCCCGCTTGTGCCACTAAGTCCATCCCACATACTGGACAAGAACCAGGTTTATCATAGGTTTTGTCTCCTTCACAATGCATGGGACAATAATACAAAGCCCCTTGAATGGCGACAGGCTTAGGTTTTGCCAGCATAGGCTGTGGACTTTGCCCGATATGATAATTGCCCCCACTGGCTTGCAGGGCTTTTTCAAAGACCTCGGTCGGAATATGATGTTCCATTTGGATGGTCGCTTCTGCTTTTTCTAGGTCGACAGTAGCGATGGCTCCTTCAACTGAATTCAGTGCTTTTTCAACGTGGCTCTGGCAACCTTGGCAACTCATTCCAGATATGGGGTAGGTGTGTTTCATTTTAATGTAGAATGAAGAATGTAGAATGAAAAAATATTGTTATTAGGGTTTGTGATTAGCAGAGGCAATGTAGAAATAATCATAAAATAGTAAAACAAAAATCATGCACTAAGCATTCAAATATAAGCAAGAATTTTGCGGTAAAATGATAAATCAAAAAAAGCTCCGTTCCCATCTTTCGTAGGATTAACCTTTCAATGTAAAATGTAGATAGAATGTAGAATTTTGCATATTTAATCCCGTCGTTCAGCCCTGCGAAATGTGATGAACGCAGCGGTAGACGAGGTTTTGACCTTGCGCAAAGGCGATGCGCGTCCGCGTCAAAAGTATAGGCGATAGCGGAGAGAATTACGATTCTGCGAAGCAGAATTCGCCTTGGCGGAACGACAAAAAACAAGTTTTTTTTGTTTCTTTTTTTTCAAAAAAAAGATAATCCTCAATAATCTATGCTTAATCAAGTTAATCTTCTACAGCTTTAATCACTCACTACTTTAAGGTCATTACTTTGGTATTTCTTTTTTTGAAAAAAAAGAAACAAAAAAACAGGATGGTTTCGGTTAATCCAACACGAATTCCGCTTTGCGGAACCGATGTTCACTCCGCATACGGCTTTAATCTTTGACGCTTACACTCAGGCCCACGCACGGGGTCAAATATTCGCCTGCCGCTTCGCTCATGCTACGTTCCCATCTTTCGTAGGATTAACCAGAAATTGTAGAATGGAAAATGTAGAATGTAGTATTGAATTACCCCATTTATAAATTATAACCTATAATTTATCATTTCATAGTGGCCCCAGGGGGAATCGAGTCGAACGCGACCCCGGCACATCAAACGTTTAGAAAATAAATCTGATTAGATCGAAGAAATGCACTAATAGCCCATTTATAAATTACAACCTATAATTTATCATTTAATTGTGGCCCCAGCGGAAATCGAGTCGAACGCGACCCCGGCACATCAAACGTTTAGAAAATAAATCTGATTAGATCGAAGAAATGCACTAATACCCCATTTATAAATTACAACCTATAATTTATCATTTAATTGTGGCCCCAGCGGGAATCGAACCCACATCTAACGTTTAGGAAACGTCTATTCTATCCGTTGAACTATGGCGCCAAATAGGCCTGCAAATTAATCATTTTAGAACAAAAATCTTGATAATATTTGATTGGACACCTATTTATCTTGTAACAATAATTCGTACTTTACTACACCAAAAACCTAACACAATAAAAAAACCTCTGGATGAAAAAATCATTTCTTTTAGGTATTAGCTTTCTATTTATTCTTTCATTTGGCCTAATGGCACAAGAGCAAGTGGAACGCTGGAATCGGGTGGAATTATCCTATCAAACTGCATTTAAAGGAAACGGACATCAGGATGTAGCATTTAAAGCCATATTTGTTCATGCCGATACCACGCTAACTATTTCTGGTTTTTATGATGGCAATCAAACCTTCAAGCTACGATTCATGCCTACTCGATTGGGGATTTGGAAATATACAACTCAAAGTAATGTACCTGGCCTAGCCAAAAAAACTGGTACTATGGAATGCATTGCACCTTCTCATGAAAATCATGGCATGGTACGTACAAATAGTTCGGTTCATTTTACTTATGCAGATGGTAAAACCTATTATCCATTTGGAACAACTGCTTATGCCTGGAACCATATGGGTGCTGAATTGCAACAGTTGACATTGAAGTCCCTACAAAAATCAAGATTCAATAAAATCAGGATGTGTGTTTTTCCTAAAAACTATGATTTGGTCAAAGAAGAACCTATCCTTTACCCATTTGTCCTACAAGAAACCAAGCGGGATGCCCAAGGAAATGAAGTAAAAGTGTGGGACTACAATCAATTTAATCCAGCCTTTTTCCATCAATTGGAAAAACAAATCGATGCTTTACAAAGCTTGGGCATAGAAGCTGATTTGATACTTTTTCATCCATACGACAAAGGAAGATGGGGATTTGATGCCATGCCTAGAGAAGTCAACATTCGTTATATTCAGTATCTCTTGGCCCGAATCTCTTCTTTTAGAAACGTGTGGTGGTCGATGGCAAATGAGTGGGATTATGTAAAATCAAAAACGATTGCGGATTGGGATGAATTAACTAGAACAGTGGTCAATGCTGATCCATATCGCCATTTATGTTCCATTCATGGAGCAACTGCCACGTATTACGATTATTGGAAACCTGAATTTAGCCACGTGAGCATTCAAGATGAATCTCCCGTTCAAAGCCCCAATTCAGCTGCCATGTTGCGCAATGTATACCATAAACCTGTTGTCTTAGATGAAGTGGGCTATGAAGGAAATCTTAAATCTCGCTGGGGCCGCTATAGTCCCGAAACCATGACGCATTTGATCTGGAATGGCGTTATAGGAGGAACCTATGTGACTCATGGAGAATCCTTTATGTTCAAAGACCACCGAGACACCATATTTTGGGCCAAAGGCGGGCGATTTATAGGGGAAAGTTGGAAAAGAGTGGGATTTTTGAGACAACTCTTGGAAGAAGGTCCGGGACCATTGAATTTGTCGGATGTTTCCCGAGATAATATTACCTCTTCCGGAGGCAAAGGGAATTATTTGGTCTATTTTGGAAAACAAATCCAAGAATACTGGATGTTTAATTTACCTATTAATAACGGTGCCTTTGGTAAATTGACTGCTGGAACTCGTTTTCGAGTAGATATCATTGATACCTATGGCATGACGATACAAACTTTGCCCGAGATCTTTGAAACTGGTAAAGAAAATGATTATCGCTTTTTCGACAAAGATTTTAAGAAAATCAGATTACCTGAAAAGCCCTATTTGGCATTAAGAATTAGGGAAATCCGATAATTGATTGAATTTAGCTCCTAATTTTTATTAAGAAAGGATTAAGATTCTATGGTCAGGACTATATTTTAGTTAAAAAAAGATAAATTAGACTCTCAATCTAAACCTCTATGTCAAAAAAAGAAAAGCTATCCCTTAGCAGAAGAAATTTCATTCAGCAAGTTTCATTTGCTTCTATATTTCTCCTTTCTGGACAAGTCAAAGCATTAAGTCCATCTGAAGTTGAGGCATTTCGTAAGAAAGTAAAACTACGATTCATTGTTGCTTCCGACATTCACTATGGCCAACCTAACACAGCATTTGAGGAGATGTTAGATAAGTCTATCGCACAAATCAATCAGTTCCATTCCGAGAATCCACTGGATTTTTGTGTCATGAATGGAGATATCGTACATGATGATAAGACATGGATGCCCAAAGCAAAACTTAAAATCGACGGCTTAAAAATGCCCTATTATGTTACCCGTGGCAATCATGATTTAGTGAGTCCCGAATATTGGAAAGACATTTGGGGCACTCCATTAAACCACCAAGTGGTTCACAAAAAAGTGGGTATATTGTTAGGTGATACATCGAATGAACAAGGCAAATACCTCTGTCCAGATTTAACTTGGTTGAAAGAACAACTAGAAGCAAATAAAAAACATAAACAAGTCTTATTGTTTTTGCATATTCCTCAGGCCAAATGGACAAAGCATGGCATTGACCATCCAGAGTTTTTTGATTTGTTGAAAAACTACCCCAATGTGAAAGCTGCATTTCATGGACATGAGCATGATCAAGACGGAGTAAAAATGATGAACAATACACCATTTTTATTTGATTCCCACATTGGAGGTAATTGGGGAACTCCGTATAAAGGTTACCGTGTGGGAGAAATATTAAATGATGGCACTTTAATCACTTATATGATGAATCCAGAAGTAAAAATGGAGGAATTAAGTTTCTAAACGCCAGGATTAAACCGTGTTTTCCCTCCTGAAATTGGCGAAACTCCTAACGCTGTCAGGGTTTGGAACCCTGACAGCGTTGCGGAAGCAGGTTTAATCAGCCGTTTAACGAATGAGATTTTGCATTAATTGTCCAAGATATTGATAATCCAATGGAAACAAATAAGGGAGCTAAATTAGCTCCCTTATGATTTTAATTGAGGTTCAATCTATTGACATATAAGAACGATTGAATCGCGGGCTTCGCGCCAGCAAAATCTACTACATAATAATAAACTCCATCAGGAACTATTTGAGACTGACTCGACTGGCCACTTACAAAATTGATTTCTCCTCCCCAATCATTTTTATAATTGTCCGATTCGAAAATGATAGCTCCTGCCCTATTAAATACTGTGATGTGGTGCTTGGGCATGCTTAATAACCCAGGAATAATCAGTTTATCGTTTTTGCCATCTCCATTGGGTGAAATCCCTTGAGGAGCAAATGGCTCACATACATCTTTATCTTGCATGTTACTTATTCCATCATGATCACAATCTTCTAAGCCTCCATAATTGATATCCAACTCCAAGATATCAATGATTCCATCACCATCATTATCCAAATCACGGTAGTCAGGTATGCCATTTTTATCCGTATCAATAGGGTTGCTAGCATCGGTACCAAATTCTGCGATATCTAATATTCCATTATTATCAGAATCAATATCCTGAAAATCAAAGATACCATCTCTGTCTGAATCCAATGGCTTTGTAGGATCGGGGCCTGCTTCTACTTTATCAGGAATTAAATCATTATCGGAATCCGTATCTCGATAATCAGGCAAAGTATCTCGATCAGTATCTACTGGTCGAGTAAAATCTGAACCAGCCTCCAATCGGTCTGTCATGGAATCATTATCTGAATCTGTATCAATATAGTCTACCAAACCATCTTTATCGGTATCTAAAGGCTTATTTAAATCATTTCCTGCTTCTAACTTGTCCAATAAACCATCATTATCTGAATCGATATCTCGGTAATTTGCCAAGCCATCTTGATCGGTATCTAATGGCTTCGTAGTATCCTTACCTACTTCTATTGAATCTAAGAGTCCGTCATTATCCGAATCGGTATCTACATAATCTGCTTTACCATCATTGTCCGTGTCCACTGGTTTAGACGGATTGGCACCTCCTTCCAGTTTATCCAATATAGTATCATTATCGGAATCTAAATCGATGTAATCTGCTTTCGTATCTCCATCTGAATCAACAGGTTTCATTGGGTTTTGGCCTGCTTCAATCATGTCTAAAATCCCATCATTATCGGAATCGGTATCTCGAAAATCCCATTTCCCATCCGCATCTGAATCCAAAGGTTTAGTTACATCAGAACCAACCTCAATTTGATCAGGAATGGTATCTGCATCTGAATCGGTATCCACATAATCGCGTTTCCCATCTAAATCTGTATCTACTGGTATAGAAGGATCAGCCCCAGCTTCCAATTTATCTGAAATAGTATCATTATCTGAATCTAAGTCCAAATGATCCCAAACTCCATCTCCGTCTGAATCCAATGGTTTAAGTGTATTTACTCCAACCTCAATTTTATCCAATATCGTATCATTATCAGAATCGGTATCTCGAAAATCCATGATTCCATCAGCATCTGTGTCGATAGGATTATTAGCATCTTTGCCTGCCTCCCATGTATCTGAAATTCCATCCCCATCGCTATCTAAATCTTGAAAATCGGCTATTCCATCCAGGTCAGAATCCAATGGCTTAAGTGGATTAGAACCAGCCTCTATTTTGTCTGGAATTAAATCATTATCTGAATCTATATCTTCAAAATCTGCTTTACCATCTAGATCTGAATCCACTGGCTTAGAGCATGAAATGGCTTCTACCGTATCAGGTATTCCATCATTATCTGAATCCAAATCTCTAAAATTGGGAATTTCATCTACATCGATATCCGCTCCCAATTCAATAGCATCAGGTAAACAATCGTTATCTGAATCTAAATCAAGAAAATCAGAACTACCATCTTTATCTGTATCTATCACTGCCACATATTGACCGCGATCATCCCAACCATCTGCCTTTTCATCCTTCAATGTGCTACAGGTAGCGCATTTATTTTTGCCTTCCCAAGCATCAGGAATTCCATCACCGTCTGAATCAGCGTCTAAATAGTTACCTACTCCATCTCCATCATTATCCACATTTCTTTCATCTTGATCACCTAACCAGTCCCCGTCTGAATCCAAATCTCGGTAATTAGGATATGAATCTTTATCTGGGTCTGATGTTCCCTCTACTTGATCCAAAATTCCATCGTTATCTGAATCCAAATCCATATAGTCCTTTTTCCCGTCTCTATCTGTATCTGGTAATGGCAAAGGTTTTCCTCCAAAACCCACTTCTAAAATATCGGCTAAGCCATTCCCGTTATTATCTGTAAAGACTCCATTGATATCAATTTTCCCATCATAATTCTGATCAACAGTTCCTCGTGCATTGTCAGTTGCTTCCCAAACATCTAATATTCCATCACCATCAGAATCCGAATCAATATAATTAGGAATACCGTCTCCATCTGTATCTTGCTCACCTTCGATGGCATCAAGAATACCATCATTATCTGAATCCAAATCCAAGTAATTAGCTTGTCTATCTCCGTCTGTATCAATATTTCTTTCCACGGAATCATTGATTCCGTCGCCGTCCGAATCTGTATCTTGTGAATTCATGCGACCATCACCATCAAAATCAGCACAGGTTCCTAATAAGGAAGAAGTCCCATAACATTCCATGGAGTTCGGAATTCCATCCCCATCATCATCAGCAAAAGTTGTTTCAATTAATTGGCTAGTTCCAGTTGGACTTGTGCTTGCTCTGAATGTAAATGAACCTGTTCCTTCTGCCCCACTATACTTCATTCCTAATGCAGTCAAATTAGCCACACCACTGACGAAATCCGAAGCTGAGGTTAATTTATTGCCACCTGATAACCCTGAAATACTTCCTGATAAAGTAGTGCTAGCCGTCACATTATTAGTTGCAGCATTGAATGAGGTGACGATATTGTCAAATCCATCAAGCGCCGTTACGGTATTAGTTCCAGAAAAAGCACGTTCACTTTGTTGTGGATTGCTAACAATGACTCGAAATTTATTTAAAAATCCAGGATTCACGGTTACCGATAAATTATCCGCTCCTGAAGAAGAAAGCGTTCCATCACTGACTGAAATGGTGGCCGTTTCTGCCTTGTACAATGTCATGCCAGGTAAACTAGTACCATTAGAAAATGTCACACTGGTGGCAGTACCAAAGTTTACTCCAGATACTCGTGGAATATTTCCGCTGATAGCCGTACTGGCTCCTGAAAAAATCAAGGATTTATTCCCCGTATATTCATAGGACTGGTTACCATAACTATCTAATGCGTTGATGGTGATAGCTAAATTAATACCAGCTGTACGCGTAGTTGTTCCTGAAATAGTTAGTCTAACGGCATCACCTCCGCGAATAATGGCTGGAATAGCACCAATGACAGATAAATCTGCATTTCTAATTAAAATATTACCAGAAGCACTAGTAGTTCCTGAATACTTTATTCCGATAGCTTGTAAATTAGCCATCCCATTCACAAAATCAGTCACTCGATTTAGGGTATTTCCACCATAACCTAATGTAAATGTTCCTGCTGCATAATTATTGTTTCCAATAATGGTCAAAGGAGTTGCAGCGGCATTAAAATTAGTAATAACATTGGCATAGCTATCTTGTGCAGTAACCGTATAGGTCCCAGTGAAATTCTTATCAACAATTTGTTCCGGATTGGACAATACCTGGTCAAATCGACCTAATGCGCCAAAACCAACAAGCACACTTAATCCATCAGCTCCTGATGAGGATAAGGTTCCGTCTGAAACCTGAATGGTAGCAGTTTCTGCAAGAAATAAATTTAACGAGGCTGTTGCGATCCCATTGGTAAAAGTAAGACTGGTTGGAGTCCCGAAAGCTATGGAATTAACCTTGGGTGTATCACCTAACGTGGAATTATTCGCCCCAGAAAAAACCACATTACGATTTCCGGTATACGTATTATCCGTCAGGCCTCCGCCGTCAACTGCTGTGATGGTGATAGTTTGTGAAATCCCAGCTGTTTGTGTTCCTGTTCCTGTTATTCTAAATTTGACTGCAGCTGCCATACCCTCAGCATGAGTTAGCTGTGGCAATAAAAATAAGGAAAGAAACAAGCAAATGGTAAGGGAAAAATAGTTAAAATGCTTGATGCATAATATACCAGCGAAGGATTTCTCCTGCTGAAATACAACCGTTTTAGAACACATAATACAAGGAATCAGTTTATAAATTTAAATGAACAGACTAGAAATACTAGAACCATTCGAACACAGGGAACTATTTATTCAATTTAACTAACTAGTTACAAAAAAAATGATGGAAATATTTTTATTTAAAAGTAAAATTTGTTCTCATTTAAAAACTAAAAATCAATCTAACTAACAAAAAAACGAGCAATAAACATTACTCGTTTTTCTTCAACCTATATTTAATTAAACCACTTGTTTCCTAATTATTCTTCATTCGATTGACATACAAATAAGATTGAATCATTGGCCGAACAGTTCCAAAATCAATGATGTAATAATAAATACCATCCACTATTTTACCATCATTGGTTAGTAGGGTATCTGCGTTATTGGACATGCCATCCCAATTATTTTTGTAGTTATCTGTTTCAAAAACTAGACTACCCCAACGGTTATAAATACTTAATCGATGATTCGGCAAACTCATGATTCCTGGAATGATGAAGGTGTCATTAACTCCATCTCCATTGGGAGAAAAACCATTTGTCAAATATGTTTCACAAACATCAGGGTCCAATTGATTAGGGATTCCGTCATGGTCACAATCAGGTAAAGCTCCCAAATTGAGATCATTTTCCCATTTATCCAATAAACCGTCTCCATCATCATCTGCATCTAAATAATTATAGATTCCATCAGTATCCGTATCGAGTGGATTTGTTGGATCGGGACCTACTTCTTCTGTGTCCGTGATGCCATTATTGTCAGAATCTGTGTCTTGGTAATCAGGCTTACCATCACCATCGGTATCTATGGGGCTTAATGGATTCTTGCCAAACTCCAAGGCATCGGGAATTTTGTCTCCGTCTGAATCCAAATCTCGGTAATCGGGTAATCCATCGTGGTCTGTATCCACTGGGTTGTTACTATCCTTTCCTACCTCAATTCGATCAGGTATTTTATCATTGTCCGAATCTAGATCTAAATAATCGGCAAATCCATCATGATCCGTATCTGCGGGTCCACTGATTAAGGGCTGTGCCTCTATTTTATCCGAAATTGAATCATTATCTGAGTCTAAGTCGATATAATTTGGAGTCCCATCAGCATCAAAATCTGCTGGAATACTAGGATTCAGTCCCGCCTCTATCTTATCTAAAATACCGTCTGCATCAGAATCTACATCTTGGAAATTGGGAATACCATCTAGGTCAGTATCCAAAGGATGTGTAGGGTTAAGGCCTGCTTCAAAAAAATCAGCTATACCATCTCCATCGGAGTCTAGATCAACATAATCTGCCTTTCCATCGGAATCGGTATCCACTGGAATTTTACCTATGAAATTCCCCTCTATTAAGTCGGGGATGCCATCATTATCAGAATCCAAATCTTGGTAATCAGGCTTACCATCACCATCGGTATCTACAGGATGAGCAGGGTTTTGACCCACTTCTATTTGATCTGGTATATAATCAGAATCTGCATCTATTTCTCTAAAATCAGGCACACCATCTTGGTCGGTATCGGTAGGAATAAGGGCATTTATTCCAGCTTCTATTTGATCTATAATTGAATCATTGTCTGAATCTAAGTCCAGAAAGTCCGCTTGACCATCAAGATCCGTATCCAAAGGTTTTAAGGGATTTGCTCCGGCTTCAAGTCTATCAGGAATTTTATCGCCATCCGAATCTGAATCCTGAAAATCGGGGATTCCATCGTGATCCGTATCTTGTGGTTGTGTCTTGCTTCCATTTTCTACTACATCGGGGATTCCGTCACCATCAGAATCCAAATCCAAATAATCAGGTAAGCCATCCATGTCGGTATCAAGTGGATGTAAAGGGGCATTGCCCAATTCCCAAATATCTAAGATTCCATCAGCGTCCGCGTCTGAATCAAGGTAATTAGGAATACCATCTTGATCTGTATCCAATGGTTTGCTTGGATTGGGGCCTACTTCCAAACTATCAGGTAATCCATCATTATCCGAATCAACATCTTCAAAATCGGCTAATCCATCTGAATCGGTATCGCGAGGATGCTCAAAATTTCCAGCCTCAAGGGTATCTGGGATGCCATCATTATCCGAATCTAAATCTCTAAAATTCGGAATGGAATCTCCGTCAATATCAGCTCCTAATTCTACTCGATCGGGAATGCCATCATTATCAGAATCTTGATCTAGGTAATCGGGTTGCCCATCCAAATCCGTATCTATGACAGGCGTATTTTGACCACGGTCATCCCATCCGTCTCCATGATTGTCGATACTGGTGGTACATGTGGCGCACTTATTTTTCCCTTCCCAGGCATCAGGTATACCATCATTATCTGAATCCAAATCTAAGAAATTGGGCTTTCCATCCAAGTCATTATCACCATCTCGTTCATCGCTATCTCCTAACCAATCTCCATCAGAATCCAAATCCAAGAAATTTGGAATACCATCATGGTCCATATCTCCCCCACTTTCAACGGAATCCAACAAGGAATCATTATCTGAATCCTTATCGACAAAATCTAAAATCCCATCCATATCCGTATCCTTGGGTAATTCGCTATTATTACCAATTTCATAGGTATCTAATAAACCATCATGATCCATATCACCAGAATACATCGTGATGACATTACTAGTTCCTGTGATGTTATTGAGGGTTCTAGTAAAAGTGAATGTTCCCACTCCTTCTCTACCAGTAAACTTTAATCCCAAACGTGTTAAATTGGCAACACCATTGACAAAATCACCAGCTCGATTCAATATATTGATTCCTGATAAACCCGAAATAGTTCCCTTTAAACTAGTGGAAACGCGTACATTATTTACCGTAGTCCCTGCATTATAATTGGTAATGACATTGTCGTAAGCATCCAAAGCCGTGACGGTGTTTTCACCTATAAAAGTCTCTCCTGAGGTTTGAGGGCTGTATAATTGGGTTTTGAATTTATTTAATGGAGCAGGATTGATCATTAGGCTATACGGAATTGCATTAGATTTGGACGTTATATTTCCATCAAATGCATCTATATTGACTTTTTCAGCTTTATAAAATACAGCTTTAAAAGTTGCTCTACCTTCTACAAAACCAATTTGAACTGACTTATTAAATTCTGAATTTTCTAATGTAGGAATTAGCCCATTTGAAGTAGGAGAAGCATTAGTTTCTACCGTTAGATTTTTGGTTCCACCATATAAAAAAGAGGTATTTCCATCCATATCTATGGCTAAAATACTTACTGTTAAAAATTGGCCAGCTAATCTAGAAATTGGTCCAGATAATTCAAATTTAATAGGGTTTCCTCCATAAAGAACCATTGGCTTCCCATATATAATGGAAGGATTATTCACCACTTGAAAAATTAAACTTCCAATAGCACTAATGGGGCCAGCAAAAGTAATTCCCATGGTGGATAAATCAGCAACCCCTTGGTGAAAATCAGTACTAAGATTTAATAGTTGACTTCCATTTGACCTACTAACTTTTCCTGTAAAATTAGAAATTCGAAATTCAACGGGATTGGTTTCTGCATTATAATCTAAAACAGGATTAAAATACTGATCTAATGCCGTTAAAAGATTGGTTCCAGAAAAAGGAAGTCGATTATATTGAATTGGATTAATATTTAAATCAAATTGATTTATAACATTATGAGTTACCGTAACAGTTAATCGGTCATTCACCAATGTTTCTATTCCCAATTCCTCTTGAGCTGAAATTTGTGCGATTTCCGCTTTATATAAAATCAAGGATGCAATAGCCATTCCATTTTCGAATTCCAAAAAGAAACTTTGACCAAATTGTTTATTATTGGCACTAGGCACAAATTCAATTAAATTACCAACTCCCCCTTGAACTGCTTCAGCAAAATAAGAAACCATACTTGCTCCAGAAAATGTAATTATTTTACTACCACTATAACTCTCATCCACATTTCCATTATCGTCCAATGCCGTGATGGTGATATCTTGACTAGTTCCGGCTATTTGATGGGCATCTCCCGTTATTTTTAAGCGGGTAGCTAAGCTCATTTTAGCCGATGCTGAACCTACCTTTTTTGATTGATCAAATTGCTTCCCATCTTTTGAATGCAGTATTACATTTTTGCTAGTGGAATGTAGCTTCGTGGCTTTAGTCCAATGACTTAAACAAAAAAACATGAAACAAAGGCCTAAGAAAAATTTGGCGCTAGGCAAGCAGGACAAAAAGCTCGTGGCTTTTCGATTGAATTGTTGATTAGAACACATATTTTGATATGCACAAACTAAGCACCATAAAGGTGTTTTGTCTGGCTATTAGTGGTTAAAATTGCAATTATTCATTGCTCTACAAATATCAAAATATTGGTGGAGAAAATACTTATTAAAAGGCAAGAAATTTGTTCTCTTTTCCATAGAATTTTAGAGTCTCCATTTACCCCTAATAAAAAAGTCGAAACTTAAAAAGTCCCGACTTTCTGCAATCCGTGTTCTAATGTTTTTGAGGTTTCCCTCTTATTGAAATGATGTATAGGGCATCATTTCAATTTCTTTATTTATCCAATCTGTTCACATAAATGAACGATTGAATATTTGGTTTCGCTCCTTTGAAGTCGATGATGTAGAAGTAAACACCATCTGTAATTGTACCTTCTCCTTGAACGATACCTACGCCTTTTGGTATCTCGCCACCCCAATCATTTTTATAATTGTCGATTTCGTACACAATATTACCCCAACGATTAAAGATGGTTAAGTGGTGGTTTGGCATGCTCATAATTCCAGGAATCACAAACTTATCGTTGACACCATCTCCATTTGGTGAGAATCCTTGCGTCACAAATGGTTCGCAAATATCCTTATCCTTACTATTTGGTATACCGTCATGATCACAATCTGGTAAAGCACCGTAATTCAAGTCATCCTCCAATTTATCTGGGATACCATCACCATCATCATCAGGATCTTTGTAATCAGGTACTCCATCTCCATCGGTATCAATTGGACGCAATGGATCTGGACCCACTTCTTCTTTATCCGAGATTCCGTTATTATCCGAATCTACATCGCGGTAATCGGCTAAACCATCACCATCAGTATCATCTGGTACGTTTGGATTTAAACCTGCTTCCATCTTATCCGGAATACCATCAGCATCTGAATCCAAATCGCGGAAATCATATATACCGTCTTTATCCGTATCTACTGGTCTATTCGGATCAGATCCAACCTCTACCTTATCTGGTATAGTATCTCCATCGGTATCTAGATCCAAGTAATCTGGCATGCCATCTTTATCCGTATCCACAGGAACTTTTGGATTATCTCCTGCCTCTATTTTATCCGAGATGGTATCATTGTCAGAATCAGTATCAGTATAGTTCGCTCTACCGTCTTTATCGGTATCGACAGGAATCATCGGATCCTTACCAGCTTCTACGCTATCTGGAATACCGTCATTGTCTGCATCCAATTCACGGTAATCAGGAACTAAATCTCCATCTGAATCCTGTGGTTTCAATGGATCTGCTCCTGCCTCAATGAAATCTGGTATACCATCGTTGTCTGAATCAGTATCACGGTAATCGTATTTCGGTGAACCATCTTTTAGGAAGTCTCCATCTGTGTTCAGCGGATTATTCACATCTGGACCTACCTCAATACTGTCTATAATACCATCGTTATCCGAATCTATATCACGGTAATCTGGTAATAGATCGCCATCAGAATCCAATGGTACTAATGGAACCATACCTGCTTCTATGCTATCTGGAATTCCGTCATTATCCGAATCCGTATCAATCATATCTGCCAAACCATCTTTATCCGTATCCACAGGTACACCGTTGATAATACCTACTTCTACTCCATCTGGCATGGTATCATTATCTGAATCAGTATCTCGATAATCTGGCAAACCATCTTTATCGGAATCACGTGGCATATTTGGATTTGAACCCACTTCCATGCGATCAGTAACAGTATCATTATCTGAATCCGTATCACGGAAGTCGGCCTTACCATCCTTATCCGTATCCAATGGTTTCCATACGTCGCTCCCTACTTCCACTTTATCTGGAATGGTATCATTGTCCGAATCTAAATCCAACATATCTGGAATTCCGTCGCCATCCGTATCAACAGGTTTCGATAAATCCTTACCTGCCTCGATATTATCTGGTATACCATCTCCATCAGAATCCGTATCCTCAAAGTTTTTCAAGCCATCACCATCCGTATCCCAAGGTTTATTGCAATCTCCTACTTCAACTATATCTAGGATACCGTCTCCGTCTGAATCTGTATCGCGGAAATTGGCCAATTTATCTTGATCCCAATCTGCGCCGCCTTCTACTCCGTCAGGTATACAGTCATTATCGGAATCTAGATCTAAGAAGTCAGGTGATCCATCCTTGTCGCTATCTATCACCGCTTTGTATTCGCCACGATCATCCCAACCGTTATCATTGTCGTCATTCGAATTATCGCATTCTCTACACTTATCTTTTCCTTCCCATGCATCTGGTATACCGTCTCCATCCGAATCTGCATCTAAGTAATTTGGTATACGATCTCCATCATTGTCCGTATCTCGCTCATCGCTATCTCCTAACCAATCGCCATCCGAATCTTTATCTCGGTAGTTTGGTTTACCATCCTTATCTGGATCATTCGTTAATTCTATCTTATCTGCGATTCCGTCTCCATCAGAGTCTAGGTCGATATAATCCGGTGTTCCGTCCTTATCTGTATCAGGCACTGGTGCAGGGTTACCTTCTAAGAAGTCAGCCAATCCATTTCCGTTCACATCTGGTGCAGATCCATTTTTATCCACACGGCCATCGTAATTGTCATCGATTGTTCCGCGCTTGTTGTCTGTTCCTTCCCATGCATCCAATATTCCGTCATTATCTGAATCGATATCCAAGAAGTTCATCACTCCATCTCCATCCGTATCGTATGATCTTTCTTGAGAATCCAAGATACCGTCGTTATCCGAATCTAAATCCAAGTAGTTGGCATGACCATCTCCATCGCTATCGATGTTCTTCTCAATCATGTCTAAGATACCGTCGTTATCCGAATCTGGATCTAAGAAGTTAGGAATACCATCTGAATCAAAGTCTTGGCAAGATCCTGTTCCTAAATAGCCTCCGTTACATTCCATTTCGTTTGAAATACCATCGCTATCGCAATCTCCTGCAAAATATTTGGCATAACCAACACTTCCTCTTGGAGGAATATATCCTGCTACTCCACCTGAACATGCATTCGATGGTTCAACGTCGGTTCCATTTGGAGATCCATCGCCATCGCAATCCATCGCTTTCCAGGCTGCGGATGTTTTAGATAAAACAAATGAACTCATCAAATAGGAACAGCCATCGTTTACGTCTGTCTTATCTATTAACTCTTGTTCATCTGTCACACTATCGCCATCTGTATCTGGTGAAACTACCACAATTTCAGGAGTTTGAACAGCAGCACCTTCTGTCGGTGTAATGGTTAATTTACTAGATCCAGAAGTTGCTTCCTTGTAGGTAATTCCTAGTACTGAGAAATCAGCAACTCCTTGAGTGAAGTCCGTAGGTTTAGATAAAACATAAGTGCTTTGACTTGTTGACGTTGATCCAGATACACTGGTAACCACAATCTTAACTGGATTTTCTGCAGCGTTAAATGTTTTAACCACATTACCCCATTCATCCACAGCGGTCATTGATCCCGTAATTGGCTTACCTGATTCTTGTACAGGATCTAATTTTACCTCTAAGGTGTTGAACTTATCTGGCACTACGGTGATTGGCAATTTGTTTTCTGGCTTGGTCACAATAGATCCAGTAACTGTTCTAGCATCAATATTGGCAACTTCGGCAGCAAACAAGACTAATTCTAGGGTAGCAACTCCATTCACAAATTTGACCAATACATCAGATCCAAATGGCGTAAATCCATCCAATACAAGATTGGCACTGCCTGCTCCTGTTTTAGCATTTGCCAAACTAGCTCCGCCCGTTGCACTACTTAAAATATTAACGGTAGAATTTGTCGTTTTCTTACTAGATTCTACTCGTGATTGTGGCTTACTATCACTTGGAATGGAAGCCGTAGTTGTCTGAGGTTCTCCAATCTGAGGCAAAGCAATACGGTTTGGAGAAATGGATGCTCCAGCAAATGCCATGAGTAGACTTTGTTTGAAATCTTTTATTGTATTTTGATACTGATCTACTGCAAATATGTCGATGGTCAGTTTAAGGCCAGCTCTTACCGTATTATTGTTTGATTTAATAATGAAGTTGGCAGGTGCACCCGCTGTCACATTAAAGGCATTTGACTCACCCGTTTTACCTGTCACATTATTAGAAGTCAATCCGCTTCCAGTGGCCAATAATACCACACCTGTTTCACTCTTAGTATACGACCAACCACTAATTTCAACAGAGCTAGAACCTGCTAACAAGGTAGCTGAAACAGTTCCTGTAAGAGTTCCTGTACCTGTTTTCACAGTTAAAGTGATAACACCATTGGCTGTTGCTTTCACCGGATTATTGGTCACATCCACTAATGTAGCGGTGATCGTTTGCGGTAAACCTGCTACATGGTTAGCAATAGTGCTTAATTTAATCTTAGCAGCTTCTCCTGAACTTAACGTAATGCTAGGACTTGTTACTGTTGCACCCGTAGAAGCCGTAAATGTAAATGTAACTGCACCAGTTTCACCAGTATAGATTAAACCTAAGCTAGTTAGGTTGGCTACTCCATTAACAAAGTCAGTGGCAGCATTCAATTTGTTGGTACCAGACAATCCTGATATTGTTCCAAGCGAGTTGGTGCTAACTGTCACATTATTACTACTTGCATTGAAGTTTGTGATGATATTACCAAAGGCATCTTGAGCTGTCAAGGTATTGACACCCACAAATGCTTGTCCTGCTACTTGAGGGCTGCTTAAGTTCAATTCAAACTTAGACATGATGGCTGTGCTAACAGCAACAGTCAAGCGATCTGTACCAATTGTAGCTATAGTACCTTCGGATGCAGTAATGGTTGCTGTTTCAGCTTTATACAATCTCATCACTGCAGTAGCTACACCCTGACTAAAGTTCAAGCTGGTAGCTGTACCCATATTAGTACCATCTATGCTTGGTGCTGTCACTGGGCTGGCTGAACTAGTAGCACCACTGAATGTCACTAATTTAGATCCTGTATACCCTAAGGCTGTATTTCCACTAGCATCTTTGGCAGTAATGGTGATAATTTGTTGTCCACCTGCTGTTTGGGTACCAGAACCTGTAATAATCAATTTCGTAGCTGCTCCCGTATTGAAAGTAATACTTGCAGTTGTTTGACTACTATTTCCGCTTAATACTGGATTGCCATTGATGCTTGCTACAAATACACCTGTACCTGGAGTATTTGAACTTACAGTGGCAGTATAAGTTCCGTTACCATTATCTGTTACAGTAGAAACTGTTCCAACTCCAGAAGATTTAGTAATAAGTACTGTTGCACCGCCAGTCGTTATGGCATTACCATTTAGATCTTTCGCTGTTACAGTTAAAGTTTGCGTACTACCATCAGCAAATATATTCGCTGTAGTAGGAGTCAATGTAGACACAGTTGCATTGACAGCACCCACAGTAAAGGTTATGCTTGCTTGCGTTTGACTAGCCGTTCCACTTAATACTGGATTAGCATTGATGGTGGCTACAAAAACACCTGTACCTGCTATTAATGAGCTAACCGTAGCTGTATAAGTTCCATTAGCATTATCAGTTACAGCAGAAACTGTTCCTACACCAGATAATTTAGTTATTACAACAGTAGCTCCACCTGTAGTAATTGCGTTACCCAAAGCATCTTTGGCTGTAACGGTTAATGTTTGTGAAACGCCAGAAGCTACCAAACTCGCACTAATAGGTGTTAATGTAGAAGTTGCTGCACTTGCAACATTGGTATTAATTACAATGGATGGGCTAGTTACAGCTGTTCCGCTAGCAGGCGTGAAGGTAAATGTACCTGTACCTGTTACACCTGCATAAGTTAATCCAGTCAAGCTAGAAACTCCAGCTACAAAGTCAGTCGCACTGGTCAATTTATTTGTACCAGATAATCCAGAGATGGTTCCAGCCAAGCTTGTTGTTACAGTGATATTATTTGTAGCTGCACTAAATCCTGTCACTGTATTTCCGTATGCATCTTGAGCTGTTAAGGTGTTAGTACCCGTGAAAGCAACTGCACTATTTTGAGGAGAAGCTAAACTTACCGCCAATTTAGAGAAGGTACTTGGAGTCACTGATAAACTTAATCTGTCAGCACCTGCACTAGAGATCGTTCCGTCAGTAGCTGCGATTAGAGCTGTTTCAGCTTTAAATAGCGTGACGTTCAAGGTAGCTACCCCATTGACAAAAGTAACTGGAGTCGCTGTTCCAAACGCAATGCTAGTTGCTATAGGTGAAGTAGCAGGACTTGCAGATGAATTAGCACCCGAGAATACCAATGACTTAGTACCTGTATAAATCGTAGAAGTATTCCCATTAGTATCTTTAGCTGTGATAATGATACTTTGAGCTACACCAGCTGCTGCGGTACTTGCGGCCGAGGTAATCACTAATTTAGTCGCCACACCACCATTGATAAGAATATTACCACTGGTAATAGCTGTTCCTGTATTAGGTGTAAATGTGAAAGTACCTGTTCCTGGATTACCAGAATATATCATACCAAGGCTAGTTAAATTAGCCACTCCATTCACAAAGTCACCTGCTGCATTTAATTTATTTGTACCAGATAATCCAGAGATGGTTCCAGCCAAGCTTGTTGTTACAGTGATATTATTTGTAGCTGCACTAAATCCTGTCACTGTATTTCCGTATGCATCTTGAGCTGTTAAGGTGTTAGTACCCGTGAAAGCAACTGCGCTATTTTGAGGACTTACTAAGGCTAGAGCAAATTTGCTAAAGTTTCCTGCTGTGACAGCTACAGTTAATCGATCAGTTCCTTCTGCTAAAACACTTCCATCCGTCACAGCTACATTTGCCGTTTCTACCTGATATAAAATCATGCTAGCTGTGGCCACACCGTTACTAAATGTAATGGTAGTTTCTGTTTCAACGTCTACGCCAGCAACTGTAGCTTTTGTCACTGGGCTAGTTGATGGATTTGCACCAGAGAATGTCAATAGCTTAGCACCTGTATACGATGTAACCGTATTTCCACTAGCATCTTTCGCCGTAATGGTGATAGTTTGAGCCACACCAGCTACTTGGTTTGCTGCTCCAGTTACAATGAACTTGCTTACACTTCCACTTGTGAAAGTTACATTCGTACTTGTTACAGCGGTACCTGTCGCAGGAGTGAAAGTTAAAGTACCAGTTCCTGAAGTACCTGTAAATTTCAAACCAAGGTTTGTTAGGTTGGCTACTCCATTAACAAAGTCACCTACATTAGTAAGTTTATTCGTTCCTGATAATCCTGAAATACTTCCTGTTAAGCTAGTTGTTACACTAATGTTATTTGCTGAAGCATCAAAGCTCGTTTCCACGTTGCCATATGCATCCATGGCTGTTAAGGTATTAGCCCCAGTAAAGGCCACCCCATTTGCTTGCGTACTAGCTAATGTAACTTGTAGTTTATTAAAGACAGCAGGATTAACAGTTACTGCTAAGCGATCAGTTCCTGTTGAAGAAATAGTACCATCACTTACTGCAATTACTGCATTTTCGACATGATACAAGTTCATACTAGCTGTGGCCACACCATTGGTGAACACGACACTAGTTGCTGATCCAAAGGCTGTGCTTCCCACTGTAGGATTAGTCACTGGAAGTGTTGAAGCTGTAGCTCCAGAGAATGTCAAGCTCTTCGTTCCAGTATAGCTTGTAATGGTGTTGCCTCCTGAATCTTTTGCTGTTAAAGTAATTGTCTGTGCTGTACCTGCAATTTGTGTAGCAGATCCAGTAACAATTAGTTTATTCAAGGCGCCAGGATTAATCGTTACAGGACCACCTGAGCTAGCTGAACCAGACGTTGGTGTAAAGGTAAAGTTAACTGAGCCCGCTAAGCCAGAATAAACGATACCAAGGCTAGATAAATTAGCTACCCCATTAACAAAGTCGCCTGCTGCATTTAATTTATTTATGCCTGACAATCCAGTAATGTTACCTGTTAAACTAGAGCTTACAGTGATGACATTAGAAGCCGCATTAAATGTGGTCACTATATTACCGTAAGCATCTTTGGCCGTCAAGGTATTCGTACCAGTCCAAGCAATAGCATTTGATTGTGATGCTGCTAAACTTACAGTAAGCTGGCTGAATGTTCCTGTACTTACTGTCACAGCTAAACGATCAGAACCGCTAGAAGCTGTTATACCAGCTGTACTTGCCGCAACATTGGCAGTTTCAGCGGCATACAATACAAGACTCGAACTAGCAACACCGTTGTTAAATGTCACTACTGTATTGGTACCAAAATTGGTAGCTACAGCAGTTTTATTAGTAGCACTTGCGGTGAAATTACCATTAGGTGATAAACTTGCTCCTGAGAACACTAGGGTTTTGTCTCCTGTGAAACTAGTTACAATATTTCCATTGGCATCTTTCGCTGTAATTGTAATTGTCTGAGCAACACCTGCTGTTTGTGTAGAAGCCCCCGTGATGATTAATCGAGTAGCTGAACCAGAACTTATACTTACGTTAGAACTTGTTACTGCTAATCCTGTAGCTGGAGTAAAGGTGAATGTACCTGTACCTGAAGTTCCTGTAAAGGTTAGACCCAGACTACTTAAGTTCGCTACGCCATTCACAAAGTCTGATGCACTAGTTAATTTATTCGTACCACTTAAACCACTAATACTTCCTGTTAAGCTACTGCTTACAGTCACATTATTCGCACTTGCATCAAAGCCTGTCACAACGTTACCATAAGCATCTAATGCCGTTAAGGTATTTGTACCACTAAATGCTGTACCACTTGATTGAGAAGCAGCTAATGTCAAGCCAAATTTGGAGAAAGATCCTACTCCTACTGTGATAGCCAAACGATCAGCACCCGAAGCAGTCAATGTTCCATCACTTACAACAATATTAACCGCTTCAGCTAAATACAAGGCTAAGTTGGTTGTTGCTACACCATTCGTAAATGTGATAGTTGCAGCTGTACCTAAGCTAATTTGATTCGAATTCTTATCGGTTACTTTAGGTGTCGTAACCGGACTCAATGAGCTATTCGCTCCTGAGAAGGTAAGCGACTTATCGCCAGTATATGATGTAATCGTATTGCCACTAGCATCTTTTGCCGTGATCGTAATCGTTTGTGAACTACCAGCCGTTTGCGTTCCTGTACCCGTAATTACAAGTCGGTTAGCCGAACCTGGGTTAATCGTAATGCTTCCACTTGTTACGGCTGTTCCGCTCGCTGGAGTAAATGTGAATGTTCCTGAACCAACCGCTCCTGTGTACTTCAAGCCTAAGCTACTCAAGTTCGCTACTCCACTCACAAAGTCTGATGCACTATTTAGTTTATCAGTGCCACTTAAGCCACTGATACTACCACTTAAGCTCGTGCTTACAGTAATGTTATTTCCTGAGGCATCAAAGCCTGTCACCACGTTGCCATAAGCATCCAAGGCTGTTAAGCTATTCGTTCCTGTAAAGGCTACTCCATTGATCTGTGGTCCCGCCAAGCTCAAGGCTAATTTGCTGAATACTGCTGGGCTAACACTCACACTCAAGCGATCGGAACCACTCGTTGTTACTGAACCATCAGTAGCTACGATCAATGCCGACTCTACTTTGTATAAGCTCATGCTTACCGTCGCTACTCCATTACTAAAGCTCACACTAGTCGCGGTACCAAAGTCGGTACTCGCTACTGTTGGGTTAGTTGCAGGGCTGCTTGATGCATTAGCTCCACTGAATGTAATCGATTTAGCTCCCGTATAAGCTGTTGCGGTATTTCCACTCGCATCTTTGGCTGTAATCGTGATGTTTTGACTAGCACCTGCTGTCTGTGTGCCTGTTCCTGTCACAATGAACTTCGTAGCAGAACCTGCCATGATTACAACATTGGCGCTCGTTACTGCTGTTCCGCTCGCTGGCGTGAACGTGAACGTACCTGTACCTGAAGTACCTGTATACGTTAAATTGCTTATGTTAGCTATTCCACTCACGAAATCACCTGATCCCGTCAATTTATTTATTCCAGACAATCCAGTAATAGTTCCTGTCAGACTGCTCGTTACCGTAACATTATTAGATGATGCATCAAAGCCTGTCACTGTGTTACCATATGCGTCTTTTGCAGTTAAGGTATTAGTACCTCCGAAAGTAAATCCAGTTCCACTTTGTTGCGGACTACTTATCGTAACAACAAAAGTTGAGAAAGTGCCAGCAGAAACTGATACAGATAAACGGTCTGAACCTGCTGCTGATAGACTTCCATCCGTAGCTGCTAATACCGCTGATTCTACTTGGTACAAGCTCAAGCTCGCTGTCGCTACTCCATTACTAAACGTCACATTCGTTGCTGTGCCTACATTCGTGCCGCCAACCGTTGGGTTGGTCACTGGACTGCTCGAGGCACTAGCTCCACTAAAGGTAATCGACTTAACTCCTGTATAACCTGTTGCGGTGTTGCCACTCGCATCTTTCGCTGTGATTGTTATCGTTTGACTAGTACCCGCTGTCTGTGTGCCTGTTCCTGTGATAATCAATTTCGTAGCAGTACCTGAATTAATCGTCAATGATGATGAGCTTACTGGTGCTCCAGTAGCTGGGGTAAACGTGAATGTACCTGAACCTGATGTGCCAGTAAACTTCAAGCCTAAGCTTGTCAAGTTCGCTATGCCACTCACAAAGTCTGAAGCACTATTCAGTTTATTCGTGCCACTTAAACCTGTGATACTTCCTGTTAAGCTACTGCTCACTGTCACATTATTCGTACTCGCATCAAAGCCTGTCACTACGTTGCCATAAGCATCTTGTGCTGTCAAGCTATTCGTGCCACTAAATGCTGTACCGCTAGTCTGTGGACCAGCCAAGGCCAAGCTAAACTTAGCAAATGTCCCTACTGATACGCTTACTGACAATTCTCCTCCTCCACTAGATGTTAAGCTACCATCGGTCACACTAATCGAAGCGGACTCTACTTTGTATAAGCTCAAGCTAGCTGTTGCAACTCCATTACTGAAGGTCACACTCGTAGATGTGCCAAAATTGGTAGAGGAAACTGTAGGATTAGTAACAGGAGATAATGAACTATTAGCTCCTGAGAATGTTAAATCTTTACTTCCACTATAAGAGCTTACGGTGTTACCATTCGCATCTTTCGCTGTGATTGTAATCGTTTGACTCGTGCCTGCTGTCTGCGTGCCACTTCCTGTGATCACAAACTTATTGGCTGAACCTGGGTTAATCGTAATGCTTCCACTGGTTACGGCTGTTCCGCTCGCTGGAGTAAACGTGAATGTTCCTGAACCTACCGCTCCTGTATATTTCAAGCCTAAGCTACTCAAGTTCGCTACTCCACTCACAAAGTCACCCGCATTGCTCAACTTAGTCGTACCACTTAAGCCACTGATACTACCACTTAAGCTCGTGCTTACAGTAATGTTATTTGTTGAGGCATCAAAGCCTGTCACCACGTTGCCATAAGCATCCAAGGCTGTTAAGCTATTCGTTCCTGTAAAACCTACTCCGTTGATCTGTGGTCCTGCTAAGCTCAAGGCTAATTTGCTGAATACCGCTGGGCTTACACTCACACTCAAGCGATCGGATCCACTCGTTGTTACTGAACCATCAGTAGCTACGATCAAGGCCGACTCTACTTTGTATAAGCTCATGCTTACTGTCGCTACTCCATTGCTAAACGTCACACTGGTCGCTGTACCAAAGTCTGTACTCGCTACGGTTGGGTTAGTTGCAGGGCTGCTTGATGCATTAGCTCCACTGAACGTAATCGATTTAGCTCCCGTATAAGCTGTTGCTGTATTACCACTCGCATCTTTGGCTGTAATCGTGATGTTTTGACTACCACCTGCTGTCTGCGTACCTGTTCCTGTCACAATGAACTTCGTAGCAGATCCTGCTCCTATGCTCACACTGCCACTCGTTACTGCTGTTCCGCTTGCTGGCGTGAACGTGAATGTGCCTGTACCTGATGTTCCGGTAAATGTTAAGCTGCTAATATTAGCCACTCCACTTACAAAGTCGCCCGCATTGTTCAACTTATTGGTACCTGATAATCCGCTGATTGATCCTGTTAAGCTCGTGCTTACCGTGATGTTATTGGTTGAGGCATCAAAGCCTGTCACTACGTTGCCATAAGCATCTTGTGCTGTCAAGCTATTCGTACCACTAAACGAACTGCCACTGGTCTGTGGACTCGTCAAGCTTACGATTAATTTGCTGAATGATCCTGCACTTACAGATACCGATAAACGGTCTGAACCTGCTGCTGATAGACTGCCATCCGTAGCTGCTAATACCGCTGATTCTACATGATACAAGCTCAAGCTCGCTGTCGCTACTCCATTACTAAATGTCACATTCGTCGCTGTGCCCACATTCGTGCCACCCACTGTTGGGTTGGTCACTGGACTGCTTGATGCACTAGCTCCACTAAAGGTAATCGACTTAACTCCCGTATAAGCTGTTGCAGTGTTACCACTCGCATCTTTCGCTGTGATTGTTATCGTTTGACTAGTACCCGCTGTCTGTGTGCCTGTTCCGGTGATAATCAATTTCGTAGCAGTACCTGAATTAATCGTCAATGATGATGAGCTTACTGGTGCTCCAGTGGCTGGGGTAAACGTGAAAGTACCTGAACCTGATGCTCCTGTGTATTTCAAGCCTAAGCTTGTCAAGTTCGCTATGCCACTCACAAAGTCTGAAGCACTATTCAATTTATTCGTGCCACTTAAGCCTGTGATACTGCCCGTTAAGCTACTGCTCACTGTCACATTATTTGTACTCGCATCAAAGCCTGTCACTACGTTGCCATAGGCATCTTGTGCTGTCAAGCTATTCGTGCCACTAAATGCTGTACCACTAGTCTGTGGACCAGCCAAGGCTAAGCTAAACTTAGCAAAGCTTCCTACAGATACACTTACTGACAATTCTCCTCCTCCACTAGCTGTTAAGCTACCATCGGTCACACTAATCGAAGCGGACTCTACTTTGTATAAGCTCAAGCTCGCTGTCGCTACTCCATTCGTGAAGCTCACACTTGTGGCTGTGCCAAAGTCTGTGCTTCCTACTTTTGGTGCTGTTGCTGGTGATGCTGAACTAGTAGCTCCAGAGAACGTTAAATCTTTACTTCCGCTATAAGAACTTACGGTGTTACCATTCGCATCTTTCGCTGTGATTGTAATCGTTTGACTCGTGCCTGCTGTCTGCGTGCCACTTCCTGTGATCACAAACTTATTGGCTGAACCTGGGTTAATCGTAATGCTTCCACTGGTTACGGCTGTTCCGCTCGCTGGAGTAAACGTGAATGTTCCTGAACCTACCGCTCCTGTATATTTCAAGCCTAAGCTACTCAAGTTCGCTACTCCACTCACAAAGTCACCCGCATTGCTCAACTTAGTCGTACCACTTAAGCCACTGATACTACCACTTAAGCTCGTGCTTACAGTAATGTTATTTGTTGAGGCATCAAAGCCTGTCACCACGTTGCCATAAGCATCCAAGGCTGTTAAGCTATTCGTTCCTGTAAAACCTACTCCGTTGATCTGTGGTCCTGCTAAGCTCAAGGCTAATTTGCTGAATACCGCTGGGCTTACACTCACACTCAAGCGATCGGATCCACTCGTTGTTACTGAACCATCAGTAGCTACGATCAAGGCCGACTCTACTTTGTATAAGCTCATGCTTACTGTCGCTACTCCATTGCTAAACGTCACACTGGTCGCTGTACCAAAGTCTGTACTCGCTACGGTTGGGTTAGTTGCAGGGCTGCTTGATGCATTAGCTCCACTGAACGTAATCGATTTAGCTCCCGTATAAGCTGTTGCTGTATTACCACTCGCATCTTTGGCTGTAATCGTGATGTTTTGACTACCACCTGCTGTCTGCGTACCTGTTCCTGTCACAATGAACTTCGTAGCAGATCCTGCTCCTATGCTCACACTGCCACTCGTTACTGCTGTTCCGCTTGCTGGCGTGAACGTGAATGTGCCTGTACCTGATGTTCCGGTAAATGTTAAGCTGCTAATATTAGCCACTCCACTTACAAAGTCGCCCGCATTGTTCAACTTATTGGTACCTGATAATCCGCTGATTGATCCTGTTAAGCTCGTGCTTACCGTGATGTTATTGGTTGAGGCATCAAAGCCTGTCACTACGTTGCCATAAGCATCTTGTGCTGTCAAGCTATTCGTACCACTAAACGAACTGCCACTGGTCTGTGGACTCGTCAAGCTTACGATTAATTTGCTGAATGATCCTGCACTTACAGATACCGATAAACGGTCTGAACCTGCTGCTGATAGACTGCCATCCGTAGCTGCTAATACCGCTGATTCTACATGATACAAGCTCAAGCTCGCTGTCGCTACTCCATTACTAAATGTCACATTCGTCGCTGTGCCCACATTCGTGCCACCCACTGTTGGGTTGGTCACTGGACTGCTTGATGCACTAGCTCCACTAAAGGTAATCGACTTAACTCCCGTATAAGCTGTTGCAGTGTTACCACTCGCATCTTTCGCTGTGATTGTTATCGTTTGACTAGTACCCGCTGTCTGTGTGCCTGTTCCGGTGATAATCAATTTCGTAGCAGTACCTGAATTAATCGTCAATGATGATGAGCTTACTGGTGCTCCAGTGGCTGGGGTAAACGTGAAAGTACCTGAACCTGATGCTCCTGTGTATTTCAAGCCTAAGCTTGTCAAGTTCGCTATGCCACTCACAAAGTCTGAAGCACTATTCAATTTATTCGTGCCACTTAAGCCTGTGATACTGCCCGTTAAGCTACTGCTCACTGTCACATTATTTGTACTCGCATCAAAGCCTGTCACTACGTTGCCATAGGCATCTTGTGCTGTCAAGCTATTCGTGCCACTAAATGCTGTACCACTAGTCTGTGGACCAGCCAAGGCTAAGCTAAACTTAGCAAAGCTTCCTACAGATACACTTACTGACAATTCTCCTCCTCCACTAGCTGTTAAGCTACCATCGGTCACACTAATCGAAGCGGACTCTACTTTGTATAAGCTCAAGCTCGCTGTCGCTACTCCATTCGTGAAGCTCACACTTGTGGCTGTGCCAAAGTCTGTGCTTCCTACTTTTGGTGCTGTTGCTGGTGATGCTGAACTAGTAGCTCCAGAGAACGTTAAATCTTTACTTCCGCTATAAGAACTTACGGTGTTACCATTCGCATCTTTCGCTGTGATTGTAATCGTTTGACTCGTGCCTGCTGTCTGCGTGCCACTTCCTGTGATCACAAACTTATTGGCTGAACCTGGGTTAATCGTAATGCTTCCACTGGTTACGGCTGTTCCGCTCGCTGGAGTAAACGTGAATGTTCCTGAACCTACCGCTCCTGTATATTTCAAGCCTAAGCTACTCAAGTTCGCTACTCCACTCACAAAGTCACCCGCATTGCTCAACTTAGTCGTACCACTTAAGCCACTGATACTACCACTTAAGCTCGTGCTTACAGTAATGTTATTTGTTGAGGCATCAAAGCCTGTCACCACGTTGCCATAAGCATCCAAGGCTGTTAAGCTATTCGTTCCTGTAAAACCTACTCCGTTGATCTGTGGTCCTGCTAAGCTCAAGGCTAATTTGCTGAATACCGCTGGGCTTACACTCACACTCAAGCGATCGGATCCACTCGTTGTTACTGAACCATCAGTAGCTACGATCAAGGCCGACTCTACTTTGTATAAGCTCATGCTTACTGTCGCTACTCCATTGCTAAACGTCACACTGGTCGCTGTACCAAAGTCTGTACTCGCTACGGTTGGGTTAGTTGCAGGGCTGCTTGATGCATTAGCTCCACTGAACGTAATCGATTTAGCTCCCGTATAAGCTGTTGCTGTATTACCACTCGCATCTTTGGCTGTAATCGTGATGTTTTGACTACCACCTGCTGTCTGCGTACCTGTTCCTGTCACAATGAACTTCGTAGCAGATCCTGCTCCTATGCTCACACTGCCACTCGTTACTGCCGTTCCGCTCGCTGGCGTGAACGTGAATGTGCCTGTACCTGATGTTCCGGTAAATGTTAAGCCTAGACTACTTAAATTGGCTGCACCTCCTGAGAAGTCTGTTCCTGAATTTAACACTGTGGTTCCTGACAATCCAGAAATAGCACCTGTCAAACTAGTACTAACTGTAACATTATTACCAGCAGCATTAAAGGTTGTTACTAAGTTACCATAAGCATCCAAAGCTTGTAAGGTATTAGTACCCGTAAAGGCCACACCACTCGTTTGAGGACTTGCTAGACTAACCGCCAGCTTGCTGAAACTATTAGCAGATACCGTTACAGGGAGTTCATGATGATTACCAACCCCAACTAAAGTACCATCTGTTACTTGAACAACCGCATTTTCAGCTTTATACAAGGCTAATGAAACGGTGGCAATACCAGAAGTAAAGTCTGCCGATGTATTAGATCCAAATGCTACTCCATTAGCAGTTGGTGCAGTTGCTGGACTTGAAGAACTAGATGCACCCGAGAATACTAAAGTCTTGGTTCCTGCATAAGATGTAACGGTATTATGATTTGCATCAACAATACGTATGGTGATCGACTGAGAAGTTCCAGCAGTTTGCGTTTCAGTTCCAATAATCATGATATGGTCCGCTGGGCCAGGACTCATGGTAATACTGCTACTTACAGCTGCAGTTCCTGTGGCCGGAGTGAATGTAAATGTTCCTCCACCAATGGTACCTGAGTATTTCAATCCAAGGCTAGTTAAATTAGCCACACCACTTACAAAATCTCCTGCACTGGTCAATTTATTCGTTCCAGATAATCCAGAGATTGTTCCAGTTAAGGTTGTCGTAACTGTTACATTATTTGCACTTGCATCAAAATTGGTAATGGTATTACCATAAGCATCTTGAGCAGTTAATGTATTGGTTCCAGTAAAGGCTACTCGGTTAGATTGAGGAGAAGTTAAATTTACCACTAGCTTATTGAAAGTACTAGGACTAACCGTTACAGTCAAGCGATCAGAACCAGACGCACTAATACTTCCATCACTTAAAGCAATGTTAGCCACTTCTGCTGTGTAAAGAGCCAAGGTAGTAGTAGCAACACCGTTAGTGAATGTTAAAGTAGCACCTGTATGAATATCTTGCGCTGTCGAATTTTTATCAATTACTGTTGGGTGAACAATTGGATTACTTGAATCTATAGCACCAGAGAACGTCAAAGCATGATCTCCTGTATAAGAAGTTACAGTATTACCATTAGCATCTTTTGCCGTAATCGTAATGACCTGAGTCCCTCCTGCCGTTTGAGTAGAAGTTCCAGTAACGACCAAACGCGTAGGTACTCCTGAACCGATTGATACATTACCCGAAGTAACGGCAGTTCCTGAAACAGGAGTGAATGTAAATGTACCTGTTCCTACTGTACCTGTAAATTTCATTCCCAAGCTTGACAAGTTGGCTACACCATTGCTAAAGTCACCTGCACTCGATAATTTATCTGTACCAGATAGACCAGAGATACTTCCTGTTAAGGTAGTAGTTACCGTAATATTATTTCCTGATGCATCAAAGCCAGTCACTATGTTTCCATAAGCATCCAAGGCAGTCAAGGTATTACTACCTGAGAAGCTAACTCCATTTGCCTGAGAACCAACCAAACTAACGGCTAATTTCGAGAAGCTAGCTGGACTCACAGATACAGCAAGACGATCTGAACCACTCGTTGTTACTGAACCATCCGTAGCTACAATCAAGGCCGACTCAACTTTGTATAAGCTCAAACTTGCTGTTGCTACCCCATTGCTAAAGCTCACGTTTGTAGCAGTGCCAAAGTTTGTACTCGCTACTGTTGGATTAGTTGCTGGACTGCTTGATGCATTGGCTCCACTGAATGTAATGGATTTAGTTCCCGTATAAGCAGCCGCGGTATTGCCACTAGCATCTTTAGCTGTAATCGTAATTGTTTGACTACCACCTGCAGTTTGAGTACCTGAACCTGTTACTATGAATTTAGTAGCCGAACCAGCATTAATCGTCACATTGGCCGAAGTAATTGCTGTGCCAGATTGTGGAGTAAAGGTAAATGTTCCAGTACCTGTAGTTCCAGTGAAGATTAAATTGGATGTTAAATTAGCTACTCCATTCGTGAAATTACCAGCCTGATTTATCACATTAGCAGAATAACCCGATATTGAACCAGTTAATGTACTTGTGATAGTAATTGGGTTGGTACTGGCATTAAATCCTGTTACTGTATTGCCATAAGCATCTAAAGCTGTCAAGGTATTTGTACCTGTAAAGGCCACTCCATTTGATTGCGTACTAGCTAAACTAACAGCTAATTTACTGAAGGTTGCTGCTGAAACTGCCACAGTCAATCGATCAGAACCAGCTGTTGAAATACTTGCGTCCGTTGCCGAAACTGTTGCACTTTCTGCATTAAACAAGATCATATTAGCCGTAGCAACACCACTAGTAAATGTCATATTAATGGCAGTACCAAAGTTCACTCCACTTACAGTTGGATTTGTTGCTGGACTAGGAGAGCTAGTTGCTCCTGTGAATGTAATATTTTTAACCCCAGTATATCCTGTAGCTGTATTTCCATTAGCATCTTGAGCTGTCAATGTAATTGTTTGTGATGAACCTGCTGTTTGACTAACATTTCCAGTCATCACCAATTTAGTGGCTGTTCCTCCACCAATGGATATCGTAGCACTAGTACCTGATGCACCTCCTGTAGCAGAAGTAAACGTAAATGTTCCTGATCCAGATGTACCCGTAAATATCATTCCTAGACTAGTCAAATTAGCCACTCCACTCACAAAATCTCCCGCATTGGTCAATTTATTCGTTCCAGACAATCCAGAGATTGAACCAGTTAAGGTTGTCGTAACTGTTACATTATTTGCACTTGCATCAAAATTAGTAATGGTATTACCATAAGCATCTTGAGCCGTCACTTGGTTCGAAGATGTAAATGCTTGTCCATTTGTTTGTGGCGTAGATAAGGCTACAGCAAATTTGTTTAAGCTAGTTGGAGAAACTACTACCGATAGACGATCTCCACCACTAGTTACCAATGCCCCTTGGGTAGCTACTAATGTAGCCGTTTCTGCCTTATACAATTTTAAGGTAGTAGTTGCTACACCATTCGTAAATGTGATTGTTGTAGCTGTTCCAAAACTCACATCTGCACTTGTTTTATCCGAAGCGGTTGGATTAACAACTGGATTTGAAGAAGAAAGTGCACCTGAGAAGGTGATGGACTTATCTCCAGTGTAAGATGGTACAATATTACCACTTGCATCTTTGGCACGTAGTGTAATTGTTTGGGATCCACCAGCAGTTTGAGTACCTGTTCCAGTTATTTCTAAGCGACTAACAGTACCTGGATTAATTGTAACATTACTACTTGTTATAGCCGTTCCAGTAGCTGGAGTAAAGGTAAATGTACCTGTTCCAGAAGCTCCTGTATATATAAATCCTAAACTAGTTAAATTAGCTACACCTCCTACAAAATCGTTAGCATTGGATAATTTATTCGTACCAGATAAACCTGTGATTGTTCCTCCTAGACTATTAGTAACTGTAACGTTATTCGTTGAAGCATCTAAATTAACTGTATTACCATAAGCATCTTGAGCAGTTAAGGTATTTGTACCTGTAAAGGCCGTTCCCGAAATTTGAGGACTAGCTAAACTAACGGCTAATTTACTAAATGCTCCTGGAGTAATATCCAACGGTAAATTACCTCCACCACTCGAACCAATAGTGCCATCAGTCACACTGACTGTTGTTAATTCAGATTTATATCCTTTTAATATACTAGTTCCTACTCCATTAACAAACGTTACAACAGTCGTTGATCCAAAATCAATATCAACGGCATTCTTGTTGCTGGCAGTAGGTACTTTTGATGGTGTAGTAGAAGTTGAGAATATTAAATTTTTATCACCAGCGTAACTTGTTACTGTGTTGCCACTAGTATCTTGTGCTGTAATCGTGATAGACTTGGTAGTACCTGCAGTAACGGAACCTGGAGTAGCTGTTATCACTAATTTAGTAGCTGCTCCTGGATTAACTACTACATTACCGCTTGTTACAGCTGTTCCCGTTGATGGTGTAAAAGTAAATGTTCCTGTACCAATAGTACCTGTAAAAATCAATCTACTTGTCAAATTAGCTACACCACTTACAAAATCACCTGCAGCGTTCAATACAGCTCCGCCGTTCAAACCAGTGATAGTTCCTGTTAAAGTCTTGCTAACAGTAATATTGTTCGTGGATGCTGTGAAGCTTGTCACGGTATTACCATAAGCATCTTGTGCTGTTAAGGTATTGGTTCCTGTAAAGGCTGTGCCATTCACCTGTGGGCTAGCTAAGCTAACTGCCAATTTCGTCATGGTTGATTCGGAAACAGTTACCGATAATCGATCTGAACCAGCTGCTACATTAGATCCATCCGTTGCAGCTATGGTTGCACTTTCTGCTTTATACAAGATCATGCTTGCAGTTGCCACTCCATTTGAGAAGCTAATGTTAGTAGCTGATCCTATGCTTGTTCCTGCAATGGTTGGTGCAGTAACTGGAGATGATGAACTATTAGCACCTGAGAAAGTAATGCTCTTCGTACCTGTGTAAGTAGTTGCTGTATTTCCATTCGCATCTTTCGCTGTTATGGTAATTGTTTGGCTACCTCCTGCTGTTTGAGTTCCTGTTCCTGTAACGACTAATTTAGTCGCTGCACCTGAGTTGATGGTAACAGACGAACTAGTCGCTGCTGTTCCAGTAGCTGGAGTGAAAGTGAACGTTCCTGCTCCAGATGTTCCTGTGAACTTCAAGCCTAAGCTCGTTAAGTTCGCTACTCCACTAACAAAATCACCCGCTTGGTTCAATACATTGTTAACTCCTGAACCTAAACCACTAATTGTTCCTGTTAAACTTGTCGTTACTGTTACGTTATTCGTGTTAGCTGCAAAAGTCGTTACCGTATTTCCATAAGCATCTTGTGCTGTCAAGGTGTTTGTTCCTGTAAAGGCTGTGCCATTGATTTGTGGACTCGTTAAGCTCACCGCCAACTTCGTCATCGTCGATGGACTAACCGTTACGTTCAAGGTTCCGCCTGTATTTGAGTTGATCGTTCCATCAGTCGCATTCACTGTTGCAGATTCTGCTTTGTACAAGACCATAGATCCTGTTGCCACACCTGCCGTAAAGGTCAAGCTAGTTGCTGTACCAAAGTTCGTAGCTGCAACTGTTGGATTTGTCACAGGACTTGATGATGCAGTCGCTCCACTGAATGTAATACTTTTTGCTCCTGTATATGTTGTTGCTGTATTGCCACTCGCATCTTGTGCGGTAACCGTTACTGTCTGACTACCACCTGCAGTTTGAGTACCAGTTCCTGTTACTACTAATTTCGTAGCTGATCCTGAATTAACTGTAATACTTGAGCTCGTTGCCGCTGTTCCACTCGCTGGAGTAAAGGTAAATGTTCCTGCACCTGTGGTTCCAGTGAATGTTAAACCTAAACTAGTCAAGTTGGCTACTCCAGCAACAAAGTCTCCTGCATTGGTCAATTTATTTGTTCCAGATAATCCAGAAATACTACCCGTTAAAGTGGTACTAACTGTTACATTATTAGTTGATGCATTAAATGATACGGTATTTCCATAAGCATCTTGCGCGGTTAATGTATTCGTTCCTGTAAAGGCTGTGCCATTCACCTGTGGTGTAGCTAGGCTTACTGCCAATTTACTATAGCTCGCTGGACTTACTGTTACTGATAAACGATCGCCTCCCGTGGACGAAATAATGCCGTCTGTCGCTGATACTGTCGATGACTCTGCTTTATACAATACCATCGTTCCACTCGCTACTCCATTCGTAAATGTTAAGCTTGTCGCTGTGCCAAAGTCTGTAGCACCCACAGTTGGTACTGTAGCTGGGCTACTTGAGGTGCCTGCTCCAGAGAACGTAATGTTCTTAGCTCCGGTATATGTGGTTGCTGTATTACCATTCGCATCTTTCGCTGTAATGGTAACTGTTTGGCTACCTCCTGCTGTTTGAGTGCCAGTTCCAGTCACTACCAATTTCGTGGCTGCTCCTGATCCAATACTTACATTGCCTGATGTAGAAGCTGTACCTGTCGCTGGAGTAAAGGTAAAGGTTCCTGTTCCAGATGTACCTGTAAATGTGATGGCTGAGGTCAAATTAGCTATACCGCTCACAAAATCACCTGCCGCATTCAATACATTTGTTCCAGATAAACCTGTAATTGCCCCAGTCAATGTGGTAGTAACCGTCACATTATTCGCACTCGCATCAAAGCTAGTTACTGTATTACCATAAGCATCTTGCGCCGTTAAGCTATTCGTGCCTGTAAAGGCTACACCACTGCTTTGTGGACTAGTTAAGCTAACTGCAAATTTACTAAAGGTAGCTGGTGATACTGTTACAGATAAACGATCTGAACCTGTAGATGAAATCGTGCCGTCGGTCGCTGATACAGTCGATGACTCCGCTTTATACAATACCATCGATGATGTCGCTACTCCATTCGTAAATGTTAAGCTAGTTGCTGTACCAAAGTCTGTAGCACCTACTGTTGGTACGGTCGCTGGACTACTCGAGGTGCTCGCTCCTGAGAACGTAATACTTTTTGCTCCGGTATATGTCGTTGCCGTATTACCATTCGCATCTTTCGCTGTTATGGTAACTGTTTGGCTACCTCCTGCTGTTTGAGTGCCAGTTCCTGTTACTACTAATTTCGTAGCTGCTCCTGGATTTACTGTAATGCTTGAGCTAGTAGCTGCTGTACCAGATGATGGGGTAAAGGTAAATGTTCCTGCACCTGTGGTTCCAGTGAATGTTAAACCTAAACTAGTCAAGTTGGCTACTCCAGCAACAAAGTCTCCTGCATTGGTTAATTTATTTGTTCCTGATAATCCAGAAATACTACCCGTTAAAGTGGTACTAACTGTTACATTATTTGTTGATGCATTAAATGATACGGTATTACCATAAGCATCTTGCGCTGTCAAGGTATTGGTTCCTGTAAAGGCTGTACCATTCACTTGTGGCGTTGCAAGACTTACTGCCAATTTACTATAGCTCGCTGGACTTACTGTTACCGATAGACGATCGCCTCCTGTAGAAGAAATCGTACCGTCGGTCGCTGATACAGTTGATGACTCCGCTTTATACAATACCATCGTTCCACTCGCTACTCCATTCGTAAATGTTAAGCTTGTTGCTGTGCCAAAGTTCGTGGCTGCTACCGTTGGTACTGTCGCTGGACTACTCGAAGTGCTCGCTCCTGAGAACGTAATGTTCTTAGCTCCGGTATATGTCGTTGCTGTATTGCCATTCGCATCTTTCGCAGTAACAGTTACAGTTTGGCTACCTCCTGCTGTTTGAGTGCCAGTTCCTGTTACTACTAATTTCGTAGCTGCTCCTGGACTTACAGTAATGCTTGAGCTCGTTGCAGCTGTTCCGCTCGCTGGAGTAAATGTAAATGTTCCTGAACCAGATGTGCCCGTAAACTTCAAGCCTAAGCTAGTCAAGTTCGCTACTCCACTAACAAAATCACCTGCTTGGTTCAATACGTTGTTTACTCCTGATCCTAATCCACTAATTGCTCCAGTTAAAGTACTTGTTACTGTTACATTATTCGTGTTAGCTGCAAAAGTTGTTACTGTATTCCCGTAAGCATCTTGTGCTGTCAAGGTATTGGTTCCTGTAAAGGCTGTACCATTCACTTGTGGGCTCGATATGCTTACTACTAGTTTGCTGAAACTAGATTCAGATACTGTCACGGATAAACGATCACCTCCTGTAGAAGAAATCGTGCCGTCAGTCGCTGATACTGTCGATGACTCCGCTTTATACAATACCATCGATGATGTCGCTACTCCATTCGTGAATGTTAAGCTTGTTGCTGTACCAAAGTCTGTAGCACCTACCGTTGGTACGGTCGCTGGACTACTTGAAGTGCTCGCTCCTGAGAATGTAATGTTCTTAGCTCCAGTATATGTCGTTGCTGTATTGCCATTCGCATCTTTCGCTGTAACAGTTACAGTTTGGCTAGCTCCTGCTGTTTGAGTGCCAGTTCCTGTTACTACTAATTTCGTAGCCGAACCAGAGTTGATAGTTACAGACGAACTTGTCACTGCTGTTCCACTTTGTGGCGTGAAAGTAAATGTTCCTGTTCCTACTGTTCCTGTAAATATTAATTTCGTCGTCAAATTGGCAACTCCACTTACAAAGTCTCCTGCATTGCTCAACTTGTTCGTGCCTGATAATCCACTGATTGCTCCCGTTAAGCTCGTGGTCACCGTCACATTATTCGCACTCGCGTCAAAGTTACTTACTGTATTGCCATAAGCATCTTGCGCTGTTAAGGTATTCGTTCCTGTAAAGGCGGTTCCATTCACCTGAGGTGAAGCTAGGCTTACTGCCAATTTACTAAAGGTAGCTGGTGATACTGTTACGGCTAATTCATGTGAATTTCCTGTCGCATGAATCGTTCCATCACTCGCTGTTAATAATGCACTTTCTGCTTTGTATAAAACTACGGAAGCTGTAGCCACACCATTCGTAAATACAATACTCGTCGATGTACCAAAGTCTGTACCATTCGCTGTCGCTACTGTCACTGGGCTACTTGAACTATTCGCGCCTGAGAACGTTAAACTCTTCGTGCCTGTATACCCGGTAGCTGTGTTATGACTCGCATCTACTGCTCTAATCGTGATCGTTTGAGATTCCCCTGCATTCTGACTGGCATTACCCGTAATCATCATGTGGGTCGCTGATCCTGAATTTATCTGTACACTTCCACTCGTTACTCCTGTGCCACTTTGTGGAGTGAAAGTTAAGGTACCTGTTCCTACTGTTCCAGTAAACTTCAAGCCTAAGCTCGTCAAGTTCGCTACTCCACTTACAAAGTCTCCCGCTTGGTTCAATACGTTGTTTACTCCACTTCCTAATCCACTAATTGTTCCAGTTAACGTACTTGTTACCGTCACATTATTCGCACTAGCGTCAAAACTACTTACTGTATTACCATAAGCATCTTGTGCCGTTAACGTATTCGTGCCTGTAAAGGCGGTGCCATTCACCTGTGGTGTTGCTAGGCTTACTGCCAATTTACTATAGCTCGCTGGACTTACTGTTACCGATAGACGATCGCCTCCTGTAGAAGAAATCGTGCCGTCGGTTGCTGATACTGTCGATGACTCCGCTTTATACAATACCATCGATGATGTCGCTACTCCATTCGTAAATGTTAAGCTTGTTGCTGTGCCAAAGTCTGTAGCTCCTACTGTTGGTACGGTCGCTGGACTACTCGAAGTGCTCGCTCCGGAGAACGTAATGTCCTTAGCTCCGGTATATGTCGTTGCTGTATTACCATTCGCATCTTTCGCTGTAACAGTTACAGTTTGGCTACCTCCTGCTGTTTGAGTGCCAGTTCCTGTTACTACTAATTTCGTAGCAGTTCCTGGACTTACAGTAATACTTGAGCTAGTGGCTGCTGTTCCGCTCGCTGGGGTAAAGGTAAAGGTGCCTGAACCAGATGTGCCAGTAAACTTCAAGCCTAAGCTCGTCAAGTTCGCTACTCCACTAACAAAATCACCTGCTTGGTTCAATACATGGTTAACTCCACTTCCTAAACCACTGATCGTGCCTGTCAACGTACTGCTTACAGTCACATTGTTTCCTGAAGCATTAAAGCTGGTAACTGTATTGCCATAAGCATCTTGTGCCGTTAAGGTATTCGTTCCTGTAAAGGCTGCACCATTCACTTGTGGGCTCGCCAAGCTTACGGCTAATTTGCTGAAGCTTGATGGTAATACCGATACGGCTAATTCATGTGAATTTCCTGTCGCATTAATCGTTCCATCACTCGCCGTTAATAATGCACTTTCTGCTTTGTATAAAACTACGGAAGCTGTAGCCACACCATTCGTAAATACAATGCTCGTCGATGTACCAAAGTCTGTACCATTCGCTGTCGCTACTGTCACTGGACTACTTGAACTATTCGCGCCGGAGAACGTTAAACTCTTCGTGCCTGTATACCCGGTAGCTGTGTTATGACTCGCATCTACTGCTCTAATCGTGATCGTTTGAGATTCCCCTGCATTCTGACTCGCATTACCCGTAATCATCATGTGGGTCGCTGCTCCGGAATTTATCTGTACACTTCCACTCGTTACTCCTGTGCCACTTTGTGGTGTGAAAGTAAAGGTGCCTGTTCCTACTGTTCCAGTAAATATCAATTTCGTAGTTAAGTTCGCTACTCCACTTACAAAGTCTCCAGCATTGCTCAACTTGTTCGTGCCTGATAATCCACTGATTGCTCCTGTTAAGCTCGTGGTCACCGTCACATTATTCGCACTTGCGTCAAAACTACTTACTGTATTACCATAAGCATCTTGTGCCGTTAACGTATTCGTGCCTGTAAAGGCGGTGCCATTCACCTGTGGTGTTGCTAGGCTTACTGCCAATTTACTATAGCTCGCTGGACTTACTGTTACCGATAGACGATCGCCTCCTGTTGAAGAAATCGTGCCGTCAGTCGCTGATACAGTCGATGACTCCGCTTTATACAATACCATCGATGATGTCGCTACTCCATTCGTAAATGTTAAGCTTGTTGCTGTGCCAAAGTCTGTAGCTCCTACTGTTGGTACGGTCGCTGGACTACTCGAAGTGCTCGCTCCTGAGAACGTAATACTCTTAGCTCCCGTATATGTCGTTGCTGTATTGCCATTCGCATCTTTCGCTGTAACAGTTACAGTTTGGCTACCTCCTGCTGTTTGAGTGCCAGTTCCTGTTACTACTAATTTCGTAGCAGTTCCTGGACTTACAGTAATACTTGAGCTAGTGGCTGCTGTTCCGCTCGCTGGGGTAAAGGTAAAGGTGCCTGAACCAGATGTGCCAGTAAACTTCAAGCCTAAGCTCGTCAAGTTCGCTACTCCACTAACAAAATCACCTGCTTGGTTCAATACATGGTTAACTCCACTTCCTAAACCACTGATCGTGCCTGTCAACGTACTGCTTACAGTCACATTGTTTCCTGAAGCATTAAAGCTGGTAACTGTATTGCCATAAGCATCTTGTGCCGTTAAGGTATTCGTTCCTGTAAAGGCTGCACCATTCACTTGTGGGCTCGCCAAGCTTACGGCTAATTTGCTGAAGCTTGATGGTAATACCGATACGGCTAATTCATGTGAATTTCCTGTCGCATTAATCGTTCCATCACTCGCCGTTAATAATGCACTTTCTGCTTTGTATAAAACTACGGAAGCTGTAGCCACACCATTCGTAAATACAATGCTCGTCGATGTACCAAAGTCTGTACCATTCGCTGTCGCTACTGTCACTGGACTACTTGAACTATTCGCGCCGGAGAACGTTAAACTCTTCGTGCCTGTATACCCGGTAGCTGTGTTATGACTCGCATCTACTGCTCTAATCGTGATCGTTTGAGATTCCCCTGCATTCTGACTCGCATTACCCGTAATCATCATGTGGGTCGCTGCTCCGGAATTTATCTGTACACTTCCACTCGTTACTCCTGTGCCACTTTGTGGTGTGAAAGTAAAGGTGCCTGTTCCTACTGTTCCAGTAAATATCAATTTCGTAGTTAAGTTCGCTACTCCACTTACAAAGTCTCCAGCATTGCTCAACTTGTTCGTGCCTGATAATCCACTGATTGCTCCTGTTAAGCTCGTGGTCACCGTCACATTATTCGCACTTGCGTCAAAACTACTTACTGTATTACCATAAGCATCTTGTGCCGTTAACGTATTCGTGCCTGTAAAGGCGGTGCCATTCACCTGTGGTGTTGCTAGGCTTACTGCCAATTTACTATAGCTCGCTGGACTTACTGTTACCGATAGACGATCGCCTCCTGTAGAAGAAATCGTACCGTCAGTCGCTGATACTGTCGATGACTCCGCTTTATACAATACCATCGATGATGTCGCTACTCCATTCGTAAATGTTAAGCTTGTTGCTGTACCAAAGTCTGTAGCACCCACTGTTGGTACGGTCGCTGGACTACTCGAGGTGCTCGCTCCTGAGAACGTAATACTCTTAGCTCCAGTATATGTCGTTGCTGTATTGCCATTCGCATCTTTCGCTGTAACAGTTACAGTTTGGCTACCTCCTGCTGTTTGAGTGCCAGTTCCTGTTACTACTAATTTCGTAGCAGTTCCTGGACTTACAGTAATACTTGAGCTAGTGGCTGCTGTTCCGCTCGCTGGGGTAAAGGTAAAGGTACCTGAACCAGATGTGCCAGTAAACTTCAAGCCTAAGCTCGTCAAGTTCGCTACTCCACTACTAAAGTCGCCAGCTTGATTCAATACATGGTTAACTCCACTTCCTAAACCACTGATCGTGCCTGTCAACGTACTGTTTACAGTCACATTGTTTCCTGAGGCATTAAAGCTGGTAACTGTATTGCCATAAGCATCTTGCGCTGTTAATGTATTCGTTCCTGTAAAGGCTGTACCATTCACTTGTGGGCTCGCCAAGCTTACAGCTAATTTGCTTAAGCTTGATGGAGAAACTAGTACAGATAAACGATCCGCTCCTACCGTTGAGATAGTTCCATCGGTAGCTACTACAGTAGCCGTTTCTGCTTTATATAGGGACATGGATGCCGTTGCTACACCGTTGGTGAAAGTTAGGCTTGTTCCTGTTCCAAAATCAGTTCCCGCTACTGCAGGTGCTGTGCTTGGACTTGATGAGCTATTGGCACCTGAAAAAGTTATGCTATGTGAACCTGTGTAGGTTGTTGCCGTATTTCCACTGGCATCTTTCGCTGTTAATGTGACTGTTTGGCTACCTCCTGCCGTTTGAGTACCAGTTCCTGTTAGTACTAATTTCGTAGCTGCACCTGAGTTAATAGTAACAGACGAACTTGTCACTGCAGTACCAGTGGCAGGCGTAAAGGTAAATGTACCTGTACCAACTGCACCCGTATACTTTAACCAACCTGAGATATCAGCTATTCCATTTACAAAACGTTCAGGTGCTAATATCACATCCCCACCAACAAAACCTGAAATCACTCCTGATAAGGAAGTTGTAACTGTAATATTATTTAATGCAGCATTGAAGGTTGTAACAGTATTGCCATAAGCATCTTGGGCTGTCAACGTATTCGTACCTGTAAAGCTAGTGCCACTAATTTGAGGACTTGTTAAACTTACTGTCAATTTAGAGAAACTACTTGCTCCAACTGCCACCGATAAACGATCACCTCCTGAAGTTGTAATAGCCCCCTGCGTTGCTACAATTGTAGCTGCCTCTGCTTTATATAAAGTCATGGAAGCCGTTGCAACCCCATTCGTAAATGTTAAGCTTGTTCCTGTTCCAAAATTGGTACTTGCAACTGTTGGAGCAGTTGCAGGACTAGCTGAACTTGCTGCACCCGAGAATACAATGGATTTACTTCCTGTGTATCCAGTAGCCGTATTTCCAGAGACATCTTTAGCCGTAATGGTAATTGTTTGTGCATTTCCAGCCGTTTGAGTTGAATTACCCGTTACGACAAACTTCGTTGCATCCCCTGGTAAAATATCTCCAGAATCAGTCCCTGTAGAACCAGAAGCCGAGGTAAAGACTAAAGCTCCTGTTCCTGAGTTACCTGTTAATGTTAATTTACCAGTCAAATTAGAAACACCATTCACGAAATCGGAGGCAGAGTTTAATTTATCTCCACCTGACAGTCCTGAAATAACTACTCCTTCCGCAGGAACACCCGTTACCGTGATAATATCTTGAGAAGCATCAAAACTAGTAACCGTATTTCCATAAGCATCTTGTGCTGTAATTGTATTAACCCCTGTCCATGCAACTGCATTAATTTGAGGAGAAGTTAAATTAACTGCAAACTTGCTTAATGTACTTGGACTTACTGAAACTGAAAGACGATCAGCACCTGTAGATGAGATAGTTCCGTCTGTAGCAGAAACTGTGGCAGACTCTGCTTTATATAATTTCATGGAAGCCGTAGCTACTCCATTCGTAAATGTTAAGCTTGTTCCTGTTCCAAAATTAGTACTAGCCACGGTTGGTGCAGTACTTGGGCTCAAAGAGCTGGCTGCTCCTGAGAAAGTAATGGTATGAGAACCAGTATATGCTGTAGCTGTGTTACCATTCGCATCTTTCGCAGTAAGCGTAATTGTTTGTGTACCTCCAGCGGTTTGGGTACCAGTTCCTGTCACTACTAATTTAGTAGCAGCTCCTGGAGCAAACGTAATGGTTGATTGAGTTTGTGAACCTCCTCCGCTTTTCACTGCTGTTCCACCTATCGTGGCAACAAATACACCTGAACCTGAGCTGGTTGGTGAAGTTACTGTAGCTGTGTAGGTACCGTCTCCAACATTATTAACTGCACTTATCGTTCCTAAACCTGATAATTTAGTAATCGTTACGGTTGCCCCTCCTACTCCAATATTATTTCCATTAGCATCCTTCGCTGTAACAGTTAATACTTGGGTTGTCAATCCATCCGCTGTAATGGTTGAAGTAGTAGGTGTTAATGTAGTTATAGCAGCATCAATTGCTCCTGGTACATAATTAACTGTTGCTTCTGTTTGAACACCGGAACCACTTTTCACTGCTGCCCCACCGATTGTAGCTACAAATACCCCAGAACCAGAAGCACTAGCTGCCGTTACAGTTGCTGTATAATTTCCATTTCCAGCATCACTAACCGCACTGATGGTACCTGTTCCTGAAAGTTTCGTAATGGTTACTGTGGCACCACCAGAACTTAGGTTATTACCAAATTCATCTTTGGCTCTGACTGTTAATAATTGTGTACTTGCTCCATCTGCTGTGATACTAGAAGAAGTAGGTAATAAGGTTGAAATAGCGGCATCGACACTCGCTGGATTCACCGTAATATTATCAGAAGCATCCAATATTCCTGTAGCGCCATTGGCACTTGGAGTAGCCTCAGATACACTAACAGTATAATTACCTGAAAGAGTATGGCTAAACCAGAAATTAGCTACAGAGTCTCCATCAGCAATATTCACGGATGTAATCACACTACCGTTATTACCTGTACTGTAGAATGCTCCGCCTGTACTATATAAATATACTGTCTGAGCACCAACTGTGTTGGATAAATTAGCAATATCACGACGAGAGACTGTATAAGCTGCTCTAGTACCTGCTGCAATATCAGAAGGTGCATTCAATACAAACTTATTGGTACCTGCAGTTTCTCCCGCATAAAAATCACCTAAAGAAGTAAATCCTGAACTTTGCACAGATGTGCCAGTTCTTGTTCCTGCATTGCCTATTGACCATACATCACCTAATTTTTTTCTAACAATGATGCTAGCTGTATTTGCGCTGCCTTGAATATCTCCGCCGACATAATTCAAGGTGGCATCCATCGAGCTATAAGTACCAGATGTATTATCTAAGTCATTAATAGTCCAAAAACGATTGATGTATTTTGACTGACTAATACCTGATGCCACCGCAGGAGATGATCCAAGAACCGTGGTTGAAGTTGTAATGGTTAAATTACCTGATCTTCCAGCAAAAGATAAATTCACTGGAGCATAATTTCCAGAATCACCAATTGGGAAATTTACTGTACTTGAGTTTTGAGGAATTCCTCTTGCCAATTTACCTTGAACATATTTGGAACTTCCAGCACCCGAAATACTTGCTCCACTACTTAATGTCAAGATATTTCCACCATTGGTCACTACTTTTCCATTTTGGAATGCCAAAGTCCCATTGATTAATACATCTGAATCTAAAGCAATACCTGATGAAGTATTTACTGTTAAATTACCTAATTGACGTGAACCTGCTTTGAAGCTAAATGTTGGTGTTCCTGAAGTCGTATTGACTACCAAATTGGAGCTTGAACTACCTAATAAATTTCCAGTAATGGCTGACATTGACCCATTAAGAGTCAAGGTATTAGAACCTATTGCCAAATCTCCACTAGCTAAATTAAAGTTTTGAGATATACTTACATTTCCATGGAAAGTCTGAGTCACACTTTGAGATGGGTTATTCCATTCTACATTCATGAAGCTCTGATCTAAACCAGAAGTTAATGCAGTAGATGTGATACCATTTACTTTAACTAAAGCATTTGTTCCAGCACCAGAATTAGAAGTCCATTGTCCAATCGGAATAAATCCTCCATTTCTAGCATGTTCGTAAGTTCCACCATGGAAAACGATAAAATCAGTTGGCATTGTATTAACGAAAGTTCCCCCAGAATTTTTAAATGTACCATGTGTATGAACATCATAATCTGCATATTGATCAACTGCATGCTTCAAGGTCAACGTACCACCTGTTGTTAAATCAAATACTCCATCAATGATTAAACTATATAATTCAATACTCGTGTTTAAGGTAGTAGTAATTCCTGAAGGAATTTTAACAATATCATATTCTCCTTGTGAAGTTTGTGTTGGTGCTGAACTTGCTACAAACGAATTTCCTCCATCGGTAGATACTTCCCATCCGACAGATGTCCAGTTCCCGCTAGAAGTTGGTTGGTAAATTGCTCCTTCCGTAATCGTGAATGATCCTGTTGAACTTGCTGTCAGACTCATTCCTGAAATAGCAGTAGTCGTTACAATCGCATTGTTATTATATGTATACAATGGTGTATTTCTAGTCGACTCTGTAAAACGTAAATAATCAATTAAGAAGGAACTGCTTCCTGCATTAATTGTTACTGTTACAGGATTAGACAATAATACTCCACCTGAAGTAGTACGAACTAACTTATCTGTTTTATCTACTCCCCCGATAGTCAAGCTTAATTGTAAAGTAGTATTAGTGCTCACATTCACTTGGTTACCATAAGGATCTTGTACCAAAGCATTCAAGGTAGCATTATTAGAACCCATGGTTGGATAAGCAGGTGATAATGCTGTAGCTACCAATTTAGAAGCTGTTGCACCGCTTACTGAAATATTCAATTTATCTTCATTAGCAGAAGAACTTACTGTTCCATCTGTTACAGAAACGAGTGCAGATTCTACTTTATACAAGATCATTGAAGCTGTTCCTACCCCATTGGTGAACGTCACAACAGTATTGCTACCAAAATTTATGGCAGTTGAATTTTTGTTTGTCACCGTAGGAACTGTCGCTGGGCTCGGAGAACTAGTTGCACCAGAGAAAGTCAATGTTTTATCACCCGCATAACCTGTTACCGTATTTCCATCCGCATCTTTGGCTGTAATAGTAATAGTTTGTGCTGCTCCAGCAGTTTGAGAGCCCGATCCAGTAATGACTAATTTACTAACTGCTCCTGCTGAAATAGTAACATTGGAACTGGTTACCGCTGTACCAGATGCTGGAGTAAAAGTGAAAGTTCCTGTTCCAGCATTCCCTGTAAAGGTCAAGCCCGCAATAGATGATACACCATTGGTGAAATCACTCACATTATTTAATTTATTCGTTCCAGTTAAACCTGAAATAGCACCTGTTAATGAGGTAGTTACTGTGATGTTATTCGTTGCTGCATTAAACCCTGTAGCTACGTTACCCCAAGTATCGTATGCTGTTAACGTATTAGTACCTGTAAAGGATTGACCACTCGTTTGCGGTGTAGTTAAGCTTACTGTAAATTTAGTTCCTGTACTAGGACTAACTACAACGGATAATCGATCTCCACCTGTAGAAGCCGAAATACCTGAAGCAGAGGCAGTAATGAATGGAGATTCTACCTTATACAAGATCATGCTTCCTGTGGCTACCCCTGAAGTAAAGGTCATCGTAGTAGCTGTAGCAAAATCAACAGCAGCAGCCGTTTTATCAGTCACTGTTGGAGCTGTTACCGGATTAGTAGATGAAGCTGCTCCTCCAAAAGTTATATTATGGTCTCCAGTATAAGTTGTTACCGTATTTCCCTGAGCATCCTTAGCCGTTACCGTGATGGTTTGTGGACTTCCTGCCGTTTGAGTACCTGTTCCTGTCACGACCAATCGAGTGGCGTTACCTGAACCCATCGTTACATTACCACTGGTAACTGGCGTACCTGAAGCTGGAGTAAAAGTAAACGTGCCTGTTCCAGCAGTACCTGTAAAGGTTAATTTACTAGTCAAATTGGCAACTCCTGAACTAAAATCAAGGGCATTATTCAATACATTTGAACCATTTAATCCTGAAATCGTACCCGTTAATGAAGAAGTTACAGTAATTACATTCGCTGAGGCATCAAAGGTTGTGGCTACGTTGCCATAAGCATCATAAGCTGTTAATGTATTAGTACCTGTAAAGGCTGTGCCTGAGTTTTGAGGACTTGCTAAGCTTACAGTAAACTTGGTAGCTACTCCATGACTAACTACCACTGTCAAACGATCACTGCCAGTAGAAGCATTGATTCCAGATGCACTAGCTGCAATGTTCGCTGTTTCTACTTTATACAATTTCAAATCGGCCGTTGCAACACCATTGCTAAATGCAATATTCGTGGTCGTTCCAAAATCAATGGATGTACTTCCATTATCTGTGGCATTAGGTGCCGTCGCTGGATTAGGTGAAGCATTCGCTCCGGAGAAGGTCAATGCTTTAGTTCCAGTATATGTAGTTGCTGTATTACCATTGGCATCTTTCGCCGTGATAGTCATTGTTTGAGTGGCTCCAGCTACTTGAGTTCCTGTACCAGTAATAACAAATTTAGTTGCTGCACCTGAACCAATCGTAACGTTTGAGCTCGTTACTCCTGTACCTGTATTTGGAGAGAAGGTAAATGTCCCGGTACCAACTGTTCCAGAGAAAGTCAAACTTGAACTTAAATTAGCAACTCCAGCAGTGAAATCACCTGCACTACTTAAAATATTAGTTCCTGAAAGACCTGTTATGGCTCCAGTTAAAGAAGTAGTAACTGTTACAGGGTTTGTTGATGCATTGTATAATGAAGTATTTCCATAAGCATCCTGTGCCGTCAATGTATTTGTTCCTGTAAAGGCAACTCCATTGGTTTGTGGACTGGTTAAACTTACCACTAACTTACTGAATGGTGCAGCGGCAACTAATACACTTAATCGATCCGAACCAGAAGTAGTTATGGTACTTTGCGTAGCAACCACATTGGCTGTTTCAGCTTTATATAATACCATACTAGCTGTTGCCACACCATTACTAAATGAAATATTGGTTGCTGAACCAAAATTAGTTCCAGCCACGGTTGGAACAGTCACTGGATTAGAAGTGCTCGTTGCTCCAGTAAATGTCAAAGATTTAGTTCCTGTATAAGCTGTAGCTGTATTACCACTCGCATCTTTGGCGGTGATGGTAATGCTTTGAGCTACTCCCGCTGTTTCTGTACCGCTACCTGTTATGACAAATTTAGTAGCCGTACCTGGATTGATTGAACCATTAAATGTACCTGTTGCTCCACCAGTAGTAGAAGTAAAGGTAATAGTACCAGATCCTGATGTACCCGTATATATTAATTTACTGGTTAAATCGGCAACACCATTCACAAAATCCGTATTACTCGTCAATTTATCTACTCCAGATAAGCCTGTAATTGCTCCACCCAAACTAGTGGTCACACTCACATTATTAGTAGAAGCATCAAAATTTAAAATAGCATTTCCATAGGCATCTTCTGCTGTAATGGTATTTACTCCTGTAAAGGCTACTCCGCTTGTTTGAGGTGTAGTAAATGCTAAATCAAATTTATTTAAGGCTCCATAATTAACTGTTACTGCCAATCTATCAGCACCAGAAGAAGCAATACTTCCATCATTAGCCACGATATTAACTCCTGCGGCTTCATATAAAATCATAGATGCTGTAGCAACTCCGTTGGTAAATGTCACATTGGTACTTGTCCCGAAATCAATTCCGCCTACGGTTGGTGCTGTTTGTGGATTATGGGAAACATTTGCTCCAGAGAAGGTCAATGCTTTGACTCCTGTATAAGTTGTTACCGTATTACCTTGAGCATCTTTCGCCGTTAAAGTAATCGTTTGACTAGTTCCTGCAGTAATAGTACTTGTTCCAGTAATCACCAAACGTGTGGCTGCACCTGCATCAATAGTTACATTTCCACTTGTTCCTGTAGCTCCACCTGTAGCAGATGCAAAACTAAATGTACCAGTACCCACATTACCTGTAAATTTCAAGCCTAAGCTGGTTAAGTTCGCTACTCCACTAACAAAATCACCAGCTTGGTTCAATACGTTGTTAACTCCACTTCCTAAACCACTAATTGTTCCAGTCAACGTACTTGTTACTGTTACATTATTTGTATTAGCTGCAAAAGTCGTTACCGTATTTCCGTAAGCATCTTGAGCTGTTAAGGTATTGGTTCCTGTAAAGGCTACTCCATTACTTTGTGGGCTAGCTAAACTAGCTACAAACTTATTCAAGGTAGCAGGAGAAACCACAACACTTAAACGATCTGAACCTGATGTAGTTACTCCTCCTTGGGTTGCTACTAATAAGGCTGTTTCTGATTTGTATAATTTCACTGAAGTAGTTCCTACTCCATTACTGAAAGTAACTACTGTAGCTGTACCAAAGTTAATATCCGCACTTACTTTATCACTTGCTGTTGCTGCCGTGCTTGGGTTTGTTGAACTATTCGCTCCTGAGAATACTATCGACTTATCGCCTGTATATCCTGTCGCTGTATTGCCACTCGCATCTTTCGCTGTTAGAGTTACAGTCTGACTTCCTCCTGCTGTTTGAGTTCCAGTGCCGGTTACGATAAACTTCGTTGCCGCTCCTGGACTTACGGTAATGCTTGAGCTAGTAGCTGCTGTTCCAGATGCTGGGGTAAAAGTAAATGTTCCTGCTCCTGATGTTCCTGTGAACTTCAAGCCTAAGCTCGTTAAGTTCGCTACCCCACTCGTGAAGTCTGCTCCATTAGTTAATATGTCCGTTCCAGATAATCCTGAGATTGCTCCTGTTAAGGTAGTTGTTACTGTAATGTTATTTCCTGATGCATTGAAACTAGTTACTATATTACCATAAGCATCTTGTGCTGTCAAGGAATTGGTCCCTGTAAAGGCAGTACCATTAATCTGTGGACTCGTTAAGCTTACCACCAATTTACTGAAGCTCGATTCTGAGGCGGTTACTGATAAACGATCTGATCCAGCTGCAACAATCGTTCCATCCGTAGCTGCTATGGTCGCTAGCTCTGATTTGTACAAGATCATTGATGCTGTCGCCACTCCATTCGTGAAGCTTAAACTAGTTGCTGTACCGAAATCTGTACCGCCAACCGTTGGTACTGTCACTGGACTACTTGAACTATTCGCTCCTGAGAAGGTAATATTATGTGAGCCTGTATACCCTGTTGCCGTATTTCCTTGAGCATCTTTCGCTGTTACGGTAATCGTTTGAGGACTGCCTGCTGTTTGAGTGCCCGTTCCTGTTACTACTAATTTCGTCGCCGTTCCTGCACTGATCGATACTGATCCACTTGTCGCTGCTGTTCCAGTTGATGGAGTAAAGGTAAATGTTCCTGTTCCTGTAGTTCCTGTGAACTTCAAGCCTAAGCTTGTTAAGTTCGCTACTCCACTAACAAAATCACCTGCTTGGTTCAATACGTTGTTAACTCCACTTCCTAATCCACTAATCGTTCCTGTCAAGGTACTTGTTACCGTTACATTATTTGTATTAGCTGCAAAAGTTGTTACCGTATTTCCATAAGCATCTTGGGCCGTCAAGGTATTCGTTCCTGTAAAGGCTGTGCCACTGATCTGAGGGGTAGCTAAACTAACCACCAATTTACTGTAGACTGCTGGACTTACTACTATCGATAAACGATCTGAACCTGATGTAGTTACCGCTCCTTGGGTTGCTACTAATAAGGCTGTTTCTGATTTATATAATTTCACTGAAGTAGTTCCTACTCCATTACTGAAAGTAACTACTGTAGCTGTACCAAAGTTAATATCTGCACTTACTTTATCACTTGCTGTTGCTGCCGTGCTTGGGTTTGTTGAACTATTAGCTCCTGAGAATACTATCGACTTATCTCCTGTATATCCTGTCGCTGTATTGCCACTCGCATCTTTCGCAGTTAGAGTCACGGTCTGACTGCCTCCTGCTGTTTGAGTTCCTGTGCCGGTTACGATAAACTTCGTTGCCGCTCCTGGACTTACGGTAATGCTTGAGCTAGTAGCTGCTGTTCCAGATGCTGGGGTAAAAGTAAATGTTCCTGCTCCTGATGTTCCTGTGAACTTCAAGCCTAAGCTCGTTAAGTTCGCTACCCCACTCGTGAAGTCTGCTCCATTAGTTAATATGTCCGTTCCAGATAATCCTGAGATTGCTCCTGTTAAGGTAGTTGTTACTGTAATGTTATTTCCTGATGCATTGAAACTAGTTACTATATTACCATAAGCATCTTGTGCTGTCAAGGTATTGGTCCCTGTAAAGGCAGTACCATTAATCTGTGGACTCGTTAAGCTTACCACCAATTTACTGAAGCTCGATTCTGAGGCGGTTACTGATAAACGATCTGATCCAGCTGCAACAATCGTTCCATCCGTAGCTGCTATGGTCGCTAGCTCTGATTTGTACAAGATCATTGATGCTGTCGCTACTCCATTCGTGAAGCTTAAACTAGTTGCTGTACCAAAATCTGTACCGCCAACCGTTGGTACTGTCACTGGACTACTTGAACTATTCGCTCCTGAGAAGGTAATATTATGTGAGCCTGTATACCCTGTTGCCGTATTTCCTTGAGCATCTTTCGCTGTTACGGTAATCGTTTGAGGACTGCCTGCTGTTTGAGTGCCCGTTCCGGTTACTACTAATTTCGTCGCCGTTCCTGCACTGATCGATACTGATCCACTTGTCGCTGCCGTTCCAGTTGTTGGAGTAAAGGTAAATGTTCCTGTTCCTGTAGTTCCTGTAAACTTCAAGCCTAAGCTTGTTAAGTTCGCTACACCACTAACAAAATCTCCTGCTTGGTTCAATACATTATTAACTCCTGATCCTAAACCACTAATTGTTCCTGTCAAGGTACTTGTTACCGTTACATTATTTGTATTAGCTGCAAAAGTAGTTACCGTGTTTCCGTAAGCATCTTGGGCCGTCAAGGTATTCGTTCCTGTAAAGGCTGTGCCACTGATCTGAGGGGTAGCTAAACTAACCACCAATTTACTGTAGACTGCTGGACTTACTACTATCGATAAACGATCAGAACCTGATGTAGTTACCGCTCCTTGGGTTGCTACTAATAAGGCTGTTTCTGATTTATATAATTTCACTGAAGTAGTTCCTACTCCATTACTGAAAGTAACTACTGTAGCTGTACCAAAGTTAATATCGGCACTTACTTTATCACTTGCTGTTGCTGCCGTGCTTGGGTTTGTTGAACTATTCGCTCCTGAGAATACTATCGACTTATCACCTGTATATCCTGTCGCTGTATTGCCACTCGCATCTTTCGCCGTTAGAGTTACAGTCTGACTTCCTCCTGCTGTTTGAGTTCCTGTGCCGGTTACGATAAACTTCGTTGCTGCTCCTGGACTTACGGTAATGCTTGAGCTAGTAGCTGCTGTTCCAGATGCTGGGGTAAAAGTAAATGTTCCTGCTCCTGATGTTCCTGTGAACTTCAAGCCTAAGCTCGTTAAGTTCGCTACACCACTACTAAAATCACCTGCTTGGTTCAATACGTTATCAACTCCACTTCCTAAACCACTAATTGTTCCTGTTAACGTACTTGTTACTGTTACATTCGTTCCTGATGCATTGAAACTCGTTACCGTATTACCATAAGCATCTTGTGCTGTCAAGGTATTCGTTCCTGTAAAGGCTGTGCCATTAATCTGTGGACTCGTTAAGCTTACCACCAATTTACTGAAGCTCGATTCTGATGCGGTTACTGATAAACGATCTGATCCAGCTGCAACAATCGTTCCATCCGTAGCTGCTATGGTCGCTAGCTCTGATTTGTACAAGATCATTGATGCTGTCGCCACTCCATTCGTGAAGCTTAAACTAGTTGCTGTACCGAAATCTGTACCGCCAACCGTTGGTACTGTCACTGGACTACTTGAACTATTCGCTCCTGAGAAGGTAATATTATGTGAGCCTGTATACCCTGTTGCCGTATTTCCTTGAGCATCTTTCGCTGTTACGGTAATCGTTTGAGGACTGCCTGCTGTTTGAGTGCCCGTTCCTGTTACTACTAATTTCGTCGCCGTTCCTGCACTGATCGATACTGATCCACTTGTCGCTGCTGTTCCAGTTGCTGGAGTGAAAGTAAACGTTCCTGTTCCTGTAGTTCCTGTGAACTTCAAGCCTAAGCTCGTTAAGTTCGCTACTCCACTAACAAAATCACCTGCTTGGTTCAATACATTGTTAACTCCACTTCCTAAACCACTTACTGTTCCTGTTAAACTTGTCGTTACCGTTACATTATTTGTATTGGCTGCAAAAGTAGTTACCGTATTTCCGTAAGCATCTTGTGCTGTCAAGGTGTTTGTTCCTGTAAAGGCTGTGCCATTGATCTGTGGACTAGTTAAGCTAACTGCTAATTTAGAGAAGGAAGCTGGACTCACCGTTACGTTCAAGGTTCCTCCTGTATTCGAGTTGATCGTTCCATCAGTTGCATTCACCGTTGCCGATTCTGCTTTGTACAAGACCATCGATCCTGTAGCCACACCAGCCGTAAAGGTCAAGCTTGTTGCTGTACCAAAGTTCGTAGCGGCTACTGTTGGATTTGTCACTGGACTTGATGATGCAGCAGCTCCACTGAATGTAATGTTTTTTGCTCCTGTATATGTTGTTGCTGTGTTACCACTCGCATCTTTCGCTGTAACAGTTACAGTCTGACTACCACCTGCTGTTTGAGTACCAGTTCCTGTTACTACTAATTTAGTAGCCGCTCCTGGATTGACTGTGACACTAGAACTAGTAATTGCTGTTCCTGATACTGGAGTAAAGGTAAAGGTTCCTGCTCCTGTGGTTCCTGTAAATGTTAAACCTAAACTAGTCAAGTTGGCTACTCCACTTGTAAAGTCTCCTGCACTACTTAATTTATTGGTTCCTGATAATCCAGTGATTGCTCCTGTTAAGGTAGTTGTTACTGTAATGTTGTTTCCTGCAGCACTAAATCCTGTAGCTGTGTTACCATAAGCATCCAAGGCTGTTAAGGTATTCGTTCCTGTAAAGGCTGTGCCATTGATCTGTGGACTCGTTAAGCTCACCGCCAATTTCGTCATAGTCGAAGGACTTACCGTTACGTTCAAGGTTCCTCCTGTATTTGAGTTGATCGTTCCATCAGTCGCATTCACTGTTGCCGATTCTGCTTTATACAAGACCATCGATCCAGTAGCCACACCCGCCGTAAAGGTCAAGCTAGTGGCTGTACCAAAGTTCGTAGCTGCAACGGTTGGGGTCGTAGCTGGACTTGGTGATGCAGTCGCTCCACTGAATGTAATGTTTTTTGCTCCTGTATATGTTGTTGCCGTATTACCACTCGCATCTTGTGCGGTAACAGTTACAGTTTGACTACCACCTGCTGTTTGAGTGCCTGTTCCTGTGACAGCTAATTTAGTCGCTGCTCCTGGATTGACAGTAATGCTTGAACTAGTAGCTGCTGTTCCTGATACTGGGGTGAAAGTGAACGTTCCTGCTCCTGATGTTCCTGTGAACTTCAAGCCTAAACTCGTTAAATTCGCTACACCACTAGTGAAATCAGATACATTATTCAATACATCCGTTCCTGATAATCCTGTGATAGCTCCTGTTAATGTTGTTGTTACCGTTACATTATTTGTTGCAGCACTAAATGTTGGAACGGTATTTCCATAGGCATCTTGAGCTGTTAAGGTATTGGTTCCTGTAAAGGCTGTGCCATTGATCTGTGGACTAGTTAAGCTCACCGCCAATTTCGTCATCGTTGATGGACTCACCGTTACGTTCAAGGTTCCTCCTGTATTCGAGTTGATCGTTCCATCAGTCGCATTCACCGTTGCAGATTCTGCTTTGTACAAGACCATCGATCCAGTAGCCACACCTGCTGTAAAGGTCAAGCTTGTCGCTGTACCAAAGTTCGTAGCTGCTACTGTTGGATTTGTTACAGGACTCGATGATGCCGTCGCTCCACTGAATGTGATATTTTTTGCTCCTGTATATGTTGTTGCCGTATTACCACTCGCATCTTGTGCGGTAACCGTTACTGTCTGACTACCACCTGCTGTTTGAGTACCAGTTCCTGTTACGACTAATTTAGTAGCAGCTCCTGGACTTACAGTTACACTTCCGCTTGTTACTGCTGTTCCAGATGCTGGGGTAAATGTAAAGGTTCCTGCTCCTGTGGTTCCTGTGAACTTCAAGCCTAAGCTCGTTAAGTTTGCTACTCCACTAACAAAATCACCAGCTTGGTTCAATACGTTATCAACTCCACTTCCTAAACCACTTACTGTTCCTGTTAAACTTGTCGTTACTGTTACATTATTTGTATTAGCTGCAAAAGTAGTTACCGTATTTCCGTAAGCATCTTGCGCTGTTAAAGTATTCGTTCCTGTGAAGGCTGTGCCATTTATCTGTGGACTTGTTAAGCTCACCGCCAATTTCGTCATCGTCGATGCACTCACAGCTACCGTTAAGCGATCTGCACCAGCTGCTGAAATACTTCCGTCGGTCACTGCCACTACAGCTGATTCCACGTTGTACAACTTCATGTTGGTCGTTACAGCTCCTGATGCAAATGTCAAGGCTGTTGCTGTTCCAAAAGCAATATCTGTAGCCGAGCTGTTGGTTACCTTAGGCGTGGTTACTGGGGCTGTTGAACTCGTTGCTCCTGAGAATGTTAAATTCTTAGAGCCTGTATAAGTTGTTACTGTATTACCACTAGCATCTTTAGCCGTAATCGTAATGGAATTACTCGCTCCTGCTGTTTGGGTTCCTGTTCCAGTTACCACCAATCGAGTAGCTGCTCCTGGATTAACAGTAATGCTTGAACTTGTCGCTGCTGTTCCAGTTGCTGGAGTGAAAGTAAACGTTCCTGTTCCTGTAGTTCCTGTGAACTTCAAGCCTAAGCTCGTTAAGTTCGCTACTCCACTAACAAAATCACCTGCTTGGTTCAATACATTGTTAACTCCACTTCCTAAACCACTTACTGTTCCTGTTAAACTTGTCGTTACCGTTACATTATTTGTATTGGCTGCAAAAGTAGTTACCGTATTTCCGTAAGCATCTTGTGCTGTCAAGGTGTTTGTTCCTGTAAAGGCTGTGCCATTGATCTGTGGACTAGTTAAATTTACCGCTAATTTATTGAAGGCGGCTGCACTAACAGCTACCGTCAAGCGATCTGCACCAGCTGCTGAAATACTTCCGTCGGTCACTGCCACTACTGCTGATTCCGCGTTATACAACTTCATGGTGGTTGTTACCGAACCAAAACTAAAAGTTAAATCGGTACCCGAACCAAACCATACATCACTAGAAACAAAATTAGCAACCCTTGGAGGAGTAGATGGATTAATTCCAGAATTAGCTCCAGAAAAAGTTAACGTTTTAGTACCCGTATAACTGGTTACTGTATTGCCACTCGCATCTTTAGCCGTAATCGTAATAGAATTACTCGCTCCCGCTGTTTGAGTTCCTGTTCCTGTTACCACCAATCGAGTAGCTGCTCCTGGATTGACAGTAATGCTTGAACTAGTAGCTGCCGTTCCCGATACTGGAGTAAAGGTAAAGGTTCCTGCTCCTGATGTTCCTGTGAACTTCAAGCCTAAGCTCGTTAAGTTTGCTACTCCACTAACAAAATCACCCGCTTGGTTCAATACATTGTTAACTCCACTTCCTAAACCACTTACCGTTCCTGTTAAACTTGTCGTTACAGTTACGTTATTCGTATTAGCTGCAAAAGATGTTACTGTATTTCCATAAGCATCTTGTGCTGTTAAGGTATTGGTTCCTGTAAAGGCTGTGCCATTGATCTGTGGACTCGTTAAGCTCACCGCCAATTTGGTCATCGTCGATGGACTAACCGTTACGTTCAATGTTCCCCCTGTATTCGAGTTGATCGTTCCATCAGTCGCATTCACTGTTGCAGATTCTGCTTTGTACAAGACCATAGATCCTGTAGCCACACCAGCCGTAAAGGTCAAGCTAGTTGCTGTACCAAAGTTTGTAGCGGCTACTGTTGGGTTTGTCACCGGACTTGATGATGCAGTCGCTCCACTGAATGTGATACTTTTTGCTCCGGTATATGTAGTAGCCGTATTACCACTCGCATCTTGTGCGGTAACAGTTACGGTTTGACTACCACCTGCTGTTTGAGTACCAGTTCCTGTTACTACTAATTTAGTAGCAGCTCCTGGATTGACTGTGACACTAGAACTAGTAGCAGCTGTTCCTGACACTGGAGTAAAGGTAAATGTTCCTGCTCCCGATGTTCCTGTGAACTTAAAGCCTAAGCTTGTTAAGTTCGCTACTCCACTAACAAAATCTCCTGCTTGGTTCAATACGTTGTTAACTCCACTTCCTAAACCACTTACTGTTCCTGTTAAACTTGTCGTTACTGTTACATTATTTGTATTAGCTGCAAAAGTCGTTACTGTATTTCCGTAAGCATCTTGCGCTGTTAAGGTATTCGTTCCTGTGAAGGCTGTGCCATTTATCTGTGGACTTGTTAAATTTACCGCTAATTTATTGAAGGCGGCTGCACTAACAGCTACCGTCAAGCGATCTGCACCAGCTGCCGAAATACTACCGTCGGTCACTGCCACAACGGCTGATTCCGCGTTATACAACTTCATGGTGGTTGTTACCGAACCAAAACTAAAAGTTAAATCGGTACCCGAACCAAACCATACATCACTAGAAACAAAATTAGCAACCCTTGGAGGAGTAGATGGATTAATTCCAGAATTAGCTCCAGAAAAAGTTAACGTTTTAGTACCCGTATAACTGGTTACTGTATTGCCACTCGCATCTTTAGCCGTAATCGTAATAGAATTACTCGCTCCCGCTGTTTGAGTTCCTGTTCCTGTTACCACCAATCGAGTAGCTGCTCCTGGATTGACAGTAATGCTTGAACTAGTAGCTGCCGTTCCCGATACTGGAGTAAAGGTAAAGGTTCCTGCTCCTGATGTTCCTGTGAACTTCAAGCCTAAGCTCGTTAAGTTTGCTACTCCACTAACAAAATCACCCGCTTGGTTCAATACATTGTTAACTCCACTTCCTAAACCACTTACCGTTCCTGTTAAACTTGTCGTTACAGTTACGTTATTCGTATTAGCTGCAAAAGATGTTACTGTATTTCCATAAGCATCTTGTGCTGTTAAGGTATTGGTTCCTGTAAAGGCTGTGCCATTGATCTGTGGACTCGTTAAGCTCACCGCCAATTTGGTCATCGTCGATGGACTAACCGTTACGTTCAATGTTCCCCCTGTATTCGAGTTGATCGTTCCATCAGTCGCATTCACTGTTGCAGATTCTGCTTTGTACAAGACCATAGATCCTGTAGCCACACCAGCCGTAAAGGTCAAGCTAGTTGCTGTACCAAAGTTTGTAGCGGCTACTGTTGGGTTTGTCACCGGACTTGATGATGCAGTCGCTCCACTGAATGTGATACTTTTTGCTCCGGTATATGTAGTAGCCGTATTACCACTCGCATCTTGTGCGGTAACAGTTACAGTTTGACTACCACCTGCTGTTTGGGTGCCAGTTCCTGTAACGACTAATTTAGTAGCAGCTCCGGGGTTGACAGTGACACTAGAGCTAGTAGCCGCTGTTCCAGATGCTGGGGTAAAGGTAAATGTTCCTGCTCCCGAAGTTCCTGTGAACTTCAAGCCTAAGCTCGTTAAGTTCGCTACTCCACTAGTAAAATCAGATACATTATTCAATACATTCGTTCCTGATAATCCAGTGATCGCTCCTGTTAACGTACTTGTAACCGTTACGTTATTTGTAGCTGCACTAAATGTTGGAACTGTATTTCCGTATGCATCTTGTGCTGTTAAGGTATTGGTACCTGTAAAGGCTGTGCCATTAATCTGAGGACTCGTTAAGCTCACCGCCAATTTCGTCATCGTCGATGGACTAACCGTTACGTTCAAGGTTCCTCCTGTATTCGAGTTGATTGTTCCATCAGTCGCATTCACTGTAGCAGATTCAGCTTTGTACAAGATCATCGATCCTGTAGCCACACCTGCCGTAAAGGTCAAGCTAGTTGCTGTACCAAAGTTCGTGCCTGCTACTGTTGGGGTCGTTGCCGGACTAGGTGAAGCAGTCGCTCCACTGAATGTAATATTTTTTGCTCCTGTGTATGTCGTTGCCGTATTTCCGCTCGCATCTTGTGCGGTAACCGTTACAGTTTGACTGCCTCCTGCAGTTTGAGTTCCTGTTCCTGTCACTACTAATTTCGTAGCTGCACCTGAGTTGATGGTAACAGACGAACTAGTCGCTGCTGTTCCAGTAGCTGGAGTGAAAGTGAACGTTCCTGCTCCCGATGTTCCTGTAAACTTCAAGCCTAAACTTGTTAAGTTTGCTACTCCACTAACAAAATCACCAGCTTGGTTTAATACATTGTTAACTCCACTTCCTAAACCACTTACAGTTCCTGTTAAACTTGTCGTTACTGTTACATTATTTGTATTAGCTGCAAAAGATGTTACCGTATTTCCGTAAGCATCTTGGGCCGTCAAGGTATTCGTTCCTGTAAAGGCTGTGCCATTCGTTTGTGGACTTGTAAGGCTTACAGCCAATTTAGAGAAGGTAACTGGACTTACAGAAACTGTTTTTGTTCCTCCTCCACTTGTATTGATGGTTCCATCAGTGGCATCAATATTATTGTTACCTGATTTGTATAATTTAATAGTCACTAAACTAGAAACTCCAGATGTGAATGTCACATTAATTGCTGTACCAAAATCTGTAAAATTGGCAGACGGAACCGTTACAGGATTAGTTGAATTTGGAGCTCCTGAAAAAGTAATGCTCTTGGTACCAGAATAAGTTGTTGCTGTATTTCCACTAGCATCCTGTGCTGTTAAATTTAATCCATTCGATTCACCTGCATTAACAAAAGACACCATACTTATGGCAAATTTCGTAGCTGCACCAGGACTTACAGTTACACTTCCACTAGTTACTGCTGTTCCTGTCACTGGAGTGAAGGTAAAGGTTCCTGAACCAGAAGTTCCCGTAAATTTCAATCCTAAACTAGTTAGGTTGGCTACTCCACTCGTAAAGTCTCCAGCACTAGTTAATTTATTCGTTCCTGATAATCCTGAGATTGTTCCCGTTAAGGATGTTGAAACTGTAACATTATTAGTACTTGCATTAAATCCTGTTACTGTATTTCCATAAGCATCTTGTGCTGTCAAGGTATTAGTTCCTGTAAAGGCTGTGCCATTGATCTGAGGACTTGTTAAGCTCACCGCCAATTTAGAGAAGGAAGTTGGACTCACCGTTACGTTCAATGTTCCTCCTGTATTTGAGTTAATCGTTCCATCAGTCGCATTCACTGTAGCCGATTCTGCTTTGTACAAGACCATCGATCCTGTAGCCACACCAGCAGTAAAGGTTAGACTAGTTGCTGTACCAAAGTTCGTGCCTGCTACCGTTGGTGTTGTAGCCGGACTTGGTGAAGCTAAAGCTCCTGAGAATGTAATACTTTTTGCTCCTGTATATGTTGTTGCCGTATTGCCACTGGCATCTTGCGCTGTAACAGTTACAGTTTGACTACCACCTGCTGTTTGAGTTCCTGTTCCAGTTACTACTAATTTAGTAGCTGCTCCAGGATTGACAGTGACACTAGCACTAGTTATCGCTGTTCCTGATGCTGGAGTAAAGGTGAATGTTCCGGAACCATTAGTTCCCGTAAAAATCATGACACTGGTCAAATCTGCTATACCATTGACAAATCGACCAGCCGAATTGATAACATTTCCCCCGACGAAACCAGAAATAGTTCCAGTCAAACTTGAAGTAACAGTAATATTATTCGTTGCTGCATTAAAGTTGGTAACAGCATTACCATAAGCATCTTGCGCTGTTAAGATATTGGTTCCTGTAAAAGCAGTACCATTGGTTTGTGGACTCGTTAAGCTTACGGCCAATTTCGTGTAAGTAGATTCACCCACTGTAACTGCCAAACGATCTCCACCAGCAGAAGATATACTTCCATCTGTCGCTGCAATCTGTGCACTTTCTGACTTATAAACAATCAAATTTGCTGTAGCTACACCATTGGTAAAGGTTAAGCTCGTATTAGATCCAAAATTAATAGCTCCCACAGTTGGACTTGTAGAAGGATTTGTAGAACTATTGGCACCTGAAAATACTAATGTTTTACTTCCGGTATAAGTTAAATCGGTATTGCCACTAAGATCTTTGGCAGTTATCGTAATTAACTGAGTAGCACCTGCGGTCTGTGAATTATTACCTGTAACAACTAATCTTGTTGCAACACCAGCATTAATTAATACCACGTCACTACCTGTTATTCCACCCGTAGTAGACGTGAAGGTAAAGGTTCCTGTACCAGTAACACCAGTATACTTAATTCCAAGACTTGTTAAATTAGCAACTCCACTAACAAAATCACCTGCTTGGTTCAATACGTTATTAACACCACTTCCTAATCCACTAACCACACCACCCAATGAATTTGTAACAGTAACTGAGTTAGAACTTGCATCGTAGGTTGTTACCGTATTTCCATAAGCATCTTGAGCTGTTAAGGTATTAGTTCCTGTCCAACTAACACCATTGGTTTGAGATACAGCCAAATTTAATCCAAATTTACTTACAGACGCTGGACTAACTGTAACAGCTAATCGATCACCTCCTGTGGATGAAATCGTTCCATCTGTTGCAGAAATCGTAGCTGACTCTGCTTTGTACAAGACCATAGATCCTGATGCCACACCTGCTGTAAAGGTCAAGCTAGTTGCTGTACCAAAGTTCGTAGCGGCTACCGTTGGGTTTGTCACCGGACTTGATGATGCAGTCGCTCCACTGAATGTGATATTTTTTGCTCCCGTGTAACCCGTAGCCGTATTACCACTCGCATCTTGTGCAGTAACAGTTACAGTTTGACTACCACCTGCTGTTTGAGTTCCTGTTCCAGTTACTACTAATTTTGTCGCTGTTCCTGAATTAACAGTGACACTAGAGCTAGTAACAGCTGTTCCTGAAACTGGAGTAAAAGTGAACGTTCCTGCTCCTGATGTTCCTGTGAACTTCAAGCCTAAGCTTGTTAAATTCGCTACACCACTCGTAAAGTCGCCTGCACTAGTTAATTTATTTGTTCCAGATAATCCTGTGATTGCTCCTGTTAATGTAGTTGTTACTGTAATGTTGTTTCCTGCTGCACTAAATCCTGTAGCAGTATTACCATAAGCATCTTGAGCTGTTAAGGTATTGGTTCCTGTAAAGGCTGTGCCATTAATCTGAGGACTTGTTAAGCTCACCGCCAATTTCGTCATCGTAGATGGACTAACCGTTACGTTCAATGTTCCTCCTGTATTCGAGTTGATCGTTCCATCAGTCGCATTCACTGTAGCCGATTCTGCTTTGTACAAGACCATGGATCCTGTAGCCACACCTGCTGTAAAGGTCAAGCTAGTTGCTGTGCCAAAGTTCGTAGCGGCTACCGTTGGGTTTGTCACCGGACTTGATGATGCCGCCGCTCCACTGAATGTGATATTTTTAGCACCTGTGTATGTTGTTGCTGTGTTACCACTCGCATCTTGTGCTGTAACAGTTACTGTCTGTGACCCTCCTGCTGTTTGAGTTCCTGTTCCTGTAACTACTAATTTAGTAGCTGTTCCTGGACTTACCGTAATGCTTGAGCTGGTAGCCGCAGTTCCTGATACTGGAGTAAAAGTAAATGTTCCTGCACCTGTGGTTCCTGTAAATATTAAACCTAAACTAGTCAAGTTGGCTACCCCACTTGTAAAGTCGCCAGCACTAGTTAATTTATTCGTTCCAGATAATCCAGTAATAGCTCCTGTTAAAGAACTTGTTACCGTAACATTGTTTGCATTGGCTGCAAAAGAGGTCACAGTATTACCATAAGCATCTTGTGCTGTCAAGGTATTGGTTCCTGTAAAGGCTGTGCCATTGATCTGAGGACTTGTTAAGCTTACCGCCAATTTAGAGAAGGAAGTTGGACTTACAGTTACGTTCAATGTTCCTCCTGTATTCGAGTTGATTGTTCCATCAGTCGCATTCACTGTTGCCGATTCTGCTTTGTACAAGACCATCGATCCTGTAGCCACGCCAGCAGTAAAGGTCAAACTAGTTGCTGTACCAAAGTTCGTGGCTGCTACCGTTGGGGTCGTTGCTGGACTTGGCGAAGCAGTTGCTCCACTGAATGTGATATTTTTTGCTCCTGTATATGTAGTTGCCGTATTTCCACTCGCATCTTTCGCAGTGACTGTTACGGTTTGACTACCACCTGCTGTTTGGGTTCCTGTTCCTGTAACGACTAATTTAGTCGCTGCTCCTGAACTAACGGTAATACTTGAGCTAGTAACAGCTGTTCCAGATACTGGAGTAAAGGTAAATGTTCCTGCTCCTGAAGTTCCTGTGAACTTCAAGCCTAAGCTCGTTAAGTTTGCTACTCCACTTACAAAATCGCCAGCTTGGTTCAATACATTGTTAACTCCCGAACCTAATCCACTAATCGTTCCTGTTAACGTACTTGTTACTGTTACATTATTTGTATTAGCTGCAAAAGTAGTTACCGTATTTCCGTAAGCATCTTGTGCTGTTAAGGTATTCGTTCCTGTAAAGGCAGTGCCATTAATCTGTGGACTCGCTAAGCTCACCGCCAATTTCGTCATGGCAGATGCACTGACAGAAACCGACAAACGATCAGCCCCAGCAGCAGAAATGGTACCATCAGTCGCTGCAACTAAAGCAGATTCTGCTTTATACAACTTCATACTTGTAGTAACCGCACCAGATGTAAAACTCAAATTGGTAGCTGAACCAAAAGACATATCAGTGGCAAAGCTATCTGTTACTTTAGGCGTAGTAGATGGATTTGAAGAAGCATTAGCCCCAGAAAAAGTTAGAGATTTAGTGCCCGTATATGTAGTAGCCGTATTACCACTAACATCTTTAGCTGTAATCGTAATTGAATTACTGGCTGCTGCTGTTTGAGTAGCAGAACCCGTGATGACCAATTTTGTAGCTGCTCCTGGAGAAATCGTTCTACTTGAACTCGTAATCGCTGTTCCAGAAGCTGGTGTAAATGTAAAAGTTCCTGATCCAGAAGTACCTGTATATGTCATTCCCAAAGCAGTCAAATCAGCCACACCACTACTAAAGTCGCCCGCTTGATTCAATACGTTGTTAACTCCACTTCCTAAACCACTAATCGTTCCAGTTAAGGTACTTGTAACTGTAATATTATTGGTAGATGCATTAAATCCTGTAGCTGTATTACCATAAGCATCTTGCGCTGTTAAGGTATTCGTGCCCGTAAAGGCTGTGCCATTGATCTGAGGGGTAGCTAAACTAACAGCCAACTTCGTCATCGTCGATGGACTCACTGTAACGTTCAAGGTTCCTCCAGTATTCGAGTTGATCGTTCCATCAGTCGCATTCACTGTTGCAGATTCTGCTTTGTACAAGACCATCGATCCTGTAGCCACACCTGCTGTAAAGGTCAAGCTAGTTGCTGTGCCAAAGTTTGTGCCTGCTACCGTTGGTGTAGTAGCCGGACTTGGTGATGCAGTCGCTCCACTGAATGTAATATTTTTTGCTCCTGTGTATGTTGTTACTGTATTGCCACTCGCATCTTTCGCTGTAACCGTTACAGTTTGACTACCTCCTGCTGTTTGGGTGCCAGTTCCCGTTACTACCAATTTAGTCGCTGCTCCTGAATTAACAGTAACACTAAAGCTAGTAGCTGCTGTTCCTGATGCTGGGGTAAAGGTAAATGTTCCTGCTCCCGATGTTCCTGTGAACTTCAAGCCTAAGCTCGTTAAGTTCGCTACTCCACTAACAAAATCACCAGCTTGGTTCAATACGTTGTTAACTCCTGAACCTAAACCACTTACCGTTCCTGTTAAACTTGTTGTAACCGTTACGTTATTCGTGTTAGCTGCAAAAGTCGTTACCGTATTTCCATAAGCATCTTGGGCCGTCAAGGTATTCGTTCCTGTAAAGGCAGTGCCATTAATCTGTGGACTCGTTAAGCTCACTGCCAATTTCGTCATCGTCGATGGACTCACTGTTACGTTCAAGGTTCCTCCAGTATTCGAGTTGATCGTTCCATCAGTCGCATTCACTGTTGCCGATTCTGCTTTGTACAAGACCATCGATCCTGTAGCCACACCCGCCGTAAAGGTCAAGCTTGTCGCTGTACCAAAGTTCGTAGCTGCTACTGTTGGGTTTGTCACCGGACTTGATGATGCAGTCGCTCCACTAAATGTGATATTTTTTGCTCCTGTATATGTTGTTGCCGTATTGCCACTCGCATCTTGTGCTGTAATAGTTACGGTTTGACTACCACCTGCTGTTTGAGTACCAGTTCCTGTTACTACTAATTTAGTAGCAGCTCCTGGATTGACCGTTACACTTGAACTAGTAATAGCTGTTCCTGATACTGGAGTAAAGGTAAATGTTCCTGCACCTGTGGTTCCTGTAAATGTTAAACCTAAACTAGTCAAGTTGGCTACTCCACTTGTAAAGTCGCCTGCACTACTTAATTTATTTGTTCCTGATAATCCAGATATAGCACCAGTTAAGGTCGTTGTTACTGTAATGTTGTTTGCTGCAGCACTAAATCCTGTAGCTGTGTTACCATAAGCATCCAAAGCTGTTAAGGTATTCGTTCCTGTAAAGGCTGTTCCATTAATCTGTGGGCTCGTTAAGCTCACCGCCAATTTCGTCATCGTCGATGGACTCACCGTTACGTTCAATGTTCCTCCTGTATTCGAGTTGATTGTTCCATCAGTCGCATTCACCGTTGCAGATTCAGCTTTGTACAAGACCATCGATCCTGTAGCCACACCAGCCGTAAAGGTCAAGCTAGTCGCTGTACCAAAGTTCGTAGCTGCTACTGTTGGGTTTGTCACAGGACTTGATGATGCAGTCGCTCCACTGAATGTAATGTTTTTAGCTCCTGTGTAAGTGGTTACTGTATTGCCACTCGCATCTTGTGCTGTAACAGTTACTGTCTGACTACCTCCTGCAGTTTGGGTTCCAGTTCCTGTGACAGCTAATTTAGTCGCTGCTCCTGGATTGACAGTGACACTAGAGCTAGTAGCTGCTGTTCCTGATGCTGGCGTGAAAGTGAATGTTCCTGCTCCTGATGTTCCTGTGAACTTCAAGCCTAAGCTTGTTAAGTTCGCTACTCCACTAACAAAATCACCAGCTTGGTTCAATACATTGTTAACTCCACTTCCTAAACCACTTACCGTTCCTGTTAAACTTGTTGTTACCGTTACATTATTCGTATTGGCTGCAAAAGTTGTTACCGTATTTCCGTAAGCATCTTGTGCAGTTAAAGTATTCGTTCCTGTAAAGGCTGTGCCATTAATTTGTGGACTCGTTAAGCTAACTGCTAACTTCGTCATCGTCGATGCACTCACAGCTACCGTTAAGCGATCTGCACCAGCTGCTGAAATACTACCATCGGTCACTGCCACTACAGCTGATTCCACATTGTACAACTTCATGTTGGTCGTTACAGCTCCTGATGCAAATGTCAAAGCTGTTGCTGTTCCAAAAGCAATATCTGTAGCCGAACTGTTGGTTACCTTAGGCGTGGTTACTGGGGCTGTTGAACTCGTTGCTCCTGAGAATGTTAAATTCTTAGAGCCTGTATAAGTTGTTACTGTATTACCACTAGCATCTTTAGCCGTAATCGTAATGGAATTACTCGCTCCTGCTGTTTGGGTGCCTGTTCCTGTTACCACCAATCGAGTAGCTGCTCCTGGACTTACTGTAATGCTTGAACTAGTAGCTGCTGTTCCAGATACTGGAGTAAAGGTAAAGGTGCCTGCTCCTGAAGTTCCTGTGAACTTCAAGCCTAAGCTTGTTAAGTTCGCTACTCCACTAACAAAGTCTCCCGCTTGGTTCAATACATTATTAACTCCTGATCCTAAACCACTTACCGTTCCTGTTAAACTTGTTGTTACCGTTACGTTATTCGTGTTAGCTGCAAAAGTTGTTACCGTATTTCCGTAAGCATCTTGTGCTGTTAAGGTATTCGTGCCTGTAAAGGCTGTGCCATTAATCTGTGGACTCGTTAAGCTCACCGCCAATTTCGTCATCGTCGATGCACTCACAGCGACCGTTAAGCGATCTGCACCTGCTGCTGAAATACTTCCGTCGGTCACTGCCACTACAGCTGATTCCACGTTGTACAACTTCATGTTGGTCGTTACAGCTCCTGATGCAAATGTCAAGGCTGTTGCTGTTCCAAAAGCAATATCTGTAGCCGAACTATTGGTTACCTTAGGCGTAGTTACAGGTGAACTTGAACTCGTTGCTCCTGAGAATGTTAAATTCTTAGAGCCTGTATAAGTGGTTACAGTATTACCACTCGCATCTTTAGCCGTAATCGTAATGGAATTACTCGCTCCTGCTGTTTGGGTTCCTGTTCCAGTTACCACCAATCGAGTAGCTGCTCCTGGACTTACTGTAATGCTTGAACTAGTAGCTGCTGTTCCTGATGCTGGAGTAAAGGTAAATGTTCCTGCTCCAGATGTTCCTGTGAACTTCAAACCTAAGCTTGTTAAGTTTGCTACTCCACTAACAAAATCACCCGCTTGGTTTAATACATTATTAACTCCTGATCCTAAACCACTTACCGTTCCTGTTAAACTTGTTGTAACCGTTACATTATTCGTGTTAGCTGCAAAAGTCGTTACCGTATTTCCGTATGCATCTTGTGCCGTCAAGGTATTCGTTCCTGTAAAGGCTGTGCCATTAATCTGTGGACTCGTTAAGCTCACCGCCAATTTCGTCATCGTCGATGCACTCACAGCTACCGTTAAGCGATCTGCGCCTGCTGCTGAAATACTTCCGTCGGTCACTGCCACTACAGCTGATTCCACGTTGTACAACTTCATGTTGGTCGTTACAGCACCTGATGCAAATGTCAAAGCTGTTGCTGTTCCAAAAGCAATATCTGTAGCCGAACTGTTGGTTACCTTAGGCGTGGTTACAGGGGCTGTTGAACTCGTTGCTCCTGAGAATGTTAAATTCTTAGAGCCTGTATAAGTAGTTACTGTATTACCACTAGCATCTTTAGCCGTAATCGTAATGGAATTACTCGCTCCTGCTGTTTGGGTTCCTGTTCCTGTTACCACCAATCGAGTAACTGCTCCTGGATTGACAGTAATGCTTGAACTAGTAGCAGCCGTTCCAGATGCTGGAGTAAAGGTAAATGTTCCTGCTCCTGAAGTTCCTGTGAACTTCAAGCCTAAGCTTGTTAAGTTCGCTACTCCACTAACAAAGTCTCCCGCTTGGTTCAATACATTGTTAACTCCTGATCCTAAACCACTTACTGTTCCTGTTAAACTTGTTGTAACCGTTACGTTATTCGTGTTAGCTGCAAAAGTTGTTACCGTATTTCCATAAGCATCTTGTGCTGTCAAGGTATTCGTTCCTGTAAAAGCAGTACCATTAATCTGTGGACTCGTTAAGCTCACCGCCAACTTCGTCATCGTAGATGCACTCACCGTTACGTTCAAAGTTCCTCCAGTATTCGAGTTGATCGTTCCATCAGTCGCATTCACTGTTGCCGATTCTGCTTTGTACAAGATCATAGATCCTGTTGCCACACCTGCCGTAAAGGTCAAGCTAGTCGCTGTACCAAAGTTCGTAGCTGCTACTGTTGGATTTGTTACAGGACTCGATGATGCCGTCGCTCCACTGAATGTGATATTTTTTGCTCCTGTATATGTTGTTGCCGTATTACCACTCGCATCTTGTGCGGTAACCGTTACGGTTTGACTACCACCTGCTGTTTGGGTGCCAGTTCCAGTAACGACTAATTTAGTAGCAGCTCCGGGGTTGACAGTGACACTAGAGCTAGTAGCAGCCGTTCCAGATACTGGAGTAAAGGTAAAGGTTCCTGCTCCTGAAGTTCCTGTGAACTTCAAGCCTAAGCTTGTTAAGTTCGCTACTCCACTAACAAAATCTCCGGCTTGGTTCAATACATTGTTAACTCCTGATCCTAAACCACTTACTGTTCCTGTTAAACTTGTCGTTACCGTTACATTATTCGTATTAGCTGCAAAAGTTGTTACCGTATTTCCGTAAGCATCTTGCGCTGTTAAGGTATTCGTTCCTGTAAAGGCTGTGCCATTGATCTGTGGACTTGTTAAGCTCACAACCAATTTATCGAAGGCGGCTGCACTCACAGCTACTGTCAAGCGATCTGCGCCAGCTGCCGAAATACTACCGTCGGTCACTGCCACAACGGCTGATTCAGCCTTGTACAAGGACATTGGAACAGAAGATGCCACACCATTGGTGAAGGTAATCACTGTTCCTGTTCCAAAAATAATGGCAGTTGTATTCTTATCCGTTACAGTTGGATTCGTTGCTGGATTTATAGATGAATTCGCACCCGAAAAAGTTAAAGTTTTATCACCGGTATAGGATGTTGCCACATTTCCACTAACATCATATGCCGTCAAAGTAATATTTTGACTATTTCCTGCAGTTTGAGTACTAGAACCTGTAATAACTAATTTAGTTGCTGCTCCTGGATTCACCACGATAGATCCACTAGTGATAGCTGTACCTGAAGCTGGCGTAAAAGTAAATGTACCAGTTCCACTAGTACCCGTATAAGTCATCCCTTGAGCCGTTAAATCAGCCACTCCACTTGTAAAATCACCAGCTTGATTCAGCACGTTATTGGCACCTGAACCTAAACTACTTACTGTACCACCTAAGGTATTAGTTACTGTAATATTATTGGCGGAAGCATCGAAACTTGTAACGGTATTTCCGTAGGCATCCAAGGCTGTTAACGTATTCGTACCTGTAAAAGCTGTTGCATTCGTTTGAGGTGTCGCAATACTAGTAGACAACTTCGTCATGGTTGATGGACTAACCACAATAGATAATCTATCTGATCCTGTAGCTGATAGGGTACCATCAGTAACAGCAATCAAGGCCGTTTCGGCATTATATAATTTCAAGGTTGTAGTAGCTACCCCAGAGGTAAAATCATCTGTCGTAGTAGAACCAAAGTTTGTATCTACAGCCGAACTATTCTGAGCGGTAGGTGCTGTTGCTGGGCTAGGAGAGCTATTAGCTCCTGAATACGTTAAGTTTTTAGCACCCGTGTAGGTTGTTGCGGTGTTCCCGTAAGTATCTTGAGCGGTTATAGTAATGGTCTGGCTACCTCCTGCAGTTTGAGTACCCGTTCCTGTTATTTTAAATTTAGAAACCGTACCTGTTGTTACAGTTAAGTTGACTGTTTCAATCACATACCAACCTACTGCATTTTTCAATTCGCAATTAAAGACGGTTGTTCCATCATTCGTATCGGATACCGTAACAGCCGCTTTACCCGTATTACCACCCGATCCAGCAGTAGTACCAGGGTTGGTTCCTGTAATAATAGCTGTTCCGGAGGTTGAACTAAAGGTCGCTGTAATACCGTTAACGTTGGTATTAGCTGTGTTTTTAGATTGCGCCGTTAAGGTGGTAGTAACTCCTGCAACTCTACTTGTATTTGTTAAAAGCAAAGTCGATCCCACCCCAATAGCAGCAGAAAATCCATGAACAATGGTTCCTTCTGAATTATTGGCAAATGTATAGGCTGTACTCGCAGCTAAGGTGGTAGTGGAATTAGGAAGTTCCAATAAATAACCTGCTGTTCCTGAGCCACCAGTTAAAAAACCTAAAACAGAGTTAGCAGGTGTAGCGGCAGTCATGGAATAATTAACAACACCAGCGATGGATGTTACTCCATCAAAGAATGTTGCTGTAATGGACCCAGCTGTAGCACTCCAAGCATTAGCAACCGTTGTCGTCTGTAATCGCAAAGGTGTATTGGTAGATTTTGCAGCTCCCGTTGTCCAAGTAGTTCCTCCACCTGATGCAGTTGTAGCAGGCCAAGCCTCTAACAAATACACCCCAGCATCTTCTACAAAAATATCTTTACCGTCAACCTTAATTTTATTATGGTCATTACGTACCAAAACAGTTTCGACGTACCTTTCGGTTACGTCTAGTTTCAAAACTCGTGTAGCAAACAAATCCCCTTCATCACCAGGGGAGTCATCTAAACCATTTAAATAATCATCTATCGCGTGCCCGTATTCTTGAAATAACAAGGAAATCAACTGCGTATCCGTGGCATCAGGGTATAAAAAATTACCTTGACCTTCCGAATATTCTTTATTCATGTAAATACGTGGCCGACCATCAGGACCAATGGAACTATAACTAGCCATGGCGCCATGCATATTTTCCCACTTCACAAATTGAATGGGAACATACAATCCGTTACCTAATACTAAATTTTTTAATGACTCTGCCTTCTCAACAAAAGAGGCATCCATTTGCTTATGCTTACCTGGGAAAAACTTAAATAATTGATCTTGATAATCGGACTTCGTAAAAAATGACCTTAGATGAAAATCAACTCCATTTTTGGCCTTCAATATTCGTTTCCTCGCTAAAGTACAATCTAAACTATCTGTATGATTGACAAAAATATCTTGTGCAAATGGCATAACAGCGGCATTTGAATAAGAAACAGCTACAGGTGAAAAGCTACGCTGGGCACTCAAATTAAAATTTAATGTAAACAAAAATAGGCCCAAAAAGGCCACAAGGGCAGATTTACCCCTTAATGAATTTTTTCCGGAACAAAGTAGAAAAAGAATTTTTGTAATTCTTTGTTGCATAAATTTAATAATAGAACACAAACACACCAGATTAAGACTTTCCTATATTCTTATTCTGATATAATTCGGTATAGGCTTGATGAATAAAACACTAATACTAAACAGTAAATAACTCCAATAAAGTTACTTATAATATTTGAGCTGAACTTACAAAAAACACACTCATTTGTTCTTTATTTTAAATTCCGCTCTTCATATCCTTCAAATACTCCGATGGCGTCTTACCAGTATTGTATTTGAACGCTTTAACAAAGTTAGATCTAGATAAAAAACCTGAAGAATGAGCTAAAGCTTCTAAGGTATTTTGCTGAGCTTTACCGGATTGAATTAAAGTAATGATATGCTTAACTCTCAACTCATTTTTCCAATCATTGAAACTTACTCCTAAGTGATTGTTAAAATAATATGACAATTGATAATACGGTATTTTAGTGTCTTCTGCAATCATAGACAAAGAAAACCGACTTCTTAAATAAGGCTCATCAACACAGTATTTGGCGATTTGATGCCCGATTTCTTCCAAGCGAAAATATGGAACCTCGTAGGCTGTTGAAGTTACAACACGCTTAACTGGTGGCGCAAAGGTCGATAAAACCAAATCACCTTGTGCTCGAGAGCTTGTATGCTTTTTCTTCTTGTATTGAGGACTAAATAATACGTAAGGAATGAATAAAATTGATAGATTTTGCAATGAATAAACCCAATATTTGACATCAAAACAAATCTGAAGCATCGTTGGACTCAACCAATTTTGATGCGTTTTTTGAATCTCAAAATTATTCAGAAGCACCAATAAAGAAGCTGAATTCAATAAAATATACAGGATAATGATTAAGCCAATCCAAAGAATGCTAACCTTGTGCGTCACAAAATAATTCTTGATTCGGCAACGCTTAATCAAATAATAACCTGTGTAAAGAAAATACCCAATCGTAAAAATAGGTCTAATCGTTGATTGAACTAAAGTTGGCATAAACAGGTATTTGGCCTCATATAGAGCTTCAGAATGCTCTACAATTTTGTGCGCCAAAATAAGCTTATCGTCAAATGATGAGAATAAATGAGGTAAAATATTAATCAAAAAAATCCCAGCTACACCTGCATGCAACCAATCTTTTTGAACCAATCTTTCTCTACCAATAATTACTTTAACAAATAAGAAGAACACAGGCCCCATTAAGAAATATAAAGGGCTAAAATTGACCGCAAACAAGGAAATCATGAATTCTGAGCGTGGTGTATTCGTTACATCATGCACAATTCCAAAAATACTTGTTAAGAAATAAAAAATAGCCAAAAGAATCTTGGCATAAGCCCTGCCCTCCCTGTATATGTAGAGCAGAAGCGCAACGACCAATCCTAAAAAAGAGAGATTTAGTATCATGAAAAATTATAGAACACGGAACAGTTTAAATATTTTTTTAGAACACGGAACAGTCTGTATGAAAGACTATGAAACAAATGTAGAACGAAAAATTTTAAATACAAGAACTTTATCATTAAAATTTGTTCTCAATTTGTAATTTAATACTTAAATATATAACATAACTAATAAATGATATAACTATTAATACTTATACCATTGTTCTCACAAAAAAATAAAAAAATAATTTAAACTTTTGTTTACACCAAATTAGTCAAATTTGAACAAAAATAGGATCCAACACACACTTCTTTAATTACAAAATAGGAAGATGTACACTCTCCACCATGGAGAATATATGTCATATCAAATTGACCAATCCAATACTTTTACATCTAGAAAAATGGAATTATCCCTAAAATCGCAAAGCCATGAGAATCGCGTATTTGAAAACTTTCTAAGGATGGCATGGGAATACTAAAATCTCAGGCGAATGAAATTTCGATAAAAAAGTACAGTACTTAGGGATAAATAATTATCAATTAAATAATTGTCTTACTATTTAATTAATAAATAATCGGTCAACTAATCCAACTTCATTTCCTCCACCTCACCACGAATGACTAAATCGGCAGCTGTAGCCGCTTGAATTTGTTCAATACTTACACCGGGCGCGCGTTCCACCAATAAAAATCCGCCCTCAGGTAAAATATCAATTACCGCCAAATCGGTTACCACTCGACGAACACAAGACTTGCCTGTCAAAGGCAAATCACAGGTTTTCAACAATTTAGATTGGCCATTTTTATTTTGATGTAACATGGCTACAATAATATTGGGTGCAGAAGCCACTAAATCCATTGCTCCCCCCATCCCCTTTACTTGCTTACCGGGTATTTTCCAATTAGCCAAATCTCCATTTTGAGACACTTCCATTCCTCCCAATATGGTTACATCAATATGTGCTCCACGAATCATAGCAAAACTATCCACCGAACTAAATAAGGATGCCCCAGGAATCATCGATATGGTTTGCTTGCCCGCATTAATCAATTCAGGATCTACGTGATCTTCCTCAGGAAATGGACCAATACCCAGCAAGCCGTTTTCAGATTGTAAAACGACACGCATCCCTTTAGGAATGTAATTGGCCACCATGGTTGGGATACCTATCCCCAAATTAACATAGTCACCATCCTTAATTTCTAATGCCAAACGCTTGGCTATAATCTCTTTTTGAGAATCTAGCACAGATAAATGAGCTAAATCCTTTGTCGTGGTACGATGTTCTATTCTTTTTTGATAATTTTTCCCTTGATAAATTCGCTGAACATAAATACCTGGAACGTGTATCTCATCGGGATTCAGAGAACCTATAGGCACTAATTCCTCCACTTCAGCAATGGTGATTTTGCCAGCCTGTGCCATCATCGGGTTGAAATTTCTAGCAGTGCCATGAAAGACCAAATTACCTTCCAAATCTCCTTTTTGAGCTTTTACGAATGCATAATCAGCAAACAATGCCTCTTCCATGATATACTCTTTCCCTTTGAAAGTCCGTACCTCTTTACCTTGAGCCACCTCGGTCCCAACACCTGCAGGAGTAAAAAATGCCGGAATTCCAGCCCCCGCTGCTCGAATACGTTCCGCTAAGGTTCCTTGGGGAACCAATTTTACTTCTAATTCACCTGATAAAAGCTGTTCTTCAAACACATCATTTTCCCCAATAAAGGAAGAAATCATGCATTTTATTTGTCTATTTTTTAATAAAATTCCTAAACCAAAATCATCGACTCCCGCCTCATTCGATATACAAGTCAAGCCCTTGACCCCCTTCTTCCTCAACTCAGATATGGCATTTTCTGGAATACCCGCAAGCCCAAACCCTCCCACCATAATTGTTGCACCCGATGAAACATCAAACAATGCCGCTTGTGCATCTATAAACACTTTATTCTTCATATCAACCTGATTTATAGCTACAATACTAAAGAATTAAACTTATGATAAAAATGAAAAAATCTAGCATCGATACATTTATATAGAGATATTGATCAGGTTTTTTTAATCTAAAAATCACTTCACGCCGCCAACGCTGGCAAGGTTTCGAACCTTGACAGCGTTAAACGTTTCTGCGTGAAACGATTTTCCTTTCACAATAATTGTCCAATAAATTGATAATAAAATGGCCGAATACTCAACATAGAAGCATATTAGCATTTTGAGCTTTGGACATATTTTTCTAATTTAAAGTCTTATAACCTATTGCCTCTAAAACCTATAAAATGAACCCAGAAAAGGAACCTGGATTAAAAAGAACCTTAAGCCCACTAATGCTGTGGGGACTAGGTGTCGGATACGTCATATCCGGCATGTATTTCGGATGGAATCTTGGATTAGAAAAAGGAGGTACGCTTGGTCTTGGACTAGCTACCCTATTAATCATTCTATTATATACCACATTTACATTTTCTTACACTGAATTAGCTTGTGCTATTCCTAAAGCTGGTGGAGGATTTGACTATGCCGGAAGAGCTTTAGGGCCTACTTGGGGATTTGTGGCTGGAATGGCTCAAACCATTGAATTCATCTTTGCTCCACCAGCTATTGCCTTTGCCATTGGGGCATATTTCAATTTATTCTTTCCCCAAATTCCGATCATCAGTATTGCCATTGCCTCCTATTTTTTATTTACGGCACTCAATGCCTATGGTGTCAAAGCTGCCGCTATTTTTGAATTGACGATCACCATTCTGGCTGTAGGAGAACTATTACTTTTCGCGGGGATAACATTACCTGCTTTTGAACTAAAACATTTACAGAGTAATCCCCTACCCCATGGTTGGTCAGGATTTTTTGCAGCCATCCCATTTGCTATTTGGTTTTTTCTAGGAATCGAAGGAGTTGCCAATGTGGCTGAAGAAGCAATCAATCCACAAAAAACGATCTTAATTGGTTTTGGATCAGCGATTCTGACCCTCGTCCTTCTTTGTATGTTAACCTTTTTTAGTTCCATTGGTGTCAATGGATGGGAATCCATTGTCTACCAAGCGGATGGATCCTTATCCGACTCTCCACTTCCTTTAGCTTTAAAGCACGTAGTAGGCGACAGTAATCTGTTGTATCATTTATTGATTTCTGTAGGATTATTTGGCTTGATTGCCTCCTTCAATGGCATCATTTTAGCGGCAGGTCGGTCTACTTATGAATTGGGCAAAGTCAAAGCTGCTCCTCCTTTTCTTGGTCGAGTTCATTCCAAATTTCAAACTCCTACTAATGCCTTGTTCATCAACATGACTTTGGGAATTATGGCACTTTTAACTGGTAAAACCGCAGAAATTATTACTATTTCTGTATTTGGAGCCTTAACACTTTACCTTATCTCCATGGTATCTATATTAGCTCTTAGACGTAACGAGCCAGATCTAGAACGACCATTTAAAACACCTTTTTTCCCCTACTTTCCATGGATTGCGTTGATCATAGCAGCCATATCCATGATTTCCATGATGTATTACAATCCTGTTCAAGCAGGCATATATTTCCTTATTTTACTAGGCACCAGTATCATTTATCGATTTTTTGGCCCTAAATTGACCCATAAACCCTAATTTTCAATTTAGAAAATGACCTCTACCGAATTAAAAAACTATTTATCTAGCCATCCTACCTCGAAAGTAAAAATTGCTTTCACGGATATCGATGGTATTCTACGTGGCAAATACATTTCCACTGAGAAATTCTTATCCATTCTTGAAAAGGGAACTACATTCTGTGATGTCGTTTTTGGCTGGGATGCTGCGGATGTATTGTATAGCCAAGGTAAAAAAACAGGCTGGCATACAGGTTTCCCAGATACTCCTGCTCAATTGGACTTAAGTACTTTCCGACAAATACCTTGGGAAAACAACCTTCCTTTTGTACTAGGTGAATTTCTGGAACAAGATGGAACAGCATCTTCTGTTTGTCCCCGACAATTACTTAAAAAGATTATCTCAGAGGCTCAGGCCCTACATTTTACACCGATTTTTGCCCAAGAATTCGAGTGGTTTAATTTTGCAGAAACACCTGATTCTGCCCAAGATAAGCAGTACAAAAACCTGAAGCCTTTAAGCCCAGGAATGTTTGGGTATTCCGTGTTGAGAACAACCTTGAATAATCCCTTTTTCAACGATTTATTCGAACAACTTAAAGCTTTCAATGTACCCATTGAAGGATTACATACTGAAACTGGGCCAGGCACTTATGAAGCGGCTATTGCCCATTCGGGTGCCTTAGAAGCGGCTGATAGAGCTGTTTTATTTAAAACTGCCGTAAAAGAGATCGCCTATAAACATCAAATCATGGCTACTTTTATGGCCAAAATAGATGAAAATTTACCAGGATGCGGTGGTCATGTGCATCAAAGTCTTTGGGACGCTGATGGCAAGACCAACCTTTTTTACGATGCTCAAGATCCCTACCATTTAAGTAAAACGGCCAAACACTATTTGGCAGGTATCCTTCATTGTTTACCCCATATTTTACCCATGTTTGCCCCAACCATCAATAGCTATAAAAGATTAGTGGAAGGCGCCTGGGCCCCTACCACGCGAACGTGGGGACTAGATAACCGAACCGTAGCTTTACGTGTGTTAAGCGCTGGTGCAAGCTCGGCCCGTATAGAAACCCGTGTCATTGGAGCTGACGTCAATCCATATTTAGCAATTGCTGCCTGCCTAGGTGCTGGACTTTATGGCATTAAACATGAACTAGACCTGCAAGATCCTACTACTGGAAATGGATATTTAGATTATTCCCATGGAAGTATTCCTCATACCTTGATTGATGCCACCAAAAACATGCAGCAATCGGCCGTAGCCAACGAGATTTTTGGTCAGGAATTTGTGGAGCACTTTACCATGACCAGAACCTGGGAATGGCAACAGCATTTAAAGTCGGTGACCGACTGGGAATACAAACGTTATTTTGAAATCATTTAATCAAGCCTATATTTTAAACACATGTCTTCATCCATTTTACAGTATAATTTTCCGACAACCATCCGCTTTGGTGCAGGAGCCATCAACGAAGTAGCCGATTATTTAATAAAAAATGATCTCAAAAAGCCTTTGGTGGTTACAGACCCCGTTGTTGCAAGTTTGGATTTTTTTAAATCCTTTATTCAATCGCTTGAAAAGAAAAACATCTCGGTTGAGGTCTTTTCTCAAATTCATAAAAATCCAGTAAAATCCGACGTTTACTTAGGTGTAGATTCCTATGATGCCAACCAAAGAGATTCTATCATCGGAATCGGTGGCGGAGCGGCTATGGACGTGGCGAGAGCCATGGTGTTGCGCGTCAATCACCGGGAAGATTTATTTAAATACGACGATTTGATTGGAGGAGATATTTATGTCACCAATGACATTCCTCACTTTATCACGATACCAACCACTGCTGGAACAGGTTCAGAAGTGGGTCGTAGTGCCATCATTGCAGATGATGTTACGCATCAAAAAAAGATACTTTTTTCTCCCAAATTACTAGCTAAAACCATCTTTGCTGATCCTATGTTAACCATGGATTTGCCACCAGCCGTAACTGCAGCTACTGGTATGGATGCCTTGACGCATAATTTGGAAGCTTATGTTGCTAAAATGTCGCATCCGCTTTGCGAGGGAATCGCATTAGAAGGAATCTCCTTGATTGCTAAATCCATGGAAAAGGCAGTCAAAAACCCGGATATTGAATCCAAAAGCAATATGCTCATTGCTTCTTTAATGGGGGCTGTAGCCTTCCAAAAAGGCCTGGGTGTCGTTCATTCCCTCGCTCATCCGATGTCGTCTTTATTAGATACGCATCATGGATTAGCCAATGCGGTCAATCTACCATATGGTATGAAATTTAACATCGCAGGTTTTGAGGAAAAATTCCGCCGCATCGCTCGTACATTAGAGATCAAAGATGAAAGTGGAGAAGGTGTAGTGAATTTCTTATTTGACTTAAATAATCGAATAGGAATCCCTCATAAACTACGTGAAGTGGGTGTTAAAGAAGAGCATGTGGAAACCTTAGCTGATTTAGCTATTGCCGACTTTGCACATCCTAACAACCCAAAACCAGTTAGTAGAGAAGATTTCAAAAACCTATATTTAGAAGCTTTATAAGTTATGAAAATCCGTTTGGGCATCAGTTTTAGTAGTACCAATTTCCAAAATTACCTCCGATGGTTTGATCCAGAAGTGTCTGCGGGGAAAGTGGAATTACTAGAACTGAAAGCCGAAAATAGCACGGAGGCTGATCTAGAATCTTGTGATGGATTTGTCCTCAGTGGTGGTTGCGATATCGATACCGCGCTTTACCAAGGTGCTTCTGTGTATCCACATAAACCAGAAGAATTCGAAAGCGATCGAGATCATTTTGAAGCTTCCATCTATTTATTTGCCAAACAAAACCGAAAACCATTATTAGGTATTTGCCGAGGCATGCAATTAGTTCAAGTAGTAGAAGGAGGAAAACTCATTCAAGACTTGGGAGAAGCGGATAATTTGATTCATAAAAAAGCAGGTAATATCGACCGAAAGCACCGTATAGAAGTTAGCGAAGGGAGTTTTTTGGCCTCTATTAGTCAGCAAAGCTCAGGAGTAGTTAACTCGGCCCACCATCAGGCAATAGATCCTAAACAACTAGGTCATAATCTATTCATTTCTGCTTGGTCGCCAGAAACCCATAGCCCTGAGGCTTTGGAATACCAAAATAAACAAGATCAAGCTTTTATGCTCTGCGTGCAATGGCATCCAGAACGCATGGAGGAAAAGGAGAAAAGTCCTTTTTCCGAAAATATCAAACAATCATTTTTAGCCTCGATTATACATTCAACATAATTATGCAAGTTATTAACCCCGCCACCGAACAAGTTATTCAGGAATTAACCGAAGATAACGCAACTACTTTACAACAAAAATTGACCCAATTACAACAAGGTCAAATTACTTGGGCAGCCAAACCATTATCCGAGCGAATAGAAATCGTATTAAAATTTGCAGCCCTTTTAGAAGAAAATCGGGAAGAATTAGCCTCTATTTTAAGTTCAGAAGTGGGAAAACCCCTTCAACAATCGCGCAACGAAATCAATGGTGCCAGAGCCCGAATCCAATGGCTTTGTGAAAATGCAACGACCTATCTGAAAGAAGAAATCATGTCGGACGGCTCAGGCATGCAAGAAAAAATAGTCTATGAACCACTAGGTGTTATTTGCAATATCTCCGCATGGAATTATCCCTATTTAGTAGGCACCAATGTATTTGTTCCCGCACTTTTAGCGGGAAATGCCGTGATGTATAAACCATCAGAATATGCGAGTTTGACGGGTTTGTCGATTGCGAAATATTTCCATCTAGCTGGGGTTCCTGTAGATGTATTCCAAATCGCCATTGGGGCTGGTTCGGTAGGGGCTAACCTATTAGAGATGCCTTTTAATGGTTATTATTTCACAGGTTCTTATCAAACTGGCCAAAAAATATATACTAAGGTGGCCCCTAAAATGGTTCCAGTTCAATGCGAATTAGGAGGTAAAGATCCATTATACATTACTGATGAAGTTCAAGACATCGCAGGAATTGCAGCAGGAACTGCCGATGGTGCTTTTTATAATAATGGGCAAAGCTGTTGCTCTGTAGAACGAATCTACGTACATGAAAAGGTTTACGATGCTTACGTGGCTGAATTTGTCAAAGAAGTAAAATCTTGGAAAATGGGTGCTCCTACAGAAGATGGCGTTTATCTAGGCCCTCTTTCCAGAAAAGCACAAATATCTGTTTTGGAACAACAAGTAAAGCAAGCCTTAGATTTAGGTGCAAGTGTATTGACTGGAGGAAAAGCAGTGGCTGGCACAGGTTATTATTTTGAACCAACCGTTTTAGTGAATGTCAATCACCAAATGGATGTGATGAAAGAAGAATCCTTTGGTCCTATCATTGGCATACAAAAAGTGAAAGATGATGTAGAAGCCATTGCTTTGATGAAAGATACCGCTTATGGACTTACCTCATCGGTATACAGTGTCAATGAGAATAGAGCAAATCAGATTTTAGCTCAAATGGATTCAGGTACTGCCTATTGGAATTGCTGCGACCGCGTAAGTGCAGCCTTACCGTGGAGTGGCCGCAAACATTCGGGCTTTGGTGCTACCCTATCGCATCAAGGAATTCGAGCATTTACCAAAACTAAAAGTTATCATTTGCGACAGCCCTAATAAGGCTTTTGACCTACAAAACCTTTGAACGATGAAAACCTTCCTGTTATTCGCTAGCCTACTTGTATGTAGTTGCGTACAAGGCCCATTGTTGGCTCAGAATTCTCGCCTTAATCCTTTGGCTTATGAAGAGATTCCCTTGGGTCAAATTCATCCAACAGGTTGGTTGAAACAACAAGTGGATGTCATGGTTAAAAACTCCACAGGGCATTTGGATGAAAATCACAAGAAGATTAAAACAGATAATGGTTGGTTAGGAGGCAAAGGGGATGATTGGGAAGAAACACCTTATTGGTTGGATGGTGCCTTACCAGCAGCCTATTTAAGTGGTGATTCTGCCTTAATTAAAAAAGTATTGAATTATGTCAACTGGACCTTAGCGCATCAGCGTCCATCTGGCTTCTTTGGTCCATATAGCAAATACGAGAAAGAAACAGGGAAAATGGCCGAAACTGGAGATCAAGCAGCGGATTGGTGGCCAAGAATGATCATGTTGAAAATATTGCAACAGTATTATCAAGTAAGTCATGATCCGCGTGTCATTCCATTTATGACAAAGTATTTTCAATTCCAACTTAAGAATTTAAAAAATACGCCTTTGGTCAAATATACTGAATGGGCGCAGTCGAGAGGTGGAGATAACCTGATGGTGGTTTATTGGCTATACCGACAAACCAAAGCGCCGTTTCTATTGGAATTAGGCGATTTAATCTATTCACAAACGACCAATTGGACGGATCTATTAGGAAACAGGGATTGGGCTATTCAGGCAGCATATCAACAAAACGACCAGCACTGGATGGACCGGCATGCTGTCAATGTTGGTATGGGAATCAAATTGCCCGCCATATATTCACAATCGAAAAAAGACCCGCATTATTTACAGGCCTTAAAAACGGGTTTTCGTGATTTAATGACATTGCATGGATTGCCACATGGTATGTTTTCTGGAGATGAAGATTTACATGGGAATGACCCCATTCAAGGAACAGAATTATGTGCCACTACGGAAACGATGTTTTCTCTAGAACAAATCATTTCTATTACTGGAGATACGGAATACATGGATGCCCTGGAACGCATGACATTCAATGCTTTACCAGCCCAAATCACCGAAGATTTTAATGGGAAACAGTACTTTGGCATGGCTAATCAAGTGGAAGTAAAAAGAGGCGTATATAGCTTTTCGTTACCATTTTGGAGAGGCATGAACAATGTCTACGGCCCATATAGCGGATATACATGCTGTACCGCCAACATGCACCAAGCATGGCCCAAATACATGTCGCACCTTTGGTATAAAACTACAGAAGGTGGTTTTGCAGCTTTGGTGTATGGACCCAATAAACTGGAATCGTCTTTAGCCTCAGGGGTGAAAGTACAAATTGAAGAAAAGACCAATTATCCGTTTGAGGATCAAATCCAATTCAACATTAATCCTGAAAAAAAGCAATCTTTCCCTTTGGAATTTAGAATTCCATCTTGGTGTGAAGAGGCAATTATATGCCTAAACGGGAAAGAATTACAAAGAGAAAAGGGAGGTAAAATTGCTAAAATCACTCGAGAATGGAATCGAGGAGATCAAATCACTTTGCAATTTCCTACCAAAATCCGGACTCAAAACTGGGGCAAAAACTCCCGTTCTGTTGAATACGGCCCACTCATCTTTGCCCTTAAAATTCAAGAAGACTTTCAAAAAAATGTTCATCCCCAAGAAGGTGAGTACTTTGAAATACTACCAAAAAGTGACTGGAATTTTGCTGTGTTAAAGAAGTTCGTGGATAAACCTGCCGAAAATGCCCAATTAATTAAGAAGTCTTTCCCTGGCAACTTCCTTTGGAACCAAGAAAGTGCTCCTTTGGAAATCGTGTTGGAAGGCAAAAAACTACCTGATTGGAAAAGCCATGCTGGGGTTGCATATCAACCAGTTACCACACGAAATGGAGATTATTTGGGACCGGCAGAAGAAAAAATTGAGAAGATTATCTTAATTCCCTTTGGATTTACTCGTTTACGTATAGTCGCCTTTCCTGTTGTAAAATAAGTGGAAATGATTCCCAAAATGATGTAAAAATCAGGATAAACATGCTATTTTTTTCTTCTAGTTTTGTCGACCTTTAACACGCCAATCTATTTCTATTGATTCATATTTCTACCGTATGAAAACAATTTAGTTTTGGACAGGTTAATAAATTGAAATTACCCCTTTAAAACAAATACTCCCATGAATTCAGTAAAAAGTTACGGTGCCATTAATAAAGATTCGGCGATAGCTCCTATGCCGATTGAACGTAGAGATTTAGGTGCGCATGACGTCTCTATTGACATTTTATACTGTGGCGTTTGCCATTCTGATATCCACATGGCTCGCTCAGAATGGGGACCATCCGTCTACCCGATTGTCCCAGGACATGAAATTGTAGGAATCGTCAAAGCTGTAGGTTCAGCAGTGACCCAATTTAAGGTGGGACAAACAGCTGGTGTGGGAGTTTTTGTAGACTCTTGTCGCACATGCCCATCTTGCCAAGGTGGTCAAGAACAATATTGTGATAATAACTTCACTCCTACCTACAATGGCTACGAAAGAGATGGGAAGACTCCCACTTTCGGAGGCTATTCTTCCAACATTGTTGTTGATGAAAAATACACCTTACATATCCCATTTACCGATCACTTAGACCAAGTGGCACCTTTACTTTGTGCTGGAATCACAACCTATTCCCCGCTTAAGTTTGCAGGAGTAGGCAAAGGGCATAAGGTGGCAGTGTTAGGTTTAGGTGGATTAGGACATATGGGGGTAAAATTTGCTGTTGCCATGGGTGCAGAAGTGACTATGTTAAGTACTTCCCCTTCCAAAGAAGCTGATGCTAAAAGACTCGGGGCACACCATTTTGTTTTGTCGATCGATAAAGAACAAATGAAAAAATTAAGTAATCAATTTGACTTTATTTTAAATACAGTAGCAGCACATCACGACATGAATGCATTTCTTAACCTCTTGAAATTAGAGGGTAAAATGCTGATTGTAGGTATTCCTCCTGAGGATCATCGAATTGCTGCAGCCAGCTTGATTTCCAAAAGAAGAAGTATCATAGGATCCAACATTGGTGGAATTGCTGAGACCCAGGAAATGCTGAATTACTGTGCAGAACACAATATTCTATCTGATATTGAATTGATTCCCATGAATCAAATCAATGAGGCTTACGAGCGAATCATCAAATCCGATGTTAAGTATCGATTTGTCATTGATATGAAGACAATTTGAGATATCATTTAAAAAAAGAGCTTAGCTACCTAAGCTCTTTTTTATGATAATTCTCATATAAATAACCAACAACTATTTAGTAAATTGTAACATGAAATGGATTTATTTATCGCTCTTACTACTAAGTTTGAGTGCTTGTAACAAAAAAGAAGAAACTACCTTTCCGAGTGAAGGGCCTATTTCCGAGTCTGTTTATGCCTCTGGTACATTGAAAAGCCTAGACCAATATCAGGCCTTTGCACCAGTAAGTGGTATCGTAGATCAACTCTTTGTTCAAGAAGGTGACAGTGTCAAAATAGGAGATCCTATCCTATCTATTTCTCATGTAGCTCAGCAATTGAATCAAGAAAATGCAGCTTTGGCAGCTAACTTTGCTGATGCATCAAACAACCAAACCAAGATCAATGACGCCCAATTATTCGTTGATTTAGCCAAGAATAAATGGAAAACAGATTCTACTCTATTAGTGCGCCAAAGGACCTTATGGAAACAACAAATTGGGACTCAAGTAGAATTAGAACAAAGAGAACTAGCTTACGAAAACTCTAAAGCCACATATTTGTCCTCTATATTGAAATTAAAGGATTTGAAACGTCAAATTCAATTCAATGCCAATCAATCCATCAAAAACCTTTCTATTTCAAAACAACTAAGTGCAGACTTTACCGTGAGAAGTAAAGTAAATGGTATCGTGTATGATTTGCTAAAATTGAAAGGGGAAATTGTCAGCCCTCAAACACCTTTGGCTATTGTTGGGAATCCCTCGCATTTCATTTTAGAGATGCAAGTTGATGAAGATGATATTTTCAGAGTCAAGGTAGGTTTGCCCGTACTATTGACACTTGACGCCTACAAAGGACAGGTATTTGATGCCACAGTAACTAAGATATATCCCATCATGAATGAGAGAAGCAAGACGTTTTTAGTAGAAGCCAAATTCAATCAAAAACCGGCCACCTTGTTTCCTAATGTCACGTTTGAAGCTAATATCATCCTATTCAAAAAAGAAAAAACCTTGTTAATTCCTAGAAATTATTTAGTCAAAGATAGTTTGGTCATTAAAGCTTCAGGAGATACGATCGTCGTAAAAACAGGTTTAAAGGATTTTAAAAAAGTGGAAATTATTCAAGGGCTAAATGCCAAGGATGAAATCAAAATGCCCGGTAAATGAATTTTAAATTAATTCAAAATATTGCCGTATCTCTACTTTTAGCCCGTTGGAGACAAACTTTGGTGGCCGCCATTGGTGTTACTTTCAGTATCACTATGTTCATCACCTTATTAAGCTTTATGTCGGGCTTAAATGATTTATTGGATGGCCTCATTTTAAACCGAACACCTCATGTAAGGTTATACAAAGAAATGAAAGCTTCTGATTTTCAACCAATAGATCTTCAATCTAAAAAAACGAAGCAATACAACTTCATTCGTTCCATCAAACCCAAATCGGAAAGATTAGAGATTCAAAATAGCGCAGCCATCATTAAAAATTTAAAGTCTGATTCTCGAGTTCTTGGTGTGGCACCCAAAGTTACGGCTCAAGTATTTTATAATGTGGGAGTTATTGAAATTACAGGGGTCATCAATGGCATAGATCCTGAAGCTGAAAACAAACTCTTTTTCTTCAACGATTACGTAACTGAAGGAAATTATATGGATCTCAAAAATATCCCCAATAGTATCATTCTGGGCAAAGGAGCGGCAGAAAAGATGTTGGCTCAAATTGGAGATGTGGTACAAGTCACCTCGAGTAAAGGAGAACGCCTTTCGCTGAAAGTGGTTGGTTTTTTTCAATCAGGTTTACAAGATATAGACAATGTACAAAGCTATGCTTCCATATCAACGACACAGAAATTATTGGGTGAATCCAATAATTACATTACCGACTTACAAGTAAAATTAAATGACATTCTTTTAGCACCTAATGTGGCAAAAGAATACCAAAGAATTTATGAAATTCAGGCCATTGATATACAAACTGCCAACTCCCAATTTGAAACGGGTAGTTCTGTCAGAAGCCTAATTTCCTATGCCGTGGGAGTTACCTTATTGATTGTAGCTGGTTTTGGAATTTACAATATCCTCAATATGATGATTTATGAAAAAATGGATTCTATTGCTATTTTGAAAGCCATTGGATTTTCTGGGAAAGATGTCAATCGTATTTTTATTTTAATTGCCTTGAGCATAGGAGTCTTTGGAGGCATTTTAGGCTTATTAGGCGGATTTGGTTTATCTGCGATCATCGATCAAATACCTTTCAACACTAGTTCCTTGCCTACAGTAAAAACCTACCCCATCAACTATAATCCAAGATATTATCTGATTGGGTCTACATTTGCCATCATTACCACTTATCTAGCAGGCTACTTCCCTTCCCGGAAAGCGAGCAAAATAGACCCTGTTATCATCATTAGAGGAAAGTAGTATGAGCCAAATCATTTTAGAAGCACAGGGTATCAGTAAAAGCTTTCATGATCCAGTAACAATACCGGTACTTAAGAATATATCCTTTAGTCTGAATAAAGGCGAGTTTGTCTCGGTGATAGGCAAATCAGGTTGTGGAAAATCCACCTTATTGTACATTCTTTCCACGATGGATACCGATTATGAGGGTAATCTCATCATCGATGAAGTATCCATGCAAGGAAAAGATGAAGGGGAATTGGCCGTTGTTCGCAATGAAAAAATAGGCTTTGTATTTCAATTTCACTATCTATTGAATGAATTCTCTGTTTTAGAAAATGTGATGTTACCCGGTCAAAAATTGGGCAAGTATTCCCCTAAAGAAATCAGAGAAAGGGCCTATCAAAAATTGAAAATTCTTGGCATTGAAAATGAAGCTTTAAAAAAGCCGAATCAACTTTCAGGTGGACAAAAACAACGTGTAGCTATCGCTAGAGCACTCATCAATGACCCTTTGATCATTATGGGAGATGAGCCCACAGGAAATTTGGATAAAAAAAATAGTGAAATCGTATTCGATATTTTCAAAGAATTGGCAGAAAATTATGGTCAATCTTTGTTAATTGTTACGCACGACAATGAGTTTGCTTCTCGTACGCAGCGCATCATTGAAATGCAAGACGGCTCCATTATCCGCATGTAATTAACCTGAAACCTTGGCGCCTCCAGGGATTTTTCTCAGTAACCAGACAATAGCCCCAGAAATCAACAAACAGCTAAATGCTGTCACAGGTATTCCTAAACTTGGATGTACCAATTTATAGTGTATCCCCAATTTGGCGATGTAAAATAAGACCAAAATATGGACTAAATATATCCCATAACTATGGGAGCTAATCCATTCTCTCAAAGGAATTAAGACACGAATCTCAAAAGGAAAGCATTTACAAAGCAAGAACAATCCGGCCGTAGAAAGCACTACAGAAGGAGAAAAGTTAGCATATAGCAATCCATAAAATTTCCCATCGCGTAGGGATAATTGATAGGTTCCAATCAATGTCCAGGCCGTTCCGATAACAAATAATGCCATTGCCCAAAAACGTATTTGACTCAAATTACTGAAGTCTTTATGTCGCAAATAATATCCCAACACCAAATAACCCAAATAGCCGGTAAAATAAGGCAAAGGCACGGGTGAATCTAGAACAGGAAAATGAGGATTATTGAAAAGAATGGTCAGTAACCAAATACCTAAAAAGTATTGAATCTGTTTTTCTGAGGCCATCCGAATCCAAGTACTCATGATCGGAATGAATAAATAAAGTCCAATGACCATATATACATACCAAAAATGGTAGGAACCACCTGTAAAATATTGTTGACCTATCCAACGAATCAATTCCTCAACTGAATGAAATGATCTACCTCGCATTCGAACAGCCCAATTGAAGTACACAAAAAAGATATTCCAAAATAAGAATGGGACAACGATTCTTTGAAATGATTTAGAAACAAACGCCCCATAAGGCTCCTCTTTTCCTAAAACTAAGGCACCCGTTAGCATGACAAAAATGGGCACAGCAAAACGCATGCAGCCATTATAGACATTGGCATTCCACCATAAAGCATCAGGAACACGATGAAAACTCAGCAGCAAGTTAGCTGCTGAGTGAATCAAAATCACTGCGAGCGTCGCAATGACACGTAAATTTGTTAACCAAATAATGGGGCCATTGGCCTTAGAGATTTGCATTATCAGGGCCTGCAAAAGGTTGACGATACAAGCGTTTCTTGGTTGCTGCAAACAAGGCATTGGCCACTGCTCCACCTGTTGGAGGTAAAGCAGGTTCTCCTAAACCTGTTGGTGCAATTCCATTATTCACAAAATGAGCCTCCACAGTAGGAATTTCATTTCCACGAATCAATTTATATGTATCGAAATTCTTTTGCTGAGGAACTCCTTTATCAAAACTCAATTTGCTAAACATGGCATGTCCATAACCATCAATAATACCTCCAATCACTTGATTTTCAGCACCAGAACGGTTAATTACCTCACCGCAATCAGTAACTGCAGTTAGATGGGTAACTTTGGCCTCTCCATCCACTATTTTGGCTTCTGCTACTTGGGCTACATAGGATAAATGAGAAAAATAAACACTAAACCCTTGATGAACATTAGCCCCTTTCTTACCCCATTTTGCCTTTTCAGCCACTTGTTTGATGACTTCAATAAAGCGATCAGGTTCGTAGGTAATCTTACCTACAGGATTGGTTTTTACTTTTTGCAACCAATCTAAACGCATTTGAATCGGATCTTTACCAGCTGCCACAGCTACCTCATCCAAGAAGGATTGTTCTGCCGAAGCCAAGAAATTGGTAATTGGTGCACGCCAAGGTCCCGTAGTAATCGCTGAATTATAATTGAATGATTCAATCAATACGTTATCAATGGCTCCTACTGGGAAATTATCTTGTCGAGTACTATTACCAGCATTCAAACCTACTCCACGTAAGTAGAAGGCAATCATCTCACCTTTCTCATTTAAACCCGCTTTAAAGTGATATCTAACTGCTGGACGATAAATACCTCCAGTCATATCATCTTCACGCGTCCACATCACTTTAACAGGCATTTTAATGATACTAGAAAGTTCTGCCGCTTCTAAAGCATAGTCATTGTTTAATCGACGACCAAAACCTCCACCCATTTTAGTCAATTCTACCTGAATGGTATTTTCAGGAACACCTAACAAAGTAGCTACAGCTTTTTGAGCTGACTGTGGAACTTGAGTAGGGCCTGCTAATAAGATCGAACCAGGGCGAACATCCGCAAAGAAGTTCATGGGTTCCATCGGAGTATGAGATAAGAAAGGACACTCGTAAGTGGCTTCAATCACCTTAGCTGCTTTAGCTATGGCTGCATGAAAATCACCATCCTTACGCTCAACCTTTACTTTGTCGGTCTTCATCCCCTCATCAAACCATTTCTGGTGCGTACTATCACTTTCTAAATTACTAGTATCTGAATAAGAACAAACAAGCTTTTTTCTGGCTTGCATGACTTCCCAAGTAGATTTACCTACTACAGCCACTTTATTCTTGAAAGAAACCACGTCTATGATTCCTGGCATCTTTTTTACTTCCGCAGCATCAAAGGATACTAAAGTAGATCCAAAAGCAGGTGGACGGACAATTTGAGCCACTACCATGCCCGACTTCTGGGTATCTAAACCGTATTGTGGTTTTCCAGTCAGGACTTTATAATTATCTACTCCTTTAACAAAACTACCAATCAACTGATAATCAGAGCGACTCTTATAGGTCACTTCTGAAGGAACGGGTAGCTTTGAAGCTGCATCCACCAAAGCACCATAGGCTAATTTTTGACCTTTGTTAGGTCCAATAACAAAACCTTTGGAAGTTTTACAGCTACTGGCATCAACACCCCATTGCTGAGCTGCCGCTTGAACTAACATCTGTCTGGCAGTAGCTCCAGCTTTACGTAAACGCTCCCACGAGTGTTTCAAGGCACCACTACCCCCTGTCACTTGACGTTCGAATAATTGTGTATCTAAATTCGCTTGACGCACTTCCACTTGTTTCCAATCCACATCTAGTTCTTCTGCAACAACAATGGGAAATGCCGTTTTAATACCTTGTCCAATTTCTGGATTAGGAGAATACAAAATTACTTTCCCGGTATTTTCAATGGATAAAAAAGCATTGAAACGATTAGCATCTAAAACTGGATTCATCTGTTGAATGATGCCAGCATTAGCCTTGGATTCGAACCAGTCAAATCCTAAGGAAAAAACACCACTTAAGAGGGCTGTTTTCTGAATAAATGATCTTCTTGTGGTTTTCATCTTTATTTCTTTTTAGAAGAGTTGGATGCAGAAGCAATTTCAGAAGCACGTTTCACCGCATTATGAATCCGGTGGTAAGTACCACAGCGACAAATATTTCCCGACATTCCAGCCACAATATCATCATGGCTGGGTTTCGGGTTTTTCTTCAATAAGGCTGCCGCAGTCATAATTTGACCTGCTTGACAATAGCCGCATTGAGGTACATCTAATTCATCCCAAGCTACTTGAACTGGGTGCTCCGCTTTTTCATTTAAACCTTCAATGGTCGTAACAGCCGATTTACCCACCGCAGAAACAGGCAAAACACAAGAACGCATGGGTTCTCCATCTAACCAGACAGTACAAGCGCCACATTGGGCAATACCACAACCATACTTGGTTCCTACCAGAGATAAATGATCTCTAAGTACCCAAAGCAAAGGTGTATTGGAATCCACTTCCACTTTCACCTTTTTACGATTAATCAGTAATTCGATCGACTCCATTGTTGATTGGTTTAAAAAGATAAACGAAATTCTATTTACGTTTTTTAGATTTTGCTTCTACTGGAACAAGCTCTTTCACTCGAATGTTTCGGAATTTTAATTCATTTCCATGACCTAAAAATCCAATATGTCCTTTGGGATTAAATAATCCTGGATGTTCTTTATGGTCAGGAGTTCCACCTTTGGTTGCTTCTGCAATATCTCCATCCAAAATCACCTCTCCATTCAAAATCACTTTGATGTGATTTCCCTCAGCAATTACTTCTTGTTGATTCCATTCACCCACTGGCTTTAAGAAACCTTTCTTAGCAGGAATAATTCCATATACAGAACCATGGTATTGGTATGGTTGCAAATTAGCATATACAGGAGCGGTATTATCCAAGATTTGTAATTCCATGCCCACATAAGCAGCATCTCCTGTTAATGGAGCACGAATACCCAACCCATTATTTGCACCAGGCGTTAATTGGAAATCAAATTTAAAATGGAAGTTGGCATACTCGTTTTTCGTAAACAAATTACCTTTTCCTCCACGCTTAGGATAAATCACCAAATTACCATTTTCAGGTACATAATCCGTCGTATTACCTGTCCATTTGAATAAAGAAGACCCATCAAATAACAGCTCAAATCCTTGTGCTTTCTCTTCATCTGAAAGTGTTTGCAATGGCTGAGGTTCTAATTCTTTGACATAGATGTTACGATAAACAATGTGGTTACCATGAGCTTGTAATTCAATGGCATCTTTCACAAAAATGGGAATTTTACGATCCCAATAGTTTTCTAAAATGGTATTATCTACTACAAGTTCTCCATTCAAATACACCGTTACACGCTCACCCACCATTTTAATGTAGAATGTATTCCATTCTTCTACTGGGTTATCCGCTAATTTCAATGGATTTTTGGCATTGATCTGATTGTTATATAATCCACCTGAACCTACATTGGCTCCTACATTGACACGAGCAATATCCCAGATTTGAACTTGTGGAGCACCGCGTAAATAAATTCCAGCATCACCATCTTTTTCGATTTTCCAATCGACATACATTTCAAAATCTTGGTAATCTTTTACCGAACAAAGGTTATCTCCATGACCAGTAAAATGCAATTGGTCATCTTTAGCATACCAACCTTTACGCATATTCTCATCCGCTTTTACTTGCTTAATAGCTAAGCTATCAGCCGACATGGCACGGCGTTTCACTGGATTTTCAACAAGTCCTTTCCAACCCGATAAATCCTTACCATTGAACATGGAATAAAATCCTACTTTATTTCCTAAAGCATCAATGGCCTTTTGAGCAGAAGTACGTAAATTTTCAGAAGAAACAAAAGGTAAGGCTTCTAAAACCCAAGCCTTGGTCATTTGACTTTGTAATTCTGGATTTCCCACAAATAAATTAGCTAAACCATCGGCTGCAACCGAACGAGCATTGGCCTCTTGTAAACCTATTTGCAAGGTTCTCATCGCAGATAAACTTGGGCAACGACCCAAACCTCTAAAGACCAAAGCACGAGTATCCATATCTTGGGTTAAATCCAAGGCATTGCGGTAACGTAAGATTTGTTGAGTAACATTTTGTGTAGCTTTACCATTACTCTTCACATAGGCTTTAATGGCTTCCAAATTCTTGGATTTTTTCACTAAATCGCCTAACCATACCAATGATTCTGCTTCTGAAACAAATGGAATCCAGTTCAATTGATTTTTCGCTTTCACCGCATAACCATTCACTTTGCTAGCTACAGTCGGATCCAATTTTTGAATTTGGGTAACACAGCTTTGTAAGTGTTTTACTTCACTCTCCGAACTTGCATTAGAAAGTTTTTGAGCAATGATATCAAAATCAGCAGGACTAACCCATCTGAATAATACTTGATAAGCTGCAGCACGTGTAGCGTCATTGGATTGTACAGCATTCCAAACATGTGATTTGATAGCTGGCCATTGACGGTAAGAAGCATAAATCAACAAAATGGTTTGTTGAGATGCACTCAACTGAGAATAGGACGCTACATTTTTCTCAAAAAAGCTATTCGCAGCTAAATTGCTAGCCACTTCTCCTACAGCAATACCGTCCACTTCAGCATTAGCAGCTGTTGCCCAAACTTTGGCTAAGCCTGCATTACCTTGGATTTTCAAACGAGCTATGGAAGCAGCTGTTCTTAATCCAGCATTTTTAGATGTTTCAGACACGGTCACTTGAGCTAAAGCCCAGGCAACTTTCGCATTTCCAGCAGCTTGAACAAAAGATGTTTTCTTGGCATCAGACCACTTAGAGAAAGCTGCCGCTACCTGACTAGCATCACTAGCTTTAGCATGCTTCATCAGATGTTTGACCAAATAAGCCTCTACTTCATTATTAGAAGTTTTAGCAAATGCCCCTAACAAATAAGCTACGGGAGTTTTCGACTTAGATAAAAGTACATCACTGACCTTTATCTGAGAACCAGCAGGCCAAGAAGTTACGTTTAAAGAACTAAGCCCATTGGCATCTTTAGCAGACTTAACAAAAGCTAAATAGGATTCTAAAGCCTGTGTAGGTTCATAGGCACCATTGGCTTTAGTCGCTTGTTCTTTTAAAATTTTATTGGCATTAGGAGAACCTAAAGCAGCTATTGCTTTTAAAATCAATTGATTGGCACGTTGATCCGACGATGGATATAAAGCTTCAATAGCTGAACCAGCGGCTTTATAATTTATGTCGGTTAAAGCTTGAATCATATCTTTTTGATAAGCCGCGTTACCATTTTGTAAAGCTGCCAACAAAGCTTTCCCCACTTGGTCTTGACCAAAAGGAGCCAATTTAACCAATAAACGAGCCGCAGGACCTGCTAAGTGATTCTTTTGTAAAAATGGAATAATCACTGAAATCGATTCCCCACGAGCGATAGGTTGTAAAGCCAACATAGCGATGGCTTGGGTATTAACATCAGTAGATTCTTGAATAATTTTCAAATTCGCTTGTACGCGAGCAGCGCGATCAGCTTCATTGGTTCCCGTCTTAACGGAAATAGGTGCTGACTGCTTTTGCGCTAGGACTGTCCCTTGCGAAAGGGCAGCCATCAGCAATAAATTAAGTATTGAAGTAGTATATTTTTTCATTGTTATTACATAGTAAATGGTGCACGCATTGGTTGGTCAATCAAACGATTGGCCTCTTCATCTCCGACAAATTCTTGTTTTACAGGATCAAATTTCAGGTTTCTGTTCAAACGCATAGCGATTAAACCCATATTGACAATGGTACAAGAACGGTGACCATTTTGATCATTTAATGCAAATGTTTTTCTTCCTTTTACGGCATCTACAAAATCTGTTTGTTGAGCTGGCGGCTCAGGGAATTCTGCCAATTTACGTTCTAAGTCAGGAATATCTGTTTTAAATCCACGGAATACTTTTCCTTTTGGACCTTCGATGTAGGCAACATTTTCATCTCTACCTTCTCCATCTAAAACGATTTGACAACCATCGGCAAAAGTGTAAGTAATCCGACGGAATGTACCTACAGCATCTGCATCTTGCACTGGTGCATCCACTTCTACATAAATAGGGCTAGTATCATCTTTACCCAATAAATATTGAACAGGATCAATGTAATGTTGACCCATATCACCTAAGGCACCTCCATCATAATCCCAATAACCACGGAAAGTCTGATGCGTACGGTGTACATTATAAGGTTTGTATGGAGCTGGTCCTAACCACATGTCATAATCTAATTCAGCAGGAACGGGCTGTTGGGTTAAGCCTGTTTTACCTACCCAATAGAATTTCCAATCAAAACCAGTATGTCTAGAGATGGTTACTTTCAAAGGCCATCCTAATAAACCAGAATCAACTAATTTTTTGATTGGCTTAATGGTGGTATTCATTCCATAAAAATTACCTTCAAAACGGAACCAGGTGTTTAAACGAAAGATACGACCATGCTGTTGCACTGCCTCTGTCAATCTTTTTCCTTCACCAATGGTACGTGTCATTGGCTTTTCACACCACACATCTTTACCTGCCTTGACAGCATCAGCAGCAATAATTCCATGCCAGTGAGGAGGAGTTGCTACGTGAACGATGTCCACTTCTGGTAATTGAATTAACTCGCGGTAATCACTGAAGGATTTCACTCCTTTCTCTACCTCATTTAAACCTAATTGTAGATTCTTTTTGTCCACATCGCAAAGAGCTACTACCCTTGTACCTGCATAAGGAATATGTCCACGACCCATTCCACCAGTACCAACAATGGCCTTAGTTAATTGGTCGCTTGGGGCTAAATAACCCTTACCTAATACATGGCGTGGAACAATACTAAATGCGGCAAATCCTAATGCGGACTGCCCAATAAATTTTCTCCGAGAGACTTTCATATGATAAATAAGCTTATTGGGACAAGATAGAAAAAAAAAAGCTTTTTCTTGGACTTTACTGTCATGGATTTATCTATTGGATGCAATTTTATTCTTGCTCTTTGGCCAATGGATATGACTGAAGAAATTATCAATTTATTGAAAAGGAGTATTGGGATTATTGAGCAATCAATCCTGTCAAAATCAATTTACTGGTCCAATAATTTAGAAATAAAATCGTTGACCGAAGGACCTTTGCTTCGAAATGTCTGTCTTCACGCAACGCTGTCAAGGTTCGGAACCTTGCCAGCGTTTAGCATTCGGTCAACACCACCACCAAACTCCTAGCACCATGAGCACCAATCACCAACGATTGCTCAATGTCTGCTGTTTTGGATGGGCCCGATAAAAAGACACCAAAGCCTGTTTGTTTATCACCCAAGCGTATATACGCCTCTTGCAAAGTGGGTAAAAGATTCTTTTGAGATAAATAAATCACTAAATGTTGGCAAATAAACGGTGCCACACGATGCGGTAAGGTGGAGTCATCCAACCAAATGGCTCCATTTTCAGCCACACCAAAATCCCCATCTATTTCCAATACATCGATATCCGCTAAACTTAATCCATCTGCTAATGGGTTCAGACGAACGCGTTGCATGTTAGGAAAATGTTTATCTAATGCTGGAGGGGCATCTGCTGCTGCTTTCACTTGAATAACAGTAGTACTAACTACTACCATAGCATGGAGAAAGTCTGCCAAGATATCATCTCCAATCACCTGTGCCGTGAATGCCCCTGGATATGCCTTAGCAGGCACTTTCACTTCCTGCAAAGCCTTGATTATTTCTTCCCGACTACTCATGATCGATTCGATTTATACCATTCCTGAAAACTTTGTTTGGGAGGCGAAGGCATTTCCCTTTGCTTATACCATGGATTCATTCCATTGTTCACTAAAAATGGAAACCAATTCATGACTTTTCTACCAATTCCCCCAGCCATTCTAAATACAGCGGGGCTTGACATCAGCCATGCCATCAATTTCATACCAAATACTTTACCTGCCGGTGCCAATCCTTCTTTCATTAAATCTTGTCGCCAAAACCATAACTGCTCATGAATATTGATTTTAACAGGACAAACATTAGAACAACTTCCGCATAAAGTACTAGCAAATGGCAAATCTACATTAGCCTTTTTATCAAAATTAGGCGCTAAAATGGACCCAATAGGACCCGCTACTGGTTGGTGATAACTATGCCCACCACTTCTACGATAAACGGGACAGGTATTAAAACAAGCAGCACATCGAATGCACTTTAACGAATTTCTAAATTCATCACGAGCCAATTGCCTCGAACGACCGTTATCCACCAAAACAATGTGCATTTCTTGACCGTCACGTGGTTTGGCAAAATGACTTGAATAGGTTGTAATCAATTGTCCTGTCGCACTGCGTGCCAAAAGACGAAGAAAAACACCTAAGTCTTGTCGCTTAGGAATAATTTTTTCAATCCCCATACAAGCTATATGCACATCCGACAAATGGGCACCCATATCAGCATTACCTTCATTGGTACAAACCACAAATTCACCCGTTTCGGCAACAGCAAAATTGACCCCAGTAATGGCTACTTTAGCTCCTAAGAACTTCTCTCGCAAGTGAATTCTAGCTGCTTCTGTTAAAAATTGTGGATCCTTATTACCCTTGGGAGTTCCTAAATGTTGATGGAATGTTTCTCCAACATCCTCCTTTTTTAGGTGAATGGCTGGCAATACAATATGACTAGGTACTTCTTTTCTAAACTGAACAATACGCTCGCCCAAGTCTGTATCAACTACATCAATTCCTTTTTGCTCTAAATAAGCATTCAAATGACATTCCTCAGTTAACATCGATTTGCTTTTCACCAAAGCCTTATCTCCATGTTTTTGAATGATGGAATATACGATTTCATTATGTTCATGAGCATCTTTCGCCCAATGAACTTGAACGCCATTGGCTTGTGCATTTGCCTCAAACTCCAAGAGATATTGAGACAAATTACTAAGCATATGCTCCTTAATTTGAGAAGCTTGATTTCGTAATGCCTCCCACTCAGGAAGCAACTTACTAGCCTTATCTCGTTTGGCTCTTACAAACCACAAGGTATCATCATGCCAATCCGTTCTTTCTTGATTGGCAATGAATTTCTCAGAAGCTTCCGCGTGACTAAGCATGTGCATTCAATATTTCTACAATGTGTTTCACTCCTACATTTGATGCCGAACGTTTCAGAATCCCTTCCATATGCATTAAACATGAAGTATCTGCCCCTACGATGTATTCTACCTCATTGGCTTGATGTTCTAGTATTCGATCTTGGCCCATTTTAACCGAAACAGCTTCTTCTGTCACACAAAATGTACCGCCGAACCCACAACATTCATCTTGTCGCTCTGGATATTTCCACTCACAACCTTTTACTAAATCCAATAAATAAGTCAACTTAGAAAAAGGCTTTTCATTCAATTCAGTCATGGAGGAAATGCGCAATCCTCGCTGACCATGGCAACTTTGGTGCAAGCCTACCTTATGTGGAAAATAAGATGGCAATGATTTTACCTTCAAGACATCAACTAAAAACTCACAAATTTCATATACACTTGATCTGATTTTTGAATCTGGATGATGTTCTTTCAAATGCAATACACAAGATCCTGATGGTCCCACGATATAATCAAAGCCTGAGAAATTAGTTGAAAAATTCGTATCACACCCCCCTGTAATATGTGCAAAACCTGAATTCGCCATGGGTTGCCCACAGCAAGTTTGATTGGCTGGCACAATGACTTCACATCCCAATTTCTCCAATAATTCTAAACTAGCTATTGCTACCTGTGGATAAAATTGATCAATGTAACAAGGAACAAATAAGGCTACTCGCATGCTTCATATCTTTTTAGGCTCACCAAATTAATGGGTATTTCTTGATCATTCCAGGTTGAATGTATGGCTAAGGCTGCTCCTAAAGAACTAGCCTGTGCTACTTCGGCACCATAGATAGCAACTTCTGGAAATGCATATGCCAAAAGCTGCATATAAATTTCATTTTTACTAAATCCTCCATCTACTAAAATGCGATCAACAGGAGATGAGTCCAATAGGAGGCGTAACGAATATATTTGCTGAACAACCAAATCTACCATAAACTGTTGGTATGCTTGTTCGAAATTTTCAAAAACACCTAAATCACGAGAATCAAAGCCTGAATTAGCTAAAAATGCAGCATTTGCCTCTTTCAAGGAAGGCATCTTATTTTCTATTTGATGACTAAGTAGTGAATTCAAATGGGTAGAATAGGGTACCGTTAAATGGGCTTTTTTATCTACGCCAAAATGAGCTTGTAATCTTTTTAATTGAATTTCATGTTCATTTCCAGCAAACAATCTAGCGGCTTTAACTGGCTTACCATTGTATTGCAAAAATGACAAAACATCGTTTTTCAATTCAACTGGAGTCAATGGCTGCGCATTGAATGGGTGCATAGAAATACACCATGTACCTGTCGACAACAATAAAAATGGCTCTTTAAATTGCTTCAAGTAAGGAATTAATGCAGAAGAGGAATCGTGTAAACCCACTCCAACAGGCAAGTTGGACCCATTCATAGGAAATGTTTGATGTGCCAATACCGTTGGTGGTAGCATCTGTATCAATCCTTCCTTTTCTACCCATTCATGATAACGTTGATGGTCAAAATCCCACAAATGAGTATGGCAACCTACGGAGGTTAATTCTGTGTAAAATTGGTGGGTAAACAAACTCGACAAATAATTGGGCCAATGTAATACCCAACGAATTCCTTTATCTTGATTTTTGGTGGCTTTTGCCATCCAGTAAGCCATCATGCCCGAATTCAAACTCCCCAAAATAGGTGATGCCGTAGCTCGAGCAACTTCTGATTCTCCACCATAACGTGCATAAAATGCACTAGCTAAATCAGCAGGAAATGGCTTCAAATAATTATATAAAGGTAAAACGGATTCTCCTTGCTCATTGATAAATACAACGGTGGCTCCGTAACCAGAAAAATTCAAGGCTAAAATATCGAATCGAGGATCTTGTTGTACTTCGGCAAAAGAAGCCAATACCCACGCTTGCACTGCAGCCAAATCTTCACCCATGAATCCATCTTCATCTGGAATCTCAGCAAAATTTTGGCTTTTCTCTAATACAATCTGGTAGTTCTTATCCCAAAGGAATAATTTCTTATTGGTTTTGCCAATATCAAAAATTGCAATTACAGGAAGTTTCTCCACCACTGACATCTTTATAATCCCGTAGCCTGGGTCTTGGCACCTCTTTCTTGAATCAATTGATTTCTAATACCTAAGTCACGGAATAAAGCCAAAGGATCTAAGGCTCCGCCTAATTCCAATCTAGCTTGTGCTACTAGCGAACGAACATCCGTGCGGAAAGCAGTTTGTAAAATCTCCTGACATGCCACCACATCATTCGCGTTTCTTGCGACTTCTAATGCGGCGCGATCAACTAATAAAGCTTGGGTATAAGCCATTTGAATTGCTTCAACCGATTGCAACAAATCTTCTAGTGGATCTTTTACATTATGAGAGGCGTCAATCATCCAACCCAAATCTTTGGCATGATTCATCCCTTTGGCATCCATCCCATCCACTAATTCATTGAAAATCAAGAATAGCTGGTAAGGTTTAATGGACCCAGCAGTTAAATCATCATCACCGTATTTGGAATCATTGAAATGAAAACCACCCAATTTACCTTCCATCAACAATAATGAAACAATTTGCTCAATATTGGCATTGGGCAAATGATGACCTAAATCCACTAAAGTATATGCTTTTTCTCCCAATTTATTCACCATGGAATATGATTGGCCCCAATCTCCTACTGTAGTTGAATAGAAATTAGGCTCGTACGCTTTGTATTCTAAAAACAACTTCCAGTCGCCCGGTAAAGCTGCATATATTTCTTTTAAGCTTTCAACGGTACGTTCGTAGGCTTTTCTGAAGTTCAGTTGCCCAGGGAAGCAAGAACCGTCCGACAACCAAACGGTCAAAGACTTAGAACCCAACTCAATTCCTTGTTGAATTACCTCTATATTATGTTGAACTGCTTGTTTTCTTACCGCTGCATCTACGTGTTGCAATGAACCAAATTTATAGCTCAATGCTTGATTCGCTTGATCTTGAAAAGTATTTGAATTAACAGCATCAAAGGCTAAACCATGCTGAGCTGCTAAGGCTTTAATGGCCGCTGGATTAGTAGTACTATCCCAAGGAATATGCAAGGAAATTGCTCCTGAAGTTTGGTTCAATGCGTGCAATAAACCTACATCTGCAATTTTTTCTTCCAAATTACGAGGTTCTCCACCTCCTGAAAAACGACCAAATCGCGTCCCACCTGTGCCCAAGGCCCAAGATGGAATCGCGATCTGAAAATCCTTCAATTTAGATATCAAATCAGATGGAATGGCTACCTCTGAATTAATAAAAGTATATCTTCTTTCGTGCGCTGATAAACGAAGCGCATTGTGGTCATGTAATTTTTCTCCAACAAACATGTAATTCTCTCCGATTTAACGTAAAAATCCTGCTGCTACTCCTCCGTCCACATTCAATGCATTTCCGGTAGATTTATGCAACAATCCGCCAACAAATGCATAACAAGCATTGGCAATATCTTCTGGTAAAATAGATTGATTCAATAAAGTACGCTTTGCATAGAAAGCAGGTAATTCTTCTACCTTAATTCCATATGCCTTAGCGCGTCCTTCTGCCCAACCTCCGGCCCAAATATTAGAATCCGCAATAACAGCATCTGGATTAACCGTATTCACTCGAATGCGATCTGGTCCTAATTCAGCTGCTAATAAACGCGTCATATGAGCCTGTGCTGCCTTCGCTGAACCATAACCTGCGTTATTAGGTCCTGCTACAAATGCATTTTTAGAAACGATATTCACAATATCCCCTCCTAAATTTTGCTTACGCATAATAGCTACAGCTGCTTGGCTAACCAAGAACTGACCTTTCACTAAAATATCAAATAAGCGATCCCAATCTTGCTGAGTATGCTCTAAAATACCTTTTGAAATACTAATACCTGCATTGTTCACAATTACATCTACTCCACCAAAAGCCAAACAAGCTTCTCCCATCGCATTTTCGATGGATTCTTGACTTGTAACATCGGCTAAGACAGTCGATACAGAATCTTTACCAAACAAGGCTGTAAATTCCTTCTTTGCCTCCTCCATGCGCTCAGCATTCACGTCATTAATCACAACGCAAGCACCTTCTTGAGCCATTTTCTTAGCAATAGCTTTACCAATTCCACCTGCTGAACCTGTTACAAAAGCCACACGGCCCGACATGCTCTTAGGTTTTGGCATACGCTGTAATTTGGCTTCTTCCAATAACCAATATTCAATATCAAATGCCTCTTGACGAGGTAATGAAGTATATTTTGAAATAGCCTCTGCACCGCGCATGACATTAATGGCATTCGTATAGAATTCTGCCGCTACACGAGCTGTTTGCTTATCTTTAGCGAAAGTAAACATACCTACTCCTGGGTATAAAATAACCACCGGATTAGGGTCACGCATGGCAGGACTATTCGGACGTGCACAAGTAGCATGGTATTCGGCATACATAACACGATATGCCTCAAACAAAGGCTGAATTTGTGCCTTAATTCCTTCCACATCAGATAAATCCTGATCTGGTTTCAAGTTCAATACCAGTGGGGAAATTTTGGTACGAAGGAAGTGATCTGGGCAAGAGGTTCCTAGTGGAGCCAATACATCCAAATCATTCGAGTTGATAAACTGAAGTACACGCTCATCATCAGAAAAATGACCGATCATTTGAACATAAGAAGAGCAGAAACCTCTCAATACTGGCGCAATAGCCTTCGCTTGAGAAATACGCTTATCTGTTTCTAGTGAAGCAATTTTAGGGCCACCAAAAACCGGTCTTGTCTTTCCTTCATTTTGCTTGATGTACTCAGCACACTTTTCAATGACATCCAACGTGTTTAAATAACAATCGTAGGATGTATCAGCCCAGGTAAACAATCCATGTGAACCTAACATGATACCGCGTAATTGAATTCCTTTAGCTGCTGCCTCTTGTAAACAAGCACGCAATTGCAGACCTAAATCAAATCCAGGACGCTGCCAGCCAACCCAACCAATCTGTCCTCCAAATAATTCTTCTGTGATTTTCTTACCGTCTTTGGCAGCTGCAATAGCAATAGCCGCATCCGGATGCAAGTGATCGATGTGCTTGAATGGTAAGAAACCATGCAATGGAGTATCAATAGAAGGTGCTTTAGATGCTAAATCGAAAATACAATGGTTAAATAACTCCACCATTTCATCCTCATGCTCTAAACCACGATAGACATTCTCTAAACTTAATAAACGATCCAAATACAAGGCTGCACATCCTGATTTCTTCAAGGTACCGATGTCTCCACCTGAACCCTTAATCCACATCACTTCTGTCTCTTGTCCTGTTAAGGGATCCTTATCTTTTATTTTGACCGAGGTATTACCACCTCCATAGTTCGTAATTCTTAAATCTGCTCCAAGTATATTGGATCTGTAAATAAATAAATCTACCTCGTTTCCAGATAAAGACGCTGCTTTTGAATCCTCCCATAGGTAGGATACATGCTGATAATTTTGGGACATATCTCCTTTTTTTTCAGTAAAATTAAATCTTGTCAAGTTAAAACCGTCCTAGTCTTTATAAGGACAGTCCTATTTTTATTTCTTACTCTTTTTTGCCACAGGCATGGCTTGTTCAAAATAATCGACCACTAAATGGCTCAATGCTTTCACTCCAAGCTGAAATCCGGACTCATCTATCTGAAAATCAGGAGTATGATGACTTGCCACTGGTACGTTCAACTTATCCAAAGATCTTCCTCCTAAAAAGAAAAAGAATCCCGGGATTTTTTCTTGAAAAAAACTAAAATCTTCCGCACCTGTATGCGCAGGCTTTAAAAGCACTTTGTCTCGTCCATTCAGTTCTATAAGCGCCGGAAGCATTTTATCTACTAAGTTAACATCATTGATCGTTGCAGGATAACCCGTACCGATGTGTACGTCTGCCAGTGCACCTCCACTTTTGGCAATGTTTGTCGCGATATCTGTAATTCGCTGGTGAACTAATTTTCTTTGTTCTGTACCAAAAGTCCTAATCGTACCGATCATACTCGCACTTTCAGGAATAATGTTATACCGTATTCCACTATGTATAGCTCCTACTGTCACGATAGCTGGATCTTCAGGTAAATTCACATTCCGACTCACAATAGTCTGTAAGCCCAGGATGATTTGAGAAGAAATAACAATTGGGTCAATTCCTTGCCATGGATAAGCCCCATGCGCTTGCTTACCTTTTACCTGTATATCCAACTCATCTACTGCAGCCATAGTAGCCCCAGGACGATACTGTATGGTTCCTGCTGCTGCTTCCGCCATAATATGCAATCCAAAAATAGCATCTACCTTAGGATTCTCTAACACTCCCTCCAGAACCATTAATTCGGCTCCAGAAACAATTTTCTCTCCTCTTGCCCCGTAAACTCCTTCTTCTGCAGGTTGAAAAATAAATTTCACGGTTCCCGCTAAATGACTCTTTTCCGAAGCTAAAATTTCTGCAACAGACATTAAGATAGCCATGTGACTATCATGTCCACAAGCATGCATAATTCCCGTTTTCTGGCCATTGTACTCTGTAGTTACCGTCGACTTAAAGGGCAAATCGCCTCGTTCCGTCACGGGTAGCCCATCCATGTCTGCTCTTAAAGCAACCACAGGACCAGGCTTACCCCCTTTTAATATCCCAACTACTCCTGTTTTAGCTACTTTTTCTTGTACTTCAATCCCTAGAGATCTTAAATGGGCTGCAATGATCCCTGCAGTCCGAATCTCATTATTTCCTAATTCAGGATGCTCATGAAAATCCCTTCTCCAAGCAATTGTTTTAGATTCTATTGCTCGAGCTTTTTGGTTGATAATCGGCTTAAGTGAAGCTTGTGAAAAGGCCAATGGCCCCAAGAGCAATAAAGTGGGTAAAGTAATAAATGCTTTCATATCCATGTTTTTTATATCAAACAAAAGGAAAGAGCTGAGCTCTTTCCTTGACAATTTAGTGGATGCAATATACAAAAAATCAAATCGTATGATAGCTTCAAGATTTCATATCCGTCAGGCTTACCATATCTCTAAGAAACGTAACCCCATTTCTTCATGATTTCTAAATCTTCTTTCACGCAATCAATTGGCTTTTTGCCTTGATATGATTCTTGCTCAATGATGAAATGCTTCGTTCCACCCTTCTTTTCTCCCAACTTCACCATCTCCAACACAGAAATAATACCAGTACCTAAAATCGTACTTTCGTATTTTTCGCCATGACCTGGCGCCGATGCAATCTCATCTTTCACGTGCATGGAGACAAAACGACCTGGATATTTTTTCAAAATTTCTGCTGGAACACCCCCACCATTAATCATATTACCTATATCTAATTGCTGAGCAACCAATTTAGAATCTGTATTTTCCATAATTAAATCGAATAAAGTCACTCCATCCAATTTCTCAGAAAACTCAAAATCATGGTTGTGATAGCCAAAGCGCATACCTGATTTTTGGCATAACTCTCCCGACTTATTGAATACATCCATGTAAGTTTTAAACAAACTTGATGAGGTTCGGATCGACTTATCCAAAGATGGACTTATTACAATCTCTTGTCCACATACAGCGGCATCTTCTACCGTATATTTCCACAAATCAGTAAATTCTTTTTTCGACTCATCCCAATGTTGTTTACCCATCACGGTATGTCCACTAGGCATTTTCAAGCCTAATCCATCTAATCTCTTTCTAAATTCTTGTGCTGACCAACCATAAAACTTACGATTGACATAGTTGGCATGTTCTACATATTTGTAGCCCATCTCAGCCAATTTAGTTAATGTACCCATAGGATCAGCTCGCATGTCTTCCCGAATGGAATACAATTGAACCCCTACTATTTTCTTAGCTTTCGCATTTGCTAAAGCTTCCCAAGTCGAAGAAGTGAAGGCTGCAGCTCCTAATGCCACTGCACTCTTTTGTAAAAATGATCTACGCGATGAATTCATAATTATTTAGATTTATTTATCTTTCAAAATTAGAATTCTAAATGAATTTTTTATCCTTTTCTGAGATTATTTATCCTGATTCCTCCAAACCCCATCCCAGATTTTAGTTAAAAAGCGTAACTTCGAAGACTATGCAACCGCTCGCCGAACGAATGCGTCCTTCCCTATTGGAGGACTATATTGGACAAGAACATTTGATGGGGCCAAAAGGGCCACTTCGAAGAGCTATTGATGCTGGACACTTACCTTCGTGTATTCTATGGGGGCCACCCGGAGTGGGTAAAACAACTTTAGCTGTATTATTGGCTACTGCCTTAAAAAGGACCATTTATACACTATCTGCCGTATCTTCTGGAGTAAAAGAAGTACGAGAAACCTTGGATTTAGCTAAAAAAAATCGAATGTTCGAAGCTAATTCGCCCATTCTATTCATTGATGAGATTCACCGTTTTTCGAAATCCCAACAAGATTCTTTATTAGGTGCCGTAGAAAAAGGTATTGTCACGTTGATTGGTGCTACCACGGAAAATCCATCTTTTGAGGTTATTTCCGCATTGCTTTCTCGTTGTCAGGTATATGTTCTTCAGCCCTTGCAAGAAAGCCACATGGTTCAAATGTTGGAAAGGGCTATTCAAATTGACCCTCTATTTAAAAGCAAAAAAATCACTCTTCAAGAAACCGATGCACTTTACCATTTTTCGGGGGGTGATGGCAGGAAGCTGTACAATTTATTTGAATTACTAGTCAGTTCTGCTAATTCCAATGAATTGACTATCACCAATGCCTTGGTTACAGAAAGATTACAAAAAAATCTAGCTTTATACGATAAAGATGGGGAGCAGCATTACGACATCATTTCGGCCTTCATCAAATCCATTCGGGGTTCAGATGCGAATGCAGCCATTTATTGGTTAGCTAGAATGCTTCAAGGTGGAGAATCATTGGAATTTATTGGTCGGAGATTACTTATTTTAGCCTCAGAAGACATTGGTTTAGCAAACCCCAATGCACTTTTGTTAGCCCAAGCTTGTTTTGATTCCATTCGTGTCATCGGAAATCCAGAATCACGTATAATCCTCTCTCAAGCTGTTATTTATTTAGCCAATTCCCCTAAAAGTAATTCAGCATATTTGGCCATCGATGAAGCGTTGGCATTTGTGGAAAAAACAGGCAATTTACCTGTCCCCTTACATTTAAGGAATGCTCCTACGAAACTCATGAAAGAACTAAATTATGGAGCCGACTATAAATATCCTCACAATTACCCTGGACATTGGGTAGCACAAAACTACATGCCCGAATTAGATGTATACCCAACCTTTTATCAGCCAGCTAATAACCCAGCAGAAGATAAAATGCGTCCTAAAAATTCAAAAAAAGAAGATTAATCATGACACTCCATCAGGAGCAATTGACCGCTTTCATAAGTGATTTTCACCATCCCATCTGCCTTTGTCACATTGCTAGAACCTGTCCTTTGACCTATACACAGATCCAATCGATCTAATTCATACAATAACCCTGAACTTGATATTTGTTTAGCCTCCGCCATGGGCATTAATGAAATGGAAGTACCTTCTGGATACCATTTTTCAAAAACAGGTGGCAATAAATAACTCACTGAATAATCATCAATCATGACAATTTTCAAGTCTCTTCCATACCTTGCCATGGAATGAAAGTTGTTGAGTGTATGATCCATGCGCTTACCCGCAGCCCAAACCACATTCACAGCTGGAAATCCTTCTTCAATTAAATAATGAAAAGCTTTTTCCAAATCAGTATATAATTGATCAGGAGTATGTACTTTTTTAAGTGGATAATCGTCGTAATTCATTCCCGAACTAAACGATCGATCAAAATCACCTAACCAAACATCTACTTTAATACCTAATTCAATTACCCGCTCCAAGGCTCCATCCAAGACAATGACCATCGGTGACCATTCGAGCAATTGCTCTAAGATGGCCATAGAACAAGCTTCTCCATTGGCGATGATTAAGGCTGGCTCTTGCTTATCTCGGATGATGTGATGTGATGACATATTAAGCTTGAAAATCTGATTTACCCCCCGATTTGGACAATAATTTTGTTTCGCGAATCACCAATCCTTTGGAAACAGATTTACACATATCGTAAATGGTTAAAGCGGCTACACTGGCTCCTACCATGGCCTCCATTTCAACACCCGTTTTGGCATATAATCGACAGGTACATGTAATTACAATTTCTTCCGCTTGAACATCCATTTCAAAGGAACAAGCATCTAGACCCAATGGATGGCAAAGAGGAATCAAATCTCCGGTTTTTTTAGCCGCCATGGTGCCAGCTATAATGGCTGTTTGCAAAATACTCCCCTTTTTATTTTGCCAACCGGCTGCTTCAAAATGCTGGATGATTTCAGCTCCTAAATAGACGATGGATTGAGCTTTTGCTTCTCTAGTCGTACTATTTTTAGCTCCAACATCCACCATACCCGGTTGATTTTGAGCGTCCAAATGTGAAAATTCTGCTGCCATATTGATGCTAATTGAAAACAAAAATACATCTATTGAGTCATTTCAGCGATTTTTTTAGAAATTTATAGATTGAGTACAAAAAAAGATATGTTAAAACCCCAAGAAGCTTTTCAAATTCTACAAGAAATACCCGTTCCTAGGCAAAAAGTTCATCTACCGCTGATCCATTGTTTAGGAGGTATTTTGATGGAAGATCTATTAGCCGATCGCGATTTCCCTCCATTTGATCGTGTCATGATGGATGGTATTGCTATTGGAAATATACATATCAAAGAATGGGCTTTGGAAGGAATCGCCTTTGCTGGTGAAACTCAAAAAAGTCTTTCAAATCCTAATGGTGCTTGGGAAATCATGACGGGATCTCCGCTGCCCAAAAACTGCGTGGCAGTCCTCAAAATTGAAGACCTAGATTTTTTTGAAAAAGAGGGCAAAAAGTGGGTTTCAAGCAAGAATGACACCATTGAAAAAGGGAGCTTCATTCACACGCAAGGAAGTGATATTCAACAAGGACAAATCATTTTAAAAAAAGGAACGCGATTAAAAGCCAATCATATTGCCATTGCAGCCAGTGTGGGTTATTCCAAATTGTGGGTTGAGAAATTGGGAGAAATTCATGTTTTTTCTACAGGCGACGAATTAGTTTCCATAGAAGAAACTCCATTAGATCATCAAATCCGAAGCTCCAATTCCATCATGATGCAATCTGCTTTGCAGCATGTAGGAATAACTTCTAAACACCATCATTTACCTGATGACCCTACTATCATCCTTCAATCACTAAAAACAAGCTTGTCAACCGTTGATATTCTATTACTTTCGGGAGGGGTTTCAGCAGGCAAAAAAGATTATACTCCTGGCATTTTAAAGGACTTAGGCTTTGAAGCCAAATTCCATAAAATAGCCCAAAAACCCGGTAAACCACTTTGGGTAGGAAATCGAGAAGATGGTAAAGTAATTTTTGCATTTCCTGGAAATCCAATCTCCACTTTGGTTTGTTTCTCCATTTATTTTTTATCTTGGATTCAAGATAAAAAAACTCCTTTTCCTCAAGTTAAAATAGAAGGCTTACAAGCCCCTTTAGCCAATTTAGATCATTGGATTCCCATACAGTGGACCAGAGAGCATCAAGCTAAAGTCTTGCAACATAATGGGTCGGGGGATTTAGTTCATTGGCAACATGCCGACGCCCTGGCGTGGCAAAAAGCAAATGATCCTAATGATGAATTAACTTATTTTCCTTTGTAGCTATGGAATTGCACGTACATACCTTCGACTTGCCCCTGAAGCACACCTTCACCATTACGCATGAATCTAGGGATGTACAACCTACACTCATTGTGGAATTAACATGGCATGGAAAAAGTGGATTTGGGGAAGCAACTGAAACACCCTATTATGGCGTGACCATGGAGAAAATGATATATCAATTAGAGAGTATCCGTTCTTTTTTACCTAGCGATATTCTCCCCCACCCTAATGATTTTTGGAAAATGATGTCCAAATATTTGTTAGACGACCACCCATTTGCCCTGTGTGCACTGGATGTAGCCTATTGGGATTTATGGGGCAAAACACATGATAAAGCTTTACACCAATTATGGGGTTTGGACATTTCCCAAAATCCGATAACCGATTATACGATTGGAATGGATACAATAGATGTCATGGTATCCAAAATGAAGGAAATGCCTTTTCCTTTATATAAAATCAAACTGGGGACAAATCAAGATATTGAAATTATTGAAGCATTAAGAAAGGAAACAGATGCTGTATTTCGGGTAGATGCCAATACCGCTTGGACGGTTGAACAAACCTTGGAATTTGCGCCTAAGTTAAAAGCTTTAGGAGTGGAGTTTATTGAACAGCCTCTTAAAGCAGATAATTGGGAAGGAATGAAACGATTGAAAAAAGAATCTGTTTTACCGATTATTGCCGACGAAAGCTGTATTACGGAATCAGATGTAGCACAATGTGCTGAATATTTCCATGGGATCAATATCAAGTTGATGAAATGTGGGGGTATTACACCCGCATTAAGAATGATTCAACAAGGCCGAAATTTAGGTTTAAAAATCATGGTAGGTTGCATGACTGAATCTACCATTGGCTGTTCGGCCATTGCCCAACTACTTCCATTATTGGATTATGTGGACATGGATGGATGCTTATTAGTAGACGATAAAATTTCTCAAGGAATACGTATTGATTTTGGGCATGTCATTTATGCCAAAGAAGGAGGAACAGGAGCAAAATTAATTCAGCATGGCTAATTTTACCCATTTTGCTAATTCCATTCCCGGGCGAATCATTTACGTAGAAGGAAAACCTTTTCGATGGCTAGGTGGCACCAATTATTTAGGAATTGGTGAGCATCCCATATTTAATGAAAAACTAAAAAAAGGGATAGAATTATTTCCACAAAACTGGGGTAGTTCTAGAAAAAACAATATTCAATTCGCGGTTTGGGATGATCTAGAGAACGTATTGGCGCAAAAACATGGACATGAAGCGGCGGCACTTTGCTCTTCTGGTTTTGCTGCTGGACAGATTGCATTGCAATATTTGCTCAAACAATTCCCCCAAGCCACTTATTCCCTTGCGCCCCACAGTCATCCAGCTATCACCACTTTTTTACATGCTCCTTTTGAAGGAAGTAGAGAAGCTTGGATTCAAGCAGGTATATTAGACCAAGTTAAGATTTTAGGAACAGATGGCATTAGAACGCCCATTGTTGAATTATTTAATTTTGAATGGACCCAAAAACTGCTTTCTGATCAAATTCTATTAGTGGATGAATCGCACCGAATAGGCGTTCAGGATATTCAAATAAACAGTTTGGCTACCATCATTCAAACAGCCTCCTTATCTAAAGCCTATGGAATCCCCGCAGGAATTATTTTAGGATCAAAAAAATTGATTGAAGAAATCAAAAAAGAAGCCATTTGGATTGGAAGCTCTCCTCCTAATTTGGCTTTTTGTTATGCCTGCTTACATGCCCAAGAGGCATATGATGAGCAAAGGGAAAAACTTGTAGAAAATGTGGGCATATTCCAATCTGAACTAAAGGGTACATCCATCCAATGGGCAGAAGGTCATCCCTCTTTTTGCACGGATAATGAAAGCATCATTCAACGATTAGAAAAAAATGGATTTAAAATGAACCAGTTTTCTTATCCTCAATGGGATGATCCTGCCATTGCTAGAGCCTCGATTCATGCTACATTAAAAAAAGCGGACCTAATCGAATTAAGTCAGCTTCTTCAGGAATAATATGTCAGATGAATTTAAGGGGCTGGATTTTTTTTCGCATAAATCAATACAGCTACACCAAAAAGCATGGCTGGGATTGATAAGATTTGCCCCATGTTCAAGGTCATGTAATTTTCAAATTCGCTCTGATTTTCTTTCAAAAATTCATAGAGAAAACGAAATGCAAACAAGGTAATCATAAACCAACCTGTGATTAAACCTTCCTGCGTTTTCTCCTTTTTCTTTGACCAAAACCACATGATGATAAAGAAGAGTAGCAAACAAGAAAGTGCTTCATAGAGCTGAGAAGGATGCCTAGCTAAAACTTCTGCATTACCCATGGAATTAAACTCCGTATCTCGGTAAAACTTAAATCCCCAAGGCAATTGAGTCGGTTTTCCAACAATTTCTGAATTCATTAAATTACCCATACGGATAAAAAAACCGCCCAAAGCTACTGTAGGAACGACACGGTCTGTCACATATAAATAGGATTGACCTGGATATTTTTTTGTGTATAAATAAAAAGCAGTGAAAAGCCCAATCCCAGCACCATGTGATGCTAAACCAGAATAGGGAGGAATAATCATTTGAGTGAAAAAGCGAATAGGATCAGCTTGCAATAAGGGAAATTCATAGAAGAAATAATGCCCAACCCTTGCTCCAATCACTGTAGCCACCATGGCATAGATCAATAAATGATCGGCTTGTTCAGCTGGTCTCCCCTCTTTTTTAAAAATATAGCTTAACACTTGAAATCCAGCTAGAAAAGCTAAGGCAAAACATAGTCCGTACCAACGAACTGGAAATCCAAACAATTCAAAAATGGTTGGATCGGGATTCCAATCAATAAACGATAAAATCATGGGATTGACGTTAAATATAGCAATTCAAATTTAAGACAAAATTTAGGATAATTGCCAAACGTCGTGGATGCGAATATTATTTTTGAACCTTAGGAATCACGAAACTAACGGCCTTCTTTAGGACTTTAGCAGGAAATAAACGGTGAGGAAAACCTAAAGCAAAAGTATCTGAGGCAAAAAGCACTCCTAGTATTAATAGAACAACAACCTTCTTTTTCATATGTTTATTGATTGATAGACAAATGTAGTAAACATATAGTACTTTGCAATACAAGGTACTATAATTATTTATTTATTTGTGATGATTGGTAGTCAAGATGCGCCCATTGGTCGATTGGTTGCATGAGCGTACCGAATCATCTTATATTTTTGATACGAAAACGAAATCAAACGCCGTTTAACAGTCAAAATAAAATTTATACTTATGAAAAATCAATTGCTTACATTCGCCCTTGTAGCTAGCGTTGGTCTAGCAAGCTGCTCAAAAGAGGATGCATTGAATCCTACATCGGATGCCACTGGCTTTGTTAGTCAGAATTTTGTCCCAACTGCTGTTAAAACAACCGTAACAAACACTTACCCATCTGCGCAAGTAGATTATTATGTATTACAAAGTAATTCCTTGTATGGTGCCAACATTGTGTTAAGTAACACAGAATCACAAGTGGTATTAAGCAAAACGGGGGAAATCAAAGAAGCTTTTACTCGCATTACAGAAACGGAATTACCGGCTGCAATTACGACCTATTTAAAAGGTAAGTATGCGAGTTATACTTTCATTCATGCAGGCAAAAAGACTTCGGGCACTCCAATCACTTATCGTGTAGAGATTAAAGTAGAAGACAAGGTATATTCTATTTTATTCGACGAAACTGGAGCTGTGATCTCTACCATTGAAGGTAAAAAAGGAGAAAAAGGAGGAAAAGGTATGGGAGCGGCTGTGAGTCAATTAGCCTTAACTGACCTTCCTGCTGCTGTACAAGCTGCTATTACTGGTTATACATTCAAAAATGCCGTCATGCGATTGGACGCAAATGGGGTGGCGACATACCATGTTCATGCTGAAAAAGATGGAAAAATTTGGGATTTAAAATTAGATGCTTCAGGAAAAATACTTTCGAGTGAAGAGGAAAGTAAGAATGATATCAATATCACAAAAACTGACATTACAACATTGCCACAAGCTATCATTGATTATTTAAACAAAAATGCGGCAGGATGGACTTTGAAAAATGCCGTTTCTGTACAAAAAGACAATGTGGCAATACACTACCATGTAGTGGTTACCGTTGGGGGAAGCACTCAAACGTATATGTTTGACAAAGATTTCAATTATATAGCTAATGCTGGCAAAGGACCCAAAGACAATCCTAGCCCTGCCAACTTCACGATAACTGAAATTACGAAAGATAATATCCCATCAACCGCTATTTCTTACTTAGATAAAACTTATGCTGGTTGGGCATTAACAAAAGCTGTTTCAGTTAGTAAAGACGGTGCAGCTTATGAAATTGAAGTAATCATTACGGTTGCTGATAAAAAGTATAAAGTTGAATTTGACCTCTCTGGAAATTTCAAGAGTGCTCATAAACTTTAATTATTAGGTTGATTGTTTAAAAAGGCTTGCTCTCGCAAGCCTTTTTTTGTTATTTCGAGTGCTATGCAAGAAATTGAACCTTCCTATCAATGGGAATCTATATATAATGCCTCCCAAGACCCTAAATCGCCATTTTACGGAAGATCATATTCCAATACAGAATATATTAATACGATTTATAGCTATTATATTCACCCACTTTGGGATGATATAGACTCTGAAACGCTCTATTGCAAAATACTTTTCACAGATTACTCCTTACAATTTACAGTCATAGAATTGATGGGTGAATGGAACGATACCTTGCACAATGACATCATGTTATTTAAACGCGGTGTAATAGACCATTTATTAGCTGCAGGTATCAAATACTTCATTCTAGTGGGTGAAAATGTGTTTAATTTTCATGGTTCTTGGGAAGATGATTATTACGCTGAATGGTTTGAAGAAGTGGAAGATGGCTGGATAGCAGGACTTTGTTTCCCTGAATTCATTGAAAAGGAATGGAATAAATATAAAATCGATTATTACATCAATTTTGGGGGCACTTTACAAATTCCTAATTGGCGAACAGCCAAACCAGAAATGCTTTTTTTATTAATTCACAAAATTCTATCAAATCGACTAGGTGCCTAAAAATCAAGTCTTTGATTAAAATAATCAATAAGCAGGATAAAAAACTTAATTCAAATCATACCTTTGCCTTGAGATTTATTTATGTCTATTCTTTTAGATTTGTCAACTCTTGAAGAGTTGACAAATCTGAGTGACAAATGAGTGAAAAATCTAAATTCTGTGCACTAGCTAAACTTTTAACAAAATTACAAACACATTACAACCATTTTACCCCAACATTACCTATGAAAAAATTATTTACTCTCCTCCTATTATTCGTCTCTATTCAGATGATTGCGAAAAAACCAGACAGCCGTTATTACGAATTACGTGTTTATTATTGCCACCCAGGTAGATTAGACGCGTTAATCCAACGTTTTACAAACCATACAACCAAAATTTTCGAAAAACATGGTATGACGAATGTGGGATATTGGATTCCTAACAACAATGAAAAAAATGCGCTTTACTACATTTTGTCCTACCCTAACCAAGTAGAGCGTGATAGCTCATGGAAACGTTTTGGTCGTGATCCAGAGTGGAAAGAAGTAGCCAGAAAATCAGAAGAAACAGGTAAAATTGTAGCTAAAGTAGAAAGTACTTTCATGATGGCTACTGATTTTAGTCCAAAAATTAAACCTTCACACAAGAGCGTCGATCGTGCTATTGAATTAAGAACTTATACAGCTACGCCCAATAATATCGATAACATCTTAGCTCGCTTTAGAAATCATACCACCAAATTGTTCAAAAAACATGGTATGACGAACATTGCCTATTTTAAGACCATTGAAAAAGACCCTAACGTACAACCACGTTTGGTTTATCTTTTAGCTCATGATAGTGAAGCTGCAGGTAAAGCTTCTTTCGATGAGTTCAGAAAAGATCCAAATTGGATTAAAGTCCGCGACGAATCTGAAAAAAATGGAAAAATTGTCGACAAAGTAGAATCTATCTACATGCATCCAACGACATTTTCAACTATCCGATAAAGCTTTGTATCTTTGTTGTCCCGAAAATTCGGGACAACAAAGAAAAATTATGCGTTGGAATAAACAAGGCTTACTCTTTTGTCCAGATGGTCAATCTGAATGGAATCAAAAAAAATATGCACACGTAGTTTGTGCTGATACAAACTACCCGGATCGAATCCGTTTATATTATTCTGCCCGCGATTCCAAAGGGCGCTGCCAAGCATCCTTCATTGATTTAGATTCCAATAATTTATCAAACATCTTGTACGTTCATCCTGAACCCATTTTATCTTTAGGGGAACCCGGAACCTTTGATGATTGTGGCATTATGCCTACTTGGTTTTTACAAAATGGAGAGGAAAAGTGGCTTTATTACATTGGTTGGACCGTCAGAAATACCATACCATACCACAATGCATTAGGTTTAGCCTCTTCTACAGATGGCATCCATTTTACTAAAAAATTCCAAGGTCCCATCATAAGCACCACAGCTACAGAACCCTTCTTTAATGGTTCCGCATGTTTCCTTTATGACCAAGGCAAATACAAAGTTTGGTATTTAAACTGCACACATTGGCTTCCAGATGGCAATTTAATGGAGCCTTGTTACCATATAAAATATGCAGAGTCTACCGATGGAATCAACTGGGATAGAAAAGGACAAGTTGCTATTGATTATCGCGATGAAATAGAAGGAGGAATTTCCAGACCAACAGTTCTAATTGAGAATGGAGTTTATAAAATGTGGTTTTCAGCCAGAGCATGTACCGATTATCGTACCAATCGCTCTCGTTCCTACCGAATTTACTATGCAGAATCAAGCGATGGAATCCATTGGGAAAGACAAGACGGATTAGCTGGTATTGATGTAAGTGACAATGAGCAAGATTGGGATTACGAAATGATTGAATATCCTTTGGTTATCCGTCATCAAGAAAAAACAATTCTATTTTATAATGGAAATCATTTCGGTCAAAGCGGCGTAGGTTATGCCATTTTAGAAGATAAATAATGGATTTTAGTTACTTGAATCATCAGCTTTATGGTAATCCTCAAACGGCCAAACAACCCAAGGTTTCCGTTTGCCTAATTACCTATAAGCATGAGCAATATATCCAAACTTGTTTAGACAACATTCTGCAACAAAAGACGGATTTTGAATTTGAAATCATTATTGGAGAAGATCATTCTCCAGACAATACCGCTTCTATTGTCAAATCCTATGCTGACCGTTTCCCTGAAAAAATCAAAGCCTACATTCGGCCAGAAAATGTAGGGGCAAAAGTGAATTTTTTGCATTGCTTTTTTGATTGTCAAGGTGAATACATCGTCCATATTGAAGGAGATGATTATTGGACTTCATCTGATAAACTCCAAAAACAAGTTGATTTTCTAGATAGCCACCCAGAAGCATCAGCCTGTTTTCATAATGCTCAAATCATCTATGAAGATGGCACAGGGAGAGTCCCAACATTAATTAATCCTGTCGACCAGGCCCCTTGGGTCCATTCAACCGATTTATTAAAAGAACGAGAAGCATGGTTCATGGCAACTGCCAGTGTCATGATGCGAAAAAAGCTAGTTAAGACCTTACCTGATTGGTTTTTTCATTCCAAAAGCGGGGATATTCCGCTCTATGTTATATTGGCAGAAGAAGGCCCAATTGCCTATTTGCCTGAGACGATGTCTGTTTATCGAAAAAACGAAGGCGGCATGAGCTATACTGACAGTAATAAATCGGCTTCATTTATTTACAATCGTATATTCATGTATTCCAAAATCAATGAATATACACATGCTAAATACCAGTATTTAATCCAACCTATCCTCTTTGAATATCATTTACTTTTAACTAGGATTACGGAGAACGAAAAATCATTTCTGAAAAGATGTTATTATCTGTGGAAAGCTTCTGCTCATGCTCCCCAAAAACTCCATCTCGAAGACTGGAAAAAACTGTTTAAAGAACATGTTTTCACGGCAGATTCCTTTTTGGCCTATTTAGCTTTCCGAAAAAAAATCAATCGTTTTTTTGGAATCCGTTCATAAAACAGGATAAGTCCATTAGGATTTTACAGGGTTTTAATTGAAATTTATAGGTATTCTACGGAAAAACATATACTTATGAATTTGACTTCTTCTAAAAAGCCTTTTTTATTCACGGCATTGTCTCTCTTTGCCTTATTATTTGCATCTTCTTTCTATAAAAACCAATCTGCTCGTTGGGGCCAAGTCTTATTGGATTCTTTAACTGAATCACAAAAAAGACAATCAGAAAATGCCTTAAAAGGATTAAAAATACATCCTGAATTAGAAATTACCCTGTTTGCATCTGAACCAATGCTTCAAAATCCAACCAACATTGATGTCGATGCACAAGGTCGTGTTTGGGTGGTGGAGGCCTACAACTACCGTCCAAATATCAATGGAAACCCAACTAACTCACAGGGCGACAAAGTCTTGATACTTGAAGATACCAATGGTGACGGAAAAGCGGATTCAAGAAAAATATTCTATCAATCTCCTGAATTAAATGCCCCTCTTGGCATTGCTGTACTTGATTCCATGGTCATCGTTTCTCAAAGTCCCTACATCTGGAGAATGTTCGACGATAATCGAGATGGAAAAGCGGATCGAAAAGAAGTGATGTTTCAAGGGATTGGTGGAGAGCAACATGATCATGGTGCTCATGCCTTTACTTTTGGTCCAGATGGAAAACTATATTTCAACTTTGGAAATGAAGGGGGACAATTATTGGATGCACAAGGAAAAGCGGTTTTAGATCAAGATGGAGACCCAATTGGCCCTAAAAAATACAAGCAAGGCATGGTGTTCCGTTGCAATGTGGATGGCTCACAGGTAGAGGTACTCGGACATAATTTCAGAAACAATTATGAAGTAGCAGTTGATTCCTATGGTGGATTATGGCAATCAGATAATGATGATGATGGTAACAAAGGTGTGAGAATCAATTTCGTGATGGAACATGGAAACTATGGATACCGTGATGAAATGAGTGATGCGGGTTGGTCTGCGAATCGTACCAATATTGAACCAGAGATCCCTAGTAGACATTGGCACTTGAATGACCCAGGAGTGGTTCCAAATTTATTGCAAACTGGATCTGGCTCTCCTACTGGGATGATTTTATATGAAGGCAATTTATTACCAAAGGCCTTTCAAAATCAAATGATTCACTGCGATGCTGGCCCGAATGTAGTTCGCAGCTATCCTGTGAAAGCCCAAGGTGCAGGCTTTGAAGCGAGTATTTTACCTTTGGTAGAAGGTGTTAATGATCAATGGTTTAGACCAGCCGATGTCACTGCTGCCCCAGATGGTTCTGTATTTATTGCTGATTGGTATGATCCAGGTGTTGGTGGTCATCAAGCTGGAGATCAAACAAAAGGTAGAATTTACCGAGTTGCTCCCAAAGGACATGCTTACCAAGTAAAGTCAATGCCATTAAATACACCAGAGAACGCCATTCTTGCATTGGAAAACCCTAATTTGGCTCAAAGGTATTTGGCATTTAAAAAATTAATGACGTGGGGACAATCCGCTGAAGCAGCCTTAGAAAAATCCTACCAAAATAATATCAATCCTCGTATGAAAGCGCGTGCTTTCTGGGCACTGATGAAAACAAGTAAAGCTCAGCATTACTTAAATTTGGCGGCAAAGGATGGATTAGCCGATATCCGCATGATGGCTATTCGTCAGGCGAAAAGAACTCCATTCAGTCAATGGAAGGAGCTTGCTGCTGCTTGGGCTAAGGATGAAAATCCACAAGTACGTAGAGAATTAGCTATTGCTTTGAGACATATCCAAGACTCACAAGCAGATGTACTTTGGGCACAATTAGCCCAACAACATACTGGGCAAGACCGCTGGTATTTGGAAGCTTTAGGCATAGGTGCTGATGGTCTTTGGAACAGTCGATTAAATGCATATTTAGCCCTTTCTGTGAATCCTACATCTCCAGCATTCCAAGATGTTGTGTGGAGATCCAGAACGGAAATTGCCCTTCCATATATCTTTACCGAATTAAAAAGTAATCAAGCATTATCTCAAAAACTTCGTTATTTCAGAGCTCTTGACTTTATCCCAAGTGATAAAAAATCAAGTATGTTAATTGATTTAATTGCTAAAAACTTCCAAGGTCAAACAGAAGCACAATTGATTGGCTTACGACATATCAACCCATCATTTATCGCATCCAATGCTGATGCTAAAAAAGTGCTAAGAGATTTACTCCCGAAAACATCTGAAATTGAATACCTAGAACTGGTTGAGAAATATGAATTGGCAGAAGAAAAAGATCATGTCCTTCAAATGATTTTGACTGGGAAGCAGAGCCGAAAAGCTGGATCTATCATGTATAAATTGAATGGTGGAGCTGCATTGATTTCCAAAACATTCCAAACAGGCAATGAAGACCAGAAAAAAGCCATCATTGAATCCATTCGCTGGATAGGCCAGCCTAACACGTTATCCTTGTTATTTGATGCCATGAATCAAAAAAATCTATCCATGAGCATTAGAAAAGAAGCTGCCCGAAGTTTAGGAAATTCTGCCAATGGAGAAAACTATGTGCTGGATATCTTGAAAAATAAAAAAGTAAGCACTGAATTCATTCCATCAGTAGTGGAAGGTGTGAGTCGAACTTGGAGAAAAGCCGTTCGAATGGAAGCTAATTCCTATTTGGGAGGAAGTAGTCAAAATACCAAAACCAAGCATCCCGATTTGAATACACTATTAGGACAAAAAGGAAATGCTCAGGCAGGTATTAAGGTTTTTGTAGATCAATGCTCAATGTGCCACCAAGTATATCAGGAAGGTATTGATTTCGGACCAAAACTTACCGAGATTGGCTCTAAACTATCCAAAGACGGCATGTTCGTATCCATTATGCACCCCAACGCTGGGATTAATTTTGGCTATGAAACCTATGAAATTTTAACTAAATCTGGAGAAAACTACCAAGGAATCATTAGTTCTAAGAATGAAACAGATATCATTTTGAAATTACCAGGAGGTATGGTACAAAATTTCAAAACCTCAGCCTTGAAATCAGTCAAACAATTACCTAATTCTATGATGCCAGAAGGATTAGCTGATGCTATGAGCACCACGGATTTAGTCAACCTAGTCGAATATTTAACTACCTTAAAAAAGAAATAAACATGGATCGTCGTTCCTTTGCCCAAATGATGGGCGGAAGCTTATTAGGAGCAGGTATTACAAGTAGCCAACCTACTTTAGCTGCTTCATCAAGTCAAATACACAGCTTGGCTGCTGAGCCTCCTTTTAGCTTAAAATATGCACCACATTTTGGTATGTTTAAAAATCATGCTGGAAATGATGAAATAGATCAATTGAAATTCATGCATGAGATGGGATTCCGTGCCTTGGAAGACAATGACATGATGGGTAAAAGCCCTGAGCTTCAAGCAAAAATTGGTGAGACACTCACTAAATTAGGCATGACCATGGGTGTTTTTGTTGTGAAGTTTGATGGTTTTTTTGATACCCAACACATGACCACTGGCAAAAAAGAAGCCACAGAAATGTTCATCAAAGCTTGCAAAACAGCCGTTGAAACAGCCAAGCGTTGCAATGCCAAGTGGATGACCGTAGTACCAGGAAACTTCAATCGTAAACTACCTTTAGGAGTTCAGACTGGCCATGTGATCGACAACCTTAAACGTGGTGCTGAGATTTTTGAACCGCATAATTTAACGATGGTCTTAGAACCATTAAGTGATAACCCAGATTTATTTCTTCGCTACTCTGACCAGTCGTATATGATTTGTCGGGCCGTAGGAAGCCCTGCTTGTAAAATCTTATTTGATATGTACCACATGCAACGTAATGAAGGAAATATGATAGCCAATATGGATTTATGCTGGGAAGAAATAGCCTATTTACAAATTGGTGATAATCCAGGGAGAAAAGAACCTACCACGGGAGAAGTCAATCATGCGAATATTTTCAAACATCTAAGAAAGAAAGGATATACCGGAGTATTAGGTATGGAACATGGTAATTTTTATCCTGGAAAAGAGGGTGAAGTGAAATTAATTGAAGCGTATCGTAAGGAAGACAAAGGATAATTCCATTGAATATTTGGAATACTACCTTTATATTTAAATATTTGTTTAACTATTTAAGATATTATGGATATTGTATTCAAAGCTATCAATGACCCAACTCGAAGAGAGATACTTCGCTTTTTGACTCATGGACCACAAAATGCTGGAATGATTGCTCAGCAATTTAACATGACTAAGCCTAGTATTTCTCATCACTTGGATTTACTAAAACAAGCCCAACTGGTTGATTTCAGCAAGAAAGGGCAATTCTTGGTCTATACCCTTAATAAGTCGGGTTTTGAATCCATACACGCTTGGTTTCAACCCTTTACATTGTTTTTTGAATTGCCTAAGCCTAAAATCCGACTATAATTTGGGTTTGACATAAACTAATCTTTCCTTAATTTCGGGTACCAAATTGCCAATCCTATGAATCATTCACTTCCAGCGTCATTATCTTTTCTTCGTTCAGAACTTCCCTCCCATTGGGTTGGACTTGGAGTAATTCAATTACCGAAGCGTAATTTCTTCCAGTCGATCGGTGATTATTTTGCAGAAAAATCAGGAAAACAACGAATTTCATTTGTGGTAGTCAATGAGGAATCCTTAAAGACGCTTCATTATCAAGGTTCTACGTTGATATCATCCGAATTTGTCGATATCCACAATTTGGACCATTTCTATTTCTCGGAAGGTAATACTTCTGATGGATTAGTTTCTTTATTCAATTGCGAAGCAAGTGTCGTGGTTTCTAAAAACAAAAAAGGGGATTTAAAACTTAAAGATTATTTCCTCAAAATCATGCCTGCTTTATTGGGCGAAAATGCAGAGCCGATTCGCAAAATTGAAGATATACAATGGGCTCAAGAGAGCAAAAAGCACATTGCTGAAGTTTTAAAACATTGGCCTGAACAAATCAAAGCAAGAAAAGACAAAGAAGAAGCGGAAGAAAAAGAAAGATTAGCCCAAGAAGCACATATTAGTTAATCCTCGGATTCCACTTTCTTTGCCACTTTTAGTTTCAGTAAATCCTTCGAATTCAGTGCAACTAAGCTAACAATTACTAAGGTTGCCGTAGCTCCAACCAAAACCGATGGAACTGTTCCCATCATTTTGGCCATAACTCCTGATTCAAAAGCCCCAAGTTCATTCGAAGAACTAACAAAAATTCCATTCACAGAAGATACCCTACCCCGCATTTCATCGGGCGTATAAAAGCGTAAAACGGTTTGTCGGATTACTACACTCACCGAATCAAATGCTCCAGTAAAAAATAAGGCAACCACGGATATCCAAAAATTAGTTGATATTCCAAATACCATGGTGGCAATGCCAAATCCAGCAATAGCTATAAGTAAATTTCTCCAGGCCTTTTCCAAAGGTGGAAAATAGATCATGAAGGCCATGGATATCAAGGCCCCAATGGAAGGTGCCGCTCGTAAAATACCCAATCCTTCAGCACCTACTTTCAGTATATCCTCTGCAAAAATCGGTAAGATGGCAATCACACCTCCAAACAAAACTGAAAACAAATCCAAGGAAATAGCATACAAGATAATTTTGGTTTTAAAAACATAAACAATTCCCTCTTTTAAGCTTTGCCAAATGGATTCATGGGTAACTGCTTTAGGAGGAACAGGCCTTTTCTTAATAAAAAACAAACAGGTCATCACCCCCAATAAAAACACAATCACCGTTTCTAAAGAACCTGCTAATCCCAAATAGGCATACAGAAATCCAGCCATACCAGGACCTAAAATTGCCCCTAATTGCCAAAAAGAACTATTCCATGTGGCTGCATTCGCAAAAACTTCTTTAGGAACTAAGAATGGGTTTAGGGATGATGCCGCAGGACTAAAAAAACCTTTGGCCAAGCCAATCAGAAAAATGACAAAATAAATCGTATAAATATGAAAATCAGGGCTTTGTGAGTCTAATTGAAGACTTGAATAGAGTAATAAAAAAGATCCAAAAATGATGACAGATAAAGATATTTGCATAATCTTTCGCTTATCTCTGTTATCAGCATAATGCCCTCCAAATAACGCTAAAGAAATATAAGGAATCACTTCCGCCAAGCCGATTAAGCCTAAGGCCAAAGGATTATGAGTAATTTTATAAATTTCATATGAAACGATGACTTCTTGCATCAACAAAGCCATGGTAAATAACGTATTACCTACAATGAAAGCCCTAAATTCTGGGAATTTTAATGCGCTGTAAGCGTCCTTATTTTGAAAAAAACTCATAGGCGAAATAGAGAATAGGACTACAATAAGCTAGTTCTCCCCAAATGCGAGATGCTAACTTGTTTTTTGAAAAGTAATGAATCCAACTTTGTATGGCAAATGTAATGGCAAATGGCACAAAAGTGATTTTTTCATCCAAGTAAAATAGTACAACTATGAATAGTAATAAAAAAAGCACTTCAATTCCAATTAAAAGATACTTCCAATAAGGCCATCCTACATTCGTATCCCCATACTCTTCCAATTCCCATGCATTGAACATGATTAAATTTTGCAGGACTAACAAAAATAGACTTGTCCCCAATATAACAGTCCTTTGAGTTGTTGGTATGCGATACCAAGTTGTAGCTCCTACTCCAAGGGTATAAATTAAGGCCGTCATAAATTCCTTGCTGAAAGGAATTCGACTAAATGCTCCAAAATACCACAATACCCAATAAATCAGCAGGATGAAGCACAAACTTAAGCCGAAATAAATTAATGAGGGATCTAAAACTCGTAAACTCAAGCCTCCAATCAGCAGTAATACAAATACGATTATCTTAATTAAGTTCGCATATTGTGATTGGAATGAATGACGCTCATCTTGCAGAACACCTTTTTTCCGATCTATCATTCGATCGATGAGGTAAATTCCCCAAACAGCACATGCCAAGGAGATTTGTTCTGACCGACTAGGCATTTCTTTTAAAAATAGTTCGTGCAATAGGGCTTGAAAAGCTAGAGTGCCACAAACAACATCGAAACTTAATAAGTGGGCTATTTTAATAAACCGCATCTTGTTGGATTTGAACTCTAATTTGATCTCCTACAGCTAATTTCCCTAAACTCTCTGGAACAAACTGCTGTCCAAAATATACCTTGTTCCCAATCTTGCGAATTTGGGACAATGCGCTTAATACTTCTTTGTGGATTGTCCCTTGCTTGGGATGGACTGTGATCAATTGACAGCGAGCACAAGGTTTTGCTCCAAATAACAACACATCCCCTATTTGGATTTGCTTCCAAGTATCTTCCTCAAAGGCCTGAGTTCCTTTTACAATAATATTGGGACGAAACCGTAAACGATCAACTGTCTCCCCTAATTGACTCTCCAACGCCTCAAAAGAGGCCTCAGAACAAAGTAAAATGGGTAAAGCATCGGCAAATGAACTTTCTTTAGATAATGAAGTTTGATATTTCTCCTTCATTAAGCGAGGAGAAGCATCATCCAAATGAACTAAATACACTTTCTCCTGTAAGATTTGACTAAACCATTCAGACCAATTATCGAGTACGATACGGGCTTCTACTTGATCATCCCAAATTTCTACTGACATAGCATCGCCCAGTTCAACCGAGTGATGCAATATTTTAGATTTTCCCAACTCCCTATCTTCCACCAAGAATCCACTCGGGTCAAGACTTAATTGAAATCGCGTTAGATCTGGAAGAGTCCGCTGAGTAATAAACTTTCCTTGCTCATCAACCAACATGTATCGCCGATCTCCAGCAAGGCCTTGAACCTCCAATTGAGCCTCAGGCAAAGCTAAAGCTCCTAATGATTTGATAGGATAAATATAGAGTTGTGTTATTTCTAAAGTAGGCATAAAACAAAAATAGCTAAAAACAGATCAAAATAGCTATGGGTACTTGTGTGGTATGTGTATCGAAAAATGCTTCAAAATCACTATGTTTGTTAATTATATATGCCAAATAGATTACCTTATGAAGATATCAGGCCTAAGCTTTAGCCTCCTAGTTGCGTTTTCAGTAAGTATATTTCCATCTCAAGCACAGAAAAACTTGAGTTTAGAAGATGCGATTCAACAAGGATTACAGAACCACTATTCGATACAAATTGCCAAAAAAAGAGAGAAACAAGCTCTTAATGACAATACATTAGGTAATGCAGGGTTTCTACCAACCATTACCGGGAACTTCAACAAAAACTATACCATTTCTGGCTTAGATCAGGAGTTTTTTGGGGGCTTACGTGCTCCTTTAGTTCAATCAGGTGTAAACTCCAACTCTTCTAATACAGGTGTCGCCATGGTGTGGACCTTGTATGATGGAAAAGGAATGTTTATTCTAAGAGATCGTTTTAAAGAATTGCAAAACCTAGGTGCAAAGCAAACTGAAGCTACCATCGAAAACTTAATTGCTTTAATTAGCGCTTCTTATTACGATATCATTCGTCAAGATTTACGTGTCAATAACTTCAAAAAAGGATTAGAGATTTCTAATGACCGCTTGAAATTAGCCAAAGATCGTTTTGAAGTGGGCCAAGGTTCAAAAGTGGATTTTTATTCAGCACAAGTTGATTATAATGAAGATAAAGCTCTATTATTAGCTCAAGAGCAATCCTACTTAAGCACTAAGATTTATTTCAATACACTTTTGGTTAGAGAGCACATGATCGATTTTGATGTAGTTTCAACCATTGAATTATTGCCAAAATTGAAATTGGAAGAATTAAAGAATCAAGCTTTACAGCAAAACCCAAATTTGATTTCAGCTCTTTTAAACAAAAAAGTAGCTGACATGGATATTAAAAATTTACAAAGTCAGCAACAACCTGTCATTGACTTAGTTGCTGGATACAACTACAGTACAGTTAACAATGGAGCTGGTTTTGGTGTTTCCCGAGGAAGTAGTGATGTGATGAACTATGGTATTCGTGCCTCCATCAATATTTTTGACGGCAGCAATCAAAAGCGTCGTATCCAAAATGCCAAAATCAATGCAGAAATTGCGGATTTACAAGTTTTAGACTTGAAAAATACCTTGGTATCTAACATTGAAAAAGCCTATGTTAATTATGAAAATGCCTTAAATTTAATCAACCTGGAAACAGAAAATTACGGCATAGCTAAGCAAAACATTGACATTGCTTTTGATCGATTCAAAGTTGGTATTGCGACTTCCTATGAATTAAGAGAGGTTCAAAGAAATGCAGTAGCAGCGGAGACTCGTTTGATTGAAGCTAAATTTGCAGCTAAAACGGCTGAAATTGAATTAATTAGATTGAGTGGAAACTTGCTCTAAATCTTGCTTTTCTTGATTTAATTGTTGCTGATACAACTCGTAATAACTTCCCTTCTTTTTCATTAAGGTAGTATGCGTTCCGTGCTCTACAATTCTACCTTCATGCAATACAAAAATACGTTTCGCTAATTTGGCAGATGATACCCGGTGAGAAATAATCAGGCAGGTTTTACCTTCCATGATGTGTTTCAAATGGTTCAATATCTTATGTTCAGTATGTGTATCCACCGCTGACAAACAATCATCTAACACCAACATTCCTGGATTTTTGGCCAAGGCTCGAGCTAAGGAAACGCGTTGTTTTTGACCTCCAGATAAGGTTACCCCTCTTTCACCCAAAATCGTATTAAATCGATCTGGGAATTCCATGATGTTATCATATACATCAGCATACTTGGCAGCTTGCTCTAAATCTGCTTGATTTAAGTCTGCTTGTCCAAAACGAATATTCTCTGCGATACTCGTTGAAAATAAAAAGACATCTTGCGGTACAAAGCCTAGGTTAGTACGAACCAATTCCATATCCCAATCTTTCAACTCTATCCCATCCAATAATATTCTACCAGCCGTTGGATCATAAAAACGAGCCATCAGAGCCGCTATGCTACTCTTTCCTGAACCTGTTGTACCGAGTAATGCCACAGATTCACCTGGCTCTATTTCCAAATCTATATCACGCAACACCGTCCGATCTGTACCTGGATAAGTAAAATCAACATGTTCAAATGTCCATCGACCCTGAATCTTTTGTCGGATTTGTTTCCCCACCAACAGCTCAGATTTCACTTGCAAAAACTCATTGATTCTACCTTGCGAAGCAGCTGCCCGCTGAATTTGAGAACTGGTCCATCCTAAAGCCGTCACGGGCCATGTTAGCATAAATACATACATGATAAACTCTGTGATATTACCAATCGAGATTCTTCCTGCCATCACTTCTTGCGAACCTACATATACCACTAAAAGTGTAGAAAAGCCTACTAGCAATGAAATCAAAGGCGTAAACAAGGAATCCACCTTCACCAAGTCCAAGGATTTCTTGCGGTAATTTGCCGACGCATCTGCAAAGGCTTGAACAGATTCTTTTTCCCGCACAAATGATTTTAAAACGCGAATTCCTGAAAAAGCCTCTTGAGCGAAAGTAGAGATCGTTGATAGACCCGCTTGAATTTCCTCCGATTTCCTTAAAACAAGGGAATTGACATAATATATACTTAAGGATAATATAGGAAGAGGCAATAAGACATACCACATCAAAGTTTGATTGACATGCCACATATAGTAAATGACCAATACAAATACGCAAATGAGGTTAAGACCATACATCATACTAGGGCCCACATACATACGTACTTTACTTACATCTTCAGATATACGAGCCATCAAATCACCCGTATTCTGCTTTCTATAAAACGACATAGGCAGAGTTTGGTAATGCGCATAAATTTCATTTTTCATATCATATTCGATATGACGCGACATCACAATAAGCGTTTGACGAACTAAAAACAAAAAGACTCCTTTAATCAAGGCCATTAAAATAATTAATCCACCATAGAAAAATAGGGTTGCTGCAAAAACCTCATAAAAGGCTCCTTGAAGAGAAAATTGCTTGAATAGAAAATAAACATCAATGGTCTCTGTCACTAAATCCAAGGCATAACGCACGAGTTGTGCTGGGACTACACCAAAAAAATTAGAACAAAATGTAAACAGGATACCTAAGAATAGTAGCCATTTATACTTCCAAAAATATTTATTGAGGTGACTTAGTGCGCCCATGCTTAATTTACTTCTAACAAAGATAGAATCTTTATCAATTAAAATCCTTAATTTTGTGTTTCAAACAACAAGAACGCTCTTTTTTTTCGGATGGTAAACAGAAGATTACTTCGGGTGAAAGCATTTCAGCAATTGTATGCTTACAACACGCAAGAACGTGCCCAATATCAATTGGCATTTGATGAATTAGCTGTTATTTTTCAGCCAGATTTATCACTCATGGTGGCTAAAGAGGAACAAGCTCCTCGACTAGAAGGCCTAAAAAAATTGGCAGAAATTCAATTAAACGAGTTTTTTCAAGAAATCCCAACAGAAGAGAGTATACCACCAGAATCTTTGGCTGCGGCCAAATCGGTTTATCGAACCTATCAAAACAATACCAAAAAAATTGCGGAAAAGTTAAAAAAGGACATGGTGAAGGAAGTAGAGTCCATCTACAAACAATACCTAAAAATCCTATTTTACTTACAACATCTATCGGACATTGCCGTTTGGGATGAAAACCGTCGTTTATTAGAAAACCCCATTAAGACATCTCAGCTGAGCAAAAACAAAGTCTTAGCTATCATGCCCAAGTGGAAAGCTTTGCAACAAGCATTTGAAGATCAGCACATTGGATGGTCTGAAGATGAAGAAAATAGAATTAAAAAATTGTTTTTAGATGTAATCCTATTGGATCAAACTTTTGTCGACTATCTTCCTCAAGCTGGAAAAAGCTTTGAAGATGACATCGAAATGATTCGATATATTTTAAAAACATTTATTCTAAAACACTCGAGTATGACCGAGTATTTTGAAGAAAAAGATTTAAATTGGCATCTTAATAAAGATGTAGTTAAAAGTTTATCGACCAAAACATTTAAGGTTGATGCTCTAGAAGATTTAAGCTTACAGCCTTTAGCTCTTCAATGGGATGATGATAAATTATTCTTCGAAGAGTTGTTTGAAAGCACCATTCAAAACGACAAAGATTTAGTGCTCTGGATTGGTGATCAAACAAAGAATTGGGAGTCGGATCGTTTGGCCATGGCTGATTTTATTTTGTTAAAAATGGCTTTGACAGAAATGATTAAATTTTCTAGTATACCCGTTAAAGTAAGTATTAACGAGTACATTGAATTAGCAAAAAATTACTCTACACCCAAATCAGGGCAATTCATCAACGGTATCCTAGATGTGATTTCTCTGAGATTGATACACGAAAAAATAATTACTAAATCAGGTCGAGGATTAATCGACATAGCTAGCAAATAATATGAGTAGATCATCAAAATCCTTTTGGGCATTTGTCGTAGGAGCTGCCACAGGTGCTATTATCGGAATTTTATATGCCCCTGATAAAGGTGAGAATACACGTAACAAATTGTATTTTCAATTAAACAAATACAGAGAGCAATTAAAACAATTGATCAATGATATTGTAGAAGGCAAGGAAGTTCCAGAAACTCTAGCTAAATCAGAAGGCAAAAAGGTAGTCAATGACACCAAAGTGAAAGCTGAAAAGTTGTTAGAAGATGTGGAGAAAATGATGAGTCAGATTAAAGCGAAGCCTTAACATGAAGTATTTCGTTGCCATATGCTTTTTATGTCTTTTATCCTGTACGAACAAACAGAAAGAGGCGAGAAATTCGACAGAAGAATCCATTCCTATGGAATTGAGACCTTCCGTTGAAAAGCATCCTGTGATGAAATTTGATCAACCCAGCGTTTACCTAGGGAAAATTACTGAAGGTGATAGTATATCATATACCTTTCATTTCAAAAATGAAGGAAATTTGCCTTTAAAGATTTTAACGGTGAACGCATCTTGTGGATGCACAACCCCAAAATGGAGCAAAGAATTGGTACAGCCCGGTAAAAAAGGCTTCATTAAAGTAAGCTTTGATTCCAAAGGCAAAGAAGGGAAAGTACAAAAAACCGTTACTGCCTACGCTAACACCATGCCATCAGATAATATGGTGGCATTTAAAGTTGAAATTGAAAGAAAAAAATAAACTATAAACGAACAAAATGGCTAACAATCCTCAAATCATGCAAATCTTCCTTTTTGGTGGAATCTTTGTGGTATTTTATTTTTTCATGATTCGTCCACAACAAAAAAAGGCGAAAGAAGCGAAAAAATTCATTGATGAATTAAAAACTGGTGATAAAGTAGTAACGATCGGTGGAGTACACGGAACAGTGGTTTCCATACGTGAAAAAACATTGGTAGTAGAGATTGACTCTAGCAAAGGGGTTCGTGTCGTTTTTGAAAAATCAGCTATTTCAAAAGATGCTTCTTCTCGCTTAACTGAAGAGTAAATCCATGGAAAAAAGCCTTCGACCTTTAATAGGTATCACAGGCGGAATGGGATCCGGCAAATCAATCATTTGTCGGATTTTTGCTTGTCTAGGCATTCCTATTTTTGAGGCCGACAAGGTGGCCCACCAATTGATTAATAGTGATCCTACTATCCAACAGAAAATCATGGGTATTTTTGGTAAGGAAAGCTTTAATGAACATGGAAATTATAACAAAGACTTTATTCGTGGTCAAGTTAAAAGCAACCCCGATTTATTGTCGGCTTTAAATCACATCATTCACCCTGCTGTTCGTGAATCCTTACAGCAATGGGCTCTCATACCTAGTTCTGAGCCTTTCAAACTGTATGAGGCAGCCCTTTTGACGAACAAAAACAAACCAACCTATATTTCACAATTAATAGCCGTTGATTGCCCAGTAGATGAACGCATTGAACGACTACAAAAACGAAACCATTTAACCTTTGAAGACAATATGAAACTGTTACAAAACCAACCTAGTCAGGAACAATACAATCAAGGTGTAGATTTAATTATCAAGAATGGCAAAAATGACCGCGTATGGCCACAAGTAGAGGCCATTTTCAAGCGCTTATCCATCATCTTGATTACCCTCTTACTTTTCAGTCAGACAAGTATGGGACAAATCAAGGCCATGACTTTCAATATCCGCATGGATACTAAATCTGATGGGATAAATCAGTGGTCCAATCGTAAAGATCACTGTGCTGAATTAGTTAAATATCATCAAGCTGATATTATTGGTATGCAAGAAGCATTTATTCATCAGATCAAAGATTTTGCGGAAAGATTACCAGGCTTTGCTTGGTTTGGACGAGGACGTGACGACGGGAAAGAAGAAGGTGAATTTTCTCCCTTATTTTACAATACCAAGAAGTTTAAAGTTTTAGAACAAAAAACATTCTGGTTATCAGACTCTTGTGATAAAGTAGGTTTTGGCTGGGATGCCGCCTGCAGACGTGTAGTTACTTGGGGACATTTTCAGGACTTGAAAACAAAAAAGAAATTCTATGTATTCAATACTCACTTTGACCATTTGGGTAAAATAGCTCGCAGAGAAAGCGCTAAATTAGTGTTAGCCAAAATCAAAGAAATCGCCAAAAACAACCCTGTCATTTTATTAGGGGATTTCAATGCCAAGCCAGATGATGAACCTATTCAAATCTTAGTTGATCCTAATAATCCAGATAGATTAACCAATTCAGAAAGTATCAGTAAGCTAGGCCATTATGGACCAAAGAATTCGTTCAATGCGTTCAAAGAAGAAAGAGAGAATAGTCAAATCGATTATATTTTTGTGAAAAACGGAGTTAGTTGTGAACAACATGCCACCCATTCTGAGACTTGGTCGAATCGATATCCTACAGACCATTTCCCAGTAAGCGCCACCCTCCGAATCCCTTAAATCGATTTGGGTTTTATGGCCTCAAATTGTAACTTGCAGTATGGAAAATTTTATTGTTTCTGCGCGAAAATACCGTCCTACCCAGTTTGATTCTGTGGTGGGTCAGAGCCATATTACCACCACGTTGAAGAATGCCATTAAGTCTAATCACTTAGCACAAGCATTCCTATTTTGTGGTCCTAGAGGGGTGGGTAAAACCACCTGTGCTCGTATTTTAGCCAAAACCATTAACTGCGAGAACCAAAGTCCAGAAGGTGAAGCCTGCGGAACTTGTTCTTCATGCCAATCTTTCCAAGAAAATACCTCGCTGACTATACATGAACTTGATGCGGCATCCAATAACTCTGTAGATGATATTCGAAGTCTGATCGATCAAGTTCGTTACCCGCCTCAAAATGGACGTTATAAGGTATACATCATTGATGAGGTTCACATGCTTTCTGCACAGGCATTCAATGCCTTTTTGAAAACATTGGAAGAACCACCTTCCTATGCCATTTTTATCTTGGCTACTACGGAAAAACATAAAATCCTACCTACCATTTTATCGCGATGCCAAATATTTGATTTCAATCGCATCAAATGGCAGGATATGGCCATGCATTTGGCTTCCATTGCTGAAAAGGAACATATTTCAGCTGAACCTGCTGCTTTGGAATTAATTTCCATCAAAGCCGATGGAGGTTTGCGTGATGCCTTGTCGATGTTTGATTTAAATGTCACCTTTTCGACAGATAATACCTTACGTCATAAAGCCGTTTTAGAGAATTTACATATCCTAGATAGCGACTATTATTTCAGCTTAACGGATCATTTATTAGAACAAAACCACACAGAAGTTCTTCTCTTAATTGAGGAAATTATGCGCAAGGGTTTTGATGGGATGCAGTTCATTTCAGGCTTAATGGAACACTTACGCTTATTGCTTTATGCCAAAGATCCCAAGACCTTAGCACTAATGGAAATGAGTGAAGAGACCAAGGCTAAGTTTAAAAAACAGGCGGAATTGACCAGTACTTCTTTTTTACTCTCCGCAATGAATATATGTGCGCAGTGTGAAGTAAATTATAAAAGTGCCAAAAATCCAAGATTGCATTTGGACTTGAGTTTACTAAAAATCAACTATTTAAACTCAGTATTCAAGCCTAACCAAACACCTGTGGTGGAGGACGGCGCTGGAAAAAAGCTTGAGGCTTCGGCCAATTCCACCCTTGAAAAAAGTGTTACAACATTACTAAATACTCCCTTAAAACCAGAAGTACCGGTTCTGGAAGTTCCAAATCCCCTGAAAGAAATCAAGGAGGAAAAAACGGAGCTACCTGAAAACATCCAAGCTAGTCCTGTACCGAACCGTCCAAGCATTCAATCTTCCGGATTGCGAAGTGCTAAAAAATTAGTTGAAACCAAACAAGCGGAACAAAAGGAAGCTACCTTATTGACAAGTAGTGCCACGGGAGCAGAGAATAAGACTTTTACTTTAGAAGATATTAGTAAAGAATGGTTCCGAATTGCTAAGGCTTATGAAGCCAATCAAGACATCAATAAATTTGTCATGATGAATCGGCCAATCGAACTAATAGGTACAGTTTTACATCTAAAAGTAGAAAACGAATTACAAATACAGCAGTTTAATGAAGCCATTCGGATGGAAGTATTAAACCAACTCCGCTCTTCGCTGCATAATTTTGATATTGACATCGAACTCGATATCCTTGTTCAAGAAAAAAGTGATAAAAAGGTATTGTACACCCAATCAGATAAGTACGAATTCCTTTCCGAGAAGCATCCTATTTTAGTAGAAATGAAACAAAGGATGGGATTGGACTATGAATTTTAAAAATCGATGGATATATGAAGTTGACCTCCTAGACCTACTTCTACTATTTTCTTCAAGGTCGACAATCGAACTTCTTTCACATCATTTTCAATTTTAGAAATATATGATTTCGTAGTCCCTACTTTCAAAGCTAATTCTTCTTGGGTTAATCCCTGATTTTTTCGAGCTTCATGAAGTAAGAAGCCTAATTTGAAATGCTGATATCCTGACTCAAATTGATCCCTCGAATTGTTATCCGAATTACCATAGTTAGATTCAATAAATTGATCTAAACTAACAAATTCACTGTTTTTCGTTTTCATAAAACAATTTAATTTTTAGTGCTTTAATTATCTCTTTTCTTGGAATTCTTTGAGATTTCTTCTGAATTGCATGGGTAATCACTAAGGAAAAACCATCTTGAAAACAAAATATTCTAAAAATATCGGTGCCGACTTGAATTCTGATTTCATATATCCCTTCAGCTGAAATTAATTTTTTAAAATATACAATTGGTATCCACTCTAATTCTTCAATTAATCTAAAAGTCCACAAAATCTTATCTTTTACTTGCTTAGATTGATTTTGAAAAAAATATTGAAATTCAATTGAGAATATTTTAATAGTCCGGTATTTCCTCATTGATTCTTAACAAATTTAGAAAAAGTTTCACTAAAGTGAAACTTTTGTTTTTCTTGAAATTATTTAAAATCAAAAAAAAGAAACAAATAGGACAAATACCTTCATTGTATTAAAGTGAGACTTAATTATCAAAAAACTGATAATTTAAACATCGAAAAATATATGGTAATCACTTAAAGCATATCTCGCAAAGTCAACATCGTCTTCCAATTTCGTGTGGTAGCTGACACCTTCAGTTTATTCTCTAAGAAATTATTGCTCAATTTGGCGTTTCCATAACCTTTTGGAACATATAAATAAACTGCCCGATCAATGAGTTGATAGGTTTCTTCTTGAAAGGCAAAACTTGCTAATTTTTCCACGTTTTCTGGCAATGGCTCATTCGCTAATAAACTCACATACAATTTAGCTTCATCCAGATTATCCCTCGTTACAAAGGGATTATTGGCAATAATTTGATTCCAATTGGGCACACCAAAGACCTGAACGTCTACCTCAAATCCAAATCTTTCTAGAATAGCCGAATGGATTTTTTCAACCATTTCATTCTCCCTTAAATCCTTACTTTGATACAACACATTCCCACTTTGGATATAGGTCTGGACAGCCTCAAACCCTACTGATTCAAACATGGCTTTCAAGTCCACCATCTTGATCATCTTCTGACCAGACACGTTTATTCCTCTCAACAAAGCGATGTATGTAGCCATTAAAATTGAATTAAATATCCCTCAAAAAATTAAATAATATTGCTAATTTGACCTTCAATTAATACTTACCAAAAGTAACCACTAAAAAATATGAAAAGTAAATTCAACTGCCCTAATTGCCACAAAGCCCAAAATTTAAAATATCTATTCCTTGTTCATAAATCCTTAAAATGGAAATGCCCACATTGTAAAATTGAAATTACACCAAAAAAAGCATCTCCTATTCTAAGTGTTTTGATAGCAATCAGCTTTTATGTTACATGCTTTATTCCTTTAATAATTTTGAAATGGAATATTGTCAATTCAATTCTTTTAGGTGTGATTAGCGGGCTTTTTACTTATTTGATAACGCTAGTGTTCTATTTATTCACCAAGGAAATCGAATAATTTATAAATTATCATAATAGGTGAAATCCTGCACTATCTTACCATTTTCAATGCGGAAAATAACAACTATGGGCAATTCAAATTTCTTTTGATCGGCTCCAGTGCCTGTGGAAACAAACTCCACCGTCACGTGCTTTTCTCCAGATGGATAGATACTAAGCACTTGATCATGTACATCTGGAAACTGCTGTTGCAAACCAGTATACTCCTGCACAAACTGGGCTTTCGTCTTTCTAATTACCTTCATCCCTGAAGTTGGATCTTTAAACGCAGCCGAGTCAACATACATCTCCGACAAAGCCTTCCAATCATGCTGATTAAATAATGTAAAATACTTTTCAATGAGCTCCTTATTCTTTTCCTCAATATTGGATGATGAACTTTGGCATGACACAAAAAACAAACTAACTACAAGAAGTGCACATATCTGTTTCATCGTTTATTAATTATAGAGAACGTACATAATTTGCCAAAGCTTCTACCTCACATGCCCGTTTCCCACTAGCACCCACTTCTCTGTCACCAATTTTTCCAATGCAAATGGCCCTCGAGCATGCAATTTTTGTGTTGAAATACCAATCTCTGCTCCCAATTCAAAAACTCCCCCATCGGTAAATCGAGTAGAGGCATTCCAATAAACTGCGGCGGCATCAATGGCCTGCAAAAAATAATTGGCCTCTGCCTCATCTTCGGTTATAATAGCTTCCGAATGGCGTGAGGAATAATTGGATATATGTAAAATCGCTTCTTCTGTACTATCAACTACTTTAATGGAACAAGCAAAATCTAAAAACTCACGACCAAAATCTTCTTCGCTAGCCTCAAATAAGTAAGGATAAGCCTGTGCCTTTAACAAGGCATAAGAGCGAGGATCAGCATGAATCTTAACATGGTATTGAATAAAATCATCTTGAATCAAACTCAAAAAACGTGATAATTTATTCGCATGAATGACAATGGTATCCAAAGAATTACAAACAGATGGTCGAGTGACTTTGGCATTGACTACTACTGGTACTGCTTTTGCCAAATCTGCCGTTTCAGCCACGTAAGTATGACAAACCCCTGCACCTGTCTCAATAGTTGGCACCAATGATTCTCTTCGTACTCGTTGAATTAATGCATCAGAACCTCTAGGAATGATCACATCGATGTATTTAGTAGCTGTTAGCAAAGTGCTAACATGTGCTCTGTCAGTAGGCAAAAGGCGAACTAACTCCTTAGAAAATCCATTTTTTTCTAGCGCCTGATGAATCAAAGACACCAAATAAGAATTACTATGCCAAGCATCTGTTCCACCTCTCAAAACGGCTGCATTCCCCGAACGAATACAAAGAGCTGCCACATCAATGGTGACGTTAGGTCTAGATTCATATATAACTCCCACCACACCTAAAGGCACAGCTAGCTTCCGTAAATGTAAACCATTCTTCAGCTGTTTCTCTAAAATAACCTGTCCAGAAGGATCTGGCAATAACATGATATCCCGTAAACTATCAGCCAACGATTGAATGCGCTCTTCCGTTAACAACAAACGATCGCGCATGGGATTATTAGCATCATAATTTGCCAAATCTTGCGCATTCGCTTGAATAACCCCTAATTTGTTCTCTTCCAAAATAATTGCCAAATCTGATAAAATGGCATTTTTCTGATCACTACTTGCCATCGCCAAAGAAATGGCAGCATGTCTTGTTGCAGCTAAAGAAGCTAATAGTTCACTCGTATTTTCCATGAATTAATGTAGGCTAAAAATCGTAACCAAATGACAAATAGGTTACTGGTGCTTTAATTTCTTTATTATCCATACCAAAGGCATAATCCAACTTAATGAAATAGCCTAATAAATAAGCCCTTGCTCCTAAGCCATAACCTACTAGGAATGGATTCCTAAAATCAGTTACTGTGGCTAAGAATGGATTGGTATTACCTCCGTATGTATTCGTATTGAATCCATTGGTTCTAGCAAATGGATTGGAACCCGTCCAGGCGCTTCCTATATCTGTGAATCCCGCAAATTGGAAAGAATTCATGAATCTAGATTTTGAAAAATCTGGCCCCATCAAGGATTTCAATGGAACACGCAATTCTAAATTCAACAAAATATGACTCTGTCCAGACAATTTATTCACATTAAAGCCGCGCAAAGGACTCGCCACATCACTCATAAATACATCTCGTTGAGCAATTCCCGCCGTTCCCATAGGGTTTTCTTTATTCCTACTTTCTCGTTGAATAAATAACCAATTATCTACCCCACCTAACATCGTTTGGGGTGCAGCAGAACCTAGTGCATTAGAAGCAGATAGACGTGCTGCCAAAATAAAACTATTCGTCAACTTCAAGTATCGACGCATATCTAGTCGGATTCGACTAAAATTCTGGGGTAATGCTAAACCTGTTTGGTATTCCGCAGAAAGGTTCATCCGAAATCCTGTTCTTAGATTTTCATCCAAATGTACCGTGTTGTCAAATGTATATTCCAATTTAGCTCCGGCATAGGTAGCTAAGTTTTCGGGAGTCGTTAGACTAAATTGATCTATTGCCCGATTGGAACTGAAAGATCCTGTAAAACTTAGTTTACTAAAAAGATTAAATGGATAGACACCTTTCACTTCAATGCGATTGAAGCGAACTTTCTGTGAAAAGCTTTCATTTTCTTGATCCAGCACCTTCCTGTCAAATCGAACAAACCAATCTACTTTATTGGCTAAATAGCCATATTCCGCCCACAAATCAGCATTACGTAAATTGGACGTCACAAAAATCCCAGTTCTCACCAAATGATTCTCCAAAAGATCATTCATCTTAACTTCGAAAGAATATCCCAATCCTCGAATGGGATCCACCATAAAATTTCCTTCTGATTTATTAACCACAAAAGAGTTTTGATAATCCACTGGCCCCAATAATTTACCGGGATCTTTTCTTAATCGCTGGCTTTGTTGCCTTAATTCTATCCTAGCTCTCCGTTGATCAGCCCGACGCATTAAGGGTTTGTCTACACTGTCTTTAGTCCCCTGAATACTAAGATCTGTTTGTGGAGTTTCAGTAATTTGAGGATACCATCGACTCTGTCCAGCGCTAAGTACGTAGCCCACGGGATATGTGCTGATCATTTGCGTCAGCATATCATTTTGCCGCACCACAATCTGATCTTTAGCCCACTCAACTGATCTCCATGGACCTGAGCGCGCTGCATTTTGATAGAAAGTAGTATCTGCCCAACGTAAACTAATCAAATTCGTTCCTGATGTTTCTTCACTCAGAAAAGTCCAAACAGAATCTGATACTTGTCGTAGATTGTGGATGTATCCACGGTGAGCAAAAATACGGTTCGGATTAGAAGGTTCATCCGCTTTCCAATGATACAATGAATATATATCTTCTTTAGATGTTGTTGGCTTCCAAGTTGAATCCACATACTTTTCCGTAATATAGGCTACATCATTCCCATTATTCCACCAATGAGCCTCTATCTCATCATTCGCATCTTGGGTCACTGCGGTATACCGATTTCTTCTTAAATCATAAATACCCACATCCACTTGTCCATTTCTAAGAGCCCTTACGAGCATGCGCTGACCGTTTGAAGCAATCTCAAAATCCAAGCAATTCAAATCAATCAATTTCTTTTTAGATTCAACGCGTAGGCTGAATTTATTAGCTGTCAAAGCCGAATACGTTTGCAAATAGGAATTACCTTCAGCACTATAAAGAATGGATAATGCATTGGATTTACCCCATGATAAAAGTGGACCTCGGTCCGTTGAAATTCTTTCTGAATCTTTCAGACCAGTTTGGAAAATACTTTGAGACCTTTGATTACTTAAATTCATCAAATTCACTTGAAATTTTCCCGATTCACCTAAAACATAGGCTAACCATTTACCATCTGGGCTGATTTTAAAATCTCCTAAAATTTGATCATTCAGCATATCTACCGAAGTCAAATTTTTCAAACCATTCAATGCTACGGTATTGACCTCCTCTTGTTTGGATTGGTTCAAATAGTACTCAAACCATTCTCTTAAAAACTTGCTAAATGGTTTTTTGATTGTACTCGATATACTTGATTGTTCATTTCGAATGATGCGAGTCAAATTCAAAATGTTACTAACTGGTTGCTTCCCATAGGTTTTAACCAAATAAGCCCAAATAGAATGTCCTAACCAAATCGACTCTTTACCTTGTGCTAAATTAGGTTTACGCACACGGTTATTAACGACAACCTGATACATAAATTGATTCATTTCAGGCGAATCACCTTCAGCCATATAGGCGGCAATACCTTCAGAAAACCACTCAGGCACTGATAATAACAAGGAATTTTGAAGTGCATCTTTAATACTTCCCCCAAAAAGCATATCATTTACATACACTTTGGTGACCTCTCTCACTAGTTCCTTTTTGTACTCCGAAGTATTATTTTGAAATGCGATTTCAACTTTAAATTTGGCAAAATTTTCCGCCTTTGCCTCTTCGGCATTATCCAAACTTATTCCCGTATTGGATTGTATCCAATCTTGATGAGAAGGATAAACAAAGAGTTTGATTTTATTGAATGGACTATAACCTAAGATATCGGTGATTCGTGGAAATTCAGCTTCTAGTATTTGAATAGTACTTCTGGCTAAAGCTTCGTTTTTACCAAAATAATACACTTCAAAGTTTTGACTAGTGAAGAACTTCCAAACAAATTTCTGGTATTGGATTCGGGTTTTATCGAATTTCTTTTGACTAGGATAGAAATCTTGCCCGTGTAGCATGAAGGAAAAAAGCAGCAAAAACAATAGCAATATTCTTTTCATCCAGTTTTCTGATTAATAGGCAATTTCAATAAAACCAAATTTAATGATTTATGTGGAAAATAAATGGTAAAATCGACGAATTGATGCTTCGGAATTTATCTGCCTCTCACCTTTCCATTCCGATAGCCATTGTTGAGCAAAATAGGGACTTAAAGAAACTCCTTTAGAACCAAAACCATTAAATATAGCTAAAGGTAAATGAGGATGAAATCCCACCAAAGGCCTACGATCTTGGGTGGCTGGTCTAACTCCAGCAGACATTTCTATTTCCTGATATTCATTTATTCCAAATGTTTTTAGCTTAGCTCTTAAATCAAGCTGTGCTGAAGTACTTGCTTGATTTGAAAAATCATCCCACCGATAAGTGGCTCCTACTTTGAATTCATGATTTCCTAGTGGTAAGAGAAAACCGTTTTTATTCAAAATATAATCAGAAGAAGGTTCTTGAGATCTGATTTTCATCAATTCCCCTTTGGCGGGTAAAAAATTCAAATGACCAAAGAATGGATTATGTTGTTGTGCGTGATAGCCTTCACAAAAAACAACACAAGCATATGCCTGTCCTTGAAAATGCACCTCATCATCGAAAACCGTTAAATCAATTGACGGATTAATGACTATTTCCTTGATTATTTTTTTCGATTGAAAATAGCTTTTAGAATATGTTAATAAACTTTCAACATCCAACCAACCTGCTTTTTCTATCCAAACACCTTTATCTTCCCAGCAAAGGTATTCATTATGAATAGCCTCCTTTCTTTCTAATAACCAACTTTTCATTTCCTCATTGGCATAAGGTCGAAACAAAGGCATAGGATGAAATAATGAACAATCTAATGTTTTTTCTAAGGAAGCATAAAATGGAAAAAGGTAGCCAAATAATTCCTCTACTAACCAAGTTTTCTCAAGTTTTCGACCAGTAACAGGATTGAATATTCCTCCTGCAGCATAGGATGAAGTAAAAAAAGTCTTAGGAGCATCGACCATAAGAAATGGCACAGAAGCTTGATCCAAGGTATGAGCCAATATGGTTCCAGCCAGGCCTTGACCAACCAGTAAAATAGGAAGAGAATGCTTACTTTCCAGCATGCTGAACTCGTCGAACTTGTTCTAAGACAAAAGCTACTTGTTCATCCATGGATTTATAAGATGTATCTAAATCAATGGCATCGTCGGCACGTTTAAGTGGTCCTTCACTTCGATTGGAATCAATTTCATCCCGAATTTTTAAATTTTCCACAATTTGCTCAATAGGTAAATCCTCTCCTTTTTGCATTAACTCCAACTTTCTTCTTTGAGCTCGAATTTTAGGATCTGCTGTCATGAAAATTTTCACTTCTGCATTTGGAAAAACCACAGTGCCTACATCTCTACCGTCCATAACAACTCCCTTTTTTTTACCCATTTTCTGCTGTTGAGCCACCATGGCATGGCGTACTGTTGGAATGGCACTTACCTGACTTACTATATCAGAAATGTACATTTTACGGATTTCATTCTCTACATTTTCTCCATTCAAATAGGTATCTGAGGCTAGCCGTTCTGGATTAAATTCAAAAGTAATGTGTACTTCCTCTAAGGCTTTTTCAATAGCATTTAAATCATTACAATCCACTTGATTGCGATGAAAATAGAGTGCTACTGCTCGATACATAGCCCCTGTATCTACAAAAGCATAATGTAATTTAGCCGCAACGCGTTTGGCAGTTGTACTTTTTCCACAAGAAGAAAAGCCGTCAAGGGCAACGATAATTTTAGACATGAACGGAGTTAATAAACTTTATAATAGCCAAATGTACTAATTCTGGAGCTTCATAAGCTGCTTGATGTCCTACATTTGGGATTCGAACCAATTGATGAATGGAAGAAAGTTCCACCGCTTTTTCTACATCTTCCAGTGGAACTAAGGTATCTAAATCACCATGTATAAATAAAAAAGGAATCTGGGTCGATGTCAAAAACTCCAATCCAGCTGGTCGGTCGCGCATAGCTTTTGAAGCTGCCACTAAACCTGAGGCTGGAATATGTTGATATCGCTCGATTAATTTTCTGATGATTGAAGAATGCTGTTCAACAAAATCCTTTGAAAACAAATTGGGAACAAAAGGCCCAATAAAGGCTTCTGTTCCCAATTTTTGTAAAAACTCCATGGTTTTATTCCGGTTCAATTTCTTCTCCTCTGAATCAGCCATGGCAGTTGAATTCAACATCACCACGGATTTCACTTGTTCCGGAAATTCCTTGGCCAAGGCCAAAGCAACATAACCTCCCATCGAATGCCCAATAAGGTACCAAGCTTGGTCCTTGGGTAATTCTAAGGCAATTTTCTGAGCATATTCCGACATATCGAGGCAATCCTCCCAGCCTGCATAATTAGGTGCAATTACTGGATATGGCCAAGTATATGTGGGTATGAAATCATCCCAAACACGGTGATCTTCACCAAATCCGTGTAAACAGACGATGATTCCAGACATATTAAAACGTATGCAAAAGACCTAAGAGTACAAATATCAAACCAATGAATGCAGAAACTGCCCCAATGGCTCCCAATCCAAAAATGGAAAGAATGATACCAATAATCAATAATATAACTCCAATTTTCACTTTGGAATCCCAAGATGAAGGACTAGATGCTTGCTTTTGTTTCTTAGCTTGTGCTTTATATTCCTTAATCTGGGTTTTAAGCTGAGCTTTGAATGCTTTTTTATGTTGAATCAACTCTTTTTTCTCCATGTGTTTCATGGATTTCACTTCTTGATTCAAAGCTGTTAACTCGGTAATAAGCTTAGCTTCTTCAGGTGTATTCGCTTGAATAGGTAAGATTTCTTCCGAAAGCTCATTTGATTGACTAACCAATAATTGGGGTTCTTCTGCTTTTACTGGGCTAACAATGGCCTTAGTAGTAGGCTGAGCTTGCTGATAAACAGCAAAATAAGCTCCTTTATGTGAACAAGAAGCAATGAATAAAGTTAATGCGAGAACGATTAGATTGTTTTTCATAATTAAATTAGGCTACAACTTTCATTTGATGGAACACTGTTTTTTCGAATTTCAATTTAGCATATGCCAAGTCCACTTCAAAATTTGAAATGTTTGTTTGAGAAGGAATATCAAACATGGCATCTGTCATGATGGCTTCCATAATGGATCTCAAACCACGCGCACCCAATTTGTATTGCATCGCTTGTTCTACCATGTAAGTTAAAGCTTCTTCGGTAAACGTCAGCTTTACGCCTTCCATGTCAAACAATTTTTCATATTGCTTAACAAGCGCATTTTTAGGTTTAGTCAAAATAGCTAATAAGGCTACTTGATCTAATGGGTTAAGGTAGGTAATCACTGGCAGACGACCTAACAATTCAGGTATTAAGCCAAATGATTTCAAATCTTGAGCCGTCACGTATTTCATGATTTGATCCTTTTCAAACGAATCATGAAAAGTATCATCTCCAGAAAATCCAATTGGACGAGCATTTAACCTTTTAGAGATATGTCGACCGATTCCGTCAAATGCCCCACCACAAATGAACAGGATATTCTCTGTATTTACGGCAATCATTTTTTGATCTGGGTGTTTTCTACCACCTTGAGGGGGTACATTGACGATGGAGCCTTCTAATAATTTCAATAAGGCTTGCTGTACACCTTCACCTGATACATCACGAGTAATGGATGGGTTATCTGATTTACGTGCAATCTTATCGATCTCATCAATGAAAACAATACCACATTCTGCCTTAGCTACATCGTAATTAGCAGCCTGCAAAAGACGAGTCAAAATAGTTTCCACGTCTTCGCCTACATAACCAGCTTCCGTAATGACGGTCGCATCTGCAATGCAAAAGGGTACTTGAAGTTTCTGAGCTAGTGTTCGCGCCAAATAGGTTTTACCTGTTCCGGTTTCACCTACCATCAAGATGTTTGATTTCTCAATTTTCACATCCTCTTCATTGCTTGGCTGCATCAAACGCTTATAATGGTTGTACACCGCCACCGAGAGATGTCTTTTAGCTTCTTCTTGCCCAATGACATATAAGTCTAAATGCTCCTTTAAGTCTTTGGGTTTAACTAACTCAAACTGCTGTTTGGAATTCTTTTTATTAACTACTGGAGCTCCTAATTCTTCTTTAATGACTTCATAGCCTTGTTGCAAGCATTGGTCGCATATTTGTCCATCGATTCCCGATAACAAAATACCGACCTCTGCTTTGTTGCGGCCACAAAATGAACAATTATTATTCTTTTTGGGATTTGCCATCCTTACACATTACGAGTTAAAATTTCATCAATCAAACCATACTCTTTGGCTTCAGCCGCCTTCATCCAATAATCACGATCAGAATCACGCTCAATTTCTTCAAAGGTTTTTCCAGAATGCTTGGCCAAGATATCGTATAATTCCTGACGAATTTTAACGATTTCACGAGCCGTAATTTCGATATCGCGACTTTGTCCTTGAGCTCCACCTGAAGGTTGGTGAATCATCACGCGGGCATGTTCCAATGCAGAACGTTTACCAGCAGCTCCTCCAGCTAATAATACAGCTCCCATGGAAGCTGCTAAAGATGTACATACAGTAGCTACTTCTGGACGGATATAATTCATTGTATCATAGATACCTAAACCCGCGTATACGGATCCACCTGGACTATTGATATACATCACAATATCCTTTTTGGCATCGGTGGATTCCATAAATAACAATTGAGCCACAATGATGTTGGCCATATAATCATCCACAGGCACGCCCATGAATATGATGCGATCCATAATCAAACGTGAAAACACGTCAATTTGAGCAAAACGCATCGGACGCTCTTCAATGATGTATTGGGTCATGTCGTCAATACGATGATTCACTTGGCTACCCATTTGATTCATGTATTGATCAACGGCTAAACCGTTTAAGCCTTTATGGTGTACCGCATATTTGCGAAACTCGTCTCCTGATAATTCCTTGGGATACATAATTTTTAGTTTAAGATTCAAATTTAAAATAAATGTCGGATTAATTGCGAGCAATTAGCTGGTAAACCAAATTTTGAAATGCTTAGTTCACACAAAACCCCGTAAAAACGGGGTTTTGAAAATTCCAACAAATAACCTTCACTACAAGGCTGCAGCGATTTCTTTGAATTTATCCACATCAATTTTAGAAACTTTGTGTGGGATTTTCTCAACGATTACAGAAGATACCTTATCTGCAAAAGCTTGATTGTACAAATTCATGAAATTATCAGACTTCGATTTATCACTTAAATAACCCATGGCTATTTTCTCAATCATCTCTTCAATACCAGGTTGGTCAGCTGATAAGTAACCGCCAAATTGTTGACGCACCATATCTTTCGCTTTTTCTACTACCTCAGCATATTCCACTTTTACTTCAAATTTCTCAGCAATTTCGTTTTTGATTAGGTTCCAACGGATATCCTTTTTCACATTATCAAAATCTTGATCAATTTGCTCTGGAGTAAATTTACCTTCATTGATACGTACTAACCAATTACGTAAAAATGCTTCTGGCAAATCAATTTTCACTTGATCTAACAAGGCTTTTTCAGCATCAATACGTAACAAATAATTAGCTTCACGCTTGTAGTTATCTTGAACAATCTCAATTAATTGCTCACGGAAACTTGCTTCGTCAGTAGCTTTGCCAGCTCCTAATACTTTATCAAAAAATGCTTGATCCAAATTGGCAGGAACTGAACGCGTGATATCTTCAACTACGTAAGAAACTTCTCCAGTTAAATCACCCACTTCTTCTTCTTTCTTGCCAGTTGCTAATGCCAACGATTTAGCATCATTGAATACTTTATCAATAGCAAACTTCAAGGTATCTCCTACCTTAGCACCTATGAAAATCTTTTTCGATTTATCATTAATAGAATGCAATGGAATGGCTGATTTCTCTACCCACTCACCTTGCGTAAAAGTACCGAACACTAAATCACGATCCTCTACCGATTCTGGATGAGTCTGCTCTCCAAATTGCTTTTTCAAGTTCTCAATCGTTTCCTCGATCTCTTTTTTATCGGCTTTGATTTCGTAAGAATTAACGGTTTTGATTTTATCTAAATCAACCGAGAACTCTCCGTGGAAACCTAAATCGTAATGGAAAGTAAATTCTGTATCTTTTTCCCAGTCGATAGCATCTGCCTCTTCTACTGCAGGCATTGGCTCTCCAACTAAGTTTAATTTATTTTCTTTGATATAATCACTTACTGCATGACCTAATAAATGATTGATTTCTTCCACTAAAATGGATTGTCCTGCCAATTTCTTGATTAATGGCATTGGCACCATACCTGGGCGAAAACCTTTGATGCTCGCCTTTTTACGGTAATCTTTTAATTTAGTTTCTACTTTTTCTTGGTAATCAGCAGCTGAAACGACAACAGTCAAACGACCTTCTAAATCATTTGAATGGTTGAGCGAAATATTCATATGGAAGTATTTAAATTTTTTAATTAAAAAAAGCCCCCAATACCTTATGGTCTTGAGGGCTTGCCGATGGTACGGGCGGAGGGACTCGAACCCCCATGCCTCGCGGCGCCAGATCCTAAGTCTGGTATGTCTACCAATTCCACCACGCCCGCTTGCATTTGGAGGTGCAAAGGTAATTAGCAAATTTAAGTATTCCAAAACACTTGGAAAATTTATATTTGCCATCGCTTTTTCGTCTCATGAATTGAAAAAGAAATCGCAAATTTTAACAGCTTTTAAGATTAAATGCGATAATTGTAAGCTTTTCTGAGCTATTTTTAGAAATTCAATTCAACCATGAAACAAGAAACAACGCACCATCACACCAATTGGAAAGTTTGGTATCTATTGCTTGGCCTATTCGTGGTATTCATCGTTCTATTTTTTGTGATTTTTAGCGCCATATTCCAATAAACATGCATCAATTAGACTGGATAGTACTACTATTAACCATCGGCGGAATTGTGCTCTATGGAAGTTGGAAAGGCCGAGAAGCTAAGCATTCATTAAAGGGCTTCCTTTTGGCGGATCGTGAGCTACCTTGGTATCACATTTTGTTATCGGTCATGGCCACACAGGCCTCAGCCATTACTTTTTTATCGGTTCCAGGACAAGCCTATACGGATGGCATGCGTTTTGTTCAATTTTATTTGGGTCTACCCATTGCCATGATTGTGCTATCTGTCACCTTCATTCCTCAGTATTATCAATTAAAGATTTTTACGGCTTACCAGTTTCTAGAAGAGCGATTTGATTCAAAAACACGAATATTAACTAGTTTTTTATTCTTAATCCCACGGGCCTTATCAACCGGAGTCACCATTGCCGCTCCATCCATTATCTTATCTACTTTATTAGGGTGGGATTTAACTTGGACCAATTGTATCACTGCAGCTGTAGTAACTTTCTATTGTATATTCGGAGGTTCCAAAACCATTTCATACACTCAATTATTGCAAATGGGTGTAGTTTTAGCCGGCATGGTCATTGCTGCCATTTACATCATTCAAGCATTACCCCAAGAAATAGGCATGAAAGAATCCTTACAGCTTGCTGGTAAAATGGGGAAAATCAATTTAATCGATTGGAAATTTGACATCAATAATCGGTATACCATTTGGTCAGGTATCATTGGTGGATTCTTTTTACAGCTCTCCTATTTTGGCACTGACCAAAGTCAAGTAGGTCGATATCTAACTGGACATACAGCGAATGAAAGTAAGAAAGGTCTATTATTGAATGGTTTTCTAAAAATCCCCATGCAATTTTTCATCCTATTGGTCGGTATTTTAGTTTTTGTTTTTTACCAATTCAATCAGGCACCCATATTTTTCAATAAAAGTACGGAGCTAAGTTGGAGTACCGCCAAGGGGCATGAGGCAATTGATCAAGAAAACAAACAGATTTTCATTCAAAAAAAGCAGACGGAAACTGCTTTAATACAGGCTATTTCTCAAGAAGAATCAGCCAAGATTCCAGCTTTGAAATCGAAGATCATGGATTTGCATGATCAACAAGCTAAAGTCAAGGAAAAAGCTGTTGAATTATTGAAATCACAAGGTAGCAAAGCTGAAAGTCAAGATACCAATTATATCTTCCTCCGTTTTATTGTCGATCATTTACCCATTGGATTAGTGGGCTTTTTAATCGCCATGATCTTATTAGCTTCCATGGGTTCCATGGCCTCAGCTTTTGGCTCATTGACTTCCACGGTCATGGTGGATATATACCAAAGATTCATCAACCAACATGCCAGCAATGAACATTATTGGTGGTCATCCAAATTAGTTACTTTGGCTTGGGGAATTTTCTGCTTGATTGTGGCGCAATTTTCTGTCAATATGGGCAGCTTAATCGAAGTAGTGAACATCTTAGGTTCCTGGTTTTATGGAACCATCTTGGGGGTATTCTTATGTGCCTTCTACTTACCTAAAACACAAGGGTCACATGTTTTTTGGGCGGCAATAATAGCGGAAGCATTTGTAATATATGCTTGGAAAATAGACCTAATGGCTTTCTTGTGGCTAAACGTGCTAGGTTGTGTCATGGTTGTTGCTTTAGCTTTTATCTTCCAAAGCATTGGTCAACTAACTAAGGCAAAACCTTAATGTCGAACTTCACTGGAATGACCGGCTTTTCGTCATAAGATTTGGCATTAAAGATGGAATCTACAACAGCCATTCCTTTTGTTACTTTACCAAATACCACGTATTTCTTATAGAATCTTGCTGCTTGTTCGGTATCAGTAACTATAAAAAACTCGCTGGGAGAGGATGCTTGTTCTGGGTTTCCTTCGTCATAACGAGCCATGGCAAGACTTCCCCGTACAGGCTTTAATTCGTCGATATATTCTGCGGGAACCAAATAATTCAATCGATCACGATACTCTCCTCCTCCTTGAATTCCTGTCACATAAACGATTCGATAAAAATATCGATCTTCGAAATAACCCATTTTTACTAAACGGATAAAATTCAGTCGGTGCAAGGGAGTCCGAGGGTCTAGCTCCATTTCAAAATCCCCAAGTCGAGTAGTGACAAGTACCTTATTTTCAGTCCATTGATCCGCTCCTTTTTGCAAAGATTCTTTTACGTGAACGGGATCTAAATTCCAATTGGATTGACAAGAAAACAGACAAAAGGCAAAAAATAAAATAAGTATACGCATAAAAAAAGGGGGCCTAAAAGCCCCCTAATTTAATTTAAATATCTGGTTTATGCAGAATGGTTAACTTTCTTTCCGAAGAAGTATAATCCAACAAACGCTACGATTAAGATAGCAGGGAAAATCAACATATTAGAAAGAGTAGCTTGTCCAGCAGCCAAATCAGCTGCATCACCAGCTAAACCAGTTGCTTCTGCTGCCACTTTGTTTTCTTGAATCCAAGCTCCAATGATAGGTTGGAACATAGAAGAAGAGAACATACCGATACCACCCAAGATTGATAATCCAAGCGCACCAGTTTGAGGCATTGTCTCACTTACATATCCTAACATGTTTGGCCAGAAGTAGCAAATACCTAAGGCAAAAAATACAGCTGCTACGTATAACATAGAACCGTCCATAGTAGACATCATGTATAAACCAATAACACCAAAGATGGCAGAACCTAAAAGTACACCAACTGTATTTAATTTATGGATGATTGGACCTGCGAAATAACGACCAACCGCCATTAAACCTGTTACAAGAGCTAAAATCAACATAGGACTAGCACCAGCTTTAGCTAAGATTGGACCAACCCATTGCTGAGGACCAAATTCAGAAATTGCTGTTAAAGCCATACATGCTGCCATGAATAAATATAATGGATTCAACATAGCTTTGAAACTATCCAAAGCATTCTCAGCACCTGCACGAGGCTTAGGGAAAGCTTGACCGTAGAATAACACAGCATAAATAGCAGTAGGGATTAAAATAACCCAAATTTGTGCTTGCCAAGGCATAGACGCATCCGTCATAAATTTAGATATCAATGAACCAATCACGATACCACCTGGGAACCACATGTGAAAACGATTCAATTTGCTGTTAAAATCCAATCCTGAATAAGAATCAGCAATCATTGGATTACAAGCTGCTTCTGTACATCCGTTACCTAAACCAATCAATAAAGTTGAAATCAACAAAGTATCATAACCCGTGGCATAAATAGTTAATAAAATACCAATGGTATGGGCGATCAAGGCAATTTGCATGATCAATTTGGGTCCAATGGCTGAATAGAAAACCCCACCAAGAATCATGGATATCGGGAAACCTAAGAACCACATTTGGTTGATATGTCCTAATTGGACAGTATCTAAGCTTAATTCTGCTCCTAACTGCGTTAGAATACCTGCTCTAATGCTAAAAGAGAAGGCCGTCGTGATAAGCGCAAAACAGCTAGCATAAAATAGACGATTTGCATTAATGGTTTGACTCATAGTTGTTTAGATTTAGTTAAAGGGTGAAACAACGTTTTTTCTTGAAAAATTAAAAATTAACATTAGAAAAATCATGTCAAAAAAACGAAAAGATTTTCAAAGTTTCCTATTAAATTGAAAATATTTTTAATATTTCATTAATTCTACAGCGCTTTTAGCTCAAATTAGTATATTTAGAGTCAATTTTTTAAAAAAATCTAAATCAATATAGATATGATTCAGGGAGGATCTTCCACACAGGCTAAAAACCGTCAAGGCAGAAAAATCCGTATGGGGATGATTGGTGGTAGTTTAGAAGCATTTATTGGTGCTGTTCATCGTCGTGGTTCTCAATTAGATGGAGAAATAGAATTAGTATGTGGTGCATTTAGCTCGAGTGCTGAAAAATCCAAAGCCACGGGTGCTGCATTATATTTAGAACCTAGTCGTGTATACGGATCATACGAAGAAATGATTCTGAAGGAAAAAGCATTACCTGAAGGGGAGCGCATGGATTTTGTATCCATCGTTACGCCAAATCACTTGCATTTTCCTGCGGCCAAAATGGCTTTAGAAAATGGATTTCATGTGGTTTGCGATAAGCCGGCTACTTTAAATTTGGAAGAGGCAAAGGAATTAAAGAAAATCATTGAGGCTTCGGGGTTAATTTTTGCTTTAACGCATAATTACACGGGTTATCCTATGATCAAAGAAGCGAAGCATTTAGTAGATTCAGGTGAATTAGGCGAAATCCGAAAAGTGATCGTGGAATATCCACAAGGTTGGTTAATTGATTTGGTAGAAGCAACTGGTCAAAAGCAAGCGGCATGGAGAACCGATCCGGCTCGTTGTGGAGCTGCTGGGGCCATAGGTGATATCGGTACACATGCTGAAAATTTAGCTGAATACATCACAGGTTTACATATCGAAGAATTATGTGCTGACTTAACCATTTTTGTAGATGGTCGTCAATTGGATGATGATGGCAATATCTTAATCCACTATAACAACGGAGCTAGGGGCGTTTTGCATTGCAGTCAAATATGTAATGGAGAAGAAAACGACTTAAACATTCGAGTGTATGGTTCTAAAGCCGGAATTGTTTGGCATCAAATGGACCCGAATACCTTAATCATTAAATCTAGAGATGGAGGTAGTAGGACCATACGTACCAATGTGGGTAGTCTTTCTGCTCAAGCGCAAGCTCACACGCGTCAACCAGCAGGACATCCTGAAGGATACGTAGAGACCTTCGCTAATATCTATCGCAATTTCGCTTTTGCTCTTCGTGCACGTTGGGAGGGAAAAGAGCAAGATCCTTTGTACGATTTCCCAGGAATTGATGAAGGAATAAAAGGGATGGCATTCATTGAAAATGTGGTTAGATCATCCAGAGACAATACAAATAAGTGGACCAAATTTGAAATTTAATATAGAATAACATGACAAAAATTAAAGTTGGAATCGTAGGAACAGGCTTTATTGGACCTGCTCATATTGAGGCATTAAGACGATTACCGAATGTGGAGGTAGCTGCACTTTGTGAGGTTACCATTGAATTAGCAGAAGCTAAGGCCAAACAATTGGGGATTCCTCGTTGGTATACATTTGATGAATTAATGAAACAAGATGACATCGAATGCGTACACATTTGTACTCCTAACTTCTTACACTACTCTCAGTCGAAAGCGGCCTTATTAGCTGGCAAACATGTGGTTTGTGAAAAACCTTTGGCTAAAGACTTGCATGAAGCAGAAGAATTAGTGGAATTAGCTGCAAAGTCAGGTAAAGTGAATGCGGTTCACTTCAATTTACGTTACTATCCTTTGGTACGTCAAATGAAAACTATGCGTGAAAAAGGAGATTTGGGTGATGTATATTCTATCATTGGTTCATATTTACAAGATTGGTTGTTTTATGAAACAGATTACAACTGGCGTTTAGAACCAGATAAATCAGGTGATTCACGTGCCATTGCTGATATTGGTTCGCACTTAATGGATATCATTGAATACATCACAGGTTTAAAAACGGTAGAAGTGATGGCCGATTTCAATACGGTACACCCTACACGTAAGAAGCCATTGAAAGCAATTGAGACATATTCGGGCAAAATGCTTCAACCAGAAGATTATGCGGATGTGAATATTACAACGGAAGATCATGCCAACGTGTTATTACGTTTTGATAATGGCAACCGTGGATCTATTACGGTATCTCAAGTATCAGCAGGACGTAAAAACCAATTGAAATTAGAGATTTCAGGATCTAAGAAAACTTTTGCTTGGAATTCAGAAGCTCCTAACGAAGTTTGGTTAGGAAATAGAGATCAAGCGAACCAAGTATTGATGCGTGATCCATCATTAGCCTATCCTGAAGCTTCAGCCATCATGACTTTCCCTGGAGGACATAATGAAGGTTTCCCAGATACTTCGAAGCAATTATTCAAGGAAGTTTATGCGGCAATTGAGCAAGGCAAGCAACCAGAAAAGCCAAGCTATCCAACCTTTGCTGATGGATACCGTGAATTATTGATTTGTGAAAAAATTCTTGAAAGTACCCGCAAACAAGCGTGGGTTAAAATTTAATTACTATGCAAACCATCAAAGGACCTGCTATCTTTTTAGCCCAATTTTTGGGTGATGAGGCTCCATTTAATACATTAGACGGAATTACAACCTGGGCTGCGGGCTTAGGATATAAAGGAGTTCAAATCCCATCTTGGGATCCTCGCTGCATCGATTTACAAAAAGCGGCGGAATCGAAAACATATTGTGATGAATTGAAAGGAATGCTTGCAGCTAAAGGCTTGCAAATCACCGAACTTTCTACACACTTACAAGGACAATTAGTAGCTGTTAATCCTGCTTACGACATCATGTTTGATGGATTTGCTCCTGATTCGGTGAAAGGAAATCCAAAGGCTAGAACTGAATGGGCTGTTCAACAATTGATGTATGCAGCCAAAGCGTCAGAAAACTTAGGTTTGAGCGCGCATGCTACCTTTTCTGGTGCCTTGATGTGGCATACGGTATATCCTTGGCCTCAGCGTCCTGCGGGATTAGTGGAACAAGGTTTCGCCGAATTGGCTCGTCGCTGGACTCCTATTTTGAATCAATTTGATGAATGCGGAGTAGACCTTTGTTATGAAATTCACCCAGGTGAAGATTTGCATGATGGGGTTTCATATGAGATGTTCTTAGATGCAGTAAAAGGACATAAGCGTGCCAATTTATTGTACGATCCATCCCACTTTGTTTTACAGGCTTTGGATTATAAGCAATACATTGACTTCTACCATGAGCGCATCAAAATGTTCCATGTGAAAGATGCTGAGTTTAACCCAACAGGGAAACAAGGTGTTTATGGAGGATATCAATCATGGATAAACCGTGCGGGTAGATTCCGTTCATTGGGAGATGGCCAAGTGGATTTCAAAAGTATCTTTTCTAAATTAACTCAATACGGTTACGATGGTTGGGCTGTTTTAGAATGGGAATGCTGTATTAAAGATCCGGTACAAGGAGCTACTGAAGGTGCTCCATTCATTGCTAACCACATTATCAAAGCTACTGAAAAAGTATTTGATGATTTTGCAGGTGGTGGTGCTGATGAAGAGTTCAACAAGCGTGTATTAGGATTATAAGAATAAAGCGATTCATGCTTTTACCAGCTTTTTGCTTAAACGCTGTCAAGGTTCCAAACCTTGACAGCGTTGTAAAAGCATGAACGATTTTAAAAGAAATAAAATTATCTTATTTCTAGAATTACCAATTAACTGATTTCTTCAGTTATTTATCAATTCCAACAAGTCTTTTTTGATTAAAATTCCCTAGCTTTCGGCAAGGCTGTCAGCGTTCCAAACGCTGCCAGCCTTAGGGAAAAATGCATTATTTTTCAATCACCGTTCCCAGCTCTTGGGATATGTTTTTTTGGATTTCCTTATAATGAATGAAGTCTAATAATAAAGCATTCATAGTATCCGCATCCCCCTGAAAAGATTCCATTTTCTCCAAGGTCTCATGCAAATGTTGATCGTTATACACTTTTCTTAAACGCAATACATTTTTAAAAGCTAAATCCTCTAACATTTCATCTTCCAACTTCACGCGAATATCATGCTTGTCCTTCCAAACATCCGATAAACTATGCTTGCCAGCACTGATATCTATGGCAAATTTTTGAATCTCTTCATTTTGGTGATGTAAATAAAACTCAGGAGCAGGGAAGCGATGTTGGTTAAATTCCGCTTTACATATCTCCAATATCTCTTCAAAAAGGGGTGTTTGAAAATGTGTTCCTTCCAACTCTTCAATCAAATACTGCATCAAAGTAACCCCTGGAGCCTTGGATGGACTAATTTCCAAATGACCAAAACTAACCAATAATCGTATGCATTCCGACTCTTGATAATAAGCTAAATTTGATTGCGTTTCAGTCGCTGCTTGGCCCGTAGGTTCAATGATTTCTTGAATCTCCTGCCAAGTTTGATTCGAAATAGATTCTGAAGCATTAGCTCCTGCCCCACCCCGCTGTTTCAGATTCTTTAAGTGAATTTTATTCAATTCAGCCAACAACACATCCTCATCCAAACGCATTAGAGAAGCCGTTTTTTGAACAAATAAACTGCGCTGAATGGCATCTGGAATCTTGGAAATACTTTGAACCATTTCCTTAATCAATTCAGCTCGCTTAAAAGGATCATCGCCTGCTTCCTTTAAAAACAAATTGGCTTGAAAAGATATAATATCCTTCGATTCTGATTTGATGTATTCTAAAAATGCCTCATAACCAACCTTTCTAACAAAACTATCAGGATCTTGGCCTTCCGGGAAAACGACTAAATTAACTTGCAAGCCTTCTTCCAAGATCAAGTCCATACCTCGTAAGGCAGCTTTGATCCCAGCGGAATCACCATCGTACAATACAGTAACATGCTGGGTAAATCGACCAATTAGTCGAATTTGTTCCACTGTCAGTGAGGTTCCTGAAGAGGCTACCACATTTTTAATGCCTGCTTGGTGCAAGGAAATAACATCGGTATATCCTTCCACTAAGTAGCAAATATCCTTAGCTCTAATCTCATTTTTTGCCTGAGAAATACCATACAAAGTAGCCGATTTATGGTAAACCTCCGTCTCAGGAGAATTCAGGTATTTGGCTTGATTTTTGGTATCTGATTTTAATATTCGAGCGCCAAAGGCAATCACTTTTCCTGCTACACTATGAATAGGAAAAATGACACGATTGCGAAAACGATCATAAACTTTCCCCTCTTCATTTTTCTGGGTCACTAAACCTGCTTTTTCGATGATTTCTTGACTAAAACCATGCTTAATAGCTGTTTTATAAAAGATATCCCAAGATTCAGGACTATAGCCTAAGTCAAAAGTTTGCAAAGTGGAATCTGAAAATCCCCGCTCTTTAAAATAGGGAATGGCAATGGATTTGCCCTCAGGAGATTCTATTAACTGTTTTTTAAAAAAGTCTTTGGCATATTCCAAAATGATCAACAAACTCTCCCGCTCGTTCTGACGAACGATTTGGTCATCTGTTAATTCTTCTTCCTGAATGTCTATGCCGTATTTTTTGGCTAAATGCCTTAATGCCTCTCCATACCCCAAGCCCTCAATATCCATGATAAAACGGACAGAATCCCCAGCTTTACCACAACCGAAACATTTATAGATTCCTTTACTTGGAGATATAGAAAAAGAAGGAGTCTTTTCCCCATGAAATGGACAGCATGCCCAATAGTTGGCACCTTTCTTCTTCACCGTCACATAATCGCCCACCACGTCCGCAACAGCGGCCGCTTGTTTGATTCGTTCGACGGTTTCAGGATCAATACGCATGAAATTACAATAATAAACCCGCTAATGTGGCAGATAAATAACTAGCTAATGTCCCTGCAATTAAGGCTTTAAAACCTAATTTGGCTAAATCACTTCTACGAGAAGGTGCTAATTCCCCAATACCCCCAATTTGAATAGCCACAGAGCTAAAATTGGCAAAACCACATAAGGCAAAACTGGTAATAGCAATGGTTTTAGGATTTAACGTATCCTTCACCTTCATCATATCTAAATAGGCCACAAACTCATTCACAACCATCTTCTTACCCATCAAGGCCCCTGCCACTTCAATATCAGCTGAAGGTACACCCATCGCAAAGGCAAATACAGAAAATACTTTGCCTAACAATAAATTCATGGACAAAGTCGGCATACCAATCCAATTACCAATATGACCCAAGCCTAAATCCACCAAGGCAATCAAGGCAATAAAACCAATTAACATAGCAATCACATTCAAACCTACTTTTAATCCCTCGCTAGCTCCTGCAGCAATGGCATCCACCAAATTGGCATGTGACTTTTGTTTTTCCAATTTAACAGCACCCTCTGTTTCTGACTTCTCTGTTTCTGGAAATATAATTTTTGAAATAACTAAGGCTCCTGGAGCTGCCATTAAACTAGCCGCCAATAAATAAGCCGCTGGCACACCTAATGAAATATACACCGCCATAACACCACCCGCAATACAAGCAAAACTCCCTGTCATAGAAGCCATCAGCTCACTATTGGTCATATTCTTCAAATAAGGCTTTATCATGATTTGAGCTTCAACCTGGCCAACAAATGTGGAAGCCACATTAGATAAAGCCTCCGCTCCACTAACGCCCATCAACCAGTGAACCACCTTTCCGATAGCGGCAACGACACGCTGTAATATGCCCAAATGATAAAACATGTTCACCAAAACCGCCACAAAAATGATGGTTGGAACTACTTTGAAAAAGAAAATATAATCATTGCCAGAACCAAAAGCACGCGACATCAAGTCGCGATTAACTAATGACCCAAACACAAATTGAGCTCCTTTATCAGCTTGACCTAATAAAGTATTGATTGAATCTCCTAACCATTGGAAAATTGCCTGACCAGTATCCGTTTTAAGAATAAAAACGGCCAAAAAAATTTGCAAAAGCAAACCGACACCCACTGTACGATAATTAATCGCCTTCCGGTTGTTTGACATTAAAAATGAAACTCCCAGAATTAAAATAATCCCCAATAGCCCCGTAAATCTTTCCATAATGTTATATTGATGTTCGTGTATGCCTAAATTTTACCTTCCAATGTAACTGTAAATTGATCAAATGGCAATTGACTTACCAAATCATCTTCTTTTATTTCATAAAATGCCTGATGAATATTGAAAGGATCATTACTTTCCACCTTCCAATAAGACCCATCTTCCTGCATTTCGTAAGAATTTATAGTATCTCTCAAATTCCACAATAAAATGGTAATGGCCATATTCTTGGCTCTTGGGTTGACCAATTCAAACAAAGATTCGATTCGGCGATCAAAACTACGCACCATGACATCAGCTGAACCACCATATACTTTAGGCTCTCCAGCATTATGAAAATAAAATATGCGCGTATGTTCCAAATAATTCCCAACAATGGATTTGATGTAGATATTTTCTGATAAACCTTTTCTTTGAGGTCTCAAACAACAAATCCCTCGAACTATTAACAACACGGGCACACCTGCTTGGGATGCTTCGTACAGCATTTCCATAGTCTGGGTGTCTTGCAAGGAATTGATTTTCAAGCAAATACCAGAAGGTAAGCCATTTTGATGATTCTCCATTTCTGTACGAATCATTTCCAGCAATCGATTACGCATATCACGAGGAGCCGTAATCAAATGCTCATAATGGGTCGGCATGGAATGCCCCGTAATAACATTGAAAAACTCGGAAATATCTTGAGTAATCCGACTATCCGTAGTCAATAATCCTATATCAGTATATAACTTAGCCGTATCCTCATTGTAATTTCCAGAGGACAAATGCGCATAACTCATCACATAATTTCCTTCATTACGAATGACTTGCAATAATTTGGTATGAGTTTTCAAACCTGGAATACCATAAATCACAAAGCAACCTGCCTTTTGCAATTTGGTGGCTTCTCGGATATTATTTTCCTCGTCAAATCGTGCTTTTACCTCAAACAATACCGAAACGTGTTTACCTTGTTCTGCAGCGCGCAATAAAGCATGCGAAATACGAGAATTTTTTGAAATGCGATATAAGGTAATTTTAATCGCTAAAACATGGGGATCATCAGCTGCCTGGTCCAGCAATTGTACCACAGGATCAAAATTATTGTAAGGGTGATGCAGTAAAATATCACCTCGTTTCATGGTTTCAAAAATATCATCAATCTTAACCGACTTCAATCCTAATGCTGGAACTACAGGAGGATTGGCGGCCATTTTCCCCTTAAAATCTGGGTGTTTGACAATTTGCCAAAATGCTGTAAAATCCAAAATGGATGACTTGATGAAAATATCTGACTTCTCTAATGACCAGCGCTTTAACATTTCTTCTAAAAGAAATTCAGAATGCTCCTTCTCCACCTCTACCCGAGTTACTCGGCCTAAACGACGGTCTTTAATCTTCTTTTTAATCTCGTCTACGAAATCAATTTCGGCATCTTCATGCTCCACCACATCAAAATCTCCATTTCGAGTAATCCGGAATAAGGTGGTAAATTCAATTTCGACATTACGATAAAGAACTTGTAAATGATGACGAATTAATTGTTCAATGGGTAAAAACAAGACTTTATCATCGCGTTCAATCACGTAAAAACGAGCCAAATTCAATGGAATTTGAACAAAGGAAATCTTTTTGTCTTTTTCCGACTTATGTTTTCCGTGATTTTTTTTATCTGATGTACCTACTGTGACAACTCCAAAAATCAAGGTTTTGGCCAACAAACTTGGGAAAGTATGTGTATGGTCAAAAACCATAGGTGTTAACATCGGGTAGATAGTACGGTGAAAATATGTTTCCACTTCTTGCATTTCTTCCGATGTCAGATCATCTAAATTAGCCATTAGAAGACCATTTTCCGGGAAAAGTGGTAAAATTTCCTCGACAAACAAGCGATGTTTTTCTTGACTAAATTCTTGAGCTGCAGCGATTAAGGTCTGTTTAAAAGGAATTTCTCTTAAACCTGAATAATCTGTTCGCTCTTTACCGAAATCAATGTAATTATATAAAGAACCAATTCGAATGGTAAAAAACTCATCTAAATTAGAAGCTGTAATGGCTAAAAATTTTAGACGATCAAACAAGGTTCTTTGACTATCCCTGGCTTGATCTAGCACACGTTCATCAAACTTCAACCAAGATAAATCCCTCGATATAAACTTAGATTTAGCAATGATATCCTTCGATTTCTGCATTGCTTTTTCCACTTTACGAGAAGAGTCTCTTGGAGCCACCAAATTGATCTTCCAATTCTTAGGCTTTAGTAATGACAAAAGATTCCCTGTGGAGGAATCTTTTGTATCGCTATGTTTGACTGCTTTATTCGAATGATCCATTGTTTATTTAGGCATTTGATTGTTTAATTGCTTCATAATCTGAACCCAACCGGCCTACTTCTTGAAGTAGATATCGTTGAAGCTCTGCATTAAAAACTTTCTTTTCCTCTTCGTCTAAACTGGCGTAAAAGTCCTTTAATTCTTGATTAATGGCATTTTTCTCAGCTTCGTCGGCCGCATTAATGGCCCTAACGTGATAAGACTTAAAATCAAACTTCATACTCTAAACGTCTACTTTGGCGTATTTAGCATTTTTTTCAATGAAATCTCTACGTGGCGCAACTTCATCTCCCATCAACATCGAGAACAATAAATCTGCTTCAATGGCTGAATCGATGGTTACCTGCTTCAAGGTTCTTGATTCTGGATTCATTGTAGTTTCCCACAATTGCTCCGCATTCATCTCTCCCAAACCTTTATAACGCTGAACACCTACATTATCTTCCTTTCCACCGCCAGCTAATTCTTGTACAGCTTGATCACGTTGATTTTCAGTCCACACGTAACGTACATTTTGACCTTTTTTCACTTGGTACAATGGAGGTTGAGCAATATAGATATAGCCATTATCCACCAATGGACGCATGTAACGGAAGAAGAATGTCAAAATCAAGGTACGAATGTGGCTTCCATCCACGTCAGCATCCGTCATGATGATGATCTTGTGATAACGTAATTTATCTATATTCAAGGCCTTCTCATCTCCATCCTTACCAAAAAAGACTCCCAAAGCGGTCATCATATTTTTGATCTCCTCATTCTCATAGATACGATATTCTTGTGCCTTTTCAACGTTCAAGATTTTACCTCGCAATGGCAAGATAGCTTGAAATGCACGATTACGTCCTTGCTTGGCAGTACCACCCGCCGAGTCTCCTTCGACAAGGTATAACTCACAAATTTCAGGATCAGAATCTGAGCAATCGGCCAGTTTACCAGGCAACGAGTTAGAACCTAAAACCGTTTTTCTTTGAACCATTTCACGTGCCTTACGAGCAGCATGTCTCGCTTGAGCCGCTAAAATAACTTTAGCTACAATCTGACGAGCCTCTTTAGGATGTTCTTCTAACCAAGACTCTAACATGTCTGACATAGCCGCAGAAACCGCTCCAGATACCTCACCATTACCCAATTTGGTTTTGGTTTGTCCTTCAAACTGAGGCTCGGCAACTTTCACGGAGATAACAGCCGTTAGACCTTCTCTAAAATCATCTCCTGCAATATCAATCTTAAGCTTTTCTAAAGCACCTGATTTATCCGCATAGTTTTTCAACGTACGAGTCAAAGCTCCTCTAAAACCAGCTACGTGGGTACCTCCTTCAATGGTATTGATGTTGTTCACATAGGAAACCACATTTTCAGAATAAGAGGTATTGTACAACATGGCTACTTGAACTGGAACCCCATTTTTATCACCTTCCATGTAGATCGGCTCTGCAAATAAAGGCTCACGAGTAGCATCTAAATAAGTGACAAATTCACGCAAACCACCTTCAGAGAAAAACTCCTCCGATTTAGCTACACCATTTTCATCCAACTCCCGCAAATCCGTTAAAAACACGCGAATACCAGCATTCAAAAAGGATAATTCACGCAAACGACCTGCTACTGTTTCATATTTGTATTCAGTAACGGTAAAAATACTTTCATCTGGTTTAAACAAAACGGAAGTACCTGTTTTATCTGTTGTACCTACTTCCTTTACTGGATATTGAGGAACACCAATTTTATATTCTTGCTGGAAAATCTTTCCTTCTCTTTGAACAGTTACCTTCAAATCAGTAGATAAGGCATTCACACAGGAAACACCGACCCCGTGAAGACCCCCTGAAACCTTGTAAGTATCTTTATCAAATTTACCCCCAGCATGTAACACGGTCATTACTACTTCCAAAGCTGAACGCTTCTCCTTCGTATGCATGCCTGTTGGGATACCACGACCATTATCTTCTACCAAAATAGAATTATCGGTATTGATGGTTACTTTAATCAAATCACAATGACCCGCTAAAGCCTCATCAATGGAGTTATCAACAACCTCCCAAATCAAGTGATGTAGACCTTTAAATCCGGTATCACCGATGTACATGGATGGACGCTTACGAACCGCCTCTAAACCTTCTAAAACTTGGATATTATCTGCACCGTAATTTGCTCTATCTTGAGCCGCCGAATCTTGTGCTTCTGACATAATGATGTGTAAAAGGGTTAAATGAAGAACTACCTATTTCCATAGGGCAGTCCTCGAAAAATTCTTGAATTAATTTTTTAAAAATAAGGATTTTTTCCCTGAAAAACTAGTAATTCTTCAGGGAAAAAATACACAAATTCTTAATGTTTGAAATGGCGAATTCCTGTCATGACCATAGCTATTTGATTGGCATCACAGAAATTAATGGAATCTTGATCCTTGATAGATCCTCCTGGCTGAGTAACAGCCACAACGCCTGCTTTACTAGCAATTTCGACACAATCTGGGAATGGGAAGAAGGCATCAGATGCCATCACTGAACCTTGTAAATCAAAGCCAAATTCTCTCGCTTTTTCAATGGCTTGTTTCAAAGCATCCACACGTGAAGTTTGACCAACTCCCGAAGCCAACAATTGGCCTTCTTTCGCTAATACAATCGTATTCGATTTGGTATGCTTACAAATCTTCAAAGCAAATGCCAAAGCTCTTTTTTGCTCTTCAGTAGGTGCCAAAGTCGTAACTGTTTTAAAATCAGCCACACCTTCCATCACCAAATCCTTATCTTGTTCTAAAACCCCGTTCAACAATGTCTTGAACATTACCTTAGGGAATTCAACTTGATTTCTCTTCAAAAGAATGCGATTCTTCTTTGTTTTTAATATCTCCAATGCCTCCTCCGTAAATGAAGGTGCAATTAAAATTTCACAGAACAAGGGATTAATGGATTCTGCAGCGGCCTTATCCACTTCTTGATTCGTAGCTAATACGCCACCAAACGCCGAAACTGGATCGCAAGCTAATGCTTTATCATAAGCTTCCTTAACTGAACTTCCTGTTGCCACACCACAAGCATTCATGTGTTTGATGATAACAAAGGCCGTTTCTTCAAATTCATCCAATAAAGACAAACAAGCATCTACATCCACTAAGTTGTTGTACGACAACTCTTTCCCATGCAATTTGTCAAACAACGCAGCTAAATCACCATAAAACTTACCTTGTTGATGAGGATTTTCTCCATAACGCAAGGAATGAGATGGCAACGTAGTATAATTCGCTAAATCAGCTAATTCACCTGCGAAATAACGCTGAATAGCACCATCATAATGTGAGGAAACGGCGAATGCCTTTTGAGCAAAACTTCTTCTTTGCTCCAAGGTAGTACCAGCACCATTCACTTCAAAAATGGAAGAAACTTCAGCATATTGATCTCTTGAAGATACTATTAATACATCAGCAAAATTTTTCGCTGCTCCACGAATCAGTGAAATACCTCCTATATCAATTTTTTCAATAATATCTTCATCAGAAGCACCTGAAGCTACTGTTTCTTCAAAGGGATACAAATCCACCATGACCAAATCCAATGCTGGAATTTCATATTGTTTAGCAACTTCCACATCGGAAGCGTTATCACGACGGTATAAAATACCTCCAAAAACTTTGGGGTGTAAAGTTTTCACACGACCACCAAAAATAGAAGGATAACCGGTTAAATCTTCTACCGCTATGACAGGTATACCCAAATCTTCAATAAATGATTGAGTTCCTCCAGTAGAATACAAGGTCACTCCTTCTTCATGAAGCTTTTGAATGATAGGGGCTAAACCATCTTTGTAATAAACAGAAATTAAGGCTGATTGAATTTTTTTAATCGACATGGGGCTTGGAAATAAATGAAGCCACAAAGGTACGAATTAAAACAAAAACCGACTAATGAAAATGTGAATGCTTGTTTGGGTATTTTGATTGAAATAACTCGGTAAAAAGATTCCCACCTCTCTTTTCAAAAAAAAGGAATCCATTCCTAAAAATGGATTCCCTAGAATTCTATAATTAATTTAGTTTTTGGCTTTTTTATTCAATGCTTCATAACGTAATAAGCCTTCTAAATAGTAATAATCAGCATACACTAAAGGCACATCGATTTCCGAATTCAAAGACTTTGCTCCCACACAATGCTTAATTAAGAAATTATTATTCTCTCCCAATGATGCACGATAGGCAGGACTAGACAATGAACTTAACATCGTCACAGCATCCTGATAATAGCGCTTGCCTTTTGCACCTGAATAGGTACTCAACTCGAATAAAGCAGATGCGGTAATTGCTCCCGCAGAAGCATCCCGCTCTTCATTGGGGATATTAGGTGCGTAAAAATCCCAATAAGGTATTTTATCAGCAGGTAAATTCGGATGGTTCAAATAATAATCAGCAATCTTTTGAGCAAAATCCAAGTACTTCTTATTCTTAGTCTCCCGATACATGGTCGTAAATCCATAGATAGCCCAAGCATGCCCCCTAGTCCAGGTCGACTCATCTTGGTACCCTTGATGCTGTTTTTTAGCAAGTACTTTTCCTTCTTCATCATATAATATCACATGATAGCTGGAATAATCTGGTCGGAAATGATTTTTAATAGTGTTTTCAGCATGGGTAATGGCTATATCATGAAAACGCTTATCCCCAGTCTCACGAGATGCCCAAAACAATAGCTCCAAGTTCATCATATTGTCAATGATAACGGGATATTTAAATCCTCCCTTAAAGCTATTCCAAGATTTGATGAGTCCTACTTTAGGGTCAAAGCGGGTTGCTAATGATTTAGCCGATTGAATTAAGACCTGCTTGGCTTGAGGGTCTTTGGTTAAACGCAATTGATTTCCGAAGGAATCAAACATCATAAATCCTAAATCATGAGTTCCCGTATTGAATTGCTCTTTCTTAACTGCCGCAGTCCATAATCGAGCAGCCTTCTCCCATTGTGGATCTTTTGTTTTCTCATACAAGAACCAAAGGCTTCCTGGAAAAAAACCAGAACACCACCAACCAGAAGGTAAATTTCGATAGGTTCCATCTGGACGAGCAGAATGGACTGTGGTACTCGTATCTGGATGATCAGCTAACATTCGTTGATACTGTTGACCTGCCAAAGCAAACTGCTTATTGACATCAATTTTCTGGGCAAATAGTCCTGTGCTAAGGAAGCACAAAATTAGATAGACATGTTTCATTGGTTTGTATGTTGTTTCAAAGATGTAAGCATTCAATTTAACGGCCCCATCATCCATCATTTATAATTTATAATTTACCATTTACTATTCATTACCTTCCCATCCAGCCTCCATCTACTGTTAGGATAGTACCATGTACATAATTGGATGCTTCTGAGGCTAAGAACACCAATGGCCCTTTAAAATCATCAGGGCTCCCCCACCTTCCAGCTGGGATTCGACTTAAAATAGAAGTACTTCGATCGGGGTCATCACGAAGTGCAGCAGTATTATCTGTGGCAATATATCCGGGAGCAATGGCATTGACATTAATTCCTTTGGAAGCCCACTCGTTGGCCAATGCCATGGTTAAACGGGCAATTCCTCCTTTACTGGCTGCATATCCCGGCACATTGATTCCACCCTGAAAACTTAATAAAGAGGCTGTAAATATAATTTTACCCGAGCCTTGTTTCAACATAATTCGACCAATCTCTCGGCTCAAAATAAACTGGGAAGTTAGATTTACTTCTAATACTTCATCCCAATATTCATCGGAGTGCTCTGCCGCAGGATCTCGTAATATCGTACCGGCATTATTGACTAAAATATCAATTCTTGGAAAATCGAAGCTGACATTTTTGATGAGTTGATACAAAGATTCTCGATTGGAAAAATCGGCTTGGTAGGCTTTAAAGTTTCTCCCCAAAGAAAGCACTTCTTTCTCGATTTCGGAACCACTTAATTCTAAATTAGCTGATACTCCGATGATATCCGCTCCTGCTTCAGCTAAGCCTAAGGCCATAGCCTTACCTATTCCTCTTTTACATCCTGTTACTAAAGCTACTTTTCCACTTAAATCAAACATCTTGGTTTCAATTTTACATTCAAAAGCCGAATCTTGATTAAAATTACTCAAAGTTCTAAAATACGTCTTAAAAAGGATTTTAATCGATTTTTATCAATCAATTGATATTAATTCAAAACTTGATTTAGCGCAAGTATTTTAATAATCAAAAGTTGCAATTTTAAATTTCAAATTGACAACAATATGACAAAAAAATCGAATCATGTAGTTCCTACGCTTTCAGGAGGTTGGTCAGTTAAAAAATTAGGCACTTCCAAGGCAATAAGGAATTTCGATAGCCAAGAAAAAGCCATCGAATACGGGCAAAAGCTAAGTCAAAATCAAAAGACCGATTTTTATATCCATAAAAAGAATGGCATGGTACAGAACAAATACTCTTTCAGTACCAATAAATAATAATGGATTTTGAGAAGAATATTTTTATCAATTGCCCAATTGATCAAGAATTTATTGATAATCTCTTAAAGCCCATTTTGTTCATCGTAATAAAAAATGGATTTAATCCTCGATTGTCACTGGAAATTTCAGATTCAGGTCAATCTAGACTTTTGAAAATTACAGATATAAATAAAAATTGCAAGTACAGTATTCATGATATTTCAAAAGTCAAATCTAAAGCAATTCATGAATTTTCCCGAATGAACATGCCATTTGAACTAGGCATTGACTATGGAATTAGATACTCAGGATTAGAGACCTTTGTAGCTAAGCATTTTTTGATACTTGAGGCTGAAAAATATGAATATATGCAGGCATTATCGGATATAAGTGGTTATGATACCAAAGCCCATAAAAATGAAACAAAAGAGCTTTTTAAATGTCTATATTCCTGGTTCAGTGAAACTTTAAAAATAAATAGACAAGATCCCCCAAAGAAAATATTTGATGACTTTATGCAATTCAATTCATGGCTATTCAATGAAAAGCTATTTCAATATAAAAATGAAATTATAGCATTGGATTATATTCAAAACATTACCATTCCAGAATATATTCAGGAAATAAAAAATCAATTTTAAATCAATTGTAAGTGCTTAATTGATTTAAACCTATTTTAGAATTCTTTTCCTATATTGATTCGGACTCTCGCCTATGGTACGAGTAAAGATTTTCGTAAAATACGACAGCGATTCAAAACCGCAGGCAAATGCTATATCTCCAATACTAACATCCTGCATCAGCATTTTCTTAGCCTGAGTAATACGGTATTGATTGACATAATTACTAAAGGTCAATTGGGTTTTTGATTTAAAATATCGACAAAACGCTTCCCTCGATAAATGACATTTCTCGGCTATTTCCTGTAAAGTAATTGCCTCCATAAAATGATTTTCAACCCATTCCTTAACAATTTGCCAGCGTTGCTGATCTCGAACCGAAGGATTTTCCCAAGTGGCCATTTCATTCAAATAAATGGATTTCATTTCCTTAGCTAACACTTGAAATATCGACAAAATCTCCATAAACTGATCAAAATGCGATCTATCAGGTAAAGCCATCAATCGCTGACCAATTTCTTCTTTCCTGGCTCCTTCAAAAACAATCCCCGTTTTAGCTCTTTCAAATAATTCCTTGATAGCATGCAATTCAGGAACCTCTGACCAAGTTCTTCCTAAAAAGTCCTCTTTCATCTGCACCACAATTTTACGATAGGGCACTTTTAAGCCATAATCAAAATTCAAATGAGGAATATGCGGACCTATAAACACTAAATCTCTTTGCTGGTATTGACTCACATGATCACCAACTCTCCTTGGACCAGCCTCAGCTTCAATGTACAACAATTCATATTCTGGGTGGGAATGCCATAAATAAAAATCCTGTAAATGAGGTGTTTGCAAAATTCGAAATGAACTTTCTTCTTTTATTTGTATGGCTTCAAATTGAATCTTCATTTTAATCAAATTGACAATTGAATTCCAATACTAGTTAATAAATGTCAATATTGTTACAATATTGGTTAATTCAATCCTAAAACTAGCTATTGCCAAATACTAACTTGCATCATTCAAAATTCAATCAAAACATGCAAACAAAATCTCCAAACAAGACCTCCATGACTACCATGAATGCTCACTTAGACATCCCTGGAAACCCTTCTCTTGCCAAAAGCAGTATCAGTCAATTGAATGATGGAAAATCGGGAAAATCCCTACGTGCTTTAAGCCAAAAGGAATTCAATTTTTGGAAGCAAGTAGGCTATATTATTGTCAAAAATGCTATTTCTAAAGATCAGGCCGCTCTTACGGCACAAGCAATCTGGGAGTTTGAAGAAAAAGACCCAAATGACAAAAGCACATGGTATACTCCACCCAGAGCTGATATGCAAATGAAGGAATTAATAGGTTCAGGCATGGTAGAAATGTACAATCACCCACTGCTATGGGCAAATCGACAAAGTCAACGTGTGTACGATGCTTTTGTGGATGTTTGGGGAACCGAGGATTTATGGGTAACGATAGATCGATGTAATCTCAATTTTCCCATTCAGCCAGATAGACCATTCAAAGGATTCATTCATTGGGATTATGATCCAGAAACCAAACCAGTGAATGTACAAGGAGTATTGGCTTTAGTAGATCAAACAGACGAAAATATGGGAGGCTTTCAATGCATTCCTGAACTATACCGTACCTATGATACTTGGAAATTAAGTCAACCCGAAGATCGTGATCGATTTAAACCCGACACAACTGGATTCGAACTGACAAAAATTAAAATGGAAGCTGGAGATTTACTTATTTTTAATAGTTTATTGGCCCATGGTATAAGACCTAATTTAACTCAGGACAAAGTTAGAGTCGCTCAATATATTTCCATGATGCCAGCAGAGCCTGAAAATCAATCCTTATTGGATTGGAGGATTAACTCCTGGAATAATAAAATTGCACCAGAAGGTTATGCTTTCCCTGGTGATCCAAGAGGAAAAGAAAAGACACAGCCTGTGGCTGAATTAAACGAACTGGGAAAAAAATTACTAGGTTTGGCTTAGGTATATCCGATGCGTGCATCGGATATGAAGCATCTAATCTACCGCAAATGAATAGCTGAATCTTTGAGCTCAAAAGGATGATTTTTCATCATTTCCCACATGGCAGCTCCTGCTAGCAAAACGGGGCCGTAACCATGGGCTGCAAAGGGAGAAATAGGTCTGTTAAAATAAAAAGCAGGGTCCCAGCCAAGGCCAGTACCTACGCAAGTTCCATCTACTTGACCTTGTGCATTAACTTTAGAAGCAACAGCTTGCCAACCCAAAATAGCAGCAGGTCCATAAGTTCTTGGATCTAGCCACCCTTGGTTGATTCCTTTAGCCAATACATAGGTATAAATAGCTGTAGCTGAAGTTTCAAGATAGGAATCATTCCGATCAATTAGTTGATGCCAAAAGCCCGTTCCATCTTGATGTGCTAACAGTCCTTTCAAATGCTTTTTCAATTGAATTAACATCGCTGGTCGAGCAGGATGATTAGCAGGTAAATGCTCTAATAATTCTGCATTGGTTAACAATGCCCAGCCATTAGCTCTAGCCCAATGGAATTCTGGATGCTCCTCAGAACCTTCGAGATAGCCATGCATAAACAAGCCCAAACTAGGATTAAACATTCTCTTTTGATAAGATTCAAATTGAAATGCTGCTTCATTAAAGCAATTGACATTAACAGAGTCCTTACCCAATTGCAATAAGGCAGGAATGGCCATATATAAATCATCTAACCAAATGGTATTGGGTAGCGGACGCATACGAGCCAAAGTCTTATCTGGTAAACGATGCTCCTCCTTTAAAATAAAATTCAACGACTTTTGAGTAATCAAAGAATCATCCCCATCAAATCCAGCGCGTTTAGCTTTTAAAAAAGCCATGGACATAGCTCCAATATCATCCAATGCTTTTGGATTAATTAAACCACTCAACACATGAGATTTAGTGGGATTTTGTTGGGTATATTGATAGGCCTTGGGTAAAGTCTCTAAAATAAATTTCAATCGCTTGAATACATACTCCTTGTATTTGGCATCCCCACTAACCTTTTCTAAGGCCAACATGCCACTGTAAGTTACCCCAAACTCGTAAGAAACGGGTCTGAAATCACCTTTAGCAAAAACTAATTGATCTGAATAAATTTGATAAGGATTCCATGCTTCACCTGAAGCTTTATGTATCAAATTAGCAGGAGTTGCCTTTTCCAAATAGGTATAAACCTTATCTACCGTAGCTTTGATTTGAGCTTCATTAGGAACAACGTATGGGGTTGGATAATCAGGTTGAAGCGCATGCAAAGGAGCATTCGCATCTGAAGCAGCTGTAATGTTTTTTTGAGCAAAGCTAGGAATGATGGAGGAAATGGTCATTCCCCAAATCAAGATGGTTTTTTTCATATTCAAATTTTTACACAATAAATAAAGACAAAGTGCTCACAAATCTACGCATTAAGTCATAAAAAAAGGAGTTTTCTTGCGCTTTGAACGTATAGAAAACTCCTTTATTAGGCATTTATTGTAAGCTTATTGCTTCACTTCAATTCCTGAAATCTGAACAACAATTTGTTGTGGTGCAGTTTGTGGGTTGACAGCAACAAAATAGACATCATGTGTACCATTTACGGCTTGAATATCTACTTTAATAGGAGCTGGACCACCCATTCTTCTTTGTCCACCAGCTTGACCTGCAGGTGCACCTGCCGCTGGAGCTGGAGCAGTAGTTGGTGTTCCTAATGGTGCGCCTTTTTGCTGAGTATTAGCAGCAGCTGGAGGAGGACCAAATCCGGTAGCTTGTGAAACAGCGATCGGAGTCGTTTTACCAATTAAAGTTCCAGTTGGAGAATCCAAACGAATTTCAATTACTCCACCTGTGGCATTTGTACGGGCTTGAGCAGAGGCACTGATATCCATGGATTTAATTCCTGTCAAATCCAATTGCTTGTATGCAATGTAAGGATTTTGTCCAACCATGTTCGTTGCACGTGCAGGAGTTATCAATTGTTGAATTCCAAAACGTAAATCGGCCTTCTCTGGATCTAAAGCAGGATGACGTAATAATAACCATTTCTCCGATTGCGCTGGGGCAATTTTATTATTCCCCTTATCTAAGTAAGTAGCACGAACCACAAATACTCCTTTGCTTCCTACTTGCTCCTTAGGAACAACCGCATCAATTTCACCCGCCAATGGAATGTTATTATTAGCTTTTTTATCACCTAAACTAAGAATATAATTCACCATGGATTTAGCATCTGCTTTAGAAATTTGTGGGTGGGCGCTCATCGCATGCTCTCCCCAAACTCCCATTCCACCAGAGATAACTTTCGCAGATAATTGATCTACTACGTTTTGTCCTTTGTATTTAGCTGCCACTTCTTGGTAGCTTGGTCCAACAGAACGTACATTCGGAAGGTGGCATGATTTACAATCACTTTGATTAATCAATTTCAAGCCAACAGATGCAAACAAATCGCTATCAGCTTTACGATGACTTTGAGACATTTCAATAGGATCATATCCAGAAGCAATGTAGTCGATAGTAGCTGCTACTGATTCAGGAGCAATACCTTTTCCTAATACACCATCTTCTTTATCTTCAACTTGAATCTGATAAGCTAATTTTTTACCAGGGAAATAGAATGATTTATTACCATTTGGAACAACGATATCCACATTAGGTGATTCATTACCTACTTGTACTTCCAATGAAGCAGTATTACTCAAGCCTTTAGGATCAGTAGCTTTCAATACTACCTGGTATTTACCAACTTGACTTAATGTCAATTCTGGAGATTCGCCTGATAATGTTTTTACTACTTTACCTTGTTTTTTTACTGTCCAAGTATAGCTTAATTTATCTCCATCATAGTCCTTCGTTCCTTCAGCAGATAACTTGGTTTTGAATGGTAAAGATCCACTTAATTTACCAGCGCTTACTTCCACTGCTGGTTTTCTGTTTCCGCCTTGGTACTCAACTTTCACTAATCTAGCGTTATCATTTCCGCGGAACCAAGCAGAACCATATTCTAATACATATAAATCTCCATCTGGACTAAATTTCATGTCAATCGCACTACCAAAACTTTGGTTTGGCAAGAAACGCTCCATGGATTTATAGTTTCCGTTTTCGTCTAAAGTAACTGACATAATCCAACCACGCATAAATTCCACGATCAACCATTTGCCCTCATAATATGAAGGGAATGCGCGTTTTGCGGTGCTTGGGAAATCAGAACGGTGATAAACTGGACCACCCGTTGCACTTCTACCAGAAGCACCAACCAATGGGAATTCTTCTGAAGTACCATATGGATACCAAATAAATGCTTTTTGAGCAGCTGGCAATTCCTTTAACCCGTCGTTATTCGGCGATTCATTCAATGGCTTAGCTGGATTAAAACGAGGACCTACTGCCGAATTCTCGAAATTATAATCTGCGTATGCTTTGTTGTCTCCAATAAAATATGGCCAACCAAAAAATCCTGGGCCTTTAGCTTGATTAAATTCATCATAACCGCGTGGTCCTCTGTCAGAGTCCACTGAAGCATCAGGACCAACTTCGCCCCAATAGATATAACCTGTTTTAGAATCCACACTTACTCTCCATGGGTTACGATGTCCCATTGTATAAATCTCAGGGCGAGTTTTAGGTGTACCTACTGGAAATAAATTTCCTTTTGGAATGGTATATGAACCATCTTTTTCAGGATGAATACGCAAAATCTTACCTAACAAATTGTTGGTATTTGCGGCTCCACGTTGATCATCCCAATAAGCTTGACCAGCACGCTCATCAATCGGAGCATAACCATCTGAATTACTATTACTTGTGTTATTACCAACTGTCAAGAATAAATTTCCTGATTTATCAAAAGCCATGCCTCCACCTGTATGGCAGCATTCCTCTCTTTGTGTAGGAACTTCAAGCATTACTTTTTGCTGATCAATCAACAATTCCTCTCCTTTCAACTCCATACGCACCAAAATGTGCTTACTCTCTGTTGGATGAGCATAATATAAATACAACCAATGGTTCACTTTAAAATTAGGATCAACTGCAATCCCCATCAAGCCTTCTTCCGCTTCACGAACCACACCCACGCGATTCTTATATTTTGTATTGACAACAATGTGTCCAATAACCTTGGTTTCTTTGGTACTAGGATTGTATTGTTTTACATCCCCTTTTCTTTCTACAAATAAGATGCGACCATCAGGTAAAAAATCCATTTCCATGGGTTCATCTAATTTTTCATTTAATACAGACTTGACAAATCGATTTTCATCTGGAGCCTGTGCATTTCCTTGGAATGACCAAAGGGAAACGCAAGAGAGCATTAAAAGGCGCGTTAACCTGCCCAATGTAAAGTGTTTCATATGTGTAAGGTTGTTCATTTTACAAAAATGATACAATAAGTCGAATGAAAAAAATGCACCTTTGCTTTTGCTACCAATGCGCACTATTTGTCGACAAAGCCTTAAATAGCTTTAAAAATCAGGCTTAAATCCTAGAAATTTCCTAATTTTCAAAAAAACAGATTCAAATGATTACTAGAATAAGCCTACTTTTTTTGATTTCATTCAGCGCCATTGCCCAAGCAAATTCGGACGAATCAAGTATTCGCAACTTATTAGCCAAACAAAACAAACTTTGGAATCAAGGAGATATTCCAGGTTTTATGGCTTACTATAACCATTCCGAGGATTTAAAATTCATTGGTAAAAACGGAATAACCCAAGGATGGGATGCCACCTTAGCTCGATATCTTAAAAGCTACCCTAATCAAGAGGCCATGGGGCAATTGACCTTTGATATCATTGAAGTAGACGTTACAGCCTCCAAAACCGCATGGGTTATTGGCAAATGGCATTTGGCAAGACCAAAACTAGGAGATGTAGGAGGCCATTTTACCTTACTTTTGAAAAAAGTCAAGGGCAAGTGGCTTATTTTCAGAGACCATACAAGCTAAGTCTCTCAAAGGCATAAAACAACTCTGAACCTATTTGTGCAGACCGTTCATCGTATTGAAATGCCTCTTCTGGGCTATCATCAAATGCTTTAGGGTCCTCATATCGCAAGGGTATCCTAGCTGAAGCACCTGGTATAAATGGGCAATTTTCATCAGCATGTGAGCAGGTCATCACAGCAGCAAATTGCTGATGAGGATTGATGGGATTATCATAGATTTTGGAAAATGCGATCATAGGTCGACTATCCTCAGTATGAAAAACAAAATAGACTGGGTTGGCATGTCCTCGCTTATTAACTTGAAATCCGAATCGTTGCAATGAAGCGACTGCACGCTCATTGAAGGCTGTTTCTTCTACTCCACCAGAATAGGATTGCAAAGGAATATTAAAATAGTCAGCGGCCGTTTGCGCCCAAATCTGAGACAATTGACTTCTTCTAGAATTGTGCGTACAAATGAAATTCAATCGTAAAGGTTTTCCTTGTTGTAAGTTGTCTTTCATATAAGTCACTAACATTTCGATCTGTTCTTTCCGATCTAAGGAAATGGGCCTCTGTCTAATCTCTTGAATTTTTGCTTCTAAATTGGAATACATGTTAAATTAAATTATATCGCAATATTACGATAAATAAACTATTTCAAAAAGTGTAATGAAAATTTAAGGAACAATCACCATGAAATGAGAGGGCAATACATGAAATTCAAACTTTTCTGAAACGATTAATTCTCCGTCGATTTGAGCTTTCAATTCCCGATCTGCCTGTATCGTGATTTGCTTGGCTTGCTGAAAATGCAAGAATGAAATATGCTCATGCTTACCTTGCTGGATCTTAGGCAGATACCAAATCCGTTTAAATATCGACAAAGGTTCACAAAGTAAAACATCCAATTGATTATCCCAGATGGATGCATGGGGCACAAAATGAAAGCCTCCTCCAGCTCTGGAAGAATTAAACACCATGCATAAAAAAACTTGACGCTCAATCCATTCCGTTTCTAAACACATTCGGATTCGGAATGATTTAAAAAGAAATAATTGAGGAATAGCAGCCAAAAAATAACCGATTAACCCTCCAATGGCACGAATGGCATTCATGGACTTCAACACCTCTCCTTCTAAACCCATGCCCACTCCATTTAAAAACAATTGTCCATTACACATTCCTGCATCAACAGCTTGGCTTTTCGCTCTCAAAATTATTCCCAGATGTTCCTCTCGAGTTACATTGCCATATAATTTCCAATAAAAATCATTTCCTGTTCCTCCTTTAAAAAAGGCAACAGGAATTTGACAGTTCGGATAGGCATTAGCAAAGAAATTGTAGGTCCCGTCTCCTCCCAATACCCATACTTGGCTAAAAGCTTGTAAGCTGCTTGGCCAATCCTTAAAAAACATGGTCAGTTTTAAAGCACCTTTAGCATGTAGTTTAGTTTGATCTTCTACCCAATGGGCATAAAGCTTTGTTCTTTTAGAACAAAATGGATTTATCAAGAATGCGATATGTTGAACCTCCAAACCCAAGTCTTACATCTGAATGTAATTTTTTAGATGCTCTATCGTATCCAAATGATCCTGAATAGTAGCTGTAATTAAATCATTGACAGAAATGATTCCTACAAAATGACCATTTTCTAACACAGGCAAATACCGAATGTTTTTTTCCGACACGATAATCATACACATTTCCAAGGTAGTTTCTCGATTGATATGAGGCAAATCGGTGGACATAATTTCCTTGACCGAGGCGTCAATTGAACTTTTTCCTAAAAGGATAACCTTCCGAGCGTAATCCCTTTCTGTCATAATCCCCAAATACTGGTTTCCTTCCATCACAACCACTGAACCAATGTTTTGGTCTTGCATTATTTTTAATGCCTCAATCACATGTGTGTCAGGTCCTACAGTGATGGTATCCCTCTTTCTTTGCGATAAAATGTCATTAACTTTTTTCATAGCTTTAATTTTGTGTTGGAATAATTCAAGTTAAAACAAAAATATTACAAACAAAAAGCTTTGGACATAAAAAAAAGAGGCCGAAGCCTCTTTTCATTCATAGGGCAAATTAAACGGCTATAAAAATCGTATGATTCAAATCATATCCACCTGATGCATTGGCAGTTACACTAGCTAATTCATTCGACAAAGAGTCCTTAATAATGGAATCAGTTGTGTTTTTTGTGGAGTTTTGACCATGTGCCTTATATAAATCCGTATTGTAAACAGCAGTATTGATATCCTCAGGAAAAGCAATTTGTGTTGTCAATTTCAATACGTTATTCACATAAATTTGAGCGTGAACGTGAGTCACACGACCTTGGTACCAACCTGGATAGATCGTAGTGAATTTAGCTATCCCATTCGCATCCGTTGTAGCTATTCCTCGACAAAATGTTTTGGCAGTATTATCTTGGGTACCTAGATAACCTGTATTCGTATAGCCAGAATAGTAACCATCCTTATCACAATGCCAAACATCCACGCGGGCATTGGGCAATAAAGCACAATTAGCACTCACATTTTTAACAGCAATAACCATATTCAAAGGCAAACCAGTCTTCCCTTCCGTAATATCTGCATGGGTAATGGAAGCATCTCGCTTATTGTACAATGGATAAGGACCATCCGTTTCGGTGTCCCCTACTTTACAAGTGCTCGATGAACTACTAGAAGAAGAACTGCTACTGGAACTTGAGCTACTAGATGGGCTAAGCGTTTCATCTGATTTACATGCTACCATGGCAACTGGCCCCATCAATACGGAAGCACCTGCTTTTAATAAAAAATCTTTCCTTTTCAATGTATTATCAATTTAGGGTGTGTAGAACTACTAGTCAAATTACTCAATAGACACCTAGAATATTGGCAACAATCGGTCAATATGGAAAACAAAAAGTCGAAATCTATCATTTTGTCGATATCCATATCAGCTCAAATCCTTATCTTAGAAAAAAAATAGAAACATGTCACAAAAACCTCCCGTAGCTATCATAACTGGGGCTTCCAAAGGAATAGGAAAAGCTCTGGCCTTATTACTAGCAGAACATAATTTCCAATTAAGTCTTATTGCTCGAAGTAAGGGAGAATTAAAAGACTTATCAGAGGCTATTGCCGAGATTGGACATCGCCCCTTATATTTTGTAGGTGATGTAGCCGATGAAAGCTTTGTGAATTATGCTGTAGAAAAAACAGCACACACTTTTCAAGGAATTGATTTCCTGATTAACAACGCAGGATCAGGTGTTTTTGGGCCTACAGAAAGTTATACCGTTGAAAATTGGGATCAAATATATAATACGAATGTCAAGGGTACATTTCTTTTCTCGAAAGCTGTTTTGGCTACCATGAAAACGGCTAAAAAAGGTCATATTATTTCCATTGCGTCCGATGTTGCCAAACGAGTATTTGATGGCGGATCCTTGTATTGTTCCTCCAAATATGCTCAACACGCATTTACAGAAGCGCTTCGAAAAGAAGTTAGAAAAGATGGAATAAAAGTTTCTACTGTATATTCTGGCTTAGTAGATACCATGTTTCATCCAGAACCGCAAGGCGATTCTAGCCATCATGCCTGGTTGACTTGTGAAAATATGGCTGACAGTATCTATTTTATCATGAATCAACCGCCACATGTAGTAATCGATGAGTTAATGGTTCACCCTTTGTCGCAAGAATATTAAAATTTATTCAATTATTTCCTCAAAAAAGCAGGTTTTATAAATGGTATTATTTATATTTATTTTTGCAATAAATACATTATGCCCCTAATAAAACCTACTTTAAGCTTCCAGCAGATCATTAATATGAATGTTGGATTCTTTGGAATTCAATACAGTTTTGGATTACAACAAACGGCCGTTGGGCCACTTTACAGCTTTTTAGGAGCACATGAAGGTGACCTTCCTCTCTTATTTCTAGCTGGACCCGTTACTGGTTTACTCATTCAACCCATCATTGGAGCCTTAAGTGATAAAACCTGGCATCCGAAATATGGCCGAAGAAAACCATTCTTTTTAATTGGTGCTATTGCATGCAGCCTATGTCTATTTGCCTTTCCATTTAGTCGAAGTTTATGGATGGCTGCTGGATTATTGTGGATATTAGATGCCGCCAATAATACGGCCATGGAGCCTTATCGGGCATTTATTGCTGATAAATTACCGAGTGAGCAATTGGCTACAGGTTTCCTTACTCAGAGTTTTTTCACAGGTTTGGGAATTACCTTAGCTAATGTTTCCTTGTTTATTTTTCAAAGTTTCATCAAAGGCCAAAGTGAAGTGGGGATCCCTTACTGGGTATATGGTTCATTTTTTGTAGGTAGCTTTTGTTCTATTACCTCTGTATTATGGTCCGTTGTAAAAACTCCAGAGATTCCTCCTTCCGACGAAGAGTTAATTCACATGCGTGCTCAAAAACGTAATTTCTTAGATCCGTTTTTTGAAATATTTGAGGCTATTGGTGATATGCCACGTGTCATGTGGCAACTAGCGTTAGTTTATTTATTCCAATGGTATGCTTTATTCATTTATTGGCAATATGTACCCTTGAGCATTGCTCGTTCCGTATGGAATACAAGTTCCGAAGAAAATATCCAGCTGTATGAAGAAGCTGCAGCATGGACAGGATTAGTTAATGGCTTTTATAATGTCATCACCTTTTTATCTGCTTTTTTCTTAGTGGGTCTGGCCAAAAAATTTGGACCCAAATGGGTGCATATTGTTTGCCTTTTAGCTGCTACGATATCCTTACTTATTTTACCCACCATTCATGATAAGTATTTACTGTTTGCTCCTATGATAGGTTTTGGTGTGGCTTGGGCCAGCATGATGGGAGTCCCTTACTTGTTAGTAGTAGAAAGTTTACCCAAAGAACGTTATGGGGTTTACATGGGCATCATCAACATGATGATTGTCATCCCAATGATCGTTCAAACATTAAGTTTTGGGGCTATCTTTAAAAACATATTGGGTTCCGACCCAAGGAATGCTATTTCCTTTGCGGGAGCATTGTTGGCTGTAGCCGCTATTGCCACAGCATTTATACCTACTAATGAATCTAAAATACCCCAATCATGAGTGTACTTTGTATCGGAGAAGCCCTGATAGATATGATATGTACCGATAAAGGATCTACCTTATCGGCTGGTGAAAATTTTCTAAAAAAACCGGGTGGTGCGCCAACCAACGTGGCTGCTGCTATTGCAGCATTGGGGGGTGAAGTATACCTAAGTGCCAAAGTAGGAAATGATCCATTTGGTAAACAACTACAAGAAGTCATGGATAGCTTTGGTGTGAATACCCAACACATTCATTTAGACAAGAACTATTTTACAACCTTCGCATTTGTATCATTAATGCTGGATGGAGAGCGGGAATTTGTATTCAATCGAGGAGCTGATGCCCAGTTAAATATCGAAGAAATTAAGTTGATTGACTTAAGCCAACAACATATTATACACTTTGGATCGGCTACTGCATTTTTAGAAGGAGAACTGAAAGAGGCATATTATTATTTATTGAAAGAAGCTAAAGCAACGGGGAAGATTATCAGTTTTGACCCAAATTATAGGCATCTATTATTTGGCGATAAACAAGATAGTTTCATAGAACAGTCATTACTATTTCTTCAACAGGCCGACTTCGTCAAACTGAGTGATGAAGAAGCTATGTTGATTACGCGCACATCTTCATTAACTGAAGCTACCGAAAAATTACTCCAAATATGCCCTGGAATATTTGCTATTACTTTAGGCAAAGAAGGAACGCTGTTGGGTTTGACTGGTAAAACAATAACTATATCTAGTATACCGATCCAACCAACAGATACTACAGGTGCTGGAGATGCATTTGTAGGTGCAGTGCTATATCAATTAGATCAATATCCTTCCAAAGACCTGATTCAATTGAGTATTGATGAATGGACAAAAATCATTCAAAATGCCAATAAAGCAGGGGCGCGTACTTGCGAATACATGGGAGCTATGGAGGCTTTCCGTCATTTAAATTCAGCTATTTTTAACTAAGTAAACGTGTATAATCCTACATTACAACCCTTCATAGATTCCGTTAGTCAGTCGAAAAAATTAAGTAAATCGACGCAAGATCAATATTTCCTACATCGATTGATCGCCAATATAGATGATATACATGTCTTGTTTGCAGGCATTTATGGCCATTTACCTCAAGCAAAAGACATGTTTGGACAATTGATCCAAGTCCTATTTCAAGCCCATCTACAAAGAAGCCAGGCATTGAAAAATAGAGATGAAGTCAAAGAGAAAAAAGGGAAATGGTTTTTAAGTAATGAATTAACCGGCATGAGCCTCTATGTGGATCGATTTGCTGGAAATTTAGAAGGTTTAGAAAGTAAATTACCCTATTTAGAAGACTTAGGAGTCAACTTACTGCATTTGATGCCGCTGTTTAAAAGCCCTGAAGGTGAAAGTGATGGTGGTTATGCCGTAGAAGACTTTCGAGTAATAGAAAATAAACTGGGTACTATTGAGGATTTAAGAAAACTTCAAGCCCATTTATTAGAGAAAGATATGTACCTCATGATTGATATTGTACTCAATCATACATCGCACCACCATGAGTGGGCCAAAAAAGCAAAAGAAGGAAGCAAAGAATTTCAAGACTATTATTACTTCTACGACGATAGGTCCATACCAGATCAAATGGAAGAAACGATGCCTGAGATTTTTCCAGAAAGTTCTCCAGGCAGTTTCACTTTTCAAGAATCCGTTCAAAAATGGGTCATGACAGTATTTCATCAATATCAATGGGATTTGAATTACAGTAATCCTAAAGTCTTGATAGAAATGCTGGACAACTTACTTTTTTATGGCAATTTAGGTGTAGATATTGTTCGTATTGATGCCCCTGCCTTCATTTGGAAACAAATGGGTACTAGCTGCCAAAATCTTCCCGAGGCTCACCAATTACTACAATTAATAAAATTATGTACTGAAGTATCCACTCCAGGTATGGCCATTTTGGGTGAAGCCATTGTGGCACCTGCACAAATCATGGAATACTTTGGAAAAGACCGCTATGCAACTCATGAATGCGATTTTGCCTATAATGCAACACACATGGCACTACAATGGGATGCTTTAGCAACGGGTGATACAAGAATTATGCTAGAGGCTCAACATGAACTAGCAAAAAAGCCATTAGGAAGCTCTTGGATTACCTATACTCGCTGTCATGATGATATTGGACTTGGATATGACGACTACATGATTGCGAATGTTGGGTTCACTCCCTATTTACATCGATACTATTTAAAAAACTATTACGGAGGTCTACAGGAAGATTCCCCCGCATCGGGAGCGTTATTTGCCATTAATCCCAAAACACAAGATGCCCGAATATCAGGTTCCTTGGCATCATTATGTGGCTTAGAAAAAGCTTTAAAAGCTAAAGATTCGAAATGGATTGATGAATCCATTCAAAAAATTCTATTGATGGAGGCCCATTGCCTATTTTTGGGTGGAATTCCTATGTTATTTTATGGAGATGAAGCCGCATATACCAACGACTATTCTTATCTCCAAGACCCAGGCAAAAGCTATGATAACCGTTGGATGCACCGACCTGTCATTGATTGGGAAAAAAATAAACGGGTTAAGAAAAAAGGAACGGAAGAAAATAAAGTCTATACTTCCTTGAAGGAATTAATCTCCTTGCGTAAAAAGCTAAAGGTAGTCGCCGATTTAAAAAATTTAGAATGGCTTCCTTGCTCCAACAAATCCATAGTAGGATATGTACGATATATTGGGAGTGAGCGTGTCTATTTCCTATTTAATTTCTCCTCTTTGGAACAAACAATCCCTGTGCATGCCATAGAACCGAATAAGCAAAATAAAAACTGCCTTTGGTCTAAGAAACAAGTTTCACTAGAGAAAGGCAGTTTAAGTTTTCAACCGTACCAGTTTTATATCTTGGCGGATTCTTAGGGGATTTTTAGGTATTTTATAAAATTTTGTCCAAAGCACTTTTACCTAAACGGATGCTTTCAAATGCATCTTTAGGCATATCATGCTCTAGGAAGTAATGTTGCAAGCCTCCAATGGATGCTGCCTTAAAGATTGGCACGTAATTCACGATTCCTTGACCTACAGGTACTATATTTTTGAAATCTGTATCAAAGTCTTTGATATGGCAAAGAGGGAAACGACCTGGTTGTTTTTTGAATAACTCAACAATATTCTCTCCAGCTTTAGTAGCCCAGCCTAAATCCAATTCAAATTTCATTAAGTCAGAAGAAATTTGACTCGAAAAAACATCAAATGCCCGCTGTCCATCGATTAATTTAAACTCAGCATCGTGGTTATGGTAACAAAAAGTAAGTCCGGCTTTCTTAGCTAATTCTGCTGATTTACCTAATGTATCTACCGCCTCAGAAACTTCTGATTTCGATTCAATTGGGATGTTAGCACAAACTAAATATTTAATTCCAGCCTCAGCTACATTATCGACAATTTGGCTAGCATCAGTTTTCAATGTTAAAAACTTAGGCATTTTACTAGCATCAAAACCCGGACGAGGTTTCAATGGTGCTCCCATAACGTGATGAGAAACCCAGTTCAATCCCAAGTTATTGGTCAATGATTTAAATTCCTTACCCGTATAACCATAAAACATAGGCTTGAAACTAAAAGCAGACTCTAGCTCTTTTATTCCCAAATCAGCTACTTTCTTCAGATTTCCAGGTACGTCCTGATCAATGATGTTAAACAAGGTAAACAATTGAAGTCCCAAAGGTTTAGTTGTCAACATACTTTCCCAAGTAGCTGTTCTGGATAAAAATATAGAGGATGCTAGCAAGGAACTTGATTGCTGAATAAACTGTCTTCTTTTCATGATTTTCGGGTTTTATTGGCACAAGTATAATGTATTGTTTTGATACAATAAAATTTATTTCACAAGAATTTGCGATATGAGCTCAGAAAGAACGTTTGAAAGGAGAAAACCCGATAGCCCCTTTCTATTTATCCCCCTTTCTTTTTAATTTCACTATTCAAATTAAGAAAACCAATGAGTTCAAAAAATAAATTACGCGTATTAGTTGTAGGCTGTGGAAACATGGGAGCCTCACATGCCATGTCGTTTCATACGCACGAAGGATTTGAAATATGTGGTCTAGTTTCCACGGGGGAGAGTAAAGAAAAGTTAAATCAAGATTTAGGTGGTCAGTACGATTTATTCTCAGACTATATGGAAGCATTAGCCAGTACGAAACCAGATGCAGTGTGCATCTCTACCTATCCAGATACCCATGAAGCTTATTCCATAGCTGCATTAGAAGCGGGTTGTCATGTCTTTTTAGAAAAACCCATTGCTGATTCATTAGCTGGCGCTGAAAGAGTAGCCGAAGTAGTTCGTAAAACAGGCAAAAAACTCGTAGTAGGATATATTCTTCGTCATCATCCTTCTTGGATTAAATTCATTGATATCGCTAAGGAATTAGGAAAACCTTTGGTCATGCGGATGAACTTAAACCAGCAAAGCCATGGATATATGTGGGATGTACATCGCAATTTGATGAAAAGTCTAAGCCCAATTGTTGATTGTGGCGTACATTATATTGATGTCATGTGCCAAATGACTCGCTCTAAACCAATTCGTGTAGCTGCCATAGGCGCACGATTGACGGATGACATTCCTGCAGGTAATTACAATTATGGTCAACTTCAAATCCATTTTGAAGATGGTTCCGTAGGCTGGTATGAAGCAGGCTGGGGACCGATGATCTCTCAAACTGCCTATTTTGTCAAGGATGTATTTGGCCCCAAAGGCTCTGTTTCCATTGTGGCCAAAGATGCAGGTGGGGAAGGAAAATCAGATTCAGTTGAATCTCATACTAAAACAGAATCACTTCGTGTACATAAGTCCAACATCGATGCGCAAAATGAATTTACGCAAGAAGATGAATGGATCAATTTATTGGATGAGCCTGATCATCAAGGATTATGCGATCGTGAACAAGCTTACTTTTATGACGCTATCACTCAAAATTGGGATTTAACAGACCATGTAGCAGATGCTGTCAACAGCTTAAAAATAGCTTTTGCTTGTGATGAATCTGTCAAAACAGGTAAAATGATTGAGCTAAATTAATCGCTTAAAATTCAATATTTTAAAAGCCCAAGTATGATTCTCATGCTTGGGCTTTTTCTATTACTTTAAATAAGTGGCTAACCAATTTCGAATTTCTTGGTAATGAAAGCGAGAATTTTCTGCCTTCAATACCCAGTGATTCTCTTCTGGAAAAACAATCAACTTACTTGGCACTTTTTGTCGCTGTAGAATACTCCAGTTTTCCAACGTATTATTGATAGGCACACGAAAATCATTTTCGCCAACTGTTAATAGAATCGGCGTTTTGAAATTTGCGGCAAATCGCATAGGATTTTGTTCCTTCCATGTTTTAGTAGGAATCCAAGGTGCGCTGCCATTCATCAATTCTCTACTATAAACAAAATCCGATGTACCCCACTGTGCTTCTGAATTCACTAAACCTGCATGGGAAATCAAGCATTTAAAATGGCTTGTGGTAGCTTGCAACCAATTGGCTAAGTGCCCACCATAACTGGCTCCACTAGCTGCTTGCCGACTTCCATCTATAAAAGGATATCGTTTAATGGCATCATTAGCCGCATCCAAAATTTCTTGTCCTGGGCCTTTAAAGGGATCAAACTGTATGTCTTGAGCAAATTTTTCTCCATATCCTACAGAACCTGTATAATCTGTCATCACAATGACATATTCTGTGCCAGCAATCACATGGGGATTCCATCGATAACCATAAATATCTTTATAGGATGAGGCTGGCCCACCATGCATTAAAACTAACAAGGGGTATTTTTTTGTAGGGTCAAAAGAAGCAGGTCTCAAAAGAAAACTACGCACTTTTTTCCCTCGACTCTGCGTCCAGAATTCTTCTGGGTCTTTCACATCGTAGTTTTTCAACAATGCCTGGTTGGCATTTGAAATAGCCACTTCTTTATCCGTATGATGTACCAATACTTCCATGGGGCTAGCCATACTATTGTATTGATAAGCAAATATATTTTCTCTTTTAGATATGGATACTTGATTATAAGACCCCTGCTTTCCTCCTAAAACCGATTGATAGGATCCATCCTGTAATGAGATTCGAATCAAACGGTCGACTCCTTGGTCCTCAATACTAGCCAATATATAATCTTTCGAGACCTCCATTTGATTGATGGGACGATCCAGAGAGCTTAGCAATTCTGTTTTATTGGACATTTCTGGCCAAGTAAAACGATATAGACGACTCAGTTGATAAACCTTTGTTTGATTCAGGGGTGCACCTAAGGCTATGGCATATTTTCCGTCTTCAGAAAAATCAATCGAACTATAATCCCCTTGATCATCTACTAAAAGCTTTTCCTTGCCACCTTGAATACTAACTTGATAAATTTTCGAAATCGAATTTTGATAGGCTGTCGTATGAAGATCTATGGTGGCTGTAAAAACAACGGATTGTTGATCTGGAGCCCAAGTAAATGATCCCAATTGAAAACCTTTGGATTGAATTAAACTGATACCAGTGAATACATTTTGGATTTGTTGGGTTTTTAAATCGAGCACAAAAACGTGTGACTGTTTTTCATCCAACCAAGTATCAAAATAACGAATGGGAAATCCAGTGTATACTCTGGCTTTATACTTTAGTTTCTTCTTTTCTTCAGCATACTTTTTATTCAGTGAATCCGTAAACACTCCCGGGAACACTTTAGCTGAGAACAACACTTTATTCCCATCAGCACTTATTTTGGGGCTTCCAATACCTAATGAAAAACTACTTACTCGTTGGGCATCTCCCCCATTAGACAAGTCTAGTATGTACAATTGTGCGGATTCATCGCCTTCTCGCTTTGCAGTAAAAAACACTTTCCTCTCAGATGGGTGCCAAAAATAGTTGTCTTCGCCAGCCTTTGTCTGGGTGATTTTCCGAGGGGCTTGAGTTCCATCTGACGAAGCCAACCACAAGTCACTTGTATTGGATTCTGAATCATAAGAAACCGACTGTTGAGAATAAATAAGCCATTGACCATCTGGGCTAATTTTAGGAACCCCTACTCGCTTGATAGACATCATCGCTTCGTGGCTCAGCGTTTTCAAAACGGGTTGCTGCGCCCAAGTGGAGTAAACTGAAAAAATCAGTATAAAAGAGAGTGTTAACAATTTGTTCATAGATGAAGTTATATTAATTTGAAATGAATTTAAAAAAATCAACTAACTAAAACGAATATGAAGACTATTTACCAATGTTTGGTAGTATCTGGCTTATTATTAAGTTCAGGAAATCTGGTCGCGCAAAGTCCAGATAAATTCATTGATAAGGCCAATATGAACACGAAAGTGAAGCCTGGAGATGATTTTGCGGAATATGCTAATGGTACTTGGGTAAAGAATAACCCGATTCCTGCTAAAGAAACCCGATGGGGAAGCTTTAATCAATTAAGGGATTTCAACATCAATGCCGTCAAGACGATTCTAGAAGAGGCCAAATTGAATCAAAAAAATTACCCTGTAGGTAGTATTGAAAGACGTGTAGCTGACTTTTATTCAGCAGCCATGGATAGTATAACGATTGAAAAATTGGGATATACACCCATCAAGGCAGATTTAGACAAAGTAAATACCATTTCATCTAAGAAAGAAGTATTAGATGCTTTGGCACAATTTAGAATTTCAGGTATGGGATCTCCTCTATTTGGATTTGGAGTAGGTCAAGACAGGAAAAATGTAGAAAAAATGGTACCACAACTTTCTCAAGGAGGTACTACATTACCTGATCGTGATTTCTATTTAAAATCAGACGTTCGAAGCGCTAAAGTTCAGGAAGTATATAAAAACTACATCAAAACCTTATTTGAATTAGTAGGAAACCCCTCTGACCAAGCTAAAGCTAATGCGGACATAGTATTTGGAATAGAAAAACAATTGGCCAATGCCCAAATGTCCCGTGTTGAAATGCGTGATCCTTATAAGACGTATAACAAGTTTATTTGGAATGAATTTCAGCAAAAGACTGATGAAATAGACTGGACTACTTTTTTCAGTCAATTGAATGTGCCTAAGCAGGATTCCATTTTAGTTTCAGCACCTAAGTTTTTCGAAGAAGTCAATCGACTTGTTAAGGAAACTCCTGTCAATCAATGGAAAGTATATTTACAATGGTCCATTTTAAAAGGAGCCGCACCCAATTTAAGCAGTCCCTTTGTGAAGGCTAGTTTTAGTTTCAATCAATTATTGACAGGCCAAAAAGTCCAAACTCCACGTTGGCAGCGAATGTCCAGTCTAACAGATGGTACAATCGGTGAATTATTGGGTCAATTATATGTCAAGAACTACTTCAAACCTGAAGCGAAAGAACGCATGAAGGTCTTGATCGAGAATTTAAGAAAAGCCTTTGAAATCCGAATTCAAAAATTGGATTGGATGAGTGATGTAACTAAGCAAAAAGCCTTAGATAAATTACATGCCTTCACACCAAAAATTGGATATCCTGACAAATGGAGAAACTATGATGGTTTAGAAATTTCTGGCGATCAGTATTTTCAAAATCTCCGTAATGCCAGTGCTTGGAGCTTTAAAGAAAATATCAGTCAAGTAGGCAAAAAAGTAGACCGCAGCCGTTGGGGTATGACTCCTCCAACAGTAAATGCATATTATAGCCCAGTCATGAATGAGATTGTTTTCCCAGCAGGGATTTTACAGTTCCCATTCTTTGACCCCAAAGCAGATGATGCTGTAAACTACGGAGGCATTGGAGCGGTCATCGGACATGAAATGTCGCACGGATTTGATGATTCTGGCAGTAAATACGATAAGGATGGTACCTTGAGAAACTGGTGGACGGATGAAGACTTAAATAAGTTTAAAGCTAAAACGGCACTATTAGGAGCCCAATTTGATGCATATACTATTTTAGATACCATTCATGTCAATGGAAAACTGACTATGGGCGAAAATATTGGTGATTTGGGTGGTTTAAATATGGCCTATGAAGCTTTTAAAATGACGGATCAAGGAAAGTCTAAAAAGAAAATGGATGGATTTACCCCAGATCAACGATTCTTTTTATCCTGGGCACAAGTGTGGCGTGGCACTACCCTACCTGAAACAGCGGCTCAATTGATCATCACGGATCCACATTCACCGAATCAGTACAGAACGATTGGTGCACCTGTCAATATGGATGCTTGGTATGATGCCTTTAAAATCAAGCCAGGTGATAAATTATATAAGAAACCTGAAGACCGAATTAAGATTTGGTAATTGGTATTTGCTCTTGAATGTAATAGCCCCTGAGATTTCGGGGGCTATTTTTTTGTAGCTATATCAACTATTAATTTAAATCATGGTATTTATGAATGAGTCTTCGAATGAAATAATAAAGCCATTGAAATAGCTTAAAATAAAAACGAATGATATAAAAAAGAGTTGAAAGCAAGATAAATACTTGCCATAATAACATGCCATAAGTTGGTTTGATCATTTCGCGTAGCGAATTAGTGGCTGCAAGTACTTCAAATATCTACTACCTTTTCTAATCGAACTTGCAAGAAAATCAACCTGTAGGACATAAAAAAAGGGCTTGCCATCGGCAAGCCCTTTTGATACTAAATAGATTTCAAAACTAGTTTCCGATACCCGGATTAGTTTGTGTTTCTACTAATGGAATTCCATAAATATAACGTGGATCAGATGAAGGAATCACAGCTCCTGCACCAAATGAATTGATAGACTCACCTCTACGTAAGATATCGTTCGCACGGAAACCTTCCGCTAAGAATTCGATACGACGCTCAGTTAAGATCGCTTTTACCACATTAGCTTTAGAATCCAATCCTGTAAATACATAAGATGGATCAGAACGCTTATGAACAGCATTTAGAATATCGATAGCACGGTTGATATTGCCTCCTTCAGCTTCTGCTTCTGCCAAGTTCAATAACACTTCCGCATAACGAATGCTCGGTACAAAATCAATGTACGGAGATACACCGCTAAACTTAGTGGATGAAGGGAACTTCGCGATTGATGTAGTAGCTACTGTCAACTTCGTTTTACGATCATCCGTTGCTGCAAATTGTGGATTACTATAGATCCCCGTAGAACCTGTGTTCAAATAATACTCTACGTTACCCGCATTAAAGTAATATCCCAATTGGTTTTGAGTACCTGGAGCATTGGTTGCATCCATTGGGAAAGAGAAGATGGATTCAGTAGAAGTATATGGTGCTTTGAAAACAGATGAAACATCTGCTTGCAAGGTGTGTGCCACACGTGCATTGGATTTATATGGAGCAGTAGAAGAAACAATCTTATTCGCTTCTGTAATCACACCTGCATAATCTCCTTTAGCTAACAACACGCGGGTTTTCAAGGCAATAGCCGAGTTTTTGTGCGCGCGAGTTGTATTCAATAAAGCGGATGCATAGCTATCTGGTAGCTCTGTTTCTGCTTCATTCAAATCCTTCAGGATTTGATCGTAAACTTGAGCTACGGTACTTCTAGCCAAGTTATTATTAGCGGAGGAAGTTTCACCCTTCAAACGTAATGGCAAACCTGCCGAAGCACCTTTATCCAAGATATAAGGCTTAGCAAAGAATTGTACCAAAGAGAAGTATGTCAAAGCACGGATGAATTTTGCTTCACCACGGTAATTCGCTGCCAAAGCCGATGAAACTGCATTCGGATTAGCCGCAAGACCTTCCAAGAACAAATTGGCACGGTTGATAGTCAAATAACCTTGGATCCAGAATCCAGCTAAATAAGTATCCGATGGATCTTGGTTACCCTGATAGGTAGAATAACCTGTAACCGAGTTTGTAGTACGGTTAACAAATTCTTCGGCACGAATATCATTATAAATCAAGTAACGACCACCAAATAAGCTACCACTTTTAGCTGATCCGTATATACCATTTATTTGTGAAAGCACGCGAGCGGGGGAATTAAAGACTGTAGCATCAGACAAGTCTAATTCAGGGACTGCATTAAGAAAATCCTTACTGCAAGAGGAAACTGTCAAAGCTAATGCAATGGTCAGATATCCAATTTTGTTTGTGAATAATTTCATTTTATATATCGTTTAAAATTATAAACCGATGTTAATACCAAATGTGAAAGCTCTAGCTTGAGGGATGGTATTTCTTTCAATACCAGAAGCTAAGTTAGAATCTCCATTCGATGAGATTTCTGGGTCAACCCCTTTGTAAGGTGTCCAAAGGAACAAGTTCGTAGCTTGCGCATAAACGCGTAAACTAGTAATTCCTAAACGACTCAAATCAGCTGGGATTTTGTAACCCAAAGTAGCTGTTTGCAAACGTAAGAAATCTCCTTTTTGGATGTTCGCATCAATCAAGAATGAAGAACCATTGGATACGTTATCTCCGTAAACTGCACGAGGAATCTCCGTGATATCTCCTTCTTTTTTCCAAGAACTCAATACATCAGTGGAGTTATTCCAAACACGTTGGTCACGTAAACCAGCTTGAGATCCGTTGTAAATATAGTTTCCTCCAGAGAAAGTAAAGTTCAAGGCTAAATCAAAACCAGCATATTTCAAAGTGTTGTTAAATCCTCCGTAGAAAGTAGGCAAGGTATTTCCTAGGATTTGTTGCTCCGAAGAAGGAGAAGTTGTAGCCTTACCATCTAAGGTAGTCCAAGCTAAAGCTCCACCTAAATGTTGATATTGCACTTGAGTACCATCTCTTTTAATAAAGATACGACGACCATTGGCAGGGTTAACTCCTCCCGTTTTCACACCATAAATTTGAGCTGCTGAATAACCTACTTTCGTAATAGAAGTTGCCTCCAAACCCGACGTATTAGTCAAAATTGGAGTGTTGGCATCTACTAATGAAGTTACCATGTTTTCGTTAGTCGCAAAATTCAAGCTAGTGTTCCAACTGAATTTACCCGTATTGATTGGAGTAGCAGTAATGGCTACCTCAAATCCTTTGTTATACATCGAACCTACGTTAGCTAAGATCGAGTTCCCAGGAATACCTTTTGAAGGAGCTTGTGGCACGTTCAAAATCAAATTGTTGATATCCTTGTAGTAGTAGTTCGCTTCTAATGTGATCCGATCATTTAAGAAACTTACGTCGATACCTACGTTGGTTTGTGCTGAAGTCTCCCATTTTAAATCCTTGTTTCCTGCTTGGTTAAAGGATAAAGTTGGGACAGCCCCGTATAAACCAGAACCAAAGGTAGAGTAAGAACCATAAGCATTAGGAACATTACCATTACCTACTTTACCATAACTAGCTTTTAGTCTCAAGTTAGAAATGGTATTTCCTAAGTCCATGCCTTTGAAGAATTCTTCTTCAGAAACTGTCCAACCTAAAGATACTCCACCAAAATCACCCCAACGGTTTTCTGAAGATAAAGCTGAGTTACCATCACGGCGAAGGTTACCACTTACAAAATATTTACCTTTGAAGTTATAGCTCAAATTAGCAAAATAGGCTTCATAAGCTACTTGTGAGATACCATTACCTGCAGCTAGGTTTGTTCCAAAGTTTCCTTGAAAATCAGTAAAGAAGAAATCCGCTAAAGTTTGACGTTGCGCACCCCAGTTCAATACACGCGTTTTTTGGACATCAGATCCTACAATTGCTGAAATGTTATGTTTCTCCGCTAAAGTAACATTGTATTGTAAAGTATTAATCCAGTTCCAGTTATCAGAACGAGCCGTATTGTTATAAGCATCACCTGATGTAGACCAACCATCACCATTAAATGGGTTAAAGAAACGAATGTTCTCCGTATTTCTACGGTCCCATGAGTACGATGTCTTCGCACTTAAACCTTCAGCCAAACGAACTTCAGCACCTAAATTGGCAATCAAACGTGTATTTTCAGATGTAATCTTATCTAAATCACGAACAACAGCTGGATTAGGAAACTGAGCAGGTAATAAGTTGTTCAAACGACCTACTGTGTTGTTTTCTAAGTTATAAGAACCATCGGGTAAATAAGCGGGCAAGTTGGGAACTTGAGCAACCGCAATACGACCTAAACCAGATGTATTGAAAGCGCCACCTGCATTAGATCCAGACATGGGAGCTTTGTTGTATGTATTGGAGTAATTGAAATTAGCTGTCAACTTCAACCATTTCGTAGCTTGGTGGTCCATATTAAAACGACCCGAGCGACGTTGAAAACTGTTGCTTCTCAAAAAACCATCTTGGTCAGAATATCCACCTGAGAAATAATAGGTTGTTTTATCATTACCGCCTGAAATAGTCAAGTTATGATTTTGAGATACACCAGTTTGATATACTTCTTTATACCAATCTGTATCGATTAAACTTCCATCTGGGTTGTAATTTGGCAAAAAAGATTTGTTTTCCGAATTACGTTGCGTGGATGTAATCGCATTAGGATTCAATAATAAGGCATTAGCAATCGCCATATTCTTGTGATCCATGTATTGTTGTGCGTTTAAAACCTTAGGTAAACGTACGGCTTGACTTACGCCTGCCCAAGAATCAATGGATACCTTTGCTTTACCTGATTTACCACGCTTAGTAGTAATCAATAAAACACCTGCGCCAGCACGCGAACCATAAATAGCAGCAGAGGCAGCATCTTTCAACACGTCGATCGACTCAATATCCGATGGGTTAATATCAGCTAATGGGTTGTTTGTTGTTGAGTTAGCAGATACGTTATCTGTACTAATAGGTATACCGTCAATAACCACCAATGGGAAAGAGCTCAAAGATAATGAGCTAAGACCGCGAACGCGAATTACTGGAGGGTTGTTCAACAAACCATTAGGTTGCGTGATGTTCACACCGGCTGCTTGACCTGTTAATCCTTGCGAAAAACTTTGTACGGGTCTTTCCGCAATCGTAGCAGCTTTGATGGTTGAAGCCGAACCGGTAAATTCCGTTCTTTTTCTAGTACCATAACCTACTACAACTACCTCGCTTAATTGCTTAACATCTGAAACTAAAGATACGTTAACAACCGAACGATTTCCAACCGCAATAGTTTGGCTGGTGTAACCAACAAAACTGTAAACTAAGGAAGCTCCATCTGCAACTTGAATACTGTATGAACCATCTGATGAAGTGGTGGTTCCGCGCGATGAACCTTTTGCGCTTACACTGACACCGGGCAAGGCACTTCCATCATCGGATGAGGTCACCTTCCCTGTAACCTGTTTCATTTGAGCTATCAATGGGGCACACGAGACCACCACTAATACCCCAAGGAGTAATAGTTTTTTCATTTTTTTTAGTTTGATTAATGAGAAATAAGTTAAAGGAGTTTTCCGCTGGAAGGCGTAAAATTCCGTTAATAATTTAGTTAAACACGTTTATAAATAATAATGTTTTAAAATAAATTAGACAAAAAAAATGGGGCTTCTTTCGAAGCCCCATTTTAAAATAAGTATAATCTAAATTTGACTAGAATTTATCCCAATACAATTTAGTTGTTACAACATCACCACCAATTGCAGAAGCGGCAGCTGTATAATTTGCTCCGTTCAAAGTCTGCTCATTAGCCGCATAAGTTAAGCGAGTTGGGAAAGTTGATTTAGCTCCAATCGGATTTGAAATCTTAGGCTGGTCAAAACGGCGAATCTCAACCCATCCCTCGTATGGTCTATTGTATAAGGCAAGCCACTTCTGAGTGCCGATTTTTTGTTTCCAATCACCAGCCGCTGTTGTATAAGCTACTGAAGGTTGTGCAAGATAAGCGTCAGCATCAGCCGATGTTCCACCCCATGCAATGATGGAAGCACGAATCGCATTATTATAGTGAGATTCAGCAGTACCTGCTACGTTAAATCCTCTTTCTTTCGCTTCAGCACGTAAAAACTCTGTTTCTACATAATCAGCAAATACATAAGGTGCAGCAGCATCAATTACTTTAGTACCTGCACGAGAAAAATCAACATAAGTACTCACTTTTCCCATAGGAGCTCCAGCGTATACACCTGCGTTATTAGGAGTAAAGAAAGCCCCAGTTCTTGGGTCATTCCATCCTAATAATTTATCCATCAAATCCTTTGAGGCGATGTAATCTTGACGACCACCCAACACGATATCCACATACAATGGATTTTGATTAGGAGAAGCTGCCATATAAGTAAACAAACCATTGTCTGCTGAAGCTGAAATAGCACCAGCATCCGAAGCTTCAACAGCCGACTTAGCCAATGATGCATCTACATCTGATTGAATCATACCTAGCTTCATACGAAGTGTATTTGCAAATTTCAACCATTTAGAAACAGATCCCTTATAAATCAAATCCTCACCTGCAGCAAACCCTGCAGCCGAAGTGTTAATTTTAGAAATATCTGCATTCAAACGATTAATTAAATCCGTTGAAACAGTTTTTGCATCATCGTATTTAGGGAATAAGATCGCAGGATTCAAGGACTCAGAGTAAGGAATATTACCAAAAGTATTAACTAAAATACCATAAGTATAAACTTCCATCACATCTAAGATCGCTAATTTATTTGCTTTCTCTCCTGGGGCTAATGATGCATCAGCGCTAATTAATTTAGCAGATTCGCGTAAGTCCATAATTACATCGCGATACATTGCTGTCCACCATGATTGAGGAATATTACGAGTAGCAAAATCATACTGAACTTCATCTTGGTATGTTGCCATAGCCCAGTGACTCACAGTAAAACGGAATACGTTGGTATTAACACTAGCCGTAGCTAAGTTACCCGTCAATGCTTTAACAGCATTCGAAAACAAGGTTGGTGCAGGAACTGCTGCAGGCCTTTTGGTCTCAATGTTTAATTGAGAGATATCTTCTGTACAAGCCGATGCAAGGAGCAAAAGTGGTACAAAAACTAAAAATATTTTTTTCATCTTTATCAAATTTTAGGATAATTAGAATAATAATTTGATGTTAAATCCAATCGAACGAGTTGTTGGATAAGCACCCGATTGATTTCCTTGTACGTTACCTGAAGAAAGATTCTCTTCTGGATCAGCATAAGGAACATATTTCTGGATGATCCATAAGTTTCTTCCAAAAATAGATAAATCAACACCTTTAACACCTCCTAATTTACGTACAACTGAACTTGGTAAAGAGTAAACAATGTTTGCCTCTCTCAATTTGATGTAGCTAGCATCATAAACAAATGCAGCTGCTGGGTTTTGAGCATAACCAAATGTACCGTAATCATTCTCTACACGTGTTGTGTTAGGAGTACCATCAGCTTTAACACCTGGCATAATTACTCCACCACCTTCAGCAATTGTAGAACGAGAAGGATTTCCTTTGTCATTAATCACCACTGACTCAGGATATACACCTGTTGCTTGACCATAGTATTGATCCAAAGAGAATACACTTCCACCACGCTTGATGTCAATTAAGAAATTCAATGTTACATTCTTGTACTTAAATGAGTTGTTGATACCACCAATCCAATCAGGATTAACATTACCAATTATATTCGTAGTAGTAGAAGTGATGTCATAACGACCATTTGCTTTGACTAATTTCTCACCATTAAGCATTTTCCAAGTTTTTCCTTTCAATGTACCGTAAGGCTCGCCTACTGTTGCATTTAAAGTAACACCACCTTGGAAAGAAGCAATTTGCAAGTTCTGGCTATCATTATATAGGCTCAAAACTTTACTAGTATTCTTAGTCCAGTTTACATTAACGTTCCATGAGAAATCAGCTGTTTTGATTGGAGAACCATATAAGCTAAGTTCAAAACCTGTATTTTGAATATTACCTGCATTCACAAAAGTACTAGTAAAACCAGTTGCTGAAGATACTGCAGCAGGTAAGATTTGATCTAACGTATTTGTGTGATAATAAGTGAAATCAAAGCCTAAACGATTTTGCAAAAATGCCATCTCTAAACCAACCTCTTTACTTTGAGTTTGCTCTGGCTTCAAGAATGGGTTGTTTTGCGTAGAAGGTGCAGAGAACAAAATAGTTGGACCAAACGGATCTGGTTTGTCATATACGTTCTTAACTGAACCCCATGGAGCATCGTTACCTACTGTTGCATAGTTCATTCTCAATTTACCAGAAGTCAACCAAGGAAGGTCTTCAATGTGGTGAGAGAACAACCAACTAGCTGATCCTGCATAGTATAAATATGCATTATTAGATTTAGGTAAAGTAGATGACTTATCCTGACGAATAGTACCATCCAAAGTTAAGAAATCTTTGTATGACAACGTCAATCCACCAAATACACCAAAAACTTCACGTGGCTGATAGTTTTCTGATGGAGCTGATACCGTTCCTAAAGAGTTAGAGATAGAGTATAAACCTGGAACGATCAAACCACCGTTAGTAGCAGCTGAAATAGAACGAATGTATGATTTACGTAAGTTCAAACCCGCTAAAGCTTTCACATTTAAACCATCGGCAACATTCTTGTCGAAATTAGCCATCAAATCGTAGTTCATTTCTTGGAAAGCACGATCGAAACGGCTATAACCTGGAACACCTTGACTACCCACTGCTTTACGCTCCTCTTGGAATTCATTGTAAGTATCTAAAGTAACACGACCCATGAAATTCAAGAAATCAGCAGCTTTGTAGTTCAACATAGCATTTCCGAAAATACGAGAACGAGTATCAGTCTCGTAGTTTTGGTAACGAGTCCAATAGTAGTTATCTGTAAAGATTGGTTTCAGACCTGCAGGAGTTGAAGGATCACCCCAGTTCCAAGTCACGTTTTGACTATTTCTGAAATAAGCATCTTTTTGCTCTAAGATATCTACGTTTGTTTGATACCACTGACGGAAGTTCTGGTTCACGTTCAATCCACTATATCCAGAACCATAACGGCCTTTTCCATCGATAACAGAGAAGTTAGCAGAAGCAGAAGCAGTTACTTTTTTAGAGATATTATAAGAACCAGCTAAGTTCATAATGTTCTTAGTCACGTTTGAGTTTGGTAAAGTACCACGCTCATCGTTACGAGTATACCCTAATTTGAAAGTACCTTGATCAGTAGCTCCATCCAATTGAACGTTCACGTTATTAGAAATAGCTGTCTCATAAAACTTAACTGGCGTATTTTGAGCTGCAACCCATGGCTTAGTCTTCAAGTAATTAGGACCTGCTGGGTCAAATGAATCCCAGTGGTAAACCATCAATGAAGGATTAAACTTAGCTCCATAAGAAGCATCTTCAGCTGTTGGAACAACTAAATCTTTAGTTCCATCACCATTAGCATCAAAATAGTAGAAACCATCTTTTTGATATGGATCAGAGTAACCAGCACCATATTGGTTTTGGTAAGTAGCAAATGTAGACTTATCAATAGTTCCTACAGTTAAACCTGCATTCACTGTTAAGCCTAAACCTTTCTTAGCTTTCTTAGAAGTAATCATGATAACACCATTCGATGCACGAGAACCATAAAGAGCTGTTGCTGCTGCACCTTTCAATACCGTCATTGACTCGATATCGTCTGGGTTAATATCCGCAGCCGCGTTACCATAGTCATAACCTCCACGACCAGTTTGTTGGTCAGAAGAGTTCTTATTTGTATTATCAACAGGTACACCATCTACAACAAATAAAGCCTGGTTGTTACCAGTTAAGGACTTATTACCACGGATAACTACGTTGGTAGAACCACCAATTGCGTTACCTTGTGTGATTTGAAGACCAGCTACTTTACCTGATAAAGCAGAAAATGCGTTACCTGATCTAACACGTGTTAATTCATCTCCTTTTACCTGCTGAGCAGCATAAGGCAATGAGTTTTTAGTACGTGTTAAACCCAAAGCTGTTACAACTACCTCACTCAATTCAGCAGCATCAGCCACTAACACTACGTTAATTGTGCTTTGACTACCTACCGTAATTGTTTGAGCTTTGTAACCTACAAAAGAGAACTGAAGAGCTGCTCCATTGTCTACACTGATTTTATAAGAACCATCGGCTGTGGTAGTAACACCACGCGAGGTACCTTTAAGGCTAACACTAACGCCTGGAAGCGCAGAGCCATCCTCTGAAGCAGTTACTTTACCCGTAACTACCCTTGATTGGGCTAGCAACGAACTGCAAGCAGTCGTTACTAGTGCCATCACTAGTAAGAGTTTTTTCATGTTGATTAGTTTATTTAATGAAAAAATAATTTGAAAACGATGGCAAATTATAAATTTTCCAATAAATACCAAAGAAAATTGCGCCCAAACACAAGTTTGCAAGCCAAAAACCGTTATAAAGCGCAATTTGGCAAAATTTGATTTTGAATTTTTCCGAGAGAAATTAAATCTACTCTATTTAATATTAAAAAATTACCAAATTTCTATTAAATAAATTGATTCAAAACTAGTACTCCAAGTAGGCCGACGATCGAAACGATGCTTTCCATGAGCGACCAGGAACGGATTGTCTCTTTAACCGAAAGATTAAAGTATTCCTTAAATAACCAGAAGCCCGTATCATTGACATGAGAAAACATCAAACTTCCTGCTCCAATACTGAGTACCATCAAGTTAGGATTAACTAGACCCGTGGAAACAATGGGATAAATCATACCCGCAGCTGTTAAGCCTGCAATAGTTGCCGACCCCACACAAACCCGAATAATGGCCGCCATCAGCCAACCCAATACCAATGGAGGAAATGGTAATGTTTGTAAATAGCCAGCAATTTCTTTACTCACACCCGATACCAACAATACCTCTTTCAATGATCCTGCACCAGCAATAATTAATAATATCATAGCCACATCTTTTACCGCATCTGTGTATATGACCATGATTTCTTCCATTTTTTTGCCCATCCGCAAGCCTAATGTATAGGTTGCTACACAGATGGCAATCAACATGACCATGGAAGGATCAGCAACTAAATGTATCAACGGCGTCAAAGCCGAACTTTTATCTATTTTCAAATCCGCTAAGGTCGTTACCACCAAAAGAAATACAGGGAATAAGGCTGTAATGAAACTGGCTGTTCTGCTTGGTAATTGGGATTCAGGAATAGGTTCTCCTTGAAATGCTTTTAATGAACGAATCGGAAGGCGAGTTAATGTTTTAGAAAATAATGGGCCAGCACAAATGATGGCTGGAATGGACACAATAATTCCATAAAACAAAGTCGTTCCCATATTGGCATCAAACTGAGCCACCAAAGCTGCGGGAGAAGGATGGGGAGGTAAAAATCCATGAGCGACGGATAAAGAAGCCATCATAGGAATTCCCGTTACTAAAGGATGTAATTTAAACTGATGAACCAAGGCAAAAATTAGAGGTATCATCAAAACAAATCCAACATTATAAAATAAGGGTATACCAATGATAAATCCTGTCAGCATCAGCCCCCAGGCCATATTCTTTTGACCAAATGCTTGAATTAAACTGCTTGAAATTTGTTGAGCCGCCCCACTACTAGCTACCAATTTACCCAACATAGCACCCAAAACGATAATAGTAACTAAAGAGCCTAAGGTATCCCCTATTCCTTTTTGAACTGACTTAGCTAATTCACCCAAGGGTAAACCCAATAAATAACCGGTTGTTAAACTTATGATTAAGAATGCAATGAAGGCATTAACCTTTTGGTACGTAATCAAAAATACTAAAAGGCAAATACATAAAACGACAATAGCGATGGTCATAAGGTATGAGTATGGAGTGATGGAAATGGAGTATTAAAATTATAAGCAAAAGCTTATTTTTTCTTTAAAATACTCCATTTGACTCCAAATATATAGAATGGATCTAATATTTCAGCATACTTAGCTAGTTTGCCGAAAAATCAACTTCATTTCTATGAACTATACTCCATTAAAAATCACCGTAAGTATCTTCCAGATACTTTTGCATCACTAAGATATCTTCTTTAGAAGTTAAATCTGGAACATTTTCAGCTAATGGAATAGCAAAAAATCCTTGACCTTCCCCTTCACCAAATAATGCTACCGAGGTAGGCAATTCCTTTTCATTTCTTACAGGATGAAATGGAGTCTTTGCCAAATAGGGTAAAAAAGTAGATGCTTCAAATACAAATATATTCATACTTACTCCCAATCGACCTTGCTGAGCCATTAACTCCTCGGCTTGTTGGGCTGTAGGTTTTTCAATGATTTCTAACAAATACCCTGCGGCATCAGTACGAATCAAAGCAAAAGCTGAAATTCTTTCAGCAGGATATAATAAACTATCGCGGTGATATGAGATCAAAGCTTGCGCATGGTCAGTCGACCAAAGTGTTTTAAGGGCATTAACCGAATATAAATTATCTGAATTACACACGATTACACGACCTTGCTGCCAATCAGCATGTTGCATTAATGCCTGATAAACGGCATCTGCCGTACCTGCTGGTTTTTCACGATCTGCCGGTATTTGTTGACGTGCAAATACAATTTTCATTCCCCAGCATGCATCACGAGACATTAACTCTTCACAATATGCTTGAGTAACTTGATCCGTAGGATGCAAAAGTAGCATCACCTCTTCGATCCCTGCTAAGTGCGCATTGTATAATTGATAATCGATTAATGTCTTTCCATTTTTGCCCACTTGAATCATCCCTTTGGTCACAGAATTTGCCTGAGCAACTAAATTGGGATCTAAATCACTTCCTTCATTAAGTGCCTTCTTCATTCGAGAAGCCATCCCACCTGCTAAAATCAATAATCTCTTTTTCATGTCTTGAATTAATAAAACAAACTTTCTTTTTCTACTTTAGTTCCTTCGTCTACTCGAATGATGTAGGCCTTTCCTCCTTCTTTTTCAATGGCCTCCACTACTTTCTCTGGATGTACCGGTGCATAAGCAAACATGCAGCCTCCTCCACCTGAACCATTAATTTTAGCCCCCAAAGCGCCAGCTTCTAATGAAGCTTGAATCATTCGATCTATTTTAGTGGTAGAAATTTGCTTATGTTCCCTAAGGTTTACTTGATGACGATTCAATAAGTCTCCCAATTTTTCATCACTCCATTCGGATTTGCCTTCAAACATTTCCTTTGCCTCCAACAAAATATCACGATCTGAAATGTTGGCTTGCAATAAAATCCATTCTGCATCTGTCAAAATCGATTGATATGTTAAGCAATCTTCCAAACTTGCCTTTTCTAAGTCAAAATCAGGATTTACCTGTTGGATTTTCTCCAGTCCACTCAACATACCAAACTTGACATGTGCCAATATCTTCAATGTATCTTTAGCTTCTAATGAATCTCCGAGCACGAATGTCCCTAATTCTCGGGCGTACGTTTCGATAGCAATTTTCGGTCGACTTTCTAAAAATATCACATTTCCCACAGCGGTAGAATATTGATCCATCATCCCACCTGGTTCTGTAAATTCCAGTACTTCTGCTTCGTAAGTTATTTCTCCAATTTCTTTCTGAGTGGCAGGTATTTGATACATTTCACATAAAAATTTCACCCAAGAAACGATCATAGCAGAGGAACTGGATGTCCCCGAATTAATTGGAATATTACCTCTCACTTCAATCTCTAACCCTTTTGCTAAAGAATGACCTTTGCGGTGTAATACATTACATACACTTTTAAAATAATCTCTTTCTTTCGTATAGCTCAAAGGAAAGTCTAATTCAAATTCTTCTACCGATTCAATATCAGGTAATGAAAATCGAACAATTTTATCGGCCCTGAATTGGCCTTTCATTTGAATTCGTTTCGAAATTGCGGCTGCAATGACAGGTAAGCCTAAATAATCTTGATGTTCGCCAAACAAACAAATCCGACCGGGAGTTGAAACAATCATGCTAAATTTTAATGTAAAACAAAAGTACAAATTAGATTTAAAAAAATACCTTACCTTTGAAACACTTAAATACTATCGATGATTACGAAGCGCATCCCATCCGTCGATTATTTCCGAGGCTTTATCCTCTTCTTACTTGCTGCGGAAAGTACAGACTTATATCATAATCTGGATAAGCTATTTCCTGACAATTTTATCATCACACAGTTTTTCCATGTCAAATGGCAAGGCTTGCATTTCTGGGACTTAATTCAACCTGGGTTTATGATGATTGCTGGGGCAGCTTTGTATTTCTCAACTTACAAAAGACTTGATAGTGGAGACACCTATGGAACACTTTGGCCAAAGGTTTTAAAACGCTCCTTATTATTGTTTTTGTTTGGTACAGGCTTACATTGTTTAGGAAAAGAGAAATTAGTATTTGAATTATGGAATGTGCTTACCCAGTTGTCGGTTACCACCATCATTGCATTTTTCTTGTTACGTTTTTCCATTCCGCTTCAAATTGCGGCTTCTTTGCTACTATTATTACTTGCTCATAGCTTATACGTCTTTAGTGATATCCCAGGTTATAATGAGCCTTATACGCCAGACAAGAACTTTGGATCTTACATGGATATGCTCTTAATGGGGAAATTAAGTGGCGGCCATTGGATTGCAATTAATTGTATCCCTACGGCAGCACATACCATTTGGGGGGCATTAATTGGAAGAATCATCCATCGCAGTACATCTCATCAAGTAGTAATTCGTACGTTGATTGGATTAGGTTTATTAGGTATTTTAGTTGGCTATGGACTTGATTTTGCGGGTATACCTATTATCAAAAGAACAGCTACCCTTTCTTTTACCTTAGCTTCAGGAGGCTGGATTTCCTTATTGATGGCGGCATTTTATTTGAATTGGGAAAGAAGTCAAGCCATTATACCGGCACCAGATTACATTTTATCCTTTGGAAAAAATTCCATTTTCATTTATTTATTTTTTGAATCTGTAGGTCCACAATGGCTAAATAAAGCTTCTTATGTTTTTGTAGGAGGATTTTTAGAGAAAGTTCATATCACTGAAAATATAGCCGAACTTGTGAATTCCTTGGTAGTTCTTGGAATCATTGGAGGAATAGCTGTGTGGCTAGACAAGCACAAAATCTACATTTCTTTGTAGTGTATATGAACAACGTCGTCAAGGTTTAAAACCTTGACGACGTTGTTTTAGTCCCTCAAAAAAACAAAAAAATCCCTTCTGGCAGTTTCTACTAATTGATAATTATCTTATTTTATCCAACTTGTTCATATAATCAAACTTATATGCCCAAGTTTGTGCAATATTGTATGCTTTCGTCTTAGCTTCTTCTGCCTTTGGCCCTTCAAACAATGAATCAATGGTATTGGTAAACAAGGTTATCCAGTGCTCAAAGTGCGCCTTGGTGAGGGGTACTATTTGATTAACTAATAAATGAGGTTGCATTGGAGCCCCTTTATAGGAATGCCCATCCAGTAAAAGCATTTCCCAAAAATCATACATTTTGGGTAAATGATGATCCCAATCGACATGCATCACATCCAAAAAAATATGCCCTACCAAGTCATCTGAAGTCATACTTTTGTAAAAAGCATTGACGAATACTTGAATGTCTTCTTTAGAGCTAATGTCGCTTTTCATTAATGTGTTTTAATTTTTTGATTCAGCCACGTTGCCACTTTTTGTCCTTGCTTGGCTCCTTCATCCAAGGCTGGCCAAAAGTGAATTCCTCCATACAATCGACTTATAGATGCTTCGTCCGAAGCTTGAATAAACGAGGTGAATTTTCTAGGTGGTAAGCCATAA